>NZ_CP026218.1:0-27298 GCF_002934425.1 Aeromonas sp. ASNIH4 | reverse complement strand
AGGCCGGGGCACAAGGTCTATGGGGCCAATCTTTACCTCACGGCATTCGATGCGGATGGTCTGCCTTTCGATCTGGTAGACCATCGCGGCGAACCGCTTTCGATCACCATCGAGGCCAAGTCTGGCGAACTGGTAAAACCAGCACTCACAGCAGAGGGTGAAGCACGCCGACAGAAAGCCAAAGAGGAAGCACGAAGGCAAGCTGAAGAAGCGGAAGCTGAAGCACAGCGCAGACACAGGCAAACCTTAGACGAATACGAACAGGAGCGGCAAAAACGACGGAAAAAGGAAGCCGAAGCAAGAAAGCAATTTGAGGACGCGAACGCAATCACTGCCGAACTCTTGAAAACCATGCCGGAACGCTTCATCGACGAACTGAACAAAACCGTGCAAGGCGTTTGGGACGACCTCAAGCCAACCGAAACGCAAGGCAAGAAGAAGGGCCAGCCGAAAGCACTACCAGTCTTTTCCGTCCATGCGGACGGCCTGTTGCTCTCCGTCGAGACATGGAAGAACCCACGCCGGGTGCTCAATCCGCTTTGCACACTTCAGCACGGAAAAATAGCCCCATTCTGGATGCACGAAGCGTGGTTAGAAGCCATGTGTGGGATGCGAATAAAGATTCATCCGTACAAATAAAGTCTCATTCTTTGAAATAGAGTTTCATCCTAAAACAGAGGGCAAAGCCTCCTGCGGGACGGTGGCCACTTTCGGCCCTGCCGGTCGCCGTCCGTTCGTGCGGCGCTGCAAGTATCGCAGCACACCCAGCGTCATGCGGGCGTCGGCAAGGGCGCGGTGTGCGCCGTCTTCTGCCACGCCGCAGTCGGTCGCAGCCTCGATCAGCTTCAACCATCGCCAGCGGTCGCGGCTCCGGTCGTACTCTCCATGCCACTCGGCATACATCAGCATCGCGCAAGCGGTCGTCAACACTGGCGCGGTGATTCCGTGTATCTGATAGGTCTGCCGCAGCAAGCGCGCATCAAAAGCGACGTTGTAGGCAACGACGGTTCGGCCAGCAACGGCGGCGGCGTACTGCTCGGCCACCTCGGGCCAGCTCGGCGCACTGGCCACCATGGCGTCGGTGATTTTGTGAATCGCTGTCGCCTCGACCGGGATTGGCCGGGTCGGGCGTACCAGCGTGTCGAGGATCGGTGCGCCGGTCACGTCGAGTATGGTTATCTCGCAAATCTCGGCGTCATCACCGAGGCCGGTGGTTTCGGTGTCGAGCACAATGCAGCCTGCGGCGATCAGGTCTTTTGCCTGCGCTGCGACGTGCTGGCGACGGACTTGGGCACGCCCAGGCATCCAGCGCCACGGCACGCACTCGGCTGGGTTGTACACATCATAAGCCCCCTGACCTTGCCAGACACTGCCAGCGGGCTTGGTGTTTAGTCCCGGCATGAGGCGGAGGCGTTCCTTGAGGTGCTTACGGCATAGAAGCCCCTTGGCCTCTGCTTCGGTCGGGGTGAGGTGTTTTCGGGTTTTGGGCATACGCCCCCCTTGTTGGTGTCTCAGTCCCGGCGGTAGTGGGCGACGATTCAGACGCTCGAAAGTATGAGACTTTATTTTCACGATTCAGGCCGCGCCCAATGCCACGCGATCCTTTCAGAATGACACTTTACCCGCCTGCCAAGCCTGAGTCTTTCAAAACAGTCCTGAAAATTGGCGTAGCTTAGGATGGGACTTTATTTGCATCCCACAGCTTCGCTGTCTGCGGCCTCTCTCGCCCACCATGCAGGCCGGGCGGCTGCGGATGACAGCGCCCCCACGGCCCACAATGCAAGCTCCTGATCGCCCAGGTTCGCAGCCTGCACGATCACCGCCCCAAGCTGCCGCAACTCATCGGACAGCGCCTGAAATTCTGCGGCGCTTGGCATCACTCGCCCCCCTTCCCTTTCGGTGCCTTCGTGGCCTTCTCGGCGGCCTCGGCTTTGTCCTGCTGCCGTTGCAGCGCCTCAAGCTGCCCGGTAAGTCGTGCGGCCTGCTCGCGGGCCTCTGCTGCCACCTTGCGAGCCTCGTCACGCTCGGCCTGCGTCTGCCGGGTTTCCTGCGCTGCTGCGGCGCGGGCGGTGTCGTGGGCCTGTGCAGCCTTGGCGGCCTGCTGCTCGATCTGCTCGGCGCGGGCCTCTGCGCGGCTCACACGGTCGGCGCACGCCTCCAGCTTGGCGGCCAGCACGGCGGCCTGTTGTTCGGTGGCGGTGCGGCCCTGCTGTGCCTCGGCCAGTGCGGCGCGTAGGCGCTCAAGCTCGGCGGCCTGCTCGCTCACGCGCTCGGCCTGCGCCTCGATCTTGTGCCGGGCGGTTGCCACCTCCAGCCGGGCAGACTCTGCCGCCTGCTGCTCGCGCTCGATGCGCTGCTGCGCCTCGGCCAAGTCGGCGGCCTGCTGGGCGGCTTTGCCTGCCAGCGTGTCGCGCTCAGTGGTCAGCACGGCCACCTGCTCGGCCAGCTCGTCGCGTTCGCCTTCCAGCACCTCGCCAGCGGCGGCCAGTTCGGCGGCCTCCGCCTGCGCCTGCACCAGACGGCCCTCGATCTCGCCGCGTGCCCGCGATGCGGCCCGCTCGATCTCGGCGGCAATGGCAGCGGTCAGCGCCTGCGGCAGTTCCGGCGCAGCGGCTGCGGCCACCGGGCGGGCCTCGCGCCACGCGGTCAAGTGCTTGTGAATAGTGTTCGGGCTGCCGGTGTCGCCCAGCTTCTCCCGCACCGCCCGGATGGTCGGCTGCTGACCCTCGCCTGCCAGCGCATCAGCGACGGCGGCGACCTGCTCAAAAGTGATGCCCTGACGTGCCATGATCGTTGCTCCTTTCGTACCATATCAGCGTAAATCGTACCAATACAGATATGATACGCAATACAGATACGATATGCGAGCGGTTTTCGTAACGTACCGCTGCCCGGTCGGCTGCTCGTTTTTGGTGAAACACCGTGCTGACGCCTCGCCTTCGGCTCGTTGTCGGCCAGAAACGGGCCTACAGCGCGTTTTGAGAGGGTAAGAAAGGGGGCAGGACGAAGGGCGAAGACCGCTACCCTGCCCCCAGAGCCTCACGGCGGCGAGTGGCCTCCGGCGGCCCTGCCGGGGGCATCTTGCAAACACGATCAAGGCGACAGCCGTTTGACCGCATCCACAAATGACAATCTGAACAGGTGCATGGTCAGGTCGATGGCACCGCCGCCCTGCTCTTTCCGCGTGTCGTACCACTTCGGCCCGGTCGCCAGTAGCTCAACACCGCCGCCACCAATGGACACATTCAGCCGCACCGTAGCTTTGTCCTTGGGGTTTGGGGAGCAATGGAACCAAAAACCAACGTAAGCTCTGAATCCCACCGTAAAGGGGCTTTCCGATCTCCAGCTCACCCGCCAGGCATTACTCTCTGATCAGTGCCTCGATGATCGGGCAGATCGTTCCGCCGTCTCCCGCATCACATTGCTGCACCAGTTCGCCTAACAGTTGCTGCATGACGACCAAGTCGGCCATCTTCTGCTCGATCAACGCGAGCTTGCGTGCAGCCCGTGCTCGCGTTTCGGCACAGGCGCACGACTCATCCAGCGTCAGCAGTCCACCGACTTCCGAGAGCGTGAAACCCAGCGCCTGAGCCCGCTTGATGAAACGCAGTCGCTTCACCATGTCCACCGGATAGCGCCGATGGCCACCCAAGGGTTTGGCTGGTTCATCCAGCAGCCCGCGTCGCTGGTAGTAGCGGATCGTCTCGACGTTCACCCCGGCGGCGTCTGCCAGCTTGCCAATGGTCAGCTCTGTGGCCATCACTTTCTCCTTGATTCCGTACTTTGGTACGGAGTTTAGAATAGCACCTAGGCAATCAGGCTCAGGAGATGGGAATGGGGATGCAACTCACCGGGAAAGGCTCGCTGGTCGCGAGTTCGCTGACCGCCATCGGTGCGTCGGTGTGCTGTGTCGGGCCACTGGTGCTGTTGGCACTCGGTGTCGGCGGTACGTGGGTGGGCGCTCTGACCATGATGGGGTCGCTTCAGAATTCGGAAATTAAAGCACGTTAAGAGATCCGATACCCAGCAACTGCGCGGCTTTGCGCAAGCTGCCAACCCCTAGAAACAGCATTTTCGTGGTTCTCGAAACTCGGCTGTTTCAGCCGTGCAATATGAGAGTGGTTTTCGAGAAAGCAACATGCCATACCAGCACTAGCGCGGATCTGATTCTCATTGAAGCCTCTCAAAAACGATCGTTTGCGAGAAGCTAGACCATGCCAGCGGCTTACCGTACGATTTTTTCCGTTTTCTGAGGTGACCCCAAGAGGTGCATAGCCAGATCAATCGCACCGCCACCACCTTTGTCTGCACGGGTATCGAAAAACTTGGCACCAGTCACCAGCAGCTCGAAAACCTGGCCACCAACTGCAACATGCAACCGGATAGTGGCCGCATCCTTCACCGGCTGAAAATCCGGATCGCGCTTCCAATGCAGCCCGAGGGCATCAAGAGCTTTTGTCACAACCATCGACCGAAGCGACTCCAGCAGCTCAGGGCTAAATGATCTCTTTGCCATCACCAACAAACCTCCATCCATCACCCCGAGGGGGAAGCCGCCCGATGGGCGGCAGGGCTACTACTTCGCGCCTTCGGCGCTGCGCGGGATGATGGATAAGTCCTGCGGACTTACCCACAACCCTTGCGGCTACTCGCATTTAAAAAATGCTAGGGCTACTCAAAAGCGAAAGCCCCCCGGACAGCACTACGAAGAATCGAGAGGCTCCAAATCCAACCCCTTGGTGATCAAATCAACCAACGAGGCACGGGGGGCAGATACCTGATGTACACCATGCTTAACATCCGATCTGGGTGCTGCGACCACCTCCAGTACGGCGACAACTGCTGGCTTGAGCACTTCGGTCAGGACATGCTTGTAGGCCGCGACTGTCTGTCGAGAGAGGCCCGCCAGACGCGCAATAGCGGCTTGAGTGAGGGTTTCGCCCTTCTGCTGGAGCTGGCGGCAGGCAGCCCGAACCTTGGACTCTGTGGCCTTCTGCCTGACCTCGTGCGTGCGTGCGGCTGCAAGTCGCTGCCGCTCAACCAGCGGCAAGTCCTTGTCGAGCTGCATCACGCCTCGATGGCAGCGGCTATCGCCCCGGTAACGATCCCATGTCCAGCGGGCGACCGATTTCACCGTGGCGCGCAGCGAGGACAGGGGCAGGTCGCCGGAGAAGCCGAGCTTCTGGAAACTGTTTCGGTTATGTGCGTAGGCTTCCAGCAAGCGAGTGAAGGTCGAGAATGACCCCTTTTCCCGCTCGCGGTTGACGATGGAATAGGCGTAGTAGCGCAGGTGCTCGAACAAGATGCAGTGCCGCGAATGGCTGACCTCATCGAGCTGCGGCCCTTTACCCCACGGCGAGGACACGGCCAGCTCCACATAGTCGGCCAGCTCGCCCAGCTCATACGTGTGGCTGTGTATCTCCCATGTCAGCCACCACGGATGGCCGGGAGTTTTGGCGACCGGCCCGCTGTGGAAGTCTGTGTCAGCGTCCAGACGGGCGGCGAACGCCTCGTAGATCGCCTTCATGTAGGCGATGGGTTTGGAGCGGGCGCTTTCTGTCGTGCAAACGGGGGGGATGGCGTAGTACAGGTGGCTATGGCCACTCCTGCGGTTGCGCACGATCAGGTTGGGGGCTGGCAAGCCCGCATCCTCCCAGATGAGCGCGTTTGAGTGATCGAGGTCGAAGATCAGCCAGCTCACCATGCCCGGTCGATTGACCTGCATGTATGGATAGCGAATCGCGTACTCACGAGGACGGATGCGCGTAGCGGTCTTATCGTCGGAGCACCGGGGCAGGTACGGAGCTTCAAGCAGCACGCGATTCAGGGCGGTGCCGCCCTGAAAAAACCGCTGTGTCGGTGCTTCGTCGCGTGCTGCGACGGTGGATTGTCGAGCCATACCCCTCCGCTGCCCGCGCAAAAACGCGGGCAAAAACTTGCCTACCGGGGGGGTTGGGACGTAGAATGAGGGCCTGTGATGGTTCCCTCGGGTGAGACACCGACCGCCAAGTCGATAGCCCCTCCGGCTTTGTTTCTACGTCTCAACGCCCCCCGAAACTTTGCACAAAGCCCCGCGCCAACGGGGCTTTTGCTTTTTCGGTGCCTGTCCTCTGGTCGCTACTCGATAGCTACTCCTAAACGCCCAGCTTGCCTTGGGCACTACGCCCAAATCCGCGCCGCGCTGATGCTTGCTTGCCGCGAGAGACAAAGCCCCTCGCGTCGAGCTTGAAATCATTGATACCGCAGTCCTGAAATGCCGACACCAAGCCGTCGATACTCGTGAAATAACGAGGCTCATTGCCTCGTGCTGTCCCGAGAAACAGCTCATCACTACCGACAAGCACAATCCCGACCAAACCTTGGCCGTCATCGTCGAATCGAATCGCCGCGCCTGTCGTAACGACGCCTGTGTCGACCAATTCGCGCAATGTCATAGGGCTGACCGCCGACTTGAGTCCTCTCATGGCCATGTTTATACCGTCCCCGCGCCAATTATGCAAGTTATTCCATCAATATGGAGCAGAGTCCACATTTCTGGTGAAAAAGGAATTAGATAGCTATCTAGCTAGCTAGCTATCATTCGATCCCGAAATGCTGTTTGAGCAACCGCTCAACGATCTCGGTTTCCGTCACCCGGTGGCCCGGTACTGACTCCGCATTTGCGGCGTCCTTGAGGGCTTTGGCGATGTCCCACCGCATCCGAAAGAGCTTCTGCACGGTCGGCACGGGCGGCTCATCTGCGGCAGGTGCCGCAGCTTTGGGAGCATCCCGATGCGCCTTGTCGGCAACATCTCCCGCTCCACCTTCCAGAAAAGCGGTCGGGTCTTTCAGTGGGGTGGCAATGCCTGTGAGGTCAGGTTTTCCGCGCATCTTCTTCACGCTGTCACCTCTTTGAAGAAGGCTTCCATTTCCGCAATCGCGGCCTGATCCTTGCCCAGCTCCTGCACGATCGCACCTTCGCCGATGGCGCGGCGGAAGGCCACGCGCTCGCAAACCTTCGTCGGCAGAACAGTCAGCTCCTGCTCGGCGAGAAACTCCAGCATCTCAGCGGCGTCCTTGGTGCGCGGATCGACGCGGGTCAGCAACACGCGCACATCGAGGTCGGGGTTGTAGTCACGGGCCAGCTCGACCACTGTCAGCAGATCGGTCATGGCTGCGGCATCGAGGTTGGAGGCACCAATCGGAATAACTGCGCGTTGGGCGAGCAACAGAGCGGAACGCAACCCCACCGAGTCGCGACCACCGGCATCCACCACGACATGCGAGAAGCCGCTGGCAAGCTGCTTGCCTTCGGCCAGGATCGCTTTGCCCGCGAGGCATGTCGTCGTCGGGCTGGGCGTGTAGCCCTCGTTCTCTCGCCGCCAAGCAGCCCAGCTCGCAGCGCTCGCCTGCGGGTCGCCGTCAATCAGCAAGGTCTTGCCCTGCCGGGCCAGCATCGTGGCGAGATGGACGGCGGTCGTGGTCTTTCCCACGCCGCCTTTGGTATTGACCACAGCAAAGATCGTCACGTCATCATCCTCCAGAGTTGAGCTAGATAGCTAGCTATCACAAGACACAACGAGATTATAGAGATAGCTAGCTAGCTATCACAAGAAGGAAACGAAAAATAAATATTTTTATGGTCTATAGTCCATCTGCAAAACCATAAAACCCTTTATTTATGCGGATTTCAGCGGGTTTTGATGTCCATGCTTTAGTTTTTGCATACCGTTGCAGCGATACGCGACAGCACCTAGAATGACGGCATCTTGACCAATTTTGGGAGCTGGCAGCGATGGCACAGATGCCGTTTTCTCCGTGCGATGACGCAACGAATTGCACCGACCACAGCGTCGATATGCTGCGGCACATCTTCGGCCCGGTGATCGACGCGCTGGTCACGGGAGCCGACCCGGATACCGTTGCTGCCAGCAGCAACGTCATCGCGACCATGATGGGCTTCTTTAACAGCGGAATTCTGGTCGTGGGCACGCTCATCGTCAGCTACGTCGCAATCATGGGGACGCTGAATACTGCCAACGATGGCGAAGTGATGGGACGCAATTGGTCATCGCTGTGGACACCCGTGCGGATCGTGGCCGGGGGCGCGGTGCTGCTCCCCACGGCTAGCGGTTTCAGCTTCATCCAGCTTGTCGTGCTGATGTTTGCGCTGTGGGGGGTAGGCTTTGCCAACGGCACTTACAAGACCGGGATGGCGATTGGCGTGCTGAATCCTGATGGAGTCGTGCAAGGAGTCAATGATCCGGGGAGCTTCTACGGGCTGCGCGACTTCGGTAAGCAGTACCTCGCCGCATCCTATTGCGCCCGCGCAGCAAACCAGATTTATCCCGGCGCGCAGGTTAGTGCAGCCCCCAGTGCCGACAAAACCAGTACGAATGGCGGGCGCACCGAATACCTCTTCCATATCAAGGATCGAAACGCCACGACGAACTTGGGGGGTGGAGAACCGCTGTGCGGCACTGTCAGCATCAGCCAGTACGCCGCCCAGCCCGCAAAAGACACAACCGGGATTGAAGCAGCTCTGGAGCAGCTCCGAGTGGCGGCGCAGAACGCCAAGATTCAGGCCGCTACCAAACTCATGGGCGATCTGGAGGCATGGGTAAACACATGGCCGAATGACATCTCGGGTGATTGGTCAAACGTGGATTCAGCAACGTTCAACGAACTGGTGAATGCCGCGGAAACTCAAGTAGCAGCGGCCCTCATGGCTGCACTGAGTGACACAACTGGTGTGAAATCAGGATTCCAATCGCTCGCCACGTCACTGACGGATGAAGGCTGGGCGATGTCTGGAGGCTGGTATCAGCGCGTCGGAGAAGTACGTGGGCGCATCACAGCCATCACATCGGAGTCGGTTGGCTCTGTCTCTGCCCCGTCGCTGTCCGCACTGCCCGCTGATGCAGCGGCCAGCCGACTTATCGGATCGGTGACAACGGTAACTGAGGCCATCAGCAAAAAGTCGGAAGCGAAGGGAAATTACAAGGCTCCGACCAGCGGCCCCGGCGACCTCACCAGCGTAATCCCCAAGGACGCTCAGTCCGACATCAACATCGGCTCGATTAACGCCGATTTCGACGCCAAGGTGAGCCTCTGGATCAACAGCTTGATGGAAAGCATGGTCGAGATGGCGACCGGCGCGAACACCTCTGGCACCACACCTCTCTGCGGCACCGCTGGCCAGATGGGAGGCTCTCTCAACCGCATGAAGTGCGTCGGTGACTACCTCACGGTTGCCCGCGCCGGGATCGGCGCGGCAGATGTGGCGATCAAGACGGGAGCGACCGCGTTGCGCGTCGTCGCTGGCACGCTCTCATCCGTCAAAGGCGTCGGCACCGGCCTCGATCTCGACAAGGTTGTGACGCCGATCTGGGATTGGGTGATCGAGGTGCCCGTCAAGCAGCTTGCCATGATGGCCTCGTACATCGAACCGATGGCCTTCTACTTTGGCGTTTTTCTGCCCAGCCTGCCCTACGTAATTTTCATGACAGTGGTGGTCGGCTGGATTCTGGCGGTGCTCCAGTCGATCATTGCTGCGCCCCTGTGGGCGGTCATGCACATGACACCTGACCGCACTTTTGTCGGCAGCCAATCGCAAGGCTACCTGCTACTGCTGTCGCTGTTCGCCCGCCCGGCGCTGGCCGTAGTCGGCCTGTTCGCCGCCATGCTCGTCAGCGATCCGATCATCGACTTCATTGCCAAGGGCTTCTTTGCCATGCGCGGTGCAGTGGTGACATCGACTGGGACGGTCGGTGCAATCGCGTCATTCCTGAGCTTTGCTTGGTGGTTCATGGTGTTCGGGCTGACCCTCCTGCCCGTGCTTTACATGACCTTCGGCCTGCCACAAATCCTCCCGGATCATGTGCTGCGCTGGATCGGCGCTGGCGTGAGCGACCTCGGCGAAACGCAAGCAGTTGGACAGATGCGCAGTGGTATGGCCCATGCGGCATCCAGCGGCGCTCTACCAAGCGGGGGAGGAAGTCCGTCGCGACGTATTGGTGGCCACGGTGGAGGCGAGTTGCTCCCCGGCAATGGCAGTGGAGATACGCCGCCCACTGGCAATGGCGGAGGCGTTCGCGGTAGCACGACGCCAAAACGGGCACTGCTGAGTGCAGGCGACCAAGGCGTTGCCCCGCCAGCACCGGATGCTTCTGTACCGCCGCCTCAATCGGATAACCGCTCCGGTAGGCAAAAAGTCAGCGATGCTGCTGGAGTCGGGCTGGGCCGCGCCATCACCGGCACCGTAGGTGCGAGCGCCCGGAGTGTAGCTCGTGCCACTGATGCAGCGATCTCGACCGGCAGTGCCGGAGTCGCGGCATTCCGAGATGCAGCCAATAGCGGCGCAAGCCTTGGGCAACGTGTCCGAGCAGGTCTGGCTGGTGCAGGCGCAGCCGCCGTTACTGGATTTGGCGGTGCCGCGACCGCCTCCGCCAATGATTACGCCGCATCAGGCCGCACGGCCCTTGCCGAAGGTAAAGCAGCCTACTCCGAAGGAGCCGACGCACGCATCGCAGCCTACAAGGCGTCGCTGCACGGCGAAACCGTCAGCACAGGCAGCGAAGGCGTCATTGGCGACTCAGGGAGCATTGACCAGTCTTATGACAGCCGCTACTCGGCTCCCCCGACCGATACCGATAGCGGCGAACCCTCGCCGGACAAGGAGTGATGACTATGTACAAAACCGATGAGGCGTACACAGCCGAAAGTCACGGATTGGTTGTAGGCAAAGCCTACGGTGTTCGACAAGGTTACGACTCTGGATGGAACGATGCCATCGCTCATGTGCAGCTTCAATTCGACGCAGCACTCCGCGAGCAGCGCGAGCTGGCCTATGCACTCAATGCCCTTTCGGTCATCGCGTATTCCGCGCTGGCGGCATTGAAAGCAGCTCCTGAGCAGCATCGCCTCATGGCGACGGACATCTACGCGAAAGAGGTCAACCGGCTTATGAAGGCGGGCCCCAAAGCCCCCGGCGCGATTCGCGCTGTGCCGCACACCGACCCAGCACTGCTTGCTCGTGAAAGCGACATTGCTCACCTCATGCAGCAATGGTTCGAGCACTCACTGGCGCTGGCGAAACAGCAGCAGCACCACCACGAAAACGACTCTCCCAGCCCGTAAAGGAGGCCAGATGAACATGATCGACACCACCGTTCCAACCACAGTGCTGGCCATCCTTCTGGCTGTCGCGGACACCGTGCTGGCCCAGCGCAAACGGCGCAAAAACCACCGGAGGGCACACGCATGAGTATCCTGAATGGAGCAAAGAAAGCTGCGAAATTCACTTTCGTTTCAATGCCGCTATCCATTTTGGGCTGGGGGCAGCTCAAGCGGAATCACGGTTTCATCCGTGACCTTTGGCATACCCTGCGGAATCCTCGATGCCCTGAATGTGGGCGTGGAGTCATGCACCGACCAGCCAACGCTCAAGCTGACGACACTGCGCTTTACCCTTGGGAATGCTCCGCACGTTGCGGATTTGGCGTACTAGCCCCAGAAGACCCTGCCGAAATCCGCCGCATTGTTGATGCGCGAATGGAGGTTCGAGGCAAGCAACGACTGGCCTTTCTTGAGGATAAGGAGCGCAGCAAGTTGATTCGTAGCCATCTGCTCAAATCAAGAGGCTATTGGATCGTTGTCGCGCTTGTCTTCTTGATGGCCGCATGGCAACTGGCTGTGGGCGCTCCACTGATGGTTGTCCTGAGCGTGCTGTGCATGTGCCTGCCGTTCTCTGTCCATGCAATCCGCTGGAGCTATCGGGCGTGGCAAGTGCGCTCCGGCACGCTGTTCGTGGAAGGCGCATTTGGCCGCTACGTCCGCGACATGCTCTGGGTTCGGGGGATTCAGTGATGGCCCAGATTCAATCCATCCTACGTCGCCTTGGCCGCGAGCGTGTTACCAACATCTGCTGCGTGCTCGGGACATGTCTCGCCTTGTTCGTCGAGCGCGATGCGCTGATGAATGGCCCGCCTGCTGCCCAGCTCGGAACCATCGCCCTCGCCATCGTTGTCCCGATCTTGTACCTGACGCCGCTGGTCTGGCTCGTTTACCGCTACCTCGTGAGGCCCGCCCATGAAAACCGCTGACAGCTATCTCGTACTGCGCGTCTCGTGGCTGCGCGAGCACGATCAGGTTATTGCTGAGCTGGCCGAGCTGTGGCTCGACCGGCAGGCCAAGCAGCAGCCTGACCCCAAGCCCATCAAGCCCATGCGCATCAGGGCACAGCACAACAGCGACATCAGGAGCCATGCCCATGCGTAGCAAGCACTTCATCACAATTGCTGCGGTGGCGTTTTCCAGCGTCGTCTGCGGCCAGATGCCCGTCCCGCTGCTCGACAACGAGCCAGCCGCACCCAACGCAACACTCTGGGCCGTGGCTGGCCCGATGTTGCAGGCCGCGCTGGAGTGCCGCGAAGACCTGCCCGACCATCCAGCCACACGCGCCCTGCTGCCACGCAAACCAGCAGGCGAGGAACAGCACTACCGGCTGACACCGCCCAACGGGTTCAAGGTATTCGGTCTGCCGGTGGCCGAGATTGAGGTCTGGGTCGATGACGGCAACGGCGAACTGGGCCACGGCTACACCTCACACATCCGAGGCAGGACGCTCGCCGAAGTCGCCAAGGCTGCCAAGCTGAACAAGGGTCGTTCGTTCCCCAACCGCAAAACCCCGATGGGTGGCCTGATGGCCGATCAGCCCTTCGGGCCGGAATCGGTGCAACTGACCTGCACCATTGACGGCAGCTACGCCGCCCACGAAAACGAGTACCGGGAGCCATGACCATGCACAAGCTGCTTGCTCTGGCCGCACTGGTGGCCGTGACTCCGGCGCTGGCCGATACCTGCATGGTATCCCCCACCGAAAAGCAGACCGTCTCCGGGCGCTTCGGCAAATTCCGGGGCGGCGGTGCAGGGAACTTCGGTAGCGCCAACCAGAAGCCGCACATGCACGATGGTCTGGACTTCTCGACCAGTGGCGCGTCGCAGCCTCTGTACGCCACAACGGACGGCAAGATCACCTTCATCGGCAACCGGCGCTCGGCAGGCAACGCGATCCTCATCGAGCGCAGCAATGGCGACGTGGTGGCGTACTACCACATGAGCGGCTTTGCCACCGGCTTGAAACAGGGCATGGAGGTCAAAGCCGGGCAGTACATTGGCCTGTCCGGCAACACCCCCAGCGACGCGATGGTGAAGCACCTGCACTTCACCTACGGCACCGCGCAGAAAGATGAGGCCCGCGCCAAGGCTTTCACTCAGAGCGCATCGAAAGGCACCTTCAACCCCGGCCAACTCCCGTCCGCCTTCAACCAGCAACAGGGGATCGGCTGGAAGACCGACCCAGCCCCGTATTTCTGCGCGACTTTCCCGATCCAAGACGGCAACCCGCAGCACTACCCGATTCTGGGCAAGGACACCAAGGAACAGCACGCGATCCTGTTTGGTAGCGTCCCTCCGGGCGGCGTGGCCCCGAACGTCAAGTTCGAGCCAGCACAAGTCGCTGCGGCGAATGCGGACGCGGCGCTGGCCGCTGCCGAGGGCAAGTCTCCCGCCGAGTGGCTGTCTGACAAGGACGGCTACGGCACGCTACCGACCGCGCCGATTGGTGGTTACGACACGATGTCCACTCACGAAATGCTACTGACAGAGGCGGGGCGTCGGTTCAGCGACGCCGAATGGAACAACAACATCACCAAGGTATCCAGCCGGGCGCTCTGGGTAGATTTCAACCGCGCAGTAGGCGTCAGCAACTACATGGCCGAAGCGATCTATCGGAAAAAGGAGCGGGTCGAAGCCCTGCTGGCTATCTACACGTCACAGAAGACCGAGCGGCTGCGCAAGCAGACTGCCGCAGCACATGATCGGGCGCAACGCGGTGACGTTTCGCGCAGCATCAACTGAGGGCGCTCCAATGTACAACGCACCATCTATCGACATCGCCACGATGCCTATCGCAGACAAGGTGCATCGCTATGCAAACGCCAAGTACTACAAGGCCCTGCTGGACGCACTGCAAGCCGCAGCAAATGAGGTTGGGTGTGATTTTGCACTGTCATCTCGTGATGCTGCATACATCCCGGAGGACATCTATGAGCATCTGGCCTTTAACTTGGTATTGGCCCGTGAGCAGTATCTAAGGCCAGCCATTGGCTCAATTGCCCATTATGAGAATGCAGAATCCGGCATGAAAGATGGCTATGCCCATCTACTGCTCAGGGATGTCTTGTCGGCCCTCTCAGAACTGGGCCTGAAATGGAGGATCAGGAGCATCGAGTATTACGACCGGGAAGGCTTACAACGGGCACAGGCTCGCCGTACAAATGGGGGGTTCCCACCCCTGCCAGAGCCTGCTGCATCAGCTCCATCCATTAAAGCCGATGTGTCCAGGCTGGCAGATGAGTTTTTCAACGGGCTGGATACGCCCAAGGAGGACATCCCAACATGAGTACAACTGCCAAGATCGACTTCGCGCCGGGCCTGTTCGATGAAGCTGTGCCGCCCGAAGAGAAGAAACCCACCCCTAACTTGGAAGACTCTTTTCCGAGCACCTACAAACCCAAAAGCTTTTGGTGGTGGTACAGAAAGCAAATCCTCACCACGCTCGCGCTGCTGACAGCGGCTGGAGCTGCCGCGTACTTTGTCATCAACCACCAAGCGGACACATCGCCGGTTGTTGAAGGCCCGTTCCTGCTGCCCACAATTAACCAGCCGAAGGCACAACCTGTCCTCACAACATCGGCTCGGTCATGCTACGGAGACGAAGCCATCTGCACGACAGCCGTCACTGATCGCCCTGCCGACATGATGACCTCGCTGGTCGCCATGTTGCCGAAGGCGGAAAAAGACAGGCGATACCGGGTGTCGGTCGTCATCGAGGAACTGGGCGAATGGCCTCAATCTGGCGACTGAACGAGGATCGTGTCGAGTTCGAGCGGGTAACGTCCGCTGTACTCGATGCCGATCCTGATGGCACCTACGTCATCCAGCAACCGGACAACACATTCCGGCTGCGCATCGGCAACGCCCCCACTCTCGCAGTCGGCGAGCGGTTCACCGTGGCGGGCATCGAGTTCGACACCGCCGAGATCGAGTGTCTGCATTTCGCAGATTGCGTATAGTCACAGCTATCAGCCAATCAAGAGCACCAAACAATGCAATTCAAAGTCACGCTCTACGTGAATAAGTCGTTGGGCGGGATCACAGTCGAAGGGAACACCGTCCAATGCCTCCGGCGGACAGACGAGCGCACAGCCACAGGACGCCGACGCCAGCGAGTCATCTGCACCATCGACCGCTGGGCATCGGAGCTTTCCGCCGAAGCCCGCGAACTGCTCACCGAAGAAGAGCAAGCGGAATGGGCCGCATGGAAGGTTAAACACGATGCGGAGTACCGCAAAAAGCAGCTTGGTATCGCCCTAGATGCCGTCACCAAGACGATGGAAGCGGCCACCACGGCGCTACGCGAGTGCGTGGCTAAACCTGCTGACCCCGCTGCAATGTGGGCCGCCATCGAGGCGCTATCTGCCGAACTGGAGAAGGCTGGCCACGAGAAACCTAAGCGGCCACGAGGCCGCCCACGGACGAATGATGACGACGACGATCAACTCATCGAGCACTGGCCGATGGGCACTCAGCCGCCTCTGCCGAATTTCGCCCCACCGGGCACAGAGGCACACCGCCAGTACCAGAGCCTGCTCGACAACTTTGAGGCATATCGCCGGGCAAATGAAGATAGCTAGCTATATAGCTATCTAAAATGGAATGCTCTCATCCCACGGAAACCGTGCAGCCTGCTGCTCTGCCACCTTGGCCTGAGCCTTGATCTTCGTTTCCAACGCCTTGATGAAGCGGATGGATGCCGCAACGTGGTTGAAGATCAGCAGGCTTTCCTCGTAGTTCAGGATCGGGTTGTCGTGTGCAAGGCTCTTGTTGTTGCGCACATCATTGAAGGCTTCCAGCACTGAGATACTGGACTTCAAAATGCGCTCGGTCATGGCCGACTCAAGGTGGCCACCTTCCCGGAGCGCCTTGACGTACTCGCCGAAGACACTGTGCAGCGGCTTGTCACGAGTGATCGTGATGCCGTGCGGCTCGCACGTCACACGGATGAACTTGTTGACGAAGGTATGTAGTCGATCCAGCCCGCCCTCGGGCTGGTTCTTCTCGATGGCTTCGCGGACATGCTCTGCCACCACCTCGAAATCCCGCTCATCTGCGATGGCGGTCAGCGCATCCAGCTCGGCCACCGGCTGGTCACTGAGAAGACGCTGGGCAATCTTTCGGCAGTCGTCGATCAGCAGCGGATTGCTGTCGCCAAAGCACTGCTCATCGGTCGCATACTCGATCAGCCCGCCAATGACCCGCCCCACGACATGATTGCCATCCACATCCCAGAAGGTACGCATCCGATTGGCCTTGGACGTACCCCGCGCCTTGTACCGTTCGGCATCAATCTCGACCCGGTACTCATCGAAGAAGTCACCGAAGGTGCGGTCAGAGAAGTTCAGGACATAGCCGCCACCCATACCAAGCAGCTTTTCCAGCTTGCGACGCTCACTTCCGCTCAGATCGGACATAGCTCCCCTACGCCATCTTGATCCACGCCATACCGACAAGGGCCGTCAGGACAAGCCCGGCAAGCACGGTGCTGGCATAGTGGATATACAACCGCCGCAACGCCCAGCGCACAGGCCGGGCTTCTGCCCGTCTCTGCTCGGCAATGAGTTGGGCACAGGCTCGATCACGGGCCTGCAACTCCGATGTGGCACGTTCCTCGGCGTAAAGAACTGCGGCCAGATAGTCGAGCATCCGGTGCTCGGTGATGTTCTGCTTCCACGTCTCGACTTTGACTAACGCTCCGGCCAGCATGGGTCTGGATCGGCCTTCGCGATGCTCGGGGTCGGTGTAGTCGAAGACCAGACCGAACTGCTCATAAAACCAGTTGCGCCGTGCCTTGTTGTCACCATGCCCCTGTCCGGCCAGCAGCTCGATACCATTGACGGTCGCCTCGGGCCACTGCTGCACCCACTGGACGATCTCATTCATCAGATAGGTGCCGATACGCTGACCATCCAGCCCCGGCAAATCAAGGAATACAGCCCCTTTCGACATCGAGGTCGAAGTCAGCGACACAGCGTTGAAGTTGCGCGAGTAGCTGCCATCAAACCGCCCTTTTCCACCATCCCGGTGCGAAAACTTGGCTGTGATGCGCTGGTAGGAAAGCCGAATGGACGCCTCGTAGATCGTCCCATCCCGAGGATCGCGCCGATAGGTTTCCTCCCGCTCGACAAGCACCCAGCCCAATGCCTTGTCATCCGGGCGATCCTTGTCTTTGATCTCCAGCACGAGGATGCGCGGCTTTACGCTCTGGCCCTCGCGCCACCCGTTGTCGAAAGAAGGCAGCGCCATCGTCTAAGCGGTCTGCTTGATCTCGTCGGCCACTTGGCGGCAGACGGCCCGGACATCGAGCGAACCAGATGCGATAGCCTCAAGGGTGCCGTCATCAAGCGACTGCACAATTCGGGTAGCCCGGCGCTCCAGCTCCTGACGAGCGATGCGCTCCCAGTCGCTGACCTCCAGCAGTGATGCCAATGCCGCTTCATCAGCGCGTCCATACCCGCGCAAGACCTCTGAAAGCGCATCAGTTGTGGTTGTCACCATCGTCCGGCCTCCAAGCCCGAATGATCGAGAACGGGCAATCAGCCCAGTCGTGCCGCCTCGGCGGCGATGTGCCCAGCCAAAGCCGACACGAATGTCTTGAGGCTGGTCATCGACGACAGCTCCGTGAAGTTGCCAGTATCCACCGCACTGCGTTCTGCCGCGATGACGGCAGCGGTCGTGTAGAGCTGCTCCTGCACCAATCTCTGACACAGCAAGTCATACCGCGTGAGATACGATGCCCCCTTGAACTCCTCGAAGACCGGGAAGTGCGGCGACGAGTCCCGAACGGGACGGCGGGACTCCGGCGCATCTTCGACCATCATCAGCCAGCCGACGAACGGGCGTGGCTGCTTGCCGAATGCCTCTTCCCGGTAGGCTGTCCAGAGGTCATGAGCTGTTCCGATGGCTTCCTCGGTACGGTTGTTGAAATTGTTGCTGAACGATGGCCCGACGTGGCTTTTCAGTTCGATGGCAGCGATCAGCTCGCCCTTGTAGATCACCAACAAATCCCACAGCTTTGTCGGGCGGAAGTAGCCGGGCAGGGTCAGCATCGCCCGGTTCTGGTGAATCTCGGCGTGGGCCAGACCATTGGCCTTGATGACATCGAGCACCAAGGCCAAGAATCCGTCCATGTTCTTGCCGCCTGTGACGCCAGCGCGTTCACCTTGGTCGGCCTTGCCTGACTCAATCTGCTTTTGCCGTGCAGCTTCACGGTTGCCCCAAAACGCCTTTACGGCGTCGCGGGCCTTCTGTTCGTAATCGACAAGATCAAGTGCCATTTATTCTCCATTGCCCCCAAGGGCAGATCGTTCTTCGTGGCTCAGCCCGTAGAGCCTGAACACAGCCCGGTTGCAGGCTTGCACGTCCCGCTTGATGGCTGCCTCAGCCAGCTCGCGGCGTAGCGGTTCAGGCACATCGGCCCAGCGTGGGATACGGATGCGGCGCAGGTATTGCGCTTGGAAGCGCAAGAAGCCACCTCGCATTTTCGTTGAGTACGTGGCCACGAACAGGCGCGAGACAGCGGACAGCAGCACAGCTTGCAAGGCCCGCAAATCCCAATCGTCCGAGGTAACGTAGTAAAGGTTATGGCTTGGATACAGCTCGCCGCCCTCGAAAACAATGTGCGACTCACCCTTGATGTCAGGGATCAACAGCTTGGGCCTCGCAGCCAGCGCCGGGGTAATACGGTCAATCGTGCGATACCAGTTGGCAGGAGCCTTCTTCGCGCAATGCCGACCGGCAATCACATCCCGGCGAGCCTCAAGGTAGCGGCGCAGACGCGGATACTCGCCAAGATCGACCAGCCCTCCAGACTCGGCGAAGGGGTTGATGACCCCCTGACCACGCCACTGCACTTCGCCGGTCATGATGTCTTTGGTTGTCACCAGCGGCAGCTTCCGATCAGGCTCGACATCCAGCGACTCGAAGTCGCCGATGAATGCCTTGTCAGCGCCGGTCGCAACACCAATGCCAACCTTGCACCCAGCCTCCTCGAGCAGTGGGAACGCGCCCTCCAGACGGCGAATAAGCGCCATCTGGTCAGAAGACTCCAGCAGCCACGGCTCCGCACCATTGGTCACACGGGCGAGTTCCCGCACCGGGCCAGCATCCTTCGGAAGTGTCGGTGCCGACAGCAGGCCAGCCAGCGTGGTCAGCGTGGCCCGGTCTATGGACGGGCGGTGTGCGATGCGCGTCGCCCCGCCCCCCTCACGGCTGATGATGGTGATGGCCGGATAGGCGATTACATCGGAATGGAAGGCCGGTGTATCCACCATATCGACATAGACTTTCAGGTGGAACCGTTCGGCAACAAGGCTACGCAGTGGCCCACCGTAGCGGTTCTTCATCCAGCGATCCGCGCAGATAAAGCCCAGATTGCCGCCAGCAGACAATGCCGTCAGCGACCGCTCGATGAAGGGAATGTAGATGTCCGCCCGGTCATACATCGTCTGATAGCGGCTGCGGTACTCGGCCAGCAACGGGGCCGGAATCAGCTCAGGTCGAACGTAGGGAGGATTGCCCACCACGAAATCGAACTGGCCCTCCAGCGGAGCCAGCAGGAAGTCACCCTGCAACAGCCAGCGGTCAGCCAAGGCCGTCGCAGCATTCGCCGACAGCCCCTCACGCTTGAGCAGCGCGACAACGGCAGCGTAGGTGCTGCGGAAGGTGTCGTGGTGCAATTCCACCGCCCGGATGGCGTCGCCCAAATCATCGACCTCAGTACCATTGGGCCTTGCTGCTCGCCATGCACTCAGCAGCCGCAGAATGATCGGCAGCAAGAAGTCCCCGCCACCGAACGACGGTTCCAAAAGCCGTTTTTCGTGCAGCGGTTGATCCTCGGTATAGCCAGCCAGGTCGAGGATGAAATCGACCACCTCAGAGCGCGTGAAAATAGCCCCTCGAGCCTCGAGCCCCCCTTCCGTTGCCAACGCCTCGGTCGCGGCCATGACAGGGCATACAGCAGCGGCAACAGGCTTATGAGCAACACTTGGCGCAAATGCCATGAATGACGACCTCACTAAATCATCGGCGATGCGCCGCGCTCTGGGCGCACCGCACCAACGTGCTTGTAAATGGTGGCGCGTGAAACGCCATAGCGTTTCGCCACGTCGGCGACCTGAATATCAGGATCACGCAAAAGCGCCTTGATCTCACGGACTTGCTTGGCGTCCAGCGCGGGCTTTCGCCCGCCCTTGCGACCACGAGCACGAGCAGCAGCCAAGCCTGCTTGAGTCCGCTCCCGAATTAGATTCCGCTCGAACTCGGCCAAGGCCGAGAACAAGTGGAAAGTCAGCTTCCCAGTTGCACTGCCAGTTTCGATCCGTTCCGTGACGCTCTCGAAGCCAACACCGCGCTGCTCCAACTCCCCCACGATGCGAACCAGATCGGGGAGCGAACGGCCTAACCGATCCAGACGCCAGACCACCAACGTGTCTCCCGCACTCAGGGCGCGAAGACAGTAATCCAGAGCAGGCCGATCAGCAGACTTCCCGCTGACCTTCTCTTCGTAAATGTCGGCACATCCGGCACGGGTCAAAGCATCCCGTTGTAGGTCGAGCCGCTGGTCATCCGTTGAAACGCGGGCATAACCAAGACGCTTTCCCATACCTTTACCAAGCGTAGATAAACAGACGGATATTTTTACACATAAAGACCGATTCCACACGGGCTTTATGGCCGCCTCTCGGATGCCTGAAAAACCTCCGTTTTTTGAACACTGATAGATAGCTATATAGCTATCAACCGCGCCCCACCCCGCCCATGTGTTGCTATACTTGGCTCGCAGCCCTAGGCTCAGTCCTCTCCCAGCCACCATACTGGTGATGACACTAGGTTCGTTCTGGCCATGTTATGCAGGGCCACCCCAATACCTCGACAGACCCGCCTACTGGCGGGTCTGTCGTTTCTGGCCCATCCCCAGCAAAGCTAGCTAGATAGCTATCACAGCAGCGCCGTCAGGTACGGTAGCGCCTGCGCCGCAAGCACGCTACCTGCCGCGTTTTCCAACACGGCTTTGATGCTTCCTGCGGTCGCTTTGATGATGGCCCACTTGGGCTTCGGTGATGCAGCCTGAGCCTGCAATGTCGCCAGCTCTGCCTGCAATTCATCGCGCACCTCGGCTTCGATGCGTCCCTGCTGGATGGCATCGCGCAGCAGCTCAATCAAGGCTGACAGCGCAGCCATGTCACCGCCTGTTTGAGTCTGGGTCTGGTTAGAGCTATTCGATCCGATCTGGATTTGGGAGCCGCTTACGTCTCCGAAGTGGTAATGCTGCTGCTGCACCGTCTGCTTCTCCTGCTGAGTGAACGTCATGCCTTCCCCGAGCACGCCTTTAGCCTCCAGATCAAGCGCCCATTCGAGCACCCGACTCCGCACCTTCTCGATGACACCCTGCACCTGCACGGTGGAAAACCTGAGCGCCGGGCGCATCGTCACACCGTTCGCCTCGCGCATCATTTGCATCAGCGTGTGCTCGATGTTGGCCGGAAAGTGGCTGTAAATGCCGGTTGTGCTCTGAGCAAGCTGCATCAGCTCCGGCACCGACTGTCGCACCTCGAAGTCCGACAGCAGCTCGGCCATGTCTGGCGGCGCAAAAAACGGGATCGGGCCATGAATCGGGTTTTCGGCCATCAACTGCCCCTGTACCCGACGATAGTCCGGCACTTCCCCTGAGTAGTAGCCGTTCAGTTCGCTGCTGATCCAATCGACCAGCTCAGGCACGGCCAGACGCCGCGCAACAACCAGCGCACGGCGTAACAAATCGCCGGGCGACACCGAGGCATCAATTGCCGCATTCACCAGTTCCGGGACAAGAGCAGGCATCCTTCCTCCAAATTCTTGATAGCTAGCTATATATCTAGCTCGTTATCATCCGTCATTTCGGGAGCAGTCGCACCGCTTTTGCACCCATCCTCTCTGATAGCTATCTAGCTAGCTATGAAGCTATGTGGCGGCATTGTGGTAACAAGGTGGAAGGCAACACCAAGCCACCACTATAGAGCCACCATCCCGCCACGCTGTCACCACACAGGCAGCACCATCTGACCACCTTGTCACCACCTTCTAACCACCAAGCGCACATCATCCCAACACACTCTCACCACCATATTTAGATAGCTAGCTATCTTGAAAGATATATAGCTATCTCAAGGTATGGGCGTATATGGAGCAGAGTCCACGCTGAATCCCCCCCTCACCAACCCGGCCCCTCTGGCTCGTCGGGGTGCATGTCAGGACGCGCCAGCTCTCGTTCAGCCGCGTCAAGCTGTCGCTGGAATGCCTCGGCCTCGGCTCGTGCTGCTGCGGTGGCCAGCTCGCGGGCCACGTCATCAACCGACCTGCCAGACCGCTCCGCAGCGTCAAGACGCTCAGTCACCGTGCCCTTGGCAATCTCAAGCTGTCCCATCAGCACCACAGCCGACACACCCAGCTCGAACTGCCCGATCTGGAGCATGGCCCGCTCAAATTGAGGCCAACGCGGATCGCGTTCGCCAGTCGTTCGAGCAGGGGAGGGCACCCCACCGGAAGCCACTGACCGATACCGTGACCAGTCTGGCTTTGCCGTTGGCACTGGGACGGGCCTGCGGCGTTCGATCTCCACATTCAGCCGCTCTTGCAGCTCGGGGTTTGCAATCTGCACCCCCATCTCCGCAGCCAGCTCCAGCATCATCTGCTGATACTCAGGTGGCCCGCTGACCGTGACCCGCCCCCACTTCGCCTTCGCCAGTTGCAGCGCCGCCCGTGCCGCATCACGATCATTCGAGGCAGTCACGTCGATCCGCCGACCACAATCAACAAATGCAGGGCCTGTATCATCCGGTCGCCGGAATACAACCTGACGCCCACGCACCTCAGCCACGAACGCCCGGATGTCCCGAGGGGGCAGGGCAGGGGTGTCCGCATCGCCGACCAGCAGCGCCTGATCGCTATTTCGATGTCGCCAAAGTTCGGCCAGTCCTGGCTCATCCAGTCGCCGATACCAGTCCTCCACGCCGGGAAAAGCTGGCAACCGTTTCCGCAGCCGGTGACGCTCGCCGCTCTGCCGCTGGATCAGCTCATCCCGCTCGGCCAGCCACTCAGCGCGTGCAACAGCGCCCAAGGCATACCGATTCCTGCCCGCATGGCCAGCCAGCAGTGCATCGCGCCGCGCTTCGTAGCGTGACCACGCCGCCTCTTGCTCCAACCGATGACGCTCGCGCAGTGCTGCCGTTTCCTGTTTCCGCTCCCGCTCGTACTGTCGCCGCTCGCGCATGTAGTCGCTCATGCGAGGGGCATCCGGCTTGAGTGGCTCCAACTCCCGCTCTGAAATCACCATCCCTTCGGGAGCAGGCTCATATGCACCCAGACGCTTCTCCAACTTAGGCAAGGATGACTTTCGGCAGACTTGGCTGGCCTTCACGGGCGTGTCTCCAACCCAGATCAATGCACCGCTCCCTTCGCGCTCGAAGCGGCACCCCACGGCGGCCAGCTCCGCGTGCAACTGCGCCCAACTCGATGCCGACCGCAAGATCGGCCCGGCAACCTCTTTGGCGGTACGCTCGGCGCTCTGCACGCCTGTGCGAGTTTCGATGTCGATGGCTCGCTGGCTGATCGCGACATTTTCACGTGCCCGAGAGGCGGGGAGGGCGCTACGCAATGCCACGCGCTCCGCCTTCTGCTGCGTTTTCTGCGCCAACTGCTCAGCAAGCTGGCGTGTTCTCAGCTCATCGAGCGCCGCCTGCCGCTGCGCCTTCGTAGCTTCAACAGCCTCCAACTCTCGCCGCTCACGCTCATGCCGTCGGCGCAGCTCTTTACGGTCATCGGTTTGCCGCCGTCTGAGTGCCAAATCAGCCGACCAGCCCGCATCCGGCACAGCCTCACCGTTCTCGGCTCGGTAGGCCAGCGTGCCGTCTGGAAGCACCGTGTATCGAGCATTTTTCTCGGACTTCCAGCCTTGCGCGTGCTCGATCAATGCAATCGCCCGATGCTCCGCTTCCCTCGAGAAGCCACCGTTGATCTTGATGCACTCCAGTCGCTCAGGGTGCATCCGGTTGACTGCTATGTGCAGGTGGTAGTTATCAGTGTCCTCGTGCAGACCATAGATAATCTGACAATCGCTCAACCCAAGCTCCCTGAGCCAGATCGTTATCATCTCCTCGACCTGCTCAGGTGTCGGCTTCTCGCCCTCCCGCAAGCTCAGAACAAAATGCTCCACAGTGTTCTTGCTTCGCGTGGCATCTTCCGAAAGTGCGATCATTTCGCCAAGCTGCATCGACCGTTCAGCAGTGATGAACCCGCGTGCGCCGTGATAGACGCATTTCTCCGTCGCGCTCTCAGTCTGTGGATTGAGGATGTACTCGACCAGCTTGATAATGCGACGATGCTTCGCGGCCTTCGCATCTGGGTTACGAATGTGCTTTGAGATCATGTCCCAGCCTCTTGAAGAGCGCCGCCAGTACACTCCGCGTCGTATAAATCTCTGGGTAGTCCCGACTACGATGCTCTGCGAGGAAATGTTGCAACATCGCCATCAGCGACCGGATACGCCGCTGCATCACGCGATTTATGTTCGCAGACACCGGGCGACCGAATATCCGACGTCGCACGAGTGCGCCGGGTGTAATACCCGCCATCTCCGCATCCAACGCAAGTTGGTCTTTTTCTGCGGGCAGAAGACGCAACGTCACAATAGCTTCCAGTGCCACGCCATCTGACTTTCCAACGAACTCGACAACATCAGCGGCGCGATCATGCCGGACGCGGCTCGGCTTGATCTTTCCGGCCAGTGCCCGAGCGAACTTTTGCAGATCAACAATGGCCTCCGCGAGAGGAGGGAAGTAGGGTGACTGGCTTGCAGCGGAAGCATCCCACGCGGAGCGAACTACAGCACCAAGCCGGATCAACTCTGCAACCAGATCACGATTCACATCACTGACAACGGGAGCGCCGAAGTACAGATCACGGACAAGGGCGCTCATACTGACACCGCGTGCATCCGCCTCGGCACGCAGCGCATCGCGCTCATCTGGCTGTAACCGCAGCGCGAGCTTTGCTGTAAGCGGCTCATCGCCAATGCAAACGAACGGCACCCTTGCGCCCCCCTTGAAAACTGCTTGATAGCAAGCTGCAAACGCCACCCCCGGCGCGAGGGGGCAGGACGAAAGAGCCATCTTGTGAGAAGCGCAGCGCCGAACAAGTGGCGTCCATTGAATGATACAGGTCGGGGCGCGAAGCGTTCCGGCATGTGTCATACAATGGCCGTCCTGTATTGCTCATCCGCTCTACTATCGTATCAGCAGTTTAGGTGCACGGGACGCACTTTGCAACAAGCACAAATGGCGCTATGCTGTCAACTCCGCAACAAGTAAGCAAAGGAGTTAGCACGATGAAGCATACGACAGAACAGCTAGAGGCTATCGCTGCAAAGCTGCGAGAGATGCCGCCAGTCGAGAAAAAGAAGCAAGAGCACAGCAAGCAAGATGCCGTGCGCATACTCTCGAAGGAAATCGCCTTGTTGCAAAAGCGTGGATACACGCTTGACCAGATTTCCGAGACGCTGCGCGGTGAAGGTCTGAGCATCGCAACTCCAACACTCAAGAGCTACTTGCAGAGAGCAAAGCCAGCGAAAAAAGCTCCGGTGCACGCACCGGGAGACACACCCCGCCCCCGCCCCGCCGTCAAGAAGCCTGCGGATACATCAAAGGCGACATTCACCCCGAAACCTGACAGCGACGACATTTAAGGAGTAAGCAACATGGCGAAAAGCATTTACCTGATCGGTGGCAGCAAGGGCGGCGTTGGCAAGTCGCTTGTCACGATGGCAACGGTTGATTACCTGCAAGAGCGCGGCGAAAGCGTCTTGCTGATTGAGTCTGACACCTCTAACCCGGACGTATGGAAAGCCTATAAAGAAAGCACGGAAACGGAGCTTATCAATCTGGATGAGGCGGACGGATGGATTCAGCTAGTGAACTTGTGCGATAGCAAGCCGGATAGCGTCGTGGTAATCAACACGGCAGCACGGAATAACAAGGGCGTGAGCGCCTACGGTGAAACACTGAATAGCACGCTTGAAGAACTCAAGCGGAAGCTGGTCACGCTGTGGGTGATTAACCGCCAACGGGATAGCCTCGAACTGCTCAAGGAATACATGGACGCAATTCCGAATGCGGATGTTCATGTGGTACGCAATGGACACTTCGGGGAAGAAAATAAGTTCGAGCTTTACAACGGCTCCAAGCTGCGCACGGCGGTAGAGGAACGCGGCGGGAAATCGGTGACATTCCCGGACATGGCCGACCGTGTGAGCGATGACATTTACAGCAAGCGCATGAGCATTGCGGTAGCACTCAAGGAATTGCCCATTGGCAACCGTGCGGAGCTTACGCGGTGGCGCAACGAGGCCAAAAAGGTATTGGAGGCCGTAGTCCATGAGTGACCTAGACGACAGCTTTGCAAAGCTGCTCGGCAGGCAACCTAGTGACGCGGAGCGGCAAAGTCTTTACCGGGTTCGGGATGCACTCGGCCTGAAAAACAATGATGCGCTGTGGCTGGTGCTCATGGCCTTGCAACACTACCAAGGCCAGTATGAGAAGTTCCCGCAAGCGATAGCACAAGCAGCCAAAGATACCTTGGTCAATTTCAAGGTAACGGCGGATGCAACCGTGAAAGCATCAGCGGAAGCAGCCAAGGCGGATTTGGCGCAAGCGGTAGCAGCAGCAGCGCAAGAGGTCGCGCACAACACATCAGCAAAGCAGATGTGGCAGTGGGCGGCGGGCTGCATCGCCGTGGCCTTCCTGTGCGTCGGCCTGTTCGGCTGGTACATGCACAGCAGCGGCAAGGATTCGGGCTATCAGGCCGGATACGGCGCCGGATACGGCGCGGGATACACCGAAGCCAAGGACGAGAAAGCGGCGGCGGCATGGGCCAACACGCCAGAGGGGCGCTTGGCCTACCGCTTCGCTCAAACGGGAAGCCTCGCCAGCTTGGCGAAGTGCGATAGGCCGGGGTGGTACGTCGAAAAAGGCGTGTGCTACGTCAAGCCCGCATCGGATGGCACCTACGGATGGAGGTTGCCATGAGAATCAAGATCAAAGGAGAAATCACGGCAGAACGCCTAGCGGAAGCACTGCACGCAGCAGCAGAAAAATACGAAGCTGTG
>NZ_CP026221.1:0-171236 GCF_002934425.1 Aeromonas sp. ASNIH4 | reverse complement strand
GGAGAAGGCCGACAAGAAAGCCCGCATGCGCAGCCTGAAAGACCTGGATCGGTCGGCCGCGACGCTCGCCGCCGCGTGCAAGGTCGTGCTGGACAGCTCGATCAGCGATGACAACGTGCGCGCCCGGCTGTTCAACGACCTGCCGAGGACCACCCTGGAAAAGGCCCTGGAAGAGGTCAACGCGCTGATCCGCCCGGTAGATGACGTCTATTTTCTTGCATTGGAAGCGCGCTACCGCAGCGTGCGCCGCTTCCTGCCCGACCTGCTCAAGCACATCCGCTTCGGCTTCAGCCCGGCCGGCAAGGGCGTGGCGGCTAGTCTGGAGTGGCTGCAACTGAACCTGCCGCGCCGGAAGCCAGAGGATGACGCGCCGCAGGAGATCGTGGCCAAGGCTTGGCAGAAGCACATCACCCGCGAAGATGGCTCCCTCGACATGGGTGCCTATGTGTTCTGCACGCTCGATGCGCTGCGCACGGCCCTGCGCCGCCACGATGTCTTCGTCTCGCCCAGTTGGCGCTATGCCGACCCGCGTCTTGGCCTGCTCGACGGTGCCGAATGGCTGGCGGCGCGACCGATCATCTGCCGGTCACTGGGCCTGACCATCGACGCCAAAACCACCCTGGACGCCTTGTCCGTCGAGCTGGATGCAACCTGGCTGGCAGTAGCCGCGCGCCTGCCCGACAACCCGGCGATTCAACTGAGCGAGAACACCGAGGGCAAGACCGAACTGTCGCTCGGGGCGCTGGACAAGCTGGACGAGCCCTGCTCGTTGCTGCAACTGCGGGCGGCCGTGTCTGACCTGATGCCGCGTGTCGATCTGCCGGAAATCCTCTTGGAAATCGCCGCCCGCACTGGCTTTTCCGAGGCCTTCACCCATGTCTCCGAACGCAATGCACGCGCCGACAACCTGGTCACCAGCCTCTGCGCGGTGCTGTTGGGCGGGGCCTGCAACACCGGCCTGGAGCCCTTGATCCGCACCGACAACCCGGCGCTGCGCCGTGACCGGCTGTCCTGGGTCAGCCAGAATTATATCCGCGACGACACCCTGTCAGCGGCTAACGCCATCCTGGTCGGAGCGCAAAGCCAACTGGAACTGGCCCAAGTCTGGGGTGGCGGCGAGGTCGCCTCCGCCGATGGCATGCGCTTCGTCGTACCGGTGCGCACCGTGCATGCCGGCCCCAATCCGAAGTATTTCGGCACCGGCCGGGGTGTCACCTGGTACAACCTGATTTCCGACCAATTCTCCGGCCTCAACGCCATCACCGTGCCCGGCACGCTGCGCGACAGCCTGGTGTTGCTGGCGGTCGTGCTGGAACAGCAGACCGAGTTGCAGCCGACGCAAATCATGACCGACACCGGGGCCTACAGCGATGTGGTGTTCGGGCTCTTCCGCCTACTTGGCTACCACTTCAGTCCGCGGCTGGCCGATGTCGGCGGTACCCGCTTCTGGCGCACGCGCCCGGACGCGGACTACGGCAAGCTCAACGGGCTGGCCCGCCAGTCGGTCAAACTCGACCTGATCGCCGAGCACTGGGACGACCTGCTGCGCCTGGCCGGCTCGCTCAAACTCGGCCGGGTGCCGGCGACTGGCATCATGCGCACGCTGCAAACGGGAGATAGACCCACCCGGCTGGCCCAGGCGCTGGCCGAATTCGGGCGGATCGAAAAGACTCTGCACACGTTGACCTATATCGACGACGAGTCCAAGCGCCGCGCCACCCTGACCCAGTTGAACCGAGGCGAAGGCCGGCACAGCCTGGCCCGCGCCGTGTTCCACGGCAAACGCGGCGAGCTCCGCCAGCGCTACCGCGAAGGCCAGGAAGACCAGCTCGGTGCTCTGGGCCTGGTGGTGAACATCATCGTGCTGTGGAACACCCTCTACATGACGGCGGCCGTGGAACGGCTCAAGCAGCACGGCTATCCAGTGCTGGAAGAGGATTTGGCCCGGCTATCGCCGCTGATCTACGAGCACATCAACATGCTCGGGCGGTATTCCTTTGCGGTACCGGAAGAAGTTGCGCGCGGCGAGCTGCGGCCACTGCGTAATCCAGACGACGACCTGTGATCCCCCTAAACGCTATGAGCAACACCCAAGCTGCTGCTGGATCGGCGGGCACTTCACCGAGCCGAACGAACAGAAAACGCAGCAATCCCCTGGGTTGGGGCGCAGCAGCGCCTTGCAGTTGCTGCACTCGTAATAGAACTGGCAGGCGTCCGTGGGCATGGTTTCCGGCTTGGCGAAGCCGCAGCGCGGGCAAGTCAGCACGGACTCAAGGACAATGGCGCTCATCGTGACCTCACTTCTGCACTGTGGAGGGGTATCCCGCGTTCGCGGTCGCCTCAGTCAGTGCCTCGGGCTGGGCCTTATCGGGATCGTAGGTGACGGTCGCCGTCTTCTGGTCGAAATTGACCTGGACGTCACTCACGCCGGACACCTTCTCCAGCGACTTCTTGACCGTGATCGGACAGAGTCCGCACGTCATGTTCTGCACGTCGAGCGTGACGGTTTTCGGGGGAGCCGCCAGCGCCACGAAGGGCAAGGCGAAAAGCACGGCGATCAGCAGTTTGCGCATGGTTAATCTCCTTCAGTAGAACAGCGGGGCGAGCCACGGCACGGCCAATAGGCCGAGCAGCAGCACGCTGACGATCCAGAACACGAGTCGCTGTCGCACGAGCGTGCGCGGATCGGCGCAGGGTGTACCTGGCGTACAAACCTGTGGCACCAGGTAGAGCTTGCGGAATGCCAATCCCAGGAACAGTAGAGTCAACCCGATGAAGAGGGGGCGTAGTGGCTCCATCATGGGGTCACCTCAGAAAACGGAAAAAATCGTACGGTAAGCCGCTGGCATGGTCTAGCTTCTCGCAAACGATCGTTTTTGAGAGGCTTCAATGAGAATCAGATCCGCGCTAGTGCTGGTATGGCATGTTGCTTTCTCGAAAACCACTCTCATATTGCACGGCTGAAACAGCCGAGTTTCGAGAACCACGAAAATGCTGTTTCTAGGGGTTGGCAGCTTGCGCAAAGCCGCGCAGTTGCTGGGTATCGGATCTCTTAACGTGCTTTAATTTCCGAATTCTGAAGCGACCCCATCATGGTCAGAGCGCCCACCCACGTACCGCCGACACCGAGTGCCAACAGCACCAGTGGCCCGACACAGCACACCGACGCACCGATGGCGGTCAGCGAACTCGCGACCAGCGAGCCTTTCCCGGTGAGTTGCATCCCCATTCCCATCTCCTGAGCCTGATTGCCTAGGTGCTATTCTAAACTCCGTACCAAAGTACGGAATCAAGGAGAAAGTGATGGCCACAGAGCTGACCATTGGCAAGCTGGCAGACGCCGCCGGGGTGAACGTCGAGACGATCCGCTACTACCAGCGACGCGGGCTGCTGGATGAACCAGCCAAACCCTTGGGTGGCCATCGGCGCTATCCGGTGGACATGGTGAAGCGACTGCGTTTCATCAAGCGGGCTCAGGCGCTGGGTTTCACGCTCTCGGAAGTCGGTGGACTGCTGACGCTGGATGAGTCGTGCGCCTGTGCCGAAACGCGAGCACGGGCTGCACGCAAGCTCGCGTTGATCGAGCAGAAGATGGCCGACTTGGTCGTCATGCAGCAACTGTTAGGCGAACTGGTGCAGCAATGTGATGCGGGAGACGGCGGAACGATCTGCCCGATCATCGAGGCACTGATCAGAGAGTAATGCCTGGCGGGTGAGCTGGAGATCGGAAAGCCCCTTTACGGTGGGATTCAGAGCTTACGTTGGTTTTTGGTTCCATTGCTCCCCAAACCCCCAGTTCAACTCAGAATAAGCAGGAGGAAAAACAGACCCGCAAACTGAAAATCGAGACATAATTCTGACAACAAGGGGTGGGTCAAAATTCAATGCAAATCCCGGGTCAAATTTGGGTGCAAATCAACAGATATCGACAACCTCTCGCGCAACCAAGACATCGCGGTCGGACTGCAAGTGATCTTGAAGCCACGGGCCCGTCCCACCCCGACATGGACCTCGATGCCCGAACGGACGTTAGATTTCGAGTTCTAGGCGTTCTGCGATGAAGGTTGGATCCCAGCCGGGATTGAAAGTGTCGACGTGGGTGAATCCGAGCCGCTCGTATAGGCCACGCAGGTTCGGGTGGCAGTCGAGCCGCAGCTTGGCGCACCCCTGCGTTCGCGCGGCATGGCGGCAAGCCTCGATCAGCGCGGAGCTGACACCCCGGCCCGCATGTGTCCGTCGCACCGCGAGCTTGTGCAGATATGCGGCCTCCCCCTTGAGGGCGTCGGGCCAGAACTCGGGATCCTCGGCCGACAAGGTGCAACAGCCGACGATGCCGTCGCTGCAACTCGCGACTAGGAGCTCGGATCTCAGGACGAAGGTCTCCGCGAATGTCCGGTCGATCCGCGCGACGTCCCAGGCGGGCGTTCCCTTGGCGGACATCCACGCCGCAGCGTCGTGCATCAGCCGCACAACCTCGTCGATATCACCCGAGCAGGCGACCCGAACGTTCGGAGGCTCCTCGCTGTCCATTCGCTCCCCTGGCGCGGTATGAACCGCCGCCTCATAGTGCAGTTTGATCCTGACGAGCCCAGCATGTCTGCGCCCACCTTCGCGGAACCTGACCAGGGTCCGCTAGCGGGCGGCCGGAAGGTGAATGCTAGGCATGATCTAACCCTCGGTCTCTGGCGTCGCGACTGCGAAATTTCGCGAGGGTTTCCGAGAAGGTGATTGCGCTTCGCAGATCTCCAGGCGCGTGGGTGCGGACGTAGTCAGCGCCATTGCCGATCGCGTGAAGTTCCGCCGCAAGGCTCGCTGGACCCAGATCCTTTACAGGAAGGCCAACGGTGGCGCCCAAGAAGGATTTCCGCGACACCGAGACCAATAGCGGAAGCCCCAACGCCGACTTCAGCTTTTGAAGGTTCGACAGCACGTGCAGCGATGTTTCCGGTGCGGGGCTCAAGAAAAATCCCATCCCCGGATCGAGGATGAGCCGGTCGGCAGCGACCCCGCTCCGTCGCAAGGCGGAAACCCGCGCCTCGAAGAACCGCACAATCTCGTCGAGCGCGTCTTCGGGTCGAAGGTGACCGGTGCGGGTGGCGATGCCATCCCGCTGCGCTGAGTGCATAACCACCAGCCTGCAGTCCGCCTCAGCAATATCGGGATAGAGCGCAGGGTCAGGAAATCCTTGGATATCGTTCAGGTAGCCCACGCCGCGCTTGAGCGCATAGCGCTGGGTTTCCGGTTGGAAGCTGTCGATTGAAACACGGTGCATCTGATCGGACAGGGCGTCTAAGAGCGGCGCAATACGTCTGATCTCATCGGCCGGCGATACAGGCCTCGCGTCCGGATGGCTGGCGGCCGGTCCGACATCCACGACGTCTGATCCGACTCGCAGCATTTCGATCGCCGCGGTGACAGCGCCGGCGGGGTCTAGCCGCCGGCTCTCATCGAAGAAGGAGTCCTCGGTGAGATTCAGAATGCCGAACACCGTCACCATGGCGTCGGCCTCCGCAGCGACTTCCACGATGGGGATCGGGCGAGCAAAAAGGCAGCAATTATGAGCCCCATACCTACAAAGCCCCACGCATCAAGCTTTTGCCCATGAAGCAACCAGGCAATGGCTGTAATTATGACGACGCCGAGTCCCGACCAGACTGCATAAGCAACACCGACAGGGATGGATTTCAGAACCAGAGAAAGAAAATAAAATGCGATGCCATAACCGATTATGACAACGGCGGAAGGGGCAAGCTTAGTAAAGCCCTCGCTAGATTTTAATGCGGATGTTGCGATTACTTCGCCAACTATTGCGATAACAAGAAAAAGCCAGCCTTTCATGATATATCTCCCAATTTGTGTAGGGCTTATTATGCACGCTTAAAAATAATAAAAGCAGACTTGACCTGATAGTTTGGCTGTGAGCAATTATGTGCTTAGTGCATCTAACGCCCGGCTTTGGGGCGGACTTGTAGCCGCAAAGCGGCGGAAAGGCCGTCCCAGCCCCGAAGGGGCGACAACAGCCGTTTGTTAGGCACTTGAACGCTGCCAAAAATGGTACAAGCCTGCAATATCAGACGAGCACAAAAGAGGCATTGCTTCTTTAATTTGCTCCAACGGCCAATCCCACCACTTCATATCTAGCAACATTGAAATTTCCTGTTCTGAAAAGCGCTTCTTTATCTCTTTTGCAGGGTTGCCACCAACAATTGTGTATGGCTCTATATCTTTGGTAACCAAAGCCCGGCTGCCAATTACCGCTCCATGGCCAACCTTTACTCCAGGCATAATCATTGCTTCAGAGCCAATCCACACGTCGCTTCCTATGACGGTATTACCTGCCGCCTGGAAAGCATCAACTGATTCCGAAAATGCCGGTTCCTCATTCATATAGAAAAAAGGGAATGATGTAACCCAATCATATCGGTGACCTTGATTTCCAGCCATGATAAAAGATGCACCCGTCCCTATGGAGCAAAAGCTTCCAATTATCAATTTATCAACGTCATCACGATCAGGCAGGAGGTAGCGAGCGCAATCATCAAATGAATGCCCGTGGTAATAGCCTGAATAATAGCTATAACGGCCCACCTTGATATTTGGGTTCTTTACCTGTTCGACGAGAGGTTTTCCCTTAAACGGGCTCTCAAAATAGTTCTTCATATAATTCCACACCAAAAATCTGCAACAACACCGTTGCCTAACGCCTGAGCTCAGCCGACCGAAACCGCGTAGCGGTTTTGGGTCGGCTGCAGCGATTTGTTGGGCGATAGCTTGCCACATTCTCTCAACGATTGGGATTTGATGTACTTTCCGCACTTTGTAGCGCGACCACATCATGCTCCCCCTGGCCGCGAGAGCCCTTCACTCGGGAAACACAAGACAGACCGAGCACGACTGTTGCAAGGGTCAAACAGTACACGACAACCGGCCAAGCCGTGTTGCGCGGCAACAGCGAAATGATCAACGTTCCGATGCTTCCTAGCAGTACACCGCCCAAGCAGAAGTAGACTGCCGTGACCGTTCCAGCAACATGGTCGAATCCTCGAAGAGCGCCATTGGGCGCCACAGATACCGCTGTGGCGACACCAATACCCACTAGCCACATTGGAGCAATAAAGCCTAACACGGACTGCAAAGCCCATATTTCGGTGATGGCAAGCAATACTGCTCCAGCTATCAGGCATCCCATTCCCATTCGCAAGACACTTGGGCTGCCCCACTTGGGTATCACACGCCCCATAAAACGAGCCGTAAACACCATGGCAATTGCCACTGTGGCGAACAGCAGGCTGAAGCCAAGCTGAGACACACCTTGCCTGCCCATCATTAGTCCGGGCGCAATGGAGAAAAAGACGAAGAAGCTACCCATTCCAGCGGCGTAACACAACGTGTACAACCAGAAGTTCAGGCACTTAACGGGGAGTAGCAGCTGCGACCATTGCAAGCCCGCAACTCGTTGCACCCGGGTTTCAGGCCAGAATCGCCACGCTGCTGCAGATGCAGCGATCATGCCCAAACCTAGAAACGCAAAGATAGCCCGCCACCCAAGCCACATGTCGACGAGCGCTCCGAGCAATGGGCCTACCGCCGGGACTATGGCCAGCATGGATCCGAGTATGCCGTAAATGACATTACTTTCCTCGCGACCTGCGTAAATGTCACGTACTGTTGCAAATGTGGAAACAAGGCACGCCGAGGCACCACAAGCCTGAAGAATCCGAAGCCCCAGAAAGACTTCAGCCGATGACGTAAGAGCGAGGCCCATTGACGCCACAACGTAGGCGAGGCCACCTCCCAGTAGAACGGGGCGGCGCCCCAGTCGGTCCGATAGCGGTCCAAACAAGAGCTGACCGGCACCAATCATGACCAAGTACGTTGTCAGCGTAAGCTGAATTGTGCTCGCTGTCGTACCAAGCGCGTTTGGCATAAACGGCACTGCTGGCAAGTACATGTCCATGCCGAGTGATGCCAATAAATCGAACGGTGATAACAACAACACCGTGGCGGCAAGGGAGTACCGCCAACTAAAGTTTTTTGAGCGCACGAAACCATCTCCTTGAACAAAGGATTTGGCGGCGCTCCCGTAGAGCAAAAGGATTCATGAGAACGCCGCAACAACCGAAAAATGAAGGTTGCTGCGGCTTACTTGTCTGCGTTCTTGGAAGTGCTCATCTGCTGACTATCTCATGATTGAATTTGAATCGTAACAACTTTCAAGCAACTCTGCAAGGAGCCTTATTGTGCGCCCAACACCTGAGTTAAGCCGCGCCGCGAAGCGGCGTCGGCTTGGACGAATTGTTAGGCCGCATATCGCGACCTGAAAGCGGCACGCAAGACCTCAACCTTTTCCGCCCCGAGTGAGGTGCATGCGAGCCTGTAGGACTCTATGTGCTTTGTAGGCCAGTCCACTGGTGGTACTTCATCGGCATAGTAAAAGTAATCCCAGATGATCGCCTCCCAGCTGTTACAACGGACTGGCCGCCCGGCGATGACGCCCTCAGCCGCCTCTGGGCACGAGCCCTGCGGAGCCTCCGCGATTTCATACGCTTCGTCTGCCCACCAAGCAGGTTCGCAGTCAAGTAACTCATCCCCGATCTCCGCTAAGAATCCATAGTCCAACTCCTCCATGACGCGCCCGCCGAGCATTTCAACTATTGCCTCGAGCTCGCCGCGCCTCTCGCCGGGAAACGTCAGATCAATATCATCGTGCTTGCGTGTTACACGCCCTAGCCGTGCATCGATCGCCCAGCCCCCACCGATCCAGAGCGGCAGATTTCGCTCATCTGCCGCAGCTAGAATTTTGTGTATCAATGTGACCTGCGTTGTGTCCATGCGGCCTAACTTTGTTTTAGGGCGACTGCCCTGCTGCGTAACATCGTTGCTGCTGCGTAACATCGTTGCTGCTCCATAACATCAAACATCGACCCACGGCGTAACGCGCTTGCTGCTTGGATGCCCGAGGCATAGACTGTACAAAAAAACAGTCATAACAAGCCATGAAAACCGCCACTGCGCCGTTACCACCGCTGCGTTCGGTCAAGGTTCTGGACCAGTTGCGTGAGCGCATACGCTACTTGCATTACAGTTTACGAACCGAACAGGCTTATGTCAACTGGGTTCGTGCCTTCATCCGTTTCCACGGTGTGCGTCACCCGGCAACCTTGGGCAGCAGCGAAGTCGAGGCATTTCTGTCCTGGCTGGCGAACGAGCGCAAGGTTTCGGTCTCCACGCATCGTCAGGCATTGGCGGCCTTGCTGTTCTTCTACGGCAAGGTGCTGTGCACGGATCTGCCCTGGCTTCAGGAGATCGGAAGACCTCGGCCGTCGCGGCGCTTGCCGGTGGTGCTGACCCCGGATGAAGTGGTTCGCATCCTCGGTTTTCTGGAAGGCGAGCATCGTTTGTTCGCCCAGCTTCTGTATGGAACGGGCATGCGGATCAGTGAGGGTTTGCAACTGCGGGTCAAGGATCTGGATTTCGATCACGGCACGATCATCGTGCGGGAGGGCAAGGGCTCCAAGGATCGGGCCTTGATGTTACCCGAGAGCTTGGCACCCAGCCTGCGCGAGCAGCTGTCGCGTGCACGGGCATGGTGGCTGAAGGACCAGGCCGAGGGCCGCAGCGGCGTTGCGCTTCCCGACGCCCTTGAGCGGAAGTATCCGCGCGCCGGGCATTCCTGGCCGTGGTTCTGGGTTTTTGCGCAGCACACGCATTCGACCGATCCACGGAGCGGTGTCGTGCGTCGCCATCACATGTATGACCAGACCTTTCAGCGCGCCTTCAAACGTGCCGTAGAACAAGCAGGCATCACGAAGCCCGCCACACCGCACACCCTCCGCCACTCGTTCGCGACGGCCTTGCTCCGCAGCGGTTACGACATTCGAACCGTGCAGGATCTGCTCGGCCATTCCGACGTCTCTACGACGATGATTTACACGCATGTGCTGAAAGTTGGCGGTGCCGGAGTGCGCTCACCGCTTGATGCGCTGCCGCCCCTCACTAGTGAGAGGTAGGGCAGCGCAAGTCAATCCTGGCGGATTCACTACCCCTGCGCGAAGGCCATCGGTGCCGCATCGAACGGCCGGTTGCGGAAAGTCCTCCCTGCGTCCGCTGATGGCCGGCAGCAGCCCGTCGTTGCCTGATGGATCCAACCCCTCCGCTGCTATAGTGCAGTCGGCTTCTGACGTTCAGTGCAGCCGTCTTCTGAAAACGACAAAAGCCCTGTCCGATGAGCAGGCTGCTACCCTGCGGCAGCGAGCGACGGCCGGCGAGCCCAAGGCGCAGCTTGCCCGCGAGTTCAACATCAGCCGGGAAACCCTCTACCAGTACCTCCGCACGGACGACTGACACATGCCGCGTCGCTTGATCCTCTCGGCCACGGAGCGGGACACCCTGCTTGCGCTGCCGGAAAGCCAGGATGACCTGATCCGCTACTACACCTTCAACGACTCCGACCTGTCGCTGATCCGCCAGCGACGCGGCGACGCCAACCGCCTCGGCTTCGCCGTGCAGCTCTGCCTGCTGCGCTACCCCGGTTACGCGCTGGGAACCGACAGCGAGCTGCCCGAGCCGGTCATCCTGTGGGTGGCGAAGCAAGTCCAGGCCGAGCCGGCGAGCTGGGCAAAGTACGGCGAGCGCGACGTGACCCGTCGCGAGCATGCCCAGGAACTGCGCACCTACCTGCAACTGGCCCCGTTCGGCCTGTCCGACTTCCGCGCCCTGGTGCGCGAGCTAACCGAGCTGGCCCAGCAGACCGACAAAGGCTTGCTGCTGGCCGGTCAGGCCCTGGAGAGCCTACGGCAGAAACGACGCATCCTGCCGGCGCTGAGCGTGATTGACCGGGCCTGCTCGGAAGCCATTGCGCGAGCCAATCGGCGGGTCTACCGCGCCCTGGTCGAACCACTCACGGACTCGCATCGGGCCAAGCTGGACGAGCTGTTGAAGCTCAAGGCCGGCAGCAGCATCACCTGGTTGACCTGGCTGCGCCAGGCACCGCTGAAACCCAACTCTCGGCACATGCTGGAACACATCGAGCGGCTGAAGACATTTCAGTTGGTGGACTTGCCCGAAGGCCTGGGCCGGCACATCCACCAGAACCGCCTGCTCAAGCTGGCCCGCGAGGGTGGGCAGATGACGCCCAAAGACCTCGGTAAGTTCGAGCCGCAGCGCCGCTACGCGACCCTGGCCGCCGTGGTGCTGGAGAGCACCGCGACCGTGATCGATGAGCTGGTCGATCTGCATGACCGCATCCTGGTCAAGCTGTTCAGCGGCGCGAAGCACAAGCATCAGCAGCAGTTCCAGAAGCAGGGCAAGGCGATCAACGACAAGGTGCGCCTGTACTCCAGGATCGGCCAGGCGCTGCTGGAAGCGAAGGAAAGCGGCAGCGACCCCTATGCCGCCATCGAGGCGGTGATTCCCTGGGACGAGTTCACCGAGAGCGTCAGCGAGGCCGAGCTGCTGGCCCGGCCGGAAGGCTTCGACCACCTGCACCTGGTCGGCGAGAACTTCGCCACCCTGCGCCGTTACACGCCGGCCTTGCTGGAGGTGCTGGAACTGCGCGCCGCGCCGGCCGCGCAAGGCGTGCTGGCAGCCGTGCAGACCCTGCGTGAGATGAACGCCGACAACCTGCGCAAGGTGCCGGCCGATGCACCCACGGCCTTCATCAAGCCGCGCTGGAAGCCGCTGGTGATCACCCCGGAAGGCCTCGACCGGAAATTCTACGAAATCTGCGCCCTGTCCGAGCTGAAGAACGCCCTGCGCTCCGGCGACATCTGGGTCAAGGGCTCGCGGCAGTTCCGCGACTTCGACGACTACCTGCTGCCGGCCGAGAAGTTCGCCGCACTCAAGCGCGAGCAGGCCCTGCCCCTGGCGATCAACCCGAACAGCGACCAGTACCTGGAAGAGCGTTTGCAGCTGCTGGACGAGCAGTTGGCCACCGTCACCCGCCTGGCCAAGGACAACGAGCTGCCCGATGCCATCCTCACCGAGTCAGGGCTGAAAATCACCCCGCTGGATGCGGCGGTGCCGGATCGGGCGCAGGCGCTGATCGACCAAACCAGCCAGTTACTGCCGCGCATCAAGATCACCGAACTGCTGATGGACGTGGACGACTGGACGGGCTTCAGCCGCCACTTCACCCACTTGAAGGACGGGGCCGAGGCCAAAGACAGGACGTTGCTGCTGTCCGCAATCCTCGGTGATGCGATCAACCTCGGGCTGACCAAGATGGCCGAGTCGAGCCCCGGCCTGACCTACGCCAAGCTGTCCTGGCTGCAAGCCTGGCACATCCGCGACGAAACCTATTCGGCGGCCTTGGCCGAGCTGGTCAACCACCAGTATCGCCACGCCTTTGCCGCCCACTGGGGCGACGGCACGACCTCATCCTCCGATGGCCAGCGCTTCCGCGCGGGTGGCCGGGGCGAGAGCACCGGGCACGTCAACCCGAAGTACGGTAGCGAGCCGGGACGGCTGTTCTATACCCATATCTCCGACCAGTACGCGCCGTTCAGCACCCGCGTGGTGAATGTCGGCGTCCGCGATTCCACCTATGTGCTCGACGGCCTGCTGTACCACGAGTCCGACCTGCGGATCGAGGAGCACTACACCGACACGGCCGGCTTCACCGATCACGTCTTTGCCCTGATGCACCTGCTAGGCTTCCGCTTCGCGCCGCGCATCCGCGACCTCGGCGAAACCAAGCTGTACGTGCCGCAGGGCGTGCAAGCCTACCCGACGTTGCGCCCGCTGATCGGCGGCACCCTGAACATCAAGCACGTGCGTGCCCACTGGGACGACATCCTGCGCCTGGCCAGCTCGATCAAGCAGGGCACCGTCACCGCCTCGCTGATGCTGCGCAAGCTCGGCAGCTACCCGCGCCAGAACGGACTGGCCGTGGCCCTGCGCGAGCTGGGCCGGATCGAGCGCACGCTGTTCATCCTGGACTGGCTGCAAAGTGTTGAACTGCGCCGCCGCGTGCATGCCGGCCTGAACAAAGGTGAGGCGCGCAACTCGCTGGCCAGGGCGGTGTTCTTCAACCGCCTTGGGGAAATCAGGGATCGGAGCTTCGAGCAGCAGCGCTACCGGGCCAGCGGCCTCAACCTGGTGACGGCGGCTATCGTGCTGTGGAACACGGTGTACCTGGAACGCGCCACCCAGGGGTTGGTCGAGGCCGGCAAGCCGGTGGACGGCGAGCTGCTGCAATTCCTGTCGCCGCTGGGCTGGGAGCACATCAACCTAACCGGCGATTACGTCTGGCGGCAGAGCCGCAGACTGGAAGACGGGAAGTTTCGGCCCTTACGGATGCCCGGAAAACCTTAGCGTACGATTTTTTCCGAATTCTGCGGGCTCCCCCACTCCATCAATGGGATAATAGAAGGGACATGTTGTCATCACCTCGTGAAGCTCTGCATTCAGGACCGGTAGCAGCACAAGACCTTTCCCCGGGTTAATGGCGTACAGTTGCCCCGTCAAAATCCGGTACTGAGGGATAACAGCCGACTCTGGGTAGCCATCAAGTTCGTTTTTGATCCAGCTAACCCAGTCAGGCTGCTTGAGCTTACGTGCGGCCACCAGTGCGTTTCGCAGTAGATCGGTTGTCTTGACTTCGGGATTACTGGCCATGGTGATGAGTTGAGGGATAAGGGCGGGCATCAATGCGCTCCTGGGCGATATTGGGCCCTCATTGTACCCGGGTTCGGTGGTTTGGATTGCAGGATTGCAAGCGGCAGGATCCCGGCCGCCCTCATGGCCAGCGGTTGGCTCACGTTGACCGGTCACCCAGCCGGCAAACGCGGCAGTTTACCCGTTCCGCAGGTGCTGCTAGAACCAACGCAAAACGACAAAAAATGCGGAGCTAAATGCTAAACGGTGATCCTCACTGGGTTGGTTGATATACTGTGTTTTTATACAGCAACCAGAGATGACCAGCATGTTTGCTCAACCCGCCCCTAATGCTCCCTTGCTGGAGATCCCCCTGTTTCTCTCCCCTGTAGCCTGCGGCTTTCCGTCCCCGGCGCAGGATTACACCGAGCAAACCATAGACCTTAATCTGCTGTGCGTGGCGCACCCGGCGGCCACCTACTTTGTGCGGGCGGCCGGTGACAGTATGGTCGACCACGGGATCCGCGATGGCGACCTGCTGGTCGTGGACCGCAGTCGCAAGGCGCGCCACGGTAGCGTGGTGGTCGCCGCGGTCGATGGTGAGTTCACCGTGAAGAAGCTGCAGCTTGATCCCACTGTGGCCTTGCTCCCTGGCAACCCGGCCTATCTGCCTATCCATTTCAGTGAGGGGCAGGAGCTGGAAATCTTCGGGGTGGTGTCCTTTATCGTGCATCAGGTGGATGCCCCATGAACAAGTGCTGCACCGTCGCCCTGGTGGACGTGAACAACTTCTACGCTAGCTGCGAGCGGCTGTTTCGGCCCGACCTTAAGGGGCGGCCAATAGTCGTGCTCTCGAACAACGATGGCTGCGTGGTAGCCCGTTCGGCAGAGGCCAAAGCGCTCGGCATCAAGATGGGAGTGCCGTACTTTCAGATCCGTCAATTCTTCGAGGCTATGGGCGGGGTCTGGTTTTCCAGCAATTATGCCCTTTATGGCGACATGTCGAACCGGGTGATGACCATTTTGGAGGGGATGGCCCCGGCGGTGGAGGTCTACAGCGTTGACGAGGCCTTTATCGAGCTGAGCGAACGCTGGGCGGGCGACTTGGTGGCCTATGGCCACCAAGTCCGCGAGCGGGTGCAGCAGTGGACCGGGCTGACCGTGGGGGTCGGCATCGGCCCCACCAAGACGCTCGCCAAGCTCGCCAACTACGCCGCCAAGAAGTGGCCCGCCACGGGCGGTGTGGTCGATCTGCGGGATGAAGGACGCCGCGTCAGGCTGATGGCGATCACCCCGGTAGACGAGGTATGGGGTATTGGTCGGCGGCTCACCGCCAAGCTGGAGACCCAGGGCATCAAGACCGTGGCGGAACTGGTCGCCGCCGACCCCAAGAGCCTGCGCCGCCGCTATGGCGTGGTGGTCGAGCGCACGGTGCAGGAACTGCGGGGGATACCCTGCGCTGAGCTGGTGCAAGTGGCCCAGGCCAAACAGCAGATTATCTGCTCGCGTTCGTTTGGGGAGCGCATCACCCAGATCGGCCCCATGCATCAGGCTCTGGCGGGTTACATGGAGCGGGCCGCCGAGAAATTGCGAGGGGAGGGGATGTGCTGCCGCCATGTCACCCTGTTCATTCGCACCAGCCCATTCAGCGACCGGGAGCCCTATTACGGCAACCAGGTGAGCAGCAGGCTGGTCATGCCCACCCATGACACCCGGGCGCTGCTGGCTCTTATCCCCGAGCTACTCCCCCGCATCTGGCGTGACGAGCAGCGTTATCAGAAGGGAGGCGTGATGCTGGCCGACTTCACCCCCGCCAACATGCAACAGGGCGACCTGTTCGCAGCTGAGCTGCAATCTCCGCGCAGTGAGGCGCTGATGCAGGTCATCGACAAGATCAATCAGGGGAGGCTTGGTAAAGTCTTCTTCGCGGCCCGAGGCCAAGAGAACAGAGAATGGATGATGAAGCGAGAGCAGTTGAGCCCTCGTTATACCACTGCCCTACATGAATTGCCGATCGCAATGACATAACCATGATTTTGAGTGATGAGGGGAAAAACCATTCCACTAAAGATGAGTTATTTCCCTCCTTCTTCGGCTGTTTTCCCAAAATGCAAAGCGGACTGTCGCCCCGCCCATGAATCCGGCTATCAATCAGCTACCGGTCAAGATAGCCAGCCACCCCAGCGCTTGTGCCGAAAGCACTCCTCCGGCGCCTTCCAGGATCGCCCGCACACTGTTGGCCAAGGTTCCAATCAACGGCCAGCTCGGCGTGGGGGCGTCGGCCTGCGCCTGCAGGGCTGCATGCTTGGCCTGCAAATCGGCGTGTGCCGATGCCGATAGCGTTCCCTCGGCGTTCACCTGCTGGAGCCAGGCCAGCAAGAAGACAGAGCATCGGTCTTTTGCTCGCCGGACACTGTCTGCTGTTGATGGCCCCCGGGCGAGTTCAGCTGAATTTGAACACCAGTCGCATTCCCTCCGATGTGTATGCTCACCGGCGCCACCTGCCGTTCTTGCGGAGTGACGCTCATGCTGTCCCCCTGAACACCGGAAGCGGCCAAAGCGAGTGCCCAGTCTAGCACCCGCTCCTGCACCGCCGCGATGAGGGCCCGCACCTGGACCGTCGGCATACAAATCTCCACCTCCCGTTCGGTACCGATTTCGGCCATCAGCAAGCTCATGAGCTCAGGGGGGAATCGGACCCTCAGTGCTTTGCCGGTTGCGGCCAGCTCAGCCAGCTCGCTTGCGGGCAGCGAGAGCGGGCAAGTTTGCCACTGTACCGCCCGCTCGGTGTTGGCAACTGACAGCACGTGGTGGGACCCTGCCTGCCAGTACGCCAGATTCCCGCGCCGCTGGCGATAACGGGGCACACCGCAGCCGTCAGGATAGCCCTGTAGCTCATGGTCAAGCCAGATGATTGCCTCGGGCTGTTGGAGCAGACGTGCCACCACCTTTGCCATGCGCAGCAACTTAGTGATTTCAACGTTCGGATCGCTGGCCAGGGTGATGAGTTCGGGAACATGGGCAGGCATGGGGTGCTCCTGGGCAATAGTGGGGGCCTATTGTACCCGGTTTCGGTCGTGCGGGTTGTAGTGCTACAAGCGGAGAGGATCCGCTCCGGGTCAAAAAAAAAGGGAGGCCGAAGCCTCCCTCCAAAAAGTCACTTTTTGAACCAGTTTCACTGGCCTACGTGTAGGTGAAAGTGAAGAGAAATCTTCACTTGATACACGCAGATCAGCATCAAACCGCTAGCGATAATCATGCTTGATAGCATATCGATCTCCATATCAAATCAGGTGAATCCGTTCACCTGAGGGTTATTGGCCTCCTGGCTAGCCATAAGACTCGCTCTTGTGCCCGTGTTGACATTATACACCCTGCCCCCCAACATTTTTCATAAATTCATGATAAATCATGTAGATAATATATAATTCTCACGCTGGTATCACTCGCCCCCAATACTTGACCAGCCCTGTTTATCTACGAAGTATTCCCCGCGTCCACAATATGGGCTGCACCAGTTGATCTGGCTTGTATCTCGCAACGCCACCCGCCGCACGAAGAAAACGTGGCCTGCTGCCTCTGCCGGACTAGCTCAGTGGCCGTTAAGGGTTGCCAGCCACTTCAGCACCAGTTCGCTCAGAACCCCGCCGCCGGCTCCTTCCAGAATCGCCGCAACAGTGCTGGCCACCGCAGCGATCACCGGCCATTTCCACTTGGGGGCAGCGGTCTGGGCCTTGATAGTATCCAGCTCGCTCTGAAGCACATTGCCGTTTGCCAGCTGCAGTGGCTTCTCCTGCGCCACCCCAGGCTGGTCCGTAGCCTTCTGCCCGCCGGTGATGGTTTGCTGTTGCTGGCCCCCGGGCGAGCTCACCATCAGTTGACCACCGTTGAACCCGCCCTCGATGCGAATGGTAACCGGCGCCAGCGGCTGGGGCGAGGAGGGCATTTCGTCCCCCTCGATCCCGGCCTCAACCAAGTCGAGCACCCAGGTCAACAGTTGGTCCCGGACCGCATCAACAAGTGCGCGGATCTGATTGCCGCCAACCACCCGTACCGGCTCCATTGAGATATTCAGGTCTTGCATCAGCATGGCCATCATCTCCGGCGGGAGAACCATGCTCACATTTTTCCCGGGAATAGCCACGTCTTCCAACCCGCTGATGGGCTGACCAATGCTGCATGTCGAGACAGCTTCTGCGAATTCAGGGTGGTCGATGATGATGGGGATCAGCCCTCGAAAGGGATTCCGAGCTTTCAATTCACAGCGTATGACACGATAGGAGGGCAGCTTGGCATCATCCGGATAGCCCCGCAGCTCATGGTCGATCCAGGTAGCCCACTCAGCCTGTTTTAGCATACGGGCGACCACCTTGGCCTTGCGGAGCAGATCGGTGGTCTTAACTGCCGGATCACCGGCCAGGGCAATCAGGTCAGATAGCGAGGTGGACATCGAGGTGCTCCTGGGCGACAAGGGAGGTCCAGTGTACCCGATCTGGCCCGGTCAGTTGCAACGCTGCAAGCGGGTCGGATACAGCCGGTCCGCTCTGGCTGGATTTGAGCTTGGCTTTGTCCGTTGGCCCCAGTATGCAAAGCGGGGCCGCAGCCCCGCTCATACCCCGACGATAGCGATCAGCCGCCGCTCAAGCTGGCCAGCCACTTCAGCACCAGCTCGCTCAGCACCCCGCCGCCGGCGCCTTGCAGCACGGCCAGCACGCTACTACCGGCCAGCACGACGATCAGCGGCCATTTCCGCTTGGCGGTGGCGGCCTGGGGCTTGAGGGTGTTCTGCTCGCTCTGCCGCGTGTCGCGGTCTGCCGGCTGCCGTGGTGCATCCGCGCTCCCCTGCGCCAACCCGGACGGGCCCGCGGCCTTCTGCTCGCCGGTGACGGTTTGCTGTTGCTGGCCTCCCGGCGAGCTCACCATGACTTGGCCACCGTGGAACCCGCCCTCGATGTGAACGGTCACCGGCGCCAACGGCTGGGGTGGGGAGGGCATCCCGTCCCCCTCGATCCCGGCCTTGGCCAGCTCGAGTGCCCAGTCCAACACCTTGTCACGGACTTGAGCTACGACGGCCTGCAGTTGTGATGCGTCCAGTTGATGCACGACCTGGTACTGATCGCGGGCTTTCGCTGACAAGCCATCGTAAACGCGATGCCCAGAGGGGAGTTGCACATAGAGGGTGCCTTGTGACCCCAGCGCCTCCAACTTGCTGATCGAATCAAAACAGAGGTGAGCCTGAGCGGGAATCTCACCGTCAGTTTGGAACGTAAACAGATCAGTCAATTCGCCTGTCTGGACATCCCGCAGGTACACCGGGGCACGGATAAAACGGTATAGAGGAAGAGGATCTGACTCACGGTAGCCCCGCAGCTCCAGGTCGATCCAGGCTAACTGGTCGGATAGCTGGCACCGGTGGGCGATCACCTTGGCCTTGCGCAGCAGATCGGCTGTCTTGACGGCCGGATCGCTGGCCTGGGCGATGAGTTCAGGGAGTGGGGCGGGCATCCAGGCGCTCCTAGGCGACAAAAGAGCCCCAGTGTACCCGATTTGGCCTGCGCGATTGCAGCGCTGCAAGCGGGGCGGACCCCGCTCGCCCTCGCTGACCCGATTGGGGGTGGACTTTGGCCGCTGACCAAGAAAGCAAAGCGGGGCCGCAGCCCCGCCCATGCCCCGATACCGCTCAGCTACCAGTCAAGGTTGCTAGCCACCCCATCGCCTGCGCCGCCAGCACTCCGCCGCCAGCGCCTTCCAGAATTGCCCGCACACTCCCGGCCACGGCACCGATCACCGGCCACTTGGGGTTGTGGGAGGCAGCCTGGGCCTTGAGCGTATCCATCTCGACCTGCAGCTCCGCGCACATCTCCCGCTGCAGTTGCCCTTGTGCGATCACCTGCGCCAGCCACGGCAACAATGCCGCCAGGGCGGCCTCTTTCTGCGCACTTGTCACCGTCTGCTGTTGTTGGCCACCGGGCGAGTCCTGCATAAACTGAAAACCGGTCGCATTCCCCCCGATGTGAATGTTCACCGGCGCTAGCTGCTTGGCCTGCTGCTGTTCCTGTGGGGTGAAACTCATGCCTTCCCCCTGGATCCCTGCATCAGCCAGGTCAAGCGCCCAGCCAAGCACCTTGTCTCTGATCAGTTCAAGGAGTCCGCGCAGTTGGCTGGTTGCCAGTACGACCTCCGGTGTCATTGGTATATCCCCCTGCATTGCCATAATTTCCGCAGCAACGTTTGGAGGAAACAAGTACCTGACAATCCCATGCTCAGCGGTCGCCAACACTTCCAGCTCGCCGACCGGTTTGACAAACCGACAGGTTGATAATGATTCGATCAGCCCCGGAGAGTCGGACATAAGCGGGATCAGTCCCCGAATGGGATTTCTTACCTTCAATTCTCCCCGTAGCAACCGGTAGGGCGGTAACTCAACACCATCGGGATAGCCCTGCAGCTCATAGTTGATCCAGGCAGCCCATTCCGGCTGCTTTAGCTGACGTGCGGCCACCCATGCCTTGCGTAGCAGGTCGGCGGTCTTGATGGTCGGATCGCTGGCCATGGCGATGAGTTCAGGGATAAGGGCGGGCATTGATGCGTTCCTGGGCAAAATGGGAGCCCCCATTGTACCCGTTTTCGGTCGTGCGGATTGCAGTGCTGCAAACGGCAGGATCCCGGCTCCTCGCTGGCCCGATTTTGGGCGGGCTTGAGCCGCTGACCAAGAAAGCAAACGCCCCGCATAAGCAGGGCGTGATCTGGGCACCATCGTTACAGGCCGTACTGGCCCACCTCGTGGATCCATTTTGTCTCGTCATTGCCTGGCCGAGCCGCGGTATACCCTGCCCAACAGAAGAACAGCAGGGCGCCTATCACCAGCAACACCTGCACAACCGTGAACCCCGCTCTGGCGCCATAACGATTTTTTTTCAACGCATCCAGTATCCAGATCCCAGCGGCAACAAACAGCAGGATCAGCAGCGCTGTCATGCCCTCCTGTCTGATCCCCGCGATCAGCATCTTCAACGCATCCCAAACCCAAACCATCATGTCACCCTCCAGAACTACCAAGCCACGCCGTTTAGCGCAAAATACTGTATCCATATACAGTCTCGCAAACGTACCATGCCGCCCCGCTCGAGCGCACCACCGACCATCCTCCCTTGTCGAGTGAGCGGCGGGATCAGCGCAGCGCGGCAGCCGTCCCCCGCGCCATCAGCTGCCGCTCAAGGTGGCCAGCCAGCCCAGCGCCTGCGCCGCCAACACTCCACCGCCGGCGCCTTCCAGCACCACCCGCACACTGCCGGCCACGGCGCCGATCACCGGCCATTTTGGGTTAGGGGAGGCGGCCTGGGCCTTGAGGGTGTCCAGTTCGGCCTGCAACTCAGCACACGCCTCTCCCTGCAACTGCCCTTGCGCGATCACCTGCTGCAGCCACGGCAACAAGGCAGCCAGCGCCTCGGCCTTCTGCTCGCCTGTCGCTGTCTGCTGTTGCTGGCCGCCGGGCGAGCTCTGCATGAACTGAAAACCGGTCGCATTCCCCCCGATGTGAATGTTCACCGGCGCCAGCTGCTGGGCTTGCTGCTGCTCCTGGGGGGTAAAGCTCATCCCGTCCCCCTGGATCCCTGCATCAGCCAAGTCAAGCGCCCAAGTCAGCAGCTTGTCTCGGACCGCCTCAATAAGCCCACGAACTTGGTTTGACCCCAAGGCGAGTTCTGGCACCCCTGGCAGTGAAAGCTCTTGTATCAGAAATTGGCTCTGTTCGGGGGTGAAGAACGAACGAACAACTTCACCAGGTACAGCCAGGTCCTCCAAGGCCCCCATCGGATGACCAAACCGGGATTCCGTTATTAACCTGTTCATCTCGGCATTCCTAATTGGCAATGGAAGCCTCCCATGACCAGGCACATCGACTTTGAGCTCACCTTGCAGCACACGGTAGGGCGGTAAATCCCCGGACTGCGGATAGCCTTGCAGTTCATGGTCTATCCAGGTGGCCCACTCGGGCTGCTTGAGCAAGCGGGCGGCCACCATAGCCTTGCGCAGCAGGTCGGTAGTTTTGACGGTCGGATCGCTGGCCATGGCGATCAGCTCGGGGATAAGGGCGGGCATCGGGTGCTCCTAGGGGTCGACAAGGGGGGCCCATTGTACCCGGTTTGGCCCTGTCGATTGCAGCGCTGCGAGCGGGGCGGACCCCGCTCGCCCTCGCTGACCCGATTGGGGGCGGGCTTTGGCCGCTTACCAAGAAAGCAAACGCCCTGCATAAGCAGGGCGTGATCTGGGCACCATCGTTACAGGCCGTACTGGCCCACCTCGTGGATCCATTTTGTATCGTCATCGCTTGGCCGAGTCGCTGTATACCCTGCCCAACAGAAGAACAGCAGGGCGCCTATCACCAGCAACACCTGCACAACCATGAACCCCGCGCCGGCGCCATAACGATTATTTTTCAACTTCTCCAGTATCCCGATCCCAGCGGCAACTAACAGCACGATCAACAGCGCTGTCATACCCTCCTGTCTGATCCCCGCTATCAGCATCCTCAACGCATCCCAAACCCAATCCATCATGTCACCCTCCAGAACAACCAGGCCGCACCGTTGTGCGCAAAGCACTGTATCCATATACAGTCTCTTTAGCGTACCATGCCGCCACGCACGAGCGCACCACCGACCATCACTCCTTCGTCGAGTGAGCGGCGGGATCAGCGCTGGGCGGTAAGGGATGGCATCGGTTCGCCATCGCGCCCCCACCAGCCGGCAAGCACAGCGCGGCAGTGTCCTTTTGCCCTTGGCTTTGGCCGTTGGCCCGGAAAACAAAGCGGGGCCGCAGCCCCGCTCATACCACGACGATAGCGATCAGCCGCCGCTCAAGCTGGCCAGCCACTTCAGCACCCCGCCGCCGGCGCCTTGCAGCACGGCCAGCAGGCTACTACCGGCCAGCACGACGATCAGCGGCCATTTCCGCTTGGCGGTGGCGACATGGGGCTTGAGGCTGTCCTGCTCGCGCTGCCACGTGTCGAGGTCTGCCGGCTGCCGTGGTGCATCCGTGCTCCCCTGCGCCAACCCGGACGGGCCCGCGGCCTTCTGCTCGCCGGTAACTGTTAGCTGTTGCTGACCTCCCGGCGAGCTCACCATGACTTGGCCACCGTGGAACCCGCCCTCGATGTGAAAGGTCACCGGCGCCAACGGCTGAGGTGGGGAGGGCATCTTGTCCTCCTCGATCCCGGCCTCGGCCAGGTCGAGTGCCCAGCTCAGCAGCTTGTCCCGCACGGCATCGATAAGGCCTCGTACCTGGTTAACCCCCAGCACCCGCTCCGGCACCCTCGAGATCCGCAGTGCCTGCATCATCTCGACGGCCACATCTGCAGCAAAGCAAAAACTCAGGGGTTTCCCTGGTATCACCGCCTCTTCCAGCGGGCCAACAGGCTGGCCACACCGGCACCAGGTATAAAGGTAGGCCACCTGGGGATCATCAAACTGGATCGGGATCAGCCTACGCGCGGAGTCTCTGGCCATCAGCTCACACCGCATCTGGCGGTAGGGTGGCAACTCTACCTCATCGGGATAGCCCTGCAGCTCATACCCGATCCAGGTAGCCCACTCGGGTTGCTTGAGCCGGCGGGCGACCACCAGGGCCTTGCGCAGCAGATCGGCGGTCTTGACGGTCGGATCGCTGGCCAGGGCGATCAGGTCAGATAGCGGGGTGGGCATCGAGGTGCTCCAGGGCGACAAGGGAGGCCCAGTGTACCCGATTTGTCACGGTTGATTGCAGCGCTGCAAGCGGCAGGATCCCGGTCCCTCGCGGTGTCGGATTTGGGGCGGGCTTTGGCCGCTGACCAAGAAAGTAAAAGCCCCGCAGGGCGGGGCAATGTGTGACGGCAAGGCCGGTGATCACGGTCGGGGCGGGGGGGCAGTCACCTGACCTTGTGGAAGATGATGAGGATCAGGGGGACGCAGATCAGGAAGCCCAGGGAGGCCGCGTCAAACACCACGCCGGTGGCTTGCATCACCGCGTCCATCATGGCGCGGTGATACTCCAACGAGACGGGGCCAGTCCCGATCACGCTCTCCTTCTCAGCAATGTGCCCGAAGCTGGTAGAAGCCACCCCCAGCCAGAGGTAATAGCCCAGGGAAACCAGCGCAATGCCGGCCCAACGTAACACGGTTTTACTCTTACTTGCTGATATGACTTTATCCATCTAGTCGTCCATCCACCGCGCCACCGGAATACGGTTTCCGCCATCCACACGACACCTTTCAGAATAATCACAGCGAAAAATAGTACCGCTATATATTATGTCATCACTTATTGCCGCCCATGTTACTATATTTAGTTTTTCTATTTTCGACCCACCTCACAACTAATAAATATGAAAAGTAAAGCGCGGCGAATGAAATCACTGAGCCAAAATAAAGAAAATAAATCATGTCGTACACGCCATTGACTAGGCGGCTATACTCAGTGCCAATTAAATCAAACTCTAATCCATATTTTATATTGACCAATACGAGAACCAATATTGCGCTCATGATTATAAAATGAATCACAAAGGGCATTGCCACCCCTGTTATTTTAAGGATTTTCTTAATCATTGCTGCTACCTAATGAACCACCAAATGTCCCTGGGGAAACGCCACTTGAGCTGCCACCTGCAGCACCGGAACTATTGCCGGAGGAACCAAGGGTTTCTCCAATAGGTCCTGCACTCTTCATTGGCGATAAGCCCTCACCGTTCGGGATGGCTGTCTTCATAGCCGAAGTCACCTCAACTACAAGCATGTCAGAGCTTGAGGCTAGCTGTGACAGGTGGCGTTCGAGTGATGACGGTATGACGAAGTCCTCTGTGTACGTGTTCCCTATCGGCCCGTTGACAGTGAAGACGCTTGTCCCTGCCAGCTTCAACGCATCAACGGAAGTCGTTGTGCAGTTACTACCAGTTAGATCGTATTTATTTATCACTCTGCCAGTTTCTTTTATTTTATCTTTTTCTGGTTGAGTGGAACTGGAAAGCCATTTTCTTTGGAATATTGCCAACGTCAAATTTTCATCTACATCCATGATTTTAAATGCTCTCGCATTCATGCTATATAGTTCGTGTTGATAATACTCCCGAGCTTTTGCAAAGCCATATTGAATAAGTACGCCGTCACCGACAGGGGATACAGGATTACCATCAAATCGACCGTATGTGTATACGTGCATACTCCACTCTTTGTGGACTGAAATAAAGGCGTGCCCGGTTCCCTTTGTTTCAGTCCACAGAAATACACCGTTTGCTAAAATATCTCGTGGATTTTCGCAAATTTCATTTTCTATCCAATGCCCTTTGTTCGTTTCAATTAAGGTGACGCTGCCACGATCATCAGATCGAAAGCTTGAGGTTTTCTCGCCTTCCCATTCGCTTTTACCCCAGCGCTGCCATCCACCATTCCACCACTGCCCACTTCTGCTCGGATCCACATTTCCTCCACAGCCTTGCTTCCCAAAAAACCATTGTGCCATGTATGGGTAATCCGACCAACCGAGCGGATACCCAGACAAGTCACCGTCTGTCCGTTGCCGTACTGCAACTGGGAGCAGCGCTAGGCGGTAAGCGAGGACATCGGTTCGCCATCGCACACCCGCCAGCAGGTAAGCGCAGAGCGGTAGCCCTCCCCCGCGCCATCAGCTGCCGCTCAAGGTGGCCAGCCTGCCCAACACTGCTTCCGTCAGTACCCCGCTGCCGGCCCCTTCCAGGATCGCCCGCACACTGTTGGCCACGGCGCCGATCACCGGCCACTTGGGCTTCGGGGAGGCGGCCTGGGCCTTGAGGGTATCCAGCTCGGCCTGCAGCTCCGCACACGCTTCTCCCTGCAGTTGCCCTTGCGCGATCACCTGTTGTAGCCACGGCAACAAGGCCGCCAGGGCAACTTCCTTCTGTTCAATCGTCACAGTCTGCTGTTGCTGACCGCCGGGCGAGTTTTGCATCAACTGAAGACCATGAGCATCTCCATTGATGTGAATGTGGGTTACCGGCGCCACCTGCTGGGCTTGCTGCCGCTCTTGAGAAGTGAAGCTCATGCCTTCCCCCAAGATCCCCTCCTTTTCAAGCTGCAGTGCCCAATTCAAAACCTGATTTCTGACCGCCCCCAAGATCCGGTTCATGCTGGCCAACGTGAACCGACGAAGAGGGGTACAGTTCGTATCACATGCCGCCCGCAAGGCATCAGCTTCGCGCGGGGAAAATTGCATATGAATATCGTCAGATTCAGCACACCACCCCTCAATCTCGTCAACAGGCGTGTCAAAGTGGCAGAGTTGCCATCGAAATGCGGCCTCTGCAGACGGAAAGACCACCCCCTTCAGTCCATGGTGCCCATCGATCAGGACTTCTCCTTGTACATGCCGATAGACTGGGATGGCATCATCCGGCCCGTATCCATTGAGCTCGTGTCCAAGCCAGGTAACCCACTCGGGCAACTGCAGGCGGTGGGCCGCCACTAGGGCGCGGCGTAGCAGATCAGCGGTTTTAACGGCCGGATCGTTGGCCAGGGCAATCAGTTCGGGGATGAGTGCGGGCATGGACGTGCTCCTAGGCGATATTAGGCCCCCATTGTACTCGGTTTCGGTGGTTTGGATTGCAGGGCTGCAAACGGCAGGATCCCGCTCGTCCTCGATGGCCGGTTTTTCAAATCCCTCTTACTGCTATTAGCGTCTGGTGTACCATTCACGGGAGCAAACACCGCCATCCGGTTCGAACACCCCCATATGGCCAGATAGCCACGCACGGTGAAGCTCTGTGCCAACAATCAGCCTCCTCAACCAACGTGGCCATAGATGTTGCTGATATCCCTCAAGATATGCCCACAGAAGAATCCGCTTACTCATTTTTTCCTTTCTCAACGAGGTTGAGTGCATGGTAGGAGATACCTGCTAACTCCCGCCACACACATCACAATCAGGTTCGCCCGGTAGTACGTCGCCGGCCGGGGTCTTGTGCGGGGCGTCTTGTTCGGCGGCATGGCTGCCGAACAACCGACCCAGGCGGTTAACAAGGGTCATCGGGTGCGTCACCGTCATTGTCGTAAGATCAGATGCCGATACAGGGCATCCTCGATGCTCTGGCGCTGGTGCAGCACCAGCAGAATATAGGCCGCATCGGGCAGCACACTGTAGAGCACCCGGTAGCCCTTCTGATCGATACGCTCGCGCACATCGAGGCCATAGTCAGCGGTCGCCGGGCACTGCCGATAGAGCAGGGGATTGGCACTGATCGCCGCCACGGCCTCGGTCAGCAACGTCTCCACCAGGACGGCGGCCTGCTCGGGCCCGCTGTGCACCGCATTGAAGGCCTCGATGTCCTGCAGGCAGGTCAGCGCGGTCGCGGTCACGCGCACCGACAGCGTCATGTGCGGGCCGCCCGCAGCAGGGCCAGGGCTTCATCCTCGCTGTAGCTGCGACCTTTGCGGCCAATGTCCTGGGTGGCCAGGGCGACCAGCTTGACCAGCGCCTTATCTTCCCGCGCTTGGTGCAGATCGGCCAGCTCCTGGGCGCGGTCGGCGGCGGTGGTGATAAACAACTCGGGGGTGCCGTTCTTGGTGACGTAGACCCCGCCGTTGAAATTCTCCGGGGTGCCCAACGCCTCGCGGGCGGCGCGCTGGGACATGGCTTTGACGACTTCTCTCATGGCGTTATCTCTTTCTGGTGTCCGTGATGGGATCAGTATACCCCTGCCCGGATCGCAGCGGTACAAAATTGATTACCAATATTACCCACTTACCCGCCGTGCCGGTTGCAGGGCTGCAAGTGGCAGGATCCCGGCCCCTCGCTGGCCGGATTTGGGGCGGGCTTTGGCCGCAGACCAATAGTGCAAAGCGGGCCGGAGAGCAGGCCTGCGCGTCAAGCTGGCTCTGCAACTGATCATTCAAGTAGCTGGCAGGCTGGTATCTATTCCTTCTGATTGTTTTTTCTTATAGATACCGACATGGCTCCTGCCATAAGTACCATAGGCATGGACTCAATGAAGGAGACTTGCCCAATGACCAAGAGCAGAATCGAAGCCGTCGAAGTGTGCGAAGGTATTCTCAGAAAGGAGATAGAGAACAACGAGAAGAACAACGTATGGCCCTCCATCAACGCCACGGTCAGGGTACTGCTCCGGCAAAGCCGGACCATGGCCCCCGTCTATGAAGAACTCTGCGAACTGCTCCCCCTGGAACGGAATGTGACTAGCTTTCTAGATGCGCTGATCAACACATTCACCTTCTGGGATGAAGATGACATGCGCAAGGCCAGGGAAGCACGTGACAGACTCATCCAAATCAACGAGGACATCGCGGATCTCGCAACTCGCTTGGGTGATTTGCTCAGGGAGAGAGAGGACATCTGCAATCGAGCGGGATTCGGGTGTGAAAGAGAAACCGGTCTGGCGGCGCTATTTGATCGTGCGGGTGAGCACAACCCGCTCTATACCCTGTACCCCCAGGATGAATTTATACGCCTTACGCACAGATACGAGCACAAGTATTGGCCGAGCATCGAAGACCTGCTCAGTGAGCTCGCAAGCGATGCGGAACAATCGGAGGTGTATGCCCACGATGCGGAAACGGAGGCAGGCACCTCATCCAGAAAGTCATCACAGTACGACGTCCTTCGCGCATTCCAAGCCAAACTCGATGACTACGCACTCGGCGGCGAACTTCCATGCAATCTCAGACTGTCTGACAGCGCCATGGCCACCATCCTGAACTGCATCACAGAGCTCGACGCAGACTCCTTGGTCACAGCCGAGTATATCAAGAGCTTTCGACAAAAAGAGCGAGAGCGGGCCAAATCACGGCGACAGTAGGTCGCGAGCCATGGGACCGTTCACCCAGCATGCACCGCAGTGCCGTTGCGTTCCCACGCCCCGGATATCGCTCAGTTGCCGCTCAAAGTGGCCAGCCACCCCAGCGCCTGCGCCGCCAGCACTCCACCGCCGGCGCCTTCCAGTACCGCCCGCACACTGCCGGCCACGACGCCGATCACTGGCCATTTGGGGTTAGGGGAGGTTGCCTGGGCCTTGAGGGTGTCCAGTTCGGCCTGCAGCTCAGCACACGCCTCTTCCTGCAGTTGTCCTTGCGCGATCACCTGCTGCAGCCACGGCAACAAGGCCGCCAGCGCCTCGGCCTTCTGCTCATCTGTCACCGTCTGCTGTTGCTGGCCGCCGGGCGAGCTCTGCATGAACTGAAAACCGGGAGCATCCCCCCCGATGTGGATGTTCACCGGCGCCAGCTGCTGGGCCTGCTGCTGCTCCTGGGGGGTAAAGCTCATCCCGTCCCCCCGGATCCCCGCCTCGGTCAGATCGAGTGCCCAAGTCAGCAGCTTGTCCCGCACAGCATCGATGAGGGCCCGCACCTGGTTAGCCCCCAGCACCCGCTCTGGCACCATCGAGATCTGCAGTTCCTGCATCAGGATGGCGGCCATATCAGGAGGAAAGGAAAAACCCAGGTTGTTCCCTGGTATCACCGCCTCTTCCAGCGGGCCAATGGGCTGGCCACACCGGCACCAGGTATAGATGTTGGCCACCTGGGGATTGTCAAACAGGATCGGGATCAGCCCCCGGCCTGGCACTCTGGCTTTCAATTCACAACGCATCTGGCGGTAGAGCGGCAGCTCAATCTCATCGGGATAGCCCTGCAGCTCATATCCAATCCAGGTCGCCCACTCGGGCTGCTGTAGCAGGCGGGCAGCGACCATGGCCTTGCGCAGCAGCGCGGAGGTCTTGATGCTCGGCTCGGTGGCCATGGCGATCAGTTCAGGGATAAGGGCGGGCATCGGGTGCTCCTGGGCAACAAGGGAGACTCATTATATCCGGTTTCGGTTGTTTGGATTGCAGCACTGCAAGCGGTGAGGATCCCGCTCGCCCTCGCTGGCCGAATTGAGGGCCGGCGTTGCCCGCTGACCAAGCAAAAAAGCCCCGCAAACGCGGGGCTTGGTCATTCGATAACGGATCACATAACCCGTTTAGAGCAGGGTATATGACCGGCGCACCAGATCTGCACTGGACGGTCAGGGATATTCACCCTTACCGATTTGCCTCGTACTCGGCTTTCCTTTTCCAAGATGATTTGGCTGCTGACTCTGTGCAGCCTGTGCCGGTGATCCAGTGGCCTCTGAACAGACCGACCACTTTAACTGACGATCCTTTGCCTTGCAGCGACACAGCAACCACTTCACCGTCTATCGCGATCCAGTCCTGCTTTGATACGAACATACAAACCTCGCTACGTGATGTTCAACTCACCGAAATGCTACGATCACGACTCAGCACTGATGCCATCATTTCAGCAGCGCGGCAGCGTCCTTTTTCCCGCCGCTTTGGCCGTTGGCCTAGACTCCCAAATCCCCCCTGGCCACCCCCTCACCCCAACATCTTGTGTCCGTGCAGCTGCGATCGGCCACTAGATATAGTGGATCCCGCAAGGATCGCCCCCGCCCGCCGCCCGTCCAGGCCAGCGCCCCCGCTTTGACTTTTCGCCCATAACGGCAAAACTCCCAAACCCGCCCCGCGCCGGCGCGGATTTATTGGCCCTGACAGCGGCCCCCCGGATCTGGCATCCTGCCGATCACCCACTCCACCCCGCGACGAGGATCCCGATGCAGATCACCCCCCTTGCTCATGGCCATGGCCAGGCGCTTGGCCATCTTCACCCGGGCGGCCCCCTGGTGCGCCCCGTTATCCCTTGGCCCATAAAGTGCGGGCGGTGCTGGCCGATGGAACTGGCTGAAAGAGACAGAGGGGGAGGGATATAACATTGGTGGTGCTGACGCCGCGGTGTTGCTACAGGAAAACCCGCAATTTACGGGAAGGTGGAGTTGACGCTCGCCGGCACAGCCCACAGGATAGGGGACGCAAACAGCCCTCGCGTCAACGGCGCTCGGGGTTATCAAAATCACTTTTGAACAATCAATATCAACATTCGATGGAGTCCTTGCCATGTTTGCCACCACTGTGCGCTTTATCAAGCATCAGCTGGGCCACCCCGCCCGCCTGAATGCCCTGCTGGCCACCGATCCCGCCCTGGGCTATGCCCTCGAGCTGCCCCCCTCTGTCAGTACCGACAGCATCACTCGCTGGCACGAATGGCGACCAGCAGGCTGGAACGCCCAACCCGGCGAGCTGCGCGGCTGGGCACGGATCAATGGCCAATACCAGGGTCATGCCATCCTGAACGGTGCGCTGGCCACCCTCTGCGAACAGGCACAATTTGAAGACTGGACGTGTGATATTCGCCAAGTGCAGGTGCTCTCTGCCTCCAAGAGCCCCCTCGAAGCCTTTGCCGATCTGGATGCCTTTGCCGAGGCCCGTTGCCGGGGCTACCTCGATGACGCCAGCTCCGACAACATCGCCCGCAACCTGGTCCATGGCGAGGTCAGGATCATGCAACCGGGTCGCGGCGACTATTTTCTCTACCACGGCTGGGCTGGCCGGCTCTGCCTCATCAACAGCGGCGGCAGTCACCACTTTGCCACCGCCCGTTACCTGGCCGGCGTCGCCCGCCAACCGGTCGAGCTCAAAGGGATGCTCAAGGGCTACCTGCTCAACCCTGCCGCCGTCACCGGCCTGACAGACGAATATGAGCTGTTCGCCATCACCCGGGATCCGCTGCTCTGGGATGAGTTGTTTGAGTCGATGCGTGCATTGCAGGCCACCTGGTTTGCCGGCGACTTACCCCGCCCTCACCGCGAGGGGCGGGCACTGCTGCTGCCCAGGGACGACCGCAATTCGATGAAGGTGGCCAGCGCCCTGCGCAAGGCCGGAGTGACCGATCTAGGGAGTTACCTGCAGCGGCAAGTCCATCGCCAACATGACTATCCGGTCGGGGCGATCATGGCCGGTTGTCACGGGTAACCCCGCACCGTGGACAACAGCCCAGTCCACAGAGGACAAGCCCCTGCTGGACGGCCTGCGGTATGGCACTTGTCCATCGCGTTAAGAACCTCTTAATTCTAATGACTGACTGCAGTGGCGTGTGCCATAGAGGATGTCGAAGGTGAATCTGTGTGTGAGCTGATGCCATAGACATATCGGTGAACGGACATGAAGGATTCAACAAGCGAGGGGCTAATTGATACACCACAGAACGATATGGTTAGCAGGGGGGTGTAGATGGACTATGAGTAGGGGCCAAGTCGATTAGCTGGTTCCCTCATATCCTCCGGAGACAATGGCCAGATTAGCCCGTTACAGAACAGAATTAATAGATGGTTAGGAGAGCATAGTCAGCAAACCATTCTTCAAACACCACGAATGCGGATTTTAGCTGCCATTCATGACCCCTGGATCAAATCCCAACGATCATTCTACCGATTCGAGTCGTGTTGCTTCAGCATGGTTCAGCCACATCATTATAGCCTCAGTATGATTTGACGATAAGTTTATGCCCTGATCACTGCAATGCTGAAGCCATGTCAATACAGAAGAGGATGTTGAGTCAACAATGATCTCTGTGAACTCTAAATGGATGTGGCAACCAGGTGGAAGAATGCTCGCGTACATGATCATAATTTCGCCCAATGAAGGTGCTATTTGTGTATCTGTGGCCATAGTATCTGTCTATCAATTTATCCCTCGGCAGCATAGCTCAAAGCTCTCTTGATAATCGGGTACGAATTGATAGGGGGGTTTTTGCATGCCGGTAGATAGCATGTAGAATACCAAAAAACATCGAAAAATGAGTGGGTTATGACACAAGAATACGGCAAGGCGTTCAAAGTGTACCGGCAGGATCTATCAATGGCCGCCACCTTCCAGGCAGTGAAGGCCTCCGCCGGATATCCGACTGTGAGACTGGAGTTGGCACCAATGTCCGGAAGCAATGCGAACTGGGAAAATAAGTGGGGGATTAATATCTCATTCAAGGAGCTGCATGCAGTTGCGTCTGTCCTGACGGGCCTTAAGAAGACTTGCTCTGGCTCTTTCCATGGCGAAGAGAAAAACCATAGCTATGAATTTTTAAACACTGGAGTAGGGGTCAAGCTGGTGATACATTTCGCAGGCCATGGGCGTTCGATAACTCTCAATGGCAATGATTCTTTCTGGTTGTCGACCCTGGTCATTGATGCCATATCGCAAAATGCTCCCCCGGGATTTGCAAACAACCTCATTATGCCGCTCATTCAAAGAACACAATTCTGAACTGAATTGTTGAGCGCCGATCAGTACCAATCGGCGCAAATAACGCTGCAATATACAGATGCGATTGGCTAATCTTCAGTACCTTCAGAATATCTGCTAAATATATCCTCGCCTGCGATGACGGCGCGCATTTCATCTCTGCTAGTTTCAGTGTAGATCGAGGTAGTTGATATATTTGAATGACCCATCAAGTCTGACACTGTTTGTATATCGCTGCGTTTGAGGTTCTTTTGTGCAAAGGTATACCTTAGGTCATGTGGTGTTGCATGCTCGATGCCAGCCAAGATCAGCCTTTGCTCCATCATACGGTTCACGCTAGAGCGGTCGAGTGGCCTCAGTTGACCGACCATGCTCGGTGGAATCCGCTTCTTAACGGCATCGTTGTCTGTGTATCTTACAGTTTTCCCACCCCTGTTGATTGAGCAGAATAATGGACCGAGGTCATCCCCCCGGACCTCGGTCCAGTTCCCAAATATTTCTCGTAACCCTCGTGGCATAGGCAATGTTCTTGGTTTATTTCCCTTTCCTTTGTAAACCAGTAATTCTCCATCAATCGCACCCGCCCATCTGATATGCTCAATCCGTAGGCCAACCACTTCCATTCGACGTAACCCACACCCCCTCATAACGGACAAGATAGCCATATCACGAAGCCCTTTAGGACTTTTGTCAGCTCCCAGCATACTAAAGAGGCAAGAAATCTCGTCGTCAGTTAGGCTTCTGTGGGGGCGGATTTCGCCACGCCCTTGTGAGCCCTTGATGTTCTTTGACGCCATAATCGCATCATATTCACCATGATTGTCATCCGGGATCATCCGTAACAACTTTGCCATTTTTAATACAGAACGAATCATGCTCATATGACGATGTATTGTTTTTGGTGCCAACCCTTGTTGTTCGAGATAACGCATGGTTATCTGGTAGTGATTTGATGTCATTAGATGCCAGGGGGCCACTTCAGGTTCAGAGCCATATAATAGCTGACTGATTTTCGTCAATGTCGATTTTGCCGTGGACCTGCTACCGGCAGAAAGTGAAGCTAAGTATCCGGTGTATGGCGATTCTGGAATTAGATCTATTCTGCCCGCAAGGGTGTTTTCACCATACGGCACTAGTGTTGTTGACGGCTCCTTCAAATACCCCTTATTTACACCATCATTTATCAATTCACCCTTGACCTTTCTCAATTATCCTTCCCCCCTAGCATACTCAGCATTTCATTCATAGTCTGCAACTTAGCCTCTTGCTGAATAATAACGATCTTTGCCGCCTTCAGTTCATCTTGAGCATATGAGTATTGTTGTTTGGATGAATCATTTTGCTCTGTCAGTTCCAGTAAATCACGTTCGAGGTTATTAACTTTATTCGCCATCTGTTGCTCTGTAACTGCAGCAGTTTGAAGCTGTTGACGCAAGGTATTGCATTCGATTTTTACTTCATTCATTCCATCTAATTGGTTTTGAAGCATGAGGATCTTGTGCTCAAGCTCGATGCAGTTCCGTTGGCATGAACGTAATGCTTCCTGAGTGGCATCAAGCTGATTTTCCTGCGCTGTGGAATGATCTTTGACCTTGAGCAATTCAGACTTCGACGAGGCAACTTCTGATTGAAGTTGACCAATGGTAGCGTTTGACTCAGCAAGTTGTCTCTGTAATTCGACACGCTGCTCTGTCGACATATTCAGGCCTGATTGCAGACGAGTGGCTTCTAGCTTGAGTGCTTTCGCTTCATCATTTGCAGCCCGAGCTATCGCTTGTGCTTCATCGACCTGAGTCCTTGCCTCCAGAAGATTTTCTGATGCAATTGCGAGAGCGGAAGTAAGACGGGCCACCTCTAACTTGGTCGAATTGTGAGTATCTGAAAGTTCGGTAAGCCGATTTTGAAGCTCGTGATTCTGCGCATTCACCTGATCATTAAGTGCTTGCTGCCGGTCGAGCTGTTCCACCAATAAGGCATTCTCAGCCTCAATTGCCTCAATGGCAGACTCACTCATCTTAGCTTGCTCATCCATGCGCCGGCGTTCGGCAACCAGGTCCATTTGTTGGCAATCTGCTGAAATCCGCCACATCTGCTCAATGAACTCCATGCCGGCGGCCGACACCGACGAAGGTACATTAGCGGAGCTCGGTGCAGGGCGATTTGCGCTCTGCCACTCCCTCAATACCGGGCCGATTTGGGAGTTAGAGCCGCGGCCCAGTCGCTGAATAATGAGCTTGTATGTTGGAGCATGGCCAGTAGCGGCAACCTCCTCAATGGCCCTCCAGATATCTTCTCGTTGCAAAGCTACCTTTGTTTTCATAACTGTCCCCAATAGTGACCACATTTAGCCAATCGCGTATCGCGTAGCATCTCATTACACGCGACACGACACAACCCCAAGTCACCAGCACAGCGATAAATACAGCCGAAACCAAAACCATAAAAGGACTGGAGCGTCAAGATACCCCATCAAAAATACATAGCGCAATGAAATGTATATTCTATTGCGTTAAATCCCCAGCGGGGGTAGGATTCATTTTGTCGGTGTAACCATCGCTACACGACGACACTACCAAGCAAATGAGTGGGCTCATGACCATCAACCACGATATGGTTGGTGCTAGAGTTGGAAGCAACGAAAGGAGGAAGTGTGAGAGGCTTGTTTTTAGGGGTTGACCACCGATTCGTCACGCAGGCCTTTCTTGGGGCCACGGTGGCGACCGGCTGCGCACTACGGTTTGGATCTGGAGCGGACTTCGCTGCTGGTTACTACGCGCTCACGGCACTGGTCATGGCCATAGGCCTAGGGTGTCTGTACTTCGGGTTATCAGCGAACTACCTGGGCTTAAGTTGGCAGTTGTTCCAGTACCCATATGACATAGGCACCCGCACTCGCCTGGCATCACTCTTGGTGATGCGCCGTCGAGCTGCGATAGGACTCGGTATTTCAATGGCGATGACCAACAATTTGATTATGTTGGCGGCTTTTGGGGGGGGTGTGTTTTCTGTCACTTCACTCGGGGTGTTGGCGGGGTTCTTTTTCGTGTTGGCGTATCAGTGGCACTTCAAAAGGAAAGTGGCTTAATACAGACTAGGGTGCGATTAAAAAAGCTCCGAAAAAGCCGACTCTCATTGAATTCTAGCGCCCTGAGCTACCTCCCCCCAAAAACTTCAGCGGCCGTCATCTCTCACGATTATTGACTTGGATTCTCAGGAGCAAATGGTACCGAAATCTCCCGCGCTTTCAGGAAGCGTCATCTCCCATGGACGAGGTGTTGGTTCGTAGTAGCGGATCCCTACACCTCTTGCTACGTTCTGCAGCTCGTTCAATATCATTTTTGCAGAGTTAGCGACAGCGAAACGGTGGGATGGGAGAACGGAATTAATTCCTTTCTGTAGGAGGGATGGATAGAAATGATTGGATTGAATATCTCCGATACCAACTTGAATGCCGACAGCATCATATATTTCGGCGAGTCCTTTGGTATCTAAACGCTCAGGAAACATCCCTAATGAATCAGGCGTTCCCATTAAAATAAAATGTTTATTGTGAGCCAGCAGTGCGACATGTCTTGTCACGGTTTCAACGAAACGATAATCAGCCAATATTTGCATGCTAATTGGGATGAACATTTTCGGAGCTTCACCAATAGCATCGCGAGGTATGCTTTTCCAGACATCTAGTGCTTTACCAAGAAGGTACGAACCAAGCAAAAACTCTACATCGTAGGTGTAGGTTGCAAAGCGCATAGATAGCGGAAGGCGAAGCACAAGAGCATTCGTAGTATCCCCATCAGCAGGGAACACTGGGTCTAGGGTCAGCTTGATGCTATCAGCAGCAATTGCTTGGCGTGCCAATTGAGCCGCCGTGAGTTTATCTGGTTTCATGTGGTTATGTTTTTTTCTCCGCTTGTCTTTAGGCATTGTGACACACCTCCGTAAGCGAAATTAATAGTCAGCTGAGGTGATGGTTTTTCACGGCAGCAATCACAGCATGGCAGTTTGGGACTCAAATTACAACAGACCAAATGTATAGTTTGCCTACACTACAATGTCATACCACACAAAAATGTTAACACACTATTACGCGCTTCATTTCATTTGGCAAGGTAAACCCCCTACTTCGTTCAGCGTTTCGCAAGGTAATCTAACATCCCGGTTGTTCTTTCATATGCAGACCCCTTCATTTGGCTCTGGGCCTCCTCCCTTCGCTCACCGCAGGCCGCCCCGGGCGCCGAGACCGCGGCGGGTCGGTGCCACCAGCTACACCGACCCGCCGGACGCAGTACCGGATCCACCCCGCCGGCGGAGGCCACCCTGGGCGCGAGCTCGTCGGCGGCCCGGGGCCACCTGCTACACCGGCCCGCCGGACGCAGCACCGGATCACCCCCGCCGGCGGAGGCCACCCTGGGCCCGAGCTCGTCGGCGGCCCGGGGCCACCTGCTACACCGGCCCGCCGGACGCAGTACCGGATCCACCCCGCCGGCGGAGGCCACCCTGGGCCCGAGCTCGTCGGCGGCCCGGGGCCACCTGCTACACCGGCCCGCCGGACGCAGTACCGGATCCACCCCGCCGGCGGAGGCCACCCTGGGCCCGAGCTCGTCGGCGGCCAGGGGCCACCTGCTACACCGGCCCGCCGGACGCAGCACCGGATCACCCCCGCCGGCAGTGGCCACCCTGGGCGCCAAGCTCGTCGGCGGCCCGGGGCCACCGGCAGTACCGACCCGCCGGACGTCGCACCGGATCACCCCCGCCGGCAGTGGCCACCCTGGGCACCGAGCTCGTCGGCGGCCCGGGGCCACCTGCTACACCGGCCCGCCGGACGCAGTACCGGATCCACCCCGCCGGCAGTGGCCACCCTGGGCGCCGAGCTCGTCGGCGGCCCGGGGCCACCAGCTACACCGGCCCGCCGGACGCAGTACTGGATCCACCCCGCCGGCGGAGGCCACCCTGGGCCCCGAGCTCGCAGCAGCCCGGGGCCACCAGCTACACCGGCCCGCCGGACGCAGCACCGGATCACCCCCGCCGGCGGAGGCCACCCTGGGCACCGAGCTCGTCGGCGGCCCGGGGCCACCTGCAGTACCGACCCGCCGGACGTCGCACCGGATCACCCCCGCCGGCAGTGGCCACCCTGGGCGCCGAGCTCGTCGGCGGCCCGGGGCCACCCTGGGCGCCAAGCTCGTCGGCGGCCCGGGGCCACCGGCAGTACCGACCCGCCGGACGTCGCACCGGATCACCCCCGCCGGCAGTGGCCACCCTGGGCGCCGAGCTCGTCGGCGGCCCGGGGCCACCCTGGGCGCCAAGCTCGTCGGCGGCCCGGGGCCACCGGCAGTACCGACCCGCCGGACGTCGCACCGGATCACCCCCGCCGGCAGTGGCCACCCTGGGCGCCGAGCTCGTCGGCGGCCCGGGGCCACCGGCAGTACCGACCCGCCGGACGTCGCACCGGATCACCCCCGCCGGCAGTGGCCACCCTGGGCGCCGAGCTCGTCGGCGGCCCGGGGCCACCTGCAGCACCGGCCCGCCGGACGCAGCACCGGATCACCCCCGCCGGCAGTGGCCACCCTGGGCGCCGAGCTCGTCGGCGGCCCGGGGCCACCTGCTACACCGGCCCGCCGGACGCAGTACCGGATCCACCCCGCCGGCGGAGGCCACCCTGGGCCCGAGCTCGTCGGCGGCCCGGGGCCACCTGCTACACCGGCCCGCCGGACGCAGCACCGGATCACCCCCGCCGGCAGTGGCCACCCTGGGCGCCGAGCTCGTCGGCGGCCCGGGGCCACCTGCTACACCGGCCCGCCGGACGCAGTACCGGATCCACCCCGCCGGCGGAGGCCACCCTGGGCCCGAGCTCGTCGGCGGCCCGGGGCCACCTGCTACACCGGCCCGCCGGACGCAGCACCGGATCACCCCCGCCGGCAGTGGCCACCCTGGGCGCCGAGCTCGTCGGCGGCCCGGGGCCACCAGCTACACCGGCCGCGGTGAGCGCCACCGGAGCCTAGGATCACAAATCGGCATGTACACCGACAAAAACCGTCACCACTCACCCTGGGTCCACTGGAACCTCCCTACCAGGGCGCACCAGAATAATTGCCACCCCCCCTGGAATGAGGTCTTAGCTTCCTGGCATCGGCGTGCAGCGCCCCTTTTCTAGGCAATAAAAAAGCCATCACCCCTGAAGGGTGATGGCTTTTGGCTTCTATCATCACGAAGCTAGTTGCGTCTGTGTCTTAAGTATCGTCATTACTCTCGCACTAGGGCGGTCGCAGTGTCGTAAGACATCAAGTAAGGTCACATTGATACTTTCAGCTCCCGGATAGCGGTAATGCTCACCCGCTTCACTCGATAGCCACTGATGCAATGATTCCAAGTTTTCGAATTTTGCTGGCCAATACCCTAGTTCAGGGGACAGGCGGACGTTGGAAACGGATAACCGAACAATGGGATGAATGCCATTGATCAGACTTTTTAGGTCCATAAGCTCTCCCTTGTTCAAACGTGCTGCAGCCAGTCCCTATGGGGGAACACATCTGGTCCGAAATTCACCAGAATATCGTTCCAATCCATATCACTTTCAGGCCTGATTAGCTTCGGGTTGCATCTAGTTACCTTGATGCCTGCAGATAGCAGATTTTTCTCCAGCTTAGCTGCATTCACTTCTCCGGCTGCGTCAGCATCTTCCCATATGTAGACGTGTTTGACTCCCATGCAAACTATCCAGTTTCCCATCAGTGTTGCATTGAGCAGCCCCCAACCCTGCATACCTGTGGCTGATTCGACACTTAGAAGTGTCTCTAGGCCTTCGGCTACAGCAAGAACAGGAGTCGGTGGGCAAAGTTGCACGGCACCACCCGATATTGGGGCTGTAGACACTGACGGCCTCAACTTCTTCACCTTTGGCACAAGAGCTTTCTGCCCATCGCTAGTGATGAATGTTTGATGGAGACTGACTGGCTTACCTGAAGGGTCTCGGATCCGGCAAAGGATGCAAGGATGCTTCCCAAGATCAAGTTTAAACGCCACTCCTTTGTGAAAAACTGCCTTATGAGATGCTATTGCCTCCTTGATGTGATCGGGCATTTGCGATATTGCCAATCGAGCCAGTTTCGCAGATGGATGAGTCAAGTCGACAGCCTCTTTAATCAGTTCCTTCTGAGTAGATTGGAACACGCCATCGGGCTGAGTTGTTTTATGGCCGTTTTTATCAAGCCACCAGTAACGCATTCCGTGTGGCTCTAGCGTGATTATGCACTGGCCATAATTCATGTCGATGTACCGCACACCAGGGTGGAGTCTTACTTCCCCACCAAGGGATGCCACCTTCGACAATATTTGCCGGTTCCTGAGATACCGAATGGCCGGTTCAGCTTGCGGCTTGGTCAAAGGCCAGGCCTCATCCCAAAGCTGAGCATTCTTTTTCGCAACTGCTTGATCCCTCCGGGCATCTTCCTCCGCTCTTTCCTTCTCCCACGCAAGCTGCGTAGGCGATTTCGGAGGGGGGGAAAACACACCTGACGTAATCCCATCCATGTAGCCACTGGCGATCGCCAGCTGCTCGAGGACTTTAGGGAAGGGCCAGTTTGTTTCCTCCATTACAATGGTGAAACCAGACATAACCCCACAAGAGTTGCATACTCCAACACCGGTAGCTTCAGAGTCGAGCTTGCCCCTGTGGATTAAGCCAAAGGCTTCTCCACTACGGCCACCGTGTTTTGGGCAACTGGTTTTAGGTGCCTTCTTCCCAGGAATAAAACCTCTGGTGGCATCACCGAATAGGCCTAGGTGTTTGTACGCTTCGACCCATAAACGGTTGTCATTGAGATATGCGGCCAAATCATCCGCAACGATTTCATAGTGCATGTCATTACTCCATGTGGTTGGTGTTCCCCATTTAGCCCGATTACAGGGGTACGGGCTGGCGCTTGCACATTGCAAACACTCAGCAATGGCTGTTCATTGCTCAGTGTTCAAAAGTCCCCCCCTCCAACGTGGAGGGGGGTATATCAGGCAGCCAAGATAGTGCCCTTGGCTAGTTTGAATAGCTCACGTTTAAGGCCAAGGATATTGTCTACAGCAATCCAGTTCCCTGGTTTGAAGTAGTAGTCCATAGCAGCTTTCCCGCTTGCATACTGGCCAATAAAGATGCCAAAGACATCAATGCCATATTGTCGAACCATATTGAAGGTATCAACGCAATCAACGTCTGGTTCACCATCTGTGATGACAATCAGACTCTTGCGTTCAGCTTGTTCTGGCATCAGGGCCAAAAATGCGTTGCTGAGACCTTCCCTCATAGGTGTTCCCCCGCCGGCACAAGTCAGATCGAGACGAGTGCTTGTAGTAGCTGGGTCCTCACCAAAGCGCAGTAGGTCCACGTTCCGATCCCCGAAGGACTGAATTCCAATTACGGCTCCATCGATTTGTTGAACCGCAAGAGCCAAAGCCAGACAGGCATTTTTTGCTACCTCCTGTTGGCAATTCATCGACCCAGACAAATCGAGCATCACCATGATGGCGCTATCAATGCCAAGGTTTTTGGCTTTGCTGCGGTAAACACGCAAATCACCTTGCTTGAACCGGTTGAACCGGGAGGTGACAAAGCGTTTACCGCGTCGACTCAATCCAGGAGCACAGTTGGTTTCGGTCTCTACAAGCTCCATGAGGGCTTGTGTGATTGGTCTAGATGCAGTGAGGACTTTAGGGAGTGTTACACTCCGGCCAATCGTCGTGTTGATCGCATCCAAACGTGGCCTTAATGGCGTGTCGAGTTCAAAGCGTGAATCGGCTTCGATCAATGAGGCCAGCATTTTACCTTTGTCACGGACCTCGACATCTGTGGATCCAGATCCGGTAGCTTCAAGACAGGCTTCTAACTCCTGAATTTGCTTAGACCTCACAACGTTATCAGCACTCGGCCTGCCAGCAGCATCAGATTGACCGGCAGCATCAGCACCAGGTTGATCATCAGCATCAACATCAGATTGACCGGCAGCACCAGGTTGGCCATCAGCATCAGCGTCAGATTGACCGGCAGCATCAGCACCAGGTTGGCCATCAGCATCAGCGTCAGATTGACCGGCAGCATCAGCACCAGGTTGATCATCAGCATCAGCACCAGGTTGGCCATCAGCATCAGCGTCAGATTGACCGGCAGCATCAGCACCAGGTTGATCATCAGCATCAGCGTCAGATTGACCGGCAGCATCAGCACCAGGTTGGCCATCAGCATCAGCGTCAGATTGACCGGCAGCATCAGCACCAGGTTGGCCATCAGCATCAGCGTCAGATTGACTGGCAGCATCAGCGGCAGGTTCATGATCCGATTGTTGAGCCTTCAGATCTTCCAAGGAATCTCTGATCGCATCTAGAACCAAATCAGCGCTGTCCCAGCAATCATTGAAGTCAGCGGTTATCACTCCCATTTCTGAGATGATTTCAAGCCTAGTCAATAAAGCATCCGGGAAGCGTTGGCGTGCCAGCTCTCTCGTTTGCTCCCAAACTGGGGTGAGAGGCTTGTAGTTAAGCAACTCACATCCAATGTAGTGAGCAAGGTAGTCTTCCAGCACATTTATGGCTGGAGTATTCGTCCCAGGAACCTGCCTCATCCCCTTGGAGATAAACAGCTGCTCAATGGCTTCATATTCGCCACGGAGCCCCGGGTACTCTAGAAGAGCCATCCGGTCTATCCGGCCGTCATCGAAGCAGTTCAGGAACCAACGGTGCACCTTACCTTTCGTCTTCAGCGACTCTTCATATTTTGCAAAGTCAGAGCCATATCGGTGGTGAGCCCCTTCGTGCATGCCAAACCCCATGGCGGCCGCGGCCTGTACGGGATCCCCCGCATCGAAGAACGGCATTAACACCACACCTTGAGTTGTACCTGCAGTAGGATAATTTCCCCAGGTCGTCCTCAAACCGAAGTCGTTGGCCATCATGGCTAACCGTATTTGAATGGTCAGCATTTTGCTTTGAGTAGACTGCATTATGTGTCTCCAAATAATAAAACCCCAGGGCGAGCCTGGGGTTGGTTGGCGTTGCCTTGGTAAGGCGGATTAGTAAAACCCGGCCACTTCGGTGGAGGGATTATTGGTGGTGGTCGATATGGCGGCCAACATCCCGGTGAGGAAGTTGTCCTTGGAAGTGGTAACAGAACTCGGAGCAACTGTTGGGTCTTCTTCCTCTTCGATCTCGAACTTGGCAGTCCTTAGGGACGACAAGTAGATCGGATCGCTCAACAACGTGAGCAAGCCCATCATTTTACTCAGCTCAGTAGCATCCAATTGAGCTGCCCGTCTCTTGGGGAGAGAACTTTCGAACGCATCAATGCTGTCAATAGCCGGTTGGATAAAACTATCCAGCACAGCCATCTGTATGAGCTTTTCTTTGATGTTCGTCACATACCTCAGTGACTTGCGAGTGAACTTACTACCGTTGGACATCGAATACTGGAAGTCTCGCAAAGAGTTGCGAGCCATTTCAGAGATCGTATCAACTGCAGCATCACCAAGTGGGTTGTTAACCACATCCTCATTCACGCGATACGAAAATGAAACCTGCTTCCGGACGTAATCCACGTCATAAAGCGAGGATCGTATACGAGAGGCGAAATCGTGGAGAGACACCGTTGCGGCTGCCTGTTGTATCCAAGAGTCGCATTCAGCGTCGTAGTTGAGTAAGAGCTGATCAAGATTTGCGTAGAAGCTGATTCTCATCAACTCAAGGCCGTCAGTTACCTCACTCAATAAATGGCGAGGTACAGCCCAAGCCCCAAGGACTTGGAAACCGACTTTGCTAAGCAGGGCGATACCCTCTTGGCGAGCTCTGCCTTGGAATGCGATCTTTTTCTTATCGAAGACCGATTTTGACCCCAAGCGAACCACATCGGCGGCTAACGCCTCATTTTCTAGTCCCAAATCAAGGGGCTTGTTGTTCCGGGTCGCAGACCAGGTGGTGACTTTGAAATCCACCAGCACATAGCGCTGGAAGAATTCGACAAAATTCATTGCGGTAAAGGATGACATGGGTAATTCCTTATCTCTGGACAAGGAGTTCCCATAGCGGGAAAACTCCCGTCAGGGTGGTGTTGGCCGATTAGGCCGAGTTGGGGTTGCGATCCGCGGATGCGGTGTGCCTTGAATCGCTGAGCACAAAACGCCACAAATAGTAGCGCTCTCGGAAATGTTCACCAAACACATCCGGCAGCACTCTGATCTGGATTTTTGCGTGACAAATACGACTCGACGAGTCACAAAGGCGAGGTTGGAAGCTACGGCCCAGAAAGGAGTCCGATTAGCCGTTCGGACATGAGCATACTATCTCAGGTGGAGACAAAAAAATCAACGCTGCCCTTAGGCAACGTTGATTTCACTCTCTTTGATTCTTGCGATTGCCATATCCAGCCAGGCACCCAACGTTGGGTGATTTCCTTGCCGGCAGTAACGGGCCCAACATGGCCAGAAGTCCGGGTCGTTCTTTGGCCAGGGGGGCTCGTGAGCCTCTAGTGTCCGATTAACCAAGACCTTGGTAACGGCCTTAATGATCGCCGGAGCACCAGCACTAGCACATGGCAGTTTAGGGAGTCGCGACAAGCTATCCTTCAGTCCTTGCACTATTCTGTACTCGGCTTCCTTCCCTTTGATACACAAAGCGTAAAGGGGCCTGCAGTTCTTTGCCCAAGGCATATCAGGTAGTTCGTACCCCATTCGCAGTGGCACGATGTTGACGGTATCCCCGATGATGCCAATGAGAAATTCATTGGCCCCACCAGCTTGTTGTTTGCTCATCACATACTCAACCACGAGATCTACATCATTGCTGAGCGTGGTACCAAGAATGTTGTGCAAGCATCCTTTCAGCGTATTCATACGAACACCTCAAAAAAACCCGGCTCTAGGCCGGGTTGGTTGGTGTTAGAAGGTTAGTAAAATGCGAACTCAAACATACCTTTATGTTTGCTGAGTATCTGCTTTACCGCCTCCTGGAGTTGTTGAACTGGTGCATCAGATATGCCGACAGACTGCAAATGCTCAAGCTGTTCGGGTAGACACAGATCAATAAAATTTCGACTATGGTCATCGATCATGTCAAAAGCGTTGTGCAGCGTAAGCAGCAACAACATTACGACCTGCCCTGCATCTATCCTTTTAGTTACCCCCCGAAAGGGAATATTGCCCGTCAAGTTGCATCCGTAAAGCACCCCTTCACCTGGCATTGTTGGTGTGATAAACACCCCCTCCTCCGCCAGTTCCGCCATGATGTTTTGCCACGTGGCGACGATTTGCTCTGGTTCGGTGATTTTTGCTCGAAAGTACATGGCACTTAGTCCTCAACCCAAGCCTGGCCGAATACAGCTTTGCAAAGGTGCATAGCTGCTTCGTAAGTCGCCTCATCACCAACTAAGCGATGAGCATACGCCTCGTGGAAGGTTTTTTTGACCCTGTTACGGACTGATGTTGGACTGGTACGAACCATCTCTCTCACCCAACGAAGCAGGCTGCGAATGGACAACGGTTTATCCATCGCTACCCCGTTCGTCATCGTGAGATCGTTTTGTTGAGACTTTTCTACAGCAGTATTGATATCGCGCATAACGCGGATCATATCTGGTAGCAAAGCCTCAATTGCATTGACGTGCGAGGGTGGAACTTTTTGTCCAAGCTCTGCTTCCCAATCAGTAACCTTGTTTGCGATTTTGTTCTTGCAAATCGTACTCATGTCATCGTCACTCAACTCGCTTGGGGCGAGTGGGATGAATCGGTCGATAAGCGCATCACTCAACCCAGTCGTGCCTCTGAACCCAGATAGCCCAGTGATACCACCGTTGTTGAAGGTGAACACACAACGGAACAGCTTGTGCGGTTCCAACCATTCACCAGTTTCAGCCAGCTCAATGCCATGAGTCATGAGCTCATAGAAAGCCACCAGCTCCGCAGGTTGCATAGCATCAGCTTCGTTGAGCAAGAATATCCCACCATTAAGCAGAGCTTCCCGCAACGGACCAGAAACGAACTCACCCGTAGCGGGGTTAACACGCCCGAGCAAATCCAGCTGGAAGCTGGTCTCCTGAGTGCCTTCGACTTGGTAAAGAGGCCACTGAGTTCGAGCTGCGAACTGGATGACTCCGGTTGTCTTGCCGGCACCATACCCGCCATAGGAAACGATGATGTCTCCATCTGGATCGGCCATGAGCCTGCGCACATCATCAAGGAAGGTTGTTGTGAAAACGTGTGGTTTTCTTACCGGCACGCGGGGGTTCATTAGATGAGCATCACCATGGGGGCAACGAACCTTGATGCTTTCATCCAAGTCAAATTCGCTGCCAGAAATGAATTTGTGCTGAGTCATAAAATCTCCGAATACCTGCTTGAGCAGGTTGTGTTTGTGTTGGGCTGAATGCCCGGGTTGGTGTTGGTCGCGAGTGACACATTGCGGACCGAGTGCCATAGAGACAGCCAGGGCTGTTTCTGCATGTTCGCTGACGCCGGAGAGATACCGGTGAACGGACATGCAGAATCAGCCAACGAGGGCTTGAGTGATAGATCACGGGTGAGGAAGTCGGCAGAGCGCCGGGATGTTGGTGTTGGCGTCAAGCCGTTCGGCTCGCCCCCTGATATCGACGCCGGGAGCATGGACAGAATAGCCTTCGGCTGACCTCGTGTAAAGACGGCCACCCCTTACGGGGTGGCCTGGGTTACTTAACAAAAATCAACAGCAAGCATTTCAGCGGCCCCCTGACCGTTGTACTCGATCTGGCTGACTCTGATGGTTTCAGTTGATTGTTTTCTATACAGCTCTGGGTTAGGTAATGTGATATTGGGGTTACGCTTTTGAACAGCTTCTGTCCATTTCACATAATCGATAACCCCTTGCCGCGGGGAGGAATGCAATCGCACACCAGCATACTCGGCCTTTACATGGTTACCCATCATGGATCGCAATGCTTTTTTCAGCTCTGCTTCCCGGGCCTTGGCCTCATCAATCCTCACTTTGATTGGAGACATGTCACGCCAGACTTGCTGCAGCTCTGCAGCAATTTGGGTCCATGCTTCTTGGTCTTGTTGGGTGCTCGGCTCGAAGTAGTCGAGCTCTGTAATCGGCGGGGCTTCATCCCGTTCGTACAGATCCCACCACCATTTTTGCCGCTCGATCAGCAGTTCGATTAGCTCCTCATCGCGTGTGATGCGAAACACTATGAGCTTGCGATCATAGGCGCGATAAAAGGCCAAATAGCCAATCTTAGCTCCTGTCGCCAGTAGCTGGTCTTGTACCTGGGGTAGGTAGCGTTGGTAGGCCTCCGAGTTCCGGCGTTCTTGCATTACTGACTCGAAGGTTTCCCATGCTGGCACTTTGAGCTCAACCGGAGAACCATCGGACATTAACCCATCCAACGAAACGCGAATGAAGGAATAAGTCTCGTGCTGCACACAGGTTGGTATCACTAGGTCAAATATGCCTTGCGACTCTAACCAGCGCTCGAACGCCTGTCGGGCCAGCGGCTCTTGTTCATTTCCTCTTCGCACAAAGAAGTTTTTGCTCAGGTCTGTGCCGGGTTTGCGCCCAGTTTTGACCATCCAAAATGCACGAGCACTTTCATGCGCGTATGGCCACTGGATTACAGAAGCAACACTAGATGCTCCTATGCCACCAGCTCGCCATTCATGCCATTCAGGGGTGCCCTGAACTAGGTCGACGTAGATCATGGGTGTGTCCTCTATCAATCAGCCGATGTCGAGCGCCAGGACGGTCACATTTCGATCGGACATAGATTGCTTGTGGGCAGGAGCCCGGGTTGGTGTTGGTCGCGAGTGGCACATTGCGGACCGAGTGCCATAGAGACAGCCTTGGGCTGTTTCTGCATGTGCGCTGACGCCGGAGAAATACCGGTGAACGGACATGCAGAATCAGCCAACGAGGGCTTGGGTGATAGATCACGGGTGGGAGTGCCGGCGCAGGGCTGGGGGGTTAGTGTTGGTGCCAAGCCTTATGGCCTGCTCTTATAAGGCACCGAGAGCGTTTTTCCATTGTAGTCTATCCAGGTGTTCAATAGCTGTCCAGGCCAATTGGCAGTCATCCACTGGCCGATAAGGTCGTGCTCTATGGAGCCGGCAATTCTGCTGATCCTCTCGATGAACGGCTGACACAGGCATTGGCATGTGTGGGAAAAAAAGCCACCGAACTTCGGTGGCTTTAGGTTGTGGGTTACATGGCTAGCATAAGCTGATCACCTTCGACATAGCGCTTCAGTGGCCTCTTTGGCAACTTAACAACCACATCTGGCAAATGAGCCGTTACTAATCTCCGTCCTGTTTTGACCATCCGAACAAAGCTGGAATAGGTCGCGTTAGGGTAGGCTACGTCACTGATAACTGATGAGGGAGAAACCCCCTCCCCTGTCTCCAACTGACGTTGCAACCGGACTAGCTCGGCATCAAGATGCATGCGCACCAATGTACCGACTTTGCCGCGGAGTTGCGATAAGCTGGTTGCAATCTGCCATTTCCATCGTTTTTCCAGTTGCAGCGATGCTGCATTGATCCCGCCGATTGTTAACCGAGCGACCCTCACAGCAATCACCGAGGAAAGCCTGCACTCCAGATCAAACCCAATACGTTTGGCTTGCTCTATTGCCTCAGCCTCCTGCTCTGCAAACAGGACATGCTCAACATCGGCCCAAAAGGCTGTGTTGTTCTGACGATGGTAGTCCAGCGTGAAGCTGATCCAACATAGCCGGCGCATTTGTCTAGCCCGAGCCAAATGCTTGAGTTCGTGACGGCGATATTCTGCCTGGACGATTTGCCGATATTCAGGGGTACTCAGAATTTCCAGGTCGCTTCGGCAGTAGATGCCCATTAATGACTGGTCACCAGACAACCCCATTTGCCGCATACGTTGACCACGCTGGGCCATCATATGCATATCTGCAACCTTGCTTGGCGTGATCTGCACCACACCAAAGCGCAACAGATATAGCACTGCAGCTGTGTTCGTCATGTCACCAGCCTGGGCAGACTCTCTCATCCGGTCATACTCATCCCAGATGATCCAACTAGCAACATCACCATCGATGGTCAGTTGCTTTGCTGTCTCTACCGGCCCGATAGTGCGATGTCCATCATGAGTGCGTATATCGGTGGCGGCCCTCCGATCGTTTTGGCCATCAAAGTAGGTGGCCGACAACATCGGATCGGACAGCCCATCGGTCAGCTCATCAGACCCCCATTTAAGACCGGGGATCTTAAGCCAAAACTCTTGCGGAATCTTGGTCGCCGGTACCGGAGTTATTAACTCATCCTCCGTTAGCAGCTCGATGTTTCCATCCTCCCAGACACTGCGATAAATCTCTATCGCTTGGAATGGCGTTGAGTGAAAGCAGTGGAAATCCCACAGCCAACTCACGTGTAACAACTGCTCAGGTGACACAATGCGGAATTGGGGCTTCGACATGCGCTGGTTGTAGTCGTTGTCCTCGACTTCACCAAGGAGCAATTTCATCTCCAGATCCTCTGCCCTTTGCTGCTCCACATAGTCCGCGGAGCAGCATAAACGCAGCAGTCGAGCCAAGAAGCTAGGTGAGAACACGTCAGGCTGTACCTTAATGAATCCCCCTGCGTAGATTGTCCTTCCGACAGGATGACGATCTTCCCAGGACCATTGCTTGACACCTAAAAGCCGTTGGATGTTGTTAAGGTTCACCATGTAGGCGTAGCGGTCAACCAGGGTTCTGACCCCATTGACCTCATGATAAAGCATGTTCTCCATGCTTTTATCTGTCCCACCTCGCAGGCAAGTCCAGCATCCAGTTCTTGCGCCGCAGGCATCAGAGACCTTCTTCTCGCTAGCGCTCCAGATACATTCACCTGTTGCGTCTCGATACAGCTCAGCCAATTCCTTGTTGTTGGCTTGGTAGCTTGGTAATGGCAAATGCACTGATGCTTCGTTACCGCAACTCATTAGCAGTTCCCACACATCCCCTTGCGACCAGTGCCGGATGGGGTATAGCTCCCACCCTGCACTTGTTTTGACCGGAGCTGTGGCCTGCCCCCCGCGCCTGGCGATATTGCCAGCTCGAGTTACACCCTCTGCATCACGAGAACCCAGCACTAGACAAACCTTCTCACGCATCTCTTTTGGCATGAGCTTGATCATCTGAGCCTTTACTCTGTTACCTGTTGTTACCTTCAGGTCGATGCTGCATTGTGGTGAAGAGCTAGTGACATACGTTGGGAGGCCTCGACCAGTCAAAACACGCCCTGTCCAGGACGATGCAAGACTTGGTTTGCCGACTACGATAGACAGTGGCAATCGCTCCTTGTCGATCAGCGCTTGTATCGCGGCAAGCTGCCGGTCGGCGAGATTGCGCACTTCAGGGTTCTCGACCTGTGTATCTGTATGACTGATCCAGTGGTAGGCAGAGATCTCGTTGCCGCGACCTTCACGAACCAACCCTATCATCGCAAACAACAGTAGATGAAGAGTACCCGTCGAATCCTTCCCCCCGCTGAGTGCAAGAGAAATGGTAAACCCATCGAGTAACGTGGCTCTGATGGCAAGTACAGCTTCAGTGATCATGCTGGACAGTGGCTGCCCGGTCGTATCACTAATCGCTGCCATCAGATCGTCATTGTTCTGCAAAGTCTCTCTAAGCTGATCCCACTTGTCGCCACGGTAAATTGTAGCCTGAGGCTGCGCGAAGGAGCGTTCCGCCATGCTGATTTCACAAGCTTGCTCATCAAGAAAATCGATGTGTTCGAAGAGATCGAAGTTGTCCATGTGTTGTCCTTATTTGTTGCCCGAGTTGGGCGGGTTGGGGTTGGTCACTGGTGGCGCATTACAGACCAAGCGCCATTAATGACCCGAGTACAAAGCTCGGGGGATTGATTCAACTATCGAGATAGTTAGGGTTGTCGAGTAAAAACTGGTGCGGGTTTCCTTGATATCGCAATAGCAGCGAAGTCCATTTCACACCTCGGACCCACGAAGGAAGGTCAGCTAGTTGATCAAGTCGCCCAGGAGCGTGAGTCCGATATCCTCTTTTGATGGCGTGAAGCACACATTCATCAACAGAGCTGAACACTTCATGCGTGAAGGGACCATTGACATCGTAGAAGCTCACGCGATACCCCCGCCGAGCAGAAGGCTCGGGGAAGACTACGGCTAGAGCCCCTTTCTCATCGCCTAACTCCAGAGAGAGACCAGAGCCACCGTTGGCTGCAATCAGGCGCTGACCGATCTGCACCCGGATCGAGAGCAAATAGTCTTGCATGACCTCCATGAGCCGACCGAAGCAGATTTCTTGATCTTCATGTTCACTGAATTTCTCCAGAAACTCGGTCATCGAAGCGCTCGGTTCTTGGCCAAGCAGATCGTCATTAAAGTGCGGGCACTTCCGCACATGTGCTTTTGTTAAGAGCATCTGGTTGTTCCTTAGAGTTGCCTAGAGGCGGATTGTTGTTGGTCGCGAGTGGCACATTGCGGACCGAGTGCCATAGAGACAGCCAGGGCTGTTTCTGCATGTGCGCTGATGTAGGAAAGATACCGGTAAACGGACATGCAGAATCAGCCAACGAGGGCTTGAGTGATAGATCACAGGTAGGGCTCAGGGGGGATGATGTGTACCTGGCCGGCTGTCTATCGGACGATAGGCTGTAAACGAAAAACCCCCAGCTTGGCCAGGGGTTCATCTTGAGAGTATTGCTCCCGGGTTGATTGAATCACGGTACCAGGGACAGCTGTTGAGATACCCCACCAACACCTTGGCCCTCGCTTTGGATGCGGTCAATTTCCTCCTGCATGATGTTGCGGATTTCCTTTGCTCGATTGACCTCTACCACCAAACTGAAATGGCACTGGTGCAGAGGAACGCCCAACAACGCAGCAAGCTTCACATAGCCGCGTTTATTGTCTATGCGCCACTGTTCACACAGTTGGTCATAAGCTTGATGCAATATGCCACGCCAGCGGCGAGCTTCACGGTCGGCCATCAATCCCAAAGGCCATCCATCACCTTTGTGATAGCCACAGCTGCGACCGCAGATGCAACGGTACATTGGGTAGCGATGGGCGTCCTGCCCTTTTCGGCTGACCTGCCGCCCACAATCACAGGTGATCGTGAAAATTGGGCAATGCGCAGACTTGCGGCCTGCATGGTAGTCACAGATGAGCTTGGCAATGTAAGTTGCCTTCACTCGCTGGTCCTCTTTAAAGCCCGATTCTGCAGCAAGCCATGTCACGGCTTCTTCGGGTAGGCTCCAATCTTCAGTCGATCCGTATCGGCGGCAAAGCCACTCACCGATCACTGCATACAGAAGCACATCGACACCATCAATGCCGCTTTGCTGGCATTGATCTGACAGTAGGCGGCGCAGTGCTTTGGGGGGGAGATAGTTCACATTGGACATATCAAGTTCCTTAATGGGGATTGCCTTGTTTGGCGGGTTGGGGTTGATCGCGAGTGGCACATTGCAGACCGAGTACCATGAGACAGCCAGGGCTGTTTCTGCATGTGCGCTGGCGCCGGTGAATTGCCGGTGAGCGGACATGCAGAATCAGCCAACGAGGGCTTTGGTGATAGATCACAGGTGAGGAAGTCGGCAGAGGGCCGGCTGATTGGAAGTTGGTGCCGAGCCTGGCGGCTCGTCCACTAATAGGCACCGAGGACTCAGACAGATTAACCTAGGGGCCCGGTAATTGGCAACTAAGTGGCCGTCCGGTTAGTTCAAAAAATACCAGTGGATAAGCTGCACAGTGGCAGTTTATCCACTTGGCCATAACATCAGGAGCCAGTGGCCGCTCCGGGTGAATCATCAGCTACCGGAGGTATCGGTCGTTGAGTTCTGAGGAGTTTGGGCCGGTTGCTCTGGTACTTGCTTCTTCTGCCGTCTCTTGTACGGTCGGCGCGGGCTTGTACCTTGTCGCCCTTGCGATGCCGCGACTAGATCCTGAATATCAATCCCGGAATCTGCCATTTTTTCGAACAGTTCGGTGATTTTGGCTGCCTTTAGCCTTTTCTCCTCTTCCAGTCTCAGCAGCTCAAGCTCTTCATTTTCGATGTATGTAGTCAGTAAGGTGTGCAGTTCTTTACGCTGTTCAAGCGTTCCAAGCTTCTTGGCTAGGGTCATAATGTTGCGCGGGGTATGGTCACGCTTGTTTTCTTGTTGCATGCTTTCAGGCGTCCTTTAAGAAACCGTTATCCAGTCCTCAGCCCAGTGGTGACTCACGGGCCAGCAATCAAAACGCCTACATAATAGATGGACTGACCGCGGTATGCTAGCCAGCCCGTCCTGCACCTAATTAGGAGATTGACCCCAGGTGCACTTCTATCATTTCAAGATGCTTTCCTGAGGAGGCCAGCAAGTCTCGAGTAAAACGGAATTTGTGTTTGACTGCCGTAACAAGGTTTTTCTCACTTCCCCCCAATGCCATCCCGGTGCGATCAACGACCAGTACTTTCTGACTCTTGCGATCAACCAAGCACAGCCATGGAGCTGGAGGCGGATTCATGATGTCCGATATGCTGAAATGAATCTCCTCGACGAAATTTATTTTCTGCATAATGCGGAGACGAACCTCTGTTGCCATAATACGCAACCATGCATCATTGAACTCCCTTACATTTTTGGCGCAAAAATAAGGGAAGTCCGGAGATAATATGGTTCCATACTTTCTAAAGTCCGGGGTCCAGCTTGGAGCCTGCATTGTGCCAAGTAATGTCTGCGCGTATGCAGCATGGGTTTCCGACGCGAATAGTGAGACGCGGTTTTCCAGCCACGTTTCAACATCTTCAGGTTGAACCTCTTGGACCATAAATAAATCGTTGTTAAAGGATTTTTGAAGAAGGTACATATCTAATCTCTTAGCTTCAGATGCCGTTACACAGGTCTAATAACGGCGTAGACCCAGCCATACGCGCATTGGCCATCACAGGTGCAGTAAAGCCACTGGGCTTGTGCGCGGCATACAAACATTCCTGAGACAGGCTGATATAACTGTAATCCTTATAATTAAAAATCGAATATCAGCATTCCTCTGCGCACAGTTTATGGCGACAGCGGATAATGCAACCCGACCTTCCTCAGCCATAGGAAATGGCTCAGGAAGGGCTGGTTTGCCCTCTGACGAAAGAAAATAATATGTTATTTCCTCGGTGTAGCTGACCGGGAATAATAATCTGTGAACGTACTCAGCGTGATAAGTGAAATAAGGGGGCCATAAGCCCCCTGGTTTTCAGGTTATTTAGTATAGGTAATTGTTTGGCCGGCTGAGTTGTCGCTCATAATGGGCGTAGGTGGCTGTAGGGTTGAAATCCCAACCGTCATCCTCGTCCGTCATGGCCATCGAGACAACCTCATCTAGCCAGCCCTGCTTTTCAAGCCACAAGAGCAGTTCATGTTCCTTGTGGCTCAGTTTTGAACACCGTCGTAGATAGCTCCGCCGAGTGACAACCTGCCGGAAAATCCCGGCAAGCATACGTTCTGGGCTGACGTCTAACATGATGCAGCAATGTCTAAAGCTGAAGGGTGTCAGCTCTTGTTTGAACAACCACTCGATCCCCAACTCCCTCGATTCAGTACCGCACTTCGGTGAAATCAGCCCATAAATGGCATCATTCAGTACAACACCGCACAGAGTTGCTATACCGTCATCGGACCAAACAAGCGTGCCCTCTTCAGGCATATCTTGCAGATCCGGCTGGTCTTCCTGGAACAGCTCCGGGAACAGCAACGGTAATGGCATTGCGCTGTTGTTGACCAGCGACACAGGATCACTGTCACCAGCTTTAGATTTCGTTGAGCTTTTTGGCTTTATTGCCCGTTCTGAGGGGATGAATAGCACATCCTTATCAGAATCAAACATGTCTCGTTGCCAAAGTATCATGGTGCCCTCCATAGAGAAGGAGGGCCACCCGTGGGGCAGCCTCTCCCCTACGGTACTTGGTGATGGGCTTTCGCCCGGGTTGGTGTTGGCCACTGGCGCGATTTGCAGGCCTATTCGCGTGATCGCCCGAAAGCAATTCGCTGATAGTCATCTATCTTCGAATCGCTCTTTCGAGAATGAGAAAGAGGGCCAAAGGCCCTCATCCCGAGGTTACAAAGGTCTTAAACCGCGGCGAACCACGAGATCTTCATCCTTACCCATGAGTGACAACCTCCATCTGATCGAGAGCGGCCAGTACCCACGCGCGATCATCATCGCTCATTCTGGTTGACTTGAAGTACCCACGAAGAGCACCCCATTGCTTTGTCTGTACTGTCCGGCTAAAGCCGATTCGGACATCCCCACGCAACCGATCGGAAGGTAAGTAACCACCCCATGGGAATTTGATAATTTCCTCTAGTGTGGTTGGTTTTGCACCGATCTGGGCGGCTGGCGTTTCCGCTGGCTCCACTTCGACCTGGACGGCCGGCGTTTCCGCTGGTTCCACTTCGACCTGAACGGCCGGCGTTTCCGCTGGCTTTGCTTCGACTTGGGCAGTTGGCGTTTCCGCTAGCTTCGCTTCGACCTGGGCAGCTGGCGTTTCCGCTGGCTTCGCTTCGACCTGGGCAGCTGGCGTTTCCGCTGGCTTCGCTTCGACCTGGGCAGCTGGCGTTTCCGCTGGCTTTGCTTCGACCTGGGCAGCTGGCGTTTCCGCTGGCTTTGCTTCGACCTGGGCGGCCGGCGTTTCCGCTGGCTTTGCTTCGATCTGGGCGGCCTGTCCACTATCTACGACGACAGTAAGGCCCCCATCTTTAGGGCTAAGACTCGCCTGACTTTCATCAGCTGCGTAAACGCCAGTTAATAACCGGATCGTTTGAGCAGTCGATTTGTGGCCCAACGACCTATTTGGCATGTGACACCAGGCTTCTGTATTGAAGAAGTTCTCAGCCAGATACTCCCGGTGCACAAACCGTCCACCATCAGCAGTTACCAATGTGGTCTCTATCCACTCATGCCCGCGAACATCCTTGGCCATCTCAGCGAAGGTAAGGACGTTTTCGGAGTAGGTGTGGATGATCTCTCTGACGCCAGCCTGTTTTGCAAGCTGTAGCCATCCATCTACACGAAGCCCGATCTCAATCCCCAGATTGGTGCGACGAGCAAACATCGTCCCATCAAAAGGGTTGAGCTGGGTGCGCTCGATGAACCGAATGGTCTTCTTGAAATCCAACGTAGTCGGACTGTAGCCAGCGCAGATCACTTCCAGGAACAACAGGTCTCGAAGCGAGTCTTTAACTTCGTCGGTCTGGACATCAAGGATTTTCTCTACGGTTTGAATAGCCATGTTATTTCTCCAAAAAAAAAGCCTCGACAATGCGAGGCTGGTTGGTGTTGCCATTTCAGGCTGGTTGGTGTTGCCATTTCAGGCTGGTTGGTTAGGGGCGACGACTACCGTCATATTGCGGCTGCCGGTGTCCATGCTGTTGCTGGGAATTAGCCTGATGTTGCTGGGAATTTCCCCAGTGTTGCTGAGGTTGCTCCTCCCAGTGTTGCTGGGGTTGCTCCTCCCAGTGTTGCTGGGGTTGTTGAGGTTGTTGCCGGCGAGAAGTTTGTTGAGGTCTTTGAGGCTGCTTACTCTGCTGAGGCCGCCCTTGCGGATTATTGGCAAAGCCGGACTGCTTCAAACAAGCTATTGCCTCTGCCGGCATGTGTACGTTGATACACGCCACCTTAACCTTGAGCCCTGAACGGGATTCCCCGCCCTGCTCCCAAGATTCAAAGACAAGCTTCCCTGAAATTTCAAGATAGTCCCCCTTCTTGATAGCAGGGGTTTTTTCCCCGGAAAGCTCCACCCGAATGAACTGGGTGCGATCTACCCACTGTCCAGATTTGGGGTCCCGATAACCGTCATCAATTGCGATGGTTGCCGGGCCATACGGTCCATATTGACCAGTCCGGATGTCGGCATGGCTCACGTAGCCGCCAAGCCTCACTTCGTTTATCTTGTTGTTCATTCTCATAGTCGTAATCCTATGTGGTTGATGTTGGGTGGCTTTACGCCTGCGACTTAAAACCCCTATCGCTCTTTGCCAGTTGGCAAACCATCTCAGGAAAAGCTTGCTTTCCTGAACCGATTCACATGACTGAATGTGATAAGAGGCTGCCCTTGGGCAGCCTCTTTGTCACATTGGACGTGGTTGAGGGAAATCTTGTTCCCGTGAGTATTCAACAGGCTGGTACGCCAGCTGTTCCTCTTCAATTTCATCTGAGCTTTGGGATTGTACTTTCATCCCTGCAGCCTGGGCACGCCAGCTAGCCTCTGCCTGAGCAGGTCTCGCAGGTCTCGCGGCCTCTGTTTTGGCTGTTGCACCGACGACCCCTGCTGCACGAAGACGTTCCTCAACAGCGGTCTCTACTGCTGTTTTAAAACGAACTTCCGACAACTCATTACTAAACTCTTTTTTGATGATGTCTGCAGCCATTGTGGCGGCTTCCGCCATCATGGCTTTTTTGCGATGGCCATCCAGTTCGCGCTGGTCAGCCTCAGTGCTTTTGAGCAGTTGTTCCTTCATTCCGCCGGCAAAGGCGAAAACGAGAATAGCCAAGAATCCCAAAACTATGATGGTTTCCATAATGCCTACCTTAAAATCTGGCGTGAGCCTAGTTAAGAGTTAACCTGTTGGTTGGATTTTTGTACGTGATGCCAAATGGCTGCTAGATGGTTACACGGACTAGCTATTCAGGCATGTTGCCCGAAATTCATCATGCCGATACGACCAAGTATGGGTATGTAGAATCAGGGGAACCTGCTAGATGCTGATGTGTGAGGGGATGGTGTGTGCAAGCCCCTGGTAAGGGGACTTGCGAATCACCAAGAACGAATATTGGATTTCGTGGCGTGGGATAAAGTGAGGGATCGCCATAAAGCAATCACAGGTTTAGAAATCTGCCACCCGGCGATGCAGCAGGCAGAGAAAACGGCAAGTTCGCCAGCAAAGGTTATGTCCATGATTTTTCCTGTGACGTCGTGGGTACATCAAACCACTCAGAAAGCAGTTTGATGTACCCACGACAGGAAATTGGACGTTGGGATCTGTCAACAGACAGGGCGACTTGTTTAACCCCTTGGTCGCCTACTACTGCAGGGCAGCAATTACTTTATAATCTCGCACGTTGATGGAAAATTTACAACCCCCAGCGTGTTCACTACTATCCACGAGCGCCTTCACTATGCGGTCCAGGTGTCGTTCTCTGTAACCCAACCCAGTGAGGCCCTCGCTCCCCGCCAACCAGGGATCTCTCAACAATCGCCCACCTTGCGCTTGCACCCTGTCAGGTTGCGGTAATATGGAGCGGTAAGTCCTTACGCAGATAATGAGATGAGGGTAGCCGGAATGAACGACAAGAAACTGGTGAGTGCCAGCAAGATCGGCAAGATGGCATGGTGTCCACATGGAAGCAGCCTACAAGAACAAGGGGTCATTGCGAGTGCTCAGAGCCAGGCTAAGGCTGACTATGGCACAGCAAGTCATGAGCGTTTGACCGCTGCGGCAATAGAACAACAAGCACAGGACCAACGCTGCTTCGTAGCTAGTTATGCACTGGGGCCAAACCATGCAGTAACACAGCAACTTCGGGATTGGCGAGATAACAATCTGAGCCATCATCACCTTGGCCGCATTTTCATCAAGACCTACTATGCGTTGTCACCATTCACCATCAAGCTGCTATCACCCCTTCCGGGTGCACGCACTGCAGCTAGCTCACTGGTCCTGGCGTTTGCCCGGATGGTGGCAGGAAATGAGGATGCATGATGATGGCATTTCTTATTGCTTTCGTGGTCTTTGTCGCACTGTTGTACCTGGCTGGGCGCAGGTCACACAGGACTAGTTCACCTCTCGGGGTTAAGGGCAAGATTATATATGCTGACCAAGGCCGAAAATCGAAGCTGTTCATAAACAGAAAGTACGGAATCACTGCGAAACCTGACTTCATCATCACCACCCCGAACGGTGAAAACATGATGGTTGAGTACAAGAGCCGCACAGGCCGAGTTTACCAGTCTGACATTGTCCAACTGTTGGCATCCGTCCTAGCGGCTCGTTCAGAAATGCCGATCCATCGAGCAGTAGTCGTAACCAAGGGAACCCGGCGTGAGATAGAGCTGGGGAGCGACGAACATATTTTTAGGGAAATCTCAAAATTTGTTTTGTTGGCTCGACGAGCTCAAGAAGGTGAGATCATCAAGATTTTTTCTTCTCATCCAGGAGTGTGTCGAACCTGTTCGGTTGCAAATAGCTGCCAACGTTGATAGGGGGATGATGAAAGTGATCAATCAAATATGCACAAGTGCCTTGACTTGGGTTGAACGAAAATCTGGCAATTTGATGCCTGTTAATGGACCTCTTGCAATTGCCTATGTGGTCTACCAACTCGCAAAGTCCACAGAGCCTAACTACAGCGTCAATCAAATTCAATTGGTCTCAGGGCTGTTCACGGTAACAAGTCGCCATGGTGGGTTATCGTTCAGTGTCTTGGCCGGCTGCATTATGCTGCTTAGTATCGTGGCTGTTGCTAAATTTTGCCGTAGTTTACGTTGGCCAATGCTCGGCGGCAGGGTGTCCATAGCTGCAGTTCTCCTGCCTGCTCTGGTTGCTTGGTGGGTGTACGCCTTGTTCTATTGGCAAACAAGTAGCGGGGATCAATTCATGCTGTACCCAGCGTTGTTTGGTATCTGTTTTACAGTTTTGTTTTTGGCATTCAAGGTACCGTTCGTTACCATTGTTGTTGGAATTTTCTCGGCCATTTACTTGAGAAACTCAAGCACATTCTCAGCAGAGCATGATGCGGGGAGGTCTGAATCAGACAGAGCAGAGGCCGAACTTGAAAACCAATACGATTGGCATAGAAATGGGGTAGATGACTAAGCCGCTATCCAACGGAAACGACAATGGGGCCGCAAGGCCCCATTTTTATACCGTTAACATTTCTGGTATTTCAACGTTATTTCATGAAAGAGGCTCCCACTTTCGTGGCTAGTCCGGCCCCCCCCTTTGCCATGGACGCCAGTTTGCCGACGTTCCCAGATGTTCCACCAAAGTCAGCACCATGGGATCCAACCCCAGGCATGACAACCTGTATGCCAACCAGCCCCAGGATGAAGAACCAGACCAATGGCAAATACGTGTAAAGCTGAAGAGCTGCTGCACGAGCGTATGTTCCATTCGTGGATACGGTCGCAAATATGACATCAACCAGACTGCCCACCCAGGTTGCCAATGACACGATGGCAGTCGTGAACTCAACCCCGAAATAGAGACCCGCAAGCAGCAGAGTAACTTTTATGTCGAAGCCTCTAAATACCAAGATGATGGGTATAACCATTAGTAGAATCATTTGCACAACGGCCATCTGAATCGGGATAGACTGACGAAACACGATCGCGTCTGGAGCGTTGACAGCATTCGCAACTGATGTTGTAAATGCTGCGATCATCTGAGCAACTTCGCTATCCTCATTGTTGGTTCTGGTACCCATACTATCTTCAACAACAATTTTTCCGCCTGGTAATTGGAAGGCATCGCCAATTGCTCTTTTGGTGCTACCAATCATCTCACCTGCAAGCCGATATGCGATCTCCTGCTCGGAGAGATTATGCTTCTCCGCCATCTGCTTTAGCATGACAGGAAAGCCCTCGGTTTGATTTAGGCGCTGCAAGCTGCTTCCCATCAAATGAACGAAGGCTTGATTGCACCCCAGAATTGTTTGGCCGCCCGAGTTATCACCAGCCAGGCCCAGGCCGGAGGCAACCTCACTATTAACGAGAACCACACTCCCTTCTTTCTTGTACTGAGCGATAAAATCAGGATGGCCTATCCACCAGGTTCCATCAAACTTAGAGCCTTGGGACACTTTACCGGAAGCGGGTGCGAGACAACTCTTGCCCCACTGTTGGGCTAGTTCTCGATCTTGTGGGTTGGTGAAATTTGCGGAATTCACGTTTGAATTTATAGCAGCGATGTCCTCAGCGCATGGTGTTGTCGAGATAACCACGTTTGTGGTGATACTGGAAAAGTCATGCACTGCTGCCCAAAACATTGGTGCCTTGGTACTCGAGCTATTGAAATTCCCCACCATGCTAATTACTGAGTTTGTTGGATTTGGCGCACCAGGATCAACACACGAATTTGCAGGACGTGTGGCGATATTACTTGTAACATCCACCACTGGAATAAAGGCCAGAATAAACACAGTAAAAATGCCGAGTAATCGCTTCCTTAGAAATTTAACCGCTAGCTCACCGGCATTTCCTTCATCATCCCCTTGGGTCATGGCTTCAACTATAGACTGGACTATAGCCACAAAGAATGGGGCATAGACTAGGCCACTTATACATAATGCTTCAACTACAACATCCATCATATGCACCCCCATCAAGAGGGTGTACGGATCAACCCAATGGTTTGCGATCATGATGATTTTCCGCCTGACTTCATGAATGACTTGCCGGCGGAGTTTGCCATACTTCCCGCTTGTTGCTGGATGCGAACGCTTGTATTGAGCCCATTGCTTACGCTCTGCTCCACTCCTTGAGAGGCACTTCCTATCATCTGGCTGCCACCCTTAATGCCTACATAAGCCATGAGTGCCATCCACAGCTTTGGCAACAAGTCATAAGAGGTGTAACCAACCCTGGTCAAGATGCTCTCTTGCAGCCCAGACACGAATGTTGCAGAGCCCGCCCCAACCCCACCGTTGATGCTTGAATAGAAGAATAAATTGAGGGTATTATCCATCCAGGTGGCCAGGTTTACAAAAACCAACGTGAATTCAAGCCCGAAATATGTTGCGCTAATTGCAAGGGCAGTTTTTATATTGAAACCAGAGAATACCAACAAGATGGGCGTGGCCATAATAAGGGTCATCTGCATCACACAGATCTGAATCGGTGTTGTATTCTTCAACACTATCGTGCCCGGCGCCTTTAGCAAATTTCCAACCGCTGTCCCTAACCATCCGATCATCTCTTTCATGTAACCAGAAGCACTGTCTGGAGCAACAGAATGATCTGTTTCGCCTGCGAATAGATTGGTAAGTTGGGCGCTTGTTTGTGGTTGCACTTTGGCTACCTTCGACATCGCCAACTTCTTCTCTGTATCTGAGTCTTGTGAAGCGTTAATCAATATTTCTAGAGACCCTTGCGACTGGTTCCTTGCAGCCGAAACTGCGGCAGCCTCAATGTGTTGGTAAGCGACATCGCAATTTAGCCTTACTTCACCACCTTCAGATAGCCCAACCGGCAAGCCTGCTGCGATCGCGGACTCCCTGCTTATTAGAACCGTATTTTGCTCCTTCTTATAAAACTCACGCATTGACTGGGAGCCCGCCCAGGTAGAGTCATCAAGACTTCCTCTACGGGTTGCATCACCAACTGCAGGGCTGAGGCATGCACGTTGCCAACTATCTGCAATGGTCTGGTCATAACTATTCTCAAGATTTGCCGCCTGAATATTAACAGATGCCATCTGCAAATCAGCAGCACAAGGAGTATTGGCAATAACTGTGTTTGTGAATGTTGAAGCATAGTCATGAACCGCGAGCCACCAAACGGGTACTTTGGTGTAACCGCCTTGAAAATTACCCATCATCATTTGCTGATTTGTTGTTGGAGGCGCCTGGATTCGCTGATCTCCATCGCAAGAATAATTGCTTATGTTGACATCAAATCTCATCTGACTGTTCGCCATTGGAACGAAGGCGAGAATAAACACTGGGAAAATGATCAATAGTTCTTTGCGGAGAAATTTCACCGCTAATTCACCGGCATTACCCTCATCCACGCCCTGAGTCATTGCCTCAACAATTGATTTAACGATCGCAAAAAAAAATGGTGCATAAACCAATCCACTGGAGCAAAGTATTTCAGTGATGACTCCCATTGAGTGCACACCCATCATAAGCGTGTACGGTTCTATCCACTCATTTACAATCATCAGAGTGCCCCATGCATTATTTCAACCGTAGTGAACGCTACAGCCATTAGGATTTGACTTTGCCACAAAAATTTCTTCCCCTCTTTGGTCAGCACCTTTTTTGTTGCACGCTCTATTATTTTTGGGAGCGCAATTATTAGGCTTGGAACTATTATCCATTTTGCCACGGTGGCCCAACGGGAAAACTGTTGCCAAGCCTCGCTCTTCGTGTCCACGAGAAGAATCAAAAATATCGAACAAAGCAGCACTGCAAGTATATATATAACAAAAAGGAGGTATTTTTTCATTTCAGCTCCAGGGATTTATAGAGAAAGCAACGGATATGCCGTTGCTTTCTACTGGGAAATATTAATTTGCAGTGCCAACAGGTAATTCATTTGTTGGCGTTCTGTACGAACCAGGCTTGTTCTCCATATTTGCTCTACGCAGAATGTCTATCTGAGCACTGCCGGCGAGCTCTTTCTTGAAGCGAAGTTCACGCTCAAGTAGATCCATCTCCTGGATAAGCAGGGCCCTCTTGTGGAGTGCCTCAGATCGAACAGCTTCGTTGTTCGTCACGCTTTCATCCCGTAAACCAGCGTCCATGATCCGCACAGAGTGAAGAAGTTTTTCATATGTGTTGGCCATAGAGATATCGGTCGCTAGCGCCGCCACATAGGCAGCTTGTTCTGTCGGGTGGATTTGCTTTATCGCAAGCAACAGATCCCGGGTCACCTTAATGCTTGATGTTGATGCGCTTTCGAGATCCTTGGCAGTGATGCTAGAACTAGGGCGCCTTGCAAGATCCAGTAACTTGGAATTGGTTGCATCGAACTCCTTGGCGTATGCGGCTTTTGCACCGATGCCTCTATCCTCTTCACGAGGTGAAGCGTCACTGTCGGTATACATCCTGGTTTCACCCACAACATCCGAGATGAAGGTGTTGGCCTCCCGAGGTGACTTGAATACGGCCCCCATCCCCATAGCGTTAGTAGCTGATGTAGGCAAGGGGGAGCTATCGGTCGCAGCACGTCCAGCCAACGCGTTGAACCCGGCATATGAAGTGTGTTCTGTTACCTTGATCGGTTTACCAATCATCCCTCTCTTCTCGACACCGAAGTCAACGCCCTTCTTGCCGTCGTCATAACTCCGCCCGGCCGAGCCATCCTTGAAGACGAGATCCTTTAGCTGATAGTTTCCGTTTGCGTGCTTCTTGATGGCCTCCGCATATTCCTCACTCACCGTGAGATTCTTGAGAGCCCCAGCAGGCAATGAATCGAAAACTCCTTGCTGCATCTCCTGGCAAGTCATTACGTTGGCATTGAAAGCATCTGTGGCCGTCATACTGCCTGACATCAACATGTCATAGACATCAGGATTTGCTCTCTGAATAGCCATCCCGATGAGGCTAGTGGGATTCACTGCAGCCATCAGTTGGCCTACCAGTGATGACTGCAGCTGTTTGAAGGCGCCGGAGTTGAAGCTACCAAGCATCTCACTGTTCAAGCTCATAGCAGAACACGACAGATCAACATTCCAGCCGGCAGAAGCTTTGCTGAATGGTTCGGTCGATGATGGTGCATCGATGGGCCGGCCACCACCAATCCGCTGATTTATAACCGCTCGCTCATCAAACTGTGCAGCCCAAGTGGGCCCACTGAACAAGGCTAGTAGACAGGCCACTGATAGAATTCGTTTTTGCATCATCATCCCCAAGTTCATGAAACAGCCTATTTTAACTTGCTTGACTCAGAGAAATGGGGTGCGCAAATGGACGTGGATTATCCGCCACACCGGAAGTTGCATTGGTTCGAGACCGTGTTAACGTGGACCCAGTTAATTGAAGGAGTTGTTTTATGGCTCAAATCAAGCTTCCAAAGCCTATCTACTACGATGATCTGAAGAATGCCGATACCGGGCATGAAATGTTCAGCTACCTTGTATTGGCGGCCGATCATTACCAAGTGCCGATGAATTGGGACATGAGCTACCCAGAGATGGCGAAAGCGATCCAGGGGCAATTGCAGGCTCTAGATCTTGATACGGCCGAAGCATCTGCACAGGTAGAAGGGATGTATTGCATGATGGAACTGGTCGCGTTGATCAATCAAAAGCAGCCAGGGGATAGCCAGGCTAAGCAGCGGCATGTTCAGAGAGGCGCATTCAAAAAGTGAAGAACCCTGAACCCAGCTTGGACCGTGAGGCTGTCATTTCTGCTATTGGCGCATACATCAAGTTACGAGGGTGCAATGAGGTGCTTGCGTCGCGTAATCTTGAGATGATTGTGACTCGTGTTACCCCTTTTGTTGATGAACCCGATGCCGTTGCCCTGATCGTAAAATTCATGTCGATTCGGCACACTTCCTCTACTCGCATGCTGACCGACATTTACGACCTACTGTCTACAAAAGACTGGCAAGTAACGATAGGCTCCTTTATTTCAGGTTCCCAATAATTGAGAAGGCCCCTTGTGGGCCCTCTTCGTTAAATACGGTATAGGAAAGTTCCTCTCCTGGCACAACACTCATACCGTCGCCAAAGTGTGTAGAGGTAGTTATGGGTCGGAGAGAAGTCATCTTCACTGTACTTGAATTCCTCGCTCGAATCTGCTGGGAATGCCTTGCACTCAGTCTTCCCGCGTGGATAGTTTCTTTGCCATTTGGCCGTTTCAGCATCTCCTTCACGGGGTGGGACTGGAGCCCACACTTTCGCAGAACCAGCAGTGTCAGGTAATTTTTGATAGATGTGGGCATTCAATGATGTGACAATATCGGCGGCCCGTTGGGCGATTACCGTTGAACTGATATATCTGTTCGGATTAACGATTGACCCAATTCTGGGGAATATGTACCCGAAACGTTCACTCGACTGAACTATATCTCCATACCCGCCGAGTGCGCTTCCTACAGTCCCGCTCAGTGCATCACCACTCTTTGCAAAGATCTTTCGATTGAAGTTGGATGGAAGCACTAATAAAGGAGCTTCCAGAAGTCCCATCCGCCATTCCGGATCAAGAGTTGAAACGAAGTATGGGTTGAACGGCATGACATCACTATTACAGAATCCCGACAGACTTAGCATGCTTCCCACGATGTCCCTGAAACCGAGCAAGGCTGGGTTTCCATAAACATTCGTATCGAAGAAGTTCTTATTCGTTGCAGTACCAGTAGGCGAACCGCGGACACCAGTCCCAACATCGAAACCGTGATTCAGACCCCTTGCCAGTGGATCGGTAACTTGTGACATTGGTTTCGTCAACCAGGTGAGAGGGTAGGCCTCCCTATTTGATACTGTCTCTACTATGACATCTGGGTTGTAATGACTGACCACACTAGATGTTCTGACCCGACAATACGGGCCGGCACAGTGAAGCCAGAAGCACACCCCTTTGATTTTGTAGTCGACACATGCAAGGTCCATTGTGTCCGCTATTAGATCGAAGATTTCGACCTTCTTATCACCATCAGGAAGAGTGCTATTGGCATCTATGGCCATCGACTTTCCACTTATGACCATTAAGCACGAAATAGCAATCCGCGCGCCTAGAGATAATTTATTCACCATTCCCCCTTGTCGAGCCGTTCAACTCTCCGCGGCTGCGCGTCTTTTCAAAGATCGAGTAGGCCTGTAGAGGATCGAGGCCATACACTATCCATTTTTTATTAAAAACAACTGCTGGTACCTTCTCTACATTCAGAGAACGAGCCAACGTCAAAGACTCTGCAGTAGACGCATACTTTTCCAGGACACTCATTTTACTTAGCTTCGCGAACCGTTTGGTGGCAATTGCAGCAGCCTCCGCTTCAGAGGCTGGAAGCCCGGCACTCAATTCCATCTCAAGCTTGTAGATTTCATCTATCTGTCGGATGTGCACTGGTACTATCAACTTTTTAGCCAGTTGAGCACTTTCCACGTCATATCGAAGGCCATCCACGGTAAACACATCTACTTGAGTAACCTGAACTTCAGTAGCTTTAGCTTGCGAGTTCAAAATCGGGATCAGGAAGGTGAAAGCCATCAAGCTACGTCTTATCATCTGCCGCGCCTCCATGCCCTTCCAACCTTCCCCATGCACATCAAGGGGTGGACCGTTTCGCTGAACTCAACAATTGCAGGTTGCCGATAAGAGTTTCTAGCATCGGGGCCTCGGTTCAGGGGGGCTGTGTGCTTCAGCCTGGCTCTATCCCAGACGGTCGCGGGACATCTTACCGGCGTCATCAGGAAGCCTCCTGTAGGCGTTGAGAGCGGCATACAGCGTCAGAGCTGCGAGGCCTGGTCTTTAAACCCCGCTTGCGGTTTAGTTCTTGGGCCATCATCTCTGCAGCTTGGTACTGGGATGACAACCCATACTGTTCCATCAGGGCTCGACGTTCGTTCTTTTCGTTCGGGTCTGTCATGGCCAGAGTCAAGAATATTGATGGCGGCACCTGGCGAACCAGCATCTCGCCAACGGTCTTGGGGTTACCCATCACAACACCCTCTGTGTAGGCCCGCTGCTGCTTAGAGCAGCTCAAGATCATAACTTTCTGCTCAGGGGTTAGATTTCGGTACTTGCTAAGGTCTTCCACCTCTTTGTATTCCATATTCAGCAAGAACCACCACTCGAATAGGCCAAGCACCTTCTTGATGTCATCTCCTTTGGAGAAATCCTCGACGTTCTGTGTGGCCAACAACATCCAAAGCCCAATTTTTCGGGCAACTTTTACAGCAAACGCAATTTGATACCCAAGAAGGGGGTTACCGGTGTAGAGGTGAGCTTCATCCACGATGTTCACGACATCACGGCGTTGGCTTTGTGTCTCTTCCGCCTTGTTAATTACTCTCTGCATGTAGCCAATGTAAGCAAGAGCAAGCTGAGCTGGATACCGATCCGAACCGTAAACTCCAACATCAAGCACTGTTACATCGGCATCAGGCCAGGGCTCGCCAACGGTGTTGAACATTCGAGCATCAAGCTCGCCAGTGCAGTACATCTCGAGAGAGGCCGCTAGTTCCTTTAACCGGGTCCGCTGGTCAGGCTCCAGCTTGACCTCTCGTTCCGCGATGTCGAGCATTGCCTCTCGAACATCCTGAGTCAGCGTTTTTTTGCCATCACGAAGACTCTTAATCCCTGCAGCTAGAATGGCTGCTCGCATAAGTGCCTTATCCAGCTGAGTGATTCGGGCGAATGCTTCCATGTTGCCGCCTGTCACCATGATGTAGAGAGACTGCTCCATTTCACCAAGGGGATCCCGTGGTGCATCATCTTCATCTTCGTCCACTTCCTCAGCCGGCGTCTCATTCTGCGCAGCCATTACTGCTGCCTTAGCTTTCGCCTTGGCTTCTTCGATTTGCTTCACAACTTCGCCGGCATCGAGGAATGGACAGAGGGAGAACTTGGCAGATTTGTTGATCCGCATGTAGTTAACCGTCAGGCCGTGCTGTGCGAAATATTCACTCAACAGCTCAAACGACCCACCTTTATCCAAGATGAATAGCCGCGGTCGATGCACTGCCATCACAGAGGCAGCCATATAGTTCAACGAGGCTGATTTACCTGAGCCTTGGGGTCCGATAACCACACCATGAGCAGCCCGCACCCGGTCTTTGCCAAACATGTCTAAGGTAAGGGGCTCCCCCCCTCGATTCCATACCACGAGCCCTGGATTCCCAGTTCCCTGCTCGCGCCCAAAGATCGGGCACATGTTGGCTAAATGCTGGGAGTAGTAGAGTTGCATGTACTGGCGCTTCGTATCCAGCTCAGGCTGGAAGCAACCAGGCAGGTGAAGCGGGTAAGATTCCGTGATCAATGGGTCTGTGGAAGCGTCTAGCGCCATGACTCCGTTGGAGAGGAGGTTGTTTTTTAGCGACTTGCATCGGTCCTGCAGCTCAACCAAATTTTCTCCGCGAACGTATACGCCCTGCGAGGCATAGAATACGTCCTGATCGTTCTGACGCTGAAGTTCGACTTCATTAAGAGCCTGCTGGGCTCGTTGCGCTTCCTGGGTCTCACCTTTTTGGGCCGAACTCAAGCTCATGAGGTGCGAATCAATTTTCGTGGGGCTGACGAAAATAATTGTCTGAACAAGCATTGCCCCGGCCGGGACAGAATCCATTAGACAGCTCGAACGCTGATTTTTACCCGTACCCTTGGAAACCTCACCAGTCAACTGCCCCATATCCGGAGCCTGAGTTAGCCCCTTAAAACGCATGAATGTATGTGGCATATCATCAAACCACCAACACCCATTGTCAGGGTCAGATATAGGCTCAGAAAATAAAACACTCTCAGCCAGATTAAATCCGTATGGCTTGTCATTTTTACGCTTAGGGTAGCCTACCAGCCGATATAGGGCTTCACGATCACCATTGGTAATAGGAGGGTTGGGGTTAAACCAATCCGTTAGCCACCGAAAAACAGTCTCGCCATCTAAGCGGCGAATCTTTACGCCAGAAGATGACAATAAGTGAGAAAAACGATCTGCAACCTCGTTGATGTCATTTATTGGATCGAAACTTGCCGATTCAATTTCTAACTTCGAACAGCGTCGGTAGATAACGCAATATGTGCGCCGCATTTGGCCACGCCATTGCTTGCCAGTGACCTGAACATCTTTAAAGATCCCCTCCTCTTGGTTAACACCACGAAAGTGCTCCTCGAGAACATCAAGAAACTGTTCTGTGAATTGAGTGTCACGAACTTCTTCATGAATAGAGGAATATATCTCATCGACATACCTATACAAGTCATCGTCCTTCCATGAATAAATTTGAAGAACCCAGTCAGAACCTCCGTGAGCAATCCCAAATGCTTGCTTGAATGCGGCTTGAAGAGTATTCCTAAGCTCTGCAATTTGGTCTTTGGAACGCCCCTCAGTTGCAATTGGAGATGCAGCAAATACTACTGCTTGAGAATAGCAATCTTCAAGCATAAAGGTTTTACTTTCTTCTAGGTATTCGGTAATTGAAAGCCTATCGGCAAAGCTATTTGGATTACGTCTATAATGTGACTCAACCAGTTTCTGTGTGACCGGTCCAAGCTTTCTAGCAAAGGATGGCTTACGAGACTCATCAACATAAGCAGCTTCTTTGGATTCATGGTCAACTTCGGGTCGTTCATTGCCGTATTGAAGCCTATTCTTATTAGATGACTTATTAGCTTGTGGAATAAAAATATCTTTAATATCCTGAAATATGCTCACAAGTTCACCTTAATCTTTATATTGCTGATTATCTGCCGCAACTTTACTCTGGTCATACCGAACATCCATTAACGGATATAGTTCACCAGGTAGAGCATACTCGTCACGTTCAAACATTTTTGTTTCTGTAATATATGCAGGGACCGGAGAGCGTCCTTTACCGGTTAGGTGAGCAGGAACAAAAATATAAAGCGTTGGGTTAGGGAGAACCTGATAACGTGGTTTTGGTGAGTTGTGCAATTCATACACATCAATGTCAGGTTGGACTCCAGCCATCTGAGGTGTCGTCATAATGCGATAATCACGTGCACCAGCGCCACCACCCATGGTCTGATCAAACACCATTTCAGCAGTGATGTCAGATTTAGGAATTACATCTTCCTTACTGGCACAACCAGCAAGGATGGCGTTAATCAAAGCCACGATTGTTACTGTAGTGATTCGTTGGTTGAACATGGGATACCTTGCGTCCTTTTTTATCGTAATCGATGTCAATTTGGCTGGTCAGATGGATTTCAACTCTGGTTCCAGGAGGTACGTAAACAGCGTCATATGCCCCTTGCTGGCGCTCAGCAAGAGCATCCGAACCAGATTGGACCCCCTTTCCGACACCTTTTCCAAGCATGTAGTTTATGCTGTTACTTTCGCCGACAATCGACGAACTCGAACTTCCATCAGTATTCTTTGTAATCTCCGCTTGCCCATTCGCAAAAGCTTCGGCCGCTCCAGCAATTGTGTTTATTCCCATTGTCTGAGCTAGATAAGACGGTAAGTTAGTAATGTACTTGCCTGATATGCAAGGAACACCCTGGTAATCAGCTAAATATCCTAACCCACCACCATCTTCCTTACCTTTGCTAGCAACCGTGCGAATGGTCCCATCAATAAAGGTGTAGGTGACGCTATTAATCTGTCCATATAGACATTTCAGAGTGTAGTCGCCCCTCGCCAATCCAGAGACAACCATCCCTTGAAGGTTAGGAATCTTGATACCGTTGGTGGCCAAGTTTTTTTGACCTACGACAACTTTGAATGGGAATGGATCGGTTACTTGATTATTGAGTGGCACTCGACCTATTAACGCAGTGGCGCCTACAGAACCGAGAAAACTTGCGTTCTCTGGAATTGTATAAATAGGAACCAAGCTACTCTTCTTCTCATCATCTGAGAGTGCCATAAGGTTTGAATTTGCATTCCTTGATGTGTGCAAATTCCGATACCCGGAGCCTTTAAATTTTGGGTACTTGAGTACGTCTTTCCCAGTCTGTTCATCAGTAGCTCGCTGCGCATCAGAGGGAATAATCCAATCCACACCCTCGTCACTATCTGCAGGTAGTGATGTAGAGCCAACAGATTGTGATCCGCTGCCATTCGGATTAAAGAGGTTAGGTACTGCTGGTAAGTCAATAGATTTTCTTACATTACCTGCAGGCGCTTCATCTTGTCCCAACCCGAAATCTCTCCCGGGTTGGGCTCGTTCTGGGTAAGGGTCCACGACAGTCTCAGTCGCCACCGGCTGCTGTGGCTCTGAATTCTCATTGGGTGACAGCTTCGACTCAAGTTCTTCAATTTTTTGCTTCAGAGCTATAACCGTCGGACTATCGGCCTCCACGGGCGGTGCAACAGGAAGAGCTGAGTTCCTTGAATTGGACTTCCCTTCTTCCACCTGTACTAGGCGAGTGCTCAAATCTGTTACAGCTTTAGCCAAAGCCTCAACAGATGTTTCCGGGGTATCCGCTTCAGCACCAAGGCGTGTGTGCCTGCGTTCAATTTTAACCTTACCCTCACCCTCGCCTTGCTCCGCTTTAAGGGTGTCAGCATGGTTATTCTCTGGAGCGGTGAAGGCCGTATATCCAACTACGATGGCTCCCACTAACACAACGCCAGCGCCGATTTTAAGCATTGGGTTTTCCCCTACCATTACACCACTCATCTATTGCTCCCCAGGCGACCATTCTGATTCACAGCAGGTTGTGATGACGCCACAGGAGCCCATGGAGCAGGGCTTTCATACCTGGAGTCACTGAAGGGGCGATCGGAGATTACATAAAGCATGGTAGTGTCCCCAGGAACGTTATTCTGATTCAGCTGGATATGTTGTGCCGCCGCATACGCATATTGCATATTCAAATGGAATGGGTTTACCTTGACCGGTGCTGACTTGCGGTTAACCAATTTGATAGCGGTTAAATACTGGCCGGAAGTGCTTTGCCAAGCTGCGATTGGAGTCACATCGAAAATACCATACGAGGTATCGATAAATAGATCTCTCATATCTTCCGCACTATTTAATGCTGTACGATTCAGTCTTGGTTCATTGGTTCGTAAACGAGGCGGGGCATAAAATTCCCTGGCTGCGAACTGGATCATTTCCTCTGGAGAAATGGCCGCATCACCAGATGTGTCGAATGGTGTACCAGCGAGGGGGTTTTCAACAACAGGAGCCGACTTCTGCGAGTCAGCACCAGTTCCTGAGCCGGCCTCTGCTACAACACCGGTTCCGGCCTCAGACCCTGGTACGGAGATCAACACTTCATCGAGTGGAGCGCCTGCACGTGGCACTGCAACGAGCTCGAGTAACACAATGTCACCAGAATCATTCAACTTCACCTTCACTTGTGTCGGAGCAAACTCTTCTTGGGCTGTCAAATATAGGGTTCCCTGCATACTGTCCGCATCAAGCTTATCGGCGAGCGAGCGAGGGCGCCCGAACACAACATGGTCTGGGAAATGTATAAGGCGTTGCTCCCCAACTTGCAGTGGGATCTTGATCGGCTTGCTACGCCATTCTATTGGCTCTACAGCAAAAGCTGAGCAGGACATAACTAGCGCTAAGCTAGATGCAAGGAGACATATTTTCATCACTGCTCTCCCCCCTCAAACTCAATCCGAAGAGGTTGATTAATAGCTGTGATTCGCATGTTGAATGGGTTGCAGACAGATCCAGAATTGTCAGCGGCAACACGAACGCGATAACGAAGAGCGTGATCTTTTACCTGAGTTCCCTCTAACGATTCGATTAGACGCAAGTCTAAATCAACATCCCAAATACCTGCACCAACTGAAGACACTGATCCTTCTACATCCTTTAGATCTGTAATTTCGCTTAAGCGGCGAGTTCTATTTGCAGACTGACCATCGCTAACACGGAGAGCGTGCAATGCGATCTGTTCGCTTTTCACATTCTCGGATATATAGCAAGCGTACCGGTTCAGATTGTCTGGCATTTCCTTGTCGCCATTCGTTTTCCAATAGTTTATTGACCTAACAACTTCACTTGCGAAAAGGTATACATTGGGCTTAGGTATTGTGTTGCTATCAAACTGTGCGCCGGCCGATAAATCAGGTGGAATGTGAACGGTAATATCATTCTGACGGACCGCACTTATGACCATCTGCGCTATCAGAATGAATAGTAAAACTCCTGATATAAGCTGCCAGTCCTTAACTCTGGCATCGCTTCTATCCAATGCATTTCTCGCCCTACCTTTATTACGACCAAACACATTGTTCATTATTACTTCCTTACCGGACCAATGTAGTTAATGTTTTTTCGTTTTGACAGACGAGTGTCCCACTTGATTTTATCTGTCATCATCCCGTCAAATTTCATCCAGCCGCGTTTTTGGGTGTACCGTTTTAACTTGAGCCACATCAAGGGACCGTGCCTCTTTTTGGCTGACTCAATCTTCCCTGCTACAAGGGGGATTACGCCAAGGCTTACAATCATCCCAATAACAAAACCTATTAGCCCCTCGCTAATAAGCACTGAAAATATAACTGCACTTGTGCTACAACAGATCGCAATTGCCGTACATGTGACAATTAGCAACTCATCAATCGTTAACCCTTTCCATAGCGCAGGCTTTTTATCAAGCCGCTCTAAGGTTGTCTGTATAGTGTGCTCTCGCCCCATTTTCACAGCCTTAAAATATATTAAGCGCTATAACGCCAAGTGATATCCCAAGTGCAACCAAAAGCGCACCGGCCACGATATTACTTACCAGATCACGCCAAGTAACCTTGCTACCTTGCTCGCCGATCTGGTGATACTTTTGCCATGCGTTCTTCGCAACAGTTAACAACAGAGCTACGATGAGCAGCATGACTAAAAGGTTCACGCCCAATAAGAAAAGACTGATAACAAGGTCATGTGGCTGTTCAACGGCGCCATTTCCATTAGGCGGGGTTATTGTTGGTATACCCACAGCGAAGGCAGGAAAGGAAATCACTGCAAGGCTATAAGCCTGCACACTAAGCCTTTTCATTTACATACTCCCAATTTAATAGGCAGGTAATACCTGCCTATTATAAAATGTCGAATTAGCTAATTGCGCTCGCACCGAAAACACCAACCGCATAGTTGGCCATAGCAACACCAAGGCAGATCAGTAAAGCCCCGGCGACCAGGTTGCTCGCCAAGTCACGCCAAGTCACCTTACTGTTCTCTTCCCCTAGTTGGTGGTATTTTTGCCAACCGTTTTTCACAACAGTGATAAACATCAGCGCAACCAGTAAAAAAGCAATGACCGTAAGCCCCCATTTAAAGAGGTTTACTATCAAAGCAAATGGATCATTGCTTGCCGAACCACCTGGGGCATTTATTGTAGGCAGGCCAACTGCATGAACCTCACCAGCCATGAGAGCAGCCATAAAACATACCCCCCTCAATCTATTACTAACTTTTTTCATTGGCATCCCTATACTCCTCAATAAAATTTATTAATGCACTATTGCCTTAACAATCAGCAGGATCAAAGCGCTCAATACTACGGCGGTAATAATTGCCTTAAACATTCCATAATATGTTACTTTGTCTGTCCCCAATCCTTGATAACAGGCATAGGCTACGAACAGAATAAATATGAATGCAGCGGCGTACATACTGCCTTGAAGCAGAATTGATGTTTGGCTGAATGTGGAATTAGCTCCGACAGCAGCCATGCATTGAGATACATTTCCACCTGAACAAGATGCGCTCATTTTTTATACCCCATAGGTAATGCGCGTTCGCGAGACAAATTTGCGTCCGGCCGGGGTAACGCATGCGCTCTTTGGTAGTCCGTGTAGCCACCATCCAGGGGGACTATGGCTGCCGGATCCATAGGCGCGGAGAGGTATTGCAAGATCCCGTCTTCGACGGTGTTTAGGTCGTCACGAATGCTTCGATACTCCATTCGCAACCGGCTTTGGTTGTTCATGCCCGCGCTCTCAGCTTCGACGAGTAACTTGTTTACCCGAATCAACTGCTCACGTACACGGCTCAGGATCTCACGTTCTTGCCACGCATCAGCTACCGATGCTGTTGAAAAAAGCGCCAACATCCCAACACTGATCACCGTCTTAAACAATCTCACTCAACACTCTCCATTTGCTTGGATCCGTGGCACCGTAAAGAGCCAGGTCCCGTTGGTGCGGTCTTTGAGGCGTGGCATGTTTGTCAGTTAACTATCCACAATGGGATTCTAACTCGGCGCTTCAGGATAAAATGAGCGCTTAAAATTGGGGGGGTTTTCTAGCAGGGGCGGCAAGAGCTTTGGATGCTTCACTTCTTAAGGGGCTATCAATAAAAAAGGAGGCCTTGGCCTCCCTCATTTCAAACTGACATTTTTAACCAACAGGTACCAAACTGATGGCGCCTCACTTAACTATGAGACGACGGGCCATTGCCACCAGTGCCAGCGCTATCAGGCCTACTGGACCAGTTGAACCACCGCCACCACCATTTTCTGTAGGTTCCGGAGTCGGGGTCACGGGCGTTGTCTTTTTATTCACCTCAACCGTGTCGCTACCTGTAATTAACAGCTTGCCGCTTCCCTTCACAACAACGGTGCACTCCTCAAGAGGTGCTGCCGTCCCGTTTTTGCAGGTATTCGATTCAATTGTGAGATCCCCTTCGGTATAGGGTGCAAAAACTTCCGGGTCCTTGTGGAATGACTGCACCTTGATCGTTACGGTCCCCTCGCCCTTCACCTCGGCCGGATACGACCATGCAGCGATTGTTTCAAGCATCCATGCAGTAGTTTCTGCTTTATAAAATGCTTGGCACGATTGAATGAAAGTGCCATCACCTTGACCAGCAGATCCTTGAATTACCCCCCATACACCAGCTTCGTTATAACAAGGACCACCGGAGTCACCAGGCTGAGAGGTACCGGTACCAATCCCATTTACGGTGTCATATTTCAGTTCGTAAGCATCTGGAGACCATCTTGCATCTGCTTTGCCTACAGTCTCATTGGAAGCACCTTTCAGTATTCCACCAGAGAGGCTTGACCAGCCAGCTATGGATTGAATTGAACCGACCGCGGGTTCGGTGTTAATAACACTTGCTGTCGCTGGCATTTTTTTATCAAGCTCCAGCAATGAAATATCATATACACGCGGTACGCTGCCATCATGCATTGGATGAATTACTGTGCGTTTAATGTTCACAACACTTGCATCGATGTTACTTACAGTCTGCCCTGTCAAATCACCACAGTGTGCAGCTGTTACGACCCATTTACCAGCAATTACAGTACCAGAACAGATTCCCCCAACCCGAACAAACTCAGGTGATTTAATTTCAGCGCCATTGTAAATAGCATGCGCAGGAGAAATGGCTGACAAAAGCAGCGCGGCAACAATAGTTTTTCTCATATCATCCCTTTTTTTCAAGTTTATGTTTCATTGCCAATGACGTTCTCATTAATCTATCCAGATTTATTACATCCGTCTCTAATTGTGAGACATCTTGCTGAGAAACCTGATCAAACTTCATAGCTCTTTGTATTTGTGTGTTTCCATAAAGTATACCAAGTCTGACTACGGTAGCGAAGTTACTTCTTTCAATCTGTTTCCCCTCTTTTCATGCCGATTTCTCTAACCCACACGTCGATGTCGCCGAGGGAATCGTCCTGGCTGACGCCGCTTAGTGGCCGACATCATATGTTGCTATTGGATAACGGACGAACCGTTTATCTGTACTCATCATGTCATGAGTTATGCCAATGCAAATTTGGTTGCCTGGCCCACCCGGTCCGCCGTGCGCCGAGGTTCTATAACAAGCTTTTCAGCTAGGCAGTGGAACGAAGTGCTTAAACAGTTCGCCTGAATCCAGGCTTACGAACTCGACACGCAGATTGACAGACAAAAACCATCATCCATCGCAGGGACCAACACTGGATTGCCCGCCGAATGCTCACCTGATACAGCACATCCGCTAGCATGCCGTGAGATCCTGCAGGGCCCTGCCAGATCTCGTGCCTCACGAGCGGAGCCCAGGGCTCCATCACGAGGGCTCTCGAGGTATTGACCCTCAATAATGTCGTGCTAGGTACGCTGCTGACCTGAACCTACCCCGGTGATCATGGTTTCGGCACAATCGCCTCTGTCGCGCGCTTGAGTAGCCTGATAATGCCCTTTCTCGATACCCTACCCATTTGTTAATGACTGCGTTGCTGGCCTGTTGCAGTGGGGCCGCAGCGGCGAGCGTCGATGATGCCTGGAATGCCGCTCCGGCGACTCGGGACACCACATGGGCACAAGCCAATTCAGGTCCTGTCAATCCGAAGACCAACGGCCAAGATACCGGCGGGATGTTTGATGGGAAGTGGATTAGAGGTAGTGCGAGTGGAACTAACTCATACGGGGCTGGGATTCTTGTTAGCGCACTCTCAGCTACTGCTAACAATCGCTCTCTATCGGTTGTTGTTGATGGTGTGCAGCTGTGCTCCTCGTCCTTTTCGTCATCCATGAACAACACTAATTCTGAAACCTGCGTGGTTCCTGTTCCATCAAACTCAACTTGGGGAGTCACCGGCTCTGTGAGCGTCAATTTGTTCGTCCCCAAATGATGGTAATGGGCTTGTAGTATCGAGCTACAGGCCCTGCTTATAGGCTGTATCCCACAACCCGCTTTATTACTGGAGCACCAGTCCAAACCCCCTCCCCCCGCAGTGTTACCAGAACACCCGATCGACTCACTTTTATGAGGGCGTCATAGGGCCTGTCAGCGTTCTCCCCCCCCGGTTGTACAGTCTCACATCACCTCTGGTGACGGCCTCCTGAAGGTCGAACATCAACTGAGTGATCCCACGACCGTCCAGATCAAAGCTCACATAGAGCACATTGACGGTGGTAGGCACAGAAATGTTGACTGAAGTGGATGAACCGCTATACAGATCGACTCGTCCACCCGAACCAGAGAAAGAGGGGTTGACTGCTGCTGCATATGCTTGCGCCCACTGGGTATCGTAAGTCGCCGGAGAGGCAGCCCACACATCATCGACACCAGCCGTTACTGTTCCGCTGCAACACGTCAGCAACGCGGCCATTAACAAACGGGTAGAGAATCGAGAAAGGGCATTATCGCTATAAAGTTTCATTCAGACCTCTTATTTGGTGGGATTTTTAAACAATTTATTTGCTACATTGTTGCTGAACCAAAACGGATGCGTTTGGTGGAGCAGGAATAAACCATGCCTGGGTTCCATTCTGATCAGTTTCCCATATCCGGACGTAAGCTCTCGTTCCATCAAACCGGCCCTCAACAGCCCCCATTTTGTTAAACGGGAAGCCATTTTTGCTGTATGACAGAGGAATCACGTTTACTTTGCGAGTCCCGCGATTAGTAGGACAGGAGACAAGGGAAACGATCTGGTTATTTTGTTGCACATTACCCCAAGCCAACCCAGAAAGTACGGTGCGATTTGTGAGGCCGGAAATAGAAAGATCTTTTACGTTCTCGATGGCATATCCGGCAGCATTCATGTTCCCCTTTAGCGCCCTCGATCCATCAAGCATATAAAAATTGTCGTGAGCAACCTCAGTGCCTGGTCGACCAATTTCCGCAACTATATTTGTTCCAGATACGGTAGCAAAAGGCAGTGAAGACAATAATCCAGCGGCAACGTCATTTCGTTGATCTGCTGGCACTTTTGCGAGTGGTATGGTCAATTCGAACCTTGGAATTGTTGGGTTCCCAGCTACACCATAAGTCCTTACAGAAATAGCATCCCCCCAGAGAGTTTCAGTCATTGGCCGGCAGTTACCCGCACTCGCATCACTTACGGTACAGTTCCTAATGTAACCCTCATTAATTAGTACCTGAATCGATGATGGGAAGTTAGTAGGTGTAACTGTGTTATTGCTCTTAGATGTGAACTGATACCTTTCCGCTGCTTTTGAAAAAAGCTCAGCAATGCGAAGGCCTTGTTGTTCCGCAGCAGAATCAATTCTTTGCTGCCTCATTTCATTGTAAACAATCATGCTCACGAAAATTAAAACTGGAAGAACTATAGAAAGTTCAATGAGTGTAAATCCACTCTGGCTTTTACGCATTACTTATCTCCAATGCCATGTGCCCAGCAATTTGTTGGACTCCTATACATTTCTCCAAACGAAGATAGCCTTGGAGACTTAATAGGGAACTGAAATGATAATGTACTACCTGACATGTAATCTGCGCCAGAATCAGTATATAGCTCGCCAGCAAAAGCGGCATTCCTTACATCTATTGAAACCACGACATGAACAGGCTCACCCCCGCGATACCCAAAAGCGAAACTTGTCGCCCACGGCGCAGGATATACCGATGAGTTGGGCACCCCTGCTGTAATTAAATCAGCATGAGAAATGCTTATGCCAGTCAGGCAACCATTAGGCACCTTAAGTCGAAGCGCTGAGTTAACTCCAGCATTCACATCAGAGGCGATTCCATGAGCCTTTATAGATTGCATTGCTATGTTTAAATTATACCCAATAGCAGTCACGCCAAATGAGATAGTGGCAATTACCGCCATAGCCACCGATAGCTCAATCAAAGTGTAACCACTACATTTCTTCATAAATATGCCTGCTATGTTCTAAAATATGGAGGCGGCTAAGCCGCCTCCTTAACAACGATAATTTACATCGTTCCTTTAACACTGCTGCCAGTGACGGTAATAGTTGTGCACCCTGTAGCCGTCTGACAACGCCCTGTAGTCATGGGGGCTAAGGTATCAGCTAGATCGGTTATGTAGTCAGCCGGCAGGCCCGCCATCGTGATATCAACCAGGCTGGGGTTGGTAGTGTTTGCTACAACGGTAATATCACCACCAAATGCATTTGCCGCCTTACCATCTTTGGCAGTACCACAGACGCTGGCATCAAGCAGCTTAGACCCCGTCGCACACAACACGCTCATGCTCACACCATTCTTATTCGGGCGCCCTTTTTTCCAACGCTCCGTTGCAGTTGTGATTTGTTGCATCTGCTTTATGAGCGCCTCTTGCTTAGTTTGATATTTTACACCTTCAGCTACTTGCAGAACGACCACCAAGAGAACGGCTGCAATTGCCACCACAATGGAAAACTCGATCAATGTGAAGCCGCCTTGTTTTTTGGAAGCCATGATTTTATTGTTCTGGTTTACGTAGTTCATCATTCAACCCTTAAAAATTAATAAGCAACTCTAGCGGACTGCGCCACCACGAGATATGTACCACCGGCCAATATAGCCATACCGCAACCTGCAGCCATCATCGTCAGCAAGTTTGCCAATTTCCCCAAACTAACTATCTGTTTTTTTAGCCTCCTTCGCTGTCTTATCGAGCTTTGCATTAGCACCGATGGAATGTCTTCACTATTACTTAATATTTTAATTCTTTGAATTTCAACTTGACCAAGTAACCCCACATCAAATACATCACCATAGTTTTTCTTACCTGATGCTATTTTCAACTTTATTTTCTGTATTTTTGCTCGAAGCCAACGACTTGAACCCTGGCCAATAATGCTCATACAATCATTAATCCCGACCCCGGCTCTCATAAGGCTGGAGACACTAGCTAACACTGCTATCGCATTGAGGTCTCTATATTGTTTAAAAACTATGGAGTTATCAAGTGACTCTCTATATGGAAAATTCGGTAACATCCACATCAAGCTTATGAGGCTAGTAATGGCCAAGCACATAAGAAAAAACATCCAGTTATGACTGAATTCTGCAAGACTCCATGCTGCCTGTGATATCCCCCCCCATTTGTAGAGCGGCAGTCTGTTTTGCATATCCAGCATATACTCATATGACGGACCACCCGCTACAGTCAACAACGCAACAATCATTACTGCAGGATATTTTACTGCATTCAAAATATCCAAAGTCAATCCAGAAGCATCTCTGATGGTGTTTATACCAACATCAAGCCCCATGTCTATGTCACCAGTTTCTTGTCCAGCAGCAATTGTAGAAATTATTATTGGTGAGAACCATCCTTGCATGCCAGATGTAACTGGCCTACCATTTCTGATAGCCATCAGCATATCACCTGCAAGCGCTTTAGCAGAGGGAGATCCGAACTCTACCAAATTAATACAAATATCTTTCTCATCAATACCAGAGTTGATTAACTCCTTAAAGTCCTCGAGGAATTCAATTTGGTCGGTTTTAAAAAAAAACCAACTGGAGCCACGTCTTCGAAAGGATGTCAAGATTCACAACAGCTCCTTAATTTGTTCAGCAGCAGAGTGAATATCGCATATCCCAGCCCTTACTTTTTTAAGTGCATAGTGCTTAATATTTTTCCAGCCATTCTCCAACAAGTGGATCTTCCACGCCAACGCATCACCTTTAGCTATGAATTTACGGTCGTCATCTGTTAAGACGATGACCTCCATTACCAAGGTTCTACCTTTTTCACCTTCAACACATTTGCTGCAACCATTACTATTCTTTACTCGAGCGAGGTGTAGATCTACACCCAGAGCTCTGCGCAAAATAGCCTGCTGTTCTTCGGTTGCCTTTTCATGCGGAATTGAACAGTACGGGCAAAGAACCCTGATTAGCCTCTGATGAGCGAAGACTGAGAATACATCAGGGCTACTGGCGATTACTGACGGCACGCGTAAATGTTCTACCAGCTTGGTTGCAAGACCGGTTGCACTTGAAGTATGTGTGGTTCCGATTAACAAGTGCCCGGATTCTGAAAGGTGAGTAAATTCCGCGGCGCTTTTTTGGTCACGCACCTCACCAAAATAAATGACGTCAGGATCTTGCCTGAGCATTACTTTTCCGTAATACGCAAAGTCACGCTCTTTACCTTTCTTTGTCAGGCCATAATCAATTCGCGTTTGAGAAACCCCATCCAAACTCCATTCAGGTGGGTCTTCAAGCGTATTGATATTGCGGCCATCATCAATAGTTGATAGCCCCGCCATAGCTACTGTGGTTTTCCCTGAACCGGTGGGTCCAGAGAAAAAAACGGCCCCTTGAGGCTGCTTGAATGCATGCTCAATGATTTCAATGTGATCTTCGTCCATCCCCATATCTGCGAACGAAGGAATATCGTCCCTAATGGGTGTCAGTAATCGCAGTACGGTTTTGGTACAGTCTTTATCGTCGCTACTGCTACTAACAGGTAGCATTGACGTCCGCCAATCCCATGCTTTTTGAACATTATTTACAGAGATAATCTTACTAAAGCTTCCAGCATTTGGAATTAACGCTGAATAGCTTTCTTCTGAACCGCTGTGACCATTAAATACATAAGCTGTTAGTTCTGCCCCATATTCTTTTGTCTGAGGTGCAGAGATATCAATCAAACGACCATCAATACGACATTTTATTATTGTTTTCTTTCCTTTCACCAAAATGTGTATATCAGATCCCCCCATTCTAATACACCTTGACAGCAATCCCATCAAGCGGTCTTCAACTTGTGTTGGTGCGACATCAGTGGCGTTCTTAGCACTTTGTTGGACTGTGTCGACACTTTGAGTTGAACCGACCTGCAAAGCATTCAGTACTACTTCGCTATCAGCAAGATTAATATTCGGCTCCTTACCATGCAGCTGAACCTTAACCTTAGAAATTATTGTATTTAAGTTATCACTCTTTGGATCTGATGTGTAAACGACCCAGTTCTCATCAACGAAGCAGCTTTTGTCCTCCCGGCAAAGTGCTAAGATTTCATCATCATCAATTAATGACACAGTGTTTTTAATTGCCATGTTCATATTAACATCCGGTTCCTCAATAGACCATATTTATGCAGCGAGATGACTTTCCATATCTTGCGCACAATTGCCTATCATTCAGGGAGATAATCTTAATACCATCTATTGTCTTACCTACCAGAGCAGGAATCATTCTTCCAGACTCACCAATAGAAACATACGCGGTCAGCCTCCCATCTACACGGGCCGCATATCGAAGAATGAGTCTGTCAAGTTTGCTACCAGGCTGGTCCATCTCCTTAGGCTCATTAAATGCGATTCCAGTTCCTACCGGCATTGGATTGCTAGAGGACACGGTTGCGCCTACAGGCATTTCGTCCTGAAGCAAGAATGCCCCAGAAGGTGGGGTGCTTTCCGCTGGCTTCTCTGCTGCTACTTTTTTCTTTGCGGCATTAATCTCAATCAGCTCTTCCACCGTGTTTGTTGCCAGCAAGGCCTCTGCCTTAGCCCTTCTTTCTCCGAGGCTCATCAGCTCTTGTATGTTTTTTGGCAGCTTCGGCATCTTCACTGCAGCCGGGGGGTCAATCACACTTTGGCTTGCCATATCGCCCCCTCCAACTACAGCGGTTGATGCCGGCGCCCGCTGCTCTGACTGTGCGATAAGAGCATTGAGACGCTCATTCCGCTTTTCCTTTCTATTTTCTTGAGCCTGATATAAATAAACCGCACTGGCACATGCTACTGACAGCAACCCTAAATATGTTACCAACTTTTTAGTGTTATATTTATTTTTGTTCTCATTCATTGTGAGCCACCTCCAAACTGAATTACCGCATTATTGAGGGTGCAATCCCCTTCCTTGCTAATGCTGAACGTTGCTGATTCCAATTTTATTGGCATTCCTTTCATCGCATTACCAAGCTCGCTAATGAACCAAGGATTAGCCTTTGCGATGGTCAGGCTGGCCTTTCTACTTGCCCATACCCCATTAGCTTCTATGGGTTCATAGCTTGCTTTCAAACCTGATATCAACGAAAGCTTTGAAAACAAATCAAAGACTGTATCATCAAGAACCTTGAAATTGGCATGATGTGAACTCCAATAGGAACTCAGAGGGATAGCTACTCGAATAAATGGTGATGACCCGCTGAATGACATAGATAGGTTATTTTTTTCAGTCCATGCATTTATCACTTGTCTATCGATCACAACTTCAGGCAACACCATATTGATGCTGCCTATTTCGATGGTTCCCGCAGGCAAATCCGTGACAACGGGAATTGTTCCAAACTTTGCACACGTCACACCAAACTCACTGATCGCATCACCCGCAAGTTGCACATCTGTCCATGCTGCGCGATAGGCATACCAGGGATCCGTTACTTCCGGTGGCGGCGGTGGTGGCGGTTCAGGCCATAGAAACCAGGTAACAGCTGCAATAACAGATATACAAACAAGTGATGGTTTAACCATTCTTGCCAATGCAGAACCACGAAACTCAACGAGCTCGAAGTCATCAGGCCTTAAATTTAAAGCCTCAATTATCGTTGTTTCTATGCCATGAACAGATAATTCGGTTGTAGAAAAAATGCGGTCAGATGGGTGTACCTGCAACCACTCAGACAATTCCGTAGCATCGACGACTTCATCACGACGAATATCTCCAGCGTCCCAGAGAACGCATCGATAGGCGCGGTCTGAAGCAATAATGCACACCCATTTCCTGGGGGTGTCTTTCACTTCGTGAATTAGTGCCTCAGCAATGCATTCGCCCCAAGCAATATCAGCCTCATCAGAGGCTACCCGCGTTAGCAGTTCGCCATTCTCGAATATCCGCTCATACTTAGCCGGATACTCCACCCGCCACCGCTTCAGGACTTCTTTTTGCTTACCACCATGCGGCAGAGTAGTTCTGATAGTTCCCATGGCTCTATATCCGCTTAGGGGTGATCAGAACAATTGTTTCTGTCATGCTACTTTCACCTGAGTTCCCACCCAAGAATGAATTCTTAAATACAGATGTCTCATCAGACTTATTTGACTTCTGTTTGTATCCATTAAGCACGAGGGTTTCGCCATATTTAAGGCCAATATCTTGATCAAACTTTATTTCTTGCACTTGCGGCGCCCGAATTGTTACACCGCTCACTTCTGTATCATCCCATTTAATAACTTTTGATAGAACTCCAGAAATTTGGAGGTTTACCATATCATCTGATATATTTGGCATCACGGACATTGTAAGGCCATCACTTACAACGGCATCTTCAACTTCAACGCTTGCATCGGCATTTTCATTTGGTGTAACTGTTACTCTGGCAATATATGTCAGTTTTTCCGAGTTATCTATTGAGGCCACTCTGTTATTTCTAGCAACAGTTCTTGGCTCATATTCTACACCAACATGCCCTTGAGTTTGCAGTGACTTCATCAGGATGGTTGTTCCATCCCATTTTGGATTTGTCGAGGTAAATGAAAATCCATAATTCCCTGAATCACCTAGGGTTGGCAGTGATGGACCAGCAAACTGCAGCTTACCTTCTGAAAGATTTCGTATAACATTCCAATCAATGCCAAACGCAGAACCTTTGCCTCCTTTGAATTGGAGAACCTTTACTTCAATCATTACCTGGCGAGCTATTGCCTGTTTTCTTGATGAAATATAGCTCTCAACCAGGCTCATACGATGCGGGGTTGTTCTAACAAGAATAGAAGCAGTCGAGGAAGTTACGATTACATTCCCTTCTAATGGGTTCTTATCATCCTTACTTGCACCGTCACGCCTCAGAATCGACTCTATAGCAGCTAAATAGTCATCAAACGGATTTATGTCGACCACTTCAGTGGTTGCGTAAGTATCCGAATTCCCAAGAGAGCTTGTAATTGTTCGGTTTGCTAATCCCTCACCGCTATTATTTACTGAGTTAGCCTTGCGGCCAAAGAGGAATGAACTTTTTCCCAAGAGTGAATTTAACTCAAATACTTTTGTGACATATCGTTCAAAATTAATTTTGTTCCCAAGAACACTAACGGAAATGTCAGCTTTTGCTGCGATCTCATTTAGCGCCCCATTCACATCCCCCTGATAATCCACAGAAATAATTTTGTCTTGGACCACATCAGGTCCATAGTTAACTGATATTTTCTGATCGGCCGATTGCAGCAAGTTCCTTACTGCAAAGCTAAGCGGTATATTTTGGCCTTGAATGGTGGCGGGCTTTCTGACCCACCAAGGGGCCCCCTCACCGATTGTCGGATTCAAGTCCAAAGGGGGCTTGTCGATATAGATACTTTTAGAGGATTCATGCTTACCCTCATACGCCTTAATTTGTCCAAGTGTATCGTTAGCAGCATTTTTCTGCTCCAAATGATCCGTGGCACCACACCCTGAAAGAGCTATGATAACTGCTGTTGCAATAGCACTGCGCGATTTCATGATCAGTTCCCCTGCACAAAATAAACGTGTTGTGTTGACTTCAGTAGCTGTGGTTGGACTGGGTATGATTCGATCAACGCATTAAGTGCTGATGCTATATCCCCTCTTTCCGTGACGATTGGCCAGCTTGACGATACGTAATAATCCTGAGGACGCCAATCTTGTATTGTCGTATTCCACCCATAGGACTTGGTAAGACGAATTGCATTTTCTTTCAGGCTGCCGGCAGTGATATTAAATGTCTGTACCAACACCCCTGGAACGTGTATTACGGCACTTTTACTCATAGCGTCGTAGCTAACAATGAATTTTGAATTTGTTTCATTGCCAAATGCGCTTTGCGCGTCGGATATTACCCCTTGGAAGTCATACGCAGAAAAGTGCGTTTTCTTTGGTATAGATGAAAAGCCAGTAGGCACTCCCCCTGGGAAATAATAGAGAACTGTTTTATACCCGTTATCTCTAAACCATCTCGATAAAGCACGCTCCCAAGATTCACCAGCTCGAACAACCATAGACAACTTTTCTACTGTGATGGCAGGCGGCTTTGTTTCATTAATTGGAACGAACACCTTCCCACTCGTCACAACAGGAGCCAAAGGTTTCATCAACTCTTGGGGCGTGCTTGCCATTGGATTCGATGCTGATGCAAGCATCGGCTTCTTGGTATTACTTGCCGTCGCAACAGGGGTCCATTGGTGCTTAGTTGTTACCTGCTCAACTTTTTGTTGAACAGCTGCAGCCAAGTCATTCTGCTCCGCTCCAACAGTGTTATATACGCCGGTGTCGTTCTGGCTGCGCGTCGACACGATCTGCGGGGCGCTGTGGTCTTTTAGTACGTTGTTCGGGCTGCACCCTCCTACCAAGGCTGCAGCTACCGCCACCGACAGGAGCTTCAGTCGCACTTGATGATCTCCGTCGCTGTGATTGTCGCGGATCGATCCCTTTCATGTATCTGCGGAAGAAGCGGCAATCCAGCCAGGAACGCTTCAAGAGCCTTTATCGGCTCTTTTTTATCGACCTCAAAACCGGCATCAAACTGCCAATCGCAGTGAGCCGGTACGGTCTTAGACCAACGGATTGCCTGCAACCCCAACGCAAAGCGGAGGCTCTCCAGCTGTCCACGTAGTGATCCAGGATGCACGCTGAAGTAACGCTGTTCTCGGTCCCGACGAATGAAATTGATCGCCTGCTGACGGTCATTGATGATGTGACGTAGGCGAGTAATCTGCCCGGTGATCCGCGCGTTATGCTTGGCATACTCATCACGCAAAAGGGCCAGGTCGTTCTGTAGCAGTTCGATTTCAGTGTTGAGCTCTATGAGCGTTTTGTCGCCATAAGTATCACGTGCCATCTCCGCCATTGGCGGAGTTCTCCTCTCAGGCCGTGTGTCGCCTGGTGAAGCCTGCACCTGCGATATCCCCAGCAGGGCAACGACACTGAATGCCAAAACACTTTTTCTCATAGACGCCACCGTATAGAAAATCCTAGGGGGCGTTATACCGCACTCAAGCGGAAATAATTGCACAGCTAAAATGGGGGGGGTTTTCTGAACGGTCTCGAGATAGGAGGAAAAAAAACCCGCCAATTACTTAGGCGGGTTCTGGGTTTATGTGTTTTCCATCTGGCGTTGTCGCTGATGGATTCGGCTTGGCGTGAACTGACCAGACCATACAAGCCCGGTGTCTATCGTGACCTCTTGCCGTATCCTGATCTTCATGCTCTCACCGCTCATGTCTTGGATCGTCTCAAGTAATCTACTCTCAACAGAGTGCAGGAACTCGAGATCCCTCATAGCAACTTTGAGTAAGGCTTTCTGTCGTTCTTCTCGCAATTTTGCCTTGCGATTTCGCATTTCAAATATGCATGGGATCGCGACAGCGATAACGGCGAAGAACCCAGAAATCAAGGCCACTGTGATAGTTTCCATAGTGCCCTTCCTTAGTATTCATCACTCATGATGATTGTTGTGGTGCTGCGGTCTGCCTCAGTGATAACCCATATCCTACCTTGGCCTTTATCAGCCGGCAGGCTGGATAGAACCCTCTCATCATTGCTGATAGCATCAAGGTTCTTAAGTCTCTGTGCATGGCTCCACAATAACCCCTCTCGATGAGCGTCAAGCAAAGCTGATGACGATATGCCCAGGCGTTCAAGTGTTTCCATAGCGACTGGAGTGGCACCGCACGTTCCTAAATTAAACATTTGTAGTTCCTGTTTCTGTGCCCTGGAGGCTTAAATTGTTAAGCCGCCTTCTCTGCAAGCGCGTTCGCAAGCAGCAAGGGCCACGCAGGATCGACACTGTTCAATGCCTGAATGACTTGATCAGCATCTAAAACGCAAGATGTGAATGTTGAATTAAGTTTGTCTATGTCTGCGGCCGGCGATCTCACAACTGTTCTTATGAAGTTGCATCCTTCGCCTGGGTTCACGCTTGCATAAACGTTGGATTCCCCCAGCCTTACAAGCTGGCCAGTAGAGATAAGTTCTCCAGTTTTGGTTACTTCGAACATGATTATGCCTCGTTGAATTTGGTTTTAATCCCGGGTTGGTGTTGGTCACGAGTGACACATTGCGGACCGAGTGCCATAAGACAGCCTTGGGCTGTTTCTGCATGTACGCTGACGCCGGAGAATAACCGGTGAACGGACATGCAGAATCAGCCTACGAGGGCTTGGGTGATGGATCACAGGTGGAAGTACCTGCAGAGTGCAGGTAGAGTTGATGTTGGTGCCAGGCCGGGCGGCCTGTCCCCACGTAGGCACCGAGGACTTATACAGAATAACCTAGCGGACTAATATCTGGCAATCTGGTACAGATTTAAAAATTGATGGCCATGCATAAATGGCATGGCCATCACATTCAGATGAGGAAATCGTCCAGCGAGCGCCCTTGTGCTATCTGCTCAGCCAAGTGCTTCGGGGTGCGCCCCTGACCTGTCCAAGTCTGTTCGTTTCCATCAACAACATAACGATACTTGGGCGGTCTCGGAGCGCGTTTTTTCTTTTCACTAGAGTTTACGCCTGAAGCATCCCCGACAAGTTCTTTGGGGTCGATGCCGGCCTTGGCCAGCAACTCCTGGAACTCTGCCAACTTACTCATTCGTTCTGATTGAGCAGCCTTTTCTTTGTCTACTTGAGTCTTACGTTCCAAGTACACCAACTCGAATTTTTCGTGGGCCTCTTGTACTTGTTCAAAGGGCAGATCTCGAAGTGCTGCCCGGAGGCTTCGAATATTCAACAGCATTTTCAAAAATTCTTGCATGTGTGATCCCTACTAAAAAATTCAACGGAAAGAAACTAACTATTAATGCTCAATAATTGTCACTCTCCGCTTACCCCATTCTGAGAGTTGTCTATAAACGACTGCGCATCAGCTTTAGATTATATTGATCTCATAAAAATGAAAATGATATTTTTCATGTTTCGGATACTCTGAGTATTTTTTCTACCCCCACATCACCCATCATGCCCCCAGATTGGTAACTTTGGCTATATGATCCGATTCCACCCCGGCAGTGGCCCGCGGCGACCAAGACGGAACAACCGATTGGCAATAGCACTGAAGACATACCGCACTGGTTGGTAGCCTTAGAGCAAGCCACCAGAACATAACTGCGGTGTTCGAGCCCTACACTTGACGAATCACTGGTTGGCTGGGCCGCCGCAAACACTTGTGCGACGGCTTAGTTCCACAGCAATGCTTGCGGCACCCTTGAGCCACAATGGGCCGCGACTTGCAAGAGCTCCCCTACAACCCAAACTGAATAATCTGCTCTGGTGGCGGTTAATCTTCAAGAACATCATCAATCTACCCACCAAAGTGCCGACCAACCTAGTGCTGGGTCTCACCCTAATAACCATTCAACCGAATTAATTTTTGTATAGATTGATTGGGCAACTATTTTGTAATTGAGGAACGTCTACCATTCTACGTATTGCCAATCTTGCAAGCGCAAGATTGAATCCGATATCTATATCCTGCTCAGGGTATCGAGCGCCCCTCAACTTTATAACTACATTTAAATTACTACCGGTTGTGAACTCAGACCATACGAGTGTATCTTGCTTACAACCAAAATAGTCCAACAGGGCTATTACATTCTTAGCATAAACACCCTTATAATTACTAATAGCAACTGCATCGGCGAAGTGTTTATATGCTTCAAAGTATTCCCCTTTCTCAACTCCCAACCTTCCAATGTAGCTATATGATGCAGCTAACCCCTCATGAGATAAAGTTTTGTCACCAGAACTAAACTTAATAAATTCAACAAACTGCTCCGACTGAGTTTTTGTCAGTTCAAACTCATCCAGATTAACCATGGCCGGCAAATTGACAATAATATTTGCGTCATTTTTTTCCATTCCTGAAAGAAATGCATTTTTGGCTAACTTTACCCACTCCAAACGCTCTTCTGTTACATAACAAATCCGGGATGAAAAACGTTCACAGTTTGGTTCCATAACATCAAGCATTCTTCGCTCATCAAGATGCTTTATTAAGGCATTTCCATAAACAGTTAAATTGATTGCATTATCCATGCTTTGATTGTGGTACTTATCAACAAGTCTCACTCCCTCATAATCTGTGTCTTTGCACCCGCAGAGAACAGCACCCAGGACCACCATACAAAAAGTAATCTCAAATTTTTTCATATTTCCCTACCATTCCTTCATACATAAGTAATTACCGATAGCACTACGCTTTTATCGTCCATGCTCTCTTCGATATAATCTGCATGAAAATCCGAGCTATCTTACAAATAAAACTCCCGATCCTCATGGGGACCTACGAGTATGCTTGGTGCAGAACTATCAGTGCTGATTCTCCCGCTATTTTGTCTAATGCAAGGCTGTCATCGACTCAACACCGAGTTATTCAGGGCACCGGCCTGTTAGTGCTCCAAGCATCCCACGGGGGCCTTGTTCCACTTGCAATACCGGCACCACCCAGCCGGTACTGGCCAACTTGAGCGCCGAGCTCGCAGCAGCCCGGGGCCACCTGATGCACAGACCCGCCGGACCCAGTACCGGCACAACCCCGCCGGCAGTGGCCAACCTTGGCGACGAGCTCGCAGCAGCCCGGGGCCGCCTGATGCACAGACCCGCCGGACCCAGTACCGACACAACCCCGCCGGCAGTGGCCAACCTTGGCGACGAGCTCGCAGCAGCCCGGGGCCACCTGCAGCACTGACCCACCGGACGCAGTACCGGATCCACAGCCAACCTAGACGCCGGGACCGCGGAGGCCCGCAGCCACCTACGGCACCGGCAACACCGGACACTGCGCCAGATCCCCCCGCCAGCTGTCGCCACCCTGGCACCGAGAGCTCGGCGGCCCAACTGGCGCAGCACCTGATCACCCTGCCGGCACTGGCCACCTTGGGCGTCGAGCTCGCAGCGACCCGGGACCACCTGCAGCACAGACCCAACAGACGCAGTAACGGATCCCCCGCCGGCAATGGCCAACCTGGGCGACGAGCTCGCAGCAGCCCAGGGCCACCTGCAGCACTAACCCACCGGACGCAGTACAGGATCCCCCGCTGGCAATGGCCAACCTGGGCACCGAGACTTCGGCGGCCCGCAGGACGCTGCACCGGCCTCCCACCCGGTCGACGGCTACTTTGGGTGACGATCTCGCAGTAGCCCAGTACCACCTGTTACTCCTTCCCACCGGGCGAAACACCGAATCACACGCCGGCTGTGGTCACCCTGGTCGTCGGACTCCCAGCGGCCCAGGGCCACCTGCTACTCCTTCCCACTAGGCGAAGCGCCGGGTCACCCCGCCACCGCTGGGTAACCTCTGCCCGAAACCGCAGCGACCCGAGGCCACCGGCAGCACAGACCCGCCGGACCCAGTACCGGCACCACCCCACCGGCAGTGACCAACCTGAGCGCTGAGACCGCGGCGTCCAGGGGCCACTTGCTGCACCGGCAACACGGGGCGCACAGACCCGCCGGATGCAGTTCCGGATCACCCGCCGGCTGTGGCCCCCTGGGTGCCGGCTCGCAACTGCCCGGGGCCACCGGCTACACCGACCCAACTGGCGCAGCACCTGATCACCCAGCCGGCAGTGGCCACCCAGGGCGTTGAGCTCGCAGTGGCCTGAGGCCACCGGAAGCACAGACCCGCCGGATGCATTACCTGATACACCCCGCCGGCGGGACCGCGGAGGCCCGCAGCCACCTGGTGCACCGACCCCCACCCGGTCGATGGCCACCCTGGGCGCCGGCTCGCAACTGCCCGGGGCCACCGGCTACACCGACCCAACTGGTGCAGTACCTGATCACCCCGCCAGCAGTGGCCACCCAGGGCGCCGGCTCGCAGCTGTACGGAGCTACCTGCAGCACCGACCCACCGGACGCAGTGCCGGATCCACCCCGCCGGCGTTGGCCACCCTCGGCGCCAGGACCGCGGAGGTCCGCAGCCACCTACGGCACCGGCAACACCGGACACTGTGCCAGATCCCACCGCCAGCAGTGGCCAACCAGGGCGACGAGCTTGCATCTGTACGGAGCTACCTGCAGCACCGACCCACCGGACGCAGTACCGGATCCACCCTGCCAGCAGTGGCCACCCTCGGCGCCGGGACCGCGGTGGCCCGCAGCCACCTACGGCACCGGCAACACCGGACACAGCGCCAGATCCCACCGCCTGCAGTGGCCAACCTGGGCGACAAGCTCGCAGCAGCCCGGGGCCACCTGCTGCACCGGCAACACCGGACACTGCGCCAGATCCCACCGCCAGCAGTGGCCACCCAGGGCGTGGAGCACGCAGCGGCCCGGGGCCACCTGCAGCACAGACCCACCGGACGCAGTACCGGATCCACCCCGCCAGCAGTGGCCACCCTCGGCGCCGGGACCGCGGAGGCCCGCAGCCACCTATGGCACCGGCAGCACAGACCCGCCGGGCGCAGTAACGGATAATAAAAATCCGCCTCAAGGGGCGGATTAGGTTTTTCCAATTTCAATAAGTGGTGATCAGCGCGGTGCCCGGCAGCATCTTGACGCAGTTGGTGACGATAGGGCGTTGAGGTTCAATGGCCTTACCTGCCTCCTGCATTGACTCACCAGCCTGCTGCAAGGCCTACAACAGTCGTCGATAAGCCTACGTAAGGGCAAGGCAAATACTGTTATCCATTCGGTCGGCAAAGCGTTCTGCCGGGTTTCTGCACTCGGCCAAGACGCCAGTACAACGGAGCCAAGCGCCATTTGCTTGATCTTCATTGGTGTTTTTCTCTTACTTACCAACTTCGACTTGGGTATCCGAAATCAGCTGCTGCATTTCTTCGATATGGCGGCGATCAGAGTCGTCTAGTTCGGTGCTCTCGGCCAGATAATCCAGATCTTCGGCCAGCCTGAAAGTCAAATTCTGCAACGTGGTAATCCGGCCCAGCGCCACAACCTGAGCCATCGTCAGCCCCTCCCAATTTGACCAGGGACATTCTGCAACAGGGTGCGCCCATGTCTCCCCACTCAGGGTATCCGGCCCATTCCGGGGCTCTAGCTTCGCCCCACAACAACCGCAGTTCTGTTCAGCCATGCCGTATTCCCTCTTACTCAAGCCGCAAACGTTCTTGCGCCATCATTAGCTCATATCCGCTGATCCGATCTACCCCTTGAACATCACGTTTGGGTGATCGAATTTCCTTACCGTTAACTGTGCCCGTCAGTATCCACTGTCGAAGCTGGCCAAGCGATAGGCCCAACTGCTTGGCTGCATCGTCCATGCGCCATGAATACTTGAGAAGTAGATCATCTGCTACTTGGTCAAAATTCCCGGCCAGCATCCGTTCCAGCGCACGACGAGCCAAGCCCTCAGCAATGTCTCCATAGCGGGCAGTGTTGTAAGTAACCCGCAGCCCATTGTACTGCGCCTGCCACTGGCCTGTTGCGGCCTTAAAGGAGAGTCCTTTAGGGAGTCGGTCGCTCACGGTTCCTTTACCTCAATATGACGGGCTTAATGAGCCCACGACTGCGCGTTATATGGAGTCTCCAGCAGCTCACCACGAAGAATGCAGTCCCCTAAGAACGCAGCCCTCGATTCAACCCACTTCACCTCCTCTGGTAGGCAAGCTGCGAGGTCAAACATGCAATAGAGATGGCGTTGCCGGTACGTATCTTTTTCAGATTTGAGCCCATCACGTAAGGCTCGGATGCTTTGAACAATGATCACTTCTTGCCCGCGGTGCAACACGGCTACTCCGCATTTTCGTCCCAACCGACCCAGCTCAAACTGGTCTATGGCACCATCGGCGTAATCCAGTTCAACGATGCGGGCGGCCTGACCTTCAATCAGCTTAAGTGCAACTTCTTTGCTACCCGCTTGCAGAATATTCATCGTTTTTCCCAAGTAATCATCACTCAATGTCATTTGTGGGTTCTTTACACCAGGCTCTAGATGTTCCAATGGCCACCACCCCCATCACTACGCCTGCCAAAAACACGCATAGAAAGGTCAAGCATAAACTCTCATATCTAATTGATATATCGACCAAAACAATCAAAGAAAATATCGCAATAAGAACTATCAATCCAGCTATCGGATGTAACCTTATGCCTAAATTTCTAACCGATGTTGGTTTACCATATTGTTTAAAGTTCAACCCCATTTTCCCTCGATCAGTTGCTTGTTGCTGCGAGCATATCAGCCGCCATGACGTTAGCCAGCTCGGGAGCCAATACTGTAGTGGCGCTGATCAGCCTGTACTCGCTCGTCTCATACTCGCTCGGCCAGCCTACCAGTTCGGCATGAACCTTGATAAGGCCGGACTTCGACAAACCAGCGCCGAGAGCTTCAATAAACTGCTTGTCGCCATCCTCGGCTATATCATCAAGAACCATCTTCCGCACATCCGCGTCATGTGATGACACCTCAAGAACGGCACCGGCCGACCAGCTCACACCAAGTGCTATCAATGCTGTAAATGTCATTTCCATGGTCTTTGATTCCTTGCTTTCCAATCAGCTTGCTTTCGCGTAAGGAGCCGGTGGTCTCCCCTTTCACGTATCTTCGACATTGCCGGTTCTTTGTAAAGATGCACACTCTACTTGTGCCGGCATTGTGTGGTTTTCACACAATGGCCATCAGTTTCTCAGTGCTAATTCTCCCACTGGTTTTACCAATGCAAGGCGGCCGCCCCTTCAACACAGGTATTCAGGCCGCCGACTTCGCCGGACGCTGTGGACTTGATCTCTCAACCAGCTCGGCACAGGTCCGGGGCGATCCAGCCCTACCACACCGGCAGCGTAAACGCTGAACATCGATTAGCTCGGTGGTCCATTGCCACCTGCAGCCACTGGATGCTAATCCATATCACTGGTTGAGGTCGTTCTTAGCTCCGTGCACCAGATCAATGACACCAGAGCTGGCCGCTCTGGAGGCGCAGTAAGCACCATCGGATAAAGGTTCCCGAACTCTACATTCACCCCGGCAAGGGCCCTCAGGTCACCAGCCGTGTCGACCCCAAATATCAAGCCGGTCGGCAGCTCGCTTCCACCTACAGTGCTAGCAGCGCCGAACTATACACCTGACCTCCGGAACCAGCCCTAACCACTCTGAACCTACGTACCAGCTCAGTGGTACCGGCGTGCCCCCTTGGACGCTGAGCTCACAGCGGCCCAAGGCATGTCAGATCCCTCCCCTCCTCTCGGCCGAAGCGAGCTAAACCGGAGCCCTGGGTCCCGAGATCGGCATGCACACCGACAAAAGCCCACAACCATCCCCAGGCCCCTCCGCTCACCGGCACCGGTGCAGGTCTCCCAGGACGCCGAATCCACTGTGGCCAGGGGTCCGTAACATCTGGTCCTTCAAGGGTACTGGGTCCAGAACTCGGCAAGCACACCAACTAGATCCCGCCACCACCATTGCAGGCCCCACTAAACACCTGCACCGACCCAGGATCCGTTGAACACTTCGCACAAGCTCACTGGTGCCCCCTTCCCTGAAATCAACCAGTAGGCATCCCACACCAGGTCACCAGCCCCGACGCTAGCCGCTCAGGGGGTGCCTTGAAAGACGCCGTAGCACAGAGGCCCGAATTCAGCATGCACACAGACAAAAGCCTGGGCCTAGCACACGAGTGAGATCTTCCGGGCCACTTGCTGTACCGCGAGCACATTGATAGTGCAGGCCAACACCAATCAGAACTGGGGGCTAATCAGGCGTGTGTTCAGGAGGCTGTGACTGGCGGGCTCGCCAGTGAATACCTGCAACTTGCTGACGGAATGGATTTGCCCGTCAGTGCGCTCATGGCGCCAGTTGCATTGCGAAGATCTGGGGGATGATCGAAGTAAGCAAAAAAATCGTCTACGGGTGCTATAAATGTCCTTTTTGAACGCAACGGCTTTCCTTGATTACTTGTTCTGCCCTCCCCTTTCAGGGCACAAAACAACCGTCATCGCAAAAACGGTGTCCCAAAAAATCAGGTGCAATATTGAAGCGATCAAAATTGTAAAGCGCTGCTTGGCTGATGGCTCGCTGGCTGTATCTGACGTCGAGCGTGATGTCCTTACTCAGTATACCGGATGGGGTCAACTATCAGGACTCTTTGAGCCAGAACACCCCCAGCATGCCGAATTGAAATCGCTAGTCACTCAAGCAGAATTCGCTGCGTTGGAAGCATCTGTATTGACCTCCTATTACACCTCCGAATGGATTATTGATGCCATGTATCGTGCCGTGGCACGCCTGGGTGTGCAGGAAGGTCTATTACTCGATTTCGCTACAGGCTCAGGTAAATTTTTGGCGGGGCGCCCAGCGACTCTTTCAGCGATGAAATCCTTTGCTGTTGAGCTGGATGGCCTGACAGGGACTATCGCCCGCCTGCTGAACCCTGCAGCCAAGATCTATGTCAATCAGCCGTTCGAGCAAGTAAAGCTCCCGAATAGTGGCGACTTTTCCCTAGTTATTGGAAACCCGCCATACTGCTCTGTTCCTGCCAGGGATAGAGCATTTGGCACTCTTCCACTACATGCCTACTTTCTGATTAGGGGGTTGAGCGAACTGCACCACGGCGGGCTAATGGCTGTTGTCGTATCAAGCTGGGTAATGGACTCGAAAGATAACGATGCGCGGCTATCTCTCTCGGCCAGGGGAAATTTGGTTGCAGCCTGTCGTCTGCCGAATTCGGTGTTCAAGGGTGAAGGAGCCAACGTTGTTACCGATATTCTGGTCTTTCAAGCCTGCCAGCACCCGGAAGAAAACCCTTCATGGATCGACACCGTAGAGGTCAACGACGAAGCAGGCTCGGCATATCGTGTGAATCGCTTGTTTGTGGATCGTCCTGAACTCGTCGCCGGCAAAATCTCAGCTCCTAGCACCTTCAATGTGTCTTGCAACGTTGCAGACCCTGGCCGTGATCTTGCGAGTGTTGTAACTGAAATCCTCGATATCCAGACTTCCAACCCCTTATTTTAGGTTCATCGCGGCTTTCCGGGGAAGGCCGCCTTGATTTTCAGAAAAAAGTATTCTGAGTCCCTAAATCCATATGCCATACGCTTTATCACTTTGATCTTGTTGTTCACCCCTTCCAGCACACTCGTGTGCATCGGGTAGTTTGCACTCGCCAGGATCCCCCGCATATATTTCGATAAATTTCGACCAAATCGTTGCAGCGGCGCTAGCCCGCTTTCCTTCACCTGCCGCATCCAGCTCCGCCATCGTCGCCATCCTTCCCACACGCTCGGCGCATACCAGATGCCCTTCAACCCCTCTTTCAGCACGTACACCATCGCCAGCGGTTGATTCGCCGCCAACAGCTCCTGCAACTTCACATCCTGTTTTTCACTCAACTTCGCCCGATTACGTAGCAGCAACCAACGCGCACTTTTGACCACTTTTCGCGCCGGTTTATCGCTTTTCAGTGCATTCGCCTGCTCCACTCGCACCCGGTCCACCACCTCTCGGCCATAGCGAGCCACCACGTGGAACAGGTCGTAGACCACCTCCGCCTGCGGGCAGTGTTGCTTCACCTCCAGGTCGAACGCCGTGTTCATGTCCATCGCCACCGCTTCAATCTGCTGGCATCGCTCGCCGAGCTGCTCGAAGAAGGGACGGATAGCGGCCCGGCTGTTGCCGTGCCCCACCCACAGGACGCGGGTTCGCTCGGCATCCATGATCACGGTGGCATAGCGGTGTCCCTTGTGCAGGGCAAACTCATCCATCACCAGCCGCCGCACCTCCCCAAGTTCGATGGTGCCCACACTGGTCTGCAAACGGCGCTTGTCGATCTCCTTGATGGTGTGCCAACCGACCCCGGTGAGCTGGCTGACATGGCGGATGGGGAGGTACTGAACGAGCGCTTCAATCCAGCACTGCATGCGCCGGGTGAGGCGGGAGCCAGAGGGGAGCCAGTCGATATGTTCACTGACGCGACCACAGCGCAGACAGTCGACGCGGCGAACAGGCAGTTGTAACCAGACTTGTCGGTCAAATAGGTCTCGCTCACGCACCCGGCGGATACGTTGGTCGTGGATCAATGGCGTGGGTTGCAGGCATCGGCGACAACGGGGCAAGAAGTCGGCGCGAGGCTCAAGGGTAAACAGGGTGTGATGGTTGGCAGAAAGCGCTTGGGCGATGACGGTATAACCTGGCCAGAAGGAGGCAATATCAATATGATGCACGGCGACAGCAGGGTGATGGTGGTGGTGTGTTTGGAGACAGCCAGTTTACCAGCACCCTGTCTGTCAACTTCCACTTCCCCAAGATCCCGCGAAGAACCTTATTTTACCGTAAGTCTACGGTTCCAGTTGCAAGGAAAGGCGTCATTTCTGCCCCCGCTGGTATGAGCGATGTTGGGCCATATGAGTTTTGCCAAACTCCGGCGGGCGAGCTGATGCGTCGAGTGGCAGATCATGTTGATGAAAACGGGGCTAAGGTGCCCACGTTCCAACAGTGCGAGTTTAAATCAGCCAAGGATAGGCTGCGTGTATCGGCCATGCTGAGAGTTAAGAGGGTCTTGGCATCACTCATCAACGCAGAGCAAAGCAATGCGCCAGACACCAGCTTGCGAGCTATTAGGGCTGATCTTAATGCAACCTATGACCGCTTTACTGCCGACTTCGGTCCGTTCCACGCCTCAAAAAACAAATCTGTACTTGGGGAAGATCCGTGGTATTACCGCTTACGTGCTCTCGAGCTGGACTACATCGCACCGATCAGTACCACGGTTGCCGAAAAGGAGGGCATCGCAGAGCGTAAAGAGCAATGGAGTAAGGGGGATCTGTTCACCCGCCGCGCAATCACTCCGTTGATCACTCCCAGCTATGCCGCGAACCTTGCCGACGCCGTGCTAATTTCCGTGAGCTACAAGGGTGAGGTCGATCTTTCATACGTTCGGGATCTGGTCGGCTTTAAAGGGACAGACCAAGAACTTTTGCATCAGTTGGCCGAACAATCTCTGGCATTTGCCGAACCAGATAGTGGCAACCTGGTCATTGCTGCAAAGTACCTTTCAGGTTACATCCCCAGCAAGATTGAGGCTGCACAAGGAGCGGCCGAATCCGACCCTCTGTTTGCTATCAATGTTGCCAAACTGCAGCGAGTCATGCCCTCCCCCATCAAGGCGGTAGACATTTTTGCACCGATGAACTCCCGTTGGCTGCCTAACCATTTCCACGCCGATTTTATCCGCCATCTGGTCGATCAGCCCAAATTGAATGCACAAGTTACCCTTATCGACAACGAGTATCATGTTTCGCATGGCTCTCTTCCTCAAACCGTCTTAACCTCTGAATGGGGTACGCAGCGCCGCGATATGACCACCTTGCTCATTGCGCTTTTGAACAATCGCGCGATTGAGGTACGCGATCCACATCCGAGCATATCTAATACGACTGTTCCGAACCCGGACGAAACAATGGCCGCCCAACACAAAGCAGAGGAAATTAAGGCGGCCTGGGAGTCGTGGGTGCTGGATGATTCCGAACGCCGCAACGAAATTGAGCTTGCTTATAACGCACATTTCAACGGCTTTGTTGCCCCAAAATATAATGGCTCACGCCTGCCTTTAGCTGGTAGTGCAGTAGACCTATATCACACACAGAGAAACGCCATTGCTCGGGTCATTCATGAGTCGTGCACTTTGATCGATCACGCTGTCGGCGCCGGAAAAACGTTCACAATGATTGGCGCGGCAAGCGAACTAAGACGCATTAATAAATATGAGCGTGTAGTGCTGGTCGCGCCTAATCATCTTGTTGCTCAGCATGCCACCGCTGCACAATTTATTTTCCCTGGCATGAACATCTTTGTGCTCGATAAAACGATGATGACCCCGGCCACACGCCGCACAGCCTTAGCCCGCCTTGCAATGACAGACTTCGATCTATGCATCATCCCGCTGAGTGTGTTCGGGCTAATCCCAGCCCCTCACGATCTCTTAGTAGAAATGTTGGAAGCAGAGATTGATGATCTTCACCGGTGTTTGTCGGAGCTGAAAAATGAGCGGTTATCTGTACGCCGGATGCAGACGCGGATCCAGCGCAAAGAAGCAGAACTCGAAGAACTGGTGAACAAACGCACTGATGAAATGCTCGACTTTGCTGACCTAAGGATCACAACTCTAATCATTGATGAGAGCCAATTCGGTAAGAACCTAAGTTATTCTTCATCCCTGCAAAGCGTTGCCGGCATGGGCCAGGCATCAGGCAGTAAGCGTGCCTTTGATCTATTTATCAAAAGCCGTGCTGTTCTGCGTGCCGGTGGGCGATATGTTGAGGCTACCGGAACACCAATCCTCAACTCCGTTGTGGAAGCACATCGACATCTGCGAGTGATGGCCGAAGATTTTACTCAGTCAGCAAAGCTGACCCACTTTGACGCATTCAGTGCCGTTTTCGCCCAGCCAGTGACAGATTATGAATTGGCGGCGTCCGGGCGCGGCTACAAGATGAGAACTCGAATTAGTACATTCACAAATTTGACAGAGCTTCAAGCTATCTACTCAAGCTTCGCTGATGTAGTTACTTCTGAGCAGTTGCCTAATGTCTTGCCAAAACTAGCTGATGGCCGCAGTGCTATACCTCCCCTCACAGGGGGCAAGATCATCGAGCTGGTGATTGAACCCAATGAGCACCAGGAAAACGGCTTCGCCGAAATCGTCAGTGCATATTCTCGAGTCGATAACCGGGAGAACAACCCCCTTAAACTGCTCAACCGGGGGCGAATGCTCTCTCTCGATGCTCGGCTTGTGTACCCAGACGCACCGGACTACCAGGACAGCAAAATTAATACCGTAGTGCGCTACCTGCTCGAAAAATATCAAACGACAACTAGCGTTCGCGGTACTCAGATGGTCTTCATGGATCGCAGCATTCCCGCTCGCCATCGTGCCGGAGCTTCGAAAGAGTGGGCGGCAATATTCAACCTTGCTAGGCAGGGTGATGAAGAAGCGTTAGAGCGTATTGAAGGCCTAGACGAACTCGAACTTACCGCCATGGTCTGCAGTTCATTCAGCCTCTACGATGAGCTGGTAGAAAAATTGGTTGAGGGTGGCGTCCCCCGCAACGAGATCGCAGTGATCCACGATTACCGGACGGACACCAGAAAGGAAGCGTTGCGTGACATGATGAATGAGGGGCAGATCCGAATTTTGCTTGGCTCTACTGAACTGGCAGGCTCTGGGCTCAATATCAACCGGCGTTTGGTTTCGTTGGTTCACTTCGATCTCCCATATCGGCCCGGTGATTTGGCGCAACGAGCTGGCCGCATTGAGCGCCAAGGCAATCTGTTATGGGCGAATGACCCCGAGTTCACCATTGATATTGTCGTGCCAATCACCCGTCGCTGTCTTGATGCTTGGCAACTGGGTTTGCTCAACACCAAGCAGCGCTTTATCAGCCGTTTCCGTCAACTCGATAGCTCAGTCCGGCACTACACAGAGCAAAATGAAGCGATTGATTATGCCGAGTTAAGCGCCATCGTAGCCGATGACCCGCGAATCCTGGCTCATGTCAAAGGCAAAGCAAAGCTGCGAAAGCTTGAGGCAGCCCGGAATAACTGGTTCCGGAATCGCGTCAGATTGGACGACCAGGCACAATCCCTTGAGCAAAGAAGCGCAACCTTGGCGACCAAAATACAGATGATTCGAGCCGATGCAGCTAACATTGCGGCCACGGCGGATGAGTTGTTGATCACTGTGGATGGTGTGACATATGAAAAAATGGGGGTGGATTCGACGGCTACAGATCGTCTAAACATAACCGCCGCCGCCCCGGCTGTCGGTTCAAAATATGGCAGACTGAACTACCGTGCAGATATTGGCAGTCAACACGACATGGCTACTTACCGGGGGGCTACTCTGGTCTATGAAAAGCCGTATTTCGCCAAGTTGTGCTTCGCCACCGAGTTCACAGTTCGCGGCCCCTCTGGTCATCACTACGAGCTGAGAAATTTAGAGCGCAATAGCATTAACGCTGTGATGGCCGCCTTTGTCGTGCTCGTCGATACCTTGCCGCGCTTACCAAACATAGCCACGGCCCAAATGGCTACTTGGACAAAGAACGCTACCGACTATCGCACTGAGGCAGCGAAGCCATTCAGCGCCCAAGCAGAGCTTGATGAACTGATCCCATTTTTGCGGCAACTTGAAAAGGAATTGGCAGATTCAGCCACACATTCAGTAAATCAAATGGCCGCTTGAGGAATGATGTACCCCCCCACCTGCTGACAGGGGGGTTGTTCATTGACGAAAGATATTCGTCTGCTATTTGATAGCCCCAACTAATGATTATTGATTTGCCCTCCCTTGCATTGACCGATGCCGTGGGATCATAACCCCATTGAAACCAGAATGGGGTTATGAACATGAACGCATTGAAACAAGGCGCCTCCAACCACACGGATGATTCTTTGGTGATGCTCACTGTTGATCAGGTAGTCGCAGCCCCCTGGGGCAACGTCCGTCGCGGCAGCCGCAACAATACCAAGTGGACGGATTTTCTCGCTGATGTAAGGCTGCGCGGGATCATCCAATCGGTGACGGTTCGCCCCCATCCAGAAGTGGCAGGTGTTTTCGAGCTGTTAGCAGGATATGGCCGTTGGGATGCCGCCAAAATTGTGGGTTGCCCGCTCCCCGCCCTTGTCGTCAATTGCAGTGACTCAGAAGGCGTTGCTATTGGCATGATGGAGAACCTGCAGCGGGAAGACATGGGGCCGGTTGATGAAGCCCACGCAGCACAAACGGCACTAGCTCTATGCAATGGTGATTACGAAGAAGCCCGTAAGCAACTCGGTTGGTCGCTGGGTCGCCTCAAACAGCGCCTGCATCTTACTCGCTGCACTCCGGCAGTGCTTGATGCAATCTCAGCCAAATTGGTTTCACTTCGCCATGCCGATTTGCTCGCAGGTATCAGTGCTGAGGCGCAGAACGCTCTGTTGCCCTCAATTACTGAGAAAAGCCTTAGCGTGGATGCGCTCAAAGCCTTGCTTGGTAAAGCCTCGGCACCGATTTCCTCTGCGCGTTTTGATGTAGGAGATTGCGCCTCCTGCATTCACAACAGCCAGCAACAATCCAGCCTGTTTAATGAGTTCGCTGTTGTTGACGGGGCTGTTTGCCGGAATCTTGTGTGCTTTAAACAAAAAACTGCAGCTATGGTTGCGGCCCGCAAGGGCGAACTCGCCGAGCGTTACGGCACCATCATTGTTCTATCCGAAGTGTCCCAAGGTTCGATTAACCATGTAAGCCATGACACCGTTGGCGCAGAGCAGATGTTTGATGGCTGTTTACCTTGCTCGAAGCGTGTTGCATTGCTCGATGACCGCATTGATACCGCAGGTGATGTGCTCGAAGATCGTTGTACCGACCCAGATTGCTTCAAAACGTGTGTTGCGAAGCACTGTGATGCAGTGGCGGAAGCTGCAGAAATCACTGAACAGGCGAACTGGGCGGCGGGGATTGATCCCGCTCTCACCAATGCAGCCCAACCCTTGCAATTGGATGACGGGAATAAGCAGGCTCCCAATGTGCCCAAAAGAAAGGCTGCCGATAGTGATCCCGCTACCTCTTTGAGTAGTTCGGTGGTTGCAGACCACAAGATAATGCTAAGACGCGCAGCCGTTGAGGCGTGGGGAAGCGACGCAGAGGCTTCACAGCGTTTCCAACTATCAGTTGTTTTGTCGAGCCTTTTGTCCGTTGCTGGCAAAGCAACCTTTGGACGCGCCCTGCCGGATACCATTGCTGATAGCAGCAAAAGTATTGAGGCGTTGCGAAGCGAGATCGCCAGTACCATGAGCTTTATCGTCGAGCGTTTGGACGGCACCGGCTACTGCCCGATGGTGGACGTTATGATGGCCACTCTCCCCCACGCTCCTAACGCTAAGGAGAAGGCTATAGCCCAATGGGTTCCCACACCCGAGCGACTGAAAAGTTACACGACAGATACAATCACCTTCATCTTGAAGGAGTCCGGCTTCTTGACTGCCTATGAGGCTGCCCACGATGCCAAGGCACTGAAAAAGCTTATCGGTATGAACAAAGGCGATCTTATCAAGACAGTTGGCTCCTTTGAGTTCAGTTGGTCAGGCTACGCCCCCAGCTTTTACTTTAAGGGGTTTGAATAGTCCCTCTCCCCTCCCCCGCTTAGTAGGCGGGGGAACACCCCTTTATGATCCCCTATGCTTATTCCACTATATGTCCTGTTCCTGGTAGCCCTCTAGCGGGGTTGTAATCTGCTAGGATTCGCAAGGGTGACAATATGCTCAGTTCATCCGGTCCGGTACAATTGTAGGTTTTGTTTTCTTCCCTTACTCCAATCCATCAGAGTATTTCTGCAAGGTGACCTACCTGATGGGCACTTGCATTATCAAGTAACAGCGTAAGTTGACTCCACGCACCAAGGAGACAACCGTTATGATGGAATTTACCTTTAAATCCAGTTCATCTTTTACCGACGCAATCACCTTCGTTGCAGCTCATGCAAAAGGGAGCATTGCACCGATTCATAAATACCTTCTACTGCAAATAGCAGAGAACGGCGTTCTGTCAGTTCAAGCCACGAATGGTGGTTTCTTTGCTACCCGCATGACGAAAATGGATTCGTTCAGCGGCACGGGCTCTATCTGCGTTGATGCGGCAAAATTCAATGCCATCGTTCACTCGATGCCCGTTGATGCAACCGCAACTGTCAAGTTTTCCTCTGACGGCAATAAATTATCAGGCGTTGTTCAAGCAGGGCGTAGCCGATTCCAGTTAGTGTGCTTATCAGCAGACGAGTTCCCTCAGCCAGAGATTTGTAATAACACCTCTCGCTTTTCCATCCAAAGTAGCGATCTGCTTCCCACCCTGACCCGTCTAAACCGTATGGCTCCGGCTAATGATTGCCGCCCAACGCTCAATTCCATTTGCGTTGAGCTGGACGATACGAGGGCCGTAGTTGTGGCATCTGATGGATTGCGGCTGGCTAAAGGGGAGTTCCCTATCAGCAGTATTAGCGGTGATGTGCGGGGGCATCAGTTGTTGATCCCTAAACAACAAGTGCAGCAAATAATTTCAATGACAAAGATGGGGTGTGAGCTGGTAGTTCTCTTTGATGCTTCACGCCTTGCCATCATCTGTCCGGTACATGGTTGGAAACTACAATTCAGCCTGCTGGAAGGAAAGTACCCCAACTGGCAGCGTGTTATCCCGAATCCCTCTGGTCATGGCTGGGCTGACCTAGGGGTAGATCGGGAATATTTCATTTCATGCCTTGAGAGAGCCAAGATTTTGGCTGATGGTCGCAAACAAACTGTGCGTTTCCAAGTCCAAGCTGGGGAGATCACTATCAGCTCGAAGAACGAAGGGAGCGACGAGGGGGCGACCGAGATCGTCCCCTGTAAGATGCCGTTAGGCTTAGAGAGGGTATCGGCCATCTTCAATGTTGGTTATCTCGTCGATGCTCTGCGCGGATTGTCCGGCGCAATAGTCAATCTGACCATCGATACCTCGGAGCAGAATAGTGCGGTTCTCATGCGTTCTGAAACTGACATTACTGCATTGCAGGTGTTGGCCCAAGTTAAGGCTTGATGTTATCTGACAGCTTGCTTTTGTCGTTCTATTGGGGGGCAAACTAATCGCTATGCCCCCTTGCATCATCCGGTATCGGGTTAACCTAAGTCCACTGAATAAAGAAACAGACCGGAGAAATTTCCATGTTCCAGCCCCTGATTGAATGCCTTTCCACTCGCCTCGGGGTGAGTCAATTCAACCTTCAAGTGTCCGGCTCGGCAGAGTTAACACAGGTGATCATCATCCCCGTCCTCTCGGCTCCTGCGGCCAATGTTGCGGGGGCAGGCTATCAGGAGAGGGGGCAAGCCTACCGTGCTGCCCTGACAACTCCGGTTGTCGTTTCCGCACCTCTAGGTGACATTGATACTCGCTTAGCTGAGATCCTTGACGAGTACGCTCAAGGTCTCTCTGATACATTACGCCAGCCCAGCATCACTGAGCAATTGCAGAAGGCTGTATCTCAAGCGGCGGTCAAGGGTGTTGAGCCGAAGAAGAAAAAGGGGGAAGCCACACAGCCAGTGACTGATGGAGCTATTCCAACAGGGGCAGGGGCAGGGGCAGGGGCAGGGGCAGGGGCAGGGGCAGGGGCAGGGGCAGTTCAGGAGAAAGTTGATGCCCAAGCACTTTTTGACCAAGACATTTTGTCCTCTTTGGGAATCTAAGGGGAGTCCATATGCAAACCATCAACTTACTGCGTCGAACCTTTAAAATTGGCTCTGCTATCGTAGATGACCCTGTTCCTGGCCTGCCACTCGAAACGGCACAACAAATCCTATCAGCCACCTACCCACAGGTACGTTGGACAACCTTGTACGAGACCGATGGCCTTCTGGTAGGGAATACCTTGCAATACGAATTTCTAATACCCCCAGTCAAAACCAACGGTTAGATGTTGGGAGGGGAGGGGATCGAAAACCGCCGCAAGGCGGTTTTATCTTTTGTGTGTGTGGATTCAGCCGCCAGCTATCAGTCCTAGGGGAGGTTTGAGTGACCCAGTACTGCTGATGGGGTGATGTTGTCGGTGAACAGGCAGCAGAAAAATACAGTGTATTTGTGTTTCCAACTTGTTATCGGTAGCGCAAGGGAGCAACAAAAATACACTGTATTTTTGGGAGTTTGAGCTGATCTTGCGTCTGAGCAATCTAAGGGATACTGGCTGCATAGGAGGTGCTTACATGCCGACTCATGATGAATTAGCCGCATGGCTGGATGTAATTGAGGCTGAGCCAGAACAGCCAACAGAGCAAGTTTCAGATCAAAACTACCTAGAAGAATTTGCCAAGGAGAAAGTGAAATGGATGCAGTTTGCTCAGAGAGTAGCGCGAGCACCAACCGAGCGGGATTTGCAATCCGGTTGGGCGAGCCGGCCTCGCTGAAAGGGCAGGCTAGCGCGCGTTTGCAAGTACCCACCTCCTTGCGTCTGCGCGGGGCTGTAATACCAAGACCGGGGTTTGCGGCTACAGATGGTTTCCATTCATCAATTCATTCTCTGGGGGAAATTGCACCACTGTTGAAGCCTGTCGTCACGCTGGCTCACAAGAACGGCTGGGGGGCCACAGAACTGACCAATTTGATGGCAGCGCAGACTCTAGCTGAGCGCCTGAGTCGCTTTGAGGATCTTGCGCATGTTGTATGCCAAGAGCTGTCTGAGCGGGCTGAAAGGGCAGGGGAGGTATGTGCCTGCGAACTGCGGGAGATCCTAAAAAATGTGGGTGGGGAAGCGTTGGCCACAGAGTTTGACAATAACTACGCAACTTGTAGGCAGATACTTGATTTTAGTTTTGGCCTTGTTAACGACCGAAATGGTAATGAGTTCGGTCAGGCCAGCGAGCAGTTCAGATTTAGGCTGTTCTCTGACCTCGAATTCATGGTTTTTCCATCGTCAGTGTCCAGCGACTACCTCGCAGCATTTCAAAACCTCATGTTCTCACAACTCCCACTTGTTGGGTTCATCCCAAGTAATGCCTTCTTTGAATACACCCTCGACTGGATGACTGAGTGTTACGATCTTGAGTTACCAGAGACTTTGGAGGCCAGCCAAATTGACGAGTTCATCGGCGTTTTGGAGCAGGCCGAAAGTGAATTATCCAAGATAGACTCTGCTCCCAGCATCGAATCAGAAGCCCCCGACTTTTTCGATAAACTCGTGCTGCTAGTCGGTGGCAAAGCAGAGGCAACTGCTGTTCTTATGAAGGTCAAAGATGCCAGTGATGAACTCGGTGGTGATGGATACTCAGCCATGTGGAGCTGTTTTGATTATTGCCATCAGAAAGCTGGCTGGACTGAAATCGCTCAGTCAGTGAAGGAGATCACAGCTGAAGGGGGGCTTGCGGCTGTATTTGGCCGCCTGAGTGAGGTGGATGATAACACCTCTCTGAGTGCCTTCCTGTTGGGGGCTCAGACGATCATTGAAAGGGAAATGGCGACCAATAGGGTAGCGAAAGAGGTTTTCGACTATCAAGACGAGTCTGACATATCCATTGACTTTAAAATCCCCTTTGAAACAAAGGTGCTGTCGCGCAGGGAGCTTGCTGATGATGCCTACAACACTCACAACGAATTTGCCATGAACGGGGATCTTTGTACCTCTAGCGTTTGCGTCCACATCAATGATGATACTTTGATGGCCATGGAATCGTGGCAGCGAAGCATTGCAATTATGGCCGCTGTGTACGTCGCAGGAAACAACATGAAAGAGGAAACAGGTCATGCAAGTGGTCAGAAATAACGCCTGTCAGAATAAACAGAGTCTACCCCGCCTTGCGCTCGTATTTTCCAGCTCTAGTGAGCAGATGGCAGACCTGACCGGCATTACACGACACGCCATCGTTGACGACAAACTTGGGCTAGGTGAACCCCTTTCAATGCAGACGATTCAGGAGCTGTTGGCAGACCTCACAGGGTCGCTGGATCGCTCCCAGGGTAACACGAAGGGCAACTACCAATTCATCCCCTCAAACGTGCTGCTCAGTAGCCCAAGCGCCATTACATGGTATCAGCCCTCGCGGGAAGGAATGTTATGGTTACAGGTAGGTGGTGAGAGGTGCGGTTTCCAGATCCGTTGGCCAGCACTTGTGTTCAATATCCAGAAAGGGTCGGCACGGCTATCTGTAGCCGCTCTGGAAACCGATGAGCGCCCTACACCCGAGAACCATGTCTACGATGTTCCGATGCCCAACTGCTACCACGGGGGAGGGTTTTGCCTTGGGAGTGCAACGTTGCCCCGAGAAATTAATTTCTCGACCTTGCCGGAGATTGAGGCTTGCATGTACGAGGCGCTGAAAACACACAGTAACAACTCCCAAGCGTTAGCCGACGGCTCTACGCCAACCGCGTTTTGGGTCGGAATGGACGTAGAGCGGAGAAAGACCGGCGTAATCCCGACAATAACAGCCTCCCAAATGACGAGAATTGGCTATCTCGGAGATTGGATTGAGCAGGTTGCATCACGATAAAGAAGGGGATAATTGCGAACGTTGAGTTGAGTAAAGGAGCAGGGCGATGAAGTGGAAAACCCCCATTGAGTATTTGTCTCAGGAAGTGGATGTTGTGCTTATTGGGTGTGGAGGGACTGGCAGTTTTGTCATGGGCGAACTGTCAATGTTACATGATCTCTTGGCCCGTCTTGGTCATCCCGGCATCAGTGTGACCGCCTATGATGGCTCTCCGGTTCGTGAAGCTAATTTAGGTCGCCAGAGGTTCCATGCGGCAGACCTGGGGCTCCCCAAAGCACAAGCCTTGGTCGATGCGGAGCGTTGCTATAACGGATTCGCTTGGGAAGCTAAGGCAGACTATGATGTGGGCCAAGGACACTTTAATCGCCGCCGTCCAACCGTATATATCACCGCTGTGGACAAGCCCAGTTTTCGTGCGCAATTCGGGTCGAAGTTTGCAACGTTGAGCAAAGGAAACGGCCTCTGGATTGACGCAGGCAACGATAACAAGACGGGGCAGGTAGTCTTAGGGGGGGCGGGATTGCCGACAGCCTATGACCTGTTTGCGGGGCAGTATGAGGTGATGGTGGATGACCTATCCAAGAGCTGTTCATCAGCGGAGGCCGTCGCCAAGCAAGATTTCGGGGTTAACTCTACGGCAGCCAGGATTGTTGGCCAACTCATGTGGAATATGTTCCGGCATGGCGGCCTTGATTCCCACGGTGCGTTTTTCGACGTACACCGGTTATCAGTTGACCCCATACCCATTGACGAAAAAGTGTGGTCATCGTTCGGTTACTCTCCGAAGACTCAGTGAGTGCCATGAACGCAACCCTAAATAAAAACCGCCCGATTGAAGTGAACCCCATTTATTGGACACGTTAGTTGGCGGATGACATGGCCTGAGTTCGGTACTGTACCGGGCTCAGGCCGTTTAGTTTCACTTTGATCCGCTCATGGTTGTAGTAGTGGATGTATTCATCCACCGCGCGTTTCAACTGCTCTGTATCTTCGTACTCTTCGTTGAACCAGCATTCGCTCTTCAGCAGTCCAAAGAAGTTCTCTACCACCGCATTGTCCAGGCAGTTCCCTTTGCGTGACATGCTTTGCTTCACGTCCCTTGACGATAATCGCGTCTGATAGCTGACCATCTGATATTGCCAGCCTTGATCCGAGTGCATCACCGGCGAGTCTCCTGGCTGTAATCTCGCCAGGGCCTCATCCAGCATCTTGTCCACCAACCGCATCCCCTGGTGCGTTGCCATCTGCCAGGCGATGATCTCGCTGTTATAGAGATCCAGCACCGGCGACAAGTACAACTTCTGCCCTTTGAGATTGAACTCCGTCACATCGGTGACCCATTTCTGGTTCGGGGCATCGGCGTGAAAATCACGCTGCAAGAGGTTCGGGGCGATATGGCCGTACGCCCCCTTGTACGACCGATATTTCTTGCGGCGCAGGTTAGAGGCAAGGTCCTGTTTTCGCATGAGTTTACGCACGGTTTTATGGTTGAGAGGGCATCCCTCATTGCGCAGCGCCAGGGTGATCCGCCGATAACCATAGCGCCCCTTGTGGTGATGAAACAGCGCCTTGACCCGTAGCGCTTCATGCTCATAGGTCCCTGTGCTGGCACCTGATTTCACCTGCCAGTAGAAGGTGCTGCGTGGCAACCCGGCGATATGCAGCAGCGCTGCCAGCTGATGGTTCTGCCTTAGCTCGGAAACTATTTTTGCTTTCTCTGCTGCTTTTCCCGGGCCAAGGCATGCAGCTTTTTTAGATAGGCGTTCTCCGCCCGCAGGTATTCGAGCTCTTCCTGGGCACTGTTGAAGATGGGATAGGGGGCGGTGAGCGGTTTGCCGGGTGGCGTCTTCCCTGAAGTCATGGCGCGTTCTCTGCGTTTGTCACGAAGGGCCATGATACCGCCTTCACGATAAAGCCGCGCCCACCGACTGACGGTGCAGGCAGCGGCGATCTTGAATGCTGCGGCCGCCTTGCGAGAAGAGGCATTATTTTCCTGCATCCAGTGCAGTACCTCTTCTTTGAACTCAGCAGAATAAGCCTTGGTCGTGATGGTGAAGCCAGCTTCGCCACTGGCTTTCCAGTGCTCAGTCCAGCGGCGAACGGCGCCATGATCGACACCAAACAGGGCAGCCGTCTTTTTGGCACCGTCATGACCGTTGAGATAGTGAAGAACGACCTGACGTTTGAAGTCGGCCGAGTATTTTTGCTTTGCCATAGAAACGAAGAACCCCTACTCGTTGGGTGTCCAACTTTCGGGGTTCACTTCACGATGGCGGTTTTTATTTACTGGCAGGTTGGTGGAATCCTATTGATGCTGTTGCTCCCATGCCCAGCCCTCCCTGCTTGATCCTCACTTTTTGAGCATAGCAAGGAGATCGAACAGTTGCTGACTGGAAATCTCGTCTGGTAGGGTCAACTCGAAAGTATTGCCCTTTTTTTGCTTCACCTCGATTCCGGCAATCACATTCACATTGGTGCGCTTTTTCGGCTTTTCACCCGCAAGTTCTGTTGCTTGTGCGGCAATGTCGGCCAGTGCTTTCGGTGCTGAGGGGTATGGCTCTTTACCTTGGGCCCATAATATCAGGGCTTCAACTTGTCCCTTCGTGAGTAGCTTTAGGGTTCTTCGCAGATTTAGTATTGTTGGGCGCCCAGTACCAGTTCCATCCGGTAGCAGTTCATAGAGTGGCAGCGGGATCTCAAGTGCCCACTGTGAGGCGCGGACTTCTGACTCATGCACCCCGAAAAGTGCTGCGGCCTGGAGTACATCTAACCCTTCATCCTTCATCACCCGGGCATAATGCAGCCCTTTATCATAAAGCGAGTTGGGTCGAGTGAGGTTGGCAAGTCGACTGAGCTCGCGTAGCTCTGCCATGCTCAGATCCTCTGTTTCGTCGGTGTAAGCTATGGGTAAGCCTTTATCCGCCAACAGTGCACAGTATCGGCGACGCTGACCGTCAAATATGCCATACCTGGTATCTGCTCCTCGTACTGCCAACACCTCCATCACGACGCCACCAGACCGAACTGAGCCGATCAGGTCATCTACAGTTTCTTCAGTCACTCCCGACTTGGAGCGAATATTCGCTTCGTGGATATAGGTTAGCTCCTCAACATGTGCGGAGGGGATATAGACTGACGTCAGCCGCACGAGGCGCCCATTTTTAAGGCGTATAACCCGGAAAGCACCAGTCGATCGAATCTTGCTGGCCAATGCTTCTTCCGCGTCCAGAAATCCCCCAGCCACATCCTCAGGTATGCTGAACACACCGCTTGAAATGGACGGCTCGGCTGCTGATGCAGCCATGTGGGCCACTAGGCCTGTGCTCATTGGCGTGCGCTTTTTGCTCATCAGTTCGATACCTCAAGAATGTTAGAGAAAAACTCAGCCACAACGTTCTCCGCAACGTTCTGGGCACGTCGGAGTGACCGGGTATCTCCTGCATAATGCTTCGGTTGGATGGTGAATACGGTTCGGCCATCTTCAGTGACAGAAGAGAATGGCCTCAGTTGCTCCATCCTGTTGACAAACAACTTCGCTGGTTCAAGGTTCTTGAGCATCATGTAGTTATCCAGATGCTGTGGATTGGTGCCGTCAAATTTACTGCCCAGAAGCCAGACTGATGCGGGATCCAGGTTTGGGGAGGGGATATTCGCCAACAACCCATGAATGGACTCGAGGAATTTCAAGCTCGAGTCAAACTCCAGCGGGTCGAGGCCAATAGCAACAAACAAGCTGTCACTCGCTTGCAAAGTGTTAATCAAGGCCGCGTCAAGATGAGGACCCGCATCAAGCAAGATGAGATCGAAGTGATCACGAATCGGATCAATGACATATTTTGTCAGCAATTCGGTCATGTTGATGCCGGTATCTGCAGCGTGTTGGTATGCCTGCAGTGAAAAGAAACCATCAGCTGTACCCGCCGGCATGACGAATAGCCCATCGCTAGAAGTAGGCAGCATCCATGACCTTACCGTTTCAGGTGTGGCTCTGCTGGCAATGGCTTCGATTGCAGAATGCTGTGGCACTTTTCCAAGCCCGGCGAACCCAAAAGCAACGGAAGTTGACCCCTGGGGATCCATGTCAATAACCGCTACCCGCAATTGATGACGGATCAGGTTGCGATGATGAACCAAACCGGTCGCGATGGTAACGGTCGATGTGGTCTTGCCAACCCCCCCCTTTAGGTTCTGGCAAGCTACCACCTTAGCGCGAGTATCGGAGCCAAGAGTGGACTTGATCTCGGCAAACGAACGCTGGCCTGCGGCCTTGTAAATGGCCCGCACATCGGCATGAGAAAATGTGTGTGGTTGGAGCGCGTTTTTCTCTGCTGGTAGCCGGCTAAACTCTCGGCCACCATCACGCAACACCTTGATGGCCCCTTCAACTCTGGCCCGGGTCATTTCCGGTAAACGCTGCACCTGGTACATCGTGTAAACCGCACTTTGATAGCCGTCCTCAATGGAGGAGTCCCGGCGGTCTTGCTTAACATCGGCTATGTACCCCAACACCATTCTTGCTTGGTTGCGGAGTTTCTCGAAGCCCACCAAGCGTTGCTGTCTTTCCAATACACTGATCATTCGACTTCCACCGTCAATTCCATGTTTTTAGGTCTTGGGATGATAATTCAGGAATTATGGGTTTGTCTATTTTTTGGCAATAGGCGCAGCTGGAGGCACAAGCTCTGCCCTCAGCTAAATGCGGCCAACTAAACCAAAAGCACATCAGATGACCGATCACATTCATTCGTCACCAGCCCCAGCCTGATTGGAAGAAGTAACTGCATACTGATTCTTCCCCGCAAATCATCACCGTCACCAACACGGTCGTTAACCCGCCGAGAAGTGATACAAGGCAACTACGACAGTAGTTCAACAGTGATACAAGGCGACTACGTTGGTAGCTCAATGGTGATACGACTTGCATCAAATGTGATTCGTTTATGATGCAAAGCGTTGACAAGGGTAAGGGCGAAAATGAGCACAACAATCACCAATCTTTGGCACCTAGACAGCATCTCTTAGCGAGGACCTTATGTTACCAAGCAGAAAAGGCGCATCGAAACTCGAGCCCTATACAGATGAACTCCTGGAGCTGAGGGGTAAACATTCGCTTGAGGTGATCCGTGAGTACCTAGAGGAGAAGTACAACATTGAGATAACAAGGTCCGCAATAAATGCGTTCGTAAAACGAAGACAGAAAATATTGGCAAGCCATAGTTCGACCCAACCAACTCCTCTCGTCCCCAGCGAGGAACCCAAAATGGCGCCAGCCGCCGTGCAGCGTAGTCATGTGGCCGAACGACTTCCTTCTGCCACATCCAATAAGGTGGAAACGCCTGTAGTTGTTGACGTGTGGGCAGGCAAGGTAAAACTCTGAATATTAGGGAATTAATAGATGAAGATTGTTGTTGTATCTAAAACAGGATTTGTAGGAAAAACCGTTCTGTCTGCCCACTGGTTGAAAACCATGATGCCCGCAGCCCAGCTCTTCTCGATTGAGGACATGAACCAGGCCGCTGATGCACTTGGTGTTGACGTAACCACAATGAACGGGGGTCAATTCTCAAATCTGATGAATTCAATCATGGTAGAAGATGAGGCCATCATCGATGTGGGTATGAGCAACGTCCGGTTCTTCATCGACGGACTTCGCAAGTTCAGTAACTCTTGCCAAGAGTTCGACTACTACTTTATCCCCCTCACACCAGAGAAGCGTTGCCAGGCAGAGGCGGCAGAAACCATCAACACGCTGTTGGAAATTGGCGTTGACCCTGCTCGGATTCGCCCGATTTTCAACAAAATTCCAGCCACATTCTTCTCCTTCGACCAGTTTGCAAGCTTCGTGTCATACATGAAAAAGCATACAAAAGTGGAGACCGACTTCCGGTGGGCAGTAGAAGAAAACCCGGCGTTTGAAATGCTGTCGCGGCAGGAGCTGAGCCTTGCTAGCGTGGTAGCTGATACTCGAGACTACAAAAGTGAGGCAAAGGCTATCGTTATGAAATCTCGTACAGAAGGGTTGGAGCTCGATGCCAGGAAGGTAGAAGAACTGACGTCCATGCACACTCTACGCATGTGCTGTGTTCCGCTCCTTGAGAAGCTCACTACAGTCTGGGGGGATTTACGTCTTACTAAGCAGGTCGCCTAATGGCCCCGGAAAACCTATCGTTGAAGGGGGGCTTGTTACCGGCAGAACATTACCAGGCGATCTTTGCATCCATGCTTGGTGATGTGTACGAAGCCATTCAGGCAGCCAGCCGCCTACAACGAGAGGTGGAGCGTACCCACGAACTGTTTAGCAAGATTGAGTCGCTTTTAAAATGGCTATCCCGTGAGCGGCAAGAGATACATGATGCAGCAACACGCTTTGGTGTCATGCTAGAGCGGCTTGATGAAGAAAACGAGCGATTTATTCGTGTGCATCGTTCAACTCTCGATGCGATGAGGAGTGAGTTAGACTTCATAGCCCGCTCCGAAATGAAGGAGAGGGGAAGCAAGCTGAATGTTGTTACAAATGTTCCCTGGTTGGTAGCCATTATCTGTTCAGGCATTACAGGTTACTTACTTGGTATGATGGCGAAATGAATTGAAGGCCGTACAGCGATTGTGCGGCCTTTTTTTGCTTATTCACTTCAGGTCGACTCGGCGATGCACCGTTCGAGAGATCGCTAGGTAGGCACATCAGCAAGCTGCAGCTAGATTCTGTATGGGCAGGGGGCCAACTAAGGCGAAGGCCGGGGGGGGCATCGGCTCTCGCCGGCCCGAGGCCCCGCCAGTACCGGCCGGGTGGAGTTATCCAAGGTACTGGCCTAGCATGCCTGGAGCCGGCGCCAGATCCTGCAGGGGCGGGGGCCAACCAAGGTGCCGGCCGAAGAAACACCGGCTCCCGCACACCTGCAGGCCTGACCGTGGCAGCCCTAAGGCTGAGTTCTACGGCCTTAAAGCGTCAGAACAAACGCCCTCATAATCTCCTCCTTCCTCACATCCATGACTTGGCAAGCAAACAAATGCCTGCCGCCATCTCGAGCCTAACCGCATGACGCGAACCGGATATCCAGCCCGGGACGCACCGAGCATCCCAAACCGGTCCTCTGAACACCGAACCGAAACCGATAATGGGGCGGGCTACCTGGGACGTTGAGCTCGGGCCTTGCCAGCCCCAGCACACCTGACGGCCCCGCCGACTGCCATGAACCGGAACACTCGTCCAGCAGGGTACCGAGCCTGCGACGGCCCTGGCTCGACTTAACCAGCCCCGGCCCAGGGCCCGCCATGCACCGGCTCCCCCTGAACACCGAACCTACCGGCAGCCCGGGGCCACCTGCTGTACCGGCCCGCCGGACAGAGTACCGGATCCACCCCGCCGGCGGTGGCCAACTCGGGCTCCGAGACCGCGGCGGCCCGGGGCCACCGGCAGCACCACCACACCGAATACAACTCCGGATCGGTCCACACTGGCCAAAGAGTCCGCGGCGGCACGATCCGTCAACCACACTCCACAAAGGCCAGCGCGAGCGCTACCAAAGCCCAGGATCTTGAGATCGGCATGCACACCGAGTAAATCCCGCCGCCACCTGGTCCAGCACACTTGCCGGCACCGCCGGACGTAGCACCCGATCCCCCGCCGGCGGTGGCCGCCCTCTGCCCGATCCCACGGTGACCCGGGCCATCCTGCTGCACCGCCCCGCCAGACGTTGTACCTCAGTGGCCCCCCATGCGCCGAGCACGCAGCAGCCCGAGACGTACCAGGTATTGCGCATCGGCTTACTCGACCCAGGGCACCAATGGGGATAGCGGTACCCGCTCGGCGGCCAGCATCTGCAGAATCAGCCCTGATCATTTAGTCCGGGCCCCTTAGACTCAGCACACCAGTGTGTGGAGCTCGAATACCGCCGGAGCCTTGGCTTGCTACTCTGCATGCACACCGACAAAAACCAGCCACCACAACTCCCGGCCCCACCGGCAACAGCACCGATCCGGGAGCTGCAGCGCCACCGGCAAGCACCGGAACACCCGCAGGCAGTGGCCACCCTCTAACCGAACCCGCCGGCCGCTACAACCGATCACCCCGCCGCTGCTGGGCACCCTGGATGCCGAACTCGCTGCCGCCCGGGGCCACCTGCAACACAGACCCATCGGAGGCCGCGCCGAATCCCCGCCCGGTCGCCGGCTACCCGGGGCGCTGAGCCCGCGGTGGCCCGCAACCACCTGCTACACCGGGGCACCGTAAGCCGCACCGGCCCCCCCTGCCGGCAGTGGTCGACCTGGGCCACCAGCAACACCAGCACCGCCGGACGCAGTACCGGAACAACCGCCGGCAGGGTACCGAGCCTGCGACGGCTCTGGCTCGACTTAACCGGTCACGGCCCGAGGCCCGCCACGTACCGGATCCCTCTGAACACTGGACCGACCGGCAACACCATCCCACCGAATGCAACTCCGGTTCGGTCCACACTGGCCAAAGAGTCCGCAGCGGCACGAGCCGTCAGCCCCCTCCACGCAGGCCAGCGCGAACGCTACCAGAGGCCAGGATCTCGAGATCGGCATGCACACCGAGTAAATCACGCCGCCACCAGGTCCAGCACACCTGCCGGCACCACCAGACGCTGTGCCGGGTCCCCTGAACACCGATCCGACCGGCTGCCTAGGGCCACCTGCTGTACAGACCCGCCGGCCGCCGCACCGGAACCTGCCCAGCCGTTGACCACCATGGGTGCCGAGCCAGCGACGCCCCGGGGCCACCGGCAGCCCCCCACCGAATGTAACTCCGATTCGGGAGACAGACCCCCACCACGGGAGCACCGGTAATCGAGCCACGCCTTGTCGGCGAAAACGGTCTTGGTGTGGTGCGTGGCCTGCTTTGCTTCGTGATAGCGCCCCTCAGATCGACCCCATCTCGTAGCTAGCCGGAGGGGTGGAGAGTGTCGCGGATCTCGATGTTGGCCCACTCAGTGACTCGGACGCAGGTCGAGTGAGTTAGCCAGAGCTGCATTGCATCACGGTCGAATTAACGACCGGTGATCGAGGCGACACGAATCACATGCTTGAGTTGTCCAGGACGAAGGGCGGCAGCACGACGGGCGTCGGGTCTTGGGGAGTAGTACATGGGACTCTCTCTATTTAATGCCGGTTCACAGCAGTGAACTGAGTGAGCAGGAAAAGGGTCTCCTGGTGATCATACCAGCAGGCCACAGGCGGGGTTCACGGATAGTTAGGCGAGTGTGTCAGGGCTGGGCACATCAGGAAGGTACACACACGGCGGTGTCGTGACGGCATGCTCTTTCGTGTAATGAGGTCGAGGCTCGGGCGCTAAGTAGATATGAAGCCCACCTTCGGGCTTCCACATTGGAGAACAGAGCATGAACAAGACTCGTATCAAACAAGGCGCCCGCTGGGCATTCACTGTCGCCCAGCAGGCGATCACCTAGGCCGCCGTCAGGCTGCTTGGCATGGCCATCCTGTCAGTGGTCGTCAAGACCTGGCCAGTGGTCGCTGTGGCGACTGGGGGGCTATGTTGAGCCCACGAATAGAAGCGGGGCCACAGGCCCCGCCGATTAGCACGGACTTTTAGAGTGAGACTTTGCTTTCATCTCACAAGGGCAGTCCAGGAGTCCGCCGAGCACCACACAAAATCACCGGCTCTAGCACAGGACCGTCAGATCCAATCCTCCACGGGGCCGACTGCGGCCCCCACTGCCAACTACAAGCCCGCCTGCGCTGGCCGCCTTGGGCAATGAATTTTCACGGATTCTCAATCTGGATAGTCTGCAAGTAGCCAAATGCCGATAGCCATGCAGCCGAACGTGGACCCTGTGATTGAATACCGAGCCTGCTGGCCACCGAGTAGTCCAGATCACAACTAAAGGAGGGGGAGGGGGTCGCAGTCGAGTAACTCGAAGTGAAAAGGCAGGATCCGGCTCATCTATCGATGGTGCTTCACTGACGTGGTTAATGCGGTAGATGCTACTCATGCAGTTCATTATCTCTACGACGTCTTCGAAATCACAACATACATCAACAAAAAGCCCCGCTAGGCGGGGCTATTTGCATCTTGCGCCTGGTCTATGCGCAGATCTTAACTGGGCGCGGCAACGGCTTACAGGCGATGATCGCGAGCTGCCATTCGTGGTGCTGGGGGCTACCCCATATCTTATCTGACAATGAAGCCAACTCAGCATCAGAACGGATCTGGTGCAGTTCGCCGGTCATCAGTTGATAGTGGTACACGTACAGCCGACGATAAAGCGCCTCGGACATTCTGGCCTTCCAGAAGTGCATACCTTCCCCAGTCTGCATGTTATCACTCAGGATCACATCATAACGGGCCAGTATATAGCCGAAGAATACCGCAGACGGCAGATCTCGAAGTACAGCCTTGTGGTGCTGATTGAACGAACGCCAAACCCGTTGCTGGGTGGCCGGGCGACATTTCAGATCTTCATAGTGAACGATGATCACCTGGTTGTAATAGGCGACCTCAGCCGTATGGTCATTGACCAAGGCGATCTCGAATTTGTCGCCACCGAGTCGAGTAGTCACACAGACGAGGCGGTAGCCGGGCGGTAGAGCGATTCCCAACTCCGGCGCAATCTCCTGGATGTGCTCATGCCCCACCAGAGCTTGATACATCGCCCCGTTGGTTGCGGTCACTTCCAGGTCACGGAATGTTTCTGTGACCTTGTTTGCATCGATAATGAGTTGCGGCATAGCGTCTCGTAGTTGATTGCTCATATTTGATTCATGCCTACTCTAACACTCTGGGGCGGGTGACTTCCATAATAATAGACAAAGCCCCGCAACGCGGGGCAGGACAACCAAAACGAACTGTGTCAGGCAAATCACCGACTGATTTTATCCCGAGGCCTCATGCATTTGAGCCAAAGGCAATAGCAAGCGACTAGGGAACCCAGGCAGTAGAGAATGAACGGCAGCACCATCCGATATGAGAAGGGGCTAGGAACCATGCTCGTCGGCGGAATTGACATTATCTTGAAGCTCTTGAATTTCGTAGATTTTCCGTCTGCATCAGTCAGATTATAAGTCCCTTCCCAATCAATAGAGAGGTCACCTGCAAGAGTTCTATCATTCGGAAGCACGACTTCCACATTGTGGCGAACAAAGCCAACCGATTGCCATTTCATCCCTAAGTGGATGACCCCTATCGCCATCCATAGCCAACACCCACCGGCCAACAAAATCACTGGCACATACCGAACTTGACTCAATTGCATCTCTCCTAGAACACTAGAAATGTAACGTGGTAGCGATTGACTAGCAAACCACTGAAAATGTTTTTTTGGCTCTAAAGCTTCATTACCTTTTTCCTACGGCTTCCCGCCGCCGCCCGGTTCCAGTCATCCCGCTTATTGCTCTCAATTGATTCCCTTCCTGCTTCCCACGTTCCGCTGAAAAAATTGGCATCATCTGTTCTACCAACAGCGATTAAGGGGGTTACCAATCGTGAGAAATACACCCTCTTGTGAATCTGAGCCGCAACTTCAAGCGGCGATCGAGAAGAAGAGAGCATTTTTTTCAATCTGGCGATAGTGTCTGCGTTATCCCTATACCAGAAAGTGACACGAAGATGAGCCGGTTTAAGCGGTATAGAGCGGAGAATCGTTTCAAATTCTGACTGTTTGCTTTTGCGTGGGTCATGGCTCGCGATTTGACGCAGCAGTGCGGCATCGGCATCACGCGCCACCGATTCAAACACCTTAGCTAGGCTGGTCAATTTGCGATCATCGCCCCCCTTGAGCAGGAGGCGAGCGCCGGCCGGTGACTTCTTGGCAGCCTTACGCAATCCTGACATTATCCGCTCAACAGCATCCAGGTTGGCTGATAGCCACTCTTTAGGCTTGGTTCTGGCGGATGGACTCGTACTTGATGCCGTAAAACTGAGCCCTTGCAGTTCCTCCGCCACCTCAGTGCTATACGCCTTACCGCGACCCCGCTTTCTGGGCACATCGATTACTGGAAGTGTAAGGTCCGAATTTGCTACAGACCGAGCATCCCCGATTGAATGCGATTTAAAGTGAATTTCCGTTGAAAGTGTGAGTCGTTCATCACTTTCCTTTGACTTCACATTTCGATATTTAATATCGACATCGATCAGTCCCGCACTCAGAAGTTCGTTAAGGGCCAATGAGAGTTGCCGGCGATCATTGTGGTTGTGCCGACCAGTCTCGCGTGGATGGATTTCACGCAGGAGCTCAAGAACCGTCATGGGCCGCAGATTCAGAAACACCCTGCGCCCCATTAGCTTGCCTGGCCTAGCTGCGATCCATAGAGCTAGCAGGCGAGCCATCTGAGAGTTCAACTGAATGACTGCACTTCGATTTATTGGGACGAGCTTTTTAGTGCTCAGATACAAGGTTCGCAGCTCTGGGGTCGGAGATATTTCGATGGTCCCATCAGGTTCCAACCTCAGAGTACCAACGATATTCGCAATCATGACCGATCTCTTTCGGCTAGTCTCATCCGCATCATCGAGCGTTGGGTAAAATAGAAGAGCAACGCTCTTTAGCCTTGCAAGCGAATCGACGATTTTTTTGTCCAACAGGTAATCTGACGGCCGCATATCCTCAGGAATCGGTGAGAAAAATCGCTCTATGGTCATACGAATTGGCTTGATGATGGCTTGCTCAAACCTCTCCTTTGACAGGCGCCCTAACCAATGAGTGATGCAGATATAAGAGACCAAATCCATTTGAGTGTTGAGGGTTGGCCCCCTCAGTGACATATAAGCGTGACCACTGCTAAGCGGAGTGGTCAGGTGGTAAATTCTATGCTCATCCAGTGCTGGTGGCGTCTTCCCGCTCGCAAGCACGCGGAACATCCCCGTTTTCAGGGTCATATCCAGGTGCAAATCAATGTTCTCAGGGGGAGGGCTGCGATCTGGGTACAAGGAGCGGGTTTGAACCCTATCGTACTCAACCAAGTAGTCCGTATCTTGTTCTATCACCACGGGAGCTCTTGTGTTAGCCACAGCAGTAGGTTCTGGGTGATCCTTTTCTTCAGCTCCCCCTACATTGTGTTCATTGGCTTCATCCACCAGCAACGTCATTTTTTCCATTGCCGGCCAAATGATCTCTAGGGCTCGCTCTACTGACAGCTCCGGTGCCGTCGACACAAAATTCAGCAGCATTGACACAGCCGACTTGTTAATTTTCGGTAAAAGTGGGGGCGCCATCACTTTGATGACGTCAGCACGAAATCCCTGTTTGGTTAAATACGCCTCTAAAATCGCATTCGCGCAGCTAATTTTATCAACGATCATGCGTCACCCCCCAACCTGTGCATATGCTGAATATAACCTGTTCAAAAGCTGTTTATAACCTGTTATCACCTGACAAAATGGTCTCGATAGAGACTCCACGGCATAGTAGATAAGAGACCACGGCATAGTAGATAGCATATCACGGCATATAACATAGAGCATCACGGCATAGCATATAGAGCATCACGGCATAGTACATAGAGGAACGCGGCATATAACATAGCAGTGCACGGCATATTACATAAAACAGAAAAAAGCCATATACATCACTAAGTTACAACCACCCCATCTTTAAAGATCTTTAACAGATCAAAGATATTAAAAGATCAGTAGATCAAGAGATCAAAAAAAAGAGATCAATGATCTATAATAAGTTGCAGTCGATCTCTTCTCGTTAGGATCCATTTTCGGATTCACAATCCGTTCGCAGCCCCTGAGCAAGCCTGATTTGAGCCCTAGACAGCTCTCAGATGGAAAGTAGACCCCGTGGCAATACGTTGGTATACCCCGGTGATGAGCGCCCTATAAACCGCAATTCCAGCGATTTTATGACTGGGTGAATAACCGCTTAAAAACCGTCCCATCCTATCGGATCCAGACCATAGATCTACTGGATCCAACGTGGATCCATTTTTTAACAGGACCTCGTTTACCTCACACCATCAATAACCTACAGCTAATCGTTCAGTTCAAGCTTTTCGCTGTAGATCCAAGACACGTTGACCCCATACTCTGAACTAGATCCTTAGCAGGGTATGCAAGGATCGATGATCTGAAGATAAAGCGACACAAACAGACGTCCTGAGTTTAAAACACGGTCTCATTCAGCATCTTCAAGATCCGATTGGGGTAACATATGCCTTTCGATTCGGAGGTATTTGATGAGGACCTTAGCAAGGAAAGGCGATCCCACCAGCACTGGCGGTGCGATCCAAGACGGGGACAGCAGCTGGCTCAGCGAAGGCTCCCCAACCACCTATATCGGGATGATAGCGACCTGCCCAGCTTGCAAAGTCGGACAGGGCCCTATCGTCGCCGTGGGCCCCCGCTCCATCATCGGCCCGGGCGGGCCGGTAGCACTGCAGGGCGATTATGTCGCTTGCGGCTGCCCGCCTATGAGCAACACCATACTCCCCGCCCAGGGGACGACAGTCGGCGACAACAAAGGGCCTCGAGCGAAAGCAGCCAGCGCCCCAGCAGAACCACCAGCGCCAGCACCGGCCAGTTCGCCGGCGACCCCTCTTGTCCCGTTGGTTGACCCCGAGGAACACCGGATCGGCATCTTCTTCGATGGCACCCAGAACAACAGGCACAACAGCGAGCTCAGGGAGCAATGTGAAGAGGCAAGCGAGGCGGCCTGCAAATCCATAGAGAAGCTGATAGGCACTGAATCCTCATACGACGGCGGCCCAACCAACATTGCCCGGCTGCATCAAGCCTATACCGGCCCAGCAATCTACATCGAGGGGATCGGCACTGCTGCCGGCAAGGCTGACACAAAGATCGACATGGCTTTCGGTACCGGTGCAACTGGCGTCATAGCCAGGTCAAAGGAAGGCCTGGCCAAGATCAGCACCATGATCGCCAGCCTACCCGCCGGCCCGGTAGCTGTGGATGTCTTCGGCTTTAGCCGGGGCGCTGCAGCTGCGCGACATTTCGTGAACATCCTTCTGGAATCGAACCTGGGGCGCCAGGTGCACGTCGCATTCGTTGGCCTCTTCGATACCGTAGCAGCCATAGGCCTGGACGCCAGCAATGACGAGAATGCGCCAGTTCGCCTCTACATTGCTCCCGGGGCCGCGGAGAAGGTTGTCCAGCTCGCCGCCAAGGACGAGTACCGGCTCAATTTTGCGCTTAACTCCGTACAGCCAGACCACACGGAACTCCCGCTATTCGGTACTCATAGCGACGTTGGCGGCGGGTATCTAGACCAAGTTGAGAAGACGCCAATCATGCGCCCCTATGATGCCATCCTGAAATTTGGTGATGACGCAGCCTATAAGAGATTCCAGGCTGCAGCCAACGCCAGGCTCCAGGAGGAAGCTATCCCTCTATACAAGGGATATGCGAAAGACAGCAGCCAAATAAAGCCGACCATCAGCTCTTTCTCCGTCGTATCCAAGAGCGACGCGCCAATGGTGGGCTATGTGGCCAACGCGATCATGACGCGCACGGTCAAACCTGAACTGCAGCTGCTCGCCGGCCACCTTATGCAGACTATCGCGCAGGAAAGCGGAGCGCCGCTCACCCCCCTGTCTGAGCCGGTTCCCGGGGCGCTGGCCTTCTTGTTCGACAAGTACCTGGGCCTGTGGCATGGAAGCGGTGACCTCAAACTGTCCAAGGAGCAAAACGAGATGCTGATGACGGAGTATGTTCACTGCTCCGATAACTGGACGCCGCTCGGCCCCCTCTACGTGAACGCCCCCGCCCCTAGTAGGGTTCGTCGCGTCTACCAGCAAACACCAGGGAAGTGACCTTATGAAGCGAATAGTCATTGTCCTAGCCCTCCCCCTCGCACTTGCAGCTTGTGGCGATACCCAGGAGAAGAAACAGCCCCGTAAGCCGCCAGAGGAGCGGGTGATCAGTGAGCCAGCTCATGGATTTGGCGTCCTTTTTGGCAAGCCAAACCCCGATTACACACCGCCAGGGAGGCTAGTTGATAGCCCGGACTTTAAAGTGACTCTCCCAGAGGACCGCTGGGAAGAGGTCACTATCAGCAAAAAAGAGGGCAAGCCAAGCGCGGCGGCAGGTGTAGATAAGTGAGAGCTCGCTGGGCTGTCACTCTCCTGGCGACAGTAGGGGTCTTGGCCATAGCCACCCTGTTTTACACTAGGTCAGATCTACCGAAGGCGGAAAGGCCAGGTATCACCTCCTCCAGTCATGGAGTGGGTGTCCTGTTAGGTTCGCCACAGTACCAGGTGAAAGGTGAGCTGGTGGAGGGGGGCTTTCTGGATAAGCAGCTGGACGAGAAGGGCAGTACGGAATTGGACGAATACCAGTGACACTAGGCCGGCCAGCTGCAATGATGAACCAATCAATCAATCAACACGGAGGGCAAGTGATGTCCTTTACTGCGATCACCCTTGAGGCCGCCCTGGCCATTGAGCCGGCCAAGCTATCTGGCGTCATAGACGGGGTACCGGTCAACCCGGCCAAGCCACCAGCCAGAGACATCAAGCACGACGAGCGTGAGCCCGAAGAAATGATTCTGTGGTGGCGCCAACCGTACCTGCAATGGAATAGCAATGGGCACTGGGATGTTAGATGCCTCGATGGCGGCGCATGGGATCGCCCCACGTTCATAGGTAACCATGAAGAGCTGGCCGGTGCCATAGAGCTGGCCAAGAAGCCTACCCGCGCCTATGCCATAGGGGAGCGGCAGGCCCTGGAGAGCGGCGAAGCCCTAATGAGATCGCTGGGGCTTGATGAATGAGCCAAGGGCGCCACATAGGCGCCCTTGTTCTGAGATGAAAACAAGCAGTAAGCTTAACTTTGGTAGGGCACTATAAGCTCAGAGCCCTGACAATCGCCCGTTTCGCATCTGTCCTAGTAAGGGCCTTAATAGTATGTGTGGCCCTGCTCAGTCTTGGGGCTAGAGTGACGTGACTAGATTGGCCCCTTGAAGATCCAGACACTTCGCCCCTCTTAACTTAAGAGGTAGTCTTGGAGCTATGTTCAGTACTAGTCACAACGAGAAGATGGTCGAAGTGTTAACAGGGGCCGAGCGCCGTCGACGCCGGACTCCACAAGAAAAGATCGCCATCGTGCAGCAGACCTTTGAGCCCGGGATGACCGTCTCTCATGTTGCTCGCTTGCACGACGTCAACGCAAACCAGCTTTTCAAATGGCGTAAGCAATTCCAAGAAGGGTCTCTCACGGCGATCACCGCCGGTGAGGATGTTGTTCCTGCTTCCGAGTTGGCTGCTGCCATCAAGCAGATCCGAGAGCTACAACGTCTGCTCGGGAAGAAGACCATGGAGAACGAGATCCTCAAAGAAGCCGTGGAGTATGGTCGAGCAAAAAAATGGATTGCGCATGCGCCCTTGTTGCCGGGGGACGACGATTAAGTGCTGTGAGCCAGGCTCTTAATGTATCGCGTGCGCAGCTATCCGTTCGTGTTCATCGAAAACCGGGTTGGCAAGATGGTCGTCATCATCGCCAGCGTGATGATGCAGCCTTACTTGGCCGTATCATGGAGGCGATGGCAGAGCTTCCCTCCTATGGCTATCGCCGGGTCTGGGCGCTGTTACGGCGTCAGTCTGAGGCAACAGAACAACCTGTGGTAAACGCTAAGCGGGTATATCGCGTCATGCGCGAGCATGGCTTGCTGCTGGAAAGAAAACCAGCTGCACCATTGGCCCAGCAGGCACATAAGGGGCGTGTTGCCGTCAAGGAGAGCAATCGACGGTGGTGCTCAGATGGCTTCGAGTTTCGCTGTGATAACGGTGAAAAACTACGTGTCACGTTCGCCATGGATTGCTGCGATAGGGAAGCGTTGGACTGGGCGGCCAGTACTGGGGGTTACGACAGTGACACTGTGCAAGATGTCATGCTGAGGTCTGTCGAACGTCGCTTTGGGGATTCGTTGCCGGCATCACCGGTGGAGTGGCTGACTGATAATGGCTCGGCGTATCGAGCCCATGAGACCCGCGCGTTTGCACGAGAAATCGGGTTGGAGCCCAGAACTACTGCGGTGAGAAGCCCACAGAGTAACGGTATAGCGGAGAGCTTCGTGAAGACGATGAAGCGAGACTATATCGAGATGATGCCAAAACCGGATAGCCGAACAGCGGTAGGCAATTTGGCTATCGCGTTTGAGCATTATAACGAACACCACCCGCACAGCGCCTTGGGATACCGTTCACCCCGGGAATTTCTGCGCAGTCGGGTATCACAATCCTAAGCGGGAAAAAGTGTCTGGACCTATGGGGTCAAATCCAGTGACAAAATGGAATGACGCCGGCTAGATCACTGGTCACCACATGGGATCCCGGAGTCCAGTAAAACTCGTCGCCCCTACACACCCAACAATGCCTCCCATCAAGCTCGCCGGTGTACTCTAAATCGGATTGCCTCATAGTTACTCCAAACTCGCCTTTGGTTCCTGGTGGTTACCACTCCAGGATCAGAATATGGCCATGGATTCTCCATATGGCCGTGCTTGACGCCTGAGTTACCAATTAGCTCTGATTTTCATCATCCAACCCTTCAGCGGTATACCCAACCATGGAGTTTTGGTACCGAACCGCAGCTGTATGGATACGGATTGAAGAGAATAGCCCCGCCGCAGCAACGACTGCAGACAGCCATGGGTCAGACCCCGTGTTAGCTAGACCAAGTACCAGAAGCATGATGCCAATGCCGATCATGTGGCTGGCAGTTACAATGCCATGGGTTCGCAGTCTAGCAATCATTCTGTTCATTTGTGGCGTTCATTCCTCGTCGCAATCAAGCGTTGAAGTGGTTCAGAAGCTGAAGGCGATCCATTAATCTCTGGGCATTTTTATCCTTGCTCCGAGAGGAATCATCCCGTGTTCGGTCGTTCTTATCAAAAAGCGCTCTCAAGCTAGCTATGCCTCTCAGGGAGGCTTCATATCGAGACCGGCTCATGATTTCCCTTACTTCTCGAATAACAACCTTACACTCGTGCTCATCCAGCCAGCCTATGCCCCGGCGAGTATATGGCAGGCTCAGAAGGTGCTGCATCCATGCATAGGCTTCGTGCTTATTCATTCTGCCGGAATCGATCAGGGTGTTGATGCTGGTATGTGCCTCGCGCCTCGCCAATCGGGTTTCCCTGTTGGCAACAGAACCGATCGCGATGTCAGTTCCTTCTCGGCAGCTAACGTAGCTATCGCAGGCATCACGGTTGCAACGGTAGATCATCGCTTTAGCCGGCGCGGCAGGATACACCACCTGTTTTCTGACGAGCTCCAGAGGAGCGCCACAATAGCGGCAGTCCTTTGGATGAAAATGACTATTTGCTGTGTTGCGAGCCATATGCACAATCCTGATGAGAGGGTTGTAGCCATTGTCTCGTGGTACTCAGGAATGCAAGTTTGAGTTGCAGCCATGCCGGCTGTGAAAACCCTGCTAGGCCCGGGTAAGGGGTTCTACACCCGGGTGTGTAGTTGGGAGTGCAAAACGATCTCGGGTTTAGCCCAAAAATAACCTTGCTGCAGATTGAAGCCGAGCATTTGAGATGAGACAGCTTGGTTGTAGGTTTCGATGCGTTCAGCGATGATGGGGATCCCCTTCCTCATACAAGTATCAATCCCTTCCAGCATGCAGGAGGTGTAGCCGTTCGTCTGGCCACACTCAAACTTCACTATGTCCCATTCAAAATCATGCAGCCGTGTAAGCGTGGAGTATTTCGTGCCGAAATCATCCATGACAAGTTCGACACCCATCGATCTTAGGCTATCCCATCGTTTTTGGAGCGTAGAGGGGGTGACCAGCTCGGTGACTTCAACCAAGATGTTGTGCTTGCGGGCCAGCTTGAGGATCAGAGTGCGCCATTGATGGAATCGGCGCTCAACTGCCAAGGTATGCTCACTCACATTGACCAGTAGGTTCAATTCCCCCTTAAGGAGCTGGTCCGCGAGATCGAGAACGGCCTTATCAATGTCGAACCAGGAGTGGTAATCGGAGGTTGGAGGGGAGAACCTTGATAGGCCACTATTTCTCGCAAGCAACTCATAGGCATGAATCACCTGTTTCTCTGTGTCGAACACTGGCTGCCTAGCAATGAGCATTAACTTTGGTCCCCTCAAAAATTACCGCGAGAGAGTCTACCCCTCTGACGCCGAGTAAATCCTATGGTGAAATCGTGAGCTATTTCTGATGTGAGTTATCCACAGAATTGCTGGATAAGTAGCCTGTGAACGTGTGGACAGTTCGCTGCAGCCATTGCTAGGACTGTGTTATTGGCAGCCCTTGGCTGCAGCGCATTTGATTTGGGCTATCTAGCACCAGGGAAGCCGATCAGAGGCCAGGTCATGACATCAGCAAGCAGATCTTCGTATTCAGACAGTGCCGCCCGGCCGAGAGCTATCTGCAGCTTGATTAGGTTGGTAGCCAAAGCCGTGAAACCGACCGCCTCGGTACAACTGCTTTCGCCATTACGCGCCGCGGATAAAATGTCAAAGGAGTGATTAAACTCGGGCTGCCGGGCAGCGGCATGGATGGCATCGTAGATCAAAGCAAGCCGCGATATGGACTCAAAGGCCAGTTCCGGGAATGTATCCGGAGCTGAGCCCATCGTGTGGCCAAAAAATGGTGCAATGACGGATCCTGCCTGGCAGGACAAGTCACTCGAGATTTTCTCGATGCTTTCCAGCATTGAATTCAGAAATTCCTGAGAATACCCGGCCCCCTGATCACCCAATTGCAGCAACACGTCGTTCTTAATTTGCTCCTCAATGGACATCAGGATCAGTTGATACGAGGCATGCACTGCTCGTACACAAGCCGTCAATGGCTGGTGAGGAATGAGCTCCTTATGCCAGGTGGCCAGGGGATGGGACTTCAGTTCCGCATTGTCTGCGTCGGAGTAGGAGTAAGTTACGAGCGAACGGCCATCGAGGTATATGATGTTGTGCACCATGACTATAAAGCCGTTCTTCGTGAGCCACAGTGAACCGGCTCTGACCCTCGAGTCACCCTGGTCTGCGGTGTTGGGTCGTGTGTCTATTGCGGTCATTTTATTCCTCTCAACATTAGTGAATTGTAAGGCTGCGATGGTGCAGTTCGCTGGCATCGATCAAGTATCGGTACCGGTATAGCTCGCTGGCTTGTTGGTTCAACGGCACCAATACCCACTCCACGTCGGAATGACAGATGATGGAGAAGCAGTGATCGTTGATGATGAAAATATCACCGGGGAAGTGCCGGCATTTAGATAGGAAATCATCACGCTGAGCCAACGTCAGTGGCTTGCACTCTGCGTAGTTGAGGATTTTTTCCCGTTCGCAAACCTGCACCGGCAGGTCTATGGTGGTGGCGATTGCTTTACTGAAGTCCATAGGGTCCCCCCATTTTTATTGATAAGTTGGTGACAGGATAAATTGCTTTTTTGCAATGCAAGGGGGGCCCATCCTGGGCGGCAAGTACCTGAACAGCTTCAAAACGAGAGGGCGAGTGCACCGGAACTATGTGGCCGGTGCCTGGGAGTTTGTGATTGATTGGAGGGAAGGGGGGGTAATCAAATTCATCCTGCCGGTGGTTCTAGATCTAGGCAGGCAGGGGATGCAATCCTCGGGCTATAGGGACTTCAGTAACAGTGCGCGGAGAAAGTCCTGCTGTGAAATTGAGCAAGCTTTGAACCCGCGAAACACACCATTATCGACCAGGATTTCGTCATACCGGCCAATGGTATCTCGATAAACAAGACGTCGCTTTCCAATACCGCCGACCAACTCATCAACCGTGCGCACAACCTGTTCGGCTGAATTCGTGATTGTGGCGCAGAGGTCTAGATCCAGAAGGAGCAGCATGGTCTCGTCCTGGTACACGATTTCAAAAACGGGTGTTGGCAATTGTCTGCTCCCTATACCTCTGTTGAGCCAACCCAGGTATCACCAAGGTAAGCATCCGCACCCCGGAGGCGCTCCAGAGGGATATCTAGAGCACACAGGCTTTCATGTGTCCAACCTTCTGCTGGAGGGGAGTATTCAAAGATGACTACTGCCTTGTCGAACAAGTCTACGATCTGCAGATGACAGTGAATCAATGAGGTGGTCAGAATCACGCTTTCACCAGGTAAAATATCAGTGATGAACTTCATGGGTAATCTATTCTCCTTGATTAACCCTGTTTTTCTACAAGAACGGCGTGAATGGTGTTGTGCGGCATTGCCGTTTTGATCACCCCGGCACTTTCCATTTCATTCACCAATTCGTCGCAGATAAGATGCTGTTCGTTTTTGTGATAGGGTTTTTGGGGGGCGGACAGATACCACCCAGCCCTCCGGTTTGCAAGTTTCCATCCGGCACGCAGAAGCTCAATGATGTCACGCACTTCCATATCTGTTCTCCAGTTCACTTGACTATGTTGATCGCTGTCAAAAGGTTATTCACCCGAACCATGTCTTCATCGCTATGAGTAGGCCCGCTGTGGTACAAGCGACCGCACTCTTGGCACTCGAAGAGAAACCCGCCAGCCAGCGGTTCGCTGGTGAAAGACACATCAGAATGGCACTCGCAACTCAGATGTAGACCATCCGTGTCGACAATGGTTTGAACTGATTCATAATGGTCGGCACTCGGTGCAAGGCCGTGTTTTGCCGTTTCAGCAGTCATGATATTCCCCCTCTTTAAATCAGCCCCAGGCGCTCGAGCTCTGCACGGAGGTCAGGGGCGAGGCTGTCAGGTTTAAAGCTCCTCCATCCCCCGCCAGATACTTCGTGAACTTGCCGCTGAGTTCCTGTTTTTGTGATCCAGATTTGTCCATGTTCCTTAGCAGCATTCATTGCTGCTTCACGGGTCCGGTGGCTTTTAACATCACGGTCTTTGCCTGCTCGGAGGCTGTAAAACGGAGCGTTTTTGGTGGCCATTCAGATGCCACCTTCTTCGATTGCCGGGCGCTTAGTCGGATCTAGCCACGCCAGAGCTTCCTTCTCGCATGCTTCGCGAGACGCGCTGAACCCGGCCTGCTCCATGACCCGGCCATACTCTGCTGCCAGGTATTCATAGGCGTCGGCTAGGTCACTCAGGAGCTGGGCTGCGTCGACATTTCCGGAATGGTACAGACCCTTTGCTTGCATTCTGACTTTGGGAATTCCTTTGATGCTCATGATGTTCTCTCTTTGGTCGAAATCGTTAATATTCAATGAGTTGAATGTACCATAATGCCGAGTGACGCAACTTCAGGAGCGCTCCCGGCTTGGTTAATCTAGGAATGGCAGGTCGCACTCACGAATGCTGATCTGCTGTCGTGATTATGCCGAGGGGAGTAGGGGGAGCCAATAATGGGTGGCTATCCTGGATGTCTCGGTGGCGAGGTATCCTACGATGGGGCAGAGTGCTTTGTTGGGACATGCCCGAGCTCACAGCGCCAGCCTATCTATCAATACCGAGCGGCGTTTCGGCTTCGGCAAATATCCCGGGCCCGCTCATTGATTTCTACGTTGTGTCACAAGCTCACCAAGACCCCAACCACAGCTATTAGCCACGGGATAGACCAAAGAGAAATGAAACCAACTAAATCATCATGTTGCCAAACATAATCTAAGCCACAGGCAAGGCGAACTATGGCAGCTGTCATACAGATAAAAATGGTGATGACCCACCCAGGAATCACATCTGCATGCGCTTTCGCGATGTCTTTTATCGTTGGTCCATGTCTCATGCTTTCCGGCTCCTTCTTGGTTGACTTCGATGGGATGAATCTACCATAGAGCTGGGCAGCACAACCTTGCTGGTGGACCCTCCCTGGGTCTCTCGGTTGGTGGGTCACCGGCGGTTATGTTAGGAACTCGACGAGTTGTGGGCCGCTGATGATAGTGACAGGGGACCCTTTGATCGCGTGCCAAGCAGATTTCGGAGTACGTCCAGTATGAATGAATAGGCCTTTACATTCCTGCTGCCGGCATTGCTCGGTAAATGCTCTCACATGGTCTGTGCTGATGAATTTCTTGTAGCGTTTTGCCTGGATGAGTACCAATTTACCGCCTATGACAGCCTTTCCATCAATTCCACCATCCCGGGAGTAGCTTTTGTTTCGAATGATCGTCAATCCCTGCAGTTCCAATGCGCTGAGAATGAGCTCCTCAAATGTGTATGGGTCGATCTTGCGGAGGTAGGCTATCTGGGCCTGCCATGTCGGTATTCCCCGAATTTTTGCCAGCACCGAACCCGATTGTTCTATCCGAGCCTCATGCCTTCCTTTTCTCCCCCTTGACCTGCGGACCGGGTTAAAAAAGGCGAGCATTGCGAGCAACACAAATAGAACCAGAATCGGCCAGGTCTGCAGGTGAAGAAGAAGAGATGAAAGCGGCTCAGTGAATGAGGTTAGAGAAGGAAGAACAATCATGGAAACGCCCTTGGTGGGTGGGTGGTGAATGGCTGGAGAGGCCCCCCCTGACAAGCACCGAATGTGAGAAGAAGGCGGGGCCTTTGGCCCCGCTGTTAGTTTCGGATCGCGCTATTCGCCGGCGTCTAGGACTTGGTAGGTACCGATGGCGGCCAACTCTTGCTCTAATTGCAGAAGGGCATCCGAGTTGTCCCCTGCATGTTGATGATCAAGGCATGTGGAAATGCGATCCCAGACAAACAACAGCTCTTTCATGCTGAAAGATGATTCGTGGCTGTCAGCAAGCAACTCCAATGCTTGCGATGTCTCCAGACTGCTTACCCTGGATAGGATCGCAACGACGTGGGGTCTGGTCATGGGCTCCTCCATTACAGATGCTTTTTGAAGAACCTTACTGCCAACCAGAGGGATACAGAGGACAGCACTGCACTGGGCACCAAAATCCAGTTGGGGTGGATTGTGAATGGAATGGCCAAGTACAGCCCCCACCCACACCACATGCACGGTAAAATCATGCGCTTGGCGTAGTGGTGTCTTAACCCAGACTCCCGAGCCCCTCCGTACTTGCGTAGATCCCGGAGCATCAACCCATCAAAGAAGGCCACAAACATGAATAGCCCATACAGTGGCAACGTAAACAGCAAGATCACCGCTCGGATTAGGCAGACGATAGTGATGTAGATGGCCGCGAGCAGGTACTGTTCGAAAACCGCCATCGAAGCAGACCAAGAGGTGATCCATCGATACCTCGCGGGGTCTAAAACGTCGGGCCCCATAGGGGAACCCGTTACGGCCTGTGTGATGTAATGGATAGCCTCAGTCGGTGTCCAACCAAACAGCGCTGCATTAACGAAGTCTTCATTCAGATAACCAGCCTCTTCGATCACCATTTTGAGGGCGTGCTGGGCTCCTTGCTCAGGCCAGAACCATATCATGCCGCACCATTCAATCATGACGCCGGTGACGGTGGCCCCAACCACCATACCGATGGAGACGATGACAAACGAGATGATGTCGATCCGTTCATTCGGTGTGGCCATCAGGCAACCCTCGCAGCCAGTTCATCGGGGAGGCCAGCTGCAGTCTGACCAAAGGGGTTATTGGCCGCGGTTGGCCTGTCTATGCTCTTCCAGGATCTCAAGTTGTTATACCAGCTATCCGAGGTCTGGTAGTTCGATTCCATCAGTGCGCAGATCTCTTCCACGTCTTTCGGGATTGGTATGTTGTCTTTCCTGTCATCCATTAGCGGGAAACGCAGCTTGTAGAGCTTGGCGCCATCGAGCAGTGCGAAGGCCTGACCCTTGGGCAGGCGAATAATATCGGAGGGTTGTAGTAGTGGGACCTGGCGTGTGCCGATGGTATCCGAGTTGTTCGACTCGAAGTGAATGGTACTAGTCACGTCGGAGTTATCACGTGCAGAACTCAGTGCGCCCAACTCGCTAATAGTGACCTCTGGCAACTGGTTGGTAAGAAGCTCAGCTGTTTCTATGGTTTTGACGCGCAGCATGATGATCGCATTGAAGTTTGACAACATTTGCTGGGCTTTGGCTGCGTCTCCAAGCTTGGCCTCTAGGTCGAAAACTGACTGGGTGTAGGCTGTGAACCTCACCCCAGAGCCACCGGACTTGTTGAGGATCGGGATGGCGAAATCTGTCGCCAGCTCATTGAACTCATCGCAGTGGAGGTAAACCTTCGGTAAAACGCCATTTCTTGCGTCCACCAACCCTTTTTCCATCCCGTATTTATACAGATAGCCACAGGTAGAGAGCAGGTCAGACAGCATAGAACCGCCAATGGCCTCTGCTACTGTCTTATCTGTCATGGCGTCCAGACCGATATAGACCACTGCCTTTTGCCGCATGATGGTCATCCAGTCGATAATGGGTCGGGAGTCTTTGGCGTCGTATGTTGGGGCCACCAGCTCCACCAGCCGGCCGGATGTGACTTTCTCCACGAACGGCAGCAAGGATGCAGTCAGTTTGTCAAAGTAGGTCTTGTCGTACTGAATTGCAGATAGCAAGGCCAGCAGCACAGGATCAAAGATGCGCTTCCCCTTGATGTAGGCTTCCAGGGCCGCGGTTCGCTTGGTCCGGCTTTGCATGTGCCGGGGAGGAGCCTTCATGTTCAATTCGATAGTGCTCACGTCCTCTCGCCAGCGAGCAATCCGGTGCTTCTCGAAGTAATACTCGCTGTAGTCGTTGAATAGCGGTTCCATGTCAGCAATGTCACCTTGGATCTGCACGTAACTAGGCCGACTACCCATTGCAACCCTAGCTTGTGCAACGATGTTCACGAATCGCCAAGAGAACTCCGCAAAAGCAGCACTGTTTCCCTCACTGGCGAGTTGGCTGGTGGCCCGGGTGGCCACTTCCGAAATCCTGGCGAATGAGCCCACGGCGTTATAGCGGCAGCTGATGTCGGGGAATCCTAAGTGGAAGATGTAGAACGGGCGATTGTGCCTCTTGGCTTCCGTATAGAGGCGCTTGAGGATGCCGGCGTCAGATTTGGGGTCCATGAAGACCGTGCAGCCGTCGCCGCGGGCTATATCGGACGCAACGTATATCTCGGCGGCTCGGGTCTTCCCCACGCGCGTTGTGCCAATCACGATTTTGTGAGCAACTCGTTCTCCCAGGTCTTCGTAGACATCCCTTTCATGAGGTTCAACAGCATGCATGATCGGCGATCCCCCAACGGGGGGAGGGGGCGGACAGGGTTCCATGGGCTGTCCTTGCGAAGCGCTTTGGCGATGGACTCAGCCAGCATCCCTTTCCCCTCCAAGGTAATTTCCGCCCGGCGGGCCAGCTTACTTAGATTGCTGGGCTCCAGGTACTTCATCGCCTTGATGGATTGCGCCTCAATCATCCGCTGTGTGTGAATGGGCTTCCACTCAAAACCTCGGCCGATCCAGTTGAGACGTTGCGAACATGGAACGTCCTGGGGCTTCATCTCGTAGTAACTGAGGCGCGTAAGGTTGCGATGGTACTTGCTGACGGTCCATCCGTCGTGAAACCTGCTGAGGGCCCCGGCCGCCAATATACTGCCACAGGCATAGCTGACTGATGGAGTCATCATGAGAGTGTGAGGCGCCCACATGCACAGCGCTGCTCCCCCTGACATGATCGCAGAGCTGTAGAGCTCAACAGGCGGGCGTAGCAAGGACTCAATTTCAAATTTTGCAGTCATGGATACATTCCATATATGGGATATAAGGGGGGGGGAGAATCTCGCCGGGGAGCAAGGGGCACCGGCGTGGCTGCGGCAGATGGGAGGATGGCCATCTCGGACTAGCTACTGAAAAAAACCAGATTTGGTGATCATGATCGGGTAGCCCGGGGCGCCTAGCTGATCGGCGAGGGCATCAGCATTCATTGGCCAGAGTTGCATGGGAGCCACCAGCTTTTGCATGTACTCCCACTCGGTTTGGTTCCTTACCTTCGTCAACACCCCGGACGAACCATACTGCTCCAACACCTTTCGATTTGCCTGGAACCATCGAATGCTGTACTCGTCGGTGCCGATGACGAACAGAGGCTGGGGGAGGTCCGGCAGCTCCTTGAGCATCTGGGTACCAGGAAGAACTACCGGCTTGATGAGCTTTGGTTCAATAGGAAAGATCCTTGGCAGTGCTGCAGATGAGGGCTTGAAATTCTCCATAGCAGTTTTGAGGTTGGTCTTGATCTGATCCAGTGAATCCGGTTTCTTCAGGTCGGAGTAAAACTGGTCATCAACCCAGTTCTTGATAGGGAAGGCCTTCTCATTCTGGTAGATGACAATCCCTGGCGATGGCACATCTGCATGCGCACAGCCAGCGATCGCCGACAGCATGATCCCCAAAACGGTCATTGCATGGTTTGTTTTACATATTGCCATTGTTTATACACCGACTTGCGATAGGCTGTGGCTTTCGCTACATCCGTTGGGTTGTGATACTGGCCGGCTGCTAGCCACCAGTTTCGGGATTTCTGGTAATGCTCGGATAGGTAGTCAGCTGCCGCATTGAGGTTCGTCCATGGGTCAGTAGCCGCCCAGAGGTCTCCACCAAACCTCCCGGAGTGCCAACGCCAATTCACCTGGGCAATGCCGATGTCTACGGATCGGTGTCCCTGGTCAATTAGCCGCTTGCAAAACTGATACAGTGCAACGCGAGTTTTGAACCTATACCCTTTCCCTTTGAAGTTGGCCGTCCATGGCCACGGCACGATTCGCCCCTTGTTTGTCGGCAATTTACTTTCGGCCAACGAGATTGAATACAGAAGATCTGCCGGCACACGCTTAATCATGGCTACTTCATAGTAGGCTGGTGGAATAGGTGCTACTTGGGGCTTTGCACCCTTAACCTGCTTAGTTGCATGGCGGCCTCGAGCATCGGTTGAGGCGCTTCCTTGTGAGGGGCTGGCAAAGGTGAGTATGGCCAGAATGACTGCAGCACTGATCGTCCCTATCCTCATGGCTTCAACTCAACCGTGTTGTTTAGTTGGACCCGGTATGCAACCGGCAACCCAGGGGTAGGTTTAAGGCGAGCATAGTATCCACTGTCATAGTTCACGGTCGCTTTGCCATCAGCAAGCATCTGAGTTGAGATCCCGACACTTCGAGAGAAAGACAACAGGTTTTCATCGGCGTTGGCATTGATGACGAACAGATCAAGGCGATTGAGTTTGCTTGAGCTGGTGGCGAGATTCTTGATGAACCTGGTGCACCTGACATCGCAGTTTGCAGCGTCAGCATAGGCAACGGTTCGCGTGTCCTTGATCGGTACCGCTACACTGTTGCTGCTGAAGCCTGCGGCCTTAGAGCTGTCAACGCCAGATTCAGCGCTGCGCTTGGCCCAAGTTCTTCTCTCCGAATCTGACATCCAAACCGGGTGGTTCGGGATCAGCGTCTTGATGTATTGATTAACGGCCTCGTCAAACTGAACTTCCCTTGCCAATCGGGCACGTTCCATTTCGACCGAAAGTTTGGCATATCGGGATCGATCAAAATCTGTCTTGGCGTTTATACCCATGACCATGAGTGGTGTGAGCTCTGGTTTATTCGAGTAGTAGGCGGCATTCGGTCCGGTGGACATCAACTCCTTGTACTCCATCCATTCTGATTGTTTCATCCCCCATGCCTTGGACTGTCGAAGATCCTCTTTCGTCCACTGCAGATACGACGGTACTTCGTTAACGGTCGGTAAAGTTTCACGTTGTGTTGCTGATTGGCCTATGGTGGTGAGATTGGTATTTACTCCTGACCGCAGTTCTACAGCTTGTGCTGATATGCCGAGCGTGCCAGCGACAATGGCGGATATAATTGCACGTTGAAATTTCATCGTAAGTACCTCAGTGGTAGAAGGCAGCGCGAGCCGTCCCGGCCGTAAATGAAGATTGAACCGCCAGAGTAGTAGGGCCTTGATGAGTCAATGTAAAGTGAACGGAGGCCGGTAATGTCTTGTTGTGAGCACGCGGGGACGGTAGCCACTTTCTTCGGCTCACTCTCTGTCTCTCCGAAGCTTTTGGCTAGCGAATTGGAAAGGTTCTGGATGGTGCTACACCCACTCAGTAACAAGGCTGCCGCAGAAAGTAAAATCCATCTAGGCATCAGTAGCCTCCGCTGGCCACGACAGTGAGAACCTTGTCCCCCTGGATGAATACAGCCTGTCTTGATTGACGGTCGGCACTCTCCAATCGCCACATTCCAATTTCATCGCCAACTTGAAGTCTCTTAACGTCGTCGCCATTGATCATGGTGACAAGCAGGATACCCCCCCAATCATCAACATCGAAGAGTGTATGGCCATCGACGACTTTGGCCAACTGAGGTTTCCTGACTGGTAGAGTCTTCGTTGTGGAATAGTGTGACTCTGCAGTGCGTGTTGTTTGAGAGATGGCTTGGTGGCCGGTACTCTTTAGCTTATTGATAGCTGCCTGAGATGCCTCTTGACTAACCCTCAATGCATCAACAGACTCCTGAATGTTGTCGACTAGTTGGCGAGTTTGCCTAGCCCAAGTTAAACCAAGGTCTGTGTCCGTCGACAGTTTTTCGGTAGATGACTTTAGCGAGCTCAGCTCTGAGTTTAGAGCTGACAAATCTGCTGCCTGTTGCTGAACATGCCGCGAAACTTCACCTACAGCAGCATCAATTTCAGAGGTCCTATTCACGGAGTTAGATTCGATTTTATCCATCCTAGCTACCATCTCAGTACGTAGGTCATCGAAAATCTGTTGAATGTTTTGATTCTTCGGGAGCGATAGAAATGTGTAGCTGGCTAAACCAAAGCTGAAAACACCAAGAGCCAAACTGACATACGCCGCCGCAATGGTTCTTCCCCCTACAGGGTCAGTATCATACCGCTCATATCTGTCTCCTTGGTCATGATCCAGAGTCGACTCGCTCACAGGTTCATGTTCGGTGCTTGGATGAAGTGCCGGCTGCCTTGCTTTTTTCAATCGACGGAATATGCCGCTCGTTGATTTTTGTCTATCGCCAGACTCTGCATGAATTGATTCCAACGGAGGTTCGACAGGTACATCCCCATCATTTAGCTCTACGTCATTATTCGCGTGTGATGCATCCGGGGTTATCTCTGGAAGAAATTCGTCACCGTCGGTGACACTATCACTCCGCTGAAGTTGCATATCTTGAGGCTGTTCGGTAACTGAGCTTTGTTCTTCAGTGAATGTTTGCTCCGTTTTTTCTACCACTCCCCCTACAATCCAACCCGCACTTAAGTCTTCTCCCATGAGTTCTCTTGCAACATCCATCGGGTCGATTTCTGGGACTGCATCGATAGCTTTTGCCGTTTCTGTGCCTGCGTAATTTGGGGATGTGGCATCCCCACTCACCTGGTTTTTGCCAACTAATGAGTCATCATCCTGAATGACACCCTGGGCAGTTGAAACACCAAATGAAGAAAGAAGGCTGTCTGTTTCACTGCTCTTTCGCTTGAGGAAATCGCTATCCGTTTTCATTGCTTTACACCGTTAAGTTCAATAGATATAGGGTCTTCATCATGGAGTAATGGGACAAATGTGACGACGCGATGCACAGGGTCTACAAGCAGCAAGAATGCATCACCAGCAAGTGTCTTGAGAGCGGATTGGACAGTGACGTATGAAAATTTTCTTTGCACGCTTGGCAAGGGGAGGGTGAGCATCACTTTCGTGCTTTCTGGCAGATTAGACATCTCGGCAAGCGTGTACCCGGTCTGCTGAATTGTGTAGTTGATCGCTTGCCCTACTGTCTCTACGGTGGGTGGAAATGAAAAACTCACAACGGTAAGAAGCGGATTAGATTGGCGTACTTCCGGAGTGGTGTCGATTGTGGTGTAACGCGAAATTGCATACCGGTCTTCTGGTGTAGCTGCGGTGACACCCTGCGCAATCATCATCCAGATTGTCGCTACTGTCAGCGCACTTTTTACTGTCTGCATCTCAATGCGTCCATGGTTGATTTTAGTCGTTAATTTTACCATGACGTGATACCGGAAAATGGGTGCAGTTTTGGCAGTGATTTTTTCAGCGATATGCATTGAGCGATATGCTGAAGCCTAACAGCATTAACTTCGATATCTAGCAGAGTGGGCAATGGCGAAGGATGGGTTCTACGGAGAGGAAATAGTTAATGCAGGAAGGCGTGTGATACGACCGTATAGCAGATAAAGTTAAGGCGCCATCAGGCGCCCTAATATGATTCGTGTTTTTCTTGAAATTAAAAGGCCGGTTTCTTTTCCTGGCTATTTGATTTGATGTTGGGGAGGAATTTTCATTCCGGCCTCTGGCAGCCCCTGGGCCTTTCGTCGGGCCAGATTTACTCTGACTAACTGGCCGATCGTTTTTGCCGACGATCTGCGCGGCGTTGTTGAAGTCATGTTCACCATGACGGTTCCAATGCTATCGGATCACTCCGGGCTGATCAAGGGAACTAATCGACAGCCAAAGAGCAAGGGGAATGGCGAAGGGAAGGGGGCAGGCTGCGCTGCCCTTAACCATTAAAGGGGGTGTGGGGGAAAATAGAGGTTCATCGCGGCTTTCCGGGGAAGGCCGCCTTGATTTTCAGAAAAAAGTATTCTGAGTCCCTAAATCCATATGCCATACGCTTTATCACTTTGATCTTGTTGTTCACCCCTTCCAGCACACTCGTGTGCATCGGGTAGTTTGCACTCGCCAGGATCCCCCGCATATATTTCGATAAATTTCGACCAAATCGTTGCAGCGGCGCTAGCCCGCTTTCCTTCACCTGCCGCATCCAGCTCCGCCATCGTCGCCATCCTTCCCACACGCTCGGCGCATACCAGATGCCCTTCAACCCCTCTTTCAGCACGTACACCATCGCCAGCGGTTGATTCGCCGCCAACAGCTCCTGCAACTTCACATCCTGTTTTTCACTCAACTTCGCCCGATTACGTAGCAGCAACCAACGCGCACTTTTGACCACTTTTCGCGCCGGTTTATCGCTTTTCAGTGCATTCGCCTGCTCCACTCGCACCCGGTCCACCACCTCTCGGCCATAGCGAGCCACCACGTGGAACAGGTCGTAGACCACCTCCGCCTGCGGGCAGTGTTGCTTCACCTCCAGGTCGAACGCCGTGTTCATGTCCATCGCCACCGCTTCAATCTGCTGGCATCGCTCGCCGAGCTGCTCGAAGAAGGGACGGATAGCGGCCCGGCTGTTGCCGTGCCCCACCCACAGGACGCGGGTTCGCTCGGCATCCATGATCACGGTGGCATAGCGGTGTCCCTTGTGCAGGGCAAACTCATCCATCACCAGCCGCCGCACCTCCCCAAGTTCGATGGTGCCCACACTGGTCTGCAAACGGCGCTTGTCGATCTCCTTGATGGTGTGCCAACCGACCCCGGTGAGCTGGCTGACATGGCGGATGGGGAGGTACTGAACGAGCGCTTCAATCCAGCACTGCATGCGCCGGGTGAGGCGGGAGCCAGAGGGGAGCCAGTCGATATGTTCACTGACGCGACCACAGCGCAGACAGTCGACGCGGCGAACAGGCAGTTGTAACCAGACTTGTCGGTCAAATAGGTCTCGCTCACGCACCCGGCGGATACGTTGGTCGTGGATCAATGGCGTGGGTTGCAGGCATCGGCGACAACGGGGCAAGAAGTCGGCGCGAGGCTCAAGGGTAAACAGGGTGTGATGGTTGGCAGAAAGCGCTTGGGCGATGACGGTATAACCTGGCCAGAAGGAGGCAATATCAATATGATGCACGGCGACAGCAGGGTGATGGTGGTGGTGTGTTTGGAGACAGCCAGTTTACCAGCACCCTGTCTGTCAACTTCCACTTCCCCAAGATCCCGCGAAGAACCAAAATAGAGGGCCCTTCACCATTGCGCTGGCGTAGGCCTGCATAACCCCAAGGCGGATTGGGTTTTGATAGCCGTCGGCACTTGAATGCGGACCAAGCAAAGCATGCCGCGTTGTCATATCATATTGTTTTTTAACGTTTTGACTGTTTATTGCCCTTAGGGGAGATCTACCTTTCCAGCAGCCCAGCGGGCAGTAATATGTCAAAAATTGGCTCCGTATGGGTGTGTGCGTGTTGCTTAGCTCAATCCGTGTAGACCCAATGGGCTCCGCTAGGTTGATCCAACACGTGCCTGAGGAGGAGTGCCGCCCCGTTCTTCATGGGCACTTCGGTGCAATTGGTCGCTTGTATTGTGGGAATTCTCCCCAACGGCTGGGATGGTGAGTGCAATGAATGTGATCTGAGTCACGTTTTGTTTTAGGTGCATGCCACCACAAGTGGCGTGGGCGGCGTGCCGTTACTGTGCCGCCTATAAAAAACGACCCGCAATAATCGCGGGTCTTTCCTATCTTCTCGTTCGCTTGGCGAACAGGCCGAGTTGAGAGTTTATATAGTCGAGCTGAGTTTGGGTTTTTATGGCCAGAGAGCTCTCTGTTTCATCTAGCTGGAGACCAAAACCACTGTAATTCGATATCCTTCTGTTACTACCATCGACAATCTTCCATCTGAGGTAAATCCTATTGTAACTCCGATGTGGGATTATTATTAATGGAAGAGCATCGCGAATCTTCAAATTAAGCTCATGGACAATATTTGAAATCTCGGCCTCTATATAGTCATCGCTCATCTGTTTCAGAGAGTTTAGACAGAGGCCATCCATCTCTTTCATCATGCCTCTTCGGCTGTCGTTTCCTTAACGATTTCAGGTTCGATGTAAGCGTCCGCTGGGTTGCTCTTTCTTTCCGCTACGTTATGAATTTCAGGTGCGAATTCATGCCGAGTTTCACCGCGCATGTGGCCAATCGATGGCAAGATCCCAATCGACTCATAACGCTCTGCAGCGATGCGAGCTTTCTCGTTATTGGCTAACACGTCATCTCGAGTGACAGGAGTATGTCGATAAGACGCTGCGCGTGAAATGAGTGCTCGGCAGCCCCGCATAACATCGCGAATGTAAGTGGTTCTTGCACTCGGGCTAAGCAGAGCTACATGGCTTGCAAGCATGACAAGGCGAATGAAGGAGTCAATTTCCAGGACTGTATACAGGAACTGATAGTAGAGCTGGCTACCACTACGAACCTGATAGACGATGGGTTTCACGGAGAAAGATTCAGAGGATGTGAAATTCTCTGGAACCCGGTCTTCCATGTAGCTAATCAGTGCCTGCTTTTTGGTTTTCAACTCTTCTCTGAACTCTGTAATTGCTGTCCAGATTGAATCAAACCAGAAGTCTGCATAGGGGTTGTCGAGTCGGATATCCCCTTCCAGGATCATCATGGATTGCGCCAACATGGTCAGATTGTGTGGGGTGAATTTTTTCTTCTGACCATTGTCATCAGTACCGTCCTGATCCGATTCACGCTTGACGCCGGAAAACAGTGCGGCTCCTTCATAGGTATGGATCTCAATTTTGATGTGTGACCTGAGTCTGCCCAGTTCGGTTACTCGATTGCTCGGTGTGCTCGAGGTCTCTTCATTGCTGAGGGCTCCAAGAATCAGTTTGCTGCTCATTTTTCCTTTTTCTCCGTTTGTTGATCAAATGATGATGTCGACAGCGTGGTATACCTGTGTTGCCATTTTTTTTATGCTGGGTGTGATAGTGATGTTGAGACCCATGCCACTACATGCATTCGTACATCTCCTGACATCGGCCTGATTCCACTTTGAAATCCTCCCCATAAGTACGCCAAGATGCTGGCCTGCATGCTTCAGTGAAATTTCCTCCCGCTCATCGCCTTGGTAAAATTCGACTATGAATCTGACGATCTGCGTGTAGAGATCCAGAGGGTCCATTACATCAAAACTTGGTTGGAAGAGATTCAGCGTGTGAATCACAAGCCCCTCCAGACGGGGGTCGATTTTCGACGTTGGTCGGCCGGGAGTATTTTGCGTCCCCATCCACTGGATGGCTGAAATTGGCGAGCCCGTGATGATACCGATTTTCTTCCTGTGAATTTTCAGCATGGACAGAAGCTGTTGAGTTCGTATCACTTCGTTAAGCTGTTCAGAGGTCTCCCCAATGATCATGGCGATGTCTGGCGATAACCTTATGTGCTCCGGTAGTATCAATGTAGCAAGAGAACCGAGCCTACTTGGATTCATCCTGCAGTATTGGACTACTGACATAAGTTCATCCCTTTTCAGTAGGCATACATCTGCTAGGAAATCACAATTTGTGAAGCTACTACTGATCAAATGCAGTAGAAGTGCCCGAGGGAATTGAGCATCTGCGTCCTCATCTCTTGCAGGCATACCGTTGGCGATGGCATTGAATACTGGTCGAAGATCGATAGTTCCAAAGCACCCGCTAGGGTCATCATGAATGTCATCCATCACTCGGCGTTTGAACTGAAGCGTCTTTATCCAAAATTCATTCTGGCAAAATTGCTCAAGCCCATACCCTGTTAGATTGTGAGAAAATGGGGCCGCATATGAACGATGTAGGATGGCGTGCCTGATTATCTCTGCCAGGAGTGAGCCACAGCATGCGATCAATTTGTCCCGTTTATTCGACATCACACTCTCCGCTGTTTAGTGCCACGCTGATCGACATGCGTCGTATCAATCGCATTAGTCTGCCACAAGCTGGGTGAATTGTGTTGTCGTTTGATTCGTCGATCATGGAGATGATTGTTGCGTTGGCCCAGGACGAACGAGATAGGTTGAATCGCAGATGAATTGACTCTGCCATCTCGTTTTCATCGCGATATCCATTTCTGAGAGCCAACTTATCGAGGCCGGCCGCCAGTGACTCGCTTCGTGATGATTGTGCGCCGAGCAGAAGTAAAGGGATTGCTCTGACCATTTGTACTCTGCTGGAGACGCTGCGCAGATCAACACAGAAACCGCCATGTATAAGCGTTGATAGTTTTATGCCATATGTTGAGGCAATAGATTCGGCGGTGAGATAGATTGCGTGATCAAGAAATGAGAGGTCTTGTTGTGCTTCAGAGATCTGCTCTGGTGCTGTGGAGATCTCGATGTCTGGTTTTGTGGCGACCAGAAATGAAATGGCATGGCCAACAGTGTAACCCTCGATGGGGCTTGTTGGATTGTTGTCCCACTTATCCTGACCGTCGCAAATCTGCGAGAGAAGGGCGGCCACGTTTTTGATTTCCATGGCCGACGCCGACCGGAGCTTCTCAGCACCAAATGTTACGATGCTGTTCCAGCTTGCTCGGTAGTCGCGAATAAACCGCTTCGATGAGGCCATCACCTCTTCGTAACTACTAGGTGTATCAATTGGAATTTCAAGCTGCTCGTTGCCGTAGAGTGCTGCAATTGCTAACAGTCTCTCCCCGCCATCAAGCTTCCTAAGATCCAAATCTTCTTCTAGCCCGTTCACTATTTATCCTCCCGCAATCACCACAAAATTTGTGTCTTTTTTTTTTTGCGATATCTATCTGATATCGCCGAGTGTTATGAATCTATTTGCATTGTTGAAATCGAGGTCAAGCATCAGCTCCTCGGTACCCTGTGCTGTCAGCACCATCACGTGCAAGTCAGCTCGTTTTCGCATGCCAACAATTTCAGCTGTGATCATTGTGCCACCCAGGATAGAACGCTCAAACGTCAATACCGATGCAATGGCGTGCTGAATTTTGGACACTGCATCGCGTCTCGCTTTGGGATCCATGTTCTTGTTCGCGCCATTTTGATCTAGAAAGGTGTAGAAAAGCCCCGGGCTGACAAAACAGAGCCTGCGTTCTGAAACGATATGTACTGCGCCAGCTCTTGCATTGACCTGGATGGTCCCGGTCATGATCTGTGCACGTAGCCACTCAATAAATTGGTGTGCTGTATCAGAACGGCCAGAATTTGTTTTTTTGATGGAGTGTGGCGCGGACTGTCGAGTCTCCTGACGTGTACTCGGCGCCTCATTTCCTTGAATGAAGTTTTTGAAGTCGTCGCTTGTAGTCTTCACCGTCAAAGGGTATTCAACGTTGCTCGCTACCACTTCGGCAGTAAGTTCAGTGAAGCTCTGATTATCGGTGCAGGTTGGTGGGACTTGCTCATTACGCTGTTGAGGTTGTGACTCCATGCTCTGATCGGGTGGGACCATTTTGGCTTCAGGAGCGGCGGTGTTTTTCGGTATCGTCTGAGTAGAGATAGCCTTCTGATCTGAATGAACTTGTGATTGAGCGGGCTTAGCAACCTGCTTCACATCGCTTGTTGATGAGCCTGCCTTGGCCGGCTGAGCTTCACCAGGGATCTGATGATGATATTGTTCATCTACAGATGGGCATAGAAGCCTGCCGGTGTAGACTGGAAGCTTTGCATCTGGGTCTAGGACCTGGCGTTTGATCAGCACCACTGCAAGTGGCTTTTGATTTGGAGTGAACATGAGCGAGTGCATCGCCTTCCCATTCATGTTCAGTATCAACATGCCGTTGTCACCCATTGTGTCGTATATCAAGCTGGTGTTATCCGGCAGGAACTGGTTTTCGGAGCCGAGGGCAGATCGGATGCATTCGACGAAACGCGGGGCGACACAAGCAATGAAGTGTTGGGATACCCAATAGGGTGAATTTTTCTTGTTAGGCTCAAAGTCACGCAGTGACAGCGTAATTCCCTTGATGGCCAGGGCATGAATTTGCGGCCTTTTTGCAAGAGAGCTATTCACAGTGGCTTGTGCAGCTATTGCTACAGGGGCATCTGCCATGGCGTCGCCTGTTGATTGAGAGTCGCACTCAATCACGCACCGACCGATATTCCCCCCTAGCTCCATTGCTTTTCCACCAATCGTGGCAAGCCATTCATCGCGGATGATTGATTTTTTCCAGATCCAACTGAGTGCAGCCCTTGGCATGATTTGGAATATCAGTGGAAGACTCGCAACTTCGTGTACGCCGTGCTGGCGGCGGTCATTGTATCGATAGATGTACTTGGTACCCGGCGCCATGGGGCCAAGGTGTGGCAACCAGGGTGTCATGTTTGACCCCTTCACAACCACCACATCAACATCAGTGAGGAGCTTGCCAATATCGTGCAGTGCCCCCGCTGAAGTCATCGCGAAGATATATAAGGCCTGCCATTGAGAGATCTGTTCCTCTCCATCGGCTATGTATAAGAATCGACCTGCGATTCGGGCTGAGTACACCGCCACTTCGATACTGTGCTCTAACAGACCACCAAGGTGAGCGTGGTGATGTCGTTCACTCGCGGGCAGGTGCTGGCACCAAGCTGCAAGATTTCGAAAGAGCTCCATGTAAATTTGATTGAATCGGGTCTCATCGAGTTGCGTGAATGCACTCAAGTTCTGCAGCAGGGGTATATGGCGTTTTAACAAGGCATCAGGGCTCTCTGCGACGAGGGCACCACCGCTTAATGCATTTGCTTGTTGTGCTGGATCAGCGTGTGATTTGTTATCGATTTGTCCGACTTGTTGCCTTGTTGACCGCTTGAACCACCAATTACGCACGCCTGCTTCTCCTTCACTTCTTGTAGTATTTTCTTCCAAACACTGATCACTCTGGGGTCAGCCTCTGGCATCACTTTTCTCTGAACTTGTGTTGGGTACATTCGACCGATGAAAGAGTGAAGGGCTTCATCTTCAGGGTTCCAGCTTTCCCCCTGGCAGTAGAAGTGCAGCCTCCCTAATGAACAGCTTGCTATCGCCATATGGGCGGCGGCTTCCGGAGTTTTCTCGGTTTGTAGGCAATGGCTTGCCACAAGCAGCAACGGAAGTTCATTTTTGGGGGCCATTGAGCTGGGTGTTGCTGAGTCAAAAATTGCACAGTGGGCGGAAAAATCTCTGATCGCTGTATAAAGGACTCTCATCTCTGGCTCAAGAGCAAAGTTGAGCTTGTCCTTCCCGGTCAGAAATTCGTATAACTCACCCCAAGGGTTCACCGCTTTCTCTTTAACCAACACAACACCCCCCTTTAAGTTTTGTGGCATTATCTAGCAACTGAGGACTAATAAACGGCTGTCAATTTAGAGGGGGGTTTTTATGGCGGGTGTTTGGGTTGTAAAGGGGGGGACGCTTCAACCGATTAGGCGTCTCGAGAAGTCTATAATCCTGCATCCAGACAACCGCGATAGCCTTGAGACGCAGGAGCTTCTTGCAACGTTGCACCACAATAAGTATTGGCTACTCTGTGGGTGTAAGAAGCCGGACGCGAGGATGTTTGTGCGCCAGGTTGCGGAAGATAGGTACCTGATAGTCAATCACCATGAGCATGGTCACCACGACCCACATTGCCCTCTGCGCACGTCTCTTGGGTTGGGAGGCGCATCGGAGGACTCTGGCCCTGATGCTGGCGACAACACTACCGCGATGAAGCAGCCAGAGTATCGCCTGATCTCTCCATACCGCAAGATAGACCTGCTTTCGTTGGATGGTGATGTCATTGATGATGCGGAAGCACAACGGAGTGCTGCTCTTGATGAATTGGGCATATCACCTGTTGATAATTCGGATAAACCGAAACGAACTCAGGCTGAGAACCCCGCTCAGAAGGTAGATGTTCTCTACAAACTCCTCTGGCAACTGATGGACGATTCGTTCTGCACTTATCGTCACCACCGGCAGAAGATCTCGATGAACTCTTTGCAGATGAAGATACGGGCGGCAGCGTATCCGCTCAATCTCAAAGGGTTTGGGTGCTTGCAGCAATTCACATTTGTTGGGGAACAGGGATTGGACATGCTGCTTGGCCAACTAAATCGTGCCCATAAACGCGACCCTAAGACCCGGCACCAATTCCTTTTTTTGTGTGTGATCGCCGACTACACCCTGTTTAATGGTGCGGCTTCTTGCGTCTTGCTCAATGGTTCTGCACTAATGTTGGGGCAGGCTAAACGACCACCACTGTTGCTAAATGGGATGCAGTCAGGTGATGGTCCGTTCATGCTGGCTGTAACCTTTGCCTACGATAAGCCAACCGATGAGGGACCCTCAATCCTCCGTTGGGCGTTGCAACCGCTTGCCAGTGCAGAGACCCCGTTACCAGTTGCCAGTTGGCCAGAGCGCCTTATTGTGATTGAGATGGCCCGTTGCCTGGACAACATTGATCCCAACATCAGCACACGTTACCAGCTCTGGTTGCATAAGCCTGTTTTGCCAATGGTCGACCGAATGACTGGAGTCTGGATCCAGCCGGCGATCACGTTGATGGCCAAGGACTCTCGCGGTGAACGTTGCCGCGTTGCCTTCAGGCTCCAGGGGGAGGGTGACAATATCGAGGCCTACAAACGTACTTTTGAGCATGTCCATACCCTGGATCTGGATAGCCCCAGTACGTTGGCTAAGTCATGCCAAGAGATGTTTGTCATTGGGAAGGGGGTGATTGACGATCACTATCGGGCGCTTGACAAAGAGCGTGCTGAACTGGAAGCAATGGAAGAACAGAAAAAAATCGAGTATCGAATGCAGAATAGAGAGCTTGAAATCCGTGGAGAGCTATCCCTAGCTTCAGCTGGCCACCCAGATATTCCCCCGATGCCGATGGACACTCCAGAGTATGAGATCCCTTACGATGAAGAGTGGGATCGCATGATAGAGGACCCGGACGACTGAATTTCGGGCAAAAAAAAGGTTCTTCGCGGGATCTTGGGGAAGTGGAAGTTGACAGACAGGGTGCTGGTAAACTGGCTGTCTCCAAACACACCACCACCATCACCCTGCTGTCGCCGTGCATCATATTGATATTGCCTCCTTCTGGCCAGGTTATACCGTCATCGCCCAAGCGCTTTCTGCCAACCATCACACCCTGTTTACCCTTGAGCCTCGCGCCGACTTCTTGCCCCGTTGTCGCCGATGCCTGCAACCCACGCCATTGATCCACGACCAACGTATCCGCCGGGTGCGTGAGCGAGACCTATTTGACCGACAAGTCTGGTTACAACTGCCTGTTCGCCGCGTCGACTGTCTGCGCTGTGGTCGCGTCAGTGAACATATCGACTGGCTCCCCTCTGGCTCCCGCCTCACCCGGCGCATGCAGTGCTGGATTGAAGCGCTCGTTCAGTACCTCCCCATCCGCCATGTCAGCCAGCTCACCGGGGTCGGTTGGCACACCATCAAGGAGATCGACAAGCGCCGTTTGCAGACCAGTGTGGGCACCATCGAACTTGGGGAGGTGCGGCGGCTGGTGATGGATGAGTTTGCCCTGCACAAGGGACACCGCTATGCCACCGTGATCATGGATGCCGAGCGAACCCGCGTCCTGTGGGTGGGGCACGGCAACAGCCGGGCCGCTATCCGTCCCTTCTTCGAGCAGCTCGGCGAGCGATGCCAGCAGATTGAAGCGGTGGCGATGGACATGAACACGGCGTTCGACCTGGAGGTGAAGCAACACTGCCCGCAGGCGGAGGTGGTCTACGACCTGTTCCACGTGGTGGCTCGCTATGGCCGAGAGGTGGTGGACCGGGTGCGAGTGGAGCAGGCGAATGCACTGAAAAGCGATAAACCGGCGCGAAAAGTGGTCAAAAGTGCGCGTTGGTTGCTGCTACGTAATCGGGCGAAGTTGAGTGAAAAACAGGATGTGAAGTTGCAGGAGCTGTTGGCGGCGAATCAACCGCTGGCGATGGTGTACGTGCTGAAAGAGGGGTTGAAGGGCATCTGGTATGCGCCGAGCGTGTGGGAAGGATGGCGACGATGGCGGAGCTGGATGCGGCAGGTGAAGGAAAGCGGGCTAGCGCCGCTGCAACGATTTGGTCGAAATTTATCGAAATATATGCGGGGGATCCTGGCGAGTGCAAACTACCCGATGCACACGAGTGTGCTGGAAGGGGTGAACAACAAGATCAAAGTGATAAAGCGTATGGCATATGGATTTAGGGACTCAGAATACTTTTTTCTGAAAATCAAGGCGGCCTTCCCCGGAAAGCCGCGATGAACCAAAAAAAAACCACGCCAATAGGCGTAATGCCGATCAGTTAAGGATCCATTGACCGATCCTCAGGCTGTGTAAGAATCCGAAACTCCTTGTTGGGTTTCGGATTTTTTTATGCGTATCGACCAAGCTCTCGACTTCATTCACGCCTGTCCTCCCGGAAAGTTTGAGTCCCTGTCTGACCTGCTGTCACCTGAACTGGTGCAGGCTTGCTTGGCCGAGACGGGCTCCGTCTCCTTGCGCCGACGGCGCATGCCCATGGAGCGGGTGCTATGGGCCATTATCGGGATGTCCTTGTTTCGTCATGTCCCTATGGCCCAGCTGGCCAACCAGCTCGATATCCTGTTACCCGGCGACCGGCCGTTTGTCGTCCCCAGCGCCTTCATCCAGGCGCGCCAAAAACTGGCTGACCAAGCCGTTCGACAGGTGTTCCAGCAGACCGCCACACTCTGGCATCAGCAGTGTCAGCACCCCACCTGGGCCGGCTTGCAGCTGCTGGCCGTGGACGGGGTGGTCTGGCGCACGCCCGATACTCCGGACAATGCCGGCGCCTTTGCCAAGTCGAAAACCGTCCAGGGGGAGACGCAATATCCCCAGGTCCGCATGTTGTGTCAGATGGAGCTGACCAGTCATCTGCTGACCCAGACAGTGATGGACTCCTGTGCGGTAAACGAGATGGTGTTGGCAGAGCAACTGATTGAAAAAACACCCGATAATAGCCTGACCCTGTTCGATAAGGGCTTCTACTCACTGGGGTTACTCCATGCCTGGCAACGCCAGGGCGTAGCGCGTCACTGGCTTATTCCGCTGAAAAAGGGGGCTCAATACGAGGTCATCCGCAAGCTGGGGCGGCAGGATGTGCTGGTACGCCTCAGAGCCAGTCCGCAGGCCAAGAAGAAGTGGAGCGAGTTGCCGGAGCAGTTCGAAGCCCGGCTGCTGACCCGGACGGTAAACGGCAAGGAGCGGCAGGTGCTGACCTCGCTCACCGACCCGCTGCGCTTCCCGGCCAGCGAGTTGATGGAGCTATACCAGAATCGCTGGGAAATCGAGCTGGGCTATCGGGAGATGAAACATAGCCTGCAACAGCACCGGCTGACGCTGCGCAGCAAGAAACCCGATGGAGTAAGGCAGGAGCTATGGGGCTTGGTATTGGCCTATAACCTACTGAGATATCAGATGGTTAGGATGGCGGCGAGCTTAAAGGGCTATACGGCCAGCCAGTTGAGCTTTCACATGGCATCGGTGTATCTGCTGCATGAACTCAGTTGCCTGCCGTTTGTGTCACCGGGCATGGTTCCAGGGCGTGTCGCTGAGTTGGACAAACAGGCAGAGCAGTTCAAGTTACCCGCCCGCCGAGAACGAAGTTACCCAAGGTGCATCAAAGCCAAACCACAGAAGTATGCGACGAGAAAACCTAGTAAAAACAATGCCAGTCAGGCTTAACTGACTGGCATTACGCCAATAGGCGTGGTTTTTTGTTTTTTAACTTCGGGCCTTAATTCGCAGGAGGCGTGAACGTTCAAATGCGGCCGCATCCTCCCGGCACATAAACCAGAAACGAATCGCAAAGGCTAAGCCGACGACTTCAAGTGCTAAAACAATGTTGATCCACATAATGAGATCCTTGGCCAGAAAGGCCTGGTTGAGGTGGCCCAGATGGGCGGGTTGGAGGTTGGCAGCCGCGGTTAGCGGTACAGGCTGGTTATGCCATCGCCTGTCAGCACACTCTCGGGAGAGAGTGGTTTGGGCTGTGCGCATATGAGGGCGCTCAGGCCAAACATGACAGTCTGAGAACGACAAAACGCAGCCAGGGCTGCGTTTTGTGATTGGGGTGACTCCGATGCATTTCTGCGTGTGCTATGCGGGTAAACCGAAGGAGAATGAGCACTTCGGTAAAATTATCCTATAAGCGGCCGTCATGCAACGGCTGTTATTTATTGCCCATGATGTTCGTGACCAATTTCTTGAGCATCCCGGGTTCGTGTTGCCCTTCCTGGGAAATGGGATGGCCCTGTTCACTGTTTGGTGAGTGACGGCGGGAGCGTTCTTGCCTATCACGCTCTGCCCGCTCTAGCGCGACGCGATAAGTGATACTGCCGCGCATAAAACCAATCAAGGCGCTGAAGCTGAGGCAAAATGCCTGGCACAGTCTGCGGCTGGTTTCATGCTTGTCTTTGGGTGAGCGATTGTGGGTCAGCAGCTCCATAAACTGCAGATCACGGTCGCTGGGCCCATCTGGAATGACGATGCCTGTTGGAGGGGTGATGTCGAAAACCTCCAGGATCGCTTTCTCTGGTGAGTAACCCATATCGAAGACAAGCTGGCGTAGCCTTGTGATGTGCTGCCGTGCTCGTTCTGCTCTCCGGTCGGCCTCGATCATCTCCAATTTAGTGGCACTCATACCCGGGGTGCATAAGGTGGAGGCATTTATTGGTTTGATGTTGACTGCCAGAAAACCTTTTTGTACGGCGCGAGCGTTGAATTCTACAATCATGCCGACTTCAGGAGGAGCCTCACCTAGCCAGTTTTGAGGGGTGATGAAGTAATCGACGCCGGAGATGTCTGCGATAGTGCCGATGGGGCCCGTATCATTGATCACTGTACCGACGACAAAGCCGCGTAGAGGGCCAAATGCGATGCTCATGATTTACTACTGCTCCTGGTAAAGCCAGAGGCGCGAGATAAGCGGCTCATTGGCGGTTTTTTTTGTTTGCCGCGGTGGGCGTTTTTGGGTGACGTCGTAGTTCTTTAGAAGACCGATCTTCACCTTCTGAGCTCCGAGAATGAGAACCGGGGTCGATGCTACTTGCATACGACGGCTATCTCCTTCCACCAGCCAGGCTTGCGGATGGACTGGATTGGGGCGCCGGATGACAAGACGAGCATCATCGGAGAGTGCGGATAGCAGCACAATTTCATCCTCTAGCTGTGCGACCCAACCAGTTGGATCGATTACATGGCGAGGGGGGGAGTCCTGTGATGCTCTAAGCGTACCGATGATCTGTTGTTTGGTCATTCTCTGCATAGTGTTTTTATGAGCCCAACAGAACGAAATTGATCGGGCTGTGTCGCAGGCGACGGTGATTTGTCGGTAAAACTGCAAAGTGATCAGCCCCTCGAACATGCCTTTGCTATGCAGAAACTCCCACCGAGTATTGGGTCCCCCAATTATTGTGCCTGAGTTTGTTACTAGGTCTCGGAAGGTTTTTCGGTCTGCATTAATGGCATCGATTATACCGGCGAGCTCCTCGTTGTGCCTGGAGTGAATCTGAATCGCTCCCGGCAAGCGGTACACCAGGCGAGTGTTTTCACCAGCGTCCGCGTACAGATGGCCCCAAGCATGGTGAGCAGCATACAGAGCTTCGAGTCCGTGAGCCGGAGTCACCGTTATAGAGGGAGTGTCGTGGCGGGTATCCTGCTTCGGGTCATGCGGGGGGAGGGCAAAGGTGCTTCCTTGGATGAACTCGCTGTCGTCAATGAAGTCGCGCAGCATGGCCAACAGCTGGTGTTGACGCTGCTCCAGAGTGCGGAGCTGTGCAGCTAGTTCGTACTTATTCATGGGGCACTCCATCGAGGGGCTCAAACTGGTGCTATTATGACCAGTGGAGAGTGATTTCTCAACCAACATTCCTATAGGATGATCTTCAATCAGAACACAGCCCTTCGGGCTGTGCTCAACTCCTGGGCTACTTTGCTCTAACGACGCCCCGAGTGCTCGGCTAGACCCGGTTCCGCTACTTCTGCGAGACCGCGCTCGCGCGAAGAGAAAGGGTGAGAGAGTGAAGAGAAAGAGAGAAAATAGAGATCCTTACTTAGGCTTCGGAGTTTATGAGGATCGCATTGGTTCAGCAGCTAGGCGTCTTGTATCAGTTATCGAAATAGGAATGTTGGTTGAGATTTTAAATGTGACCACCTATCACAATAAGCTCTCCCCCGGAGATACCTCACACCTATGGCGCGATGGCCACAAAGCAGGGCATAAAAAAGCCCCGCTGTGCGGCAATGCTGTTCAGATAAGCACTTTTTTGACTGATTATTCATAAATTGGATTTGAGTTGAGGGGGCAAGGCTGTGTCCAGTCGATCTTCCTCCAGCCTTTATCCAGCGGGGCTTGCAATAGAAAGAGGGAGGCATCATGCCTCCCTCGATTTTTTGTCCTGATACTACGTAGACTGGAACTCAAATTCTCTTAAGTGAACAGCATTGCCGCTGTGCGGGGCTATTTCTTGAATGTCAGTCTATGTGCTGCATTCACTGTTCAACAGACCTCATCTAGTGAGAGGTAAACCTTGCGCACTGAGCCAGTTCAGTACCGCTTCGTGAAGAAGCTGGTCCGACTCCATTTTCAGTACAGACTCGAGAATCACTCGAGCCAGGCAATCCCCATCTTTCTTGTCAGCATGATCGTAGTCGAAGATGCTTGCAAGCCGGGAGTAATCAACTAGCTCAGCAATCCAGGCAGAGGTTTTGCCACAGGCGGTAACCAGAGCATCCATTACCCCATCGTGTTCGTCCGGAGAGGCCTTACGATCACGTAAGTGCATTTGCCAGGTGTTTGCCAGCAGATAACCCATGGTGCTATCGAACATCGGTTTAGTAGCTACGGTGGTAGTAGCGGTATCTTGCAATGAGTTGTGCATTTGTATTCCAAAAGCCCAGAGGGCTGGTTAAACCTTCAACACGAATGTTGAGGCGAAAGGCCGTTGGCCTGGTTGAAGTGAATAGGGGTATAGCAGTCCAAAAAATCAGATTGACGACCTATTCGTTATGGAAAAGAACATATCCAGCTCCGATTTTGCTGGCATCTCTGAACACCGGCCACAATCGTTCTGGGATTGCTCCTTCATCGAGGGCGTCGTAGTTCGCCATATTAAAAAGAAACTCATAAGTTGGGTTGTCATGGTGATGGTTGCCCTTATGAGAGAAGGAGGCGTGCTCACGCACCCATTCCCACTCCGGGACGTCATATGCGCAGTCATAATCTCCGACGGTTTCAGGCATGCTGATTTCCAGCACATGACAGACAGGGCCGGCAGTCACTGCCGGTATCTGAGACTTTCCGACTCTTAGATCAATGACCTCGATTACTGCGCCCCGCATGGACGATGCGATACTCTCAACGACCCTTAGAAGCTCTGGAAGAGCGAGGTTTTCATAGGTTTCGCTGGGCACATAGCTACATAGGGAATCGCCTGATTTGACAGAATTCAGAAGATCCTGGTACGCAGATAGCCACTGTTGTTTATCAATATGTGGGAATACTTGAGCCATCGCATGAGCGAGTAGCACATCATCGATTGCTTGGTTCATGAATTGGACCTCGTTGCATCTGGGCTTTACGCCCGGGTTGGTGTTGGTCACGAGTGGCACATTGCGGACCGAGTGCCATAAGACAGCCTTGGGCTGTTTCTGCATGTGCGCTGACGCCGGAGAAATACCGGTGAACGGACATGCAGAATCAGCCAACGAGGGCTTGGGTGATAGATCACAGGTGGGGGTACCTGCAGAGTGCAGGGAGAGTTGAAGTTGGTGCCTGGCCGGACGGCCTGTCCCCACGTGGGCACCGAGGACAACCGCAGGATACCGAATATCATGAATGGGAGCAACAGCATCAACTCAGGTTGCGGCTGGCGACCTGATTACCTAAGCAAGGCAAAGCAGCAATGTATGGGGGGCACTGACACCCTACAAATGTGCAGAGTTCCCTGATCGAATTAGCCACCCCTCAAGGTTGCCATCCACCGCTGTGCCTGCGCCACCAGTATCCCTCCGCCGGCGCTCTCCAGGATCGTCCGCACACTGCCGACCACGGCGCCAATCACTGACCATTTTGGGTTAGGGGAGGCGGCCTGGGCCTTGAGGGTGTCCAGATCGGCCTGCAGCTCTGCACACGCCTCTCCCTGCAGTTGCCCTTGCGCGATCACCTGCTGCAGCCACGGCAACAAAGCCGCCAGCGCCTCGGACTTCTGCTCGCCTGTCACCGTCTGCTGTTGTTGGCCGCCGGGCGAGCCCAACATCATTTGACCTCCGATGACATCCCCCCCAATGAAAATATTGGTCACCGATTCCGCCTGCTTCTGCTCCTGGGTGGTAAAGCTCATCCCTTCACCTTGGATCCCCAACTCATCCAGATCGAGTGCCCATTCAAGGACCTTAGTACGCACCGCACCGATCAAACGCTGGACCTGATTTGCTCCAAATCGAACTTGTGGTGCGATTGGCATTTTATAGAGAGCCGCTACCATCTTCGATTGAGACGGGTCCATGGGCAACACTACATATTCTGTCCCTGAAGCCAATGGTTCCACTCGGGGGAACCGCAGAATTCGGAAAAAATCGTACGCTAAGCTAACGGTGTTCTCGTGACAGCTCTTTGACTAGGCTTTCTAAGGCCATTCTGATAGCCCTGACTTCCTGAAAAGCCATGGCTAAAATTTGTGCGGCTAAAAGGGATAACCGATGGTAAAGTAAGTTATCCCTGTCGAGATACTGAAAAGCGTTATCCTCGTTTTTCCCAAAACTGTTTTGCCAGTTCGCTCAGAGCGCTAGTTAACTGAGCGACAGATTTCGCACTTTGCAAATTATTCTGCCCGGTCTGTACATTGGTATCAGCAGCATCGCGTATATTGATAATACTGCGGTTTATGTCTTCACTTACTGCTCCCTGCTGCTCGACCGCAGTCGCTATTTGCGCGTTCATGTCGGTAATTTCGTTAACGCGTTGGCCAATTCCATCAAGAGCTGTAGCTGCTTCCTCTGCGTGAGCTACACTCGTGTGCGCTTGCCGACTACTTTGCTCCATGACTGTAACAGCGGATTGCGCTCGCTCTTGTAGAGCGCTGATCATGCTTTGAATATCCGTTGTCGATTGCTGTGTGCGAGCAGCAAGACTGCGAACCTCATCGGCGACAACAGCAAAACCACGCCCCTGCTCACCAGCACGCGCGGCCTCAATTGCTGCGTTGAGTGCCAACAAATTCGTTTGCTCGGCGATCCCTCGTATAACGTCAAGAACTTTTGATATCTCGTTACTTTGACCTTCAAGCTCATGAATAACCTGAGTGGCTTGCCTAATTTCACCTTCAAGGGCAGTGATTGACTGGCTTGTGTGGGCTACCAGACGCTGGCCAGATGCCGTCTCAGTGTCTGCTCTTCCGGCCGCATCTGCAGCATGCTGTGCATTGCTCGCAACCTCTTGAATGCTTGCCACCATTTGGTTTACTGCCGTTGCTATTTGATCTGTCTCTGCCTGCTGCTCAACTGTAAGTACATTGCTTGACTCAATATCCTTTAGTAGGCCTCGGGTGTGTTCGCTAAGCCGATTTGATGCATCACCTATGCGACCTACTATGGCGCCTGTTTCAGCTTGCATCATTCGTAAAGCAAACTCTATTTGGCCAAACTCATCGGTGCGCCCAGTGTAGAGGGATTGACTTAATGGGTTATTGGAAATATTCCTGGCTCTTTCAACCAGTCTTCCAAGAGGAGAGAGAATAGCCAAAACACTAACAGAGCTTAAGCTTCCTGACATTAAAGTGGCTAACAATAAGCTGCTTATTGATGTATCAGTAAGCATGCCGGCAGCCATTGCGCTTGATATAATACTACCCCATATGAGCAAGAGTATTTTCACGGAAAAGCTAGCAGCCAATTTCGGCCTCGCGGCCTTCCCGCTTCTCAATTGAGCATATAATTTTTCCGCAGCCAAAACCTGCTCAGGTTCAGGCTTGGTCCTTACAGACTGGTATTCAACAATCGAACCATTCTTAGCTATTGGCGTTACATAAGCACTTACCCAATAGTGGTCGCCATTTTTACAGCGATTTTTTACTAGCCCCATCCATGAGCGGCCAGATTTTAATGTACTCCACATATGCTCAAATGCAGCAGGCGGCATATCTGGGTGTCTTACGATGTTGTGAGGCTGGCCTAATAGTTCTTCCTCAGTGAAACCACTGATTTTAATGAAGTCAGGATTAACGTACGTGATATGGCTTTGAGGGGAGGTAGTCGAAAGAATATTGGCATCTTTTGGGAGTTCTAAGTTTCGACCCGTCACTGGTAAATTCTGGCGCATAAGAACCTCAAGGGTTGGCTGTTTTATTTTATTGTTTTCGGCATTAAGCCCAATTTCTTGAGCGTTACGATAAAGCTAGCATGGAAACGATAGGTGCAAGCAAGTTAAGGGTTGCATCGCGCATGTCAATCTAGGCTATACCCTAACTTGATGTCAGGCAGGGCCGCGCCGCTTCGTCAGAATAGAGTCTGCTTTCCCATTTTTTGACACATGCCCGCGAAGGTTATAGATTTCAGCCTGACAGAAATGGGCTTTGAGGCACAACGGAACAGAAAGTGCACTTAAGCCGCCTTCAACCAAGGAGACATCGTGCAGGGGCACCGCATCGGCTACGTCCGGGTCAGCAGCTTTGACCAGAACCCGGAACGCCAGCTGGAACAAACCCAGGTGAGCAAGGTGTTCACCGACAAGGCATCGGGCAAGGACACCCAGCGCCCCCAGCTCGAAGCGCTGCTGAGCTTCGTCCGCGAAGGCGATACAGTGGTGGTGCACAGCATGGATCGGCTGGCCCGCAACCTCGATGACCTGCGTCGCTTGGTACAGAAGCTGACTCAGCGCGGCGTGCGCATCGAGTTCCTGAAGGAGGGCCTGGTGTTCACTGGCGAGGACTCGCCGATGGCCAACCTGATGCTGTCGGTGATGGGGGCCTTCGCTGAGTTCGAGCGCGCCCTGATCCGCGAGCGGCAGCGTGAGGGCATCGCCTTGGCCAAGCAGCGTGGCGCGTACCGGGGCCGCAAGAAAGCTGTCATTTTCAGAAGACGACTGCACCAGTTGATTGGGCGTAATGGCTGTTGTGCAGCCAGCTCCTGACAGTTCAATATCAGAAGTGATCTGCACCAATCTCGACTATGCTCAATACTCGTGTGCACCAAAGCGAGGTGAGCATGGCGACGGACACCCCACGGATTCCAGAACAAGGCGTGGCCACTCTGCCTGATGAGGCTTGGGAGCGTGCGCGCCGTCGTGCGGAGATCATCAGTCCGTTGGCGCAGTCGGAGACGGTCGGGCACGAAGCGGCCGATATGGCGGCTCAGGCGCTGGGCTTGTCTCGGCGCCAGGTATACGTTCTGATCCGGCGTGCCCGGCAAGGCAGCGGCCTCGTGACGGATCTGGTGCCCGGCCAGTCCGGTGGAGGTAAAGGTAAGGGGCGCTTGCCGGAACCGGTCGAGCGCGTCATCCACGAGCTACTGCAAAAGCGGTTCCTGACCAAGCAGAAGCGCAGCCTAGCGGCCTTTCACCGCGAAGTCACTCAGGTGTGCAAGGCTCAAAAACTGCGAGTGCCGGCGCGCAATACCGTGGCCTTACGGATCGCTAGCCTTGACCCGCGCAAGGTCATCCGCCGGCGGGAAGGCCAGGATGCCGCTCGTGACCTACAAGGTGTGGGCGGCGAGCCTCCTGCCGTGACCGCGCCGCTGGAGCAGGTGCAGATAGACCATACGGTCATCGACCTGATCGTGGTCGATGACCGCGACCGGCAACCTATTGGCCGCCCGTACCTGACCCTCGCCATCGACGTGTTCACCCGCTGCGTGCTCGGCATGGTCGTCACGCTGGAAGCGCCGTCTGCCGTTTCGGTTGGCCTGTGCCTCGTGCATGTCGCCTGCGACAAGCGCCCTTGGCTGGAAGGACTGAACGTGGAAATGGATTGGCAGATGAGCGGCAAGCCCTTGCTGCTCTACCTAGACAACGCGGCCGAGTTCAAGAGCGAGGCCCTGCGCCGGGGTTGCGAGCAGCATGGCATCCGGCTGGACTATCGCCCGCTGGGACAGCCGCACTATGGCGGCATCGTGGAACGGATCATCGGCACGGCGATGCAGATGATTCACGACGAACTGCCGGGAACGACCTTCTCCAACCCTGACCAGCGCGGCGACTACGATTCCGAAAACAAGGCCGCCCTGACGCTGCGCGAGCTAGAGCGCTGGCTCACATTGGCGGTCGGCACCTACCACGGTTCGGTGCACAACGGCCTGCTCCAACCGCCGGCCGCGCGCTGGGCCGAGGCCGTGGCGCGTGTCGGCGTACCGGCCGTCGTCACACGCGCTACTTCGTTCCTGGTCGATTTTCTGCCGATCCTCCGGCGCACGCTGACCCGCACCGGCTTTGTCATCGACCACATCCACTACTACGCCGATGGGCACTGTTGCAAATAGTCGGTGGTGATAAACTTATCATCCCCTTTTGCTGATGGAGCTGCACATGAACCCATTCAAAGGCCGGCATTTTCAGCGTGACATCATTCTGTGGGCCGTACGCTGGTACTGCAAATACGGCATCAGTTACCGTGAGCTGCAGGAGATGCTGGCTGAACGCGGAGTGAATGTCGATCACTCCACGATTTACCGCTGGGTTCAGCGTTATGCGCCTGAAATGGAAAAACGGCTGCGCTGGTACTGGCGTAACCCTTCCGATCTTTGCCCGTGGCACATGGATGAAACCTACGTGAAGGTCAATGGCCGCTGGGCGTATCTGTACCGGGCCGTCGACAGCCGGGGCCGCACTGTCGATTTTTATCTCTCCTCCCGTCGTAACAGCAAAGCTGCATACCGGTTTCTGGGTAAAATCCTCAACAACGTGAAGAAGTGGCAGATCCCGCGATTCATCAACACGGATAAAGCGCCCGCCTATGGTCGCGCGCTTGCTCTGCTCAAACGCGAAGGCCGGTGCCCGTCTGACGTTGAACACCGACAGATTAAGTACCGGAACAACGTGATTGAATGCGATCATGGCAAACTGAAACGGATAATCGGCGCCACGCTGGGATTTAAATCCATGAAGACGGCTTACGCCACCATCAAAGGTATTGAGGTGATGCGTGCACTACGCAAAGGCCAGGCCTCAGCATTTTATTATGGTGATCCCCTGGGCGAAATGCGCCTGGTAAGCAGAGTTTTTGAAATGTAAGGCCTTTGAATAAGACAAAAGGCTGCCTCATCGCTAACTTTGCAACAGTGCCCGCCGATGCGCTCAAGCCGTGGATTGCGCGGCGTGAACGCTGGCCGTCCTTTCTGATCCGGCGCGATCCGCGCGACATCAGCCGTATCTGGGTCCTGGAACCGGAGGGACAGCATTACCTGGAAATTCCCTACCGTACCTTGTCGCATCCGGCTGTCACCCTCTGGGAACAACGGCAGGCGCTGGCGAAACTGCGGCAGCAAGGGCGCGAACAGGTGGATGAGTCGGCGCTGTTCCGCATGATCGGCCAGATGCGTGAGATTGTGACCAGCGCGCAGAAGGCCACACGCAAGGCGCGGCGTGACGCGGATCGCCGCCAGCACCTCAAGACATCAGCTCGGCCGGACAAGCCCGTTCCGCCGGATACGGATATTGCCGACCCGCAGGCAGACAACTTGCCACCCGCCAAACCGTTCGACCAGATTGAGGAGTGGTAGCCGTGGACGAATATCCCATCATCGACCTGTCCCACCTGCTGCCGGCGGCCCAGGGCTTGGCCCGTCTTCCGGCGGACGAGCGCATCCAGCGCCTTCGCGCCGACCGCTGGATCGGCTATCCGCGCGCAGTCGAGGCGCTGAACCGGCTGGAAGCCCTTTATGCGTGGCCAAACAAGCAACGCATGCCCAACCTGCTGCTGGTTGGCCCGACCAACAATGGCAAGTCGATGATCGTCGAGAAGTTCCGCCGCACCCACCCGGCCAGCTCCGACGCCGACCAGGAGCACATCCCGGTGTTGGTCGTGCAGATGCCGTCCGAGCCGTCCGTGATCCGCTTCTACGTCGCGCTGCTCGCCGCGATGGGCGCGCCGCTGCGCCCACGCCCACGGTTGCCGGAAATGGAGCAACTGGCTCTGGCACTGCTGCGCAAGGTCGGCGTGCGCATGCTGGTGATCGACGAGCTGCACAACGTGCTGGCCGGCAACAGCGTCAACCGCCGGGAATTCCTCAACCTGCTGCGCTTCCTCGGCAACGAACTGCGCATCCCGTTGGTTGGGGTAGGCACGCGCGACGCCTACCTAGCCATCCGCTCCGATGACCAGTTGGAAAATCGCTTCGAGCCGATGATGCTGCCGGTATGGGAGGCCAACGACGATTGCTGCTCACTGCTGGCCAGCTTCGCCGCTTCGCTCCCGCTGCGCCGGCCTTCCCCAATTGCCACGCTGGACATGGCTCGCTACCTGCTCACACGCAGCGAGGGCACCATAGGGGAACTGGCGCACTTGCTGATGGCGGCGGCCATCGTCGCCGTGGAGAGCGGCGAGGAAGCGATCAACCATCGCACACTCAGCATGGCCTGTTGAGTTGCATCTAAAATTGACCCACTGGGGGTGCGGACGATTTCTTGGACGGTTTATACGGACATCAATCCGACCGCATGACGATACTCGATGGGACTACGCCCGCCAAGCGACACTTTGATGCGGCGCTCGTTGTACCAGTGGATATAGGCATCGATTCGCGTCATGAGGTCTTTCAGCGTCACGTGCTGCCAATTCCTCGGGTAGATTAGTTCGGTCTTCAATCGTCCGAAAAAGCCCTCGCATGCAGCATTGTCTGGCGAGCAGCCCTTTTTGGACATCGACCGCGTTAATTGGGCATTTTCAGTGCGGCGGATCCACGCAGGCCAGCGATAATGCGAGCCCCTGTCCGAATGGATAACCGGATGCTCACCGGGTCGCAGTGTCCGTACCGCGTGATCCAGCATGGTATTGACCAGGTTCGCATCCGGGCTGGTGCCGATATTCCAGGCCACCACCAGCCCATCGAAGCAATCGACGATCGGCGAGACGTAGACCTTCCCTGCCGGAATGTGTATTTCCGTCAGATCGGTCAACCATTTCGTATTCGGCGCCGACGCGTGAAAGTCGCGATTCAGCAGATTCGGGACCGCTGGTGTCGGGTCGCCAGCATACGCCGAGAAGCGCCGGCGGCGCGGTGTTCTCACGACCAGACGCTCTTGCGCCATCAAGCGACGCACGACCTTCTCGGACACACGCATGCCACCAAGGCGCAAGGCACTATCAATGCGTCGATAGCCATAGCAGCGGTAGTTGTCCTCGAAGATAGTCCGAATGACCTCACGCACCTGCGTGTACTTGTCGGGCCGCGTCTGCCGCAGGCGTTGATAGAAGTATGTGCTGCGCGCCAGCTTCAGGCCGCACAACAGATTGGCTAATGGAAACGTGACTCTGAGGGCATCAACCACCTTCGTTTTTTCTCGGCTTGTCAGTTCGAGGGGGTTGATGCCCATGTCTTTTTTTATCAATTCACTCGCCTTCTCCAGAATTGCATTCTCCATGCGAAGCCGCTGGTTCTGGCTCTCCAGTTCGGCCAGTTCCCTGAGTAGTGCCTCATGCCGCTGCTCGAGCGAGGTGTCACCTTTCTTCTTTGTCATGGGTTTTAGGGGCACTTTGCCAAGTAATCGATGCTGCCAGTTATACAACGTTGGTCGCGATACACCGACAGTGTCGGCCACATCCTTTGCCGAACCTACGCGCAGGTTCAGTGCAATGACGGCTTGCTGCTTCTCGAGGCGAGAGCGGGCGACTGTGGGAGCGCTGCTGCCGACGACCGTCCTAGCGAATTCAGGGCGTAAATCACGGATCCAGGCACGCAAGGCCTCGCGGCTTGGGTAGCCCAGGCTTCGGATTGTGTGACTCAGGCAGTAGCCTTGTTCGATATAGTGATCTACTGCCCGTTGCTTTTGCTCATCGGTGTACTGCCGTTTTATCCGTTGATAGCCTCGGCGAAGATCCTGATTCCGTTCGAATTCTGCCAACCAGGCCTTCAGCGAGTTCTTGGTGGGGTATCCCAGCTGCCGTAGTGTGGCGCTCATCCGGCGCCCAAGCTTCAGGTACAACCTCACGGCTCGAAGGCGATCTTCATACGAATACATGAACTACTCCTAAAGTAGTCCAAGATTTTGTCCGCACCCCAACTTAGGGTAAAGATTTGCGTCGAAATTTGACCCACGTATGACACTGTTTCCCGTCTGGATATGGCGGGAGAAATCAAGGAGTGATAAACGTGGCGATATTGAGCGCAATTCGACGCTGGCATTTTCGCGATGGTGCGTCGATTCGGGAAATAGCCCGACGAAGCGGCCTGTCCAGGAACACCGTTCGCAAGTATTTGCAAAGCAAGGTGGTTGAACCGCAGTACCCAGCGCGAGACAGCGTTGGCAAGTTAAGTCCTTTTGAGCCCAAGTTAAGGCAGTGGCTCTCCACCGAGCACAAAAAGACAAAGAAGCTGCGCAGAAACCTGCGCAGCATGTACCGGGATTTGGTCGCTTTGGGCTTTACCGGGTCTTATGACCGAGTGTGTGCCTTTGCCCGACAGTGGAAAGATTCCGAACAGTTCAAGGCGCAAACCTCGGGCAAGGGTTGTTTCATCCCCTTGCGCTTTGCTTGTGGCGAAGCCTTCCAATTCGATTGGAGTGAGGACTTTGCCCGCATAGCGGGCAAACAGGTCAAACTTCAGATTGCCCAGTTTAAGTTGGCCCACAGCCGGGCCTTTGTGCTTCGGGCTTACTACCAGCAAAAACATGAAATGCTGTTTGATGCCCACTGGCATGCCTTTCAAATCTTCGGTGGCATTCCCAAGCGCGGCATCTACGACAACATGAAGACCGCTGTGGATTCGGTGGGGCGTGGCAAAGAGCGCAGGGTCAATCAGCGGTTCACTGCCATGGTCAGCCACTACCTGTTTGATGCGCAGTTCTGTAATCCAGCATCGGGTTGGGAGAAAGGCCAGATTGAGAAGAACGTGCAGGATTCCCGCCAACGCCTGTGGCAAGGGGCACCAGACTTTCAAAGCCTTGCTGATTTGAATGTGTGGCTTGAGCATCGCTGCAAAGCGCTGTGGTCTGAGCTGCGCCACCCCGAATTGGACCAAACCGTGCAAGAGGCCTTTGCCGATGAACAAGGCGAGTTGATGGCGCTACCCAATGCCTTTGATGCATTCGTGGAGCAAACCAAGCGAGTCACTTCAACCTGCCTTGTTCACCACGAGGGCAATCGCTACAGCGTTCCTGCCAGTTACGCCAACAGGGCCATCAGCCTTCGGATTTATGCAGACAAGCTGGTGATGGCTGCCGAAGGCCAACACATTGCCGAGCATCCAAGATTGTTTGGCAGTGGCCACGCTCGGCGTGGCCACACACAATACGACTGGCACCATTACTTGTCTGTGCTTCAGAAGAAACCTGGGGCGTTGCGCAATGGTGCGCCATTTGCTGAATTGCCACCCGCGTTCAAGAAGCTTCAATCCATCTTGCTGCAACGCCCCGGCGGTGACCGTGACATGGTGGAAATTCTGGCCCTTGTATTGCACCACGATGAAGGTGCGGTACTCAGTGCTGTGGAATTGGCATTGGAGTGTGGCAAGCCATCGAAGGAGCATGTGCTTAATCTGTTGGGACGTTTGACCGAAGAACCTCCACCCAAACCGATTCCAATTCCCAAGGGGTTAAGGCTGACATTGGAACCACAGGCCAACGTGAACCGCTATGACAGTTTAAGGAGAGCCCATGATGCAGCATGAAGGCCATGTGAGAATCCTCAAATCCTTGAAACTCTTTGGCATGGCACACGCCATTGAGGAGTTGGGCAATCAGAATTCACCAGCATTTAATCAAGCCTTGCCCATGCTGGACAGCTTGATTAAAGCTGAAGTGGCAGAGCGTGAAGTACGTTCGGTGAACTATCAATTGCGGGTGGCCAAGTTCCCCGTGTATCGGGACTTGGTGGGCTTTGACTTCAGTCAAAGCCTGGTTAATGAGGCCACGGTCAAACAATTGCACCGGTGCGACTTCATGGAACAAGCCCAGAACGTGGTGCTGATTGGTGGGCCAGGCACAGGCAAGACTCACCTGGCCACAGCCATTGGTACACAAGCAGTGATGCACTTGAACCGACGGGTGCGTTTCTTCTCCACCGTGGATTTGGTCAATGCACTGGAGCAAGAGAAATCATCTGGGCGTCAGGGACAAATCGCAAACCGTCTGTTGTATGCCGATTTGGTGATTCTGGATGAGCTGGGATATTTGCCTTTTAGCCAAACCGGTGGGGCACTGCTGTTTCACCTGCTCTCAAAGCTGTACGAAAAAACCAGCGTGATACTGACCACCAACTTGAGCTTCTCGGAATGGAGCCGAGTGTTTGGCGATGAAAAGATGACAACAGCGTTGTTGGACCGACTAACCCACCACTGCCACATCCTGGAAACCGGCAATGAAAGTTACCGCTTCAAACACAGTTGGGGTTTGGGGAGCAATGGAACCAAAAACCAACGTAAGCCCTACCAACGCTTTTCGGTGTCTTCTTCCCAGGCGCCCATCTCGACAAAACAGTTGCGCATGTCGGCCTCCTGGCTGATCTCGGTCAGCAGGTCATGCACGCTCTTGTCCAGCTCATCGTCGCTCCGATACGGAATGGTCAACTCATAGTGGCCGGCATCCAGCCGCTTCATGCCATAGGGCTCCAGGCAGTAGCGCTCAATGTTCTCCGTGGCCCGCTTCCGGCCGCGCACGAACTTGCTGTTATTCACCACCGCGAGGCGCAGGGTGACGGTGGCCACCCGCTCGGCGGCGGGCGGCTCTGCCGGCGACGCGGCCGAAGGCTGCTGGTCGCGTGACCTGGCGCTCTTCTGGTACGCGCCGATCTCGACACCACGGTGGCGCAGGTAGCTGTACAGCGTGCTCTTGGAGATGTGCAGCTTCTCGCCGATCGCGCTGACGCTCAGGCGACCTTCGCGGTAGAGGGTTTCGGCCGCCATGGCGGTGGCCTCAGCCTTGGCTGGCAGGCCCTTGGGACGGCCACCGATCCGGCCACGCGCCCGTGCGGCCGACAGACCCGCCTGAGTCCGCTCGCGGATCAGCTCGCGCTCGAACTCCGCCAGCGAGGCGAACAGGTTGAACACCAGGCGGCCTTGGGCGTGGGTGGTGTCGATGGGGTCATTCAGGCTCTGTAAGCCGACCTTGCGCTCTGCCAGCTCGCCGACCAACTCGACCAGGTGCTTGAGGGAACGCCCAAGGCGATCCAGCTTCCAGATCACCACGGCATCACCCGGCCGCACGTTGGCCAGCAGTTTGTCCAACTCCGGCCGGGCGCTTTTCGCGCCGCTGGCGATGTCTTGGTAGATGCGTTCGCACCCGGCCTGTTTCAGGGCATCGACTTGTAGGTCGGCTTTCTGATCCCGAGTGCTCACTCGCGCATAACCGATCTTCATCAAAAGTACTGTTTACTCGACTACGTTAGTAATAGTTGAACTTTGATTAAGCGTACCAGTTATTTGAACCGTAGCGCGGGGAGCTTAACGAACCGAGCCATTCCTCGATAGAGTTCGGCAAAACCTTCGTTTTGTCGAACCATTGCATCGCCCTTTGTGATTGGCGTATAAACACACAAACACCTATTAGCGGAGAACGCTATGAATACCATTCGCTGGAATGTCGCCGTCTCGGCCGACACCGACCAGTCGCTTCGGATGTTTCTGGCCAGCCAGGGCGGCGGCCGTAAGGGCGACCTGTCGCGCTTCATCGAAGAAGCGGTACGGGCACACATCCTGGAGCTGAGCGCTGAGCAGGCCAAGGCCGCTAACGCCCATCTGAGTGAGGCAGAATTGACCAACGCGGTTGACGAAGCGCTCGACTGGGCACGTAAGCGCTGATGCGGGTCGTGTTGGATACCAACATCCTGTTCAGCGCCCTGATCTCGCCACATGGCGCGCCCGATGCGATCTACCGTGCCTGGCGGGCGGCGCGTTTCGAGGTGGTGACCTCGCGGATGCAACTCGATGAAATTCGTCGAGCCAGCCGCTATCCCAAGCTTCAGGCCATCCTACAGCCCGCCAAGGTGGGCGCCATGATCAATAACCTGCAACGGGCTGTGGTACTGGAGCGCCTGACCATCGAGGTCGAAGCCGATGATCCGGATGACTCGTTTTTGCTGGCCATGGCCTTGGCGGGCGATGCGGACTACCTGGTAACCGGTGATCGCCGCGCCGGCCTGCTGCAACGCGGGCACATCGAACGCACGCGGATCGTCACGCCCGCCGTGTTCTGCGTCGAGGTGCTGTGATCAATGCCGGTCGGTTTTCTGACTCAAGAGCAACGCGACGGTTTTGGCCGCTATGTTGATTCGCCCAGCCGTGAAGAGCTGGAACGTTACTTCCACCTGAGCGATGAAGACCGTGAAGCCATCCAGGTGCTGCGGGGTAACCATAACCGTCTGGGTTATGCCGTTCTGCTGACCACCGTCCGCTTCGTTGGCGTTCTGCCGGACAAGCCCGCCGCCGTGCCGGTGGAAGTCCTGCAGGTGCTTTGCCGACAACTGGCGATTCCAGACCCCGACTGCCTCCAGCGCTATAGCGATCATCGCCGCTGGATACATGCCACCGATATTCAGAACCGCTTTGGCTATCGTCATTTCACCGATCCGGGCATCGGCTTTCGCTTGAGCCGCTGGCTGTATGCCCTCTGCTGGACGGGCACCGACCGGCCGGGAGTGCTGTTTGAGCGAGCCACCTCGTGGCTGTTCACACAGAAAGTCCTCCTGCCTGGTGTGTCTCAACTAGAGCGCTTTATCGCCCAGTTGCGCAGTCGGGTCGAAGAACGCCTCTGGTTTACGCTGGGCCGCAGCGTGACTGAGGAACAGCGATTGCAACTGCAAGACTTGCTGACGGTGGCCGAAGGCAACCGCAGCTCCCGGCTGGATCAATTGCGCTCCGGCCCGGTCATGGTCAGTGGCCCCGCGTTGATTCGGGCACTGCGCCGGCTCGATGACGTGCGCGGCATCGGCATCACCTTGCCGGCGGCGGCGCACATCCCTCCCAGCCGTATCGCCGCCCTGGCCCGCTTCGCCAACACGGCCAAGGTCACCGCGATTAATCGGCTGCCGGCGTCGCGGCGGATGGCGACACTGGTGGCCTTCGCACTCTGCCTGGAGGCGACTGCGCACGACGACGCACTGGAAGTCCTGGAGGCCTTGCTGCGCGACCTGTTCAGCAACGC
>NZ_CP026220.1:0-29846 GCF_002934425.1 Aeromonas sp. ASNIH4 | reverse complement strand
ACAGGGCTTTCTTGCGGCCTCGGTACGCGCCACGCTGCTTGGCCAAGGCGATACCCTCACGCTGCCGCTCGCGGATCAGGGCGCGCTCGAACTCGGCGAAGGCACCCATCACCGACAGCATGAGGTTGGCCATCGGCGAGTCCTCGCCGGTGAAGACTAGGCCCTCTTTCAGGAATTCGATACGCACGCCGCGCTGGGTCAGCTTCTGCACAAGGCGGCGCAGGTCATCGAGGTTGCGCGCCAGGCGATCCATGCTGTGCACTACCACGGTGTCACCTTCGCGGACGAAGCTCAGCAGCGCTTCGAGCTGGGGGCGCTGAGTGTCCTTGCCCGAGGCCTTGTCGGTGAACACCTTGCTCACCTCGGTCTCCTCCAGCTGGCGTTCCGGGTTCTGGTCGAAGCTGCTGACCCGGACGTAGCCAATGCGATGTCCCTGCACGCCTACTGCTCCGCCGAGAAATGGCGCTCGGGCCAACGCCAACGGCGGATGCGCTCCCACAACACTTTGCCGCCAATCCCAACATCGTTCTTGTCGGGATCGAGATTGAGTAACAATGCCAGTCGAGCGATCGCGCTCTGCATCGGGTACATGTTCCCGTAGCCAGCGATCTTTCGCAGGATTTCATTCTCGCTCTTCTCTAACTCTTCGGGAGTATTGAAGGTGGTGGCATAGTCAGTGATCACTGCTGAAGCGGCATCCAAGGCGCTGTAGGTTTCTCGAAGCACTTCGAGCACTTCATGAGTGAGTGCCCCCAGCTCGACTTGGGTTCCATCCGGCAAGGTGGCGATCCCCTTCTCGAAAAAGATCACCCCGTCACGTAGATAAAGTGCCTGGAGGGCATCTACCCCAACGAACGACGGCGCGTCCTGGTCTACCGCAGGCCTGCCGAGAATGTGGCAATGCAAATGCAGGCTCGCGGCTCGAAGCAAACGCCGCGCCTCGGGAGTTGGTGGATTTATCCAAGGGTCTGCCTGCTCCCGCCGCCAGACAACCGTTCCCCACCACAGCCCGGCGACTACCAACCCTAATCCAACCCATAGAAAGGTCATCAGAACAACTCCGCGTTGAAGGTGAGCAAGGGGGCTAAGTGCACTTTCTGTTCCGTTGCGCCTCAAGCCCTGCTTTTGTCAGGCTGAAATCTATGACCTTTGCGGGCATGTGTCAAAGAATGCGAAAGAAGACTCTATTCTGACGGAGCTGCGCGGTTCTGCCTGACATCCAGTTAGGGTATAGCCTAGATTGACATGCGCGATGCAACCCTTAACTTGCTTGCACCTATCGTTTCCATGCTAGCTTTATCGTAACGCTCAAGAAATTGGGCTTAATGCCGAAAACAATAAAATAAAACAGCCAACCCTTGAGGTTCTTATGCGCCAGAATTTACCAGTGACGGGTCGAAACTTAGAACTCCCAAAAGATGCCAATATTCTTTCGACTACCTCCCCTCAAAGCCATATCACGTACGTTAATCCTGACTTCATTAAAATCAGTGGTTTCACTGAGGAAGAACTATTAGGCCAGCCTCACAACATCGTAAGACACCCAGATATGCCGCCTGCTGCATTTGAGCATATGTGGAGTACATTAAAATCTGGCCGCTCATGGATGGGGCTAGTAAAAAATCGCTGTAAAAATGGCGACCACTATTGGGTAAGTGCTTATGTAACGCCAATAGCTAAGAATGGTTCGATTGTTGAATACCAGTCTGTAAGGACCAAGCCTGAACCTGAGCAGGTTTTGGCTGCGGAAAAATTATATGCTCAATTGAGAAGCGGGAAGGCCGCGAGGCCGAAATTGGCTGCTAGCTTTTCCGTGAAAATACTCTTGCTCATATGGGGTAGTATTATATCAAGCGCAATGGCTGCCGGCATGCTTACTGATACATCAATAAGCAGCTTATTGTTAGCCACTTTAATGTCAGGAAGCTTAAGCTCTGTTAGTGTTTTGGCTATTCTCTCTCCTCTTGGAAGACTGGTTGAAAGAGCCAGGAATATTTCCAATAACCCATTAAGTCAATCCCTCTACACTGGGCGCACCGATGAGTTTGGCCAAATAGAGTTTGCTTTACGAATGATGCAAGCTGAAACAGGCGCCATAGTAGGTCGCATAGGTGATGCATCAAATCGGCTTAGCGAACACACCCGAGGCCTACTAAAGGATATTGAGTCAAGCAATGTACTTACAGTTGAGCAGCAGGCAGAGACAGATCAAATAGCAACGGCAGTAAACCAAATGGTGGCAAGCATTCAAGAGGTTGCGAGCAATGCACAGCATGCTGCAGATGCGGCCGGAAGAGCAGACACTGAGACGGCATCTGGCCAGCGTCTGGTAGCCTACACAAGCCAGTCAATCACTGCCCTTGAAGGTGAAATTAGGCAAGCCGCTCAGGTTATTCATGAGCTTGAAGGTCAAAGTAACGAGATATCAAAAGTTCTTGACGTTATACGAGGGATCGCCGAGCAAACGAATTTGTTGGCACTCAACGCAGCAATTGAGGCCGCACGTGCTGGTGAGCAGGGGCGTGGTTTTGCTGTTGTCGCCGATGAGGTTCGCAGTCTTGCTGCTCGCACACAGCAATCGACAACGGATATTCAAAGCATGATCAGCGCTCTACAAGAGCGAGCGCAATCCGCTGTTACAGTCATGGAGCAAAGTAGTCGGCAAGCGCACACGAGTGTAGCTCACGCAGAGGAAGCAGCTACAGCTCTTGATGGAATTGGCCAACGCGTTAACGAAATTACCGACATGAACGCGCAAATAGCGACTGCGGTCGAGCAGCAGGGAGCAGTAAGTGAAGACATAAACCGCAGTATTATCAATATACGCGATGCTGCTGATACCAATGTACAGACCGGGCAGAATAATTTGCAAAGTGCGAAATCTGTCGCTCAGTTAACTAGCGCTCTGAGCGAACTGGCAAAACAGTTTTGGGAAAAACAAGGATAACGCTTTTCAGTATCTCGACAGGGATAACTTACTTTACCATCGGTTATCCCTTTTAGCCGCACAAATTTTAGCCATGGCTTTTCAGGAAGTCAGGGCTATCAGAATGGCCTTAGAAAGCCTAGTCAAAGAGCTGTCACGAGAACACCGTTAGCTTAGCGTACGATTTTTTCCGAATTCTGCGGTTCCCCCAACATGCCCGCGAGCTGCTGGGCGCAGGCCGCACGGCAGCCGAAACGGCCGAGCTGCTGGGCGTGCATCGGGCAACCCTTTACCGGGCGCTGCGCGGCCTGGAAACCAGCCAGGCCGAGGCCCGCCGGCACGGCGCGTTTGTAGAGGACGCATTGACCGAAGCCGACGCGCTGGCGGCCGCCGACCAGGAGGGCATGAAGGCATGAGAAACGGACGCTATCCCCTGCCCCCGCTCCGGCCCGAGCTGCAAGCCGCCCATGACGAGATGGACGCCAAGGGGGATTACTTCGCCTATGCCGTGTGCCGCACCCATGACGGCCAGGCGTGGGAAGTGACCACCAGGCAAGGCGGCATGTATGCCGCGCTTGATGGCTCCTATCTCGATCACGACGAAGCGATGGCCGCCGGCGTGGCCTGGCTGCTGGAACAGCTCGACCGCGAACCGACAGCAGACGAGGCAGCGTATCGGGCGCTATGGGAAAGCATGGGCAAATGATGATAAGCCCCTTTACTCATTTGCTCATTATGTTATGATGTAATGAGTAAGTCATCATTCATGCCACACCGGGAGAACACATGAAAGTCATTGCCGTGCTGAACCAGAAGGGGGGGAGTGGAAAAACCACTATCGCCACCCACCTTGCCCGCGCCTTGCAACTGGACGGCGCCGACGTGCTGCTAGTCGATTCCGACCCCCAGGGCAGCGCCCGCGATTGGTCAGCCGTGCGGGAAGATCAGCCGCTAACCGTTGTCGGCATCGACCGGCCGACCATTGACCGGGACGTGAAGAACGTAGCCCGCAAGGTGGATTTTGTCGTGATCGACGGCGCACCCCAAGCGGCCGACCTGGCCGTGTCGGCCATCAAGGCGGCCGACTTCGTGCTGATTCCGGTGCAGCCATCGCCTTACGACATTTGGGCCACGGCCGACCTGGTGGAGCTGGTCAAGCAGCGCATCGAGGTCACGGACGGAAAACTACAGGCCGCCTTTGTCGTATCGCGGGCCATCAAGGGCACCCGCATTGGCGGCGAAGTTGCCGAGGCGTTGGCCGGCTACGAGCTGCCCATTCTGGATGCCCGTATCACGCAGCGCGTGAGCTATCCCGGCACGGCGGCCGCCGGCACGACCGTTCTTGAGTCCGAGCCGGACGGCGATGCAGCGGCCGAGGTTCGCGCCCTGGCTGCCGAAATCAAGCAAAAACTCATTTGATACTTTGAGGAAATAAAGAAATGAGCAAAGCAGCAACCACACTCAGCGCCGGCCGCCCGAGCGCACGCACGGACAAATCCAAGGCCGCCACGCTTGCCAGCTTGGCCGACGACGCGGCCAGCATGAAGCGGGTCAATTTTGAATTGTCGGCCGACCAGCACACCAAGCTGAAAATCTACGCAACCCGGCAGGGCAAGACCATCAAGGAACTATTGACCGAGTATGTCGCCAGCCTGCCGGATTGACGCTCAAACACATATTGACTCATTTGAATTTTAGCGGCTAAAGGGCGAAGCCATGACAAAGAAGCAGCGAGAAGGGCAGGGCGCGCAGCAGATCGGCGAGATCATGGGCGACCTACTGGCCCAGGCGCAGATCAAAGCGGCGTTACCGCCCCCAAAGCGCCAAACCAAGAAGATCACGCCGGCCGGCCTCATCTTGACCGAGCGCGATCAAAAGCTGATCGAGGCCAGCGCGGAGATTGCCATCACCCCGCCGGCCGGCGAGGACATGGCTTTCACTCATGCGGTGTTGTGCCAGGTTGGTTTGCCTCGCGCTAAGGTCGAAGGCCGTGAGTTCATGCGGCAGTCCGGCGCGGCCTGGGTCAATGTCCAGGCCGGCTATCTGGACGAAGGGAAGGGGCCGGTGCTGCAACCTATCCCCTATGGCGTCATGCCCCGGCTTGGTCTGGCGTGGGTTTCCACCTTCGCCGTGCGCAACAAGGAGCGGGAGATTCCCATCGGCGACAGTGCCGCCGAATTCCTGCGGCTGATGGGGATGGAGAGCGACGGCCGCCGCTACACGACGCTACGGAAGCAGATGCACGCCCTCGCCGCCGCTCGCCTGCAACTCGGGTTCAAGGGGCGCACCTACAACGGCCAGCCGGTGCAGCAATTCGACGCCTGGGTGTCGAACAAGGACACGCAGCAGCGCGCCTTATGGCCTGGCGTCATGGTGCTGTCAGAGGACTACTACGGCTCCCTGATCGAAAGCGCCGTGCCGCTGGACAATCGCGCTCTGCACGCCCTGAAAGGTTCCGCGCTGGCCCTGGACGTGTATGCGTGGCTGGCCCACCGACTGCACCGCATCGAAGGCCGAGGTGTGACGTTGCACTGGAAGGCGCTGCGCGAGCAGTTCGCCCAGGAGTACCGAGGCAAAGACCCCGACAAGGACTTCAAGAAGGAGTTTTTGCCGGCGCTCAAGAAGGTGCTGGCCGTCTATCCGCAAGCGAGGGTGAAGCCTGTCACCGGCGGCGTGCTGCTGATCGGCTCGCCACCGCCCATTCCCTACAAGGGCGGCCCCACGGTTTAGCTAAACTTCGTGAAATCGCCCCCCCCTTGCAGCACCGCACCGGCCGCCCCAGATCGAGGCGGCCGCGTCGTTTCTGGCGTGACCTGACCAGCACCTACCCCCGAGCGGTCGAACTGGGGATAAACCCTGTGGATAGCTGCACTTATCCACGTGAAATCGCCCCCCCCAGGTTCGTGAAATCGCCCCCCCCTTCGCGGCTTATCCACGTGAAATCGCCCCCCCCTTTCCACGTGAAATCGCCCCCCCCCTAAACCTGTAAGGTAATCCTTTAAGATTTTTTCCTATAAATACTTGCCTGTAATTGGCAGGCAAAATCGGTGGAAAACTCGACCGGCAGCGCAAACCGAACCACCGCAACGCCCTACGGGCGCGCCTGCCCTCCGGTCGCTTCGCTTCCTTCGCCCCGCCGCTTCGCGTCGGCCTATCGCGGCCGATGGCCGCTCAAAAATGGCTGGCCTGCGGCCAGGCATCTACCAGGCGCGGTACGCCGCGCCGGTGCCAGCTCCACCGCCTGCACCCTCATCCAGCACCGTGCCCGCTGAAAGGCCGCAAAAAGCGGTTTAGCAGGGAAAAGCGGCTTGCCGAGGCCATGCCTCACATCAACCGACAGCGCGGGCGGAAAGCCCACAGGTTGAACGCCAAGGGGAAGGCCGACAGCCAGGCGGCCGAGCTGGCCAGCATCGCCATTCCCGACGAGGAAGGCCCGGAACCATACCCAGGCCGCGCAGGAGCGCCCAGGAAGCCCGAAACCGGGCGAGGGTAGGGGATAGGTGCCGCCGACCCCGGAAAACGCCGCCACGGCCCGCACAGGGCCAAATTTCGACCCCGACGCGCTCCCGGCCGGGCTGGCACAGGCCCGGCGCGTAGTATTTCGCCGTAGGGCTTGTAAATTGTAGTATGTAGTAGTATCATACAACCTACTACAACGCTACATTTCATACAGGAGCAACCGCTATGGCAGTCACGAAAGAGCAGATTTTTTCCGCCGCCGACGAGCTGGCCGCCAGCGGTCAGCGCCCGACGCTTGAGGCCATCCGCCAGATCACCGGCGGCAGCTATACGACGATCAGCCCGGCCCTGAACGAATGGAAGGCCCGTCAGGTCACGGCGGCCGCGCCCCTGCGCGAGCCTGCGCCCCAGGCCGTCGCCGACCGCCTGGCCGAGCTGGGCAGCGACCTATGGACAATCGCCCTCGACCTGGCGAACGCCCGGCTTGCCGTTGAGCGGGAAGGGTTGGAAAAGGCCCGCGCCGAGCTGGAAGCCGACAGGGCCGAGGCGACCGAGCTTGCCGACCGCCTGGCCGCCCAGGTCGATGACCTGCAATCCCGCCTGGCGTCCATCGAGGCCGCCGAAGCGGCCGCACGCGGCCAAGCCGACGAGCTGCGCGGCCAACTGGCCGCCGCCCAGGAACAGGCGCACACGGCCGAGGCCCGCGCCCAGGAGATCGAGCGCCGCGCCGGCGAGCTGCGCACGGAACTGGACAGGGCGCACCAGGACGCCGACCAGGCACGCGGGGCGCTGGCCGAACAGCAGAAGGCCAGCCAGGCCGCCGCCGCTCAACTCGACCAGGTGCGCGGCGAGCTGGCGAAGGTGCAGGCCAAGGCCCAGGCCGACCAGGAAGCGCAGCAGGAACAGCGCAAGCAGGCGGCGGCCGAGGCGCACCGCATGGCCGAACGCCTCACCGCCGCCCAGGCCGAGCGCGACCAGGCCACGAAGGCGGCCGCACAGGCCCGCGAGGACGCCGCACGCCTGGCCGGGCAGCTCGACACGCTCAAGGAACAATCGGCTGCGCTGCTGGCCCGCATCACGCCGCCGGCGGCCGAGGTGAAGCCGACAAGGAAGAAGCCCGGCAGCGGCGAGTGATCGGCCCCTTAAGTGTCAAGATCAGCCGCCGCATATTGACACTTGAGGGGCGGCCGACTTTAGCCGCTAAAATCATTTACTCAAAAGAGTAAAAAGTCAAAAGCACCTTTACTCTTTTTTGTGCCGCTGGCGAAACGCGGCCAGGTCGATCACGTCCGCCGTGCGCCTGGCGGCCGCCTGCATCGGCGTGGGCGGCTTGACCCCGGCCGGTGCCGGGCTGGCCTTCGGCCGGAACTGCCGCCACAGCTCCGCGAAGAACGACCAGGCGAAGATGAAGGGCAGCAGCGGCAGCACCAGGACGAAGCCGACCAGGCGGGCCAGGCCGAGGCCGAGCGGCCGCAGGAAGGCCAGCGGCCGCCGCAGCAGATCGAGCAGCAGGCCGCCGACCAGCCACGCCGGCGCGGCCAGGACGAACACCGCAGCGAACAGGGCAGGGAACAGTCGGCGCAGGAACCACGCCAGGGCGATGACGCCGAGAACCGCCGCGATGATGCCCGCCATACGTCACCCCCTAGCTATGGTAGGGGTTCGCATCGAACCGCCCGGCATATTCGGCACCGGCCAGGTAGTTCAGCCGGTCGAGCAAGTAGGGCCGTTCGCCGCGCACCAGGACAATCGGATGCTCCGGCCCCAGGCGCATGACCTCATCCGGCGTCAGCAGCTCGCGGCCGGTGAATTGCTGGCTGGTGCCGGTGCTCTTGCCCCGGTTCATCGAGCCGCCGCCGCCCGATAGGCCGCTACCGCTGTTCTTGCCGGTGTTTTCCGTCTCAAACTCAATCGTGGCTTTGCCCAGGCTGTCGCTGATGTATTTGGCCGTGTCGTAGTCGTCGGTGCCAAAGAACGACTTGGCGCTGTTAGCCAGGAAGGTTTGCCACTTCGGATAGGTGCCCTTGAGCTGCGACAGGTCTTGAATGAACACCCAGAAGGCCAGGCCGTAGCCGCGAAGCAGGCTCACGGCATCCTCAATCTGCTTCATGTAGCCGAGCTGGCCGAACTCATCGAGCAGGAAGGCGACCCGGTGCGCGGGCTGCACGTTGCTGGATGTGATCGCGGCAATCACCGAGCTGATGAACAGGCGCAGGAAGCGGGCATTCGGGCCGATGCGGTTTGCCGGCATGACAAGGTAAACCGTCATGGCCGTGGCCTTGATTTCCGACAGGTCGAAGTCCGAGCGCGACAGCGCGGCCGACACTCGCGGGTCATCGAGAAATGCCGTATTCCGGCGGGCCGTCGAAAGCACGGAACCACGCTCTTTGTCGGCCATGCCCATGAGCGTATTGGCCGCCCTGGCCGGGATGCCGAAGGCCGCCGTATGGTCGGCCGCCATTGCGCCCAACACGTCGAAAAATTCCGCTTCCCCCGCCGTCAGCAGCCGCCGCAGTTCGCCCAGGTTCCGGCGTTCCGTGTCATCCAGTCCGGCAACGTGCAGCATCAAGCCTTGCAGGAAGTTCTTTGCCGATTCATCGAAATGCACGGCATCGCCCTTGCTTTCAGCGATCACCAGGGCATCGGCCAGGATGGCCGATTCACTCACACAATCCGGGTTCCACACGTCGAGCCGGTCAAGCACGTTGAAGGCCGCGCCGCCGTCGCCATTCACCGCGAACGGATCGACCGAATAGACCGCCTGGCCGAGCGCCCGGCGGGCGCGCGCCGTCACGGCCGCGTTTTCGCCCTTCACGTCCAGCACAAGGGCCGAGCCGGGATAGTCCAAGAGGTTCGGAATCACCGCGCCAATGCCCTTACCGGAGCCGGTAGGGGCGACCGTCACAACATGGCCGGTAAAGCGGAAACGCTGATCGAGACCGGCGGGCGCATCGGACACCCGGCCCAGGGCGAAGCCGCCCGGCTTGCCGGGCGCGACAAGGTGGCCGCCCTGGCGGATTTCATCGACTGTTCCCCACCGTGCCGAGCCATGCGAACCGAGCGGATGCGTGCTGCTGTTATCGACCGCAGCGACCGCCGCACCGGCAGCCGTGACCGGCCCGGAGGGCTGCACCTGGCCGCGCAGGTTTTCGATTGTCCCGCCGAGGATGCGCAGCCGCTTTCCTGTCGGAGACTCCGCGCCGACCAGGCCCGCGAGCCAGCCGAACACCCGGCCCGCGTTCAGATACGTTGCCACTGTTCCGGCGACCGTCGCGGCGAGGATGAACCAGCCCGGAATGAACGGCGCGAACACGAACAGAAGCAACATGCCGACCGATGGAACGAGGAAGGCTAGGCCAACGGCCGTGCCGACCGTCACAGGGTTCTGCCGCCGCTTGTGCGCCAGCCACGCGCCGACAAAGCAGACCGTGACCAGGTAGAACAACCAGCCGCCGAAAGCCGCCTTGATGCGCTCGCCGAAGCCGCCGAAATAGCCGCTCACGGTCGAGCCGCCGAGCTGTTCCATGCGTTCCGCGCCGCGCTGCTGCACTTGGGCGCGATACTCCGCAAGAATCGTTTCCGCTTGGGCCGTTCCGATGCCCTTGCCGAACTCAACGCCTCGCGTCACGGACTGCTGCACGACATTGACGCCGGCCGTTGCCGCCGCCGCTGGCCGTTCGCCGTCCAGGCCCGCCAGAATCCGGGCGCTGAAATCGTCCAAGCTACCGGCCGAGGAAAGGCCCGCATTCTGCAAGAACAAGCCCAGGTCATTGCGATACAAGCTAAGGATGTTTGCCGCGCCTGGCGCGTTCCGGTTCGCCAGTGCAGCGGCTTCCAGCTCTTTCAGCACTGGCAGCAATTCGGCCCACTTGTCGCGGTAGGCTTGCCAGTTCCCGGCATTCGTCGCCATCGCCAAATCCTGCTGCCCAACATCCAGGGCTTGCAGGCTGTTTTCCCACTTCTGGAATGCCGCCTCTTGCGCATCACAAACGCGCTTCACCCAGGCATCCGGATCTTCCGCGCCGTAGAACTTCGCGGCCTCTGCCGCTGGGTTGCATTCAGGGAAAACGCGGGCGTGCGCCGTGTTCGCCAACGACAGCACGAATGCTCCAAAAAATACCGCTACGACAGCGGCCCACAATCTCGCCAAAAATTCTCTAACGTCCATCATGCTTCACCTCTATGTCAGGTTGAATAGACGGCTAGGAACGGTTGCCGCCGTCCTCTCCATCATCGGAAAAAGCCTCATCGCCTGCCGCTTCAAAACGTGCCTTTGTGGCGTCAGCGTTCGGCCCTTTGAGCGCACCAGCCGCTAGGGTCAAAGCGCCCAAGATCACGGATGCCGGATAGTCCGCCATGCCGGACTTGATGACCAAGCCGCCTAGCTGAATTTTCCGGCGTGCATCTTCTCTCCTGGCGTTCATCCGCAAGCGTCCTAAGTTGCGTTCAATCTGCGCTAGGCGTTGCCGCCAACGGAGCAGCTTGCTTGCCTTCGCTTTTGCGAAATTTTGAGGCGATAGCCTCAAACTCCTTCCGCAGTTGGGCATCGTCTATTTCGAGATCGCCAAGACCGGCGGCAATGGCAATCTTGCCGATTTTTTCGGCTGCCTTGTTTTCCAGATCGGCCAGTTCGGACTTGATGCGGTTCAGTTCGGCCAGCTTGTCGGCTTTGCGTTCGGATAGGGTTTTTCGTGCCATCGTTACAGCTCCTTTCGAGAATGTGGGTTATGCGCACATGATCTTATCACCGGCGAGGCTGGCGGGAAGGCTCGGCGCTGGTATAGTCATGGAGCGGAAGCGAAATGCGCACTTACGGGTTGCTGCGCAACCCTTATGCGGCCGGGGATACCCCTGCACCCCTTTTTAGCGGCTAAAACGCCAAAGGAAGAAATGGCGATCTACCACCTAAACACGCACACGATAGGGCGGGCGGCCGGGCATAGCGCCGTGGCCGCTGCTGCCTATCGTTCTGCGTCGTCGCTGGTAGATGAGCGCACCGGGGAAGCGTTCGACTTCACCCGCAAGGGCGGCGTTCTTTCGTCGGAGATCGTCACGCCAGAAGGCGTGCCGGTTCCCGAGCGTGCCGCTTTGTGGAATGCCGCCGAGGCCGCAGAGAAGCGCAAAGATGCGCGAGTGGCCCGCGAGTGGCGGGCAGCTTTGCCGCATGAGCTGAACGACACCGACCGTAAAGAGCTGGCAACGCGCATGGGGCAGGCCATCGCCGACCGCTACGGCGTGGCCGTGGATGTTTGCATCCACGCACCCGACAAGGAAGGCGACGACCGGAATTTTCACGTTCACATGCTGGCGACCACGCGCACCATTGGCGCGGATGGAACGCTAGGCGCAAAGGCCGTTATTGAACTGGCAAACAAGGACAGGCAGAAGGCGGGCATTCCCGGCACAAGCCAGGGCGACATTACCGACATTCGCAGGCAATGGGCCGAGCTGACAAATGAGGCGCTAGAGCGTGCAGAAATCAGCGCCCGCGTAGATCATCGGAGCTATGCAGATCAAGGCGTGGAACTCACGCCAACCAAGCACATCGGCAGCGATGCCGTGGCGATGGATAGGCGCGGCCTGGAAGCCGACCGCATCGACATTCACAACGCCGACCGGCAGGAGCAGGCGCAGCAGATCACCGAGCGCCCGGAGATCATCCTAGACAAGATCACGGCAACGCAGGCCGTTTTCACGCGCCGCGATATTGCCGCCGAACTGAACCGCTACATTGACGACGCCGACCAGTTCCAGGGCTTGCTTGCCAGGCTGGAAAGTTCGCCGCTTCTGGTCGAGATGGAACCGGCCAGCGGGCGTGAGCCGGCGAAGTTCTCCACCCGCGAAATGATCGACACCGAGCGCGGCATGGTGGACAGTGCCGAGCGTCTGGCGCAGGCGGGGCAGCATGGCGTTTCTAGCCCGATCACGAACGCTGCCATTGATGGCGCTGGCACCCTATCGGCCGAGCAGAAAAACGCCGTCCGGCACGTCCTCAAACCGGGCAGCCTGGCCGTAGTCATCGGCGACGCTGGCACGGGTAAATCGTTCAGCATGAAGATAGCCCGCGAGGCATGGCAAGCGCAGGGCTTCAACGTGCGCGGCGCGGCCCTGGCGGGCAAGGCGGCCGACGAATTGCAGGCGGGCAGCGGCATCGACAGCCGCACGCTTGCATCCCTTGAATTTGCTTGGAAGAACGGAAAGGACAAGCTCACCAGCCGCGACGTTCTGGTGATTGACGAGGCGGGCATGATCGGCAGCCGCCAGCTTGGCCGCGTGCTGAAATCCGCCGAACAGGCCGGGGCAAAAGTGGTCTTGCTTGGCGACGATAAGCAGCTTGCCGCCATCGAGGCGGGCGCGGCTTTCCGGGGCGTTGTGCAGCATGTTGGCGCGGCAGAAATCACCGAGGTTAGACGCCAGAAAGAGGCATGGGCGCGGGAGGCGGGCCAGCAGTTTGCCCGTGGTTCCGTGGCCGATGGTCTGGCGGCCTACGCCGAGCGCGGACACGTCCAGATTCACGACAGCCGGGACGCTGCACGCGACGGCCTGGCGGCCGCCTATGTCGGCGACCAGGGCAAGGGTAGCCAGATCATCCTTGCCCACAGCAATAAGGACGTTCAGGCGCTCAATGAAGCCGTGCGCGAGGCCCGAAAGGAACGCGGCGAACTGCGCGGCACGGCCCGCTTTATGGCCGAGCGTGGAGGCCGGGAATTTGCCCCAGGCGACCGCATCGTGTTCCTGAAAAACGACCGCGATCTAGGCGTGAAGAACGGCACCCTTGGCACCGTCGAGCGTGCCGAAGATGGAAGCCTGGCCGTGCGCCTGGACAGCGGCGAAGCGCGGCAGGTGCGGGCGTCCCAATATGCGGCCGTCGATCATGGTTATGCCGTCACGATTCACAAGGCCCAGGGTGTCACCGTCGATAGGGCTTACCTGCTGGCGACCCCTGGCATGGATAGGAGCCTTGCCTATGTCGGCATGACCCGGCACCGCGAGGCGGCGACCCTGTTTGCAGGAGCCGACGACTTCACCGACCGCCGCGCCGGCCGCCTGGTCGATCATGGCGCAGCGCCCTACGAGAACAAGCCGGAAAACCGGGCCAGCTACTTTGCCACCTTGGAGAACGACAAGGGCGAGCGGCACACCATTTGGGGCGTCGATCTTGAACGCGCCATTGCGGCCAGCGGCGCGAAGCGCGGCGACCGTATCGGCCTGGAACATGGCGGCTCTGAAACCGTCCGCCTGCCAGACGGCACCACGGCCGAGCGCAACACCTGGCACGTTCGCGGCGCGGCCGAGCTGGCCGCCGGCAAGCTGGCCCAGGTGCTAGGCCGTGAGCGTCCGAAGGAAAGCACTTTGGACTTTGCCGACCGGCGCGGCTTCGACGGCGAGAGCGTCATGCGCCGTTGGCTGGAACGCGGCCGGGCGAAGGTGGCCGAGCTGGCCGGGAAGATGCGCGACGGCCTGCGCCGCAACCTGGAACGCCACGGCCGCCCCGACCTCATGCCCGCGACCGACATTGCCGGCACGCCGACCGTGCAGCGGCCGCAGCAGATCGAGCGCACGCCAGAGGACGAGAAGAAGCGCCGGGCGGCCGAGATCGCGGCGCAGTTCCGGCAGCAGGTCAGCGAGGAACGCGGCGAGCAGGCAGCGCCGCAGCAGCGGCCCCAGGCCGAACGCCCGGCACCCGACCCGCTGGCCGGATTCCGCGCCGGTGTCGAGCGTGCCGAGGCGGCAGGCGGCGGCCTGGCCCTGGACGTGGCGAAGGCACAGCTTGCCGTCGCCCAGGAGTTCCACGCGGCCGGGAAAGACCCCCGGCACCATTCGGCGGCCATCATGCAGGAAGGCCAGCAGCGGGCCTTTGCGGGCCTGGCGCAGCCGTCCCAGGCCAAGGCCGAGCCGGAGCGCCCGGCGGCCGCCCAGGTCAGCGAACAAGACCGCAAGCGGGCCGAGGCGCACGCCAAGATGGAAGTCAGCCAGTTCCGGGCGCTGGCGGTGAAGCGGCAGGCAGGCTTTGCGGGCTACTCCGACCGCAACCCGAGCGCCTGGCGCGAGCTGCCGGACGAGCTGCGCGGGCGCATCGAGAGGTTCAACGCAATGCCGAAGGAGCGCCAGGCCGTCGAGCTGGACAAGATGCAGCGCGAGCTTGCCGACAGGTATGCACGCAACCCGCAGGAGATCACGCGCAGCCGACAGCGGCAGCGTGAGCAGGAACGCGGCCGCGATGGTTTCAGCAGATGAGAAAAATGTTTTTACTCATTTGCTCATTGTGATATGATGCAATGAGTAAATGATATTTTATGTTTTACGCCAGGAGGAACGACGATGAGCAGCACCGAACCGACGAACGAAGAACTTGCCAAGGGCTACGCCAAGCAGATCGAACAGGCCCAGGAGCGCCGCGAGGCGAAAGACCTTGAGCGCCTGGAACGCCACGGCCGGGCGGCCGCGCAGCAATCCCAGGCTATCGAAGCCGAGCAGTCGGGCCAGGGCGTCGAGCTGGACGCAAGCCAGAAAGTCGAGCTGAACGAGATCAACGGCCAGCAGGCAAAGGCGCTGGCAAAGGAATTGAACCGGGACAACGAGAACGGCGACCAGGTGAAGCAAGCCAGGGCGCGGGAGATCGCAGAACGGTTCAAGGAGAAGGCGGCGAAAGATCGGGAGCAGTCCCGCAGTTTCAGCCGCTAAAAAGCGGTGCCCAGGAAGGCGGCAACCCACCTGGACACCTGACCACAACCCACCTGACATAGAGGTGAAATCATGGCTACTTGCAATGTTACCGGCGGCACCCGCCGCGACCTAACGAAATATCGGATTACCTTTGCCCTTTCGCTGGCCGTCCTGATCGGCACCGGCGGCATGTTCTGGCACGCCTACCGGACGCACGCCGGTTGGCTCAATGCCGGTGATGTCGCCGTGCGCGATGCCATCATGGACGGCACCATCCAGCCGCCGGCCGATGGTAAGGAGGGCGCACGATGAAGGCGCAGACCTGGCGACGTGCCGCCCTGGCGTCCTACATCCTGGCGGGCGCATCCTTGACCGTGGCGGGCTATACCGTCGCCACGACCGAGGCGAACGCGAACGCCCTTTATCGCTTCGCCGAACACGACAACGACGCCTATTCAGCCCGGAGCCGGAGCATTGCGGAAGGCATCACCGCCGCCGCCTTGCGAGGCCAGGGCGACGGCGTGCCGGATGCCGCCGACTGGCCGCGCATCATTCCCCAGGTCATCCCGTCCGCCGTGAATGTGGCCGCCCTGCCCTTTGTCACCAGGCCGGACGATGAAAGCCGCGTCTGGCTTGTTCCTGGCGTTCAATCCAACCCTGCGACGGCCACCCTTGGCGCTGTCCGCTTCTGGTTGAAAAGCCGCGACCAGGAGCCGCGCCACTGGCAGACCATCGGCAGCGGCGCGTTTATCGCAGATGGCCGCTATGTCCTCACCGCCGCCCACGTCATCGACGGCAAGAGCGGCTATCGCGTGCAGACGGCCGCCGGGCGCTGGATGGATGCCGAGCTGATCGGCCTTGACCTACGGCGCGACGTGGGCGTGTTGCGCGTCAGCGAACCCGGCCAGCCGATCAAGACGGGAGCCATGCCGATTCAGGGCCAGCCGGTATTGACCATCGGCGCACCTGGCGGCCGTGGGTTCAGCGTGAGCGCGGGCATTGTGAGCCGGTATGCAGAAAGCGCCCGGTTTTCCGCTGATGAAGCCTTGCAGATTGACGCGCCCGTGACTGGCGGCAACTCGGGCGGGCTTGTCGTCAGTGCGAGAGGTGAAGCGGTCGGCGTGGTCAGCCATTCCGATGCCGCCTTTACCCAGGCCGTGCCGATCGGCACGGCGCTGGCCGTGGCAACAGAGCTGATCGAGCGCAGCCGGTAAGCCTTCCATGAACTCGAAGGCCGGGCGCTTTCGCCCAGGTCGATACCGGACGCCGCCGGCGTTCCGATGAACCCCAACCTTTGGAGCAACAGCTATGAAACTTCGCAATTCCTTCCCGCTGGTGGCCGTGGCCGCCCTTCTGATGGCTTCGACCGCGCACGCCGGCCAGGATGCCGACGCGGCCCGCTTTTCGATCATGGCCCCCGTCCAGGCGGCTTATGACGCCTACCAGGTCACGGCGAGCCGGGCGCAGAACACAATGGACAGCATCGAGGCCGAGCTACGCGAACCCGGCTTGTCGGCCGAGCGGCGCGAGCTGCTGGCGGTATCGCTTGCCACCCTTCGCGCCCGCGAGGCGGCCGCATTGGAGAGGCTGCACGCTGAATCGGCCCTGGCACAGTTGAAGATGGCAGACTGGAACGCGAGCCGGTAACGGCGACCAGGAACAAAAAGGGCGGCCACTGGCCGCCCTTTTCACGTCTGGATCTTGCATCGTCATTCCTGGCGATGAGATCCACCGGCGCGGTCGTCATCGTCGGAATTGGCGATGTTGGCCAGCCCCTCGCCTTCCAGGGTTTCACAGGCCGGCCACTCGCGGCCAACGGCGGGCGCATCGATCCATTCCCGTTCTTCTGCTGGCAGCGGGTACGCGCCAGACGCTTCGGCTTCGGCCAGCAGCTCATCGAGCGTGTAGCGCGGGCGGTTCATCGGCGGGCCTCATCGAGCCAGGCCAGCGTTTCAGTTTCGCGGGCGGCCACGCAGGCCACCAGCTCGCGCACCAGGGCGGCCAGGCTCATGCCGTGCGCTGCCGCGACGGCGGCCGCTTCGGCTTTCACGTTCGCAGGAACGGCGGCGCTGATGGTGGCGGTTTCGTTGCTCACGTCCTTCCCTTTTTTCGCGGATGCACCCGTCAGCCTAGCGCGGCCTCAATAGCGGCTTTATAGACGTTTTCATCGGGCAAGGTGACGTTGTTGAACGCCTCTTGCACCTTGTAAACCGTGGTTGAGTGGGGCGGCAGTGCTTTCAGCGGCACCGTGGCCCCGTCGATGATGCCCGTTTCCTCGTGTTCGTAAGCCAGAAACGTGATTGATGCCGGTTGCAAGGCATAGCGGATCAAGCCACCGACGCCACCAAGGCGGGCCATGATCCGCGTGTAAACGGGTTGCGGGCAGACGAAGAACAAACCTTTCCGGCACAACGCTTCACGTTGCAGCACCTGGCCCTTGTAGATCAGTTGGGGAAGGATGCGTTTATTGACGTTTTCCCAATTCAAGCCCGCCGTCGTCGCCGGGTTCGTGCGCTCCGGCGTGAGCAGGGCTTCCCGACCGTTGCGGTAGTTGCCCGTTGTGTCGATGGTCTGAACTTCGACGGCGACAAACTCTTTCAGCTTGCCATCAGCATCAAGCAACGCCAGCACCCAATCCACGAAGTAACTGCCCGCGCCGTCCTTTTGCGGCAAGCGCAGTTCGCCGCCCCAGCGTTTGCCGAACACGGCCACGACCGGAGCGTGTTTCGCTCGCGCCCGCGCCGATGCTTGCCCGCCTGCGACCAGCTCGAAATCGTCGTCAAACGCGATCTTTGCCACGTCGTACAGGGCGCGGTACTTGTCCGCGTACAAGCGGATAGGGCAGCAGATGACCGGGCCGGAAGTCACCGGTTTGATGGTGCAAACGCCAGCGATGGCCCCGTCACTCAACCGCTTTTCGCACACTTCGGACAAGTAGGGGCATTGCTTGTCCGTCGCGGCGGCCACCGCCGCCGGAGAGTGGTCATCGGAGCGATAACCGAAGAACTCCCAAATCTTCCCCGCCACTACGCCACCCGTACTTTGCGCTCGTTCTTGCGGACACTCCCCAGCACCTGGGCGATGGCTCGCCCGACGGCTGCACCCAGCAGCGGCGGCACGGCGTTACCCACCTGTTCGTATTGCTCAACCCGCGACCCGCAGAAAACGTAGGTGTCAGGGAAGGACTGGATGCGTGCCGCTTCGCGCACGGTAAAGGCTCTGTCCTGCTCGTAATGGAAGTAAGCGCCCCAATGCGGATCGCACTTGGTCAGGATGGTGGATGCGAGGCCGTCAGGATTGACCCGACCGTAACGCTTCGTGTGGTCACTACGCCGCGCCATGCGCATCCCGCGTGGCAGCAGGGCATCGGGAATATCCGTCCAGTTCCCGCCCGGCGGAATGTGCGCCATGCGTTCAAGGTTGATCTTGCTCAACCGGGCGGCCTCGTGACACGTCACGCCCGTTGAACCCGCCCGCATCAATTGTTGATACGGGTTATCCGCCGGATGCCGGTAGTCTTTGACCTGTTCGCCAATTTCGCCGTTGCGCAGGGCTGGTAAGTCGCCAATGGCATCCTTGACCGTGACGTGTGACGGCAATTCCAGGGAGCGCGGCAAGTTCACCAAGTTTTTCCCGGCGAATTGCGAGGTGAAATTGACCCGAACCGGCGCTTGGCGCAGCGGTTCCGGGAACAGCACCATAGGATCGACGCCGCAGCGACTGCCAAGGATGATCGTGCGCCAGCGGGTTTGCGGCACGCCGTAATGCGGCGCGTACAGAATCCTCACGTCGGCGTCGTAGCCGAGCTGTTTCAATGATTCCAAGATCGCATCCAGCGTTGCGCCGCCTTCAAACGACACCATGCCGGGGACGTTTTCGATCAAGACCGCGCGCGGCTGAAACTCGGTGACAAACCGCAGGTATTCGCGGAACAGGTGGTTCCGTGAATCCTCGGTGGAACGCTTGGGCGCGTTGATCGAAAAGCCCTGGCAGGGCGGGCCACCGGCGATCAAATCCAGTTCGCCCCGCTTCAAGCCCAATAGTTTTCGGACTTTGCGTGCATCGACCTGGCGAATGTCCCGGCTATCGACCTGCGTGGCCGGATGGTTGGCGGCGTAGGTCTGCGCATAGCGTGGGGAAATCTCGTTTGCGTAAAGCGACGTGAACCCAGCTTCGCGCAATCCTTCGGACAGTCCGCCCGCGCCTGCAAACAAGTCGAGCGAGGTCAAACGCCCTTCCAAAGAATTAAGTTGGCTCATATCGCTTTTCTCTTGGTTGATTGACGTGGCTTCCTGGCTGCTGGTGCCGTGAACATATCGGGCTGCAAGCCGCCGTGATGCCGGTCGGCGAATGCCTGCATGAACTCGCGCAACACTTCCGACGCACTCCTGTTTTCGGCCAAGCAAGCCCCCTGGAACGCCTCGCGGAGTTCCCTTTCAACACGGATACGAAGGCCAGCGTCTTTGCTTGACATAGGGTGACAGTATCGCATGGATACACGTTTGTGTATCCAAAAAGTCGCCATCGCGTCGCATAAGTCCTAAGTTTTGCGACACGCCCTGCATCCCCCTTTTTTCCTGGCGTCATCATGTTGCAAAAGTCGGTCGCAAATAGTTTATTATTTGCGACGATATTTGCAACGAAGGGCGCGCCATGAAAGACAAGCCGATGATCGGTTACGCCAGGGTATCGACCGACGACCAGGATTTGACGAACCAACGCGCAGAGCTGCACGCCGCCGGCTGCACGCGCATCTTTGCCGAGAAGATCACCGGCACCCATGCCAAGCGGCCGGAGCTGGGCCGGATGCTTGACCACCTACGCGCCGGCGATGTGGTGACGGTCACGCGGTTGGACAGGCTGGCCCGTAGCACCCGCGATCTGCTGGACATTGCCGAGCAGTTGCAGGCGAAAGGCGCGGGCCTGCGCTCACTGGCCGAACCGTGGGCCGACACCACCACCCCGGCCGGGCGCATGGTGCTGACCGTGTTTGCCGGCATCGCCGAGTTCGAGCGTTCCCTAATCATCGACCGCACCAGGAACGGCCGCGAGGCGGCCAAGGCGCGAGGCGTGCAGTTCGGCCGCCGCCCTACCCTCACCCCCGGCCAGGTCGAACATGGGGAGCCCGCAGAATTCGGAAAAAATCGTACGCTAAGGTTTTCCGGGCAACCGTAGCGGCCTGAACTTCCCGTCCTCCAGCCTGCGGCTCTGCCGCCAGACGTAATCGCCGGTCAGGTTGATGTGTTCCCAGCCCAGCGGCGACAGGTATTGCAGCAACTCACCGTTCACCGGCTTGCCGACCTCGACCAACCCCTGAGTGGCGCGCTCCAGGTACACCGTGTTCCACAACACAATGGCGGCCGTCACCAGGTTCAGGCCGCTGGCCCGGTAGCGCTGCTGCTCGAAGCTCCGATCCCTGATCTCGCCGAGGCGGTTAAAGAACACCGCCCTGGCCAGGGAGTTGCGCGCTTCACCCTTGTTCAGTCCAGCATGCACGCGGCGGCGCAGTTCGACGCTTTGCAGCCAGTCGAGGATGAACAGGGTGCGTTCGATCCGGCCCAGCTCGCGCAGGGCCACGGCAAGGCCATTCTGGCGTGGATAGCTGCCGAGCTTTCGCAGCATCAGCGAGGCAGTGACGGTGCCCTGCTTGATCGAGCTGGCGAGGCGCAGGATGTCGACCCAATGGGCGCGGACGTGCTTGATGTTCAGGGTGCCACCAACCATTGGGCGCAATGTCGGGTAGTCCTGGACGCTATTCGGCACATACAGCTTGGTTTCGCCGAGGTCGCGGATGCGCGGTGCGAAGCGGAAGCCCAGCAGGTGCATCAGGGCGAAGACGTGATCGGTGAAACCGGCCGTGTCGGTGTAGTGCTCCTCGATCCGCAAGTCGGACTCGTGGTACAGCAGGCCGTCGAGCACATAGGTGGAGTCACGCACGCCGACATTCACCACGCGGGTGCTGAACGGTGCGTACTGGTCGGAGATATGGGTGTAGAACAGTCGCCCCGGCTCGCTGCCGTACTTCGGGTTGACGTGCCCGGTGCTTTCGCCCCGGCCGCCCGCCCGGAAGCGCTGGCCATCGGAGGATGAGGTGGTGCCGTCGCCCCAGTGGGCGGCGAAGGCATGGCGGTACTGGTGGTTGACCAGCTCGGCCAGGGCCGCCGAATAGGTTTCGTCGCGGATGTGCCAGGCTTGCAGCCAGGACAGCTTGGCGTAGGTCAGGCCGGGGCTCGACTCGGCCATCTTGGTCAGCCCGAGGTTAATCGCATCGCCCAGGATTGCTGACAGCAGCAATGTCCTGTCTTTGGCCTCGGCACCGTCCTTCAGGTGGGTGAAGTGGCGGCTGAAACCCGTCCAGTCGTCCACATCCATCAGCAGTTCGGTGATCTTGATGCGCGGCAACAGCTGACTGGTCTGGTCGATCAGCGCCTGCGCGGTATTGGGCACCGCAGAATCCAGCGGGGTGATCTTCAGCCCGGACTCGGTGAGGATGGCATCGGGCAGCTCGTTGTCCTTGGCCAGCCGGGTTACGGTGGCCAACTGCTCGTCCAGCAGCTGTAAGCGCTCTTCCAGGTACTGGTCGCTGTTCGGGTTGATCGCCAGGGGCAGGGCCTGTTCCCGCTTGAGCGCGGCGAACTTCTCTGCCGGCAGCAGGTAGTCGTCGAAGTCGCGGAACTGCCGTGAACCCTTGACCCAGATGTCACCGGAGCGCAGGGCGTTCTTCAGCTCGGACAGCGCGCAGATTTCGTAGAAGCGTCGGTCGTGGCCTTCCGGGGTGATCACCAGCGGCTTCCAGCGCGGCTTGATGAAGGCGGTAGGGGCATCCGCCGGCACCTTGCGCAGGTTGTCGGCGTTCATCTCGCGCAGGGTCTGCACGGCCGCCAGCACGCCTTGCGCGGCCGGTGCAGCGCGCAGTTCCAGCACCTCCAGCAGGGCCGGCGTGTAACGGCGCAGGGTGGCGAAGTTCTCGCCGACCAGGTGTAGGTGGTCGAAGCCCTCCGGCCGGGCCAGCAGCTCGGCCTCGCTGACGCTCTCGGTGAATTCGTCCCAGGGAATCACCGCCTCGATGGCGGCGTACGGATCGCTGCCGTTTTCCTTTGCCTCCAGCAGAGCCTGGCCGATCTTCGAGTACAGGCGCACCTTGTCATTGATCGCCTTGCCCTGCTTCTGGAACTGCTGCTGATGCTTGTGCTTCGCGCCGCTGAACAGCTTGACCAGGATGCGGTCGTGCAGATCGACCAACTCATCAATCACAGTCGCGGTGCTCTCCAGCACTACGGCGGCCAGGGTCGCGTAGCGCCGCTGCGGCTCGAACTTGCCAAGGTCTTTGGGCGTCATCTGCCCCCCTTCGCGGGCCAGCTTGAGCAGGCGGTTCTGGTGGATGTGCCGGCCCAGCCCTTCGGGCAAGTCCACCAGCTGAAATGTCTTCAGCCGCTCGATGTGCTTAAGCATGTGCCGAGAGTTGGGTTTCAGCGGTGCCTGGCGCAGCCAGGTCAACCAGGTGATGCTGCTGCCGGCCTTGAGCTTCAGCAGTTCGTCCAGCTTGGCACGGTGCGAGTCCGTGAGTGGTTCGACCAGGGCGCGGTAGACCCGCCGATTAGCCCGCGCAATGGCCTCCGAGCAGGCCCGATCAATTACGCTCAGCGCCGGCAGGATGCGCCGCTTCTGCCGCAGGCTCTCCAGAGCCTGGCTGGCCAGCAGCAAGCCCTTGTCGGTCTGCTGGGCCAACTCGGTCAGCTCGCGCACGAGGTTGCGGAAGTCGGACAGGCCAAACGGGGCCAGTTGCAGGTAGGTGCGCAGTTCATGGGCGTGCTCGCGGCGGGTCACGTCGCGTTCGCCGTACTTGGGGTTTGGGGAGCAATGGAACCAAAAACCAACGTAAGCCCTACCAACGCTTTTCGGTGTCTTCTTCCCAGGCGCCCATCTCGACAAAACAGTTGCGCATGTCGGCCTCCTGGCTGATCTCGGTCAGCAGGTCATGCACGCTCTTGTCCAGCTCATCGTCGCTCCGATACGGAATGGTCAACTCATAGTGGCCGGCATCCAGCCGCTTCATGCCATAGGGCTCCAGGCAGTAGCGCTCAATGTTCTCCGTGGCCCGCTTCCGGCCGCGCACGAACTTGCTGTTATTCACCACCGCGAGGCGCAGGGTGACGGTGGCCACCCGCTCGGCGGCGGGCGGCTCTGCCGGCGACGCGGCCGAAGGCTGCTGGTCGCGTGACCTGGCGCTCTTCTGGTACGCGCCGATCTCGACACCACGGTGGCGCAGGTAGCTGTACAGCGTGCTCTTGGAGATGTGCAGCTTCTCGCCGATCGCGCTGACGCTCAGGCGACCTTCGCGGTAGAGGGTTTCGGCCGCCATGGCGGTGGCCTCAGCCTTGGCTGGCAGGCCCTTGGGACGGCCACCGATCCGGCCACGCGCCCGTGCGGCCGACAGACCCGCCTGAGTCCGCTCGCGGATCAGCTCGCGCTCGAACTCCGCCAGCGAGGCGAACAGGTTGAACACCAGGCGGCCTTGGGCGTGGGTGGTGTCGATGGGGTCATTCAGGCTCTGTAAGCCGACCTTGCGCTCTGCCAGCTCGCCGACCAACTCGACCAGGTGCTTGAGGGAACGCCCAAGGCGATCCAGCTTCCAGATCACCACGGCATCACCCGGCCGCACGTTGGCCAGCAGTTTGTCCAACTCCGGCCGGGCGCTTTTCGCGCCGCTGGCGATGTCTTGGTAGATGCGTTCGCACCCGGCCTGTTTCAGGGCATCGACTTGTAGGTCGGCTTTCTGATCCCGAGTGCTCACTCGCGCATAACCGATCTTCATCAAAAGTACTGTTTACTCGACTACGTTAGTAATAGTTGAACTTTGATTAAGCGTACCAGTTATTTGAACCGTAGCGCGGGGAGCTTAACGAACCGAGCCATTCCTCGATAGAGTTCGGCAAAACCTTCGTTTTGTCGAACCATTGCATCGCCCTTTGTGATTGGCGTATAAACACACAAACACCTATTAGCGGAGAACGCTATGAATACCATTCGCTGGAATGTCGCCGTCTCGGCCGACACCGACCAGTCGCTTCGGATGTTTCTGGCCAGCCAGGGCGGCGGCCGTAAGGGCGACCTGTCGCGCTTCATCGAAGAAGCGGTACGGGCACACATCCTGGAGCTGAGCGCTGAGCAGGCCAAGGCCGCTAACGCCCATCTGAGTGAGGCAGAATTGACCAACGCGGTTGACGAAGCGCTCGACTGGGCACGTAAGCGCTGATGCGGGTCGTGTTGGATACCAACATCCTGTTCAGCGCCCTGATCTCGCCACATGGCGCGCCCGATGCGATCTACCGTGCCTGGCGGGCGGCGCGTTTCGAGGTGGTGACCTCGCGGATGCAACTCGATGAAATTCGTCGAGCCAGCCGCTATCCCAAGCTTCAGGCCATCCTACAGCCCGCCAAGGTGGGCGCCATGATCAATAACCTGCAACGGGCTGTGGTACTGGAGCGCCTGACCATCGAGGTCGAAGCCGATGATCCGGATGACTCGTTTTTGCTGGCCATGGCCTTGGCGGGCGATGCGGACTACCTGGTAACCGGTGATCGCCGCGCCGGCCTGCTGCAACGCGGGCACATCGAACGCACGCGGATCGTCACGCCCGCCGTGTTCTGCGTCGAGGTGCTGTGATCAATGCCGGTCGGTTTTCTGACTCAAGAGCAACGCGACGGTTTTGGCCGCTATGTTGATTCGCCCAGCCGTGAAGAGCTGGAACGTTACTTCCACCTGAGCGATGAAGACCGTGAAGCCATCCAGGTGCTGCGGGGTAACCATAACCGTCTGGGTTATGCCGTTCTGCTGACCACCGTCCGCTTCGTTGGCGTTCTGCCGGACAAGCCCGCCGCCGTGCCGGTGGAAGTCCTGCAGGTGCTTTGCCGACAACTGGCGATTCCAGACCCCGACTGCCTCCAGCGCTATAGCGATCATCGCCGCTGGATACATGCCACCGATATTCAGAACCGCTTTGGCTATCGTCATTTCACCGATCCGGGCATCGGCTTTCGCTTGAGCCGCTGGCTGTATGCCCTCTGCTGGACGGGCACCGACCGGCCGGGAGTGCTGTTTGAGCGAGCCACCTCGTGGCTGTTCACACAGAAAGTCCTCCTGCCTGGTGTGTCTCAACTAGAGCGCTTTATCGCCCAGTTGCGCAGTCGGGTCGAAGAACGCCTCTGGTTTACGCTGGGCCGCAGCGTGACTGAGGAACAGCGATTGCAACTGCAAGACTTGCTGACGGTGGCCGAAGGCAACCGCAGCTCCCGGCTGGATCAATTGCGCTCCGGCCCGGTCATGGTCAGTGGCCCCGCGTTGATTCGGGCACTGCGCCGGCTCGATGACGTGCGCGGCATCGGCATCACCTTGCCGGCGGCGGCGCACATCCCTCCCAGCCGTATCGCCGCCCTGGCCCGCTTCGCCAACACGGCCAAGGTCACCGCGATTAATCGGCTGCCGGCGTCGCGGCGGATGGCGACACTGGTGGCCTTCGCACTCTGCCTGGAGGCGACTGCGCACGACGACGCACTGGAAGTCCTGGAGGCCTTGCTGCGCGACCTGTTCAGCAACGCGGAGAAGGCCGACAAGAAAGCCCGCATGCGCAGCCTGAAAGACCTGGATCGGTCGGCCGCGACGCTCGCCGCCGCGTGCAAGGTCGTGCTGGACAGCTCGATCAGCGATGACAACGTGCGCGCCCGGCTGTTCAACGACCTGCCGAGGACCACCCTGGAAAAGGCCCTGGAAGAGGTCAACGCGCTGATCCGCCCGGTAGATGACGTCTATTTTCTTGCATTGGAAGCGCGCTACCGCAGCGTGCGCCGCTTCCTGCCCGACCTGCTCAAGCACATCCGCTTCGGCTTCAGCCCGGCCGGCAAGGGCGTGGCGGCTAGTCTGGAGTGGCTGCAACTGAACCTGCCGCGCCGGAAGCCAGAGGATGACGCGCCGCAGGAGATCGTGGCCAAGGCTTGGCAGAAGCACATCACCCGCGAAGATGGCTCCCTCGACATGGGTGCCTATGTGTTCTGCACGCTCGATGCGCTGCGCACGGCCCTGCGCCGCCACGATGTCTTCGTCTCGCCCAGTTGGCGCTATGCCGACCCGCGTCTTGGCCTGCTCGACGGTGCCGAATGGCTGGCGGCGCGACCGATCATCTGCCGGTCACTGGGCCTGACCATCGACGCCAAAACCACCCTGGACGCCTTGTCCGTCGAGCTGGATGCAACCTGGCTGGCAGTAGCCGCGCGCCTGCCCGACAACCCGGCGATTCAACTGAGCGAGAACACCGAGGGCAAGACCGAACTGTCGCTCGGGGCGCTGGACAAGCTGGACGAGCCCTGCTCGTTGCTGCAACTGCGGGCGGCCGTGTCTGACCTGATGCCGCGTGTCGATCTGCCGGAAATCCTCTTGGAAATCGCCGCCCGCACTGGCTTTTCCGAGGCCTTCACCCATGTCTCCGAACGCAATGCACGCGCCGACAACCTGGTCACCAGCCTCTGCGCGGTGCTGTTGGGCGGGGCCTGCAACACCGGCCTGGAGCCCTTGATCCGCACCGACAACCCGGCGCTGCGCCGTGACCGGCTGTCCTGGGTCAGCCAGAATTATATCCGCGACGACACCCTGTCAGCGGCTAACGCCATCCTGGTCGGAGCGCAAAGCCAACTGGAACTGGCCCAAGTCTGGGGTGGCGGCGAGGTCGCCTCCGCCGATGGCATGCGCTTCGTCGTACCGGTGCGCACCGTGCATGCCGGCCCCAATCCGAAGTATTTCGGCACCGGCCGGGGTGTCACCTGGTACAACCTGATTTCCGACCAATTCTCCGGCCTCAACGCCATCACCGTGCCCGGCACGCTGCGCGACAGCCTGGTGTTGCTGGCGGTCGTGCTGGAACAGCAGACCGAGTTGCAGCCGACGCAAATCATGACCGACACCGGGGCCTACAGCGATGTGGTGTTCGGGCTCTTCCGCCTACTTGGCTACCACTTCAGTCCGCGGCTGGCCGATGTCGGCGGTACCCGCTTCTGGCGCACGCGCCCGGACGCGGACTACGGCAAGCTCAACGGGCTGGCCCGCCAGTCGGTCAAACTCGACCTGATCGCCGAGCACTGGGACGACCTGCTGCGCCTGGCCGGCTCGCTCAAACTCGGCCGGGTGCCGGCGACTGGCATCATGCGCACGCTGCAAACGGGAGATAGACCCACCCGGCTGGCCCAGGCGCTGGCCGAATTCGGGCGGATCGAAAAGACTCTGCACACGTTGACCTATATCGACGACGAGTCCAAGCGCCGCGCCACCCTGACCCAGTTGAACCGAGGCGAAGGCCGGCACAGCCTGGCCCGCGCCGTGTTCCACGGCAAACGCGGCGAGCTCCGCCAGCGCTACCGCGAAGGCCAGGAAGACCAGCTCGGTGCTCTGGGCCTGGTGGTGAACATCATCGTGCTGTGGAACACCCTCTACATGACGGCGGCCGTGGAACGGCTCAAGCAGCACGGCTATCCAGTGCTGGAAGAGGATTTGGCCCGGCTATCGCCGCTGATCTACGAGCACATCAACATGCTCGGGCGGTATTCCTTTGCGGTACCGGAAGAAGTTGCGCGCGGCGAGCTGCGGCCACTGCGTAATCCAGACGACGACCTGTGATCCCCCTAAACGCTATGAGCAACACCCAAGCTGCTGCTGGATCGGCGGGCACTTCACCGAGCCGAACGAACAGAAAACGCAGCAATCCCCTGGGTTGGGGCGCAGCAGCGCCTTGCAGTTGCTGCACTCGTAATAGAACTGGCAGGCGTCCGTGGGCATGGTTTCCGGCTTGGCGAAGCCGCAGCGCGGGCAAGTCAGCACGGACTCAAGGACAATGGCGCTCATCGTGACCTCACTTCTGCACTGTGGAGGGGTATCCCGCGTTCGCGGTCGCCTCAGTCAGTGCCTCGGGCTGGGCCTTATCGGGATCGTAGGTGACGGTCGCCGTCTTCTGGTCGAAATTGACCTGGACGTCACTCACGCCGGACACCTTCTCCAGCGACTTCTTGACCGTGATCGGACAGAGTCCGCACGTCATGTTCTGCACGTCGAGCGTGACGGTTTTCGGGGGAGCCGCCAGCGCCACGAAGGGCAAGGCGAAAAGCACGGCGATCAGCAGTTTGCGCATGGTTAATCTCCTTCAGTAGAACAGCGGGGCGAGCCACGGCACGGCCAATAGGCCGAGCAGCAGCACGCTGACGATCCAGAACACGAGTCGCTGTCGCACGAGCGTGCGCGGATCGGCGCAGGGTGTACCTGGCGTACAAACCTGTGGCACCAGGTAGAGCTTGCGGAATGCCAATCCCAGGAACAGTAGAGTCAACCCGATGAAGAGGGGGCGTAGTGGCTCCATCATGGGGTCACCTCAGAAAACGGAAAAAATCGTACGGTAAGCCGCTGGCATGGTCTAGCTTCTCGCAAACGATCGTTTTTGAGAGGCTTCAATGAGAATCAGATCCGCGCTAGTGCTGGTATGGCATGTTGCTTTCTCGAAAACCACTCTCATATTGCACGGCTGAAACAGCCGAGTTTCGAGAACCACGAAAATGCTGTTTCTAGGGGTTGGCAGCTTGCGCAAAGCCGCGCAGTTGCTGGGTATCGGATCTCTTAACGTGCTTTAATTTCCGAATTCTGAAGCGACCCCATCATGGTCAGAGCGCCCACCCACGTACCGCCGACACCGAGTGCCAACAGCACCAGTGGCCCGACACAGCACACCGACGCACCGATGGCGGTCAGCGAACTCGCGACCAGCGAGCCTTTCCCGGTGAGTTGCATCCCCATTCCCATCTCCTGAGCCTGATTGCCTAGGTGCTATTCTAAACTCCGTACCAAAGTACGGAATCAAGGAGAAAGTGATGGCCACAGAGCTGACCATTGGCAAGCTGGCAGACGCCGCCGGGGTGAACGTCGAGACGATCCGCTACTACCAGCGACGCGGGCTGCTGGATGAACCAGCCAAACCCTTGGGTGGCCATCGGCGCTATCCGGTGGACATGGTGAAGCGACTGCGTTTCATCAAGCGGGCTCAGGCGCTGGGTTTCACGCTCTCGGAAGTCGGTGGACTGCTGACGCTGGATGAGTCGTGCGCCTGTGCCGAAACGCGAGCACGGGCTGCACGCAAGCTCGCGTTGATCGAGCAGAAGATGGCCGACTTGGTCGTCATGCAGCAACTGTTAGGCGAACTGGTGCAGCAATGTGATGCGGGAGACGGCGGAACGATCTGCCCGATCATCGAGGCACTGATCAGAGAGTAATGCCTGGCGGGTGAGCTGGAGATCGGAAAGCCCCTTTACGGTGGGATTCAGAGCTTACGTTGGTTTTTGGTTCCATTGCTCCCCAAACCCCTACTTCGCCCAACTCGCCGGGTCGGCCTGAACCTGCTTGGCCACCCACAGGATGACCGGCTCGGGCGGCTCGCTGTCGGTGCCCAACGCATAGCCGGGGTAGCGCAGCAGGCTGAGCTGCACCGCGAAGCCTAGGCGGTTGGCGTCGCCGCGCCGCTGGCGGATCAGCGACAGGTCGGAGTCGTTGAAGGTGTAGTAGCGGATCATGTCATCCTGGCTTTCTGGCAACGCAAGCAGGGTGTCCCGCTCCGTGGCCGAGAGGATCAAGCGACGCGGCATGTATCAGTCGTCCGTGCGGAGGTACTGGTAGAGGGTTTCCCGGCTGATGTTGAACTCGCGGGCAAGCTGCGCCTTGGGCTCGCCGGCCGTCGCTCGCTGCCGCAGGGTAGCAGCCTGCTCATCGG
>NZ_CP026219.1:0-35298 GCF_002934425.1 Aeromonas sp. ASNIH4 | reverse complement strand
CACAGCAGCGGCAAGGATTCGGGCTATCAGGCCGGATACGGCGCCGGATACGGCGCGGGATACACCGAAGCCAAGGACGAGAAAGCGGCGGCGGCATGGGCCAACACGCCAGAGGGGCGCTTGGCCTACCGCTTCGCTCAAACGGGAAGCCTCGCCAGCTTGGCGAAGTGCGATAGGCCGGGGTGGTACGTCGAAAAAGGCGTGTGCTACGTCAAGCCCGCATCGGATGGCACCTACGGATGGAGGTTGCCATGAGAATCAAGATCAAAGGAGAAATCACGGCAGAACGCCTAGCGGAAGCACTGCACGCAGCAGCAGAAAAATACGAAGCTGTGAGGCCGGGGCACAAGGTCTATGGGGCCAATCTTTACCTCACGGCATTCGATGCGGATGGTCTGCCTTTCGATCTGGTAGACCATCGCGGCGAACCGCTTTCGATCACCATCGAGGCCAAGTCTGGCGAACTGGTAAAACCAGCACTCACAGCAGAGGGTGAAGCACGCCGACAGAAAGCCAAAGAGGAAGCACGAAGGCAAGCTGAAGAAGCGGAAGCTGAAGCACAGCGCAGACACAGGCAAACCTTAGACGAATACGAACAGGAGCGGCAAAAACGACGGAAAAAGGAAGCCGAAGCAAGAAAGCAATTTGAGGACGCGAACGCAATCACTGCCGAACTCTTGAAAACCATGCCGGAACGCTTCATCGACGAACTGAACAAAACCGTGCAAGGCGTTTGGGACGACCTCAAGCCAACCGAAACGCAAGGCAAGAAGAAGGGCCAGCCGAAAGCACTACCAGTCTTTTCCGTCCATGCGGACGGCCTGTTGCTCTCCGTCGAGACATGGAAGAACCCACGCCGGGTGCTCAATCCGCTTTGCACACTTCAGCACGGAAAAATAGCCCCATTCTGGATGCACGAAGCGTGGTTAGAAGCCATGTGTGGGATGCGAATAAAGATTCATCCGTACAAATAAAGTCTCATTCTTTGAAATAGAGTTTCATCCTAAAACAGAGGGCAAAGCCTCCTGCGGGACGGTGGCCACTTTCGGCCCTGCCGGTCGCCGTCCGTTCGTGCGGCGCTGCAAGTATCGCAGCACACCCAGCGTCATGCGGGCGTCGGCAAGGGCGCGGTGTGCGCCGTCTTCTGCCACGCCGCAGTCGGTCGCAGCCTCGATCAGCTTCAACCATCGCCAGCGGTCGCGGCTCCGGTCGTACTCTCCATGCCACTCGGCATACATCAGCATCGCGCAAGCGGTCGTCAACACTGGCGCGGTGATTCCGTGTATCTGATAGGTCTGCCGCAGCAAGCGCGCATCAAAAGCGACGTTGTAGGCAACGACGGTTCGGCCAGCAACGGCGGCGGCGTACTGCTCGGCCACCTCGGGCCAGCTCGGCGCACTGGCCACCATGGCGTCGGTGATTTTGTGAATCGCTGTCGCCTCGACCGGGATTGGCCGGGTCGGGCGTACCAGCGTGTCGAGGATCGGTGCGCCGGTCACGTCGAGTATGGTTATCTCGCAAATCTCGGCGTCATCACCGAGGCCGGTGGTTTCGGTGTCGAGCACAATGCAGCCTGCGGCGATCAGGTCTTTTGCCTGCGCTGCGACGTGCTGGCGACGGACTTGGGCACGCCCAGGCATCCAGCGCCACGGCACGCACTCGGCTGGGTTGTACACATCATAAGCCCCCTGACCTTGCCAGACACTGCCAGCGGGCTTGGTGTTTAGTCCCGGCATGAGGCGGAGGCGTTCCTTGAGGTGCTTACGGCATAGAAGCCCCTTGGCCTCTGCTTCGGTCGGGGTGAGGTGTTTTCGGGTTTTGGGCATACGCCCCCCTTGTTGGTGTCTCAGTCCCGGCGGTAGTGGGCGACGATTCAGACGCTCGAAAGTATGAGACTTTATTTTCACGATTCAGGCCGCGCCCAATGCCACGCGATCCTTTCAGAATGACACTTTACCCGCCTGCCAAGCCTGAGTCTTTCAAAACAGTCCTGAAAATTGGCGTAGCTTAGGATGGGACTTTATTTGCATCCCACAGCTTCGCTGTCTGCGGCCTCTCTCGCCCACCATGCAGGCCGGGCGGCTGCGGATGACAGCGCCCCCACGGCCCACAATGCAAGCTCCTGATCGCCCAGGTTCGCAGCCTGCACGATCACCGCCCCAAGCTGCCGCAACTCATCGGACAGCGCCTGAAATTCTGCGGCGCTTGGCATCACTCGCCCCCCTTCCCTTTCGGTGCCTTCGTGGCCTTCTCGGCGGCCTCGGCTTTGTCCTGCTGCCGTTGCAGCGCCTCAAGCTGCCCGGTAAGTCGTGCGGCCTGCTCGCGGGCCTCTGCTGCCACCTTGCGAGCCTCGTCACGCTCGGCCTGCGTCTGCCGGGTTTCCTGCGCTGCTGCGGCGCGGGCGGTGTCGTGGGCCTGTGCAGCCTTGGCGGCCTGCTGCTCGATCTGCTCGGCGCGGGCCTCTGCGCGGCTCACACGGTCGGCGCACGCCTCCAGCTTGGCGGCCAGCACGGCGGCCTGTTGTTCGGTGGCGGTGCGGCCCTGCTGTGCCTCGGCCAGTGCGGCGCGTAGGCGCTCAAGCTCGGCGGCCTGCTCGCTCACGCGCTCGGCCTGCGCCTCGATCTTGTGCCGGGCGGTTGCCACCTCCAGCCGGGCAGACTCTGCCGCCTGCTGCTCGCGCTCGATGCGCTGCTGCGCCTCGGCCAAGTCGGCGGCCTGCTGGGCGGCTTTGCCTGCCAGCGTGTCGCGCTCAGTGGTCAGCACGGCCACCTGCTCGGCCAGCTCGTCGCGTTCGCCTTCCAGCACCTCGCCAGCGGCGGCCAGTTCGGCGGCCTCCGCCTGCGCCTGCACCAGACGGCCCTCGATCTCGCCGCGTGCCCGCGATGCGGCCCGCTCGATCTCGGCGGCAATGGCAGCGGTCAGCGCCTGCGGCAGTTCCGGCGCAGCGGCTGCGGCCACCGGGCGGGCCTCGCGCCACGCGGTCAAGTGCTTGTGAATAGTGTTCGGGCTGCCGGTGTCGCCCAGCTTCTCCCGCACCGCCCGGATGGTCGGCTGCTGACCCTCGCCTGCCAGCGCATCAGCGACGGCGGCGACCTGCTCAAAAGTGATGCCCTGACGTGCCATGATCGTTGCTCCTTTCGTACCATATCAGCGTAAATCGTACCAATACAGATATGATACGCAATACAGATACGATATGCGAGCGGTTTTCGTAACGTACCGCTGCCCGGTCGGCTGCTCGTTTTTGGTGAAACACCGTGCTGACGCCTCGCCTTCGGCTCGTTGTCGGCCAGAAACGGGCCTACAGCGCGTTTTGAGAGGGTAAGAAAGGGGGCAGGACGAAGGGCGAAGACCGCTACCCTGCCCCCAGAGCCTCACGGCGGCGAGTGGCCTCCGGCGGCCCTGCCGGGGGCATCTTGCAAACACGATCAAGGCGACAGCCGTTTGACCGCATCCACAAATGACAATCTGAACAGGTGCATGGTCAGGTCGATGGCACCGCCGCCCTGCTCTTTCCGCGTGTCGTACCACTTCGGCCCGGTCGCCAGTAGCTCAACACCGCCGCCACCAATGGACACATTCAGCCGCACCGTAGCTTTGTCCTTGGGGTTTGGGGAGCAATGGAACCAAAAACCAACGTAAGCTCTGAATCCCACCGTAAAGGGGCTTTCCGATCTCCAGCTCACCCGCCAGGCATTACTCTCTGATCAGTGCCTCGATGATCGGGCAGATCGTTCCGCCGTCTCCCGCATCACATTGCTGCACCAGTTCGCCTAACAGTTGCTGCATGACGACCAAGTCGGCCATCTTCTGCTCGATCAACGCGAGCTTGCGTGCAGCCCGTGCTCGCGTTTCGGCACAGGCGCACGACTCATCCAGCGTCAGCAGTCCACCGACTTCCGAGAGCGTGAAACCCAGCGCCTGAGCCCGCTTGATGAAACGCAGTCGCTTCACCATGTCCACCGGATAGCGCCGATGGCCACCCAAGGGTTTGGCTGGTTCATCCAGCAGCCCGCGTCGCTGGTAGTAGCGGATCGTCTCGACGTTCACCCCGGCGGCGTCTGCCAGCTTGCCAATGGTCAGCTCTGTGGCCATCACTTTCTCCTTGATTCCGTACTTTGGTACGGAGTTTAGAATAGCACCTAGGCAATCAGGCTCAGGAGATGGGAATGGGGATGCAACTCACCGGGAAAGGCTCGCTGGTCGCGAGTTCGCTGACCGCCATCGGTGCGTCGGTGTGCTGTGTCGGGCCACTGGTGCTGTTGGCACTCGGTGTCGGCGGTACGTGGGTGGGCGCTCTGACCATGATGGGGTCGCTTCAGAATTCGGAAATTAAAGCACGTTAAGAGATCCGATACCCAGCAACTGCGCGGCTTTGCGCAAGCTGCCAACCCCTAGAAACAGCATTTTCGTGGTTCTCGAAACTCGGCTGTTTCAGCCGTGCAATATGAGAGTGGTTTTCGAGAAAGCAACATGCCATACCAGCACTAGCGCGGATCTGATTCTCATTGAAGCCTCTCAAAAACGATCGTTTGCGAGAAGCTAGACCATGCCAGCGGCTTACCGTACGATTTTTTCCGTTTTCTGAGGTGACCCCATGATGGAGCCACTACGCCCCCTCTTCATCGGGTTGACTCTACTGTTCCTGGGATTGGCATTCCGCAAGCTCTACCTGGTGCCACAGGTTTGTACGCCAGGTACACCCTGCGCCGATCCGCGCACGCTCGTGCGACAGCGACTCGTGTTCTGGATCGTCAGCGTGCTGCTGCTCGGCCTATTGGCCGTGCCGTGGCTCGCCCCGCTGTTCTACTGAAGGAGATTAACCATGCGCAAACTGCTGATCGCCGTGCTTTTCGCCTTGCCCTTCGTGGCGCTGGCGGCTCCCCCGAAAACCGTCACGCTCGACGTGCAGAACATGACGTGCGGACTCTGTCCGATCACGGTCAAGAAGTCGCTGGAGAAGGTGTCCGGCGTGAGTGACGTCCAGGTCAATTTCGACCAGAAGACGGCGACCGTCACCTACGATCCCGATAAGGCCCAGCCCGAGGCACTGACTGAGGCGACCGCGAACGCGGGATACCCCTCCACAGTGCAGAAGTGAGGTCACGATGAGCGCCATTGTCCTTGAGTCCGTGCTGACTTGCCCGCGCTGCGGCTTCGCCAAGCCGGAAACCATGCCCACGGACGCCTGCCAGTTCTATTACGAGTGCAGCAACTGCAAGGCGCTGCTGCGCCCCAACCCAGGGGATTGCTGCGTTTTCTGTTCGTTCGGCTCGGTGAAGTGCCCGCCGATCCAGCAGCAGCTTGGGTGTTGCTCATAGCGTTTAGGGGGATCACAGGTCGTCGTCTGGATTACGCAGTGGCCGCAGCTCGCCGCGCGCAACTTCTTCCGGTACCGCAAAGGAATACCGCCCGAGCATGTTGATGTGCTCGTAGATCAGCGGCGATAGCCGGGCCAAATCCTCTTCCAGCACTGGATAGCCGTGCTGCTTGAGCCGTTCCACGGCCGCCGTCATGTAGAGGGTGTTCCACAGCACGATGATGTTCACCACCAGGCCCAGAGCACCGAGCTGGTCTTCCTGGCCTTCGCGGTAGCGCTGGCGGAGCTCGCCGCGTTTGCCGTGGAACACGGCGCGGGCCAGGCTGTGCCGGCCTTCGCCTCGGTTCAACTGGGTCAGGGTGGCGCGGCGCTTGGACTCGTCGTCGATATAGGTCAACGTGTGCAGAGTCTTTTCGATCCGCCCGAATTCGGCCAGCGCCTGGGCCAGCCGGGTGGGTCTATCTCCCGTTTGCAGCGTGCGCATGATGCCAGTCGCCGGCACCCGGCCGAGTTTGAGCGAGCCGGCCAGGCGCAGCAGGTCGTCCCAGTGCTCGGCGATCAGGTCGAGTTTGACCGACTGGCGGGCCAGCCCGTTGAGCTTGCCGTAGTCCGCGTCCGGGCGCGTGCGCCAGAAGCGGGTACCGCCGACATCGGCCAGCCGCGGACTGAAGTGGTAGCCAAGTAGGCGGAAGAGCCCGAACACCACATCGCTGTAGGCCCCGGTGTCGGTCATGATTTGCGTCGGCTGCAACTCGGTCTGCTGTTCCAGCACGACCGCCAGCAACACCAGGCTGTCGCGCAGCGTGCCGGGCACGGTGATGGCGTTGAGGCCGGAGAATTGGTCGGAAATCAGGTTGTACCAGGTGACACCCCGGCCGGTGCCGAAATACTTCGGATTGGGGCCGGCATGCACGGTGCGCACCGGTACGACGAAGCGCATGCCATCGGCGGAGGCGACCTCGCCGCCACCCCAGACTTGGGCCAGTTCCAGTTGGCTTTGCGCTCCGACCAGGATGGCGTTAGCCGCTGACAGGGTGTCGTCGCGGATATAATTCTGGCTGACCCAGGACAGCCGGTCACGGCGCAGCGCCGGGTTGTCGGTGCGGATCAAGGGCTCCAGGCCGGTGTTGCAGGCCCCGCCCAACAGCACCGCGCAGAGGCTGGTGACCAGGTTGTCGGCGCGTGCATTGCGTTCGGAGACATGGGTGAAGGCCTCGGAAAAGCCAGTGCGGGCGGCGATTTCCAAGAGGATTTCCGGCAGATCGACACGCGGCATCAGGTCAGACACGGCCGCCCGCAGTTGCAGCAACGAGCAGGGCTCGTCCAGCTTGTCCAGCGCCCCGAGCGACAGTTCGGTCTTGCCCTCGGTGTTCTCGCTCAGTTGAATCGCCGGGTTGTCGGGCAGGCGCGCGGCTACTGCCAGCCAGGTTGCATCCAGCTCGACGGACAAGGCGTCCAGGGTGGTTTTGGCGTCGATGGTCAGGCCCAGTGACCGGCAGATGATCGGTCGCGCCGCCAGCCATTCGGCACCGTCGAGCAGGCCAAGACGCGGGTCGGCATAGCGCCAACTGGGCGAGACGAAGACATCGTGGCGGCGCAGGGCCGTGCGCAGCGCATCGAGCGTGCAGAACACATAGGCACCCATGTCGAGGGAGCCATCTTCGCGGGTGATGTGCTTCTGCCAAGCCTTGGCCACGATCTCCTGCGGCGCGTCATCCTCTGGCTTCCGGCGCGGCAGGTTCAGTTGCAGCCACTCCAGACTAGCCGCCACGCCCTTGCCGGCCGGGCTGAAGCCGAAGCGGATGTGCTTGAGCAGGTCGGGCAGGAAGCGGCGCACGCTGCGGTAGCGCGCTTCCAATGCAAGAAAATAGACGTCATCTACCGGGCGGATCAGCGCGTTGACCTCTTCCAGGGCCTTTTCCAGGGTGGTCCTCGGCAGGTCGTTGAACAGCCGGGCGCGCACGTTGTCATCGCTGATCGAGCTGTCCAGCACGACCTTGCACGCGGCGGCGAGCGTCGCGGCCGACCGATCCAGGTCTTTCAGGCTGCGCATGCGGGCTTTCTTGTCGGCCTTCTCCGCGTTGCTGAACAGGTCGCGCAGCAAGGCCTCCAGGACTTCCAGTGCGTCGTCGTGCGCAGTCGCCTCCAGGCAGAGTGCGAAGGCCACCAGTGTCGCCATCCGCCGCGACGCCGGCAGCCGATTAATCGCGGTGACCTTGGCCGTGTTGGCGAAGCGGGCCAGGGCGGCGATACGGCTGGGAGGGATGTGCGCCGCCGCCGGCAAGGTGATGCCGATGCCGCGCACGTCATCGAGCCGGCGCAGTGCCCGAATCAACGCGGGGCCACTGACCATGACCGGGCCGGAGCGCAATTGATCCAGCCGGGAGCTGCGGTTGCCTTCGGCCACCGTCAGCAAGTCTTGCAGTTGCAATCGCTGTTCCTCAGTCACGCTGCGGCCCAGCGTAAACCAGAGGCGTTCTTCGACCCGACTGCGCAACTGGGCGATAAAGCGCTCTAGTTGAGACACACCAGGCAGGAGGACTTTCTGTGTGAACAGCCACGAGGTGGCTCGCTCAAACAGCACTCCCGGCCGGTCGGTGCCCGTCCAGCAGAGGGCATACAGCCAGCGGCTCAAGCGAAAGCCGATGCCCGGATCGGTGAAATGACGATAGCCAAAGCGGTTCTGAATATCGGTGGCATGTATCCAGCGGCGATGATCGCTATAGCGCTGGAGGCAGTCGGGGTCTGGAATCGCCAGTTGTCGGCAAAGCACCTGCAGGACTTCCACCGGCACGGCGGCGGGCTTGTCCGGCAGAACGCCAACGAAGCGGACGGTGGTCAGCAGAACGGCATAACCCAGACGGTTATGGTTACCCCGCAGCACCTGGATGGCTTCACGGTCTTCATCGCTCAGGTGGAAGTAACGTTCCAGCTCTTCACGGCTGGGCGAATCAACATAGCGGCCAAAACCGTCGCGTTGCTCTTGAGTCAGAAAACCGACCGGCATTGATCACAGCACCTCGACGCAGAACACGGCGGGCGTGACGATCCGCGTGCGTTCGATGTGCCCGCGTTGCAGCAGGCCGGCGCGGCGATCACCGGTTACCAGGTAGTCCGCATCGCCCGCCAAGGCCATGGCCAGCAAAAACGAGTCATCCGGATCATCGGCTTCGACCTCGATGGTCAGGCGCTCCAGTACCACAGCCCGTTGCAGGTTATTGATCATGGCGCCCACCTTGGCGGGCTGTAGGATGGCCTGAAGCTTGGGATAGCGGCTGGCTCGACGAATTTCATCGAGTTGCATCCGCGAGGTCACCACCTCGAAACGCGCCGCCCGCCAGGCACGGTAGATCGCATCGGGCGCGCCATGTGGCGAGATCAGGGCGCTGAACAGGATGTTGGTATCCAACACGACCCGCATCAGCGCTTACGTGCCCAGTCGAGCGCTTCGTCAACCGCGTTGGTCAATTCTGCCTCACTCAGATGGGCGTTAGCGGCCTTGGCCTGCTCAGCGCTCAGCTCCAGGATGTGTGCCCGTACCGCTTCTTCGATGAAGCGCGACAGGTCGCCCTTACGGCCGCCGCCCTGGCTGGCCAGAAACATCCGAAGCGACTGGTCGGTGTCGGCCGAGACGGCGACATTCCAGCGAATGGTATTCATAGCGTTCTCCGCTAATAGGTGTTTGTGTGTTTATACGCCAATCACAAAGGGCGATGCAATGGTTCGACAAAACGAAGGTTTTGCCGAACTCTATCGAGGAATGGCTCGGTTCGTTAAGCTCCCCGCGCTACGGTTCAAATAACTGGTACGCTTAATCAAAGTTCAACTATTACTAACGTAGTCGAGTAAACAGTACTTTTGATGAAGATCGGTTATGCGCGAGTGAGCACTCGGGATCAGAAAGCCGACCTACAAGTCGATGCCCTGAAACAGGCCGGGTGCGAACGCATCTACCAAGACATCGCCAGCGGCGCGAAAAGCGCCCGGCCGGAGTTGGACAAACTGCTGGCCAACGTGCGGCCGGGTGATGCCGTGGTGATCTGGAAGCTGGATCGCCTTGGGCGTTCCCTCAAGCACCTGGTCGAGTTGGTCGGCGAGCTGGCAGAGCGCAAGGTCGGCTTACAGAGCCTGAATGACCCCATCGACACCACCCACGCCCAAGGCCGCCTGGTGTTCAACCTGTTCGCCTCGCTGGCGGAGTTCGAGCGCGAGCTGATCCGCGAGCGGACTCAGGCGGGTCTGTCGGCCGCACGGGCGCGTGGCCGGATCGGTGGCCGTCCCAAGGGCCTGCCAGCCAAGGCTGAGGCCACCGCCATGGCGGCCGAAACCCTCTACCGCGAAGGTCGCCTGAGCGTCAGCGCGATCGGCGAGAAGCTGCACATCTCCAAGAGCACGCTGTACAGCTACCTGCGCCACCGTGGTGTCGAGATCGGCGCGTACCAGAAGAGCGCCAGGTCACGCGACCAGCAGCCTTCGGCCGCGTCGCCGGCAGAGCCGCCCGCCGCCGAGCGGGTGGCCACCGTCACCCTGCGCCTCGCGGTGGTGAATAACAGCAAGTTCGTGCGCGGCCGGAAGCGGGCCACGGAGAACATTGAGCGCTACTGCCTGGAGCCCTATGGCATGAAGCGGCTGGATGCCGGCCACTATGAGTTGACCATTCCGTATCGGAGCGACGATGAGCTGGACAAGAGCGTGCATGACCTGCTGACCGAGATCAGCCAGGAGGCCGACATGCGCAACTGTTTTGTCGAGATGGGCGCCTGGGAAGAAGACACCGAAAAGCGTTGGTAGGGCTTACGTTGGTTTTTGGTTCCATTGCTCCCCAAACCCCATAATCCATCGGAAAATAAGCCGCGCTCTTCGACTATCCGATTCAGTTCTTGGATGGCCTCATGGTTCTCAAGCTTCCAACGGTCGGCCTCTGCGTTTTTCCGCTGGCCCAACTGATTGAACTTCGCTGCCATCTCTTTTTCCGGCAAAAAGTCACCAGTATCTGCCTCACTCAATGCAGCCTCAATGTGTGAGCGCTCCCAAGCCTCTTGGTCCAAATCACCTTGCATATCTTGGTTCTCGTTTACCACGGTGGAGTGTCGTCAACCGGCACCCGGTTCTTCCGTGCGGCTTTGGTTTCCGCTTTGAGCTGATTAATCTTCGCTTCAGCCTGCTCCGGCGGCAAAGTCTTGCGCCATTCAGCCCGCTGCTTGCTTCGTTCTGCCTTGGCTGCTCTTCGTTGCTTTTTCTCTGCCTGATCGGCCTTGTGCTGCACCTTCTTGCTCTGTGGCTTATTGGGCTCTGGCAAGGTCTTACCTGTTTTCTCTGCGTGACGCTTTAATGCCGCCGCCTTGCGCTCTTCAAAGGTTAACGCCTTATCAATCAACCGACCCCTTTGTATTGCCTCGCCCACCGCTTGCCCTGCAAGTTCAGGAGCTACGTCTACAACGTCCAGTTTTGCCCTTGGGGTAGGTCTGTTCTTCTTCTGCCGAGCCTGCTGCAACCGAGTAATTTCGCTCATCTCATCAGCAGGGTTGCGGAGGAGATCCAGCCCTGTAGCTCGCTTGTCTGCCTTAGCGTTTTTAGTAGCTTTTTCCCAGTTCAAACCACCCATTACACCTCCCTGACCTAAATAAACCCGGCTTCGCGCTGGTGACGCAGAGCCAAGATCACTACGGTTTCGCCCTCTAGGCGGTAACGCGCCAGATAACCACTGTCCCCAAAGGGGATAACCCACTCGCGGAACACCTCCGGGAGCCCTTCAATAGGACGCCCCATCGCGGGTTGTTGCCCGAGCTGGGCCAGCGCCGAACGGATGGTTTGGGCTGCTCGCTGTGCAACAACCGGGCTCTTACTGTGCAAGAACTCGCGCAGCCGTTTAAGGTCACGCAGAGCAGCCGGAGAGAGGATCACTTGTGGCATGCAGGTGCACCACCTTCAATCTCGGTGCCCCAACCAGCCAACCACTGATCGGCCTCCTCAAGAGAGACATGCAAACCAGTCTCCTGAAACTCCTGCCAAGCATCGAGGGTATCGCGGCGGAACGCCTCCTTGCGCTCTTCGCGCTCAACATACTGGGTGATAGCTTCGCGCATCATCCAGTGCGCTGAACGGTCGCGGGCAGCAGCTAGCTGCTTGATCCGGCTTTGGGTATCGCTATCAAGTTTGATAGACATGGGTTTGGTAGCTGCGGACATAAAACCTCACTGTTAGCCAAAGGTATTACCTAGTGATACCTAAATTTACCACGCAATCCAAGCGCCGTCACAACCCGATTGCAGTACTGCAATGTCGCCCCCGAACTGGGGCGACTAGCGCAGTCTGTCGCAGCGAGCTCGGGGGCAGCCAAGCGCAGCGCGGCAGAACGGGCTAGACCTTCATCCACCGCAGCAGCAGGGCTGCCAACGCTATCCACGCCGCCACGTCCCAAGAAGGCCCCGCCAAGGCGCTGTAGAGCGGCCCAAGGCCCAACCAGTCCGCAACCCAGTACAGCAGGGCTTTCGCCGCAAACACGGCGGCCACAGCTGCCACCGTATGCCACAGCATCAACCCCGGAAACCGATCACTCAATCGCACCTCAATCCACCTCCACGCCAGCATCGAGCAGCCGTTGCCGCCATGTATCGGCGGACAGCAGGGCATAGTGGGCCACCTGCTGGCGCAGGTATTCGGTATCAATGACGATCCAGCGACTGCCGTCGTCATCGATCATCCAGTCGATGGTCGCATCGAGGAGGTCGATCAGCGGCTTTCCATCGGCCCATAGCCACGGGGAGCCTTGATAGCTCGCCAGTTCGTACTCAACCGGGGGGAACTGGCGAATATGCGCCACCGTGTCAGGTGTACCCAACCGACCTGATTTCATACCCGATCTCCTTAATTATTGTCACTGTGACGATATATCACATGCTAAATCCACGATCTCGCCGCTGCTCTTTTCGCAGCTCCGCAGCCCTGTCGGCGATCAGCGCTGCGCCCTCTGCAAGGCGTCCAGCGCCTCGTTCAAGTCGTTGACACTGCTGCTTAAGCTGCCAAGCGCTGTCGTTGTCGCTCTGTTCGACCGCTCTACCCCGCTCTGCAACGTCTCGAACGAACGCTGTAGCTCGCCGCATAACACCCCGCAACTCTCCAGCGCGCTGGTGCAAGCGATCTGCAACTCGCTCAAAGAACGCGCCTGCTGCTGTAATTGCTGCTCCAAAGCCGTCGTTTGCTGCTGGTGTGCCGTTTCTATCCGCTCCAGCCTGTCGAGTAGCACCCGTTCCAGTTCGGTCATTCACTTCACCTCCACAGCCATTTTGTCGCTGTCCTTCACGTTGAACGGTTGCCCCAATGTCGGCGCGAGGATGTAGCTCTTGCCGCCCTGATGGACGAAGGTCACTCCGGTCGGAAGCTGCGCCAGCGTGGCTTTCGCGCTGCTGATCTCGCTGTTCAACCGCTGAACCTCGCTGCCCATCCAGCTCAATACCCCCCAGCTCCCCAACCCTATCCCCACTGCGGTGCACACCCCAACCAGCAAGGCTTTGAGCCAGACGCTGGAGATCAGCTTGAGGGTGTTGGCCTCGCTCCGGGCCTGCTCCAAGACCTCCCTCAATGGGTCGGTCGAGTCGGAGATCTGTTGGGGCAATCCCTCTATCCCGTCCCGGATAGCGCCCACGGTTGTATTCAGCTCGTCGTTCACACGCTTTTTTAAGTCTTTCTTGAGCTCGTCGAGCACCGCTTTCGCTAACTTCTCCACCTCGCCCAATTCCTGCTCTTGCCGCTGCTTGAGCCTCTCGCTCAAGCGTTCTTTCTGCTGTCCAAGATGCTCCATATAACTCTCCCCTTAACCGGACGGCTTTGGGGTAGCCCTCCGGCTTGATGCTGATGTAATCCATGCCCGTTCGCGTGATTTCGCACCCGAGCGATTCTTGCAGGTAGGCTCGCAGCTCGGCGGCGTTTGTGATCACCCCCTGCGCGGTGGCCCCGATTAGGTGGTCGGTGATCTGTTTTTTGATGGCCGGGTGGTCGCCCTTGTATGCCTCGAAATCCGGCCGCAGCAGCCGTGCCCGGAGCGGGTCGTCTGGCCGCGCCCAGCCCTTGGCATGATTGTGTTTGTCCCTGACCGCATAGAAGTCGTCGCGTTGACCTGGTGGAGCCGGGTTGAACGATTTTCCGCTGCCCAAGTGAACACGGGGGATCAGGATGTGCACATGCGCCCCGCCGCCCGGTTCGTCGTGCTGGACGACGGTCATGTGGTAGTCCTCCGGCTCCAGTCCTGCAAATGCCAGCGCCTCGAAATCGGCCAGCACCTCGTCGATCTCGGCAGCGGTCGGTGCCTCCTCGGCGGCCCACGAAATCACCGCGCTGGAGTACCGCTGCTGGAACGGCAGTGAGTCGGCCACCGCCGCGAACAGCGCCGGATCCCCCCGCAGTACCGTCACCCCGGCCCGCTCCGCTCCGGTGTGGTCGTGCGCCCCAAGCAGGTAGGCCGAGGCGCGGGCGCCGCTGCCCGTACCGTGGGCTAGGAATTTAACGTGCATCGCTGCTGCTCTCCTTGGTGGTCGGCTTGGGGGGAGGAGGCAACTGGGGCAGCAAGTGGGCTGCCTCAGCCTCGATGCTGCGCAGCAGGGCCAGCACTTCCACCAGTTGCACCGACGAGCCGGCCAACCGGCATTCGTTCAGGGCTCGGGCTATCTGGTTGAGGTTGTTGCTCATCCCGGCCAACTGGCGCATCAACGCCGGGTCGGCATCGTTGCTGGTATCGCGGACACGGACGGGACGGCGCTGGGGCGTCGGCAAATTCGTCTGCTGATTGGCATCCACCGCACCCCGGATCCAGTCAGACACACTGAGCCCGGATGCGGTCGCCCGCTCGCGCCATTCGGCGGCGGTCGGCTTGTCGATCCTGACGCTGACGGTGGTTATCTTTTGGACCTTGGACACGCTGCCTCCGGCTGTGGGTTTAGGGGGATTGAAGGGGCATAGCCCCTCACCAGCCCCGTGTTACGTTGAGCCGCGAAGCAGGCTAAAACGTAATACGGGTACGCTGGCTTAATGCCAGTACAGCAAAAAAACAGGGGGTCGGCAACTTGCCAATTATCGTCACAGTGACACATAATCAATTACCGTTACAGTGACAGGAAATAACACCATGAAGGACACCAAGGATCAGGGGACTGGGGACATGTTTGGCATCAAGCGCGGACGGGGTAGGCCAAAAACCGGATCAGCCAAAACAGGGGCAGAACGACAAGCAGCCTACCGTGCAAAGCAGCAGGACAATAACGTTACTGTGACGATAAATCGGGCATTGGTAGAGGGGCTGGATGCCCAGATGCAGGCTATCCGGGATGGAGGGTCGGCGGTGGTACTGACCCCGGAGCAGGCCGGGGAGATTCTGCGGGCACTGCGAACGGCAGAGAACAAACAGCTCCGGGGATAAGACCTACTGCCCACAGGCCAAACACATGGCCTGATGGACAGCCCTTCGGGATCGGCCTTACCCCCCTCGCAACGAGCCTCTCTCTCTTAAATGACTTTCGAGAAGGGGCCGCCCTACGGGCGCTGTTATCTGATATGGCTTGTTTTCGCGATCGCTATTTTGAAATTTTGGCGTACTTGCTTACCGTACTGGCGGAAATATTGAGATCGTCGGCGATGGTGCTATGCGGGTATCCGGCAGCCTTCATGCTCTGAATGGCTTCCCACAACTCCCAGTTAGTCCGGCTTGTTCCCATGGGCCTCCCGCCCCCCTTGGAAACCTTGCCCCCCTTGGCCCCTCTGGTTGCCTGAATGGCGCGGAACTCGGACGGGGTGAAATGTCGCCATACCCAACGGGCGATGCTCTTGGCCGTGGCCTTCGTCTCGGACACGGGCAACGGACCGCCCTGCTCCAGCCCAAACGCATTGGCACTGTCACAGGCAGCTCTGACAGCCTCAGCCCATGCGTCGTACCCATTGGGTCGCCAATACTCTCTGACGGCGCTGTAAGCCCACTCCCGCACGTTGTCGAACAGGGTGACGTTACGCCCTAGCCCGCTCGCCTCCTTGCGGCTGCGGCGACTGTAGGCGGCGAGATCTTTATCCGGGCAGAACTCGGCCAGATAGTCGAGAGAATAGGGCTCAATGGGGTGCCAGACCGTCCACCAATCGCTGTGTGTGGGGTTCTTGGTGATGAGGCCTGTGAACCGCATGTCAGCCCCTAACCGATGCGCCATAACGTGTTCTATGGCGGCCAGATAGCGCAATGGTTTCGCCTTGGCTGCGCTGGTGCGGGCCACAGGGGTAGCCAGCATGTAACCGATGTGGGCACGGCCTCGATGACAGACCCCGTTCTCGTCCAGCCCTTCATCCAGGTTGATGGCGATCCAGTGTGGAGCTGGCAGTCCAGCGGACTCCCATGCGGCGTATCCATCTGGTCGGTCGATATCGAATACCAGGCAGGCGACGTGCGGCGGCGGGTTGTGCTGGATGTGGCGATAGGCCAGCGCGGTAGCCTTCGGGCGGATCAACAGGCCCTGTGACGGGTCATCAGTACAGTAGGGGCGATGAGGCAGACGTTCGACAAACGAGGCGCGAGAGGCTGTTTTCGTCAATGATGCCCGCGCTTATTGGCGGGGCAGGGTTGTTTAGCGTGATCCATGTGTTATTATTTTCCTGTTCTTAGTGAACGACCCCGAACTCTCTTACCGACTCCGCCAAGATGAAGATAAGAGATTCGGGGTTTGTCTTTTCTGGCCAGTACGTTACCGCAGGCGGTCACACCTTACAACGTCCGCTAATCAAGACGTGACATGGCATCCAGATATACCTCTTCCCGTTCGCGCCTCCCCACTGCGACCACGAATACCACCACCCGATCATCCTGTACCTGGTAAACCAACCGATACCCCGCGCCACGCAATTTGATCTTGTAGCAATCAGACATCCCATTCAGCCTGTTTGCCTCAATCCTGGGGCGCTCGATCACCTCTGAAAGTTTCTTTTTGAACTGCTGGCGAACGGTATCGCCCAACTTTTTCCACTCTTTCCACGCTCGCGGATCAAACTCGAGTTCAAAGGTCATCCAGCGATACCTTGATGCCTTTCTGCGGGCTGGCCAAGCGCTCTCGCACGATGGCTAACAGTGCCTCTTCGTCCTCCGTCACCACGGTAGTGCGAAACGGGCTCCGCCCCTGAGAGGCCACATACTCCAGGGTTTGCCGGATAATATCCGAGGGGGTCACCCCCAATTTGTCCAGCACCGCAAATGAACGTGCCTTCAGTTCATCATCAATGCGCAGGTTAATCGTGCCCATAACCGCCTCACTTTGTAATTTCAAACGCCATTACATTGTAATACTGGCAATACCGTTGCACAACCAGAACTAGGGAGTGCAGGCCGGACGAACTCATGGAGTCTGGAACTTATTTTGATTGCTCATTGCATGTGCTTTTCTGTATTTTTACAAAACCACAAATAATGAGAATTCAACCATGATCATCGGACTGCTCAACCAGAAGGGCGGCGTTGGCAAGACCACCCTCAGCGTGAACCTGGCGGCTAGCTTGGCCCGCCGCGGCTTTCGGGTTCTTCTGATCGATGCCGATCCACAAGGCTCCGCCCTGGACTGGGCCGCAGCTCGTGATGGCGAGCCCCTGTTCTCGGTCGTCGGCCTCCCCAGAGCCACCGTGCATAAGGAGATCGGACAACTCGGCCAGGGCTATGACCACATTGTCATCGACGGACCACCACGGGTAACCGACCTCGCTCGCTCCGCGATCATGGCCGCTGATGTGGTGCTGATCCCGGTACAACCCAGCCCCTACGACATCTGGGCAGCAGACGAGGTGGTGAAGCTGATTGAAGAGGCTCGCATCTACAAGGAAGGACTGAAAGCCGCTTTTGTGGTTAATCGTAAAATCGCAAATACAGCCATAGGGCGGGATGTTGGTGCAGCTCTGGCCGCCTACCCCATACCTGTCCTAACCGCCAGTATCACCCAGCGCGTAGTGTTCGCAGAGGCCGCAGCCCAAGGCCGCGCTGTTCATGAAACTGATGAGACCGGTCCAGCCGCCGCAGAGATCGATGCCGTCATGGCAGAATTGATGGAGATTGCACGATGAGCAAGAAGGTCACCATCGGCGCCAAGCCGACCAGCAAGAGTGCGCAGGCCTCCGCCGATGAGTGGGTAGAGAACCGCAGCACCGGCAATGCACCTGAGCCGATGAAGCGGCTCACCATCGACATCCCCGAAAGCCTGCACCGCGCAATCAAGATGCAATGTGCATCGCGCGGAGCCAAGATCGCGGACGAGGTGCGCGAACTGCTTTTGAAGAAATACGGAAATCTGTAATTGCGATTTTGATAGGCAGCAAAAAGGGGCGGCGGATTTACCGTAACGCCCCTTCATGTACAGGACCTTAAGCGGCGAGTCCATTTAAAACGCCTTCCAAGGTCCTGTTCTGTATCGACTTTCTCTGCTTGGTTCGGCAGGCGTTCTTGGCCAAATAATCGGCAGCCCATTCCAATCTTTCCCTTATTTCTGTCAGCGCCCTATGGGCCACTGCTTCCAATAGCGGTAGCCACCACGTCGCACTGTTCTTCGACGCTTTCAGCATCGATAGCGCCCCACTCATCACACTCTGCGCGACCCGTCTCTTCATCACCAGCGACAGCAGGCTCGTCCACACCAACCCCTCGGCAATCGCTTTCTCGCCCGTCACAAACCCCTTGAGCCGGTTGTGCGATTTCCACTCTTTAAATAACAACTCCACCTGCCAACGGCAGCGATACAGGCTCATCACCTGCTCTGCTGACCATGCTGCTCGCGGTAGGTTCGTCATCCACAGACAGAACCGCTTTTCCTCAGCAAACCAGCGCCGGATCAACCGGTACTCGACCTGGCCGGACTTCACCACCATATCCAGTACCTCGGCCCGACAGCGTCGCCGTCCGGCCTCTCTCAGAGATAGTCCCGCCAGCTTGGGTACTTCCCGTCCATCACCGCGCCAGGCTTGGATTATCTTGGGGTTCAGGCTTTTCGTGCCGCGCACCAGATAAAATCCGCCAGCGTCGTTCACCTGCTCAAACCAAGCCCTGTCAATGTAACCTGCGTCAGCCAGCAGCAGGCAGTTGGTCAGCGTGTGGGCTTCAGGCAGAAATTGCCGTTCCCCTGCGGTATCGGCAGACACACTCATGCACAACGGGCTCTGCTCCGACAGTGACATGGTCATATGGCACTCGATAGCTGCCGGACTGATGGTCTTGAACCGGCCGGGAAAATCAGCAGCAAGGCGCCGATGCACCGCAAAGGAGGTGCCATCGTGCAGTAACACCTGCTTGAACGCGCCGAGGGAGGCTGCTTTGAGTTGATGGTCGATACGCAAGGCGATGGCCCGCTCGACCAGGGCTTTCATAAACAGGGCAAAGCTCTCTTTGCGCAGCTGATTGTGAAACGGTTTGTAAGAAACCTGATGGGTGTTTACCAGTTGCAAGGCATTGAAATGGCGGTGTAAACCGGCAATGTCATTGACCTGGTCGCCTCCCATGGCCCGCAGCAGTGCAGGTACGAGCATGGCTGGGGTAATGGCACGCTGACGCAGACAAAACTTGCAGAGCCGAGCAATGCGCTCGAGTGCGGCGGGAGCCAAGAGTTGCTCCAGATAGTAATTAGCGTTGATAATAGTCATAGGCTTCGCGCGTGTTGATTTTGTTTGGCGATAAAATCAGATCACAAACGAAGCCTTTTTTATATCTATTTCAATTGGTTGCCGCTAAAGATCCTGTACATGAGTGAGGGTTATGGTGGCTATATGCTGGATATTGCTATTCAGATGACAGCCATATGGGGAAGATTACAGGCGCCTGAAATAACAGCAGAGTATGGAGTGACTACCACGGCTGGAGGTTGGCACGGGCTGATCCCCTCTCCCTTTGGGAGAGGGTTAGGGTGAGGGGAGCTGGCTGACCGGGTGTAGCAACCAGGCGGCATTACACCGCTGAATCTTCAGTTATTGAAATTCCACGCGATCGGCAGTTCGACGTCGAAGATAAGTGCATCCCCGTCGAGGCGAAAGGCCAGGCTGGTCTGGTGCTGGTCGTATTCGTTGATAATCAGGCAGCTCTCGGCGAAGTTGGACTCGTAGTTGATATGGGCCACTCCTTCACGGCCGTCAGCGAGTTCGATGCTGAGCACCCGCAGCGGGTTCTCCTGACTGAGGTTGACCCGGGTGTCCCCCACGTCCACCAGCCGTTCCAGCAGAGGGAAGAAATCTTGTCTGTGGGTCGTTATGGCCTGGGTGATGGCCTGCTCCAGCTCAGCCTGGGTGGCGAAGGGGCCGCCGAGTGGGTAGCGGGTCTGGATCCTTTCCTGAGTCATTGCGTTTCCTCCTGAACTGAGATGTGGCAACAGTTTGGCCGCTGCAGTGACCTGTCATGTACAGGATCTTTAGCTACAACCAATTGAAATAGATAGAAAAAAGGCTTCGTTTGTGATCTGATTTTATCGCAAAAAAAAACCGACACGCCCGAAGCCATGACTATTATCAATGCAACCCAGTACCTCAAGCAACTTCTTAGCTCTTCTGAACTCAACCGGATCGGTAAATTTACCGGTTTTTGTCAGCGACTCCGGGATATCCAGCCTGCGAGACTACTCCCGGCTCTGCTCTCAGGGCTTGGTTGCGACAAGGTGGATGGTATTGCTGGTTTGCATCGCCATTTCAATGCGTTGCAGCTCCATGATACTGACCAAATAGCGTATAAACCCTTTCACAACCAGTTACGCAAGCAGGGTTTTCCCTTGTTCATGCGCGCACTGGTTGAACGAGCCATCGCCTTACGCCTCAAGGAGTGTCTACCGGACGCCCACGGACTGGCAGGCTTTGAGCAGGTACTGCTGCAGGACGGGTCGTCATTCGCGTTACATCCGCAATTGGCAGAACATTTCCCGGGCCGATTCAATAAGCACAGCCCCGCTGCGGTAGAGTGTCATATGACCATGTCCTTGCTGGACCAGTCGCCGATATCGATGAGTATCACGGCGGATACCGAATCGGATCGCAAGCATCTTCCGGCCGAAAATTCGTTAAATAACAAACTGTTATTGGCGGATGCCGGTTACATCAGCCGCGAGTACTTTGCTGATGTGACCAAAGCCAAAGGAAGCTATCTGGTCAGAGGGAGTCAAAATCTCAATCCCAAAGTACAGGCAGCTTACCGACAGGACGGCAGGGAAATGCCCAAGTTACTCGGAAAAAAGCTCAAGGATATCGATCGGAGAAGCTGCAGAGCCGAGGTTCTGGATCTGGATGTGAGTTCGGGAAAGTATAAATATCGACTCATAAGACGTTGGTTTGCAGAGGAAAAACGGTTCTGTATATGGATGACCAATCTTCCGCGTGAGCGATGGCCAGCCGAGAAGGTGATGGCATTGTATCGTTGCCGTTGGCAGATCGAACTGTTGTTCAAAGAGCTGAAATCACATAACCGGTTGAAGGCGTTCGCGACACGACAAAAAGCGATAGCGGAAGGCTTGATCTGGGCTAGTTTGCTGGCCTTGCTGGTCAAACGTCGGCTGGCGCTGACGCTGATTGGCAGCGCGGAGTTATCGATGCTGAAGATTGCCAAAAACAGCGCGCTTTGGTTAATGCCGATATTGGCGAGCATCATCCATGGTGCGTGGCAGGAAATAACAGAGAAGTTGGAGTGGGCAATGGTGTATTTATCCAAAAACGGCAAAAAGAGTAGGCAGAGAAAATCCAAGCAAAACAACACGTTAGACGGTATTATTAATTCGCTTGCCGCTTAAGGTTCTGTACATGAAGGCGAAATGTCCAGGGCCAGGCAAATTCACGATACTGATAGTGCTGACGTATCAGCGCTGCATGCTCACGGCGGGTATTTTCCCTCTGACCGTATTCTGCAAGAACGGTGATATCACGAATCCCGAGCTGTCTGGCGGTAAAATGCCGGACGCCGGAAGGAATATGATTCATATCGGTGAGGAAGGTGCCCAGAAAACGGACACATCCAATTTGCAGGGCAATGCCCAGACGGTTGTGATCACCTCTGCTTTTTCCGATAAATTCCTTGTCTGCTTCATCAAGATGAAAATATCGTGCCAGCTGAAGCTCATCCGGTTCACCGGTGAATCTGCCATAGCTTTCAGTCTGCTCAGTGGTCAGAAAGTCAACGGGCATATCGGCCTCCCTGCCTGACGGGCATTTAGTAACATTTTTGCAACCGTCCGAAATGTTATAAATTATCAGACATAGTAAAACGGCTTCGTTTGAGTGTCCATTAAATCGTCATTTTGGCATAATAGACACATCGTGTCTGATATTCGATTTAAGGTACATTTTATGCGAATTTTTGGTTATGCGCGGGTCTCAACCAGCCAGCAGTCCCTCGATATTCAGATCAGAGCGCTCAAAGATGCAGGGGTAAAAGCTAACCGCATCTTTACCGACAAGGCATCCGGCAGTTCAACAGATCGGGAAGGGCTGGATTTGCTGAGGATGAAGGTGGAGGAAGGTGATGTCATTCTGGTGAAGAAGCTCGACCGTCTTGGCCGCGACACCGCCGACATGATCCAACTGATAAAAGAGTTTGATGCTCAGGGTGTCGCGGTTCGGTTTATTGACGACGGGATCAGTACCGACGGTGATATGGGGCAAATGGTGGTCACCATCCTGTCGGCTGTGGCACAAGCTGAACGCCGGAGGATCCTAGAGCGCACGAATGAGGGCCGACAGGAAGCAAAGCTGAAAGGAATCAAATTTGGCCGCAGGCGTACCGTGGACAGGAACGTCGTGCTGACGCTTCATCAGAAGGGCACTGGTGCAACGGAAATTGCTCATCAGCTCAGTATTGCCCGCTCCACGGTTTATAAAATTCTTGAAGACGAAAGGGCCTCGTGATACGCCTATTTTTATAGGTGTCTGGACTCGTGGGATCATGTACCCATGCGTAGCTGGCCGCTCTTCAAGGCCAGACACGTTTTGCGTACACTGTTCCAATCCGACTCTTCACTGGCAACTCGATGACCCAGGCACTGCACAGCCAAGCCCGTACTACCCACCTGATCCGTGAGGAAATCAGGAACTCGACGCTCCCGCAGGCCGAACTGGCCAGGATGTACAACGTCACCCGCCAAACCATCCGAAAGTGGCAAAACCGCGAGTCTCCTGAAGACAAGTCGCATGCGCCGAACAAGATGTACACGACGCTCACGCCCGAGCAGGAGCTCATCGTGGTGGAGCTGCGCAAGACGTTGCTGCTGCCCACGGACGACCTGCTGGCGGTCACGCGCGAGTTCATCAATCCAGCCGTCTCGCGTGCCGGCCTGGGACGTTGCCTGCGCCGCCACGGTGTCTCGGATCTACGTAACCTGGTCGAGCAGGAAGGCACTGCGCCCGCCACGAAAAAGACCTTCAAGGACTACGAGCCGGGCTTTGTGCACATCGACATCAAGTACCTGCCGCAGATGCCCGACGAGACGGCAAGGCGCTATCTCTTCGTTGCCATCGACCGTGCTACGCGCTGGGTCTTCATCGAGCTCTATGCCGACCAGACCGATGGCAGCAGTGGCGACTTCCTCAACAAAGTCCAGCAAGCCTGTCCCGTCAAGATCGTCAAGCTTCTGACCGACAACGGCAGCCAGTTCACCGACCGCTTCACGGCTGGCGGCAAGAAGAAGGAACCCAGCGGCACACACGTGTTCGACCGCCTGTGCAAGCAGCTCGGCATCGAGCACCGGCTCATCCCGCCTCGTCATCCGCAGACCAACGGCATGGTGGAGCGCTTCAACGGTCGTATCAGCGACATCGTCAACCAGACCCGTTTTGGTTCAGCTGCCGAACTGGAATCGACGCTGCGCAATTACGTCAAGATCTACAACCACAGCATTCCGCAACGCGCGCTCCAACACAAAACACCCGTTCAGGCGCTCAAGGAATGGCATGAAAAACGCCCTGAATTGTTCAGGAAACGCGTGTATAACCAGCCGGGTCTTGACATATAGGTTAATGTCATGATAATAATGGTTTCTTAGACGTCAGGTGGCACTTTTCGGGGAAATGTGCGCGGAACCCCTATTTGTTTATTTTTCTAAATACATTCAAATATGTATCCGCTCATGAGACAATAACCCTGATAAATGCTTCAATAATATTGAAAAATGACTTGGTTGAGTACTCACCAGTCACAGAAAAGCATCTTACGGATGGCATGACAGTAAGAGAATTATGCAGTGCTGCCATAACCATGAGTGATAACACTGCGGCCAACTTACTTCTGACAACGATCGGAGGACCGAAGGAGCTAACCGCTTTTTTGCACAACATGGGGGATCATGTAACTCGCCTTGATCGTTGGGAACCGGAGCTGAATGAAGCCATACCAAACGACGAGCGTGACACCACGATGCCTGCAGCAATGGCAACAACGTTGCGCAAACTATTAACTGGCGAACTACTTACTCTAGCTTCCCGGCAACAATTAATAGACTGGATGGAGGCGGATAAAGTTACAGGACCACTTCTGCGCTCGGCCCTTCCGGCTGGCTGGTTTATTGCTGATAAATCTGGAGCCGGTGAGCGTGGGTCTCGCGGTATCATTGCAGCACTGGGGCCAGATGGTAAGCCCTCCCGTATCGTAGTTATCTACACGACGGGGAGTCAGGCAACTATGGATGAACGAAATAGACAGATCGCTGAGATAGGTGCCTCACTGATTAAGCATTGGTAACTGTCAGACCAAGTTTACTCATATATACTTTAGATTGATTTAAAACTTCATTTTTAATTTAAAAGGATCTAGGTGAAGATCCTTTTTGATAATCTCATGACCAAAATCCCTTAACGTGAGTTTTCGTTCCACTGAGCGTCAGACCCCTAATCCCAGCTGTAGCGGCCTGATTACATCCGGCCGCTACACCTAGCTCCACCTTCAAACAAGGAATATCGTTGATGTCACTGTATCGCCGTCTAGTTCTGCTGTCTTGTCTCTCATGGCCGCTGGCTGGCTTTTCTGCCACCGCGCTGACCAACCTCGTCGCGGAACCATTCGCTAAACTCGAACAGGACTTTGGCGGCTCCATCGGTGTGTACGCGATGGATACCGGCTCAGGCGCAACTGTAAGTTACCGCGCTGAGGAGCGCTTCCCACTGTGCAGCTCATTCAAGGGCTTTCTTGCTGCCGCTGTGCTGGCTCGCAGCCAGCAGCAGGCCGGCTTGCTGGACACACCCATCCGTTACGGCAAAAATGCGCTGGTTCCGTGGTCACCCATCTCGGAAAAATATCTGACAACAGGCATGACGGTGGCGGAGCTGTCCGCGGCCGCCGTGCAATACAGTGATAACGCCGCCGCCAATTTGTTGCTGAAGGAGTTGGGCGGCCCGGCCGGGCTGACGGCCTTCATGCGCTCTATCGGCGATACCACGTTCCGTCTGGACCGCTGGGAGCTGGAGCTGAACTCCGCCATCCCAGGCGATGCGCGCGATACCTCATCGCCGCGCGCCGTGACGGAAAGCTTACAAAAACTGACACTGGGCTCTGCACTGGCTGCGCCGCAGCGGCAGCAGTTTGTTGATTGGCTAAAGGGAAACACGACCGGCAACCACCGCATCCGCGCGGCGGTGCCGGCAGACTGGGCAGTCGGAGACAAAACCGGAACCTGCGGAGTGTATGGCACGGCAAATGACTATGCCGTCGTCTGGCCCACTGGGCGCGCACCTATTGTGTTGGCCGTCTACACCCGGGCGCCTAACAAGGATGACAAGCACAGCGAGGCCGTCATCGCCGCTGCGGCTAGACTCGCGCTCGAGGGATTGGGCGTCAACGGGCAGTAAGGCTCTGAAAATCATCTATTGGCCCACCACCGCCGCCCTTGCGGGCGGCATGGATTACCAACCACTGTCACATTTAGGCTAGGAGTCTGCGCGGCAGAGCCGTGTGACCGGTTTTCTGTAGAGCACTGACGATGGCGGCGGCGCTCTCTGCAATTGGCAAGGCGTCGGCGCCAAGGATACCAATCTTGCGGCGCGCGGCGTGTTATGACGACTGGGGTGCATTTGAGCCGCCCCATTTAACCTTCGCCCTCACAGATACGCCATTCGCCTCAGATTTAGCGCCATGCAGACGAGCTTCCACTCGGCTTGCACCTTGTCCAGGCCCCTCATGCTGAACTGACGCAATCCCATCACCGCCTTGATCCAACCATTCGGAGCCTCCACGATCGACTTGCGCCGGCGGTAAGCTGCATCGCCTTGCTCCGTTTTCAATTTCGCCGCAATCGCCGCCGTATGCGGATGGGTCTTGGCATTGACCTTGGCATCTTCACGTCCCTCGCGGCCGAGGGCAACGATGACATCGCCGTGGTGATCGGCGACCTTTGCCAGAACAGCCTCACTACGGAATCCCGCATCCGCCAGCGTCTGGGCCGGCATTTCTCCGGTGTTGGCCTGAACTGCTGCCAGCATGCCCAGCAGCGCCTGACTGTCCGCGGCGCAGTTGGTCAACTCCGCCGCCACGATGATCTGGTGCTCGGCATCGACCGCTGTGTACCCGTTGTAGCTCTGCTCGGAGCCACCACCGGCGTGTTTCATGATCCGGCTGTCCGGATCGGTGAAGCTTTCCTGATCACGGTCATCCGGCACACCAAACTCGCGTTTGTACGAGCCACCGCCCTTGTCCGAGCCATCCGGATGGCGAGGCCGGCGGCCATCGTCTTCGCTGCGCCCCCGGGCCTGGTCCGCTTCACGCTGGCGCGCTTCCAGGCGCGCCTTTGCCGCCTGGATCGCCTCCAGGCGCTTCTCGCGGCGAGAAATCTCGGCAGGAATGTCCAGCTCCGGCTCGTTACGCTCCTGGTCGTCGGTAGCCTTGGCGCGATCAAGCAGCGCCTTGATCTCGCAATGCAATTCGTCCTCGGCCGGCTTCATGCGCTTATAGCTCATCGCCTTGTGGTCGCCATGTTTGGCGGCTTCGTATTCAGGTTCTTTAGAGAGATCCTTTAGATCGCCGTTCCTCACTACTGCCGGGAAGTCTCCCCAGGGAGCACGTTCGGCCTTATGTTCGGTCATGGTTTCAATCCCGGTCAGCGTCCCATATAGCCCCGAAACCTGCCAGGTGGGCCAAGATAGACCAGGCACCATAAGCAATAGGGCTAGGGTTGGTTTTGCTCACCCAACGCCTGAAGGTTCGGGTTCCCTTTCCGCTGCCTCTCTCACCAGGCAAACCAACGAGATCAGCGACATCAACGCCACTGAGAGGCTTACTAAGCCCTTTTCGTTGCCTAATCAGCTCCAACACCTCTTTGATTTCATCGGCGGTTGGAGCCTGCCAATCTTCAGCGAACGGCCTAAGCGTTTCAGGTCTAATCATGCGATAAATCCTCAAATAGCCCCGGTCAATGCCGGGGCTTTTTTATCAATGGGTAACGGTCGCGGCGGCCTCCCGATACGCCTTCAGTTCAATCAAGAGCAAGCCAAGCTCCCGCATCTTCATGCGCGGCATATGAACGGGGCGGCGGGCCGTCAGAGCGTCGCCAATGTGTTTTGCAAGTGATACAATATCCGTATTCATCGCGTTTATCCTCAAATTGACCGGTGAAAGCCCCTGTGATTGGTTGCAGCCATACCAGGGGCACCATTTCTTTTTCTACCTATGCACCTCCTTTAAGAGCCCCGGCCATCACCGGGGCTTTCTGTTGCTAGTCTATTGCGGCCAAGATGGCCTCTTTTTCGTCATGCTCACAAGCCCAATCCCGCAAGCTGTGATACAGCCTTGAAAACCGCTCCTGGTCAGCGCCTTCTGTGTGAAATGACAGATGGCTATAGAGGTAGAGGCAAGCGGTAATCCCGGCAGCATCGGCGCTCATTTGGCCACTAAAGTAGTTCATGGCCTCGATGTTCAGCATTTCATCACGACGCCCAGGAGCCATATAAAAGCCGCCGTTCGACAGCTCCCACATAAGCCAATAAGCCCCGCGATACTCGCGGCAGAGCCCTTTCATTTGCTGGTAAAGCATCGACTCGAAAACCACATAGAAACGGCCTACATAGCGGGGCATTGCAGCCATACGGCGAGGGGTGGCGACCAGGGAGCAGATCAGGGGATTAAGTTCTGTTTGCATCATCGGAGTTCTCCGGTATTGACCGTGGCGGGTGCCCGGCCTTCTGAGATATATAATAGGCCATTTTGGCCTATTTTGTCAAGCGGGTACAATAAAAAATAGGCCAAATCGGCCTACTTTTTTTCTCTCCAACTGAGCCACATTTTATTCAGCTCCAGGCTGCGGGCTGGCCAATCTGGCAGATTCACCGCATGGGCGCGGTAGTTGATCCGAGTATTCAGAGTGCAACGGGGAAAGGGGTTGGCCACCTTGCAGTAACGATAAAACAGACCGACGAGGCGAGCACCGTAACGATCACGCTCCCAGGTCAAAACGTTGTGCATATGCTCGCGGCGTTCGCGTATCCATTCTCGATAGAGTTGGTGAAAGGTGCGGTTAGCTGTGTGGATCATCGGAGTTCTCCGGTATTGACCGTGGCGGGTGCCCGGTCTTCTTAATTAAGATTATAGGCCAAAATGGCCTACTATGGCAAGAAAAAGCGCGCTCTACGTTAAAAAAATCACGTAGTCGCGGGGGATTGCCGCCAAGATTTCGCATAGCGTCGCCTGATTTCGTACGTACGAAATGGGCCACCTGGTCGAGCTGCTGCCGATGCCTGGTGAGTTGGCCACCTGGTTGATTTCCTTCTGGCGTCCAGATCTGAACTTGGCCACCTGGTCGAGCTGCTGCCGGTGCCTGGTAAGTTGGCCACCTGGTTGATTTCCTTCTGGCGTCCAGATCTGAACTTGGCCACCCGGTCGAGCTGCTGCCGGTGCCTGGTAAGTTGGCCACCTGGTCGAACTGCTGCCGGATCTAAAGGTGGAATATTAAGCAGGTAGTGATAGACTGAGATCCAGCATGGCTATACGCCTGCTAACCCCTCAAAAGAAAGCAGCCTCTAGGGCTGCCATCCGTTACGAAATCTCACTCACTTTGAAATAGCCATCTAAACGGCTTTACACCTGGCCGCCTGAAGGGCAACCGCTGAGGCTTCGCCATTAGTAATAGGGGAGGGACTTGTCTCACTGTTTTGTTGAGGTGAAGGCTTGCCCAGGCGATACCATTTAGCCCGGCTCATGCCCATAGCTTCCCAGGGCTTTTGCCTGCTCAATGAGTTGGCTTCATAGGCTTCACGCTCAAGCTGGCCAGCGGCGCGGCGACGTTCTTCATCACGCAGTCTATCGCGCTCTCTGCGGCGCTTCTGAGCCTCGTCAGTGCTGATAATCGTCTTCAGTTGCTCTTGTTCTTGCTGTGAGATCTGGAATAGGTTGATCAGCGTGTCGTTTTTGGGCGTGTATAGCGGTGCAAACGACTTTCCGCCGAACTCGACACGTTCCCCAGCCTCATAGGATTTCGCCTTGCTGTAGAGCGTCATAAGCTCTTTGGAGCGGTAAGACCAACGAGTATCCAGCTCGGAGGAAAGAGCGGCGGCCTCATGGTACATCTGGGCGCTGTTTGTTGCCCCGGAGAGAAGGAGAAAGTTAAGACGCCAGAAAAGATGCCTCATTCGCTCGCCTTCGTTGATTCCACCTCTGAGCTGGCCCAACTTGCGTAGGTCTTCCAGGGGGAACCGCAGAATTCGGAAAAAATCGTACGCTAAGCTAAGGAAGGTCTGAAAAAGCCCCCGCTCGAGAAATGCATCCCAGCAACCATGCGGGTTACAGAGCGGTGATTTCGCGAAACATGGGCTTTTTCAGAGCTTCCTTAGCGTTACGATAAAGCTAGCATGGAAACGATAGGTGCAAGCAAGTTAAGGGTTGCATCGCGCATGTCAATCTAGGCTATACCTCAACTGGGCGTCAGTCGGCTCACTGGCATCGCGTCAGACTAGGGCCGCTTTCTGCATTATCTGACGCCTAAACGTCAAACTCTATGGCCTCAACCTGACAGGCCGCATGCTTAGCGTACGATTTTGTCCGTTTTCTCTACCGTCCCCATCCAGGGGCTGATCGGTCGCCAGCGCGACCAGAACCGGCTTGAGGTTATCATTCGTGCAGCGGACTCCTGGTACTGTTCGTTCAATAGACGACTGCACAACAGCCTTCAAACCGCGTTGTCTGGTGCAGTCGTCTTCTGAAAATGACAAAAACCGCCCCTTGCGGCAACTGTCCAACAAACCACCGTTTGCTGAACACTTGCCGGGTTTACGATGAAACACCAACAAATGCCGCTCACTGCCTGCCCTGCCACGCCTTCACGGCCTCGGCCTGCGCCTGTGCCGCATATCCTTCATCGAGACTGCCGAAGGTGTCCGCCGCTACCTCGTCCATTAGGGTCTGCAAGGCCGTGTCGGCACTATCCGCTTGCGCAACAAGTTGGGCCTGTCGGCGGGCTTCCATCGCTGCCTCGGCGGCTTGCAAGTCCTCTCGGTCTTGCAGTTCCTCCACGATGTTTTCGCGCCAAGTCGCATCACTGCCCGCCTCGTTGCATAGCTCGCTGAGACGCTGCGCGGCATCCTCTGAACGAGCAAAAAGCCGCGCACATCGCAGGATGCGGGCGGCTTCTTCCGGGTTGCCTCTGGCTTGGTCGAACAAGAGCATTTCGCCCACGGCGGCGAGGGCTTCAAGCTCAAGCTGCTTGTCGTCGCCGCTCATTTCGCGTGCGCCTTGTGCGCCTCAACGTAGGAGCGCAAAACAGCATTCATGCGCGACTGATAACGCTTGCCGGTGTGCTTGAAGAACTCCAACACTTCGGCATCAATGCGCAGCGTGATTTGCTTCTTGGTGTGGGGCAATTGCTCCGCTGCCTTCATCCAGACAGCATCAGGCAGATAGGGTGCATCGCTATAGTCGATCTGCTCATCCGGCATCGAGGCCACGGCATCCAGTCGCGCCTTCTGCTCGGCGCTCAACTGTGGCGGCTTCTTGAGGTCAAGAGTTCGCTTCACGATATTGCTTTCTTTCGTCGGCATTTGCTTTCCTCGCAGAGATAAGGCGGATGGTTTCCTCGTGTCGGACGGTGTAGACCACATACAGGACAGCCGAGTAGGCAAGCCCAATCGTTGCCCAACGATCTTCCCCGTAGTCCTCGCGTCCGTCGTAGGCTTCAACCCGCCCGGAGTCGTAAAAAACAAGCTCGGCATCCTCGAAGGAAACGCCGTGCTTTTTCAGGTTTCGTGCCGCTTTATCGGCGTCCCATTCAAGTTCCATTGTGTTCTTATTGTAGCGTCTTTTTGTAGTTACATCAAGTCTTATCGACTCATGCCGGGTGAGTTGTCGCGCTCGATCTTCTGCGCCTTGGCCTGCTCCTGCTGGCGTACAGGCTCGCGCCCTTCCAGCTTCTCCCACTGCTGGCGGTACTTCCCAAGCTCGGCGGCTTGCCGGTCGCCTGCGGCGCTGTAGGCATAGCGGGCGGTGCGCTGCGCGTAGTCGTTCCAGTCGCGCCCCTCGTCCTTCTGCCGGGTGGCCGGGGCGCACTGGCGGATAGCGCCCTCGATGGCGGCTTGATCGTGGCCGGTAACGCGCATCCGCACGGCAATCATGGAATCCACGCGGGACAAGTCCACCTCGCCGCCACGCTGCCGCTTGATCACGTCGCGGTAATGCCGCTGGTAAGCGTCGATCGCGCTGCCGCTGGCCGCTGCAAGCTCCAAGGCGGGCTTGGCTTTGCTGCGTTCTGGCTGCTGCGCCTTCAAGGCGGCCTGACGCTGATACTCGGCGTCGATCTGGCTGGACAGGGCCAGCGCCTTGACGCACTCGCGGCGCTCGGCCTTGAGCAAGCGCACTTCGGGATAGCTGCCGTCCTCGCGCTGGTGCTTGGGCTTGCGATTCTCGTAGCCGGGTGCGCGGTGCGGGTGGATGGCTCCCGATAGCTTCGGGTCGCCGTATTCACGGTTCAGGGCATCGCTCAGCCGGTTGCCCACGTCCTTGTCGTGGGCCGTCCCCAGCTTCGGCACGGTGATGATGGCCTGATAGTTGCCGGGGCTTGATTCCAGCACAACGGCGGGCCGGTAGCCGTCACGGATAAGCCGCTCCAGCTTCTCCCGGTTCATGTCGTCGATGAGGATGTGATGCTTCTTGTCCGATAGTGGCGTGTAGTAGAGGTTTTCGCCCCGGCGCTGTAGGCGCAGCATCTCCGGCGTGCGCTGCTCGATCTCCTGCGGCGTGAAGCCCCGCGTGATGCCGTCCTTCTTGTCGAGGATGAAGGTTTGCTTCCTTCCGTCTGCCTGCATCTTGATGGACGTTACCCGGTAGCGCTCCGCGCCTACCGCTTCCGCGTACAGCTCAAACTGCTTTAGCTGCTCCGATTTCATCGCCTGCGCCCTCTCCTGCTGTATCCGCTGCCGCTCCTGCTGGATGCGCTCCTGAAGCTCAGGATTCGTGATCTTGAAACCGTGCTCTGCTGCTAACTTCGCGCACATGGCCTTGTATTCGTCGTTCCCGGTTACGGTGAAGCTGCCCCACTTCTGCGCCGATAGCTGCAAGGCGGCAAGCGTGCTGTCCCGGTTGCGCCAGTCGTGAATATCGATGCTTTTTCCCTTGTCCACGAAAGACACACCCCCGCCCGCCCCCGCTTCTTCCTTCCGGCTGTAATGCACCTGCTGGCCCACGATTTCAGGCTGATAGGCGCGGATGTCTCGCGGCGTCGGCGGCTCGCCGCTCGCGCCCTCGATGCGCTGCGGCTCGCTGGCGCGGTGCCGCCACTGCTCGGCAAGCTCCGGGCTTTTCTGCATCCGCTGCCACTGCTCCAGGTCGGGATAGGGCCGGAACTGCTGCCGGTGCTGCTCGCGCTGCTTCTGGTGCTTCTCTTTCAAGGCTGCTTTCTCTGCGGCCTGCTCGGCGGCAATCACGCTGCGCATGGCGTTGAGCACTTCGCCCTTACCCTTCCAGTTGCCGCGCATGAGTTCATCGCGGCGGGCTTTCTGCTGCTCGGCAATCTGCTTGCGCTCCTGCTCCTGCCGCTTGTCCAGTGCCAGCTTGGCCGCGTTCTTTTCCGCGTAGTGCGCCTTGCGCCCGGTGATGTAATCCTTCCATCCCGGCACGTCTGGCTTGATCGGCTCTGGCTCGCGCTGTGCTACCTGCTGACGCTGCGGCGGCGGCTGGTAAGCTCCGAGTCGCTTTTGTAACTTGGATAGGCTCGCGTCCCGGTCTGCGCTGCTGGCCTTCACGCCAACATCACCGACAAAGAGCGTCGCCCCGCTGCCTGTTTTCTCGTAGCGCATCCCCTTGGCTGCTAACTCGCGGTGCAACTGCTCCCACGTCTGCGCCTTTTTGATGATCGGTGCGCCGTCCTCAATGGCGATGCGTTCGGCGGATTTCTCCCCGGTGCGGTTTTCCATGTCGCGCTTCGGCTGGGCTGGCTGGCGCGGCTTGTCCTTGTCGATGTGCTCCCGGCCTAACTCACCATTCTCCAACACCTGATAACGCCCGTTCTGCTCACGCTGCCAGCCTTGTGCGTTCTCGATTCGTGCTATCGCCTTGTGCGCTGCCTCAATGTCGAAGCCGTTATTGATCTTCACCACCTTGAGCGTTTCAGGATGCACGCGGTTGATGGCAAGGTGCAGGTGCAAGTTGTCCGTGTCGGCGTGCAAACCATAGATGGCTTGATGGTCTTTAACACCTAGCTCATCCATGAAAATGCTTACCGCTTCTTCGACCTGCTCCGGGCTGGGCTGCTCGCCTTCTCGCCAACTCAGGACATAGTGATTGATCGTGTCCTTGCTTCGCACTGCCTCTTGTGACAAGGCAATCATTTCTGCCGTCTGGCTCTGTGGTTCATCGGTGATGAATCCACGCGCCCCGGCATGGATGCACTTCTCCTGCGAGTTCTCACGCTCCGGCTCGCGGATGTAGTCGGTTAGGCGAGAAACGCGAACCGCCTTGCTTGCTGCCTTCTGCGGGTTCTTAACCTTCTTGACGATCACGGCTCAGTTTCCCGATGTAGGCTTTCAGGGCCACAAGTGCCCCGGCTGTGTCCTTGTTGTAAATGCCTCCGCTTTCGTTGTGGATGTGCTTGAGCAATCCACCGATGCGCCGCAGCTCCTTGAGCATCACAGCGTCAGCGTTGGCAATGATCGGCCTGCCGAAGTAGCGGCGGCGGACAAGCTCGGACATGCTCAACCCGGCAAGGTCGGCATCCTCTTTCAAGCGGGCCTTCTCCGCTGCGGTCAGCCGTACATTGATAACGGCGTCCAGCGGTTCCGGCCCCTGCGTTTCAAATGGCATCGTGTCTCCTTCTCGCCGGGGCGGGGGGCGGGGTGTGTCTTGGACAGTAAGAAGCGAGAGCGCCGCACTGTCCGGGGTCAAGGGGATACCCCTTGCAGGATAAGCCAGACCGTGAGAAGCGAAGCGCCGAATGGGCAGGCGTCCGTTGGAACCACGTGGCGAAGCCATGTGTGTTACAACGGTCATCCTGTATTGCTCATCCGCTCTACTATCGTATCAGCAGTTTAGGTGCACGGGACGCACTTTGCAACAAGCACAAATGGCGCTATGCTGTCAACTCCGCAACAAGTAAGCAAAGGAGTTAGCACGATGAAGCATACGACAGAACAGCTAGAGGCTATCGCTGCAAAGCTGCGAGAGATGCCGCCAGTCGAGAAAAAGAAGCAAGAGCACAGCAAGCAAGATGCCGTGCGCATACTCTCGAAGGAAATCGCCTTGTTGCAAAAGCGTGGATACACGCTTGACCAGATTTCCGAGACGCTGCGCGGTGAAGGTCTGAGCATCGCAACTCCAACACTCAAGAGCTACTTGCAGAGAGCAAAGCCAGCGAAAAAAGCTCCGGTGCACGCACCGGGAGACACACCCCGCCCCCGCCCCGCCGTCAAGAAGCCTGCGGATACATCAAAGGCGACATTCACCCCGAAACCTGACAGCGACGACATTTAAGGAGTAAGCAACATGGCGAAAAGCATTTACCTGATCGGTGGCAGCAAGGGCGGCGTTGGCAAGTCGCTTGTCACGATGGCAACGGTTGATTACCTGCAAGAGCGCGGCGAAAGCGTCTTGCTGATTGAGTCTGACACCTCTAACCCGGACGTATGGAAAGCCTATAAAGAAAGCACGGAAACGGAGCTTATCAATCTGGATGAGGCGGACGGATGGATTCAGCTAGTGAACTTGTGCGATAGCAAGCCGGATAGCGTCGTGGTAATCAACACGGCAGCACGGAATAACAAGGGCGTGAGCGCCTACGGTGAAACACTGAATAGCACGCTTGAAGAACTCAAGCGGAAGCTGGTCACGCTGTGGGTGATTAACCGCCAACGGGATAGCCTCGAACTGCTCAAGGAATACATGGACGCAATTCCGAATGCGGATGTTCATGTGGTACGCAATGGACACTTCGGGGAAGAAAATAAGTTCGAGCTTTACAACGGCTCCAAGCTGCGCACGGCGGTAGAGGAACGCGGCGGGAAATCGGTGACATTCCCGGACATGGCCGACCGTGTGAGCGATGACATTTACAGCAAGCGCATGAGCATTGCGGTAGCACTCAAGGAATTGCCCATTGGCAACCGTGCGGAGCTTACGCGGTGGCGCAACGAGGCCAAAAAGGTATTGGAGGCCGTAGTCCATGAGTGACCTAGACGACAGCTTTGCAAAGCTGCTCGGCAGGCAACCTAGTGACGCGGAGCGGCAAAGTCTTTACCGGGTTCGGGATGCACTCGGCCTGAAAAACAATGATGCGCTGTGGCTGGTGCTCATGGCCTTGCAACACTACCAAGGCCAGTATGAGAAGTTCCCGCAAGCGATAGCACAAGCAGCCAAAGATACCTTGGTCAATTTCAAGGTAACGGCGGATGCAACCGTGAAAGCATCAGCGGAAGCAGCCAAGGCGGATTTGGCGCAAGCGGTAGCAGCAGCAGCGCAAGAGGTCGCGCACAACACATCAGCAAAGCAGATGTGGCAGTGGGCGGCGGGCTGCATCGCCGTGGCCTTCCTGTGCGTCGGCCTGTTCGGCTGGTACATG
>NZ_CP026217.1:5165000-5216518 GCF_002934425.1 Aeromonas sp. ASNIH4 | reverse complement strand
CCGAGACGGGTCTGCCGCTGGAGCCCATCTACAGCGGCAAGGCGATGTGGGGGCTGTTTCGCGAGCTGGCGGCAGGCCGCATTCCGCGCGGCAGCAAGATCGTCTTCATCCACACCGGTGGCATGCAGGGGCTGGCGGGGCTGAGAGAGCAGGGGCGCCTGTGACTGCGGTCGGGCGCAATACCGGCGCTGAGCCACAAAAAGAGAGGGTCGCCCAGGCGACCCTCTCTTGCAACCATCAGGCGCCGGCCGGCTCCAGCACCAGCCGTTCCGGCTCGGCGAACCAGGGGCCCTGCCCGGCGTGCACCCCGAGGTGGCGCAGCATCTTCCACTCGTCGCCGCTCTCCACCCCCACGGCGATGACCCGGGTGCGGGTGTTGGCACAGCCCCCCACCAGGCTGCGCACCGCCATCTGGTTGACCTGGCGGGTATGGATCTCGCGCACCAGGCTGGGGTGCAGCTTGAGGAAGTTGATCTCGAACTCCTTGATGTACTGGGTGCTCACTACATCCTGGCCGGCGTGATCGATGGCCAGCTGGCAGCCCAGCATGCGCAGCGCCCGCAGCGGCCGCTTGAGCGCCTCATAGTGGCGGGTGACCTGAGCCTCGGAGAGTTGCAGGATCAAGCGCTCGTTGGTGCTGCGCGGCAGCTGGAACAGGTCGAAGAACAGCCAGCGCTGGAACTCCCGGTGCAGCAGGCTCTGGGCACAGAGGGTCAGGCTGATGGGGCAGCTCTGTTCGGAGCGCTGGCGCAGCAGGCCGAGGGTCTGCTCCGCCACCAGCCGATCCAGCGGCAGCAACAGCCCCGCCTTCTCCGCCATCGGCATGAAGACGCCAGCCTGCAGCTCCCGCCCCTGCTCGTCGTGGATCCGGATCAGCAGATCCTGCTGCAATACCACCTGATCCCGCTCCTGCTGCACCGGTTGCACATAAAAATCGATGCCGTGCTCTTCGATGCGTCGGCCGATCAGGGTACGCCAGCGCACCGTGCCCTTGCTGCTCTGCTCCTCGTCCAGTTGCTTCTCGTAGAGGAACCAGCCGGTGTGGCCCTGCAGCCGCGCGCTCTTGAGCGCCAGCTCCGCCTCCTCCTGCACCTTGAGCAGGGAATCCTCGGCCTGATAGCAGACCGCGCCGAGATAGACGGCGGTGTCTGGATTGACCGCCTCGGGCCAGTGCAGTCGCTGCAGGCTCTTGTGCAGCTGGCCGGCGCCATCCACCATCTCGCTTTCCGACATGTTGGGCAGCAGCACGGCAAACACCTGGCCGGCATAGCGGGCCTGCAGGGCACCGTTGTGCTTGCGCACGAAGGCGGCGATGGAGGCGCTCGCCTCCATCAGCAGATCCTGGCTCTGGCGGCCGTTCAGCTCGGGATCCAGCTCCTCCAGGCCGGCCAGCTCGATCAGCAGCACGCCGCCGCTCATCACGCTCGCCTCCATGATGGCGCTCTCCAGCCGGTTGTCGAAGAACAGCCGGTTGCCGATGCCGGTCATCTTGTCGACAAAGGCGTTGCTGCGGATGAAGTTGTCGAAGCGGCTGCGCTCCTTGCGGGCATCCGCCAGCTCGGCCAGCAGATAATCGAGGGCCTGGCTGGCCGGCTGCGGCCACTCGTCGGCCGGATCATGGGCCAGCTTGGTGAGCTTGTTGTCGAGGATCAGCTGGGCGCGCTCGGCCAGCAGCTCGGCCCCCCGCAACTGCAGCCGCAGCCAGCGAATGGAGTACCAGAGGCCGAACACCACGATGAAGACGCCGAGGGAAATGCCGGACATCGCCTTGATGGAGTACTCGAACTCCTTGAACGGCCGCTCCAGCTTGAAGTCGGCCTGCATGCCCGGCTGATGGGGCATGGGCTGGTGATAGGGGATCAGCAGGCTCTCGTCGGTCGGCTGCTGTACGTCGCGAAACCAGTAGATCCGCTGCTTGTTCTGGCGGATCTCCAGCTCCACCACGTGGGCAGAGCGCAGCAGGGTCGGCAGCCAACGGGTGAGATCCTGATGATCGTCGGCCACCTCCAGCTGCTTGTCGATGATCTCGACCAGCGAGTTGACCTTCTTCTGTTGCATCTCCATGCCCAGCTCACGAAAGCTGAACACCCCGCCAAGCAGCACCATGGCCATGGCCGCAATGACACACAGGGTAATAAACGAGACAAGCTGAGTGGTCAGTTTCATGTGCCTTTCCGTATGCCCGACAACATCCATGTGGCTTCATCGTATCAGCCAACCTCGAAGCGCGCCTATGGACGAAGATCCCGCTTCTGGAATTAAGCGGGCGAGCATACCCAAACCGGTACGAGAACACCAAGCCCCGGGCGGGGTGACGGCCAAAAAATGACGGATGACGGGAAGAAACGGGAGGGAACTCAGCGCACTGGCTGAATGGCGGGCAGAAAAATGGTCCCACAAAGGGGACCAAAAGAAACACTCATATCAAAACTAACACTCTGTGCTACTGACAAAAAAACAGATACAGGAGTATTGAACACACGGTGAGTCAAACCGCACGGCTACTCTAGCCACTTCAGATAAGCTGGACAATTGTCATTTATGACAGGTCAGCGATTGAATCTTCAGCAGTCGATTTTATAAAACCATTATTTATCAGCAGATTATAAATTCACGCCACAAGTGTGATCGGTTCCGCTCAAATCGATTCAGCTAATGCACTATGATGATGCCACCCATATGCATCCCATCCGCACATCAGGCAGGTGCACCTTGCGACCCATCTCCCCCCTCTGGCTCAGCCTGCTGCTGTTCTGCCTGCCCCTGCTGGCCAGTCTGCCCATCAGTCAGCTGCTCGGCGGCCCGCTGGCCCATCAGTTGCTGCAAGATAAGAAGATGGAGGTCGAGACCGCGCTGGCGGAACGCCACCGTCTGCTGGACAACAACATCCGCCATCAGCTGACCCGCTTCCAGTTTGATTGCGGACGCCAAGACATGACCCTGCTGCGGGATCCCCGTTACTACAACAGCCACATCCGCATCCAGGGGATACTGCTCGCCAGCGGTGGTGGCTGTTCCAGTCTGGGACTGGATCTGCCCTTCACCCCGGCCGAACTACCGCCCTACACCAATCAGGAGCAGTTCGGGATCGCCGCCACCCAGGCCCGCTTCCACACCGAGCAGGAGCTGGTCGCCTACTACCGCACCGGCGGCAACATCGTCTACTGGGTGCTGAACAACAGCTGGAGCCATGCCTTGTTGCAGACCCCTTGCTCCAACTGCTTCTATCTGGAGTTCGGCCAGCAACAGCCAGGGGCATCAAGCCCGATCTTTCCCCGCGGTGACAGCAGCATCAAGCAGGAGGAGGGCAGCCAGAGCCTGAGCTTTTTCGACCCCAATCAGGAGATCAGGCAGACCCTGTGGGCGGGCGAGGCGCTCGAACTCTACGCCCAGCAGCAGGCCCGCCACGACGGGCTCTGGCTCGGCGCCGCCGTGGGCACCCTGCTGGTCGCCGCCTACTGGGGGCTGCGCAACTATCGGCGCTCGCTCAAGGGGTTGCTGCAGGCCGGGCTGGCACGGCGGGAGTTCGTGCCCTTCTATCAACCCGTGATCGACAGTCGCAGCCAGCAGGTGGTGGGATTCGAGGCGCTGCTGCGCTGGCAGCGGGGCGGCGGCCTGATCCCGCCCGGCGCCTTCATCGATTATGCAGAGGAGCAGCAGCTGATCCTGCCGATGACCAGCCAGCTGCTGGAAAGGGTCATCGCGGATCTACCCAGGCTCGCCCCCGGCCAGTGGGTCAGCGTCAACATAGTGGCCGCCCACCTCGAGCACCCGCATTTGCGCAACCTGCTGTTGCAGCACGGCTGGCCCTCTCCCGCCCAGCTCACCTTCGAGCTGACCGAACGCAAGCCCATCACCGACATCAAGACGGCCGTCATCGAGATCACCGCCCTGCAACAGCAGGGCTACCACTTCAAGCTGGATGACTTCGGCACCGGTTACGGCGGCTTCGCCTACCTACAACGGCTCGGCATCCGCCAGATCAAGATCGACAAGATGTTCGTCGACACCATAGGCACCGACGACCTCAAGCGCAGCGTGCTGGATGCCACCATCGCCTTCGGCCGCGAGTCGGGCATGGAGATGATCGCCGAAGGGGTCGAGCGTCAGGAGCAGGTCGACTATCTGCAGCAGCACGGCGTGCACCTGATCCAGGGCTATGTCTATGCCCCGCCCATGGCGCTGACCAAGCTGAAGATCTGGCTGCTGGCCTGGTATCAGAACCACACGGGTGAGCGGTGATCCACACTGCCGAGGCGACCGCTCATATTTTGCAACAAAATGAGCAACAAAATGATTTTCCCTTGAGCGGACAACTCCCCTTATCATGAACAGGCACGCCACCTCGTGTGGCGCTGCCACCCTGTTCCTTACCCGTCGGCTCACGCCGCCCTGATGATGAGAACCATTGCCTATGAAGTCATTTATCCGGCAAGAGATTGCCCTGCCCGTTGGCCTGCTCACCCTGCTCTTTTTCAAGACGCTCGGCAGCGACCTGCTGACAGAGGCCACTCCGCTCGGGATTTATCTTCCTGTCTCGGCGGTGCTGCTTGCCATCGTCACCTGGGCCATCTTCTCGGTGGTGCGCCACTCGGATGCCCTTGCCATCAAGCTTGGCGAGCCTTTTGGCACCCTGATCCTCACCCTGTCGGTCATATCGCTGGAAGTGGTGATGATCTCCTCGGTCATGCTGACTGGCGAACCCAATCCAGTGATGGCCCGCGACACCATGTTTGCCGTGGTGATGCTGGTGACCAACGGCCTGGTAGGCTTTACCCTGCTGTTCGGCGGCTGGCGCTACCACACCCAGAGCTTCAATCTGGACGGGGTCAAATCCTATCTGGTGGCCATCATTCCGTTGGCGCTGCTCTGCCTGGTGCTGCCCAACTTCACCGAAGGGGGCAACATCGGCAGCATGTCGAGCGCCATGTCCTGGATGCTCATCATCATCTCGGTGCTGCTCTACGGTGTCTTCCTGCTGATCCAGACCCGCAGCCACAGCCACTTCTTCATCGACAGCGATCACGAAGATTACGAAGAGCACCACGGCCCGTTGCAGAGCAACGTCTACCACACCCTGTTGCTGCTCGCCTATCTGGTGGTGGTGATCCTGCTGGCCAAGACCCTGGCCATTCCCATCAACCACGGGGTCAAGGTACTGGCGGCGCCGCCGGCGCTGGGCGGCTTCATCGTCGCCTGTATCGTGCTGGCCCCCGAGGCGGTCGGCGCCATCAAGGCAGCCTTCAACAATCAGCTGCAGCGGGCGATGAACCTCTACTTCGGCTCTGTGCTGGCCACCATCGCCCTCACCGTACCTGCGGTGCTGTTCATCGGCGCCATGCTGGGGCAGGAGGTGCGCCTGGGCCTCTCCGCCGCCGACATGGTGCTGCTGTTCACCACCCTCATGGTGTGCAAGGTGACCTTCAGCAGCGGCCGCACCAATGTGCTGCACGGGGCCACTCACCTAGTGCTGTTCGTGGTGTACCTGTTCCTGATGTTCGAGCACGAATAACCGCGCACCAACCGCAGCAACGAAAAGACCGCCCGATTGGGCGGTCTTTTGTTATCTGCTCCGAGATCTCACGGACGCCAGAGAAGCGGCTTCCCCTCATCCCCTACCCTTCTCCCGCCAGGGGAGAAGGGGGAGCAAGGCTTACAGGCTCGGCAACACGCCGGCCGGGAGCAGGTCGTTGTAGCTGGCGCGACCCAGCAGGGCGGCGGCTGCCTCGATGTCCGGTGCGAAGTACCTGTCCTTGTCGTAGAAGCTGACCTCTTCCCGCAGCCGGCCCTTGGCCAGCTCGATGAGCTCGGTGCTGCGCAGGGGAGCACGAAAATCCAGCCCTTGCGCTGCCGCCAGCAGTTCCACCGCCAGAATGCCGCGGGTGTTCTCGGCCATGACAGCCAATCGACGGCCGGCGAAGGTGGCCATAGAGACGTGATCCTCCTGGTTCGCAGACGTCGGCAGGCTGTCCACCGAGGCCGGATGGGCCAGGGTCTTGTTCTCGGAGGCGAGCGCCGCCGAGGTGACCTGAGCGATCATGAAACCGGAGTTGACGCCGCCGTTGTTGACCAGGAAGGCCGGTAGACCAGACATCCGCGAATCGATCAGCAGCGCCATGCGCCGCTCGGACAGGGAGCCTATCTCGGCGATGGCCAGCGCCAGGTTGTCGGCGGCGAAGGCCACGGGTTCTGCGTGGAAATTGCCGCCGGAGAGGATGTCTTCATCCTCGGCAAACACCAGCGGGTTGTCGGAGACCGCGTTGGCCTCGCACACCAGCACCTCGGCCGCCTGGCGGATCTGGGTCAGGCAGGCGCCCATCACCTGCGGCTGGCAGCGCAGGGAGTAGGGATCCTGCACCTTCTCGCAGTTGTGATGGGACATGCCGATCTCGCTGCCATCCACCAGCAGGTGGCGATAGCAGGCGGCCGCATCGATCTGGCCACGCTGACCGCGCACCGCGTGGATGCGGGCATCGAACGGCCGGCGGCTGCCAAGGGCCGCCTCCACGCTCATGGCACCTATGGTGATGGCACCGGCGTAGAGATCCTCGGCATGGAACAAGCCTTCCAGCGCAAAGGCGGTGCTCGCCTGGGTGCCGTTGAGCAGGGCCAGCCCCTCTTTCGGTGCCAGCGCGATGGGCTCGAGCCCGGCAATCTTCAGGGCCGTGGCGGCGTCGATGAGCTCGCCAGCGTGGCGGGCCTTGCCCTCCCCGATCAGCAGACAGCTCATGTGGGCCAGCGGCGCCAGATCGCCGGAGGCGCCGACGGAGCCCTTCTTCGGCACCACCGGATAGACTTCGGCGTTGATGAGCCGCATCAGGGCCTCCAGCACTACCAGCCGGATGCCGGAGAAGCCGCGCGCCAGCGAGTTGAGCTTGAGCACCATCATCAGCCGCACGGTGGCATCATCCATGTACTCGCCAATCCCTGCCGCATGAGAGAGCACGATGGAGCGCTGCAGCTCGTCCAGCTGCTCCACCGGAATGCGGGTGTTGGCCAGCAAGCCAAAGCCGGTGTTGATGCCATACACCACCCGGTTTTGCTCGATCACCTTGGTGACCACGGCGGCGGAGGCGTGGATCCCCGCCAGAGCGGCGGGATCCAGTGAAACGTGTACCGGCTCGCGGCTGACGCGGCGCAGGGTGGCAAGATCCAGCTCGCCCGGGGTAATAGTCAATTCAAACATGGTGTTACACCTTTCCTTTGACACCGTTGGCGCCGTCAATCATCGGCAGATCCAGTTTCGCCTCGTGGGCGCAGTTGATGGCAATCTCGTAGCCGGCGTCGGCGTGACGCATCACCCCGGTGGCCGGGTCGTTGCGCAGCACCCGACCGACCCGCTTGGCGGCGTCATCCGTGCCGTCGCAGACGATCACCACGCCGGAGTGCTGGGAGAAGCCCATGCCCACACCGCCGCCGTGGTGCAGAGAGACCCAGGTCGCGCCGCCGGCGGTGTTGAGCAGGGCGTTGAGCAGCGGCCAGTCGGAGACGGCATCGGAGCCATCCATCATCGACTCGGTCTCGCGGTTCGGGCTGGCCACCGAGCCGGAATCCAGGTGATCGCGGCCGATGACGATGGGGGCTTTCAGCTCGCCATTCTTGACCATCTCGTTGAAGGCCAGACCGAGGCGCACCCGATCCTTGACCCCGACCCAGCAGATCCGCGCCGGCAGGCCCTGGAAGGCGATGCGCTCGCGAGCCATGTCGAGCCAGTTGTGCAGGTGAGGATCATCGGGGATCAACTCCTTCACCTTCTGGTCGGTCTTGTAGATATCCTCCGGATCGCCGGAGAGCGCCACCCAGCGGAACGGGCCAATGCCCTCGCAGAACAGCGGGCGAATGTAGGCCGGGACGAAGCCGGGGAAGTCGAAGGCGTTTTTCACCCCCTCCTCCAGCGCCATCTGGCGGATGTTGTTGCCATAATCCAGGGTCGCGGCGCCGCGGGATTGCAGGGTCAGCATGGCTTCCACCTGACGGGCCATGGAGTGGCGGGCGGCGACGTTCACCTCCTGGGGAGCGGATTTTTGCAGCGCACGCCACTGGGCCACGCTCCAGCCCTGCGGCAGGTAGCCGTGCACCGGGTCGTGGGCGGAGGTCTGGTCGGTCACCACGTCCGGGGTGATACCACGGGCCACCAGCTCGGCGAACACGTCGGCGGCGTTGCCGAGCAAGCCGACGGAGACGGCGCTACCGCTCTGCTTGGCCTCTTCGATCATGGCCAGCGCCTCATCCAGGCTGTGGGCCTTCTTGTCCACATAACGGGTACGCAGACGAAAATCGATGCGGGTCTCGTCGCACTCCACCGCGATCATCGAGAAGCCGGCCATGGTGGCGGCCAGAGGCTGGGCGCCACCCATGCCGCCGAGCCCGCCGGTCAGGATCCAGCGCCCCTTGGGTTCGCCGTTGAAGTGCTGGTTGGCCACCGCGAAGAAGGTTTCGTAGGTGCCCTGCACGATCCCCTGCGTACCTATGTAGATCCAGGAGCCGGCGGTCATCTGGCCGTACATCATCAGGCCCTTCTTATCGAGCTCGTTGAAGTGCTCCCAGTTGGCCCAGTGCGGCACCAGGTTGGAGTTGGCGATCAGCACTCGCGGTGCGTCCTTGTGGGTCTGGAACACCCCGACCGGCTTGCCGGATTGCACCAGCAGAGTCTGATCCTCCTCGAGCCGGGTCAGCACCTCGACGATCTTGTCGAAGCAGGCCCAGTTGCGGGCGGCGCGGCCGATGCCGCCATACACCACCAGCGACTGGGGATGCTCGGCCACCTCAGGATCCAGGTTGTTCATCAGCATCCGCAGCGGCGCTTCGGTGAGCCAGCTCTTGGCGGTCAGCGTGGTGCCGCGCGGGGCACGGATCACGCGATTGGGATCATGACGAGGATCCTGGTGTTGCTGGGACATATACACTCCTTGTTTATCGATGCAGCAGGGTGGCGGCCGGCCGGTGGCAGGCCGCTACTTGGTTAACTGATGGACCAGCCGCGCAGCCACGCGGGCACTGCGGTTGTCCTGATCCAGACTCGGGTTGTATTCGGCCAGATCGGCGAGCCGCAGCTTGCCGCTGGCCCGGATATGGGCGATCAGAGGTTCGATGACCGCCAGCTCCACGCCGCGGGCGGCGGGGGCGCTCACCCCCGGCATCACGGCCGCTGGCAGCACGTCGAGATCGATGGTCAGATAAAGGTGATCACAGCGGGCGATAAAGGCATCCAGCCCGCTGAGCAAAGCCGGCAGCTCGGCCGGCGTCATCGCCTCGTCCAGCTCGTGCCACACCCCCAGCGCCTCGGCGCGCGCAAACAGCGCCCGGGTATTGGCGGTCTCGGCCACCCCGAGGCAGGCATAGGTAAAGGGCGTGCCCTGGGCGGCGCACTGCTCGGCAATCTGGAAGAAGGGGGTGCCGGAGCTCGCCTGCTCCAGCTTCATGCGCAGGTCGAAGTGGGCGTCGAAGTTGATGATGCCGACCCGGCCACGACCAGCCAGATGACGATTGAGGCCGCTCCAGCTGCCGAAGGCCACCTCGTGGCCACCGCCCAATACCAGCGGGAAGTGCCCCTCGTCCAGCAAGCGGGCCACCCGTTCGGCCAGACGGCCGTGGGCGGCATCGAGATCGCCATTCTCGCAGTGCACGTCACCGCCGTCATAGACGGGCTGGCCCAGATGCCAGGCGCTGTTGGCCAGCAGCTTGCGCACCGCCAGCGGTGCACCGGCGGCCCCTACCCGCCCCTTGTTGCGGCGCACCCCCTCGTCACAGGCAAAGCCCACCAGGGCAACGCCTGGGGCGGCGCGGCCTGCTTGTGGCCAAGGTTGTACCTTGTCGTGCCAGCGCAAGGCCAGCTCGCCATCTTCCGGATCCTGGCGCCCCTGCCAGACCGACATGTCGACCGGGTTGAACTTATCCATGGAGGGTTTCCTCGCCGTTGACCACTCGGCTCACCAGCTGATCGACGCCGATGAGGTAGCTGAGCTCGGCCGGATGGCCGCAGTTCCAGACCAGGAAGTCCGCCAGCATGCCGACCCTGAGCTGCCCCAGCTGCTCCTGCTCGCCAAGCGCGCGGGCGGCGTGGCGGGTCACGCCGGCCATGGCCTCCACTGGGGTCAGGCCGAACAGGGTGCAAGCCATGTTCATGGCCATCCGCAGCGAGACGATGGGGGCCGTGCCGGGGTTGATATCGGAGGAGACGGCCATCGGCACCCCCGCCTTGCGCAGCTCGACGACCGGCGGCAGCTTGGTCTCCTTGAGGAAGTAGAAGGCGGTGGGCAGCAGGGTGGCCACCACGCCACGATGGGCCAGCGCCTGGATCCCTTCCGGATCCAGGTACTCCAGGTGATCCACCGAGAGGGCGCCGAAGTTGGCGGCCAGGGTGCTGCCGCCCAGGTTGGAGAGCTGATCCATGTGCCCTTTCACCGCCAGACCGTATTGATCCGCAGCCAGGTAGACCTGCTCGGTCTGGGCCAGCGAGAAGCCGATGTGTTCACAGAAGACGTCCACCGCATCGGCCAGGCCCGCCTCGGCGGCAGCCGGGATGATCTCCTGGCAGATGGTCTCGACCCAGGAGTCGGGATCGTCGCGATACTCCGGCGGCACCGCATGAGCCGCCAGCAGGGTGGTCTTGACCCGGATCGGCAACGCCTCCCCCAGTCGACGGGCGACTCGCAGCATCTTGAGCTCGTCTTCCAGAGTGAGGCCGTAGCCGGACTTGATCTCCACCGTGGTGACCCCTTCCCGGATCAGGGATTTCACCCTCGGCAGAGCCAGCTCAAACAGCTGCTCCTCGCTGGCGGCACGGGTGGCGCGCACCGTGCTGATGATGCCGCCGCCCTTGCGGGCGATCTCTGCATAGGGCACGCCCTTCTGGCGCAGTTCGAACTCTTCGGCACGGCTGCCGGCGAAGATGAGGTGGGTGTGGCAATCGATGAGACCGGGGGTGACCAGCTTGCCCTTCATGTCCTGCCAATGGGCGGGATAGGGGCCCTTGAGATCCTGCATCGGCACCAGGGCGTGGATCCGCCCCTCGTGAACGCCGAGGGCATGGGGCTCCAGCAGACCGTAGTCTGCCAGATCGGAGCGCAGGGTGGCGGGTGTCACGTTGAGCCAGACCCGCTCGCAGTTCAACAGTTCCTTGTTCATACCGACCTCTAAATGTATATACATTAACTTATATCCGATCTCTGACGGGAAAGAAAGGATCAAGTTCACATCTTGATAACAGCGTGTTCATTAGAGCTTAAACACAAAAAAGCCCGCCAGAGGCGGGCTTTTTCAAAAATAATATGTATATACAATTAGCTAAGGCTGGTTTTGGAGCTCAACTTGTAACGGGAGCCAGGCGACAGCAAACGGGCATAGGAGACCAGATAACCGTCGGACCAGGTACGCCGATGCAGCAGCAGGCAGGGAGTGTCGACCCGCACCTGCAACAAGCCGGCCTCGCCGGCACTCGGCAGCACCGCCTCCACCACGTGCTCCATCTCGGAGAGGGGACAGACCTCCATCAGATAACGGTTGGGGGTCTGGCTGGCAAAATCCTGCTCGCCGTACTGTGGCAGCCGTTCGGCATCGACGAAGCGCTCTTCCAGCTGCAGCGGTTCACCATCGGCCTGATGGACGATGAGACTGTGGAAGATGGGGGCGCCGACTCGCAGGCCCAGCTGCACCGCCACCTTCTCGTCGGCAGCCTGGCGTTGCAGCCGGATCACCCGGCCACTGTACTCGCTGCCCCGCTCGGCGATCTCGTCGGCGATGTTGCGAATGGCCAGCAGCGGCGATTCGGTGCGCCTGTCCGCCACGAAGCTGCCGGAGCCGGCGGTGCGCACCAGCCAGCCCTCGGCCACCAGTTCGCGCAGCGCCTTGTTGACCGTCATCCGGCTCACGGCGAACTGTTCGCACAGGGCGGCTTCGGTCGGGATCCGGTCGCCCGCCTGATAGTGGCGTTCGCGGATCCCGTCCAGGATGTGCTGCTTGATCTGCAGATAGAGGGCCGGTGCCAACGGGATGCTCCTCAGCGACGGCGGTGGGGCGGACGCATGTCCGGCCAGGCGCGATAGACGTCCGGGATCTGCTCGGGCCCGCTGATGCAGAGATCGAGATCGTGCAGCAGACCGTCCTTGATGCCGTAGATCCAGCCGTGTACCGCCAGCTCCTGCCCCTTGCGCCAGGCGTTCTGGATGATGGTGGTGTGACAGACGTTGGCCACCTGCTCGGCCACGTTCAGCTCGCACAGGTAGTCGAAGCGCTCGTGCTCATCCTCGATGGCATCCAGCTGCTCGCGATACTTGAAGTAGACATCCTTGATGTTGCGCAGCCAGTTGTCGATGAGCCCCAGCTCCTGGTTCTGCATCGCCGCCTTGACGCCGCCGCAGCCGTAGTGGCCGCAGACGATGATGTGCTTCACCTTGAGCACTTCGACCGCGTATTGCAGCACCGAGAGGCAGTTGAAGTCGGTGTGTACCACCAGGTTGGCGACGTTGCGGTGGACGAACACGTCCCCCGGCAGCAGCCCCATCAGCTGGTTGGCGGGTACCCGGCTGTCGGAGCAGCCGATCCAGAGGTATTCGGGGGCCTGCTGGGCGGAGAGGGTAGCAAAGAATTCGGGATCCTCGGCCTTGATCCGTTCCGCCCACTCGCGGTTGTTGGTAAACAAGTCGTTCAAGAGTTTCACTATCTGCTCTCCCTACTGTGGCAGTGGCGGCAACATACCATACACAAGGGTAACCAAGGCAAGGCCGACCAGATCCCCGTCAAACAAAAACAGGGCCATCAGGCCCTGTTTTTATGAGAGGAAGCATCAGACTTCCATGGCATCTTTCAGCTTCTTGAGCGCGTTCTTCTCAAGTTGACGAACCCGCTCGGCGCACAGGCTTATGCTTCCATCGCATCCTTCAGCTTCTTGAGGGCGTTTTTCTCAAGCTGACGCACCCGCTCGGCGGAGACGCCGTAGGTATCAGCCAGCTCCTGCAGGGTAGTCTTGCTCTCATCGTCGAGCCAGCGGGCACGGATGATGTGCTGGCTGCGTTCGTCCAGGGTAGCCAAGGCCGAACTCAGGCGACGGGTCGCGTGATCGTCCCAGTTGTCGTTCTCGATGGTAGCCGCCAGATCGGAGGATTTGTCCTCCAGATAGTGGACCGGTGCGAAACCACCCTCTTCTTCGTCATCGCCGACCAGATCGAACGCCTGATCGTAGTTGCTCATGCGCGCCTCCATCTCGGTGACGTCGGCGGCGGAGACGCCGAGGTCGGCGGCCACGGCCTGCACCTCTTCGTGGTTCAGCCAGCCCAGACGTTTCTTGGATTTGCGCAGATTGAAGAACAGCTTGCGCTGGGCCTTGGTGGTCGCCACCTTGACCATGCGCCAGTTGCGCAGAACGTATTCGTGAATTTCGGCCTTGATCCAGTGCACGGCAAAGGAGACCAGGCGCACACCGACACTCGGGTCGAAGCGCTTGACCGCCTTCATCAGGCCGATGTTGCCTTCCTGCACCAGGTCGGCCTGGGGCAGACCGTAGCCGGCATAACTCTTGGCGACATGAACGACAAAGCGCAGGTGCGACATAACGAGCTGACGGGCAGCCTCGAGATCGCCACCCTGCTGCAAACGCTCAGCCAGTTCACGCTCTTCCTCTGCGCTCAGCACCGGAATCGAGTTTACTGCCTGGATATAGCCTTCCAGACTACCTTGCGGAATCAGAGCCATAGTGCGCTGCAATGAAGTTCCCATGTTCTACCTCTTACTTTTCAATCGAATCAGTCTAACACCCTGAGAGGGCCTGTCTACTGACCGGACGCCATTCTGCGGCCTGCATCAAACATGCTGAACATGTTTGAACCGGGGTTATCTTAGGCCGGCAGGATGAATCATGAATGAACAGTCAAAAAAAGGGGGTCACAATAAAGGACCCCCGAAAAGTAGCATGCTAAGTCCATTGTTGCGGAGCTCGCAACCTTCACATGCTTGCCAAGTCAGACGAGCAAGGCATAGGGGCCACACCCGTATAAATTCTTCAGCATTTGTAGACTGCTTATAAATCAGAAGGTTCACAGGATCCAGAGAAGATCCCGAAGATCGGCAATGTTCAGATTACTCCCAGAACGGCGGCCGTGCCAGAAACGGCCACTCTTTTACTTGATCCAGGTCGCAAAATCCAGCGCTTTAAAACGCTGATAAATTAATCAGGACGGTTCGATGTCGCGAATGTGACGATGGACCGAAAACCAGGAGGCAATCAGCCCCAGCAAGGCGCCCAGCAGGATCAGGTTGATCCCGTCCACCGCCCCCATCCCCACCAGCCGGAAGTTGCTGTTGTAGAGACCGGCCAGCTCCTTCACCACCCCTTCGCTCCAGATCACCATCACCTCGGTCAACCACCAGGCCAGCATGCCGCCGATGACCCCGAACCAGATGCCGGTATAAAGGAAGGGACGATGGATGAAGGCATCGGTCGCCCCCACCAGCTTGAGCACTTCGATCTCGGAGCGCTGGTTGAGAATATTCAGCCTGAGCGTGTTGCCGACGATCAGCAGCACGGCGGAGAGCAGCAGCACCGCGATGCCGGTGATGGTGTGCCGCAGCAGGTTCATGATCCCCTGCAGTCGGGTCAGCCACTGCAGATCCAGCTTGCCCTGTTCCACCCCGTCTTCGTTGTTGAGCTTGTTGAGCAGCTCGGCCGCCCCTTCCGGATTCTGCCAGCGCGGATCCGGGATCACGCTCAGCACCGGCGGCAGCGGGTTGCTGTCGAGGTAGTCGAGCGCATCGCCAAACCCGGAGATCTCGCGAAACTCCTTGAGCGCCTCATCCCGGCTCATGTAGGTGACCGACTCCACCTCCGGGTAGAGCAGGATCCGCTGCTTCATGTCGAGGATGTTCTGCTCGGGTAGATCCTTGCGCAGATAGAGGGAGATCTGGGAGCTGGTCTGCCAACTGCCCTCTACCACCTCGGCGTTTTTCAGCAGCACGTGGAAACAGGAGGGCAGCGCCAGGCTGACCCCCAGCACCGCCAGCGTCATCAGCGAGGCGAGCGGGTTGCGCCACAGCTCCCCCAGGCTGGAAAAAGCCTGCCGGGCGTGGTCGACCCAGTACATCATGAAGCGCCGTAGCGGTGGCTGTTTATGACGAACGATAGCCATCAGAGCTCCTCCCCTGCCGAATACATGCGACCCGCCTTGAGGGTCAGGGTGCGATAGCGCATGCGGGCAATCAGCCCCAGATCGTGGGTGGCAATCAGCACGGAGACGCCGAAGCGGTTGAACTCCTCGAACAGTCGCATGATGTCCATGGAGAGCTGGGGATCCAGGTTGCCGGTCGGCTCATCCGCCAGCAGCAGCGGCGGCTTGTTGACGATGGCGCGGGCGATGCCGACCCGCTGCTGTTCCCCGCCGGAGAGCATGCGCGGCTGGTAGCGTTCCTTGCCGAGCAGCCCCACCTTGTCGAGCGCCGCCGCCACCCGTTTGTTGATGTCCGCATGGCTGTAGCCGTCGATCACCAGCGGCAGCGCCACGTTGTCGAACACGGTGCGGTCCATCAGCAGCCGGTGATCCTGGAAGATCATGCCGATCTGGCGGCGCACGTAGGGGATCTCCCCCCGCTTGATATGGCTGACGTCGTCGCCATGAAAGAAAACACGGCCGTCGGTCGGCCGTTCCATCACGCTGATGAGCTTGAGGAGGGTACTCTTGCCTGCACCCGAGTGCCCGGTCAGGAAGGCCATCTCCCCCTTGCGCAGGTGAAAACTGACCTTCTGCAGCGCCTGATGGCCGCCGCTGTAGACCTTGCTGACCTTGTCAAAACGGATCATAACGGTTCCCTGACAGTGACCAACCCCGACCAGGGTCGGGGTTGGGGGCGCACGACTCGCGGCGCCCGAGCTTGCTCATCGCGAAGGAGATCACTCCTCGCGACTGAAAAGCGCCTCGATGAAGTCGTTGGCGACGAACGGACGCAGATCGTCGATCCCCTCGCCCACCCCGATGTAGCGGATCGGGATCTGGAACTTGTCGGCCACCGCGAAGATGACGCCGCCCTTGGCGGTGCCGTCCAGCTTGGTGAGGGTGATGCCGGTCAGGCCCACCGCCTCGCTGAACAGCTTGGCCTGACTCAGGGCGTTCTGGCCGGTGCCTGCATCCAGAGTCAGCATGATCTCGTGGGGCGCCGCATCGTCCAGCTTCTTCATCACCCGCACCACCTTCTTGAGCTCTTCCATCAGGTTGCTCTTGTTCTGCAGGCGGCCGGCGGTGTCGGCGATCAATACGTCGGCGCCGCGGGAGCGGGCAGCCTCGATGGCGTCATAGATGACGGAGGCGGAGTCAGCGCCGGTGTGCTGGGCAATCACCGGAATGTTGTTGCGCTGACCCCACACCTGCAGCTGCTCGACGGCGGCGGCACGGAAGGTATCGCCAGCGGCCAGCATCACGCTCTTGCCCTCGGCCTGGAACTGCTTGGCCAGCTTGCCGATGGTGGTGGTCTTGCCGACACCGTTCACGCCCACCATCAGGATCACGTAAGGCTTCTTGCTGGTGTCGATCACCAGCGGCTGCTCGACCTTGGCCAGCATCTCGCCCATGTCCTGCTTGAGCAGGCCGTAGAGCGCCTCGGCATCCTTGAGCTGCTTGCGATCCGCATGCTGCACCAGCCCCTCGATGATGCGGCTGGTGGTATCGACACCGAGATCGGCGGTCAGCAGCTGGGTCTCCAGCTCTTCAAACAGCTCGTCGTCGATCTTCTTGCCACGGAACAGGCCGAAGAAACCGGAGCCGATATTCTCTCTGGTGCGCACCAGACTGCGCTTGAGGCGGGCGAAGAAACCCTCCCGCTGCGGCTTCTCCTGGGTGTCGTCGTCCACCTTGGCGGCCAGCGGCAGAGCGGCCAGGGCAGCGGCCTCAGCCTCCATCTCGGCGACCAGGCGCAGATCTTCCGCTCGCTGGGCCTCTTTGGCGAGACGGGCTTCCTCGGCAGCCTGCGCTTCGGCGGCAATACGCGCCTCTTCCGCGGTGCGGGCTTCAGCAGCAATACGGGCTTCTTCTGCGGCGCGGACTTCGGCAGCAAGACGAGCTTCTTCTGCGGCACGGGCCTCGGCAGCAATACGAGCCTCTTCTGCAGCGCGGGCTTCGGCAGCAACACGAGCCTCTTCTGCGGCACGGGCTTCGGCAGCAACACGAGCTTCTTCTGCGGCGCGGGCCTCGGCAGCAATACGAGCCTCTTGCGCAGCCTGAGCTTCAGCAGCAATGCGAGCCTCTTCTGCAGCCTGAGCTTCGGCAGCAATGCGAGCCTCTTCTGCAGCACGGGCTTCGGCAGCAACACGAGCCTCTTCTGCGGCGCGGGCTTCGGCAGTAATACGGGCCTCTTCTGCGGCACGGGCTTCGGCAGCAATGCGAGCCTCTTCTGCAGCGCGGGCTTCGGCGGCAATACGCGCTTCTTCTGCGGCGCGGGCCTCGGCAGCAAGACGAGCCTCTTCCGCGGCCCGGGCTTCGGCAACAATACGAACTTCTTGCGCAGCCTTGAGCTCGGCAGCAACACGGGCAGCCTCTTGCGCCTGCGCTTTCGCAGCGGCACGCTCCTCTTCGGCCAGCAGGGCTTCATTGACGATCACCGGCTCCAGATCGGAGGCACACTCCTCCACCACCAGCGGACCATGGTCGTCCAGCTCGGCAGGCGGGCAGCAATCGTCGTGCAAAACGGAATTCTGTGCGCTGGCGGGCACTTCAGCCGCCACGGCTGGCGTAGGATCGGAAACGGGAGCAGGGGCAGCAGCGACCTCGGGCTCAGCGGTAATCGGGGTGGCTTGCGGTGTCTGTGGTTGGACAGCCTCAGCCTCTTCTTTCTTGCGGCCGAAACCCAGCCAGGAAAACAAACCTTTTGCCATCTAAAAATACTCACATCAAAGGCTGACTGCTAAGATAGCCGTCCCTCGGCGGGTCGGCATAAAAATGAACCGCCTTATACTACCACTTTATTTTCTGACGACGAAACGCGATGCCCAGAGTGAAATCCAGCCGTAACGGCCCGAGCAAGAGCCCAGCCCAGCAGGGGAAATCGGGCTTTGTAAGAATCATCAGCGGTCAGTGGCGAGGCCGTAAACTGCCGGTCAGGGATGTGGAAGGACTCAGGCCCACCACGGATCGCGTCAAGGAGACCATCTTCAACTGGCTGGCTCCGCATGTTCGTGGCACCCGCTGTCTGGACCTGTTCGCCGGCAGCGGCGGCCTGGGGCTGGAGGCGCTGTCGCGCTATGCCGAGCAGGTCACCCTGATCGAGATGGACAAGGGCGCCGCCGACCAGATCAAGAAGAACCTGACCACCCTCGGCAGCAGCCAGGGTCAGGTGATCCAGTCCGATGCCGTCAGCTGGCTGCAGGGGCCGGCCACGCCGTTCGATCTGGTGTTTCTCGATCCCCCCTTTCGCCGCGAACTGCTGCCTCAGGTGTGCGAGCTGCTGGAGCAACGCGGCTGGCTGGCACCGGATGCTCTCATCTATCTGGAGCGGGAGAAGGAGATGGCCGATCTGCCGCTGCCGGCCAGCTGGCAACTACTCAAGGACAAACAGGCAGGCCAGGTCTGCTATCAACTCTATCTGCGAGACACCAAGTATGACGCTGCAGTTTAAAGGGAGGAGATGGGCGCGGTGCCCCTCCCCGTCAATTTGGACAACGGCTCAAGGACAAGCAGGTCGATCAAATCAGGTCTGCTATCAGCTCTATCTGCGAGACACCAAGCATGACGCTGCAGTTTAAAAGAGGGAGATGGGCGCGGTGCCCCTCCCCATCAATTTGGACAACGGCTCAAGGACAAGCAGGCCGATCACATCAGGTCTGCTATCAACTCTATCTGCGGGAGGTAAACGATGAAGCGGGTGTTTAATCTGTTGGCGATGGGCCTCATCCTGTTCTTCTGGTTCGGCGTGCTGGTCAGCCTGATCGCCCCGCTGCCGGGCAAGCTCAACGGCTTTCTGCCGGTGTGTGGCGTGATCGTGGCCCTGATGCACTGGGTGCAGGCCAGCATGGTCAAGGCGGCCTGCAAGCCCTACTTCGCGGTGAGCCGGCTCGAGTTCACCCAGGTGCTGGTGTTCGGGGTGTTCGGCATGGTGGAGATCCGCGCCAGGCTGCAGGCCATCGTCGATGCCAAACAGCGCGGCACAGACAACAAAGCCGGGTAATCCCGGCTCTGTCATGGTGGTTCTGGAAGGAGTGCTGGTCACTCCTTCTCTTTTTTCCCCACGCTGATGCCGAGCTTGATGGAGAGCACGGCCAGCAGCAGCAACATCATGATCAGCGAGAAGAAGTTGCTGCCAAGCTCGGGGTACTGCACCTTGACCAGCGCCGAGTGGCCGAACACGCCGATGAAGAAGCAGAGCAGCATGCAAACGGGTGTGTTGCCCTCCAGCGAGACATGACGATAGTGCTGGTAGAGCTGATAGGCAGCCAGCACCAGGGCGATCATCGGGAAGAAGGAGAAGGGCACCACCGACTCCGACAAGACCGTCAGGGAGGCATCACCACAGATGCCGATGAGCAGGGCCAGCAGCAGGGGTTTCTTCGGGATCGGGTTCTGATCATGCATGGAGCTGTCCATCCTTTGACTTAAGAGAGAGGTTCACGGCGCTTCTGGTTCTGGACCTCGGCACCCATGGCGATCATGCGCAGCTGACGGATGGTGCGATCGGACAGGGCCCGGCACTCCTCGCTGGTCATGTCGAGGGCATCGGCACCGGCGCTGAAGACGATGGTCACCATGGCTTCGGCCTGGATGTAGGCCTCTTCCCGCGGCGCCCCCGTGGTGGCCTCGAGGTAATCGGTCAGCTCGGCGATGAAGTGCTGGATCTCCCGCGCCACCGCCTGCCGGAATGCCGCCGAGGTGCCGGAGCGCTCGCGCAGCAGCAGCCGGAAGATGTTCGGATTGTTCTCGACGAATTCCATGAAAGTCTGCACCGAAGTGCTGATGACGCTGCCGCCCCCGGCGATGCGCTGGCGCGCCTGGCGCATCAGCTGGCGCAGGGTCAGGCCGCCTTCATCCACCAGGGTCAGGCCCAGCTCCTCCATGTCGCGAAAGTGACGATAGAAGGAGGTGGGCGCGATGCCGGCCTCCCGCGCCACTTCCCGCAGGCTGAGGTTGGAAAAACTGCGGTTGGCGCACAGTTGGCTGAACGCCGCCTCGATCAGAGTACGCCGGGTTTTTTCTTTTTGTTGCGCGCGAATACCCACGAAAACAGTCACCTTCAGGTTATCGAGGCCAAATGATAACCCGAAGGGTGCGCCAGGATCAGGTTTGTCTCCTACTTTTTTACCATTGACCCGAATTCTGGCTGCATGGAGAATGGCGCACAGCTGTTCGCTGAAAGGAACCGAGTGAGATGGAACGCCCCCCGATCATCATGACCAACACCCTGCTGTTTGCCCTCTCCGGGCTGACCGCACTGATCGCCGTGCCCTGGTACGGCATGACCCATGGCTATGACCTCTGGCAGTGGGGCAGCTTCCTGCTGCTGTTCTGCTATTGCGGCATCTCCATTACCGCCGGCTACCACCGGCTCTGGTCCCACAAGGCCTACAAGGCACACCCGATCCTGCAGTGGGTCTTCGCCATCGGCGGCGCTCTCGCCCTGCAAAACTCGGCCCTGCACTGGTCTTCCGATCATCGCCGCCACCATCGCCACGTGGATGACAACCAGCAGGATCCCTACAGTGCGGGACGCGGTTTCTGGTACTCCCACATCGGCTGGATGCTGCGCGAATACCAGGGCGACACCTATCACGACTACAGCAATGTGCGGGATCTGCAGAACAATCCCATCGTCGTTTTCCAGCACAAGCACTATCTGGCGCTGACCCTGGTCACCAACATCGGCATCCCGCTGCTGCTGGGGCTCGTCCACGGCGATCTGCTCGGTATGTTGCTGCTGGCCGGGGTGCTGCGCATGGTGATGACTCATCACACCACCTTCTTCATCAACTCGCTGGCCCACATCTGGGGCAGCCAACCCTTCACCGACCGCAACAGCGCACGGGACAACGGCATCCTGGCCTTCTTCACCTTCGGCGAGGGTTACCACAACTTTCATCACCTGTTCGAGAACGACTATCGCAACGGCATCCACTGGTGGCAGTTCGATCCCACCAAATGGCTGATCCGCAGTGCCTCCTGGTGCGGGCTGACCCGGGATCTGCGCGCCTGTCCGGAAGAGCGGATCGAACAGGCCAGGCTGGAGATGCAGCTGAAACGGGCCCAGGCCAAGCTGCGCAAACAGGATGACAGGGAGCTATGGCAGGCCCTGCTGCAGGAGGAGTACGACAAGCTGAACCAGCAGTTGCAACACTACTACGCCAGCCGCAAACGCCTGCTGGAGCAGCGCAAGCGCAAGGCGCTGGCCCGCTACGACCAACTGAAGCTGCAGCTGGAGTATCGCAACCTGCACGATGCCTTCATCGCCGCCAAACGCAACTGGAGCCGACTGCTGGCCGGCATCGCCTGACCCTGGATCGCCGGGCTGAACAAAGAAAAAGACCGCCAATCGGCGGTCTTTTTCTGGGCGCGTCTCAGCCAGCGAGCCATAAAAAATGGTTCTTCGCGCAAGCGTGGGGAAAGGTAAGTTGACAGACAGGGATCGGGTAAACTGGTAGTCGCCAAACAAACCGGTTCCTTCACCCTGCTGTCACTATGCATGATATTAATTTTGCCTCGTTCTGGCCAGGCTACGACGTTTCTGTCCATAGCCGCTGTGCCACACAAATTACTTTCGCTCTTGAACCTCGTTCTAACCACCTGCCTCTTTGTGGCAAGTGTCATCAGCCCTGCCCATTGGTCCACGATCGTCGCACCCGCCTAGTCCGTGACCGCGATCTGTTTGAACTGCGGGTTCGCCTGCAAGTCCCCATCCGTCGCGTTGACTGCCTGCACTGCGGCCGGGTGTCTGAACATATCGCGTGGTTGCCTCCCAGTTCACGCATCACACAACGATTGCAGAGCTGGGTTGAGGCCTTGCTTGAGTTGATGCCCATCAGTCATGTCAACCTGCTCACCGGACTGCATTGGCATACCATCAAGACCATCGACATACGCCGACTCCAAGCCAGTGTTGGCACCTTTGAACCTGGCGCTGTGCGACGGCTGGTGATGGACGAGTTCGCCCTGCATAAAGGCCATCGTTATGCCACTGTGATCATGGATGCTGAACGGACTCGTGTGTTGTGGGTGGGCCACGGTAATAGCCGGGAGGCCATTCGCCCCTTTTTCAAGCTGTTGGGCGAACAATGCCAACAGATTGAAGCCGTTGCCATGGACATGAACTCCGCCTTCGATCTGGAGGTGAAAGAGCACTGTCCGCAAGCCGAGGTGGTTTATGACTTGTTCCATGTCGTGGCGGGCTACGGTCGGAAGGTGATAGACCGTATCCGGGTGGATCAGGCCAACGCATTGCAGCATGACAAGCCAGCTCGCAAGGTGGTCAAGCAAGCGCGTTGGCTGCTGCTGCGCAATCGGGAGAACCTCAAGGAAGGGCAAGAGGTGCAATTGCAGGAACTACTGGCCGCCAATCAGCCCTTGGCCACAGCCTATGTACTCAAGGATGCCTTGAAGGAAATTTGGTACGCCCCCGACATCCGGGAAGGCTGGCGACGGTGGAGGGGCTGGACGCGGCACGCCAGGGAAAGTGGTCTGGCACCCTTGAAGGATTTTGCCAGAAACCTCCGGCGTTACATCCGAGGCATCTTAGCGAGCGCCCTCTTTCCAATGCACACCAGCCAGTTGGAGGGGGTGAATAATCGAATCAAGGTGATAAAACGCATGGCCTATGGGTTTCGGGACTCAGAATACTTTTTCCTGAAAATCAAGGCCGCCTTCCCCGGAAAGACGCGATGAACCTAAAAAATGGGGTGACACTCGCATGTCACCCCCTCGCAAATAGCATGTTCCATATTGGAATCCGGTCCTGCCGGGCTCTGCTCCTGTTTCCTGAGTTTCCGCTACCCATCTGAAGCAGGTGCCTGCTGGAGCAATCCAGTCGGCCAGTTCCCTTCACGACCCTCTTCCGCACGGCGGCAAGCCACCGTGTTGTCCTTGCAGTTGAAATATTACGCAGATAAATAAAATAAAAAACCGTTTTATACGCTCATGTATGCAAGCTGCAGCCGTTCATGGAACTTCAGTTAGAAAACAATCCGATTAAAAACAATACGATAAACCAGTTCATCGCCATAGGATGGCAAACGTTATCCTCGAAGGCGCACAAGGCTTTGCGAGATCTCGCACACGCTCGGCCCGCTCACAGCCAGCGCTGCAGCGGTAGCCAGTCACTGATCCTGGCCAGCAGGCGGCGCAGGGTGGAGGGCGGGGCCGCCACCGAGTGGGAAGAGCGTTGCTGCCAGGTCGCCAGCCACTGCTGCAACTCGGCGCACAACCCGGGACAAGCCAGATGCAGCACCAGCTCGGTGTTGAGCAGCAGAGAGCGCGGATCCAGATTGAAGCTGCCGAGCAGCGCCTCCTCCTCCCCCACCAGGATCAGCTTGGCATGCAGACTGAGCGACTCCCCCTCCAGCTCCGACAGCGCGATACCCTGCCGTATCAGCCAGGGACGGTGACGGCGATAGGCGCCGTACACCAGCGGCACATCCGTACTGGCCAGGGAGTTGGTCAGAATGTCAATGTTCACCCCCGCCTGCCGCTGCTGCCTGAGCCGGCGGCGCAACCCCCTGGTCAGGATGAGATAAGGGGTGACCAGACTCAGCGTGCCTTGGTTATCGGCCAGCTTGCGCCAGAGCAGGCGTGCAGTGGTGGGTCGAGACACCAGCCCCTTGCCGGGTCGATCAAACCACACTTCTGCCTCTCCGGCATGCCAGCGCAGAGGGACGGGGTCGGGATCAAACAGGCTGGCGGGCAGGTCGTAGACGGCCGCCACCTGTGGCTCGTTCATCGTCAGCAAGAAGTCGTTCACCACCTGCACCTCGGCCCGTTGCAGCGGGCGCCGCAACAGACGGCGGATCGGGTGGCTCCAGCGGCTGCGCCAGAATTGATCGAAACCCTGCTCGGCCTGCTGGCAGAGCGAGCCCCGGCAGGCGAGATCCAGATCGACGAACTGGGGCGCCCCACCGAGCCCGAAGTAACGGTCCCCGATGTTGCGACCGCCGATCACCGCCTGACTGCCGTCCACCAGCAGTAGCTTGTTGTGCATGCGGTGATTGATGCGGCGAAAGCTGAGCAGCCCTTCCAGCAGCAGGGTCAGTGGCCGCCAGCCGCGCAACCAGAAGGGATTGAACAGGCGCACCTCGATACCCGGCTGATGGGCCACCATCTCCAGGAAACGGTTGTCGCCGGCATAGAGGTCATCGATGAGCAGCTGCACCCGTACTCCCCGCCGGGCGGCATGCAGCAGCTCCGCCAGCAACAACTTGCCGCTGCTGTCCTCCTCCCAGCTGTAGTACTGGGCCTGGATCCGGCTTCTGGCACCGCGGATCAGCTGACAGCGCAGCTTGAGTGCCAGCTCGGGCTGGTCTATCAGGGCGAATTCAGCGGGGATCATAGCGTCATCCGCCTGTCATGAGGAAATGGCATAACGCTGGCTAAGGGCCTCGTAGCAACAGGATGAAGGAATTTACCATGGAACTCACGGATCGCCCCGCCATCAGTCACAGACCGCAGGCCAGTGAGCCGGATCCCTCGCCAAGCGGCCAGCTGGCCCCCTGGTATCTGCAGCATAAGGATCAGGCCTGGCAGCCCTTCGCCCCGCCCGCCCAACCCCACTAGCAGGACGTCAGGGCTGGGCCACCGCCTCGATGGCGGCCGCCTTGCCCTCCAGCTGGGGCAGGCTGAAGCGGTAAGCCACATAGTACTTGTAGATGGTGCTGACATAGTTGATGGGCCCCTGGCCCACCTCATTGGCCACCAGCTGCTCCACGTTGCCGAACCAGACATTGGGATCCAGCCCGGCGGCCTCGGCCTTGGCCCTGAGCGCCTGCACCCGGTTCGGGCCGGCATTGTAGGCCGCCAGCGCAAACAGGTGGCGGTTGAGCACATCCAGCTTGGGATCATTGAAATAGGTGTCGAGGATCAGCCGCATATAGCGGCAAGCCGCCTCCACATTGCCCTCCAGACTGGCAAGCCGGGCACCGCGAATGCCCACCTCGCCGCCGGTGCTCGGCAACAGCTGCATGATCCCCACCGCCCCCCGTTCGGAACGGATGTTGGCATTGAGCCCCGACTCCTTGTAAGCCAGCGCCGCCAGCATCAGCCAGTCCAGCCGGTACTTGTCGGCCTGCTGCTCCAGCACCTTGCGGATGGTCGACAGCCTGCCCAGCGGATCCGGCGCCAGTATGTTGCTCATCTGGTCGTTGCGCGCCAGCAGACGGCGCAAAGCCATGTCGCTGTAAAGGGTGCGCTTGCCGGCATCGGCCAGATAGTCATTGACCGCCTTGAGCAGTTCCGGACTGTTGTTGCGCAGGGCCCAGGCGCTGCGGCCGTTGTCTCGCAGCGGGATCAACTTGTGGGCCCGCAGCCCGCTGATCATGCCGAGCCAGATCCGCCCCTTGAAGCTGTCGGTCACGGTGAGCGGTATGATGCCGGCCGCCACCATCTCCAGCAGATCCCCATCCTGCAGATATTCAGGCACCGTCTCGATATAGATGGGCGGCAGCCCCAGCTCGCGAAACAACCAGTTGAGCTGGCGCAGGCTCTCGTAATAGCTGGAACTGGCCCGCACCCAGACCCGCCGACCGGAGAGCTGGGTGATGCGGTTGAAGGTCGGCAGGCTGTGCTGGCTCACCACCCACTCTTCGATGGGGGCGATCACCGGGTTGGAGAAGGTCACCTGTTCGCGCCGGGTCGGCGTCACCGTCATGTTGGCGGCCACCAGATCCCCCCGCCCCTCGGTGAGGTAGTCCAGCAGCTTGTCCTGGCGCACCGGGATATAGATGATCTTGAGTTTGATCTTCTCTTTGGCGAGATAAGTCTGATTCAGCCAGCGCTCGAACCCCTGCAGCTGGTTGACCAGGATGCCGTGCTGGGCCCCCTTGTCGAAGAAGAAGAAACCCCGCTCATAGACCACCAGGGCCCTGAGCTCTTTTTTTTGCAATATGCTGGCGAGATCCCCGGGCTGGGGCAGCCGTTGCGGCTTGAGATCCGCCGCCAGCAGCGGCAGTGCACACAGAGCGAGCAGGCCCCAAAGCCAGCGCCGTCTCATGATGAGAGCGCCTGCGGTTGCTTCGCAGCGAGCGGGATCCCGTCAAACGGGTGGCGAACAAAGGTGGGGAAAATGGCGAAGAGCCAGCGCTGAACCATGATGAGATCGCCTTCTGTTGGCCGACTCGCGTCGGGCAAAACCGTCTGTGGGATAACTAACTATAGAACGCGGACCCACAGCAGAAGGGTCAACACGGCAGGCAAGCCTGCCGTGTCATCAGCAGGCTCAGATAGAGCGGGCACGCATCTCGAAAATGAGCTTTTCGGCGGTGCAGGTGAATTGCAGGCGGGCTTTCAGGATCACGCCGTTGGCGCCCTGACTGAGTTCGCTGCTGCTTGTGGCTTCGGCAGTGACCTGCTTGGCCAGCGCCTCGTAGGCGGCCAGCTTGGCGCGAGCGTCTGCTTCTGCAGCGGCCTCGATCACCAGCTCCATCACATCGTCACCCTCGCCGATGATGGTACCAATTTCGGCGAAGCAGCCGCAGCTGTCACAGGTCTCGTTCAATTCCACTTTCTCTTCTACGGACATCATTCAACTCCCACTTATTTCGGCTGTGATTCATCGTCACGCAAGGCTTTGCGAAAATCCTTGATGGCGGTGCCCAGATCCTCTCCGGCACTCGCCAGGCGTTTGCTGCCAAACACCACGACGACCACCACTAGCAGGATCAACAAATGCCAGATATGAATTCCACCGAGTCCCATAGGGATACTCCTGACTGATAGATACCGATTGTTTGTATCAAAAGAAGGCGCAAAGATTGTTGGGCAAAATCAAGACAGGTGCAAGTTTGCAAATAAATCACTCAAAAAAATACGGCGACCCAGGGTCGCCGTATGGCTTGATGCTACTTGTCCCCTCAACCACTACATCCTGTACCAGCCGCCATCGAAGGCGAGAGACGTTTCGAGCATAAATTCGCCTAGATATGAAAACAAATGGTATAAATTCATCTAAGAATTGAAGAGGATTCATATCATGTTGCTGGAACAGTTGGGGCGCATCGACCTCAATCTATTGATTATCCTGCAAGTATTGCTGGAAGAGCGGAACGGCAGCCGAGCGGCCCGTCGGCTGCACCTGAGCCAGTCTGCCGTCAGCAAGGCGCTCGGCCGACTGCGGGAAACCTTCGACGACCCCCTGTTCGTGCGCTCGGCCTACGGGCTGGAACCCACCGCCCGCGCCCTCAGCCTGCAGCAGCAACTGCAGCCCATCCTGCTGTCGCTCGACAACCTGATCCAGCCGCCGGATTTTGACCCGACCACCACCGAGCGGGAGTTCGTCATCGCCAGCATGGACAGCGCCTTTACTCTGTTCGCCCCGCTCTACCTGAGCGAGCTGAAACGACAGGCCCCCGGCATCCGGCTGCGCTACGAGGAGTGGACCGAGAACAGCCTGACCGAGATGAGTCAGGGCCAGGTGGACATCGCCTTCACGGTGCGGGAGAACTGCATCAACTCGGACTTTCGGCTCGACACCCTGCCCAACGCCATCTGCCAGCGGCTGCTCGCCATCGACGATCTGACCTGCCTGGTGCAGCACGACCACCCCGCCCTGCACGAACCGGAGTGGGATCTCACCCGCTACCTGGCCTATCCCCACGTGCAGACCTATTGCGAGGGGCGCGACCGCTGGATGCTGGATCACAAGCTGGCGGAGCAGGATCTCTATCGCCGCATCGAGGCGACCGTGCCCTCCTTCGAAGCGGCGCTGCGGATGGGCATGCACTCGGACATGATAGTGACCCTCTCCCGGCTCTACGCCCGCCACGCCACCCAGGTCTATCCGCTGGTGCCGCTGCCGCTGCCCATCGCCCTCGACAGCATCTCCCACCTGCTGATCTGGCATCAGCGCCACGAGGAGGATCCGGGCCACCGCTGGCTGCGGGAAACCCTGCTGACCCTCATCATGGGCAAGCTGGAGCCCACTGCTGCCGAACCGGCCTGATTATCGGCACAGGGCCGCAAGACCCTGACGGTCACCACACCGGATCACAGGCAAAAAAACGGGGCTCGTCGAGCCCCATGTCTTTTCTGTTGGCCTGCCGGCCGGTCAGTTCTGACCGGTCACCGCCAGGTAGTGATGCACCCCGTCGAGCAGCATCTGCACCGAGATCATCACCAGCAGCATGCCCATCAGCCGCTCCACCGCGGTGAGTCCTCGCTCACCCAGCAGCTTGTTGAATACCTCGTAGAACATCAGGATCACCGCGCTGGCGCCCCAGGCCATCAACAGCGCCAGCGACCAGTCCGCCATCCGGGTCGGCTCCTGGTTGGCCAGCAGCAGCAAGGACGCCAGGATCGAGGGACCGGCAATCATGGGGATGGCCATGGGCACCAGGAAGGGCTCTTCACCCGCGGCCAGCCCGGTTACTCCGCCTTCACTCGGGAAGATCATCTTGATGGCGATGAGGAACAGGATGATGCCGCCGGCGATGCTGACCGCCTCCTGCCGCAGGTTGAGGAAATTGAGGATCTGCTGGCCGACGAACAGGAAGGCCATCATGATCACCAGTGAAAACAGCAGCTCCCGCATCATCACCTTGCGGCGCCGCTTGGGATCGATATGACGCAGGATCGACAGGAAGACCGGCAGGTTGCCCAGCGGATCCATGATCAGAAACAACATGACGGCAGCGGAGAAAGTATCCATACAACGCTCAGGCTAAGCCTTCAACAAAAGGAGGGGGAAAGAGGGCGAAATATAACAAAGGCGGCGGGATTCGGCGAGCGCGGCGGGCGCTCGCCGGCGGGGATCATCCGTGGTTGCAGATCTTGTCGGCGTGAGTCTGGAAACCCTGCTCCGATTCGATGAACTTGCCGCGCTTGGCCAGGAAGTCGATCAGCGCCTCGGCACCCATCTCGCTGGCGCTGCAGGTGTGGAAACGGGCCTCGGCACCGAAGCGCTCGTCAATGGCCTGCTTGAGGCTGGCCCGGGTAAACTGGCCGCCTTGCGCCAGCATCATCTCCATCACTTCGTGACCGTGTACCGATTGAGTCATTGCAAACCTCTTTAATAGACATATTTGATGCCTATTAAATCCTGCCCCACTGCCGACGACCTTGATATAGGCCAACAAATTGCCGATTTCCCTGCGTCCGTACTGGTGATGGCCACGGCTTTGTCGATAATGTGGCAACCTGAGCAGGGGATGGCTACACTAACGCCCCTTTTTGCCACCGCAGACCGAATATAAGGACATTGGCGTCATGCTGTTCCATGGACTGGCTTTCAAGCCCTGGCGGATCTGGACCCGCCGCCCGCTCTGGTTGAAGACCCTGCTCGGCATGCTGACGGGGATCGGGCTCGGCGCCGGTTTCAGCGAGCAGGCATTGCTGCTCAAGCCCATCGGCGTGCTGTTCGTCAACACCATCCAGATGCTGATGGTGCCCCTCATCTTCTGTTCGGTCATCGCCGGCCTCACCTCGCTGCTCAAGGGCAAGACCCTCGATCGGATCGCCGGCAAGGCCATCGGCCTCTACCTCTGCTCCACCGCGGTCGCCATCTGCATCGGCCTGATGATGGGCTGGCTGCTGGAGCCCGGCATGGGCGCCAACATGGGCCCCTATGAGCGGATCGGCATGGCGGAATCCCCCACCCTGGCCAGCGTGCTGAGCCACCTGGTCCCGCGCAACCCGGTGCAGGCCATGGTGGACGGCAAGATCCTGCAGGTGATCGTGTTCGCGGTGGCCCTCACCCTCGCCCTCAATGCCACCGGTCGACGCGGCCGCCCCGCCATCCTGTTCTTCACCTCGCTGGCGGAGGGAATGTTCAAGCTGACCCAGATGGTGATGGCGCTGGCCCCTCACGGCGTCTGCGCCCTGATGGCCTGGATGACCGGCAAGTACGGCATGAGCCTGCTGCTGCCGCTGCTCAAGGTGATCGGCGCCGTCTACCTCGGCTGTCTGCTGCACGTGCTCGGCGTCTACAGCAGCCTGCTGATCCTGCTGGCCCGCCTCAATCCGCTGCACTACTTCAAGAGCATCGTCGATGCCCAGGCGGTGGCCTTCACCAGCAGCTCCAGCAACAGTACCCTGCCCATCAGCCTGGCCTGCGCCGAGCGCCGGCTCGGGGTCTCTCCCGCCATCACCGCCAAGGTGCTGCCCATCGGCGCCACCATCAACATGGACGGCACCGCGCTCTATCAGGGGGTCACGGCCCTGTTCGTGGCCCAGGCCTTCGGGGTGGATCTGCACATGGTGGATTACCTGACCATCATCAGCATCGCCACCCTGGCCAGCATCGGCACGGCAGGCACGCCGGGTACCGGCCTGATGCTGCTGACGCTGACGCTGACTGCGGTGGGACTGCCGCTGGAAGGGGTGGCGCTGATCGCCGGGATCGACCGGATCCTCGACATGGCGCGCACCACGGTCAACGTCTCCGGCGATATTCTGGTATCCGTGTTGATTGCCCGCAGCGAGCGGGAGCTGGATCTGGCGACCTATCACGACGCCAGCGCGGGCGAGGACATCGACTTCACCCTGCGCTGAGGCAGGGCGAGCGATTAATTTTCGTGGGGATCGTGGTGACAGCGCCAGCAGACATCGAAGTTGGCGCCGTTCTCCTCCCCGCATTGGCCACACAGCCAGCCGTTACCCTGGCGCTGCTGATAGCGCTCGATGACCCGCCCTGCCTTGCTGCGATCCTGTTCGCGCACCATCAGGGTCACCTGCAGCAGGTCCACCGGCAGTTCGCCCAGGGCGCCCGACAGCGCCTCGCCATTGAGCCGCACCGGCACCCCCTCCACTTCCAGCGCCCCTTTCAGGGCATGGGCCTCCAGCGAATGGGAAGCCCGATACAGATTGATCCAGTGATCCATGTCTTCCCCCTCAGATCCACTCACGATGCCGTGACCACGGCACCGCCTCTGACCGGCTACAGCAGGGTATCGATACCGTAGTCGGCCCCCTTGGCCACGATGAAGTCGATGAACACCCGCAATTTTCGCGGCATCAGCCGCCGCTCCGGAAACAGCAGGTAAATCGGCACCCTGGGCTGCTGCCACTCGGGCAGCACGGACACCAGGCTCCCACTCGCCAGCTCCTCGTGGCAGAGCATGGCGGGCAGGGAGGCGAGCCCCAGCCCGGCCTTCGCCGCCTCTCTGGCACAGGTTATATTATTAACCCGAAAGCGGGAGGGAGGGTCAACCAGCACCTCTCTGTCATCCCGCTCGAAGCACCAGTGCGACGCCAGAAAGCCGCTGGTGACCGCCACCCGCTCATGATGCACTAGATCCTCGGGATGGGTGATGGCGGGGCTGCGCGCCAGGTACGCCGGGCTGGCACAGATCAGGCGGGCGTTGCTCCACAGCCGCCGCGCCGCCAGGTTCGAATCGCTCATGTCACCGATCCGCACGATCGCATCCAGCCCCTCGTTGATGGGATCCACGATGCGATTGGTCAGCTCCAGCTCCACCTGCAGGCCGGGATAGGCCTGCAAAAACTCCGCCACCAGCCTGCCCACCACCAGCTGCCCCGCTTCGATGGGCACCGCCAGCTTGAGGGTGCCGGTCACCTCCTGCTGGCTGGCACTCACCATCAGCTCGGCCTGGGTCAGCTCGTCCACCGCCTTGCTGCAGCGCAGATAGTACTGCTCGCCGGCCTCGGTCAGGGTGAGCTGGCGGGTCGAACGGTAGAGCAGCCGCACGCCGAGGCGCTGCTCCAGCTCGGCGATGCGCCGGCTCACCGTCGCCTTGGTCATGCCCAGCTCCTGAGCGGCCGCCGTGAAGGACCCCTTGTCGACGATCCGCACTAGAATCAATGCAGCGTTCAGATCCATTGTTGCACCAGTGAAACTGTATATCTCATAAATGGATACTAATCGAAACAGTCGGCCAGTGTTAGCCTGCCTCTCTTAAGTTCAGGAATCCCCCACATGAGTCAACACAAGAAGATCCCCCTGCTGGCAGCCATGATCCTGGCCCTGCTCGGCCTGCTGTTTGCCGGTTACTGGTATCTGCACGGCCGCTATTTCGAGAGCACCGACAACGCCTACCTGCAGAGCGAGGTCACCGGCATCGGTTCCAAGCTGTCCGGCTACATCAGCGAAGTGCTGGTGACCGACAACCAGCCGGTGAAGGCCGGCCAGCTCATCGCCCGCCTCGACGCCCGGGAGTACAAGACCAAGGTGGCCGAGGCCGAAGCCGATCTGCGCCTCAATCAGGCGACGGCGGAAAATCTCGCTGCCACCCGCACCCAGCAGCTGAGCCTCATTCGCCAGGCCGAAGCCAAGGTCAGCTCGGCCAATGCCGAACAGGTGCGGGCCCAGCAACAGGTACGCCGCGTCAGTCAGCTCAACCAGCGCCACTACAGCTCCCAGGACAGCCTGGACGAGGTGCGGGCCGGTCTGCAGGTCAACCAGGCCCAGGAGCAGGAGGCCAAAGCGGCTCTGCAGGCCGCCCGCGAGCGGCTGCTGGTGCTGGATGCCGAGGCCAAGCAGAACCAGGCCAAGCTGGCATTGAGTGCCGCCCAGCTGGAGCAGGCCAAGCTGGAGCTGGCCTATACCGAGCTGCGGGCACCGGCCGATGGCATCATCGGCAAGCGCAGTCTGCGGGCGGGGCTCTACGTCCAGTCCGGCATGCAGGTGGCCAGCCTGGTGCCGCTGCAGCAGGTGTGGGTCGAGGCCAACTTCAAGGAGACCCAGCTGCTCCACATGCAGCCCGGCCAGAAGGTGGAGGTGATCCTGGATGCCTATCCGGATCAGCCGGTCGAGGGGATCATCGACAGCCTGGCCCCCGCCACCGGCGCCAAGTTCGCCCTACTGCCGCCGGAGAACGCCACCGGCAACTTCACCAAGATCGTGCAACGGGTGCCGGTCAAGATCCGCATTCCGGAGCCGGGGCCGCTGGCGGGCAAGCTGTTGCCGGGCCTCTCCACTGAGGTGATCGTCGACACCCGCAGCCCTGATCCCGTGGTCGCGGCCAACTGATGGAACCCATCCCGCGTCGCAACTGGATCGCGGTCATGGGGGGCCTCATCGGCGCCTTCATGGCCATCCTCGACATCCAGATCACCAACGCCTCCCTGAAGGACATTCAGGGGGCCCTGTCGGCCACCTTGAGCGAAAGCTCCTGGATCTCCACCTCCTATCTGGTGGCGGAGATGATCGCTATCCCGCTGAGCGGCTGGCTGAGCCGGGGGCTGAGCGTGCGGCGCTACCTGCTGTGGACCACCGGCGCCTTCATCGTCGCCTCGGTGCTCTGCTCATTCAGCTGGAACCTCACCAGCATGATCGTCTTTCGGGCGCTGCAGGGCTTCACCGGCGGGGCGCTGATCCCGATGGCCTTCTCCCTCATCGTCAGCCTGCTGCCGCTGCACAAGCGGGCCACCGGCATGGCGCTGTTCGGCCTGTGCGCCACCTTCGCCCCCGCCATCGGGCCGACCCTGGGCGGCTGGCTGACCGAGCAGATGTCCTGGCACTACATCTTCTACATGAACGTGCCGCCAGGACTGCTGGTGATGGCCATGCTGGCCCACGGGCTCGACAAGAAGCCGGTGGACTGGGAGGTGATCAAGCGGGTGGATCTCATCGGCATCGTCACCATGGCGGTGGGACTGGGCCTGTTGGAAGTGGTGCTGGAAGAGGGCAACCGGGAGGACTGGTTCGGTTCCAGCTTCATCGTGCGGCTCACCGTCATCTCGGTGGTGGCGCTGGTGTTTTTCGTCATCAGCCAACTGCTGCGGCGCCACCCACTGGTCAACCTGCGGCTGCTGCACAACCCGCGCTTCGCGCTGGCCTGCTTCGCCTATCTGGTGCTCGGCATGGCGCTGATGGGTTCCATCTATGTGCTGCCGCTCTACATGACCCAGATCCACAACTACAACGCGCTGGAAATCGGTGAGGTGCTGATGTGGATGGGGCTGCCGCAGTTGCTGGTACTGCCGCTAGTACCCAGACTGACCCACAAGATAGATCCGCGCTATCTGGTGAGCTTCGGCTTTCTGGTGTTCGCCGTCAGCTGCTTCATGAACATGAACATGAGCGCGGACTACGCCGGCCCCCAGTTGATCCAGTCGCTCATCGTGCGGGCGCTGGGCCAGCCTTTCATCATGGTACCGCTCTCCCTGGTGGCGACTGCCAGCCTGACCCACGACGAGATCCCCTCCTCCTCGACCCTGCTCAACGTGCTGCGCAACCTGGGCGGCGCCTTCGGCATCGCCATCATCGCCACCCTGATCGACAACGACACCCGCATCCATGTCAGCCAGATCAGCAGTACCCTGGCCGCCAGCAGCATAGAGGGACAGAGCTACCTGCTGCAGCTGGCCCAGACCATGATGGCGCAGGGCTCCGGCCCCGAGCTGGCTCGCCAGCAGGCCCAGGCTATGCTGTCGAACACCATCAGCCGGGAGGCGGCCATCATGGCCTACAACCAGGTGTTCTTCGTGATGGGCATCTTCCTGCTGCTCGCCAGCGGCCTGATGCTGCTGCTCAAGCAGCCCGCCCCCAGGGCAGCCGATGCCGAACCGCTCGAGGCGTGAAAAACGATGAAAATGGAATAGCAAAACGGGCCTGAGGGCCCGTTTTTTTGTCTGCACACGCCCCTTGGTGAGGGGACAACTCAGCCACAGTCACCCTGCCAACGAGGCGGCAATCAGAAACTGGGCGGCGAAGTAGCTGGTCATCACCCAGGCGGTGGCATGGGGGAAGGGGCGGCGGAAGCGGTCCAGCGCCAGCATGCTGTCGGAGAAGAGGAACATCAGCGCCCCCACCAGGGCGGCGGCACTGCCGGCGGTGAGGGAGGCATGCCAGGCGCCGGCGGCGACCCAGGCCATGCCGATGATCACCAGCATGTAGCAGAACACGGGCACCTTCATCTCCCCGAGCTTGCCCCACAGCAGGCCGAACACCATGCCGGCCACCAGCAGCAACAGCAGGCCATCCACCAGATTCAGCACCAGCGGCCCCTGGGCGAAGCCGACGATGTAGCAGAGGTGCGCGACAAAAAACGCCGCCAGCCCCTGGATGAAGCGGTCGCTCGGCAACATCAGCAGCACGTCGCCGGCCAGCGACAGGCAGAGACCGAGCAGGATCCAGGCGTGGGAACCGTCGTGGTCATAGCTCTGATAGCCGAAGGCCAGCGCTATGATGAGCAGCATGGTCAACGGCTTGCTGATGTAGAACTGACGGGAGTCTGAGCCATAGGCCGCACGAATGTGCCACCAGCCCGATGCGATGATCAAGAAACTCAATAACATGCCCTGCTCCTCACGTGTTGCTCGCAGTCATACGGCAACATCTTCTTGCTGACAAGCAGAGTAACAAATTCCCCCGTCCAGTGGCAGAGGCGCTCAGCAAACGAGCAGTCTACGCCTAAAGTCTAATTGTCCCGCCCACCCTGTTCGGGCATAAGGGACGGGTCCGGAGGATCACCATGGAAGACGCAATGAAAAACTATCTGCCTGCTATCGATATCATGATGTGCCACCTTGGCATCAGCTTCGAGCAAGCCTGTGAACAGCTGGGCCTGAGCCAGGTGGAACAACAGACCCTGAGCCTGCTGCAAGAGCAGGATCCGCAGGAATAATCCCTCCCGGTGCTGGATATCATGGTGTGCCACCTTGGCATCAGCTTCGAGCAAGCCTGCGAGCACTGCGAGCAGCTTGGCCTGAGCCAGGTGGAACAACAGACTCTGAGCCTGCTGCAGGAGCAGGATCCGCAAGAATAAGCCCCCCCAGCGGGGAGCATGAAAACGGCGCCATGATGGCGCCGTTTTATTGACCTTGTTTTATGCTCGCACCACCCGGCGCCGTTGCAGCCAGACGATCAGTGCAAACAGCAGGAAACCGGGTAGCCACATCAGCTCCTTGCGCCAGCGCTCGGTGGGGGCCTTGACCACCAGGATCTCCTGGTCAAACTCCATGCCGGCTGCCGCTGCCGGACTGCCGAAGGTGACGCTGTCGATCAGGGTCTTGCCATCCTGCTCATAGAGCGCGAGCCCCAGGCTGGCGAGGCGGGCTTCCCCATCCTCCCCTGCCGGCACCGCCAGCAGCACGGTCGACTGACGCAGCTTGCCCACTGCATCCTCACCCTGGATCCGCAGCCGCAGGGTGCTCTCCGCCTCCACCTCGCCCAGGGTCTGGGCCAGCTGGGCCGGCGGTGTCTCGCGGTAGGGATCGTGCACCATGTCCATCCAGAAACCGGGGCGGAACAGGGTGAAGGCCACCAGCAACAGCAGCACGCTTTCGTACCAGCGACTCTTCACCAGGAAATGGCCCTGGGTGGCGGCGGCGAAGATCAGCATGGCAACGGTGGCCACCATGAAGATCAGCACCCCGTGGGCAAAGTCCACGTCGATCAGCAGCAGGTCGGTGTTGAAGATGAACAGGAACGGCAGCGCCGCGGTGCGCAGACTGTAGTAGAAGGCAGTGATGCCGGTCTTGATGGGATCGCCCTTGGAGACGGCCGCCGCCGCGAACGAGGCGAGCCCCACCGGCGGCGTCACATCGGCCATGATGCCGAAGTAGAACACAAACAGGTGCACCGCGATGAGCGGCACGATCAGCCCGTTCTGCTGCCCGAGCGTCACCACCACCGGCGCCAGCAGGCTGGAGACCACGATGTAGTTGGCGGTGGTGGGCAGCCCCATGCCGAGGATGAGGCTCAGCAGGGCGGTCAGCAGCAGCATCAGCAGCAGGTTGCCCATGGAGAGCATCTCCACCAGATCCGCCAGCACCAGACCAACCCCGGTCTGGGAGACGGCACCGACGATAATCCCCGCCGTGGCGGTGGCGATGCCGATGCCTATCATGTTGCGGGCACCGGCCACCAACCCCTCCCGCAGATCGATCAAGCCGTCCTGCAGGGAGCCGTAATCGTGCCGGCCATCGCTGCGCAGCCAGTTGAGCAGCGGCCGCTGGGTCAGCAGTATGATCACCAGCATGACGGTGCCCCAGAAGGCCGACAGCCCGGGCGAGAGGCGCTCCACCATCAGGCACCACACCAGTACCACCACCGGCAGCAGGAAGTGCAGGCCGGAGAGCAGCACGGTACGGGTGTTGGGCAGCTCGGTCAGCGGCTTGTCAGGATCCTCCGCCGCCAGCGGCTCATTGCTGGCGGCAATCTTCAGCAGCCCCAGATAGGTGGCAGCCAGCAGCAGGGCGATACCGGGCAGGGCATAGTCGCCCAGCACCGGCTTGAGCCAGCCCAGGCCGTAGTAGACCGCCATCGACAGCCCGCTGATCAGGGCAGCGCCAAAGGCAAAGCCGGTCAAGCGGCGCAGCCAGGGCTTGGGCTGATGATCGCCAATGGGCTGCATGCCGAGCTTGAGCGCCTCCAGATGGACGATGTAGAGCAGCGCTATGTAGGAGATGGTTGCCGGCAGGAAGGCGTGCTTGATGATCTCGACGTAGGGAATGCCCACGTACTCCACCATCAGAAAAGCCGCAGCCCCCATCACCGGCGGCATGATCTGGCCGTTGACCGAGGAGGCCACTTCCACCGCCCCCGCCTTCTCCGAGCTGAACCCCACCTTCTTCATCATGGGAATGGTAAAGGTGCCGGTAGTCACCACGTTGGCGATGGAGGAGCCGGAGATGAGGCCGGTCAGGCCGGAGGCCACCACCGCCGCCTTGGCCGGGCCACCGCGCAGGTGACCGAGCAGGCTGAAGGCGAGCTGGATGAAGTAGTGACCGGCACCGGCCCGCTCCAGCAGGGCACCGAACAGCACGAACAGGAACACGAAGCTGGTGGAGACGCCGAGGGCGATGCCGAACACCCCTTCCGTGGTGATCCACTGGTGGTTGGCCAGGGCGGTGAAGCTCACCCCGCGGTGAGCCAGCAGGCCCGGCATCCAGGGCCCCGCCAGGCTGTAGGCGAGAAATACCAGGGCGATCACCGCCAGGGCCGGCCCCAAGGCACGGCGGGCGGCTTCCAGCAGCAGCGGGATGCCGATGCAGGCGGTCACCAGATCGGCAGTGGTGAGGTTGCCCGGCCGCTGGGCCAGCGCCTCGTACATCACGAACAGATAGGAGGCGGCACCGGCGGCCACCAGCCCGAGCGCCAGATCGCCGAGCGGCACCCGGTCGCGCGGCGAGCGGCGAAAGGCCGGGAACACCAGATAAGCCAGCAGCAGGGCGAAGGTGAGGTGAATGGCACGGGTCTCGGTGTCATTGAGCACACCGAAGCCCAGCATGAAGGGCAGCGGCGAGGCGATCCAGAGCTGGAACAGCGACCAGGCGAGCGCCAGGGTGGTGATGCACCCACCCATGATGCCGAGCGGCAGACGCGCCCCCACATCCTGGGCGATCAGTTCCTCGGTAGAGAGTTGTTTATCTTGCATAGGGGTTAACTTGTGCCAACGAGTACAACGACACGACACCCGCTGCCACGGATTGCGGCAGGCGGGTGTCGAAGAGAGTGACAGCGGCCCTTGGGCCCGCTATCAGAGCCAGCCGCGCTCTTTGTAGTAGCGGGCAGCCCCTTCATGCAGCGGGGCGGAGAGACCCACCTTGATCATGTCGGCCTCTTTCAGATCGGCGAAGGCCGGATGCAGGCGCTTGAAACGATCCAGGTTGTCGAACACGGATTTGACCAGCTGATAGACCACTTCCGGATCCGCCTTGGCACTGGTGGAGAGCACTGCCTTGCCGCCGATGGACGGGGTCGGCTGGTCGCTGCCCTTGTAGATGCCGCCCGGGATCTCGGCCTTGCTGTAGTAGCTCTTCTCGGCCAGCAGCTTGTCGATGTCGGCGCCGGTCACCGGGACCAGCACGGCGTCGGTAGTGGTGGAGGCTTCCTGGATGGCGCCATTGGGGTGACCGACGAAGTAGCTCATGGCGTCGATGTTGTTATCACCCAATGCCGAGGCCTGCTCGGCCGGCTTGAGCTCGGAGACCAGGCCGAAATCGCCCTTCTTCCAGCCCTTCACCGCCATGATCTCTTCGAAGGTGTCGCGCTGGCCGGAGCCTGGGTTGCCGATGTTGACCCGCTTGCCCTTGAGATCGTCGAAACCGGCGATCTTGGCGTCCTTGCGGGCCAGGATGGTGAACACCTCGCTCTGCAGGGAGAAGACGGCGCGCATGTCGTCCATGGCCCCCTCGGCCTGGAACGGCGGCAGCCCCTTCATCGCCTTGTACTGATGGTCGGACTGCATGATGCCGAAGTTGAATTCACCGCTGCGGATGCCGTTGACGTTGGCCACCCCGCCACCGCTGGCCGGGGCGTTGCACTTGATCTGGTGATCGGCGGCGCCGCGATTGAGGAAGCGGCAGATGGACTGGCCCGCCACGTAGTAGACACCGGTCTGACCGCCGGTGCCTATGGTCACGAAGCGCTCCTGCGCCTGCACCGGGCCACCGAACGAGACGCCGGCCAGGACAGCCGACAGGGCACACGCCAGGGATAATCCTTTCATGTTGTTCATCCTTTTTGATTGATTCAGCTCGCCCGTTCCACGGGCGAATGCCGGACAAACCACCGTTCTGCGTCGGCGGTTGCCCATGACCTCGATATGAGGAAGCGGGTGAACGGCGAACGTTCCCCAAAAAGCCACCAGCATCCTGTGGTGAGACAGTCGGCTTCATGCCAACCGAAGATAATTGGCCCCGAGGGGGCCAATTAAAGAGTCATAACGGCTTCGATTAAGCACACGGCGCCAACATAAATCAAACAAAAACACAAAATGATGGATATGGATGACGAGAAATTTGAAGCCGATCATTAATTTGCTGATCAGAGATTAATTGGATGTGCTACCGGTCGGCAGACAGAGTGGGAGGTGGGAGATTCTTTTGCAGCCCTTGACTGGCAAGGGCTGCAACTGTGGTGACTTATGCTTGTGGCTTGGCCAGATCCAGAATAAACGCGAACTCCAGCGCGATATCCTCGTAGGCTTTGAAGCGACCCGACTTGCCGCCGTGGCCGGCGTCCATGTCGGTGCTCAGCAACAACTTGTTATCATCCGTCTTCAGCTCGCGCAGCTTGGCGACCCACTTGGCCGGCTCCCAGTACTGCACCTGGGAGTCGTGCAAGCCGGTGGTCACCAGCAGATTGGGGTAGGCCTGCGCCTTGACCTGATCGTAGGGGCTGTAGGCCTTCATGTAGTCGTAGTAGCGCTTCTGGTTCGGGTTGCCCCACTCGTCGTACTCCCCGGTGGTGAGGGGAATGGACTCGTCCAGCATGGTGGTGACCACGTCGACGAACGGCACCTGGGCCACCGCACCGCGATAGAGCTGGGGCGCCTGATTGATGACGGCCCCCATCAGCAGGCCGCCAGCGCTGCCGCCCATGGCGTAGACCTGATCCTTGGCGCCGTAGCCCTGCGCCACCAGCGCCTCGGTCACGTCGATAAAGTCGTTGAAGGTGTTCTGCTTTTTAAGCAGCTTGCCATCTTCATACCAGTGGCGCCCCAGCTCCTCGCCGCCACGGATGTGGGCGATGGCGTAGACGAAGCCGCGGTCCAGCAGGCTCAGCCGGGCGCTGCTGAAGTCCGGGTCCATGCTGGCACCGTAGGAGCCGTAGCCGTAGACCAGCAGCGGATTGGTGTGCGTACCGGCCCCCTCTTGCTTGAACTTGTCCTTGCGATAGACCAACGACACCGGCACGGCCACGCCGTCACGGGCGGTGATCCAGAGCCGCTCGCTGGCATACTGGTCGGCCTTGAAGCCCGCCACCGGCTGCTGCTTGAGCAGGGTGCGCTTGCCGCTGTTCAGATCGAGCTCGTAGGTGGACGAGGGGGTGGTCATGGAGGAGTAGCCATAGCGCAGGGCGCTGGTATCCGGCTCCGGGTTGTAGGCGAGCCAGGTGACATAGGCCGGATCGTCGAAGGCGATCTCCTTCTGCTCGCCGCTCTGCCAGTTGACCTGCCGCAGCCGGGTCAGCCCCTGACTGCGCTCCTCCAGCACCAGCCACTCCTTGAACAGGGCATAACTCTCCAGCAGCACGTCCGGATTGGGGGCGATCACCGCCTTCCAGCGATCCACCGGGCTCTCCTTGGTCTCGTAGAGGCCGAAGTTCTTGCCGTCCTTGTTGGAGCGCACATAGAAGCGGCCGCGGTAGTGATCCAGGCTGTATTCGTGATCCACCTGGCGCGGCAGGAACAGCCGCGGCGCCTGGGTCGGCACGTTGGCATCGATGAGACGCGCCTCGCCTGAGGTGGTGCTGGAGAGGGCGATGACGATGAAATCTTCCGAGGTGGTGGCATAGAGGCTCACATAGAAGGAGTCGTCCTTCTCCTCATAGACCAGCTGATCCTTGGCCGGATCCGTGCCCAGCTCGTGGCGATAGACCTGGTAGGGCAGCAGCGTCTTGGGGTGCTTGCGCACGTAGAACACCGTCTTGCTGTCGTTGGCCCAGACCAGATTGCCGGAGGTGTTCTCCAGCGTGTCGGCGGCCCATTTGCCGCTCTCCAGATCGAGGAACTGGATCTGGTACTGACGGCGGGAGAGGAAATCTTCCGCCACCGCCAGCCAGCGATTGTTGCGGCTCACCTCTAGCGCCCCCAGGGCGTAGAACTCGTGGCCTTCGGCGCGCTGGTTGCCGTCCAGCAGCAGGCTCGCAGCCTCTTCACCCAGCTTGCTGCGCGAATAGATGGCGTACTCCTTGCCCGGCTCGTAGCGAGTCTGGTAGCGATAGCCGTTCTTCACGTAGGGCACCGACTCGTCCTGCTGCGGAATGCGGGCCACCATCTCCTGATAGAGCTGGTCGCGCAGCGGCTTGATCGGTTTGAGCATGGCATCGGTGTAGGCGTTTTCGGCCTCGAGGTAGGCCAACACCTCGGGTTTCTGGCGCTCGTCATCGCGCAGCCAGTAGTAGTTGTCGACCCGGGTATCCCCGTGTTTCTTGATGGCGTGAGGGTGTTTGGCGGCCACGGGAGGCTGGATCAGGGTGTCGCTTGTGGGCATGGCGGACTCATCATTGGCATATGAACAGGGAACGGCGGCCAGACAAGCCAGCAGCAGAAGCCCTCGGGAAAAGGTGAACATGTCGCATCCTTTGCGCTGTAAAAGGGTTGGCGGACCTGAGCCTTGGCTCCTTGGACAGGGGATCAATCTGCCCCTTGTCGCCTTCAGTTGCAAGTTCTCCCGCGCCCTGATGTAAAAGGGCCGCCATCTCGCGATGGCGGCCCCCATACCTGACCGTGAGCGACACGGGCTCGCTCAGGTGTGCCTCACATGATGGAAGTGTGTCTGCCCACGGCCAGTTTTCATCAGCCGGGGTAGCTCGACCAGACCTTGGTCGCGCCCTCGTTGCTGATGCTCAGCACCTGATAGGGCTGACCCGGAATATCCATGCCTGGCGCACTCTGGGGCATGCCCGGAATGGTCAGGCCGCGGATCGCCGGTTTTTCCTTGAGCAGCTTCTGCACGTCGGCGGCGGGTACATGCCCCTCCACCACATAGCCGTTCACCACCCCGGTGTGGCAGGAAGCCAGCTGCGGAGTGATGCCGTACTGCTGCTTGACCGGTTCAAGCTGCTCGGTTTCGACGACCTTGACCTCAAAGCCGTTCTCTTCCATGTGCTTGATCCAGGTCTTGCAGCAGCCGCAATACTGGGACTTGTAGACGGTCATCTGCTCGGTTGCCAGAGCAGAAAAACTGACGGTACCGGCCAGCACGGCCAATAACAGGGACTTGTACATAACTCACCTCGGATAAGAAGAAATGCCCAAAAAAACAGAGGTACTCGACTCAACCGAGATGACAGGGCGGACGCTCCAGCCGGTCGGTCGGAACATCCGGCATGAACTGGGAGGGGGAGATGAAATCCGGGGTATCGGGTTCCAGCCTGGCAACCGTCAGGCTGTCGCCGGTGAGCACCGTCATGGCGAGCGCCGAGGTGAAGCTGCCGCAGGGCATGGCCTTCTCCAGGGTACGTTCGCTCTGGCTGCAATGAGGCGTCAGGGTACAGAGATCGGTCGCCGCCCGGCTGCCAAACGACATCAGCACCATCAGCAGACTCCACAGGGGGAGCCAGCGGCGGGCGCGAGCGAGTTGGCGACGGGTCAGAACCATGAGACGACTCATTGACGAAAGGTGGCCTATGGTAACCCTTGGCCCAGGGGGAGGGTCAAGCCCTCCCCCTCTTCCAGTCAGCCGCCATCAAGGTTGCTGACGGGTGGCCGCCAGCACGATCTCGCGCACGCAGACATTGGCCGGCTGGTTCCATGCATAGAGCACGGCGTCGGCGATCACCTCGGGCGCAATGACGCCCCCCATCTGATCCTTCCAGTCGTGGTAGCCGGCCTTGATGCTCTCGTCCGTGGTGTGGCTGAGCAGCTCGGTCTCCACCGCGCCCGGGGCTATGGTCACCATCCGCACGCCGACATCGGCCACCTCTTCCCGGATGTTCTCGGTCAGGGCGTGCACCGCGAACTTGGTGGCACAGTAGGCGGCATGGTTCGGGAAGGTCTTGCGACCGGCGATGGAGCTGATGTTGATTATGGTGCCGCTGCGGCGCGCCTTCATGCCGGCCAGCACGGCGTGAACACCGTTCAACACCCCCATCACGTTGATGTTGAGCATCTGCTGCCACTCGGCCGGGTCCTGCACGTCGGCCTGACCCAGCAGCATGACGCCGGCGTTGTTGACCAGACAGCCGACCGGACCGAATTGCGCCTCGGCCTGCTGGATGGCGGCCTTCATGGCGGCGGTGTCGGTCACATCGACCCCGATGCAGAGGGTATCGGGCAGCGCCAGCGCCTGCATGGGCTCGACCCGGCGGGCCAGCAGCAGCAGCGGATGGCCGGCGGCGGAGAAGGCGCGGGCGATGGCGGCACCGATCCCGGCGGAGGCACCGGTGATCACGACGAGAGGCTTGGACATGATGTTTTCCTTCTGATTCAAGAGTCGGTTTGAGCAAACAAGCGGCTGGCCAGCACGGAACGGGATCACTATAGTCACTGCATCCATCAGTGATAAATATTGTTTTCCGCTGGTTATCATCTGAAAAAACTATGGTTGGGCTTATGCTGGATCTGAGACTGCTGCGCTTCTTCATCGCCATCTATGAAGAGAAGAACATCACGGCGGCGGCCGAACGCTGCCACGTCAGTCAGCCCTCCCTCTCGGCGGGGCTGCGTCAGCTGGAAGAGACCCTGGGTGACAGCCTGTTCATCCGGGGCAAGAAGGGGGTGGCGGCCAGAGATCAGGCCCATTACCTCTATCCCCACGCAGTCAAGCTGGTGGAAGAGGCGCGCCGGCTGCCGGTGCTGTTTCGCCAGAAGGCGACGCGTGCGCGGCTCAACATGGCCATCATGCCGGACCTGAGCCGGCGGCGGGTGGCGGGATTGCTGCAGCAGGTGCAGGCTGTGCTGCCCGAGCTGGATCTCACCCTCTCCGATTACGGGACGCCTGCCGACTGTCGGCTGACCCTGGATGCCCTGCGCCGCGAAGACGAGATCTTCCTGCCGCTGTGGGAGGAGGATTATGTCTTGTGCGTGCGAAGTGACCATCCCCTCGCCAGCCGCCAGCAACTCGAGTTGGCCGAGCTACAACATTATGATTTTATTGAGTGCCCTCCCTGCGAAGCCCATCAGCAGACCATAGGCCTGCTGGCCTGTGACCGTCTGACCCTCAATCTGGTGGCCAAGGCCGAGAGCAAGGGGCTGGTGATGGCGCTGGTGCTGGCCGGGGTCGGCATCAGCTTTCTGCCCGACGGGCTGGTGGAAGACGAAGCGGGTCTGTGCACCGTGCCGGTGCGCGGGCCACGGATGTTCCGGCGCATCGGCCTCTGCTATCCCGCCCACCAGACCCTCAATCCGGCGCTGCGCGAGCTGATCCCGGAACTGGCGAGCCATGGCGCTTCTTGATAACGTCGCTGCTCAATGCATCTTTTTTTTCGCCGGTCGCTTGCACCGGCATTTGGCCCCTCTTCAGATCAGGAACCCATGAAACGCATTCTGGTTATCTTTTCACACCCGGCGCTGCAGAGCTCCCGGGCCAACAAACAGCTGCTGCAGGCCATCGACGGCCTGGAGGGCGTCACCCTGCACGACCTCTACCAGCACTACCCCAACATGTTCATCAACGTGAAGCGGGAGCAGGCCCTGCTGTCTGAACACGACATCATCGTGTTCCAGCACCCCTTCTACTGGTACTCCTGCCCGGCCATCATGAAGGAGTGGATGGATCTGGTGCTGGAGTATGGCTACGCCTACGGCCCGGAAGCCCACGCCCTCAATGGCAAGCAGTGGCTGTCGGCCATCACCACCGGCGGTGCCCCAGAGTCTTATTGCAGCGAGGGCTACAACCAGCGCCCGCTGCTCGACTTCCTGCTGCCGTTCCGGCAGACGGCCCAGTTGTGCGGCATGAGCTGGTTGCCGCCATTCGTGCTGCACTCCTTTCACAAGATCCGGGATCAGGAGGCGCTGCGCCGCTGTGGCCAGGACTATCGCCAGCTGCTGTGCGCCCTGCGCGACGAGCAGCTGACCCCGGCCCAGCTTGCCGGCAGCCCCTATCTGCGCGATCTGCTGGAGGTACTCTCATGACCCGCTCTCGATCCGGGCGACGGCCCGGCCTGCCGACATCGGCCTCCACCACAGTGCGGAGGATCCGCTGATGGGACACGGTTTGCTGTTCGATGCCTTCATCTACCTCTCCGCCGCGGTGATCGCGGTGCCGCTGGCCAAGCGCTGGGGGCTGGGATCCGTACTCGGTTACCTGCTGGCGGGCATCATCATAGGTCCCTTCCTGCTGGGGCTGGTGGGTGAGCAGAAGGATGTGATGCACTTCGCCGAGTTCGGGGTGGTGCTGATGCTGTTTCTGGTCGGGCTGGAGCTCAGGCCGGCGCTGCTGTGGCAGTTGAAGGGACCGATCCTCGGCACCGGCGGGCTGCAGGTGCTGCTCACCACGGCCGCCCTGACCGGTGTGGCCCACCTCATCGGCCTGCCGTGGCAACAGGGGCTGGCCATCGGCCTCATCCTGGCGCTCTCCTCCACCGCCATCGTGCTGCAGAGCCTGCAGGAGCGCAAACTGATGCAGAGCGAGAGCGGCCGCTCCGCCTTCGCCGTGCTGCTGTTCCAGGACATCGCCGTCATTCCCATCCTGGCGATCCTGCCGCTGCTGGCCATCGCGCCGGTGGCCAGCAGCAGCTCGGAGCTGGCCGGCTGGCAACACGGCCTGCTGGTGGTGGCTGCCATCTCCGGCATAGTGCTGGGTGGTCATTACCTGATGCGACCGGTGTTTCGCGCCATCGCTCAGTCCCACATGCGGGAGATTTTCGTCGCCGCCGCCCTGCTGCTGGTGATCGCCATCGCCGTGCTGATGGAGTCGGTCGGCCTCTCCCCCGCTCTCGGCTCCTTCCTCGCCGGCGTGGTGCTGGCGGACAGCGAATATCGCCACGAGCTGGAGGCCGACATAGAGCCGTTCAAGGGGCTGCTGCTCGGCCTCTTCTTCATGTCGGTGGGCGCCGGCATCAACTTCGGGCTGTTTGCCGAACACCCGCTGCTGATCCCGGCCCTGGTGGTTGGCCTGATAGTGCTCAAGTGGCTGGTATTGATGGCGCTCGGCTTTGCCATTCGCATCTCGCCGAGTCAGCGCTGGACCTTCGGGCTGGCGCTGGCCCAGGGCGGGGAGTTCGCCTTCGTGCTGTTCTCGTTCGCCGCCCAGAACAAGGTGCTGCCGGGGGATACCATCGCCCTGCTGACCCTGGTGGTGGCGCTCTCCATGGCGCTGACGCCGCTGCTGTTGATCCTCAACGATCGGGTGATCCAGCCCTGGTTCGACTATCGCAACCAGAGTGAATTGCCGCAGCACGAGCAGCCGGAGCTGGTGGAGCACCCGGTCATCATCGCCGGCTTCGGCCGTTTCGGTCAGATCGTGGGCCGTCTGCTGCACGGCCACGGCATCGGCACCACCATCCTCGAGCAGGATGCAAGCCAGATCGAGATGCTGCGCAAGTATGGCTATCAGGTGTTCTATGGCGATGCCAGCCGGCTTGACCTGCTGCACGCCGCCGGCGCCCACAAGGCCAAGCTGCTGGTGCTTTCCATCAACGATCCGGCTACGTCACTCGAAGTGATTGAAATGGTGAAGAAACACTTCCCGCACCTTAAGATACTGGCGCGAGCCCAGGATCGTCCCCACGCTCACGAGATCCTGCGCCAGGGCGTGGGCAGCGTGTACCGGGAAACCCTGGGTTCTGCCGTGGATCTGGGGGTAGAAGCCCTGACCCAGCTCGGCTTTCGGGCCAACCAGGCCTGGCGGGCCGGCCAGACCTTCAAGCAGCACGACAACTGGCTGCTGCGGGAACAGGTCAACTACCTGGACGACGAACACACCTATATCAACAAGAGCCTGCAATACCGGGACATCCTCTCCGATCTGCTGCAAGACGATCAGGAAGGACAGGAGCGCATTCACGCTCACAACTGGAACAGCGGTCTGCCCGACAACGACAAGGAAGCAATATGATTGCCTATTACCCCATGCTCAAACACCTGCACATGACGCTGGCGCTGGTCAGCGTGCTGCTGTTCCTCTATCGCTGGCTGCTGGCCCTGGGTGGCAGTGCCCGCCTGCAGCAGAAGTGGCTGAAGATCCTGCCCCATGTCAACGACACCTTCCTGCTGCTGTTCGGGGTGCTGCTGGCGGTGACCCTGCAAATGAGCCCGGGCCAACAACCCTGGCTGATGGCCAAGCTGATCGCACTGGTGGTTTACATCGGCCTCGGCGTCATGGCGCTCAAGCGCCCTGCGCGCAGCCAGAAGCTGGTGGCCGGCCTCGCAGCCCTGGCGGTTTTCGGCTACATGGTGGGCGCCGCCATCACCAAATCCGCCTTGTCCTGGCTAGCCTGATCCAGCCAAAAAATACCTGCCTGGTGGAGGGGAGCCATCCCCTCCACATCATATTCTGCATTTCCCCGTCATTTCTGTTTTTTCCTCTCCCCCAAATCCGTAAGACAGCACTTTTATTTGGTGATTTTTCATCATTTTTAAGCCTCGATTGCTGCCCAAAATGATGGCAATTATGTTTAGGATCATGTGGTTAGCTTGGTTTGTATGAAAATGGCGACAGTTGTCGCAGCAAAACTTGCGACATAGGCTGTCGCAAGGCATGGCTAGGATACACTCAACGCTAAACCAGTGAAGGCATGCACCATGAGTAAGAAGCTGTTACGACAACTGACCTTGGCGCGTTGCATCCCGCACCGCCCTTACAAGCTGACCGCCAGCCAACTCCAGGTAAAACTGGAAGAAGAAGGCATCCACGTCAGTCTGCGTACCGTGCAACGGGACCTGGAAGAGATGTCCGGCATGGGGTTGTTCGATCTCACCTCGGATGAACGCAGCAAACCACACGGCTGGTGCTTCGAGCGCCATGGCCTCAACGATTTTGCCAACATCATGCCGCTCTCCTTGGCAGTGGCGCTGAAAACCTGGAGCGATCAGGCCAGCCAGCTGTTGCCGGCCAGCGTCCTGACCGAACTGAACCCCTTGGTCGACAAGGCCAGCCAGGTGATCCGCGACAGCCAGAGCGAACTCGCAGAACGCTGGCTCGAGAGCGTACACCAGTCACCGCGTCCGTTTGCCGGCAACCCGGAGATCCGCCGCAGCACGCTGATCCGCGATGCATTGTGGCGCGGTCGCAAGTTCAGTGCCGAGATCCAGCGGGTCATCAAAGAGCGCACGGTATGGCTCTGCTACGACCGCATCAATCCGCTCGGTATCCTGAACCAGGCGGAAGGGCCGACCCTGCTCTGCACCCTGTCCGAGCTGGATCCCAAGGTCTACGGCATCCCGTTCGATCATATCAAGAACGTGGAACTGACCAACTTCAGCGCGACCCAGCCGAAGGATTTCAATATTCAGAAACTGATCCGCGATCAGGGGTATCAGGATGTCAGCGGGCCGATCCGCTTCGTCGGTCGCATCGATGCCAACTGTCCGACCCTGGTCGACGGCCAGATCCCTGGCCACAATCCACGCATGACCCGCTATGACAAGCGCAGCGTGGTGGTGGAAACCGAGGTGCAGGACACCCCCGAGTTCCGTACCTGGCTCAACAACATGAGCGGGAATCTGGAAGTGCTGGCGCCTGAATCCTTGCGCAAGGCATATCCGACACCGGGTAGCCGTGTCAGCTGAGCACCGCAGAAAAAGCCGGGCCAAGCCCGGCTTTTTGTATTCTTTTTGAGCATATTTATTCAACTAATTTTTAAGTCTTACCCACCGAATTGAGCCTGTTTGTACCATCGTTTTCGCCCCGTTTTTGCGTGTAAGAGATCCGCCATGGCAGCTGTAAGAGGCCACTGTGTCGAACCGTACGCGAAGCCATCTTTGAATCCACATGCTTTCCCATGAAACAAACTAATGCCATGATTTGTATGGCTTTATTTCTATAGCATTGGTCATTAATCCGTTATCGCCACGCCAACAACGCCGGATCCTCCCTTGTGCCGCCCCCTGGTTCCCTTAATATGGGTCTCACAAGGACGGAGCTGGTTCGGCAGGATGCGGAAACAGCGCATAAGTAGGGAATAAACCACAGGGTGTGGGCAAGGAACACCTCAGGATGAGGGCGGTAACCAGGACGGTTATCAAACGGATTGCAGGACACCACGGGACGTGGTTGCGGACACCTCGGGATGAGGCAGAGCAAACAGGATGATTGCTCTTCAGGAAGAATATGGACCTCGCAGGAAGCGAGCAGGACAGCTTCAGGATGAAGCGAGACAACGCGGATGGTTGTCTGTCAGGATGACGCAAGGAACACCACGGGATGTGGTAACGGACACCTCCAGGATGGAGAGAGTGCAGCAATCAGGAGCGATTGCCAGGCTAGGATGGCCACAGGACACCTCAACGGATTGGGAAGGGGATATTCCGAAGGATCAGGATAAAGTCAGGGATTGCAGGGAGCGTTGCAGTTCATGGACTGGACTAGATGACTTGAGGGGACGGCAGCCGCCGTCCCCTTTTCTTTATGTGCATTTTGTACCTGAACGGGTCAATGACAGGGATTCTATTCGCTACCACAGCACATCCTGTGTGCTCTAGAGCCCCTTCAATCTGGGTGCCCATTGTCAGCCAGAATACTCCCTCCCTCACCTCCTACACTTCGTGAACGCGGCTCTGGGTTGGTGCTCTGCAGGGCGGTCAAGTAAACCACCCGCAAAGCTCCCCCTCCATTTGCTCAGACCTTCTTAAAGGTGCTTCAACCAAGGAAGGCTCCCAGTGTAAAGCTGGCTCATTGCCAGCGACCACATACCCGCCGGAAACACAGGATGGAATGGACCCATCCCGACATGACCACCGTCTGGCTTTGCGTGTTTTACTGAGCCGCGTGAGGGGAAAAGAGGCAATTCGGGAAAAGTTAAACGAAAAAAAGCCCAGTCGTTAGACTGGGCTTCTTAAGTAGTGGCGGAGCGGACGGGACTCGAACCCGCGACCCCCGGCGTGACAGGCCGGTATTCTAACCGACTGAACTACCGCTCCGCTGTCTGGTTAGCTTTTTGCTAAATTGTTTGCCGCTTCAATGAGGTGTCATCCTCGCAGCCGGCTATGTGATTCGTCACATCACCGTTTAATTGGGTGCCTGGCAGTGTCCTACTCTCGCATGGCGAATGCCACACTACCATCGGCGCTACCGCGTTTCACTTCTGAGTTCGGCATGGGTTCAGGTGGTTCCACGGCGCTATGGCCGCCAGGCAAATTCTTCAATCTAAGAAAGCTGATTTTGTTGTTCGTTCTCGGTATCTGCTACAAGCCTTAGAACACTTCTTGGGTGTTGTATGGTTAAGCCTCACGGGTAATTAGTATGGGTTAGCTCAACACGTCGCCGCGCTTACACACCCCACCTATCAACGTTGTGGTCTCCAACGGCCCTTTAGGACCCTCAAGGGGTCAGGGATGACTCATCTCAGGGCTCGCTTCCCGCTTAGATGCTTTCAGCGGTTATCGATTCCGAACTTAGCTACCGGGCAGTGCCACTGGCGTGACAACCCGAACACCAGAGGTTCGTTCACTCCGGTCCTCTCGTACTAGGAGCAACTCCCTTCAATCATCCAACGCCCACGGCAGATAGGGACCGAACTGTCTCACGACGTTCTGAACCCAGCTCGCGTACCACTTTAAATGGCGAACAGCCATACCCTTGGGACCGACTTCAGCCCCAGGATGTGATGAGCCGACATCGAGGTGCCAAACACCGCCGTCGATATGAACTCTTGGGCGGTATCAGCCTGTTATCCCCGGAGTACCTTTTATCCGTTGAGCGATGGCCCTTCCATTCAGAACCACCGGATCACTATGACCTACTTTCGTACCTGCTCGACCTGTCCGTCTCGCAGTTAAGCTGGCTTATGCCATTGCACTAACCTCCTGATGTCCGACCAGGATTAGCCAACCTTCGTGCTCCTCCGTTACTCTTTGGGAGGAGACCGCCCCAGTCAAACTACCCACCAGGCACTGTCCGCGACCCAGATTC
>NZ_CP026217.1:5027500-5160000 GCF_002934425.1 Aeromonas sp. ASNIH4 | reverse complement strand
AGTTGAGGCAGTTGAGGCAGTTGAGGCAGTTGAGGCAGTTGAGGCAGTTGAGGCAGTTGAGGCAGTTGAGGCAGTTGAGGCAGTATCAGAATCCATTAAAAGAAAAGCCGGGACAAGCCCGGCTTTTTCTTTATCACTCAGCAGCTGCTTCAGCAGCGGCCGGGCGGTCTACCAGCTCAATGTAAGCCATAGGGGCGTTGTCGCCTGCACGGAAACCGCATTTCAGAATGCGAGTATAACCGCCGGCGCGCTCCAGGTAGCGCGGGCCCAGTTCATTGAACAGCTTAGCCACGATCGCGTTATCGCGAGTACGGGCAAATGCCAGGCGACGATTAGCAACGCTATCAGTCTTGGCAAGGGTGATCAGCGGTTCAACTACACGACGCAGCTCTTTTGCCTTAGGCAGAGTCGTCTTGATGATCTCATGACGAACCAGGGAGCTGGCCATGTTGCGGAACATAGCCTGACGATGGCTGCTGTTCCGGTTCAGTTGACGACCACTCAAACGATGGCGCATGACCTTATCCTTCTAACTAAATCTGTGAAACCCGTAATCTGGATTACTCGTCAGCGATGCTGGCGGGCGGCCAATTCTCGAGGCGCATGCCAAGAGACAGACCACGGGAGGCCAACACGTCCTTGATCTCAGTCAGGGACTTCTTACCGAGGTTAGGAGTCTTAAGCAACTCAACTTCGGTACGCTGTACCAGATCACCAATATAGTGGATAGCTTCTGCCTTCAGACAGTTCGCAGAACGAACTGTCAGCTCCAAATCATCGACAGGACGCAGCAGAATCGGATCAAACTCGGGTTTCTCTTCTTTCTTCTCGGGCACGCTGACATCGCGCAGATCCACGAAGGCTTCCAGTTGCTCAGCCAGAATAGTGGCAGAACGACGGATGGCTTCTTCAGGATCCAGAGTACCATTGGTCTCCATGTCGATGACCAGCTTGTCCAAGTCGGTACGCTGCTCCACACGTGCTGCCTCAACGTTGTAGGCAATACGAACGATGGGGCTGAACGCGGAGTCCAGCAGCAGGCGACCAATAGGACGCTCTTCATCATCGTTGTGAACACGAGCAGAAGCAGGCACATAACCACGACCGCGCTGAACTTTCAGGCGCATGCTGATTTCAGCATTGGCACCAGTCAGGTGGCAGATTACGTGCTCCGGGTTTACGATCTCGACTTCATCACCGTGAGTGATATCACCAGCGGTAACGGGGCCTGTTCCAGACTTGGTCAGGGACAGAGTTACCTCGTCCTTGCCTTCCAGCTTCACAGCGATACCTTTCAGGTTGAGCAGGATTTCAAGAATGTCTTCCTGTACACCTTCTTTGCTGCTGTACTCATGCAGTACCCCGTCAATTTCGACTTCAGTAACTGCACAACCGGGCATAGAAGACAGCAAAATACGACGCAGGGCATTACCCAGCGTGTGACCAAAGCCACGCTCAAGTGGCTCGAGAGTCACTTTCGCATGAGTCGGGCTAACTTGCTCGATGTCAACTAGCCGCGGTTTAAGAAAATCTGTTACAGAACCCAGCATTGTGTCCTCTCTTTAGAAGCTAGCTTTACTTGGAGTAAAGCTCGACGATCAGCTGTTCGTTAATGTCGGCAGACAGGTCGGAACGCTCTGGCAGACGCTTGAAAGCACCTTCCATTTTAGCGGCATCAACCTCTACCCAAGTCGGCTTCTCGCGCTGACCAGCAACCTCGAGGGATGCTTTGATACGCGCTTGCTTCTTAGCCTTCTCACGAACGCAGATCACGTCCTCAGGGGAAACCTGGAAAGAAGGAATGTTCACAACGCGACCGTTGACCATGATGGCCTTGTGGCTCACCAGCTGACGAGATTCAGCACGGGTAGCACCGAAGCCCATACGGTAAACAACGTTGTCCAAACGACCTTCCAGCAGCTGCAACAGGTTTTCACCGGTGTTACCCTTTTGACGGGCAGCGTCGCGGTAGTAGTTGCGGAACTGTTTTTCCAATACGCCGTAGATACGACGAACTTTTTGTTTCTCGCGCAGCTGAACACCGTAGTCAGACAGACGCGCTTTACGCGCACCATGTTGACCAGGAACGGTGTCAATCTTGCACTTAGAATCAATCGCACGAACACCAGACTTCAGGAAGAGGTCGGTGCCCTCACGACGGCTAAGCTTAAGCTTAGGACCGATATATCTTGCCATCTTCTTTCTCCAACAATCCTAGACCAAGTAGCTACAGCGTTACACGCGGCGCTTCTTGGGAGGACGACAACCGTTGTGCGGGATCGGAGTCACATCAGTAATGTTAGTGATGCGGAAACCAGCCGCGTTCAGAGCGCGGATGGAAGACTCACGACCGGGACCCGGACCTTTGACCATGACTTCCAGGTTCTTCACGCCGTATTCTTTGGCGATCTCACCAGCACGCTCAGCAGCTACCTGGGCAGCAAACGGAGTGGACTTACGGGAACCACGGAAACCTGAACCACCAGAGGTAGCCCATGACAGAGCATTGCCCTGACGGTCAGTAATGGTCACGATTGTGTTGTTGAAAGATGCATGAACGTGCGCAATACCGTCGCTCACTTGCTTTTTAACGCGCTTGCGAGCACGAGTCGGAGTTTTAGCCATTTTCTACCTTCCCGTTACTTCTTGATAGCCTTGCGCGGACCCTTACGGGTACGAGCGTTGGTCTTGGTACGTTGACCACGAACAGGCAGGCTACGACGGTGACGCAAACCACGGTAGCAACCCAGATCCATCAATCGCTTGATGTTCATGGAAATCTGACGACGCAGGTCACCTTCAACGGTGAATTTACCTACTTGTTCACGCAGACTCTCGATCTGAGCTTCGTCCAGGTCTTTAATTTTCACATTCTCAGCGATACCGGCTGCGGCACAGATGGCCTTGGAGCGGGTACGACCGACGCCATAAATAGCAGTCAAAGCAATGACTGCATGCTTATGGTCAGGAATGTTAATGCCAGCGATACGGGCCACTATTCACTCCTACATATAGTAGATTACGACCACCACAAAGCCCGTGAGCGGATACGTGGCGGTCAACCAATACACAACAAAAGTTGGCTGGCTATATTAGCCAGCACAACTATTTGTTGCAAGTACTAACCGTAAAAAATTAGCCTTGGCGCTGTTTATGCTTTGGCTCGCTGCAAATCACACGCACCACACCGTGACGCTTGATGATTTTGCAGTTACGGCAGATTGCCTTAACGGAAGCACGAACTTTCATTGCTTAACTCCGTAACTACGCCGACCTTTAGCGGCCGTAGCCCTTCAGGTTGGCCTTCCTCAGGACATCACCATATTGATGAGACATCATATGGGTCTGAACCTGAGCCATGAAGTCCATGATAACTACCACGATAATCAGCAGCGAGGTGCCACCGAAGTAGAACTGTACGTTCCAGGCAGTCATCAAGAACTGGGGTACCAGACAGATAAAGGTTATATAGAGCGCACCTGCCAATGTCAGGCGAGTCATAACCTTATCGATATAACGTGCTGTCTGCTCGCCCGGGCGGATCCCCGGGATAAAGGCTCCACTCTTCTTCAGGTTGTCTGCTGTCTCGCGGGGGTTGAACACCAGCGCGGTATAGAAGAAGCAGAAGAAGATAATGGCTGCTGCATAGAGCATCTCATACAAGGGCTGACCCGGCTGCAGGACCATAGAGACCTGTTGCAGGATATCAGCGATCTTGCCCTCGCCCTGACCAAACCAAGAGGTAATGGTCCCTGGGAAGAGGATGATGCTGGATGCGAAAATCGCAGGAATCACACCGGCCATATTCACTTTCAACGGCAGGTGTGTGCTTTGCGCGGCAAATACCTGGCGGCCTTGTTGACGCTTGGCATAGTTAACGACGATACGACGCTGACCACGCTCCACGAACACCACAAAGTAAGTCACTGCGAAAACAATCAAGCCCAGCAACAACAACAGCAGGATGTGCAATTCCCCTTGACGTGCCTGTTCGGCCGTAGCGCCAATGGCATGAGGCAGACCAGCAACGATACCTGTAAAGATAATCAACGAGATACCATTACCAATCCCACGCTCGGTAATCTGCTCACCCAACCACATCAAGAACATGGTACCGGTGACCAGACTCACAACGGCTGTGAAATAGAAGCCCAAACCCGGATGAGTCACGAGTCCTTGCATCATATTCGGCAGACCGGTTGCAATACCAATGGCCTGGAACGTTCCCAAAACCAGCGTGCCCCAACGGGTATATTGGCTAATCTTGCGACGGCCGGATTCACCTTCCTTCTTGAGTTCAGCAAGAGCGGGGTGAACCACAGTCAGCAGCTGGATAATGATCGACGCCGAAATGTACGGCATGATCCCCAGCGCAAGAATAGAAGCACGCGAGAGTGCACCACCACTGAACATGTTGAACATCTCAATGATGGTGCCCTTCTGTTGTTGGAACAACTCGGCCAGTACGGCGGCGTCAATACCAGGAATCGGCACATAAGAGCCTGCACGGAAAACGATAATCGCCCCGAGAACGAAGAGCAGACGGCTCTTCAGTTCACTCAGACCACCCTGTGCTTTAACATCCAATCCTGGTTTCTTAGCCATTGTACTGATTATTCCTCGATTTTACCGCCAGCGGCCTCGATGGCTGCACGTGCACCTTTGGTGACGGACAGACCACGAACGGTCACAGCACGGTCAATGTTGCCAGACAGAACAACTTTAGCGAATACGATGTTTTTAGTAATAACACCGGCTTGCTTCAGAGTGCTCACGTCGACCACATCACCTTCTACCAGGGCGATTTCGTTCAGGCGCACTTCGGCAGAAACCAAAGATTTGCGGGAGAAGAAACCGAACTTCGGCAGACGGATTTTCAAAGGCATCTGGCCGCCTTCGAAACCGTTGCGGACTTTGCCGCCACCGGAACGAGAGGTTTGACCTTTAACACCACGACCACCGGTCTTGCCCAGACCAGAACCGATACCACGGCCCGGACGGTGCTTAACGCGCTTGGAGCCAGCGGCCGGAGACAGAGTATTCAGACGCATGCTTAGCCCTCCACCTTAACCATGTAATAAACCTGGTTGATCATGCCGCGTACGCAGGGAGTATCTTCCAGCTCAACGGTGTGACCAATGCGACGCAGACCCAGACCACGCAGAGTCGCCTTGTGCTTTGGCAGACGGCCGATAGAGCTGCGAGTTTGAGTTACTTTTACAGTGTTAGCCATGTCGCATTACCCCAGAATTTCTTCAACGCGCAGACCACGCTTGGCAGCGATCTGGGCCGGGGATTGACCCTGTACCAGAGCGTCGACAGTTGCGCGAACAACGTTGATTGGGTTGGTGGAACCGTAGGTCTTGGCCAGCACGTTGTGGATACCAGCAACTTCCAGAACAGCACGCATGGCGCCGCCTGCAATGATACCAGTACCTTGAGAGGCCGGCTTCATGAACACGGTGGAACCGGAGTGAACACCGCGCACCGGGTGGTGCAGAGTGCCGTTGTTCAGCTCAACCTTGTTCAGGTTACGCTTAGCCTGTTCCATCGCTTTTTGAATAGCGGCCGGAACTTCACGGGCCTTACCGTAACCGTAACCTACACGGCCGTTACCATCACCCACCACGGTCAACGCGGTGAAGGACATGATACGACCACCTTTAACAGTTTTCGAAACACGGTTTACTGCAATCAGCTTTTCTTGCAGTTCGCCGGCTTGAGATTCGACTTTAGCCATCTTCGACTCCTAGCTTAGAACTGAAGACCAGCGTCACGTGCAGCAGCTGCCAGAGCAGCGATGCGACCGTGATACTTGAAACCGGAACGATCGAAAGATACGTTCTGAACGCCTTTGGCAATAGCACGCTCAGCGATTGCTTTACCTACCGCGGTCGCTGCATCAGCGTTACCGGTGTATTTAATAGCTTCACTGATGGCTTTCTCTACTGTGGAAGCAGAGGCCAGAACTTCGGAACCGTTGGCTGCAATAACCTGCGCATAGATATGACGCGGGGTACGGTGAACAACCAGACGGGTAGCTCCCAGTTCCTGCATCTTTTTCCGAGCACGAGTAGCACGACGGAGACGAGCTGCTTTCTTGTCCATAGTGTTACCTTACTTCTTCTTAGCTTCTTTAGTACGCACTTGCTCGTTGGCATAGCGTACACCCTTGCCCTTGTAGGGCTCCGGAGCGCGGTAAGCACGGATATCGGCGGCGACTTGGCCAACCAGCTGCTTGTCGACACCACGCAGAACGATTTCTGTGGCAGTCGGGCACTCAGCGGTCACACCAGCCGGCAGCGCATGCTCTACCGGGTGAGAGAAGCCCAGAGCCAGCGCAACAGCATTGCCCTTGATGGAGGCTTTATAACCTACACCAACCAGCTGCAGCTTGCGCTCGAAGCCTTGGGTAACACCGATTACCATGTTGTTGACCAATGCACGGGCAGTACCGGCCTGAGCGTCAGCACCAGCGATGCCGTCGCGCGGGGCGAACTTCAGTACATTGTCTTCTTTGGTCACTTCTACACCGGCGTGAATAGAGCGAACCAGGGAACCTTTACCACCTTTGATGGACAGTTCCTGGCCGTTCAGAGTCACCTCTACGCCAGCAGGAATAGTGACGGGTGCCTTAGCAACACGAGACATTTCCTACCTCCTATTAAGCGACGTAGCAGATGATCTCACCGCCCATGCTTGCTTTGCGGGCAGCACGGTCAGTCATCACACCTTTAGACGTGGACACGATAGCAACACCGAGACCGCCCATAACTTTCGGCAGATCAGTAGTGCGCTTGTAAATACGCAGGCCGGGACGGCTCACGCGTTGGATCAGTTCTACAACTGGCTTGCCCTGGAAATATTTCAGTTCAATTTCCAGTTCCGGCTTCACGTCACCAGCTACGGAGTAGCCAGTGATGTAACCTTCTTCTTTCAGCACTTTGGCGATAGCCACTTTCAGCTTGGAAGAAGGCATGGAAACCGCAACTTTGCTCGCCGCCTGACCGTTACGGATGCGGGTCAGCATATCCGCGATCGGATCTTGCATGCTCATAAGTCTAACTCCCGAGATTCGTTACCAAGAAGCCTTCTTCAGGCCCGGAATTTCGCCCTTCATGGCATGCTCACGCACCTTGATGCGAGACAGGCCAAACTTGCGCAGGAAACCGTGCGGACGACCAGTAATATTGCAACGGTTACGCTGGCGGGACGGACTGGAATCACGGGGCAGCTGTTGCAGTTGCAGGACAGCATCCCAACGCGCTTCTTCAGAAGCGTTCATATCAACAATGATAGCTTTCAGCTCGGTTCGCTTGGAGGCGAACTTGGCTACCAGCTTCGCACGCTTTGCTTCACGTGCTTTCATGGAAGTTTTAGCCATAACCCTAACCTTACTTGCGGAATGGGAAGTTAAAGGCAGCCAGCAGAGCACGGCCTTCTTCATCGGTATTCGCGGAAGTGGTGATGGTGATATCCAGACCACGGACGCGATCGACCTTGTCATAGTCGATTTCCGGGAAGATGATTTGCTCACGCACGCCCATGGAGTAGTTACCACGACCGTCGAACGCTTTAGCGTTCAGGCCGCGGAAGTCACGGATACGCGGTACGGAGATGCAAATCAGCCGTTCCAGGAACTCCCACATACGCTCGCCACGCAGGGTTACTTTACAACCTATCGGGTAGCCTTCACGAATCTTGAAGCCCGCAACAGATTTGCGAGCTTTGGTGATCAGCGGCTTCTGACCGGAAATGGCAGCCATATCGGCAGCAGCATTTTCCAGCAATTTCTTGTCAGAGATCGCTTCACCAACACCCATGTTCAGGGTGATTTTCTCGATCCGAGGGACTTGCATGATAGTCTTGTAACCGAACTGTTTGGACAGTTCATTTACTACATCGGATTTGTAGTAATCATGCAGTTTCGCCATCGTTAAACTCCAATTACTTCACAAGTTCGCCGGTGGATTTGAAGAAACGGACTTTTTTGCCGTCTTCAATCCGGAAACCAACGCGGTCAGCCTTGCCAGTGGCAGAGTTGAACAGCGCTACGTTAGATACATCGATGGGGGCTTCTTTGGTGACGATACCGCCAGCCTGACCCAGTGCGGGTACCGGCTTCTGGTGTTTCTTCACCTGGTTGATGCCTTCCACGATTACCTTACCTTTTGCAATCAGGACTTGAGTGACTTTGCCACGCTTGCCCTTGTCTTTGCCGGTAAGAACAATCACTTCGTCTTCGCGACGGATTTTAGCTGCCATCGTTCGACTCCTTACAGTACTTCGGGTGCCAGGGACACAATCTTCATGAACTTCTCATTACGCAGTTCACGAGTCACCGGGCCAAAAATACGAGTACCGATTGGCTGTTGGTTGTTGTTAAGCAACACAGCCGCATTGTTGTCGAAACGGATGACAGAGCCGTCCGGACGACGAACGCCTTTACGGGTGCGTACGACCACCGCGTTATACACATCACCTTTCTTCACTTTACCGCGAGGAATGGCTTCCTTGATGGAAACCTTGATGATGTCGCCGATGCCGGCGTAACGGCGGTGCGAACCACCCAGAACCTTAATACACATTACACTGCGAGCGCCGGAGTTGTCGGCAACACCCAGCATACTTTGCATCTGGATCATCTTAGTGCTCCGCTTTGTTTACTTCTTATCCCTCTCGGGATCTGGCTGCCTTCAAAAGGCGCGAAACTATAACACAGGATTTTTAGAAAAGGTAGCCTAAAAAACAAACGGCCCCACTAAGGGGCCGTTTGGACTACAAAGTACCGATTAGGCCTTTTCTACAACGGCAACCAGGGTCCAGGACTTGGTCTTGGACAGCGGGCGGCATTCGCGGATTTCCACGAGGTCGCCAGCTTTGCATTCGTTGTTTTCATCATGTACGTGCAGCTTGGTAGTGCGCTTGATGATCTTACCGTAGATCGGGTGCTTTACCTTGCGCTCGATAGCAACAGTGATGGACTTGTCCATCTTGTCGCTGATTACACGACCTTGCAGAGTACGGATCTTGTCAGTCATTACGCACCTGCCTTCTCAGTCAGTACAGTCTTGATACGTGCGACGTCACGACGCACTTGTTTCAGAGTGTGAGTCTGAGCCAGCTGGCCGGTGGAAGCTTGCATGCGCATGTTGAATTGCTCACGCAGCAGACCCAGCAGCTCCTGGTTCAGTTCTTCGACGCTCTTTTGACGCAGATCTTGGGCTTTCATCACATCACCGTCTTAATTACGAAAGTGGTCTGAACGGACAGCTTAGCTGCGGCCAGGGCAAACGCTTCACGCGCCAGAGCCTCAGGTACACCATCCATCTCGTACAGAACCTTGCCAGGCTGGATCGGGCAAACCCAGTATTCCACGTTACCCTTACCTTTACCCATACGAACTTCGAGGGGCTTTTCGGTGATGGGCTTGTCCGGGAACACACGGATCCAGATCTTGCCTTGACGCTTAACGTGACGGGTCATGGCACGACGGGCTGCTTCGATTTGACGAGCAGTCAGTTGACCACGGGATGTCGCCTTCAGGCCAAAGGTACCGAAGGATACTTCGTTACCAGAGTTGGCCAGACCGCGGTTACGACCCTTGTGGGTCTTGCGGAATTTAGTACGCTTTGGTTGCAACATTTACCGAATCTCCTTACTTAGCAGCGCGGCGCTTGTTGTCACGCTTGGGCTTTGCAGGAGCTTGCTCTTGAGCAGCAGCGGCATTAACAGCAGCCAGACCGCCCAGAACTTCGCCCTTGAAGATCCAAACTTTAACGCCGATCACACCGTAAGTGGTGTGGGCTTCAGAAGTTGCGTAGTCGATGTCGGCACGCAGGGTGTGCAACGGCACACGACCTTCACGGTACCATTCGGTACGCGCGATTTCAGCGCCGCCCAGACGACCGGAAACTTCCACTTTGATGCCCTTGGCACCCAGGCGCATTGCGTTCTGTACGGCGCGCTTCATAGCACGACGGAACATTACACGACGCTCCAGCTGGGAAGTGATGCTGTCGGCAACCAGTTTGCCATCCAGCTCCGGCTTGCGGACTTCGGAAATGTTGATCTGAGCAGGCACGCCAGCAATTGCGGCTACAGCTTTGCGCAGTTTCTCAACGTCTTCGCCTTTCTTACCGATCACAACCCCCGGACGAGCGGTGTGAATGGTCACACGGATGCTCTTGGCCGGACGCTCGATGGTGATCTTGGACAAGGACGCGTTTTTCAGTTCCTTGGTCAGGAACTGGCGTACTTGAAAATCGCTGTACAGGTTGTCAGCGAAGTCTTTGGTGTTCGCGAACCAGGTAGAATTCCAAGGCTTGGTAATACCCAGGCGAATGCCATTAGGATGTACTTTCTGACCCATTGCTTATCTCCCAGCCTTAGCGTCGGATACCACTACGGTGATGTGAGCGGTACGCTTGAGGATACGATCCGCACGACCTTTGGCACGCGGACGGATGCGCTTCATGGAGGGACCTTCGTCGACCATGATAGTAGCAACACGCAGCGCGTCGATATCGGCGCCTTCGTTGTGCTCAGCGTTTGCAATGGCAGATTCCAGCACTTTCTTCACCAGAGCTGCAGCCTTTTTCGGGCTGAAGGTCAGGATGTTCAGAGCCTTGTCTACGGACAGACCACGTACTTGATCGGCTACCAGACGAGCTTTCTGGGCAGAAGTACGGGCATAACGGTGTTTAGCGATAGCTTCCATCATTTATCCCTTAGCGCTTCTTAGCCTTCTTATCAGCAGCATGGCCGCGATAAGTACGAGTCGGTGCGAATTCACCCAGTTTGTGACCGATCATTTCTTCGGTAACGAAAACCGGAACGTGCTGACGACCATTATGGACAGCGATGGTCAAACCGATCATGTTCGGGATGATCATTGAACGACGGGACCAGGTCTTAACCGGCTTTTTATCCCCGCTTTCCACCGCTTTCTCTACCTTCTTCAGCAAGTGCAGGTCAATAAATGGACCCTTCTTGAGAGAACGTGGCATGGTGATTCCTCTATGTTAACAATTACTTGTTACGACGACGTACGATGTACTTGTCGGTACGCTTGTTCTTACGGGTCTTGAAGCCTTTAGCCTTCTGGCCCCATGGGGACACAGGCTGCATGCCCTTGTTGCGACCCTCACCACCACCGTGCGGGTGGTCGACCGGGTTCATCGCCATACCGCGAACGGTCGGACGAATACCACGCCAGCGGTTTGCACCGGCTTTACCCAGTTGACGCAGCATGTGCTCGGAGTTACCAACTTCACCGATGGTGGCGCGGCACTCGGCCAGAACTTTACGTACTTCGCCGGAACGCAGACGCAGAGTTACATAGTTACCTTCACGAGCCAGGATCTGGATGAAAGTACCAGCAGAACGAGCCAGCTGGGCACCTTTACCAGGCTTCATCTCAACAGCGTGAACGGTAGAACCGACCGGGATGTTGCGCATCGGCAGGGTGTTACCTACCTTGATTGCGGCATCAGCACCAGAAGCGATTGCATCACCAGCTTTCAGGCCTTTCGGAGCCAGGATGTAACGACGCTCACCGTCTGCATACAGCACCAGGGCGATGTTTGCGGTACGGTTAGGATCGTATTCCAGGCGCTCTACTTTGGCCGGGATACCGTCTTTGTCGCGCTTGAAGTCGACGATACGGTAGTGTTGCTTGTGACCACCGCCAATGTGACGGGTGGTGATGCGGCCGTTGTTGTTACGACCACCGGACTTGTCTTTCTTGTCCAGCAGAGCTGCAAAGGGCTTGCCCTTGTACAGGTCTTGGTTGACGATCTTGACGACGTGGCGGCGGCCCGGAGAAGTAGGCTTGCACTTAACGATTGCCATTTTTCAGAACTCCTCTTACTCGGCTGCGCCCATGAAGTCGATGTCCTGACCAGCTTTCAGGGTCACATAAGCCTTTTTCCAATCGGAACGACGGCCTACGCGTGCACCTGCGCGCTTGGTCTTACCCTTCATGTTCAGGGTACGGACGGTCTCAACTTCGACCTCGAACAGTTTCGCAACTGCAGCTTTGACTTCCGCCTTGGTGGCATCAACAGCAACTTTGAACACGATAGTGTTCTGCTTTTCTGCGACCATGGTGCTCTTTTCAGAGATGTGCGGAGCCTTCAGAACTTTCAGCAGACGCTCTTCACGGATCATGCCAGCATCTCCTCGATTTGCTTAACTGCGTCAGCAGTCATCAGAACCTTGTCGAAAGCGATCAGGCTGACCGGGTCGATACCGGCAACGTCACGCACGTCAACTTTGTACAGGTTACGAGCAGCCAGGAACAGGTTCTCATCGACTTCAGCAGTCACGATCAGAACGTCAGTCAGTTCCATTTCTTTCAGCTTGGCGATCAGTTCTTTGGTCTTCGGAGCTTCGATGCCGAACTTCTCAACAACGATCAGGCGCTCTTGACGTACCAGCTCGGACAGGATGCTACGGATAGCGCCGCGGTACATCTTCTTGTTTACTTTCTGGCTGTGATCTTGCGGCTTAGCTGCAAAAGTCACACCACCGGAACGCCAAATGGGCGAACGGATGGAGCCAGCACGGGCACGACCAGTACCCTTCTGACGCCACGGCTTTTTGCCGCCACCAGACACTTCAGAGCGAGTCAGCTGCGCACGAGTACCCTGACGGGCACCAGCGGCATAAGCAACGACAACCTGGTGAACCAGAGCTTCGTTGAATTCGCGCCCGAAGGTAGTCTCGGAAACTTCAAGAGCGCTCTTGGCGTCTTTCATTACCAATTCCATTACTATCTCCTCAGACGTTACGCTTTGACGGCAGGTTTAACGATCACGTTGCCGTTGGTTGCACCCGGTACTGCGCCTTTGATGAGCAGCAGGTTGCGTTCAGCGTCAACACGAACCAGTTCCAGGTTCTGAGTCGTTACACGCTCAGCACCCATGTGACCAGCCATCTTTTTGCCCTTGAATACACGGCCCGGGGTCTGGTTTTGACCAATGGAGCCAGGTACACGGTGGGACAGAGAGTTACCGTGGGTCATATCCTGGGTGCGGAAGTTCCAGCGCTTAACAGTACCGGCAAAACCTTTACCCTTGGATGTGCCGGTAACGTCTACCAGCTTAACGTCAGCGAGAAGATCTACTTTCAGCTCGCTACCAACAGTGAAAGTTTCACCGTTGTTCAGGCGGAATTCCCACAGACCGCGGCCGGCTTCTACACCAGCTTTGGCGAAGTGGCCAGCTTCCGGCTTGGTTACACGGCTGGCTTTCTTGGCGCCAGTGGTAACCTGAATAGCGTTGTAGCCGTCGGTTTCTACAGATTTGACCTGAGTTACACGGTTAGCTTCAACTTCGATAACAGTCACCGGGATAGAAACGCCATCTTCAGTGAAGATGCGAGTCATACCCACTTTGCGACCTACAAGACCGATTGTCATTGTTATCAACCTCTTTCCGTAATTAACCCAGGCTGATCTGGACGTCTACACCAGCTGCCAGATCCAGACGCATCAGGGCGTCAACGGTCTTGTCAGTCGGCTCAACGATGTCTACCAGACGCTTGTGAGTGCGGATCTCGTACTGATCACGCGCATCTTTGTTGACGTGCGGGGAGATCAGGACGGTGAAGCGCTCTTTGCGAGTCGGCAGCGGAATAGGACCGCGAACCTGCGCGCCGGTGCGCTTTGCAGTTTCAACGATTTCCGCAGTGGATTGATCGATCAGGCGATGATCAAAAGCCTTCAGGCGGATACGGATTCTTTGGTTCTGCATTGACAGAGCTCCAATAGATAAAAGAACATAAATCAACACCGCCCGACCGAGATTACTCCCGCCAGAGGTGCGATTTTTCACGTTTCCTCCCATATCGGGAGGACTGTATGGCTGGCTCCCGCAAGCGGGAAACTCAGCAAGCAGACATATCGTCTGGCTTACCTCATGGGTAAGCGGAGGGGATTATACGGATTTTTTCAATTTGCGCAAGAGAAGGCGAACAGATTGTGCGCAATTTTATGTGACAGATGGATCTCGCCAAAGGCTGGGCAAGCCCTTGCCTGGCAGGGGTAACGACAATGTTGCAAACAGGCTGGTAGACTGTGTGCCGGCCTTCGTCATCGGAACGACACCCCATGCTCAAAGATCAGAAAAAAGCCTATCAATATGGACTCTGCGCCGTCGCCCTCTGGTCGACGGTCGCCAGCGCCTTCAAGATCTCCCTCGCCTACTTTGAACCGGTACAGCTGCTGCTGGTCGCGGCCTGCACCTCGACCCTGACGCTCGGGGTGATCGTGACCTGTCAGGGCAAACTGCCGCTGCTGCTCGGCTATATCAAGAGTCGCCCCCTCTACTATCTGGCACTGGGAGTGCTCAACCCCTTTCTCTATTACCTGCTGCTGTTCAAGGCGTATGACCTGTTGCCCGCCCAGCAGGCGCAGACCCTCAACTACACCTGGGCCATCACCCTCAGTCTGCTGGCGGTGCCCTTCCTCGGTCAGAAGCTGCGCCGCCGCGACGGAGTCGCCATCGTGCTCGGCTACTTCGGTGCGCTGGTGATTGCCACCAAGGGGGATGTATTCGGTCTGCAGTTCGACAGCCCCCTCGGCGTCACGCTGGCACTGGTATCGACCCTGATCTGGGCCGGCTACTGGATCCTCAACACCCGCAACCAGGGCGACCCCATCGTCAGCCTGCTGCTGGGCTTCCTCATCAGCCTGCCCTTCATCGTCGCGGCGACCTGGCTGCTCTCGGACTTTGCCATGACCGCCTGGCAGGGGTGGGCCGGCGCCATCTACGTGGGGTTGTTCGAGATGGGCTTCGGCTTCGTGCTCTGGCTGATGGCGCTGCGCCACGCCACCAACACGGCCCCCATCAGCAACCTCATCTTCATCTCGCCGTTTGCCTCGCTGGTGCTGCTCAACCTGCTGATCGGCGAGACCATCCACCCGGCCACCCCCATCGGGCTGGCGCTCATTGTCGCCGCCCTGCTGATCCAGCAGCTGAAATACGGCAGGCGCTACCGCAAGACCAGCGAGCCGCAAGCCTGACATGCGAAGGGCGTATCCACGGATACGCCCTTCGTTCAATCAATCCACTCCAGCGGCTGGTTCTTGGGCAGCCGGATCTCCACCAGCAAACCCCCCAGCTCGGAGCACCCCAGCCTGATGGTGCCATGATGCTGGGAAACGATCTTGGCGACGATGGCCAACCCCAGGCCGCTGCCGCTGCCGGTACGGGCCTCGTTGCCCTGGGTGAAGGGCTTGAGCACCCGGTAGTAATCCTGCTCCGGAATACCGGGGCCGTCATCCGACAACCGCAGCCGCACCCAGTGACCATCATCCTTGAGCTCGGCCTGCAGCCGGCTCGCACCGTAGCGCAGCGAATTGCCTGACAGGTTGTTGAGGATGCGGCGAATGCTGATGGGATTGCAGGCCACCCGTACTGCCTCGGCCGGCAACTCGAGCTCCACCTCCAGACCCTGATCGGTCTGCACCAGCAAGCTGTCGTGGATCAGCTGGGTCAGGTCGATCTGCTGGGTATCCAGCCCCTCGTCCGGCCGAATGTAGTCGATGAACTGATCGATGATGCCATTGGACTCGTCAATGTCCGCATTGATGCTCTCCTTGAGGTACTCATCCCCGGAGGACATCATTTCGGTCGCCAGTCGGATACGGGTCAGCGGGGTACGCAGATCGTGGGAGACACCCGCCATCATCAGGTTGCGCTCCTCGATCAGGCCCTTGATGGAGCTCGACATATGGTTGAAGGTGCGAGTCAGCCGACGCACCTCCCGCGAGCCCTGCTCCCCCAACGCATCGGGGAAATTGCCGCGCGCCACCGCCACGGCCCCCGCCTCCAGATCTTCCAGCGGCCGCACCAACTGGCGGGCAAAGCGCCAGGCCGCGAACAAGGTCACCACCAGCAGCACGCTCATGTAGAGGATCAGCGGCTCGATGTCGTCATCCTCGATCTCGGTCAGCGGGATGCGCACCCACACCTTGTTGGCCTGGGGCGGCTGGATCCAGATGATGTAGTGATCCTGGATCTCGACCCTGACCTTGGTCTTGCCCCCCAGCTCGCGGCTGATGCTCTCTTCCAGATAGGTGTAGGGCTTGGACTCGTTGAGCCCGTGCTGCTCCGCCTCGGTCTGGGTATAGATGTCGCTGCCGGTCGCCACATAGACCAGCGCCTCGGCGTCTTCACTCAGCGCCAGCTGGTTGCTCTCGACCGGGAAGATGAGCTTGACCTGGTTGGCCAGCAGGTGGCTGATCTGCTTGACGGTCGGCGCCAGCAGATAGTTGTAGAAGGTGGCATAGGAGACAAACTGATAGACCACCAGCACGGCGGCCAAAAACCAGAGCATGCGGGAAAACATGCTGCTCACTTTCTTCATTCGCCGTCACCGTCCGGCACGAACACATAGCCCAGACCCCAGACGGTCTGCAGATAACGGGGCTGCGCTGGGTCCTGCTCCAGCAGGCGACGCAGGCGCGAGACCTGCACGTCGATGCTGCGCTCGGTGGCGGTATATTCGCGACCGCGGGCCAGGTTCATCAGCTTGTCGCGAGAGAGAGGCTCGCGCGGATGACTCACCAGCACCTTGAGCACGGCGAATTCGCCGCTGGTCAGCGCAACCGGATCACCATCGCGGCTCAGCTCGCGGGTCGCCAGGTTGAGCTGATAGCTGCCAAAGCTCACCACCTTCTCGGCGGTGGAGGGGGCGCCCGGCAACTCGACGGTGTGCCGGCGCAGCACGGCGCGGATCCGGGCCAGCAGCTCACGGGGGTTGAACGGCTTGGGCAGGTAATCATCGGCCCCCATCTCGAGCCCGACGATGCGATCCACCTCATCCCCCTTGGCGGTCAGCATCAGCACCGGGATCTGGTTGCCAGCCTCGCGCAGGCGGCGGCAGATGGAGAGGCCGTCTTCCCCCGGCAGCATCAAATCCAGCACCATCAGGCTGAAATTCTCACGGGTCAGCAGGCGGTCGGCCTGTTCACCATTGGCGACGCCCCGAACCACGAACCCCTGTTCGGTCAGGTAGCGCTCCAGCAGGGAACGTAATTTCAAATCATCGTCGACGACCAGAACCTTGTATTGCTGACTCATTGCTTGCCTCTCCTCTCGATATGCTGCCAATACTAGAGCTCGGGCTCGTAACGGCCAAGCCTAAATATGTTACCGGTTATTGCCCATTCAGCCGATTTTGCGCCCCTTCACCCCGCGTCTCACCACTCAGGCCTCCCCTCAGACGCCCCAGTTTTTGCTCGACAGCAAGGCGACAACGGATAAGATCTGCCGAGCCATAAGAGGCTCATCAGCCCCACTGACACAGGTAACGACCGATGAAGACCAAGCTGATCACCCGTGAAGGCTACAACAAGCTCAAACAGGAGCTCGATTTCCTCTGGCGCGAGGAGCGCCCCGAGACCACCCGCAAAGTGGCCTGGGCGGCCAGCCTTGGTGATCGCAGCGAGAATGCCGACTACCAATACAACAAGAAACGGCTGCGGGAGATCGACCGGCGGGTCCGTTACCTGCGCAAGTGCCTCGAGGAGCTGGGGATCGTCGACTACTCCCCCGCCCAGGAGGGCAAGGTCTTTTTCGGTGCCTGGGTCGAGGTGGAAAACGAGGAGGGAGAGACCAAGCGCTTTCGCATCGTCGGCTATGACGAGATCTTCGAGCGCAAGGATTACATCTCCATCGACTCCCCCATGGCCCGCGCCCTGCTCAAGAAAGAGGTGGGGGACGAGGCCATAGTACGTACGCCAGTCGGTGACGCCTGCTGGTACATCAATGAGATCAGCTATCCCAAATAAGCCAGCGCCGACCCAGACGGCCAGATCGGCTGACGAGGCCAGGATGGACCTAGCATGCCCACCCACCGGGTATAACAAGCGTCATTTTTGCCGGGGTGGCATCCCGCTGCCCGACCCCATATAGTGCTCACACCCGGCGCCTTGCGGCGCCAACCGGCCCGCGCGGCAGTGGCCCGGCTGGTACCTTGAGTACCGCCAGGACAGACCCCCTGCCCGGCGACATCGCCTCGCGCCTGCCCGTTGACCAGGACCCGACCAAGAGACCCTCGATGCAAAGCCACGTAATAGAACATCAGATTGCCGGTGAGCTGAATGCCCGCCCGGAGCAGGTGCAGGCCGCCGTTCGCCTGCTGGACGAAGGCGCCACCGTCCCCTTCATCGCCCGTTACCGCAAAGAGGTAACCGGAGGTCTGGACGACAGCCAGCTGCGTACCCTGGAGAGCCGCCTCGGCTACCTGCGCGAACTGGCGGATCGCCGCCAGGTGATCCTGCGCTCCATCGAAGAGCAGGGCAAACTGACCCCCGAGCTGGCCCGCGAGCTGAACGACGCCGACAGCAAGACCCGACTGGAAGACCTCTACCTCCCCTACAAACCCAAGCGCCGCACCAAGGGGCAGATGGCCATCGAGGCGGGGCTGGAGCCACTGGCCGACCTGCTGCTGAGCGACCCTATGAAAGATCCCGAGCAAGAGGCGGTTCGCTTCCTCAATGCCGAACAGGGGATCACCGACGGCAAGGCCGCCCTCGACGGTGCCCGCTACATCCTGATGGAGCGCTTCGCCGAGCAGGCGGATCTCCTCGAGAAGCTGCGCGACTATCTGTGGCACAACGCCACCCTGCGCGCCCGCGTAGTGGCCGGCAAGGAACAGGAAGGGGCCAAGTTCAAGGACTACTTCGAGCACGACGAACCGCTGCACAAGGCCCCCTCCCACCGGGTACTGGCCATGTTGCGTGGCCGCAACGAAGGGATCCTCAACCTGGCGCTGGTTGCCGGCGACGATGAGGGTGCCAGCCCCTGCGAAGGGATCATTGCCCATCACCTCAGGCTCAACTTGCAACACCGCCCGGCCGACAAGTGGCTGCAGGGGGTGGTGAGCTGGACCTGGAAGATCAAGCTCTCCTTGCAGATGGAGACCGAGCTGATCGGCCGCATCCGCGAGTCAGCAGAAGAGGAGGCGATCAAGGTATTCACCATGAACCTCAAGGATCTGCTGATGGCAGCGCCGGCTGGCATGCGCTGCACCATGGGGCTGGATCCCGGCATCCGCACCGGGGTCAAGGTGGCGGTGGTCGATGCCACCGGCAAGCTGGTCGATCACGCGACCATCTATCCGTTCGAACCCAAGCGCCAGGTTGACCAGAGTCTCAAGACCCTGAGCGAGCTGTGCCAGAAGCACAAGGTCGAACTCATCAGCATCGGCAACGGTACCGCCTCGCGGGAAACCGACCGCCTGGTGAGCGATCTGTTCGAGCGCTACCCGGCCGCCAAGGCGCAGAAAATCGTGGTGAGTGAAGCGGGGGCATCGGTCTACTCCGCCTCCGAGCTCGCTTCCCAGGAGTTCCCGGAGCTCGACGTCTCCATTCGTGGCGCCGTCTCCATCGCCCGCCGGCTGCAGGATCCGCTGGCCGAGTTGGTCAAGATCGATCCCAAGAGCATAGGTGTCGGCCAGTACCAGCACGACGTCGGCCAGAGCCAGCTGGCCCGCCGCCTCGATGCGGTGGTCGAGGATTGCGTGAACGCGGTCGGGGTGGATGTGAATACCGCCTCGGTCGCCCTGCTCAACCGGGTTTCCGGCCTCTCCCAGACCCTGGCTCAGAACATCGTCGCCTACCGCGACGAGAACGGCGCCTTCAAGAGTCGTCAGCAACTGCTGAAAGTAAGCCGACTCGGGCCAAAGGCATTCGAGCAGTGCGCCGGCTTCCTGCGCATTCGTGGCGGCAGCAACCCGCTGGACGGCTCGGCGGTGCACCCGGAATCCTACCCTGTGGTGGAGCGGATCCTCGCCAAGCTGGAGCAGACCGTGGACAGCCTGCTCGGCAACAGCAGCCTGCTGCGCACTCTCAAACCCGCCGACTACACCGACGAGCAGTTCGGGGTGCCTACTGTCACCGACATCATCGGTGAACTGGACAAGCCTGGCCGCGACCCGCGTCCCGAGTTCAAGACCGCCACCTTCAAGGAAGGGGTAGAGAAAATCAGCGATCTGGTGCCCGAGATGGTGCTGGAGGGGGTGGTCACCAACGTCACCAACTTTGGCGCCTTCGTCGACATCGGCGTCCATCAGGACGGGCTGGTGCACATCTCCTCCCTAACCGATCGCTTCGTCAAGGATCCCCGCGAGGTGGTCAAGGCCGGCGACATCGTCCGAGTCAAGGTGCTGGAGGTCGACGTACCGCGCAAACGCATCAGTCTGACCATGCGTCTGGATGAGAAAGCCGGCCAGCCAGCCCGCAAACCGGCCGAGCCGCGCCACACCGGCAATACCAAGCCGAAACAGGCGCCCCGTCAGAACGCTCCGACCGAGGGTGCCATGGGCAACGCCTTCGCGGCCGCCCTGTCAAAGCTGAAGAAATAAGCCCCTAGAATGCAAAAAGCCCCGCGAGGGGCTTTTTTGTCGCTGTTGCTCGGCCTCATTGGGCCAGCGCAGCCAGAATGGCGTCAGCCTCCCGATGGGCTGCCAGTACTTCCCGCAGCCGGTTGAATGCCTTGCAGGCCTCTTGCGGATACTTGCCATAGGAAACCACGCCGGTATGGCTCCAGCCTGCTGCCAACATCACCTTCTTCTTGAAATGGGTGCCTTCGGTACCGCCCCCACCGAGCTGCATCAAGAACTGCTCCATCTGGAGGTGCGGCGGTGGTACACGGGAGAAGGTGGCAAAATCTTCCGGTTTGACTTCATCAAAGTGCATGACGACTCCTGTGAGCGTGGATGGGATTACCCCTCAGATTAGTTGCAAATGCCTGCTCGCGAGGGAAAAAACCGGGCTGAAATACACTGGAAACCTCAGACACTCAGGCTCAGGTTCTGCTGGGCAGCAGGCTTGACTGCCTGCTGATAACGCTGGGCGATGACCTGGTTGCGCTGCTCCATGTAGCCGTTCAGCACACCCGTCTTGGCGCTGCCGTCGGCAGCCAGGGCAGTATCAGGGTTGGAAGAGAGCAGTGCCTTGCGGGCCTGCGCCTCCTTGGCCGCAGCACTTCTGGCTACGCTCAGATCCTGAGAGGAGGGCTCGGCAGGCGCCAGTGCGGCGGCCCGCACCTGTTGCATCTTGGCGATGGTGGCTCTGGGATCGCCGGGGATGGTCCCGATATCGATGGAGACGCCACCGCCGGTCGCGTAACGCTTGCCATCCGGCCCCATGGCAAATTCATAGGTAGGGCTGCCCGCATACTGACCACCGGTGCTCTGGTGCGCCTGCTCGTGAGTGCGCACCTCCTGATCCCTGTCGGCCAGCTCCTTGACCTGCAGCTCCTGCTTCTGCTGTTGCTCCTGCTGCTTGGGATCTTGCTGTTTGTTGCGCTGGCCATCCTCACCGGTGGCCTCGACGAAGCGGTTGTCGATCGCCGCCTGCGGGTTGCCGGTCTGGGCACCATCTCGCGCCTGCTGGGAAGTCTGATTGGGATTGGCCTGGCTGGCTCTGGACTTCTCTTTCTGGGAGCCGACTTCGGACTCGGCGTTGAAAGCCTCGCTCTGACGGCTCTGGGGGATGAGTGCCGCGCGACGATTGTCAGTGCGTGCCGATTCCGTCTGCGGTTGCAGCTGGTTGGGAATGATGGTCGGCAGACTGACATTGATGTTCATGTCACACCCGGATGTCTATCAGGGTTCCCATCATGTCGCTGGCGGTCTGGATCACCTTGGCAGAGGCACCGGCCTGCACCTCGGCACTCTTGAGGTTCACCAGCTCGTCGGGCAGCTGCACCTTGTCACCGCTCGGGGTATTGAGCCTGGCGATCTGGCTGGACGCCTTGTCGGCGATCTGCTCTGCACGCTGAAAGCCTTGCACACCGCTGTTCAATGCTGAATCTATACGCATGACAACTCTCCTCTGACACTGGATTAATTATCCGCCACGCCAGAGGATTAATGAAGTAAATTGGCTATTTTTCAACCTACAAAATGTTCAATGATTTCAATGAACTGTTGTGGATGGGAAATAAAGGGCGCGTGTGAGGCCTTTTCCAGCACCACACTGCGGCTGCTTGGGTAACGCTCGTCCAGCAGAGGGATCGATGCCTTGGGCACCAGTGAATCCAGCCGACCGTAGACTCGCAGCCAAGGCAGGCTCAATGGTGTCAACTCATCACGCAGATCGACCTCAGCCAGCAAACCGAGTCCGGCCTCCAGCGCCGCCAGCTGGGGAGCGGGCCGCTCCGCCAGCCAGTGGCGCAACTGGCGGATGTCATCCCTGGCATGTTCGCTACCCATCGCCTGGATCGCCAGGAAGCGTTCGATGGTCTGCTTGAAGTCCCCCGCCAGCATCTGGTTGAAACCGGCCAGTACCTTGGGGGCGATCCCCGGCCATTCGCCGCGGGCCATGAAACAGGGGGAGCTGGCCACCGTGATGAGAGAGTACAGTCGCTCGGGATGGCTCAAGGCCAACTGGCTTGCCACCAGACCACCGAGGGACCACCCCAGCAAATGGCACTGCTCCGGCAGGATGGCTGCCACCTCTTCAGCCAGCCAGGGCAGACTGTACTTCACCTCGCCTGCCAGCGGACTGTTGCCAAAGCCGGGCAGATCCACCAGATGGACGCGATAGCGAGACGCCAGGGCCGGCACAATGCCATGCCAGACCGCGCCATTCATTCCCCATCCGTGCAACAGCACCAGATCGGGCCCCTGACCAAACCGCTCAACCGACACGCTCATCTAGACTCAGATCCTGTTCACTCTGTTGGGGTCAGCATGTTAAAGCGGTTGCTCGCCAAAGCAAGTCCGATCCTCGGCCGCCATGCCGACTGGCAGGGCAACTGCCTGCTCTGCCAGCAGCCTTGCGATGTTGACCCCTTGCTGTGCAGCTGGTGCCGGCAGGCACTGCAGCAGGCTGACCACACCTGCCGCTTGTGTGCGGCCCCCTTGCCGGTATTGCATGAAGAGCGCCTGCCGATCTGCGGTCGTTGCCAGCGCAGGCCGCCGCCATGGGAGCGGCTGCAGGTCATCGGTAACTACCGGCCACCCTACCCCATGCTGATCCCCCGGCTGAAGTATTCCGGCCAGATCCTGCTGGCCCCGCTGCTCGCCCGGCTGCTGGCCGATCATCTGGATCTCAGCGAGCCGCCAGAGGCCATCATTCCGGTGCCTCTGCACTGGTGGCGCCAATGGTGGCGCGGCTTTAATCAGGCGGAAGAGATAGCCATCACCCTCAGCGAGCTGACCGGCATTCCTTGTGACAAACGCCTGCTGCGCCGGGTCAGGGCAACCCCGCAGCAAACCAGGCTCAGTGCCGGCCAGCGGCGGCGCAATCTGCGCGGAGCCTTCCAGATCAGGCCCCACGCCTACCAGCACGTGGCGCTGCTCGATGATGTGGTCACCACGGGCGCGACCGCCGGCCATCTCACCCGCTTGCTCCATGAGAGCGGAGTCACAAAGGTGGAAGTGTGGGCCGTCTGTCGCACCCTCAAGCATCTCAAGTAACCATCGGCATGCTACCCAAGCCTTGCCAAGAGAGTTATCATGAATACCCTAGTCGTACACTCAGGTTTATGAGGATAGTGATGATCAGCATTTCCGACACCGCCCAGGCCCATTTCCGTAAACTGCTGGAAAAACAGCCTGATGGCACCAATATCCGGGTGTTTGTGGTCAATCCGGGAACCCAGAATGCCGAGTGCGGCGTATCATATTGCCCACCCGACGCGGTCGATCCGGAAGATCAACACCTGCCCTTCAGCGGCTTCGACTGCCTGGTCGATCCCCTGAGCGCCCCCTTCCTGGTGGATGCCACCATCGATTTCGTCACCGATCAGATGGGCTCCCAGCTCACCCTGAAAGCCCCGAACGCCAAGATGCGCAAAGTGGCCGACGACGCTCCGCTGATCGACCGTATCGAGTACGTGTTGATGTCCGAGGTGAACCCCATGCTGGCCGGTCATGGCGGCAAGGTCACCCTGGTCGAGCTGACCGAGGACAAGCTGGCCATCCTGCAGTTCGGCGGCGGTTGCAACGGTTGCTCCATGGTCGACTACACCCTGAAAGAGGGGATCGAGAAGCAGCTGCTGGAGAAATTCCCGGGCGAGCTCAACGGCGTCAGGGATGCCACCGAGCACCAGCGCGGCGATCACTCCTACTACTGATTTGCTGCTCTTGCAGCAAAGAAAAGGCCCCGCCAGCTGGCGGGGCCTTTTGCATTCTGTGGCGAGCGGATCACTCGTCCTTCTTGTCTCGCGACAGCAGGGCGATGGCCGCCTCTTTCGGATTCTTGCCTTCGTACAGCACCTTGAAGATCTGCTCGCAGATGGGCATCTCGACGCCACAGCGGGCCGCCAGCAGATGCACCTCCTTGGTGTTGCGATAGCCTTCCACTACCTGACCGATCTCGGCCATGGCGGTGTTCACGTCCTTGCCGGCCCCGAGGGCCAGCCCGAAGCGACGGTTGCGCGACTGGTTGTCGGTGCAGGTCAGCACCAGATCCCCGAGCCCCGCCATCCCCATGAAGGTCTTGGCGTCGGCCCCGAGCGCGGCGCCCAGGCGCTGCATCTCTACCAGACCCCGGGTGATGAGCGCGGTCCTGGCGTTGGCGCCAAAACCCAGCCCGTCGGAGAGACCCGCACCGATGGCGATGACGTTCTTGACCGCCCCGCCCAGTTGCAGACCGATGAAGTCCGGATTGGTATAGACCCGGAACGAACGGCCACAGTGCAGCAGCAGGGAGAGATCGTCGGCGAAGTCGTCGTGGGTCGATGCCACCGAGATGGCGGTCGGCAGACCGGCGGCCAGCTCCTTGGCGAAGGTGGGGCCGGAGATGACCGCCAGCGGCATCTCGTCACCCAGCACCTCGCGTGCCACGTCTTGCAGCAGACGGCCGCTGTCCGGCTCCAGCCCCTTGGTGGCCCAGGCGATACGGGTATCCGGGCGCAGGAAGGGTTTGACCTGGGCCAGTACCTGACCGAACACATGGCTCGGCACCACCAGCAGCAGCACGGGGGCAGCTTGTACCGCCTGTTGCAGATCGGCGGTCAGCTGCAGATCGGCAGGAAAAGGGACATCCGGCAGAAAAGCCTTGTTGCAGCGGTCTTGTTCCAGCTCGGCGACATGGGCAGGGTCGTGACCCCACAGCAGGGTCGGATGACCGTTGCGCGCCAGAGAAATGGCAAGGGCGGAGCCATAAGACCCCGCCCCCAAGACCGAGATAGCGATCTGGTCGGCCATTATCAGGCTTCCGCAGTCGCCTGCTGGGCCTGTGCCTGCGCCATGTGCTGGGCAAACAGGGCATCGAAGTTGACCGGTGCCAGGTTCAGCTGCGGGAAGGAACCCTTGCTCACCAGGTTGGACACCGCTTCGCGGGCATACGGGAACAGGATGTTCGGGCAGAAGGCAGCCAGGCAATGTGCCAGTTGCGGCTCCGGCAGGTTGCCGATGGTGAAGATACCGGCTTGCTGAACTTCACACAGGAAGGCAGTTTCGGTTTCCAGCTTGCAGGTCACTGTCAGGGTCAGTACCACTTCATAGACGCTGTCGGCCAGGATGTTGGTCTTGGTGTCCATGTCCAGCTTGACGTCCGGCTGCCACTCTTTCTGGAAGATGTGCGGGGTATTCGGCGCTTCGAAGGAGACGTCCTTGGTGTAGACGCGCTGGATGTGGAATTCCGGTTGTACTTCCTGGTTGTTGATCTCTTCAGCCATTTTGTTTGATTCCTTTTTATGAAAATAGGTGGGCGCAGGCCCTTAAATCAGCGTTTTTTGGTCACCGGCAGATTCTCTGCACGCCACTGGGCCATGCCACCGCTGAGCACATACACCTGCTTGAAGCCGGCTTTGCTCAATTGGCGACCCGCGCCACCAGCGGTCATCCCCGACTCGCACACCACTATGATGGGGGCATCTTTATGCTTTTCAACCGGGCCCAGATTATTGCTCTGGATCTGGCTGAGCGGCAGGTGCTGGGCACCGGCCAGATGGCCCTTGGCAAACTCTTCCTGACTGCGAATATCCACCACGGTGGCGTTTTCACGGTTGATCAGCAGGGTTGCGGTGTGGTTGTTCACCGACTTTACCGGAGAAAAACGAGCACGCACCGTGGTGTAAACCAGGGTGCCTGCCAGGCCGAACCAAGCTGCGGTCAGCAGCGGGTTGCGGGCCGCAAAATCCAAATACTCTTGCATCTTCTACTATCCAGGGACCAAGACAAGTGCCCGAGTATACATGGGGACCCAGCCAAGATCAGCCATCTTGGCGGCAAAGCGGGAGCGGGCTCCCACCAGACGGGGACGGGGGAAAGCGGCGGCATAAAAAGTGGCATTCAGCCCGCTAGGGCGAGGATTCGTCGAGTGGTGCGACAAGCCGGCGACAAAGAAGAAACAGCTCGGCAACAGCGTGCGGCCCCCGCCGGACGGGGCTTGGCTATCAGGTGACTATTTCGGCAGATGTAGTAATATTACGCTAGTTTCACTTCCCGCAATTCATTCCTATCCGAGAGGACATAGCCTTATGTCAACAGCTAAGAAACCTTTGGTTCTGGTCATCATGGACGGTTGGGGCTACAGCACCAAGCAAGAGCACAACGCCGTCGCTGCCGCCAAGACTCCCAACCTCGACCGTCTCGCCCGTGACTACACCAGCACCCTGATCTCCGGCTCCGGCCTGGACGTGGGTCTGCCGGATGGTCAGATGGGGAACTCCGAAGTGGGCCACGTCAACATCGGCGCCGGTCGCATCGTCTATCAGGAACTGACCCGCATCTCCAAAGACATCCAGGACGGCGACTTCTTCCAGAACGTCGAGCTGGCCAAGGCGGTCGATGCTGCCGTGACCAAGGGCAAGGCCGTACACATCATGGGCCTGATGTCCCCGGGTGGCGTGCACAGCCACGAAGAGCACATCATGGGCATGATCGAAATGGCCGCCAAGCGTGGCGCCGAGCAGATCTACTTCCACGCCTTCCTGGATGGCCGTGACGTGCCGCCGCGCTCCGCCCAGTCCTCCATCGAGCAGTTCGATGCCCTGTTCGCCCGTCTGGGCAAGGGTCGCTTCGCCTCCATGATCGGCCGTTACTACGCCATGGACCGCGACAACCGCTGGGATCGCGTGCAGCAAGCCTATGACCTGATGACCCAGGGCAAGGGCGAGTTCACCGCCGACAGCGCCAGCGAAGCCCTGGCCGCAGCCTACGCTCGCGACGAGAACGACGAATTCGTCAAAGCCACCCGCATCGGTGCCGCCGCCCCCATGCAGGATGGCGATGCGCTGATCTTCATGAACTTCCGTGCCGACCGTGCCCGCGAGATCACCCGCGCCTTCGTCGACAGCGACTTCACCGGCTTCGCCCGCACCGCCACCCCGGCGCTGAACTTCGTGATGCTGACCGAATACGCGGCCGACATCAAAACCGCCTGTGCCTACCCGCCGACCGCGCTGGTCAACACCCTGGGTGAATGGCTGGCCAAGCAGGGCAAGACCCAGCTGCGCATCTCCGAAACCGAGAAGTACGCTCACGTCACCTTCTTCTTCAACGGTGGCGAAGAGGCCTGCTTCACTGGCGAAGATCGAGAAATCGTCGCCAGCCCGAAAGTGGCCACCTACGACCTGCAGCCGGAGATGAGCTCCGAAGAGCTGACCGACAAGCTGGTCGGCGCCATCAAGAGCGGCAAGTACGACGTCATCATCTGCAACTACCCGAACGGCGACATGGTTGGCCACACCGGCGTGTTCGACGCCGCGGTCAAGGCCTGTGAAGCAGTCGACCACTGCATCGGTCGCGTCACCGAGGCGCTGGCCGAAGTGGGTGGCGAGTGCCTGATCACCGCAGACCACGGCAACGCCGAGAAGATGATGGACGAAGAGACCGGTCAGGCGCACACCGCCCACACCAATCTGCCGGTTCCGCTCATCTATTTCGGTCGCAAGGCCGAGGTAGCTGAAGGCGGCAAATTGTCCGATCTGGCCCCCACCATGCTGACCCTGATGGGTCTGCCGGTACCGCCGGAAATGACTGGCAAGCCCCTGATGATTCTGAAATAATCCTTCCCCATGCGGGGATGCGAAGTTATTTCAACCAAAACCAGTCGCGTCGGCCTGTTGGCCGGCGCGCTGTTTTTTTGTCTGTCGTTCGGGCCGGCCACGGCACGGGCTGCCAACCAGCAGCTCGGTGCCATGCAGTCCCAGATCAAGGAACAGCAGCAGACCATCAAGCTCAGCAAGCAGGAGCTTGCCAAGCTCAACACCCAGCTCAAGGCTGATGAGCAGGCTATCTCGGCCGCCGCCGCCAAGCTCGAGCAGACCAAGCAGCAGCTCAGAGAGAACCAGCAGAAACTGGTGGTGCTGCAACAGGACAAGCTGGATCTGGAACAGCAGGCCAGCCATCAGAAGCAGTTGCTGGCCAAGCAGGCCGAGAGCGCCTTCTCCGCCGGCAACCACGATTACCTCAAACTGCTGCTCAATCAGCAGGATCCGGCCAAACTGAGCCGTTCCCTCGACTACTACGACTACCTCAACAAGGCCCGCATCGAAGCCATCGAGGCGCTGCGTGCCACCCGCACCAAGCTGGCCAAAAACCAGCAGGCCACCAAAGAGACCGAAAGCCGGCTGCAAAGCCTGCTGAGCGAACAGCAGCAACATCACCAGAGCCTGCTGGCCAGCCAGCAGAGCCGCGCCAAGGTGCGCAACCAGCTGCAGCAATCGGTACAGAATGACGAACAGAAGCTGAGCAAGCTGGTCAAGGCAGAAAAAACCTTGAAGGCCCGGCTGGAAGAGCTGCGCCGCCAGCGGGAAGAGCAGGAACGCCGCGAACGGGCCGAGCGGGAACGCCTCGCCAAGCTGAAGGCGGAGCAGGAGCGGCAGCGCAAGCTGGCAGAGCAGCGCCGTGCCGAACAACAGCGGCTCGCTGCCCAGCAAAACAAGGCGGCCCAGCAACAGCAACCGGCCGAGGAAGTGGCCAGCAACAAACCCGAGCGGGGTTCTGGGATCAGCAGCGCCGGCTATTACAGCGGACTCAAGACCAACGGCAGCCTGCGCTGGCCGGTGCAGGGCCCCATCCTCATCGCCTACGGCTCGCCGCGCACCGCCGAACTGAAGTGGAAAGGCACCCTGATCGGCGCCAGTGAAGGCACCCAGGTCAAGGCGGTGGCACCGGGCCAGGTGGTCTATGCCGACTGGCTCGACGGCTTCGGCATGCTGCTGGTGATCGATCACGGCCGCGGCTACATGAGCCTCTACGGTCACAACCAGTCGCTGCTGCGTCAGGTGGGCCAGAACGTGGAACAGGGTGAACCGGTGGCGCTGGTCGGCGACAGCGGCGGCCAGGACAGACCCGGCCTCTACTTCGAGATCCGTTATCAGGGCGAGGCGATCAACCCCACCAAGTGGCTGGCCAAGCGCTGATCACCGCCACCCGGCCGCCAACCTGCCATCCAGAAGAGCCTGCATGATGCAGGCTTTTTTGATCGCCGCCGGCAGCGGGCAAGACGGCGGATGACGAAAACTTACCTCTTTTCCTGCCGGCTCAGGGGAAGACGATCAGCCCGATCTGCTCCAGCAAGGCCTGCTGCTGATCTTCGTTGATCTGCACCCCGTCCAGATTGACCCGCCGCAGATCCAGCCCGGGCAGATCGCACTGGCGCAGGTCACAACCCTGCAGGTTGACGCTGGCCCAGTCTATTTGGCCAAACTCGGATCCGCTGATATCGGAGCCCGCCAGCGAGGCGCCGAACAGGTTGGCCCCCTGCCAGCGATTGCCGCTCAATTCGCATTGCTCCAGCAGGCACCCTTCGAAATTGGCGTAACTGAAGTTGTTGCCGGTCAGGTGCGCTTCGCAGAAGTAGCTCTTTACGGTGATCTGGTTGGCAAAGCTGGCGCGGGAGAAGTTGATCCCCAGCGCCTGACAGTCGCGCAGCTCCAGCCCCAGACATTGGCTTTGGCTGCAGTCGGCCATGGTGAGATCGCAGCGCAGAAAACTCGCCTCGCGCAGGTCGCAACCCTGCAGCAGACAGCTCTGCTCGCTCTCCCGGTCATAGAAGCTGCAGTCGACGAAGCGGCATTCGGCCAGATCGAGCCAGGAGAAGTTGCAGCCGATGAAACGGCAACCCTGGAACTGCTCCCCCTCCAGGTCTTGCTGCTCGAAGCGCACGCCCTCGAAGCACTTGTCCTTGATCATCCCGCGACTCCCCCTGTTGATGGCGTCATATGCTGACTTTGTTAAACAAAAACGGTAATGTTACGTGTAACATTTCTGCCGGATCCCGAGATGAACGACACCCGCAAGCGCCGCCCCACCCTGCAGGACATAGCCGACCTGACCGGGGTCACCAAGATGACCGTCAGCCGCTACCTGCGCGACCCGCAGGCCGTGGCCGAGGGCACCCGCGAGCGGATCGCCGCCGCGGTAGAGGAGCTCGGCTACATCCCCAACCGGGCGCCGGACATTCTCTCCAATGCCACCAGCAAGGCGATCGGCATCCTGATCCCCTCCCTCTCCAACCAGGTCTTCTCCGCCGTGGTGCACGGCATCGAGTCGGTGACCCGGCCCGCCGGCTACCAGACCCTGCTGGCCCACTACGGCTACAGCCCGGAGCGGGAAGAGGAGCAGGTCGCCTCCCTGCTCTCCTATCACGTGGATGGGCTGATCCTCTCCGACAGCCAGCACACCGAGCGCACCCGCAAGATGATCGCCACCGCCGGCATCCCGGTGGTGGAGACCATGGATCTGCCGCAGAGCCCCATCGACATGGTGGTCGGCATGGATCACCGGGCAGCCGCCCGGGCCATGGTAACAGAGATGCTGCGCCGGGGCCGACGCAAGCTGGTCTATCTGGGCGCGCGGCTCGACGTGCGCACCCAGCTGCGGATGGAAGGCTACTACCAGGCGATGCAGGATTTCGGCCTGAACGGCCAGCACCTGCTGACCGAGCAATCCTCCAGCTTCACCCTCGGCGGCCAGCTGCTGGAGCAGGCACTGGTGCGCTATCCCGATCTGGACGGCCTGTTCTGCACCAACGATGACCTGGCGGTGGGCGCCCTGCTGCAGTGTCAGGCCAAGTGGATACCCGTGCCCCAGCAGATCGCCATCGCCGGCAGCAACGCCCTCGACATCGGCCACGCCATGACCCCCAAACTGGCCAGTATCGTCACACCCCGCAAGGAGATCGGCCGTGCGGCCGCCACCATGCTGCTGGCCCGCCTCAACGGCCAGCCACTGGCCGACACCCGCCTCGACATGGGCTTCTCCCTGTACGAGGGGGACAGTCTGGGCTGAGGCCCAGATCCACACCATGCAGCCAAAACAGAGCAGGCCACCCGAGGGTGGCCTGCTTGCTTGGCAAACGGAAGGTCCGGCTCACGCCGGTGTCAAATCAGGATGCGACCAGGGCGACGGCTTCGCGGGAGAGGCGGGTCACCTCTTCCCAGTTGCCGTTCTTGACGGCCTCGGCCGGCAGCATCCAGGAGCCGCCGACGGTGGCCACGCATTTCAGCGCCAGGTAATCGGCCACGTTTTTCGGGCCGATACCGCCGGTGGGACAGAACTTCACCTGGGGCAGCGGCGCGGCGATGGCGGAGAGCGCCTTGGTGCCGCCGTTCGCTTCGGCCGGGAAGAATTTGAGGTGGTCGTAACCGGCTTCCAGCGCCTGCATCACCTCGGACGGGGTGGCCACGCCCGGGATCAGCGGCGCCGTGCTGTTGGCCGCGTGGGCCAGCAGGGCCGGGGTCATCCCCGGGGAGATGACGAAGCGGGCACCGGCGGCCACGGCAGCATCAAACTGCGCGCAGTTGAGCACGGTGCCGGCACCGACCATGGCATCCGGCATCGCCTTGGCGATGAGGGCGATGGCCTCCAGTGCGACCGGGGTGCGCAGGGTGATCTCGAACACCGAGATGCCGCCGTCCAGCAGCGCCTTGGCCATCGGCAGGGCCTGCTCCAGCTCGTTGATGACCATCACGGGTACCAGCGGGGAGGTGGCAAACACCTCGGCCGGGCTCACTTTCCAGTTCTGCATAGCTCTTCCTTAGTCAAAAATGGTGGCGCCACACTCGGCGCTCGATACCGCGCGACGCATCACGCTGAACAGTTCACGGCCCCACCCCTCTTGTTCCAGAGTGAGGTCGATCTCGGCCTGGGTACGGCCACTCAAATTGGTCAGGCAGTCGAGGCTGCCGTTTACCGCGTCCACCCGCAGCAGGTCGCCATCGGCAAGCAGACCGATGGTCCCGCCGTGCAGCGCTTCCGGGGTGACGTGGATGGCGGCCGGGATCTTGCCGGAGGCGCCGGAGAGGCGGCCATCGGTGACCAGCGCCACCTTGTAACCCGCCTTTTGCAGGTTGCCGAGCACCGGCATCAGCTTGTGCAGCTCCGGCATGCCATTGGCGGCCGGGCCATTGTGGCGCACCACGATGACGGCGTCCTGATTGAGATCGCCCGCCTTGTAGGCCGCCTCCACCGCATGCTGGGAGGAGAAGACCCGTGCCGGCGCCTCGATGACGCGATACTCGGGAGCCACGGCGGAGACCTTGACCACGGCGCGGCCCAGATTGCCCGCCAGCAGCTTGGTGCCGCCGGTGGCCTGAAATACGCTGCCGGAAGGCGACAACACGCTCGCATCACCGCTCTCGCCCACCGGCTGCCATACCAGCTGGCCATCCACCAGTGCCGGACGGCTGAGGTAATCCTGCATCTCGCCAAACACCGGAGTGGCATCCAGGTGGATCAGCCCTTCTTGCGCCAGCCGGCGCATCAGGCCGGGCACACCGCCCGCCTGTTCGAAGGCGTTGACGTCGGCCGGGCCGTTCGGGTACATGCGTACCAACAGCGGCACCACGTCGGAGAGATCGCTGATGTCATCCCAGGTCAGGTGCAGGCCGGCGGCGCGGGCCAGCGCCACCATGTGGATGCTGTGGTTGGTGCTGCCGCCGGAGGCGAGCAGGGCCACCAGTCCGTTGACCAGCGAGCGCTCGTCGATCACCGCACTCAGGGGGCGATAGGCCGGGGAACCCGGGATCATTGCGCTGATGCGGCGGGCCGCCTCCTCGGTGAGGGCGCGGCGCAGCTCGCTGTGCGGGTGGACGAAGGCGGAGCCGGGCAGCATCAGACCCATGGCCTCGAACACCAGCTGGTTGGTGTTGGCGGTGCCGTAGAAGGTGCAGGTGCCCGCCGCGTGGTAGGCGCCGCACTCCATCTGCAGCAGGGCGTCACGGCCCACTTCGCCGGCGGCGTACTGCTGGCGCACCTTCACCTTCTCGTCATTGCTGATGCCGCTCGCCATCGGGCCGGCTGGCACGAAGGCGGTGGGCAGGTGGGCGTGGGAGAGCGCCCCCATGATCTGGCCCGGCGCTATCTTGTCGCAGATGCCGAGCAGCAGGGTGGCGTCGAAGGTGTTGTGGGAGAGCGACAGCGCGGTCGCCTGGGCGATCAGATCGCGGGAGAACAGAGACATGTCCATCCCCGGCTGCCCCTGGGTCACGCCGTCGCACATGGCGGGCACGCCGCCGGCCACCTGGGCGCTGTGGCCCAGCTCGGCCAGCGCGGCCTTGATGATGTCCGGATAGCCCTGATAGGGCTGATGGGCGCTCAGCATGTCGTTGTAGGCGGTGACGATGCCGACGTTGGCACGGGTCATGTCGAGGATGCGCCCCTTCTCGTCACAGCTGGAGGCGGCCACGGCATGGGCCAGGTTGCCGCAGGCCAGCGCGGCGCGGGTCTTGCCCTGATCGGCCTGACGCTGGATGCGGGCCAGGAAGGCCTGGCGACGGGCGGCACTGCGCTCGCGAATGCGGGCGGTGACGCTGGAAATGACCTGATGGATCATTGGGCTTGCTCCAATGCTGTGACGGCGCGATCAACCACCTGTTCGAAGGTGCCGTCGATATCGATGTGGAATACACCGGCTTCGCCGTCCGGGCGCTCCAGGGTATCGAACTGACTTTGTACCATGCTTTCGCGCATGAAGTGGCCCTTGCGGGCCCGCATCCGCTCGAGGATCAGCGGCTGGCTGCCGTCGAGGAAGAGGAAGCTGACCGACTCGTTACCTTCACGGATCTGGTCGCGGTACTGCTTCTTGAGGGCCGAGCAGACGATGACGCCCACCTCGTTTTTCTGCTCCAGGCTGTAGGCCGCGTCGCGGATCCGCTCCAGCCAGGGGGCGCGGTCCTCGTCGTTGAGGGGGTTGCCGCCGGCCATCTTCTGGATGTTGGCCCTGGGGTGCAGATCATCACCGTCGATGAACTTGGCGCCCAGCACGCTGGCCACCTTGAGGCCCACGCTGGACTTGCCGCTACCACATACACCCATCACGATAATGCTCTTACCCGCCATTGTTTGACCTCTATCTCATTTTTCAAAAAACGTGCTGCCGATGGGTTCTAACTTAGCACGTTACCGGTAACATGTTACCGGTAACAACAAGAATTGTGAAGTCTGCCACAGACTGAGCGCACTCATAGTCACCTGGGCAATCGAGTTTGAGCCCTGGCCATAAATCTAAATAAATCATAAAGATATGGTCTGCCGACGGATCGGCAGGGTGTCGACACTGAACTTGGAACAAGGAATGCACAACAATGTCTGACCTCTCCCTGATCATGACGGCCGCCGGCTCCATCGTGCTGCTGCTCTTTCTGGTGATGAAGGCCCGCCTGCACGCGGTCGTCTCCCTCATCCTGGTCTCCATGGTGGCGGGGCTCGCCGCCGGCATGAACCCGGCCGACATCGCCGCCACCATCCAGAAAGGGATGGGCGGCACCCTCGGCTTCGTCGCCGTGGTGGTGGCACTGGGCGCCATGTTCGGCAAGGTGATGGAAGTCACCGGCGCCCTCGACCGGGTGGCCCATACCCTGCTCGGCAAGTTCGGCGTCAAGCGCGCCAACTGGGCCATGGCGCTGACCGGCTTCGTCTGCGCACTGCCGCTGTTCTTCGACGTGGCCGTGGTGCTGCTGATCGGCGTCGCCTTCGCCATCGTCCGCCGTGGTGGCGGCAGCGTGGTGAAGATCGGCATCGCCCTGCTGGCGGGTATCGCCACCTGCCAGGCCTTCCTGATCCCGGCGCCGGGCCCCATCCTGGTGGCATCCCAGCTGGGCGCCGACTTCGGCTACATGATCCTGTTCGGCCTGATCGCCGCCGTTCCGGCCCTGATCCTGGCCGGCCCGCTGTTTGGCGAGCTGATCAGCAAGGTGGTCGACGTGCCGCTGCCGGCCGACGCCCAGAGCAGCGCCCACGACGACGGCCATAACCTGCCCTCCTTCGGGCTGGCCATGGGTCTCATCGGCCTGCCGCTGCTGCTGATCGGTCTCAAGACCATCGTTGGCCGCTTCGTCGAGGCCGGCACACCCCTGCACGGCTGGCTGGAGTTCATCGGCCACCCCTTCACCGCCATCATGGTCGCCTGTCTGGCCGCCTTCTACCTGCTGGGGATCCGTCGCGGCATGTCCCGTGACGAGGTGATGAACGTCTGCAACAGCGCCATCCAGCCAGCCGGCGTCATCATCCTGGTGACCGGTGCCGGTGGCGTGTTCAAGCAGATCCTGGTGGATTCCGGCGTGGGTGCCGCCCTTGGCAACATGCTGGCGGACTCCGGCCTGCCCATCGTCGCGCTGGCCTTCATCCTGGCGGCCGCGGTGCGGGTCATTCAGGGTTCCGCCACCGTCGCCATGCTGACCGCCTGCGGTCTGGTGCTGCCGATGCTGGAGCCGCTCGGCCTGAACGGCGCCCAGCTGGCGGCGGTCACCATCGCCATCGGCGGCGGGGCCATCGTGCTCTCCCACGTCAATGACTCCGGCTTCTGGCTGGCCAACCGCTACCTCGGCCTCACCGAGAAGCAGACCCTGCAGACCTGGACCGTGATGGAGACCATCATAGGCACCACCGGCGGCGTGATGGCGATGATCATCTACAGCTTCCTCTGATCGCAACCGTGCGGAAAAAGGCCTCCAATGTGAGGCCTTTTTCATCTTTATGACGATTCTTTCTTTGGCTAACAGGGCGAGATTGCTAGAATCGCCTATCCATCGCTCCGAGTGGAACGCTTAACGCAGTGATTTCAGGTTTCTCTATGCATTCATCGGCACATTATCGACAGCTGCTGGCGCGTCTGCCCCAGATCGCCGTCGCCGCAGACCAGTTTGAAGTGCTCAACAGCGCCAAGGACTTCAAGAGCCGGATCCTTTCGCTCATCGCCAGCGCGCGTCAGCGCATCTATCTGGTGGCGCTCTATCTGCAGGATGACGAGGCGGGACGGGAGATCCTCTCCGCCCTCTACGCCGCCAAGCAGCGCAACCCGGCCCTCGACGTCAAGGTGTTCGTCGACTTCCACCGTGCCCAGCGCGGCCTGATCGGCAAGGGCAAGCAAGGCGGCAACCACCTGATGTATCAGGAGATGGCCGCTCGCCATGAGCACCAGATCGCCATCTACGGCGTGCCGGTGAAGGGGCGTGAGCTGCTCGGGGTGCTGCACCTCAAGGGCTTCATCTTCGATGACACCCTGCTCTACTCCGGTGCCAGCCTCAACGACATCTACCTGCACCAGCAGGATCGCTACCGTTTCGACCGCTATCACCAGATCACCAGCCCGGAGCTGACCCGCAGCATGGTCAACTACGTGGATGACCTGTTCCTGCGCAGCGAGGCGGTGCAGCGGCTGGATCGCATCGACATCCCCAGCGCCAAGCAGCTGAAGGGGCCGATCCGCCGCTTCAAGCACAACCTGCGCCTCGGTCAGTACCGCTTCGACACCATGCCGGTAAACAGCCAGGAGGTGGCCATCACCCCGATGAGCGGCCTGGGCAAGCGTGGCAACCAGCTCAACAAGATGATCCGTACTCTGGTGCGGGCCACCGAGCGGGAGATCTTCATCTGCACCCCCTACTTCAACCCGCCCAAGGAGTTGAACAAGGATATCGAGGCCCTGCTCAAGCGCGGCTGCAAGGTGACGATCGTGGTGGGCGACAAGACCGCCAACGACTTCTTCATTCCGCCGGAGGAGAAATTCTCCACCATCGGCGGTCTGCCCTATCTGTACGAGACCAACCTGCGCAAGTTCGCCGAGCGCAACCAGCATCACATCGATGCCGGCCGTCTCAACCTGATGCTCTGGTGCTGCGAGCGCAACTCCTACCACCTCAAGGGGATCTTCGTGGATGACGAGTGGGCCCTGCTCACCGGCAACAACCTCAATCCCCGCGCCTGGGCGCTGGATCTGGAGAACGGTCTGCTGGTCTACGATCGCCGTCACCTGCTGCGGCCCCAGTTCAACGCCGAGCGCGAGAACATCCTGGCCAACACCAAGCGCATCAGCCACTTCGATCAGATCGAGCAGATCCAGGACTACCCGGATCAGGTACGCAAGCTGCTGGCCCGGATCCACAGGGTCAAAGCCCACATCCTGCTCAAGCGCATCATCTGACCGGGACGCATCGCACCCTCAGGGATCCTCACAAGGGCCTGCCGCACATCGGCAGGCCCTTGTCATTGGGGGCTCCGCTCCCCACCAGCCGAGCCCCAACCGTACGACGCGGCTTGCGTCGAGACAGCAATAAACCCTATCATCTGGACATATTTACAGTGTTTTCGGGCATCTAATTGATGAAATTGGATAAAATCTCCCTCGACAGCCTCAAGGGCGTCGGCAGCAAGATGCAGGAAAAGCTCGAGCGGCTGGGACTGGCCACGGTGCAGGATCTGCTGTTCCACCTCCCCCTGCGCTACGAGGACCGCACCCAGGTGTGGCCCATCGGCGATCTGCCGCCCGGCCTGCACGGCGCCGTCGAGGGGGAGATCCAGGACACTCAGCTGGTGATGGGGCGTCGCCGCATGCTGGTGTGCCGCATCAGCGACGGTACCGGCACCCTCACCCTGCGCTTCTTCAACTTCACCGCCGCCCAGAAGAACAGCCTGAGCCCGGGCCGCCTGATGCGCTGCTTCGGCGAGGTGCGCCCCGGCAAATACGGGCTGGAGATGGCCCACCCCGAGTACAAGCTGCTCGGCGAGGAGCAGGCCGGCCAGACCGAAGAGGCGCTCACCCCCGTCTACCCGACCACCGAAGGGCTGCGCCAGCTCACCCTGCGCAGCCTCACCGATCAGGCGCTGGCCCAGCTCGACCTCTACGGGGTAGAGGAGCTGCTGCCCGCCGGCCTCTATCCCCAGCAGATCGATCTGGCCGCGGCCCTGAAGCTGCTGCACCGTCCGCCCCCCTCGGTGGCGCTGGCCCTGCTCGAGAGCGGCCAGCACCCGGCCCAGCAGCGGCTGGTGCTGGAGGAGCTGCTGGCCCACAACCTCTCGGTCTTGAAAGTGCGGGCCCAGGCACAAACCCAGCTGGCCCGCGCCCTCAAGCCGGCCCCGGCACTGGTCGAACAGCTGCTCGGCGCCCTGCCGTTCACCCCCACCGGAGCGCAGAACCGGGTGGTGGCGGAGATCGGCCGGGATCTGCAACAGAGCCACCCCATGATGCGGCTGGTGCAGGGGGACGTGGGCTCAGGTAAAACGCTGGTCGCGGCGCTGGCCGCCCTGCAGGCCATCGGCAACGGCTGCCAGGTGGGGCTGATGGCGCCGACCGAGCTGCTGGCCGAGCAGCACGCCATCAACTTCGCCAAGTGGCTGGAACCGCTCGGCATCGGAGTCGGCTGGCTGGCGGGCAAGCAGAAGGGCAAGGCACGAGAAGAAGCGCTGGCCGCCATCGCCGATGGCAGCGTCAAGATGGTGGTGGGCACCCACGCCATCTTCCAGGAGCAGGTGGTGTTCCAGCGCCTCGCCCTGGTCATCATCGATGAACAACACAGATTCGGGGTGCATCAGCGGCTCGCACTGCGGGAAAAAGGGGAGCGGGAAGGGGTACATCCCCATCAGCTGATCATGACCGCCACCCCCATCCCCCGTACCCTGGCGATGACCGCCTATGCCGACCTCGATACCTCCATCATCGACGAGCTGCCACCGGGCCGTACTCCCATCACCACGGTGGCGCTGCCCGACAGCCGCCGCCAGGACGTGATCGAACGGGTCAGACTGGCCTGCGAAGAGGGCAAGCAGGCCTACTGGGTCTGCACCCTGATCGAGGAGTCGGAGGTGCTGGAGTGCCAGGCCGCCGAGGACACCGCCGCCGAGCTGCAGAACCTGCTGCCCGGCCTGCACATCGGGCTGGTGCACGGCCGGATGCGGCCGGTCGAGAAACAGCGGGTGATGGAGGAGTTCAAGGCGGGCATACTGCAGCTGCTGGTCGCCACCACCGTCATCGAGGTGGGGGTGGACGTGCCCAACGCCAGCCTGATGATCATCGAAAACCCGGAGCGACTGGGGCTGGCGCAGCTGCACCAGCTGCGCGGCCGGGTCGGGCGCGGCTCGGTGGCCTCCCACTGCGTGCTGCTCTATCATGCCCCCTTGTCCAAGACGGCCCAGAGCCGGCTCGGGGTGCTGCGGGAGACCAACGACGGCTTTCTCATCGCCCAGCGGGATCTGGAGCTGCGCGGCCCGGGGGAGTTGCTCGGCACCCGCCAGACCGGGCTGGCCGACCTCAAGATCGCCGATCTGGTACGCGACCAATCGCTCATCCCGCAGGTGCAGAAGATGGCGCGCTTCCTGATGGACCGCCACCCGAGCCATGTCGAACCCTTGATACGGCGCTGGCTCGGCCTACGGGATCACTACTCGAATGCCTGACCTGCGGGATCACGCTGCCAACGCCTGATCACTCAATCAATACAGGAGGAAAGCGCTTATGAATTCCTGGCTGCGCGGCCTGCTCTACACCCTTGCCTTCCTGTTGCTCTTTGTCTGGGTCGGGCTCGGCCTGTTCGACGCCGAGCGGGCCAAGGGGTCCATCGCCGGCTGGCTCAGCCAGCAGACCGGCGTGCCGGTCACCATAGGCCGGCTGGTGTTCAACCCGCTCCACCCCTACACCCTGCTGGCGGAGCAGGTGAGTTACGGCAACGCCGTGACCCTCGACAAGATCTATCTCGAGATAGAGAGCATCGACTGGTTGAGCCGGGACGTGCGCATCGCCCATCTCGATCTCATTCGCCCGGCCATCAAGCTGCCGTTGCCCAACCAGCTGCCGAGCCTGCCGGTGCACTCCCTCACCATCGCCGACAGCACCATAGACCGGCTCAGCCTGGAGAGCGACGGGCTGACCCTGCGCGGCCTCAACGCCACCCTGAGCGACTGGCAGCTGCTCAATCCGGTGCGCCCACCCCAGGCCAACCTGACCCTCAACATCAATGAGCTGGCGACCCCGGCCTGGGCACTCTCCCGCCTCAACCTGGCCGGCCGGCTGGAGGGGCAGGTGCTGAGTACCGACAAGCTGACCGCCAACCTGTTCGACGGTCTGCTCGAAACCGGCATGGTGCTGGACTGGCCCGCCCGCAGCCTGCGGCTGAACAAACTCAAGACCCAGGGCATGCGCATCGAGTGGGGCACCCTTGCCAAAGCCGAATCCCCCCTGCGCCAGGTCAGCCTGGATCTCGGCCAAATCCGGGATCTCAGCTTCAACGACATCGAGCAGGAGCTGGCCCTCAACAACCTCAACGGCCAGCTGACCGCCTTCAACTGGCAAGCCGGCAGCACGCCCAGCGGCTACTTCTCGGGGACCCTCGGCGATCTCGGCCGCGGCCTGTTCCAGCTGGAATCCATCCAGGGCAAGGTCGCCTTCTCGCCCCAGCAGCTGGATGCCGAGTTGCAGGGCAAGGCCTATGAAGGGGAGTTCAACCTGGAACTCTCTCTCGATCCCCTGCAGCAGAAGCTGACCCTCAAAGACATGGCGCTGAGCGGCATGGACATCAGTCTGCCGGAAGGGTGGTGGCAGGATTGGCAGCGCTGGCGCCCGCAGCAGATCGACATCCGCAAGCTGGCCTTCGACAAGCTCAAGGTGCTCTCCTTCGACGATACCCTGCCCCTGTCGCTGACCGGCTGGCAGTTCTATCTGACCGATCTCAGCCTGCGCGGCAACCAGCCGGGCCCGCTGCTGGGCCGGGCCCGGCTCGAGAGCGCCTGGTTCGAACTGGTGTGGGACGGCCTCAGCGCCCGCAACGGCGAGCTGGATGGCGAGCTGACGGCCGGCTCCTGGCAGCTCAACAAGCTCACCAGCTCGCTGCCGGATGAGGGCAGCCTCAGCCTGAGCGGCCAGTGGGGACGCGAGCCGGGCCAGACCAGCCGGTTGCAGCTCAAGGGCGAGAAACTGGATCTGGTGCAGTGGGGCAAGCTCCTCCACTCCCCCGTCTCCTTCGCCGGCAAGGTGGATCTGAGCGCCGATCTGCAGGCGCTGCACGGTGGCACTCCGGGCGCCTGGCGCAGCTCCCTGCAGGGGAACATTGCACTCGATGCCACCGAGCCGTTCTGGGACAAGGTGAAGATAGATCCGCTGCTGGATCAGTGGTTCAAGCAGGCGGCGGCCCCAACCCTCACCCCGGCCGAGCTCTGGCAGGCGATGCAGGAGGGCGACACCCCCTTCTATCGCATCAAGCTGCAGGGCAAGGTGGCACAGGGCCAGCTGAAGATCGAGCAGGCCGGCGCTTCCACCATCACTCACCTGCTGGGGGTGCAGGGCAGCGTCGATCTGGTCAATGAGCAGTGGCAGCTGGATCTGGGCGTCCTCAACGGCCAGAACTGCGCCGAGCTGCTCGGCCAGTGGCGCGGGCCGCTCGCCGAACCGACGCTCAGCTGGGGCTTCCAGCAAAAACCAAACGGCTGCGGCTGGGAGACCGGCGTACGCTACCCACCCCAGGGCAACAGCAGTCCGCTCTGGCGACCGGCGCCGAAGGCCCCGGCCGCACAGGCGGCCAACGGCTAGCCGATAGAAAACAACAAGGCCTCGCGATGAGGCCTTGTTGCTTGATGGGAGCCAGCGCGCCGCTACTGGCCCGGCCGCTTCACCGGCTGCACCACGTAGTGACCGAGGAACTCGGCTGCCAGCTTGTCGCCGCTGAACAGTTTGATCTTGAGGCTGAACTTGGCGGATTCGCCGGCCTTAAGTGGCTCGAGCACGGCGGGCATGCCTTCGCGCGCCACCCGCGCCTCCGGCTCCTCCTTGACCGGCCGGTAGTACTTGATGTTGCCCTCCGCCAGCACTGTATCCCCCACCAGCCCCGCCTCCTTGAGTTGCAGCCAGATCAGGCCCCAACCCGCCAGCACGCACTGGCTGTAGATGCTGCCGGCGAACATGGTGTCGTGCACGTTGAGATTGGCCGCCAGATTGGCCTTGAGGTGGAAGGTCTGGCCATCGTAGTGGGTGATGTGCACCCCCATCTTCTCGCTGATGGGAATGCCGCGCGACCAGCGGGTGGTGAGGTCCTGACACCACTCCGGCCGGTACTGGATGGTCTGTAGCGGGCTCAGGGACTTGATCATCTGGCGGTGCGGAATGCGGCCGAAGGAGACAGGGCCTTCCCCCACCTCCAGAAAGCCGCACTTGCGGTAGAACTCCACCGCCTCCTGGCGGGCATTCATCACCAGCCGCTTCACCTTCTCGCTGCGGGCCAGCTGCTCGAGATCTTCCACCATGCGGGCACCCAGCCCCTGACCTCGAAATTCGGGGCGCAGCGCCATGAAGCGGATCTGGGCCTCGTCACCGCCGACAAACAGCCGCCCCACCGCGATGGGCGTGTCGTCGGGGGCCAGCATCAGCCGGTGAATGGCGACGGTATCGTATTCATCCCGCTCGGAACCGACGGGCAGATTGAAGGGTTTACGCAGTAGTTCCCAGCGTAACTGGTAGTAAGAGTCCAGCTCGGCGGCCGTTTGAGGAGTGACTACCCGGTACATAAAGCGATCCTTGAGTTAGCGCCGACGGACAGACGGAAGGGCTTGCGTCCCCATGCCTCCCACCTCAACTGATAATGGGCATCCGGTTCGGCTGCCGTCTGGGGGGTGACCACCCGGTACATAGTTCCATCCTTGAGTTACACTGGTCGAAAACCATCTTGCCGTGCAAATTCATGGACTTCAATCTGCAAGCGTACCAAGCCGACCACTTATTGCACCTCAGCGCCAAGCCCCAGCGCCGGCTCACCGTACAGGAAAATGCCCATCATCGCTGGTTGGAGATCGACGGCGTGGTGCAGTCGGCCATGTCCCTGGCCGAACCCGCCACCCTCTGCCTGCCGCACCAGCAGGTGATCGCCTGTCTGCTGCCCGAGCAGGCCGACAGCATCCTCGAGCTGGGGTTGGGGGGCGGCGATCTCACCCGCCATCTGCACCAACGCTGGCCAGATGCCCGTCACGAGTGCGTCGACCTCGATGAAGAGGTGATCACCCTCTATCAGCTTTTCTTTCAGCCCGACCAACACCCGCAGCGTACGCCAACCCTGCACCAGGCCGATGCCCTCGCCTTTCTGGAGCAGAGCGAGGCGCAGTACGACCTCATCCTGCTCGACCTGTTCAGCCAGGACGGCAATCCGCCGCTGCTGTTCCAGGAGCGGATCTATCAGGCGCTGGCCCCCCGCCTGAACGGCGAGCTCATCATCAACCTGCTGCCACGCACCCGTCTCGAGCTGACCCGGGTGCTGATGCTGCTGGAGCAGTGGGTCGGCCCCACCACCCCCTACCCGGTGCCGGGGCTGCGCAATGTCCTGCTGCACACGGCCCCCCGCTACGAGCTGGCGTCAGACCTGTAGCCAGAAGGTGACCGGGCCGTCGTTGACCAGCGCCACCTTCATGTCGGCGGCGAAGCGGCCAGTGGCGGTCGGGGTGCCGCTGACAGCGGCCTGCGCCACGAAATAGTCATACAGCCGCTCGGCCTCGGCCGGATGGGCGCCGCCGGAGAAGCTGGGCCTCATCCCTTTGTTGGTATCCGCTGCCAGGGTGAACTGGGAGACCACCAGCAGGCTGCCGCCGGCCTGGCTTACGTTGAGGTTCATCTTGCCATTCTCATCGGAGAAGATGCGGTAACCGCTCACCTTGTGCAGCAGCTTGTCGGCCTTGGCCTCGTCATCCCCTTGCTCCACCCCGAGCAACACCAGCAGACCCTGACCGATGGCCCCGGTCACCTCGCCCTCTACCGTTACGCTGGCCTCGCTGACCCGCTGAATCAGTGCAATCACATCCCTCTCCTCTCAAAACGAAACGACCGCCCCCATCTACTGGTGGGGGCGGTCGTCGATGCTAACAGCAAGAGGCCGGATCAGGCCAACTCATCGGCACCCGGTCGCTCATATTCGCCGAGGCAGGCGGTGGTTTCCGCACCAAGCAAGACCACCAGCCAGCTCAGGTAGACCCAGACAAACAGGATGGGGATGGTCGCCAGCGCGCCATAGATGGCCTGATAGGAGGGGAAGTTGGTGATGTAGATGGCAAAGCCGCGCTTGGCCAGCTCGAACAGGGTGGCCGCCACCAGCGCGCCGATGAAGGCGTGCATCAGCCGCACCTTGCAGTTGGGTACCACGGTATAGACCAGCAGGAAGGTCAGTACCGAGAACAGGAACGGCAGGCCCCGCAGCAACAGATAGCCGATGCCGAACAGGCTCTCGGCCCCGAACAGCCGCAGCGAGAAAATGTAGGAGGAGATGGCGATGCTGGCCCCGATGAGCACCGGCCCCAGCGTCAGGATCATCCAGTACATGGCGAATGCCTGCGCCAGCGGCCGGCTCTGGGTGGAACGCCAGATGTAGTTGAGGTTCTTGTCGATGGCCGAGATCAGCATCAGCGCCACCACGATCAGGGCGCCGATGCCGACTGCCGTGGTGTTGGTGGCGTTGGCCACGAAGCCGTCGATGTACTCCTTGAGCATCTCGCCGGCGGTAGGCACGAAGTTGTGATAGACGAACTGCTCCATCGCCTGCTTCAGGCTCTGAAACACCGGAAAGGCCGACATCATGCCGAATACCACGGCGATCATGGGCACCAGGGAGAGCAGGGTCACATAGGCCAGATAGCCGGCGGTGACCGTCAGCCTGTCCTGCTGGAAACGGCCCCAGACGAACTGGGCGAAGTGGCCACCATCGTGGCGTAAAAAAGAGAGGGCATGGCCAAGACGGCCGCCGAATTTCTGCTGCATTGTCGCTCCCAACGTCTTCATAGTGCAGACATTGTGTCAGATAGCATGGTCATTTGACCACCCGTGGGCCGGCCGGGTGCGACTCGCACCGGCACCTGCAATCGCCTGCCCGCTGCGAGCAGGCATAAAAAAAGGTTCATCGCGGCTTTCCGGGGAAGGCCGCCTTGATTTTCAGAAAAAAGTATTCTGAGTCCCTAAATCCATATGCCATACGCTTTATCACTTTGATCTTGTTGTTCACCCCTTCCAGCACACTCGTGTGCATCGGGTAGTTTGCACTCGCCAGGATCCCCCGCATATATTTCGATAAATTTCGACCAAATCGTTGCAGCGGCGCTAGCCCGCTTTCCTTCACCTGCCGCATCCAGCTCCGCCATCGTCGCCATCCTTCCCACACGCTCGGCGCATACCAGATGCCCTTCAACCCCTCTTTCAGCACGTACACCATCGCCAGCGGTTGATTCGCCGCCAACAGCTCCTGCAACTTCACATCCTGTTTTTCACTCAACTTCGCCCGATTACGTAGCAGCAACCAACGCGCACTTTTGACCACTTTTCGCGCCGGTTTATCGCTTTTCAGTGCATTCGCCTGCTCCACTCGCACCCGGTCCACCACCTCTCGGCCATAGCGAGCCACCACGTGGAACAGGTCGTAGACCACCTCCGCCTGCGGGCAGTGTTGCTTCACCTCCAGGTCGAACGCCGTGTTCATGTCCATCGCCACCGCTTCAATCTGCTGGCATCGCTCGCCGAGCTGCTCGAAGAAGGGACGGATAGCGGCCCGGCTGTTGCCGTGCCCCACCCACAGGACGCGGGTTCGCTCGGCATCCATGATCACGGTGGCATAGCGGTGTCCCTTGTGCAGGGCAAACTCATCCATCACCAGCCGCCGCACCTCCCCAAGTTCGATGGTGCCCACACTGGTCTGCAAACGGCGCTTGTCGATCTCCTTGATGGTGTGCCAACCGACCCCGGTGAGCTGGCTGACATGGCGGATGGGGAGGTACTGAACGAGCGCTTCAATCCAGCACTGCATGCGCCGGGTGAGGCGGGAGCCAGAGGGGAGCCAGTCGATATGTTCACTGACGCGACCACAGCGCAGACAGTCGACGCGGCGAACAGGCAGTTGTAACCAGACTTGTCGGTCAAATAGGTCTCGCTCACGCACCCGGCGGATACGTTGGTCGTGGATCAATGGCGTGGGTTGCAGGCATCGGCGACAACGGGGCAAGAAGTCGGCGCGAGGCTCAAGGGTAAACAGGGTGTGATGGTTGGCAGAAAGCGCTTGGGCGATGACGGTATAACCTGGCCAGAAGGAGGCAATATCAATATGATGCACGGCGACAGCAGGGTGATGGTGGTGGTGTGTTTGGAGACAGCCAGTTTACCAGCACCCTGTCTGTCAACTTCCACTTCCCCAAGATCCCGCGAAGAACCTAAAAAAAGAGGCCCGAAGGCCTCTCTCTGTCTGTCGATGAACAGATATCAAGCACGACCGGCGCGCTTGCGATCCATCTCGGTCAGCAGTTTCTTGCGGATACGGATGCTCTTCGGAGTGACTTCAACCAGTTCGTCGTTGTCGATGAACTCCAGAGCCTGTTCCAGCGACATGCGGATCGGCGGAGTCAGCACCTGGGCTTCGTCGGTACCGGAGGCACGCATGTTGGTCAGCTGCTTGCCCTTCAGGCAGTTCACGGTCAGGTCGTTGGAACGGGAGTGAATACCGATCACCTGGCCTTCGTACACTTCGGTCGCGTGACCGATGAACAGACGACCGCGGTCTTGCAGACCGAACAGGGCATAGGTCAGCGCCTTGCCGGTGGCGTTGGAGATCAGCACGCCGTTCTGACGCTCGCCGATGCTGCCACCCTTGTGCGGACCGTAGTGGTCGAAGGTGTGGTACAGCAGACCGGTACCGGAAGTCAGGGTCATGAACTCGGTCTGGAAGCCGATCAGGCCACGGCTCGGGATCATGAAGTCAAGGCGAACACGGCCTTTTCCATCCGGGGTCATGTTGGTCATCTCGCCCTTACGCAGGCCGAGTTGCTCCATCACGGAACCCTGGTGTGCTTCTTCCACGTCCACGGTTACGGTTTCGAACGGTTCTTGCAGAACGCCGTCTACGGTGCGCAGGATAACTTCCGGACGGGATACCGCCAGCTCGTAACCTTCGCGACGCATGTTTTCGATCAGGATGGACAGGTGCAGTTCACCACGGCCGGAGACACGGAACTTGTCCGGATCATCGGTCTCTTCCACGCGCAGGGCCACGTTGTGGACCAGCTCCTGGTTCAGACGCTCCAGGATGTTGCGGGAGGTCACGAACTTGCCCTCTTTGCCGGCGAACGGTGAGGTGTTGACCTGGAAGGTCATGTTCACGGTCGGCTCGTCAACGGAGAGCGGCGGCAGCGCTTCAACGGCGCCGTTGTCACAGATGGTGTCGGAGATCTTCAGCTCGCCCAGACCGGTGATGGCGATGATGTCGCCAGCTTGCGCATCGGCCACTTCGGTACGGGACAGACCCAGATAACCCAGCACCTGACCGACCTTGCCGGTACGGGACTTGCCGTCGGCACCGACGATGGTGACCTGCTGGTTGGTCTTGACACGACCACGGGTGATGCGACCGATGCCGATGACGCCAACATAGGAGTTGTAGTCCAGCTGGGAGATCTGCATCTGGAAACCACCGTCGGCATCAGCCTTGGGCGCTTCCACGTTGTCGACGATGGCCTGGAACAGGGGTTCCATGTTATCGGACTCAACGTCCTGATCCATGGTGGCCCAACCGTTCAGTGCAGAGGCGTAAACAACTTTGAAGTCCAGCTGTTCGTCGGTGGCACCCAGGTTGTCAAACAGATCGAATACCTGATCCATTACCCAGTCAGGACGAGCACCCGGACGGTCGATCTTGTTGATGACCACGATCGGCTTCAGACCCTGGGCGAATGCCTTCTGGGTCACGAAACGGGTTTGCGGCATCGGGCCGTCAACGGCGTCAACCAGCAGCAGCACGGAGTCAACCATGGACAGTACGCGCTCTACCTCACCACCGAAGTCGGCGTGACCCGGGGTATCAACGATGTTGATGCGGTAGTCGTTCCAGCGGATCGCAGTGTTCTTGGCGAGAATGGTGATGCCACGTTCCCGTTCCAGATCATTGGAGTCCATGATCCGTTCCTGGCCTTCCGTGGAGCGGTCCAGGGTGCCGGACTGCTGCAGCAGCTTATCAACCAGAGTCGTTTTGCCGTGGTCAACGTGCGCAATAATCGCAATATTGCGTAAATTCTCTAACATTCTCGCCTCAATCACCGGGTAAAATTGGGCGCTAATTGTACTCTCGCCTTTGTGATCTGCCTAGCAGAATTGCAGTACATTCGCGCACAACAGGGGATCAGGATCATAGACCTTCCGATCAAAGCCTGCTTAGATGGGGGCTGACCGTATAACGCGCACCATTTTAGTGCACCAAAACGATCCATGGATGCACTACTTTGAGGCGTAACGCGCTGAGATGGCGGGTCTCAGGGCTGGCTTATAGCCCCAAATGCCCTGAAATCAAGCTGTCACAAACTTGGCACGATACTGGCTTATGTGAATGTGATGACGCATTCACCCTAAGAGTTTTAACACCGGAGGTTACTTAGCATGTCAGCCCAGAACGTTTTGGCCCTGATCCAGGAACACGAAGTCAAGTTTGTCGACCTGCGCTTTACCGACACCAAGGGTAAAGAGCAGCACGTATCCATCCCTTCCCATCAGGTTGACGAAGATTTCTTCGAAGATGGCAAGATGTTCGATGGCTCTTCCATCGGCGGCTGGAAGGGCATCAACGAATCAGACATGGTGCTGATGCCAGATGCGGCCTCCGCCAAACTGGATCCGTTCACCGAAGAGACCACCCTGAACATCGTCTGTGACGTGCTGGAACCGGCTACCATGCAGGGCTACGACCGCGATCCGCGCTCCATCGCCAAGCGTGCCGAAGACTTCCTGAAGTCCAGCGGCATCGCCGACACTGTGCTGTTCGGGCCGGAGCCGGAATTCTTCATGTTCGACAACATCACCTTCTCGAACACCATGGGCCACAGCTTCGTGAAGATCGAATCCGAAGAAGCCGCCTGGAACTCCGGTACCGATTACGAGCACGGCAACAAGGGTCACCGTCCTTTCGTCAAGGGTGGCTATTTCCCGGTTGCACCGGTTGACTCCTCCCAGGACATCCGTGCCGCCATGTGTCTGGTGCTGGAAGAGATGGGCCAGGTCGTTGAAGCTCACCACCACGAAGTGGCGACTGCCGGTCAGAACGAGATCGCGACCCGTTTCAACACCCTCACTCTGAAAGCGGATGAAGTGCAGGTGCTGAAGTACGTGATCCACAACGTGGCCCACGCCTACAACAAGACCGTCACCTTCATGCCGAAACCCATGTTCGGTGACAACGGCTCCGGCATGCACTGCCACCAGTCCCTGGCCAAGAACGGCGTCAACCTGTTCGCCGGCGACCTGTACGGCGGTCTGTCCGAGATGGCGCTGCACTACATCGGCGGCATCATCAAGCACGCCAAGGCCATCAACGCCTTCGCCAACCCGACCACCAACTCCTACAAGCGTCTGGTACCGGGTTATGAAGCACCGGTCATGCTGGCCTACTCTGCCCGCAACCGCTCTGCCTCCATCCGTATCCCGGTCGTGCCGAGCCCGAAAGCTCGCCGCATCGAAGTACGCTTCCCGGATCCGGCTGCCAACCCGTATCTGGCCTTCGCAGCCCAGCTGATGGCCGGTCTCGACGGCATCATCAACAAGATCCACCCGGGCGATGCCATGGACAAGAACTTGTATGACCTGCCGCCGGAAGAGGCTGCCGAAGTGCCGACCGTGGCCGGCTCTCTGGACGAAGCCCTGGCTGCACTGGATGCGGATCGCGAGTTCCTGACCCGCGGCGGCGTATTCAGCGACGACTTCATCAACTCCTACCTGGAGCTGAAGCAGCAGGACGTTGACCGCGTGCGCATGACCCCGCACCCGCTGGAGTTCGAACTGTACTACTCCGTTTAATCCGGAAGCCAGCTCAGAACTTGACCAAACCCGCCGACAGGCGGGTTTTTTCTCTGATAGGATTAAGCAAAATCCCGTCAAGGAGAGATGGATGAAAAACGCCAACCCAGTATGGATGCTGAGCCTGTTGCTGCTGGCCGCCACCGGCGCCCAGGCTGCCAAGGTATACTCCTGGACCGACAGCCAGGGGGTCGTTCACTACACGGATGCCCCTCCCCCCGGCCAGAAAGCCAAGGAGGTCGATCTGCGCGTCGCCCCCTTCATCGGCAGTTCACCCCGCTCGGTGCAAGTTGACAACTTCAACAGCCTCACCGGCGTCGATGCCAAGAAAGAGAAGGAAGCGGCCAAGCTGGTGATCGAACTGCTCTCCCCGGAACAGGGCAGCACCCTGCGCGACAACACCGGCAACGTGGTGTTTCAGGGTCAGATCAGCCCCCAACCGCCGACCCAGTACGATGTGCGCCTGACCCTGGACGGCAAGGCGGCCCCCATCGTTAAAAACTCGCTCGCCATCCGGGTCGAAAACCTCGATCGCGGTGCCCATGAGGCCCAGCTCGAGCTGCTCGCCAAAGACGGTACGATCCTTGCTAAATCTAAGCCAGTCACCTTCTACCTGCACCGGGCCAGCATCAATCCTGCACCCAAAGTGACCCCCCTCAACAACAAGGGGTGATCCTGTGCCTCGATACGGGTAGACTAAATGCACCACATTGGTGCATTGCTGGTGTATAGCACCGTTTTAGGGAGAAACCTGTGCCAACCCGCCCGGATCAAGCCAAGATACTGCTCGATAACTTGCTGACCGCCGTCATCCTGATGGATGAACGGCTCTGCATCCAGTTCGTCAACCCGGCCGCCGAGCAGCTGCTCTCCCTCAGTCAGCGCCGGCTGATCGGTATCGAACTGCCCCATCTGCTGGAGCATATCTCCCTCGATCTGCAGCGGCTAAAGCAGTGCCTCAGCTCGGGGCAGGGTTTTACCGACAGCGAAGTCACCCTGGTGGTGGAAGGAGAGCCCAGACTGGTGGAGATGAGCGTCAGCCCGCTGGCCGATCATGAGCAGCGGCTGATGGTGGTGGAACTGCGCAAGATCGACCAGCAGAAGAAGATCAGCCAGGAGCTGCAGCAGCATGCCCAGCAGCAGGCGGCCAAGGAGCTGGTACGCGGCCTGGCCCACGAGATCAAGAATCCCCTCGGCGGTCTGCGCGGCGCGGCCCAGCTGCTGCAAAAGGAGTTGCCCGACCCCGCCCTGCGCGAATACACCGGTATCATCATCGAACAGGCCGACCGGCTACGGGTGCTGGTCGACCGGTTGCTCGGCCCCCAGCGGCCGGGTCGTCACCAGATGCACAACGTGCACTCGGTGCTGGAGCAGGTGCGCCGGCTAGTGGAGCTGGAGCTGCCGCCGACGGTGCGCATCGAGCGGGATTACGATCCCAGCATCCCGGAGTTCGAGATGGAGCCGGACCAGCTGCAGCAAGCCTTCCTCAACATGGTGCGCAATGCCGCCGAGGCCATCGGCGAGCAGACCGGCCTCATCCGCATTAAGACCCGCACCGCGTTCCAGATCACCATCCACGGCCAGCGCTACCGGCTGGCTGCCGAGATCAAGATCATCGACAACGGCCCCGGCATCCCGGACGCCATCCGCGACACCCTCTTCTACCCCATGATCACCGGCAAGGAGGGCGGCACCGGGCTGGGCCTCTCCATCGCCCAGAACCTGATCGACCAGCACAAGGGGCGGATCGACTGCATCAGCTGGCCCGGCCACACCGAATTCACCATCTTTCTACCGCTTCGCAAATAAGGGAACGTCATGACAGCAAAAGTGTGGATCGTCGATGATGACAGTTCTATCCGCTGGGTGCTGGAGCGCACCCTCGGCAGTGAAGGTTTCGAGTGCGAGAGCTTCGCCGATGGCGAGGCGCTGCTGAGCTCGCTGGAAATGCGCTCGCCGGACGTGATCCTCTCCGACATCCGCATGCCCGGCATCGACGGTCTCAGCCTGCTGGAGCAGATCCATCGCCGCCAGGCCGATCTGCCCATCATCATCATGACCGCCCACTCGGATCTCGACAGTGCGGTCAACGCCTACCAGCGCGGCGCCTTCGAATACCTGCCCAAGCCATTCGACATCGACGAGGCGGTCACCCTGGTGCGTCGCGCCGAGAATCACCTCAAAGAGCAGCGCACCAAGCGCAAGGCACGCCAGCAGGATCCGGCCAGCAGCCCGGAGATCATCGGCGAAGCACCGGCCATGCAGGAGGTGTTCCGGGCCATCGGCCGGCTGTCGCGCTCCAGCATCTCGGTGCTGATCAACGGCCAGAGCGGCACCGGCAAGGAGCTGGTCGCCCACGCCCTGCACAAGCACAGCCCGCGCGCCCACAAGAACTTCATCGCCCTCAACATGGCCGCCATCCCGAAAGATCTCATCGAATCGGAGCTGTTCGGTCATGAGAAGGGAGCCTTCACCGGCGCCAACAACATTCGCCACGGCCGCTTCGAACAGGCCGACGGCGGCACCCTGTTTCTCGACGAGATCGGCGACATGCCGCTGGATGTGCAGACCCGGCTGCTGCGGGTACTGGCCGACGGCCAGTTCTACCGGGTCGGCGGCCATCAGCCGGTGCAGGTGGATGTGCGGATCATCGCCGCCACCCACCAGAATCTGGAGAAGCGGGTGGCTGACGGCGAGTTTCGGGAAGACCTGTTCCACCGTCTCAATGTCATCCGGATCCACATTCCCGCCCTCAAGGAACGGCGTGAGGACATTCCCCAGCTGGCCCAGCACTTCCTGCTGCGGGCGGCCAAGGAGCTGAACGTGGAGGCCAAGAGCCTGCATCCGGATACCCAGGCCTACATCAGCCGCCTGCCCTGGCCTGGCAACGTGCGCCAGCTGGAGAACGTCTGCCGCTGGCTCACCGTAATGGCCTCGGGCCAGGAGGTGCTGGTAAGCGATCTGCCCACCGAGCTGCTCACCCCCATCACCAGCACCGCCGAACCGGGTCAGCCGGCCCTGTCCGGCGGCTGGCAGCAGCAGTTGCAGGATTGGGTCGCCGCCAAGCTGGCGCTGGGAGAGACCGACATACTGGCCGATGCCCTGCCCCAGTTCGAGCGGATCATGCTGGAAACCGCGCTGGACCATACCCATGGTCACAAACAGGAGGCGGCACGGCTGCTTGGTTGGGGGCGCAACACCCTCACCCGCAAGCTGAAGGAACTCGACCTCTCCTGAGTCCTTGGGAAAAACGATTCCCATCACGCCTTGGCAAATCACCGACCAATAAGACCCCGTTTGATTTCAAACGGGGTATCTTTTTTGAGATCCCTGCCTAGAATGGCAGGCTTTCACACCCGACTCGAAGAAGGCGCCATCATGATTGACAGATCTCTTCCCCTGACCGACCTGCACCGCCATCTGGACGGCAACATCCGCCCGCAGACCATCCTCGAGCTGGGCCGTCAGCACAACATCCAACTGCCCGCCTTCGAGCTGGAGGCGCTGCGCCCCCATGTGCAGATCGTCGAGAATGAACCGAGCCTGGTCGCCTTCCTCAAGAAGCTGGACTGGGGCGTGGCCGTGCTGGCCGACTATGACGCCTGCCGCCGGGTCGCCTACGAGAACGTGGAAGATCTGCTGCGCGCCGGCATCGACTATGCCGAACTGCGTTTCAGCCCGGCCTACATGGCGATGGCCCACAAGCTGCACCCGCAGGGCGTGGTCGAAGCCATCATCGACGGCGTGGCGGCCGGCAGCCGCGACTTCGGCATCAAGACCAACCTCATCGGCATCATGAGCCGCACCTTCGGCACCGAGCAGTGCAAACAAGAGCTGGATGCCTGTCTGGCCCATCGCGATCGGCTGGTCGCCATCGATCTGGCCGGCGACGAGCTGGGCTTCCCGGGCGAGCTGTTCACCGATCACTTCCGCCGGGTGCGTGATGCGGGCATGCGCGTCACCGTGCACGCCGGTGAAGCCGCCGGCCCCGAGAGCATGTGGCAGGCCATTCGCGAGCTGGGTGCCGAACGCATCGGCCACGGCGTCAAAGCCATTCAGGATCCGGCCCTGATGGCCTATCTGGCCGAGCACCGCATCGGCATCGAGTCCTGCCTCACCTCCAACGTTCAGACCACCACGGTGGCGAGCCTGATCGAGCACCCGATCCGCCAGTTCCTGGCCGCCGGCGTGCTGGCTTGCCTCAACACCGACGACCCGGCGGTGGAAGGCATCGACCTGCCCCACGAATACCAGGTGGCGGCCCCGGCTGCCGGCATGACCGCCAACGAGATCCGCTCCGCCCAGCAGAACGGCCTGACCCTGGCCTTCCTGAGCGAGACCGAAAAGGCCGAGCTGAGCGCCCGCGCAGCCCGGCGCTGAGTACGGGCAAACCCAAATAAAAAAACCGCCTCTCGGCGGTTTTTTTATTTTCCAACGACATCGACCGGCTTAGATCACCCGGGAGAACTGCTGCTGGCGCGCCTTGTTGCGCAGGTAGACATCGAAACACATGCAGATGTTGCGGATCAGCAGCTGACCGGTGGAGACCACCTCCAGCCCCTCTTCGGTCATGCGCACCAGGCCATCATCGATGAAGGTCTGCAGCAGCTTGAGATCCTCCGCGAAGTACTCCCTGAACACCAGACCATGGGCCTGCTCGACGGCGGCAAAGTTCAGGCGGAAATCGCAGATGAGGCGCTTGATCACCTCGCGGCGGATCAAGTCATCCTGATTGAGAGAGCACCCCTTCCACTGGGCGTGACCCAGCGTTTCCACCTGGCCATAGTAGGCCTTGAGCTCTTTCTGGTTCTGGGAATAGGCATCGCCGATCATGCTGATGGAGGAGACCCCCAGCCCCAGCAGATCGCAATCCCCCTGGGTGGTATAGCCCTGGAAGTTGCGGTGCAGCTTGCCCTCACGCTGGGCCACCGCCAGCTCGTCGTCCGGCTTGGCGAAGTGATCCATGCCGATGAACTGATAACCACGGCCGGTCAGGAAGGCGATGGTATCCTGCAGCATGGCCAGTTTTTCCTGCGGCGCCGGCATGTCGGCCTCTTTCAGCTTGTGCTGGGCGGCAAAACGACTGGGCAGGTGGGCATAGTTGAAGATGGAGAGGCGGGCCGGATCGGTCTTGAGCACCTCTTCCAGGGTGTGATGGAAGCTCTCCCGGTTCTGGTGCGGCAGACCGTAGATGAGATCCAGGTTGGTGGAACGAAAGCCCAGTTCGCGAGCCCGCTCCAGCATGGCGCGGATGAAGTCGTTGTCCTGCTCGCGGTTGACCGCGACCTGGACCTCCTTGTTGAAATCCTGCACGCCGAGGCTGATGCGGTTGAAGCCGATCTCCCGCAGCACGTCCAGCATGGAGAGCTCGATCTCGCGCGGATCCACTTCGATGCTGATTTCGCCCTCTTCGGCGAAGTGGAAATGCTCCCGCAACATGGCCATCAGTCGGCGAGTCTGGGGTTCATCCAGATAGGTGGGCGTGCCGCCGCCCCAGTGCAGCTGGGTCACCAGCCGCTGCTTGAACAGCGGGGCCTGCGCCTTGATCTCCTGCTCGAGGAAATCGAGGTACTGATCGGCCTTGTGGCGGTGACGGGTGATCACCTTGTTGCAGCCGCAGTAGTAGCAGAGCTTGTGACAGAAGGGGATATGCACGTAGAGCGACAGGTTGCGCGCCGGATACTGGCTCGCGGCCTGGACGAAGTCCGGATAACCGAAACCCTCGTTGAACTCCAGCGCAGTGGGATAGGAGGTGTAACGCGGACCGCTGTAGTTATATTTCTCGATCAGGGCCTGATCCCACACAATCTGTTCTGCTTGCACGCTTGCTTCCTCTTTTTTGTTATCGGCTCACCGGCTTAACTGAAAATCCTTCAGTCTGGCCACATCCTCGAGGATCTGCGCCTCCAGCTCGGCCTCATAGCCACTGCGTTCGAGATCCATCTTCATTACTTCATTGCGTTTGAGGGCCCGTCTCGCCTCATGAGTCGGCATCTCCTTCACCTTCTCGTAGAGACCGTACAAACCCGGAAATTCGCCGGCAAAGGCGCGACCGCCCTTGATCTGCAATGCATCCAGCAGATTGGTCAACCGGATGGCGCCTTCGGAGTAGTCGCACTGACCATCCCGTACCGCATGGGCAATCACCCTGACACTCTCGAGGATCCGTTCATTGCGGGCCGCGATAGCCTGCTGCTGACTGTCATGCTGGCGCTTGAGACGCGCCAGCAGGGTACCGGCATACCAGGCCAGTCCCAACAAAATCAGGCCGCCCAACAAGGCGGCCAGCATCCATCCACTCATCACTTTTTCTTCGGCTCAGGCTTGGGCTCTGGCTGATAGTCGACCTGGGTGAAACGATCCCACAGCTCCTCTTCGGAGGCTGGCTGGCCCGGCTCGTCAAAGTCGGCCTCATCAAAGTCAGCCTCGTCTTCGTCATCATCGGTGTCGATGATGCCAAGCTCGTCCATCAGCTCCTGATAGCGGTCAACCCGTTGATCGACCCAGGCCTGCTCGGTTGCCTCCAGGGTTTCACCGGCATCGAGCCGATCCAGCAGGTCATTCAGGCGATCATCATTCTCGATGGAGGCCAGCTCCTGCTCCGGCGTCATCACCAGCTTCTTCTCTTTGAGCTGCTTGGGCGCGACCGGCTTGCTGCTCTTCTCTTCCACGATCAGGGCAACCGGCTTGCGGGAACCGATGCGCGGATCCTTGGCCTGTTTGCTTCCACTCTTCTTGCCGGCCTGCTCGACCTGCTGGCGGGATCCTGCCTTCAAGCCCTTGCGCTTGGCGGCGCGTTTGCGCTCACGGCCTTCCTGGGCACTGGCATCTGATTCTTTGCGCTTACCGGCAGGTTTGCGATTGGGTTGTTTAGCCGACATGAATGAATGACTCCGACAAATAACTGGATTGAAACCCGTTTCCGGTTCGAAAGGGTCCGGAAGAGGATGCTGACACGGGGGACGATGGATTAGAAACAGAGCGGGATCCCGCACCAATCCGGCCATAAATGGCCTTCGAATACCGCAGGATCGGCATCCTCTGGGCATGTTGCTGGTATTTTGACACAGAATGACCAAGCGGGTTAATGACCCAAAAGAAAAAAGGCAGCCGAAGCTGCCTTGATATGTTTATGCGAGTCCCATCCCTGGCTGCAAATCACCCTGTCCATGGTGATACTTCTGCGCATCATATCTTGTGTATGGTCATCCTGACCTTAATTGGTCGATCCTGAATGTGCGTGTGCTTGCCTGACCCATGCAGACGACGTCCGGTCATCTTCTGGGGTGGTTGCTTCCCGCAGCCCCGCTCTTCCTGAACGGTCACCATCCTGGTCTTTCAATCCATTGCCTGCCACTCGCGTGGCCCTTGGCATCCAGCCTCATCGACATCCTGTCTTCACGACATCCCGGTCGTGAACCGCCGCGTGGGTCATTCCATGCATCCACTGTATCAATTTAATAAAGTGACTCAATCCATCAGGAACGTTTTCAAACGGAGATAAACGACTTATTGTCACTTAACATATTGAAATTAATGAATTACTAAGCATTTTTCTAAAAATGTTTAAGCCCTGGCCAGGCTGATGAATGGGAGATCTCTTACAACAATGCGAGAAAAAATTGGCCAAATGGTGTTAAAGGCCAAAAAGAAACGAGGAGCCGGCGGCTCCTCGTCAATATCAATGAGATAATATCATCCGGCTTGATCAGTGCAGACCTGCCACATATTTGGACAGTACTTCGATATCCTGATCGGTCAGCTTCTTGGCAACGTCCCGCATCATGCTGTTCGGGTCGTTGTCACGGGCTGCGGCCCTAAAGGCCGTGAGCTGGGCCTTGATGTAGGCAGGATGCTGGCCGGACAGGCTCGGATACTTGGCCTGCTCGACGCCCGAACCGCGCGGACCATGGCAGGCAGTACAGGCAGCCAGACCACGGCTCATGTCCCCTCCCATGTACAGCGCCTTGCCTGCAGCGACGGCGTCATCGGGTACCGCGAGCGGCGTCACCTTCTGACTGGAGAAGTAGGCAGCCAGGTCTTCCATGTCCTGTTCAGACAGAGGAAGCGCCATCGGCCCCATGATGGGAGCAACCCGGCCAGTTTGACCAGAAGCTGCAGCCTTCAGTTCAACTAACTGCTTTTTGATATATGATGCGTGCTGACCAGCAATCTTGGGGTACATATCGACTAGGCTGTTGCCGTCCGGTCCATGACAAGCCGCGCAAACGGCAGCCTTGGTTTGTCCCGCAGCGGCATCGCCCTTGGCTTGTGCCATCCCCGTTACGCCAACCATCAGAGCAAGAGTAATGACTAGGTTCTTCATGGCGTTCCAACTTCTCGTTATTAGGCTTCCAGATCCCATGCCGCTGAAGGCATGTTAAAATAAACGCGTTTAAGCGACGCCATTTTACACGATTTCACAAAAAAGTAACTCTATAACCCTCTATCTCTATGGGGAATTTACGTTGGATACACAAACTCTGAATTTCAATAAGGTGCATTTTGTGACCAGCGCACCCGACATCCGTCACCTGCCAAATGATGGGGGTGTCGAGATTGCGTTTGCCGGCCGTTCCAACGCCGGTAAGTCATCTGCATTGAATACCTTGACCAAACACAAGAACCTGGCCCGCACCAGTAAGACGCCGGGACGTACCCAGCTGATCAACCTGTTTGAGCTGGAACCAGGCAAGCGTCTGGTCGACCTGCCGGGCTACGGTTATGCGCAGGTTCCGCTGGAAATGAAGCTCAAGTGGCAAAAGTCGCTGGCGGAATATCTGCAGCGTCGTGAGTCATTGAAAGGTCTGGTGATCCTGATGGACATCCGCCATCCGCTCAAAGATACCGATATGAATATGCTGGAGTGGAGCTCTCACCGCAAACTGCCGGTCATGCTGCTGCTGACCAAGGCCGACAAGCTGAGCCCAGGTCCGCGCAACAATCAGGTCATCAAGGTACGTCAGGCCGTAGCCGAGCTGGGTCCGCAGATCCAGGTGGAAGCCTTCTCTTCCCTGACCCAGATCGGGGTCGAAAAACTGGCACAGACGCTGACTGGCTGGTATCTGGCGGGCGCCGATGAAATGGCTGACGGTGAGCAAGCACCGCTCGAGGAGTAAGCTACGTCCTGTATACACCACAACCAAACCCTGCAATTGGCGGAGCAGCTCCTCCGCTGATTGAAAGGCTTTCAGTCTGCTTGCCATAACCCCTCTCGCCAGTGACATCGCCCACTCCCTACGATGAGTTCTTGAAACACTATTTTTATCAATGGGATAAATAGTTAATTCTATATAACAATTAACTTTTCATCCCATTGGCAACGTTTTCAAAAATAGATGCCGGCGGGGGCGCTTCCTCACCAAATAAGTACCAAAGTGAAATTTTATTACAAAGCAGTCAATGGAAAGGATAAAAATGAGGCCGGTTCTGCAAACGCAGTACCGGCCTTAAACAATCAGTTCAAAAATTGGGAAGAAGCTAAATCTTGAGAACAAAGACGACTGGTTTTCCTCAAGAAGCCCCTTCATTCTAACAAACATTCGCCAACATTAAAGCATTTACTCTAAACGTAACCCATAAAAAAACACCCCGATGATGACTCACCGGGGCCGCTATTCAGCCACATTCAATTACGTGAAATAAAAGGTCTGAAAGATAGAACATCTTACCTCTGTACCCTACGTTGCTAACTGTATAGCAAAGCAGCAGAAAGTGAAAGTAATTTATGTAATTAAGTTTCACGAAAAATGAATTACATAAATCATGTTATTTTTCATATAGATAAAAAAATCCCCAGTACGAATACCGGGGAGTTATAAAAGTGACTAGCTAGCACTTCCTCAACTATCTAGTTAGTCAGCACAACTTGGCGCAAGTTCCGCTGCTTTGAGAAAAAACTTGAAAAAATCAGAGGTAGATGGCGCCATCTTCTGCAAACTCTTGTTCCTCAATGAGTTTTTCAGCAATTTCCTCGATGTCAAAACGCACGCTTTCGAAGGCTCGCAGGATGTCTTCCTCTCTCGCGAGGGAGAGCCCGGTCATTTTCTCCAGACGCCGGCGACTGATGTAACAATCCACCAGCGCCCCCATCTGCTGGGCAGGAAAGTGGATCCGCTGTTCGTGCGCTTGCCAGTCGGCCAGCTCGGGAAACAAGATGCCTTGGTTCATAGGGTCCCCAGATTTCGTTTCAGTTCTCTCAATACCTGTTTAGTCCCTGGCCGGATTCCGCGCCACACGGTAAAGGCCTCTGCTGCCTGTTCCACCAACATGCCGAGGCCATCTACGGTCTGGCGAGCCCCTTGCCCCTTTGCCCATGTGATAAAGGGAGTATCGGTCGCGCCATACATCATGTCGTAGATGGCGATATCGGCGTGGATCAGGGCAGGCACCAGCGGAGGCAGCTCTCCTTGCAGACTGGCGGAGGTGGAGTTGATGATCAGATCGAAATGGCCGCCCAGCCGCTCATAGGTCTGGGCACTGACCGCCCCCAGATCACGAAACTCGGCAGCCAGCTGCTCCGCCCTGGCGTGAGTACGGTTGGCGATAACCAATGCCTCGGGTTGCTCGGCCAGCAGCGGAGCCAGCGCACCGCGCGCCGCGCCACCCGCACCCAGCAACAGGATCCTGCTGCCGGCAAGTGCCACACCATGCGCCTTGAGATCGGCCACCAACCCGGCACCATCAGTGTTGTCACCCAGCAGTACGCCATCATCGGTCAGCTTGATGGTGTTGACTGCCCCCGCCCGCCGGGCCCGAGGGCTCAGTCGATCGACCAGGGCGAATGCCTGCTCCTTGAAGGGGACGGTGACATTGCATCCCTTGCCACCTTGGGCAAAGAAAGCTCTCAGACTGGTGGCGAACTCTTCGACGGCAGGCTCGGCCAGACCATATTCCAGCTCCTGCTGGGTTTGTCTGGCAAATAGGGTATGAATAAAGGGAGATTTGCTGTGGCGCACCGGGTGGCCAAAAACCAGATAACGATCCATCAAAGAGTTCCTTCAGAGGGCAATCTCCCGATTTAACGGGTTTTCGCACTCAGGAACAAGCCGAATATCGGCCAATAAGAAGGGGCCATCATGGCCCCTCTGGTCACAACCACTCGCGTGGTTTGAGGTAGTCGCTGTAGAGCAATGCCTCCGGGCTGCCCGCGGACGGCTGCCAGTCATATTCCCAGCGCGCCAGCGGTGGCATCGACATCAGGATCGACTCGGTACGCCCGCCTGTCTGCAAGCCGAACAGGGTGCCACGGTCATACACCAGATTGAACTCCACATAGCGGCCACGACGATAGAGCTGGAATTCCCGCTCCCGTTCGCCATAAGCCAGCGCCTTGCGGCGCTCGACAATCGGCAGGTAGGCATCGAGATAGCCCTTGCCGACCGCCTGCATAAAGGCGAAACAGTCGGCAAACGGCCAGCGATTCAGATCATCGAAGAAGAGGCCGCCGACGCCGCGCGTCTCGTCCCGGTGCTTGAGGAAGAAGTAGCGATCACACCAGGATTTGAACTCGGGATAAATGTCGGTGCCGAACGGCTGACAAAGATCGCGGGAGAGCTGATGCCAATGCCGCACGTCCTCTTCGAACGGATAAAACGGGGTGAGATCGAAGCCGCCACCAAACCACCAGATCGGCTCCTCACCCTCTTTCTCGGCGATGAAGAAGCGCACATTGGCGTGGCTGGTCGGCACGTACGGATTGTGTGGGTGGATCACCAGCGACACCCCCATGGCCTCAAACCGGCGGCCCGCCAGTTCCGGCCGATGGGCCGTTGCCGAGGCAGGCATGGCGTCACCATGAACGTGGGAGAAGTTGACCCCTCCCTGCTCGATCACAGCACCGTGACGCAGCACACGAGTGCGGCCACCGCCACCTCCTTCGCGGCGCCAGGCATCTTCCACAAAGTGTCCGGCGCCGTCGGCCAGTTCCAGACCACGGCAGATCTCGTCCTGCAACTGCAGCAGGAAGGCCTTGACCTGGGCCACATCCGGTTTGCTCATCTTGTCTCCAGTCAGCCAGGATCGTCGCCTGACCCTATTATTGTGATGTCGCCGGATGGGCTAAGCCGATCCGCATTGCCGCTCTCCGAGCGGTTCAAGAGGGGCGAATGATGGCGCCGGTTCTGGCATCCTTGATCTCGGACGGATTGGCCTGTCCCCCCACTTCGCCGGGCAGGATATAGGCCAGCTGACTCGCCAGCAATTCGCCGATGTCCGCCACCCGGCGGGCAGGCTCCTCACCCGTCAGGTTGGCACTGGTAGAGACCAGCGGCTTGCCAAACGCGCGGCACAAGGCCTGTACCTGCGGATGGGCCGTCACACGCACAGCCAAGGTAGTGAACTGACCGGTCAGCCAGGCCGGGGTATTGCTGCGCGCCGGCATGATCCAGGTGAAGGGGCCAGGCCAGCTCGCTTCCACCCGGGCCAGCTGCTCGCTGGTGAGCTGGTCTAGATCGATATAATCCTGCAACTGAGCCAGATCGGCAGCGATCAGGATCAATCCCTTCTCCACCGGGCGTTGCTTGATCGCCAGCAGACGGTGTACCGCCGACTCGGAGTCAGGATCACAACCCAGGCCAAATACCGCCTCGGTCGCATAGGCAATCACCCCATCGCGCTGGAGGGCGGCAACTGCAAGTTCAAATTCATTGGGCATAAAAAATGCGACAGCCGGGCTGTCGCCTCATCATTGATTAACATTGAACCTACGAAACGGCAACCCTGACGGTCCCCCTTTATCGACCAGCGCGAGGCTGATGGCGAACGGGGTGGTGGTTGCCGTCTCGGAGCTTACTTGAGCAGGGCCTGCAAGGCAGCGTCCTTGGCCAGTACCTCATCGGCATTTTTCTGGCGTTCTGCCTGCACCTTGGCCGCCAGTTCATCATCTGCCACTGCCAGCATCTGAGCTGCCAGATAGCCTGCATTCTTGGCGCCGGCCTTGCCGATCGCCACGGTCGCCACCGGCACCCCGCCCGGCATCTGCACGGTGGAAAGCAGCGCATCCAGCCCCTTGAGCGGGCCGCCATCGATGGGCACACCGATCACGGGACGAGTCGTGATACCCGCCACGGCGCCTGCCAGGTGAGCGGCAAGGCCGGCGGCACAGATAAAGACCTTGCAGCCACGGGCTTCGGCGTCAGTCACGTACTGATGAGTCGCAGCCGGTGTACGGTGTGCGGAGGTCACTTTCACTTCTACCGCGATATCGAATGACTTGAGCACCTCGAGGGTGGTCTGCATCACCGGAAAATCAGAATCAGAGCCCATCAATACGGCAACAAAGGGTTTATTCATGGTGGGAATTTCCTTACTCCAAGTGGGGGGTTGAAGTTCGCCGAAAACGTTTCAATTCGCTTGTGGCGGCCGGATTATACCTGCTCGCTCTGGTGGCCGCATTTCTTTTGCGGACAGATCCAGCGCAGTGCTCCCCTCACCTTTTTCTCGACCATGATACCCCAGCCACATTGCGGGCAAGGCATGGGGACCGGCTTGTCATTCACCACATATTTGCAATGGGGGTAACCGTCGCAAGAGTAGAACTGCTTGCCATAGCGGGAGGTTCGGCTGATGAGGTGCCCTTTGCCACACTCCGGGCAGAGGATCTGGGTATCGTCACTCTCCTGCAGGGATTCGATGTGCTGGCAGGCCGGGTACTGGGTGCAGCCGACAAACAGGCCATAACGCCCCTTCTTGATCGCCAGCGGTTGGCCGCAATCCGGGCAGGCCGAGCCTTCGAGTACCTTCTCGATGTCACGACCAGACGGGGTCAGGGAGCGGATGTAATCACAGACAGGATAGGCAGAACAACCGAGGAAGGGACCATGCTTGCCCTGGCGGATCACCAGCTCGGCCCCACACTGCGGGCACGGTTCGCGCTCGAAGGCATGTTCGTGGGCTGAAAAGAGGTGATGATCGATTTTTGACATGGGCCGCGCCTTGAAATCCAGATGACCTGAATTCTACCAGCGCGGCACCGGGCTGTCAGTGGATGACGCCGTCTGACTCGTCAAACACCAGCTCTTCCATCTGCTGGTAGGCATTTTCACTGCCCGGTACGTTGAACAGCACCATCATGACGACCCACTTCAGATCGTCCAGCTCGATATCCGGTTTATCAAGCTCGAGCAGGCGCTCGATGCAGATTTCGCGGGTTTCGGCATTGAGTACCTGGGCTTGTTCCAGAAACAGCAGGAAACCGCGGCACTCGGTACTGAGGCGTGCCAGTTCTTGTGGAGCATAGATACGCATGGAGCCTTGCGCGCTGGCGGCCACGTAGACCTCCCGCTCGCTGTCATGCAGGTTGGCCAGTCGCTCCAGCCAGTTGAGCGCCTTTTCGATCTCGTCTTTGTCGAAACCTGCCCGGCTCAGTTCGTCGGTCAGTTCATTCTGCTCGACCATCACATCTGCATCGCTGTGGATGTAGGTCTCGAAAAGGTACATCAATACATCAAACATGATTCGCCCTCCTCGCTCTGACGTATCCACCGGCTACCGCCATCACTGCACCGGCCAGCTCCAGCTCTACCAACCTGCCCAATACCACTTCGACAGGAAGCTGGGACCGTTCGGCAACGGTATCCACGCTCGTGGTCTCATAATCTACGTTATCCAACAAATCGGCATAAGGCAATTCGCTATTATTCGAATGCTCAGACAAGTCAGCCACTTGCTGCAGCAGACCGACAAATCCGGGCAGCTCTTCCACTATATCGGCCGCGCTCAATACAAGTTTGGCCCCCTGCTGGATTAATTTGTTGCAACCCAGTGCCTGCACGTTTTGCGGGGCACCTGGTACGGCAAAGACCTCTCGCCCCTGTTCCAATGCATAACGGGCCGTGATGAGCGAACCACTCTGCTCGGCCGCCTCTACCACCAGAGTACCCAGCGACAAGCCACTGATGATGCGATTGCGCCGCGGAAAGTGCTCGGCCAGCGGTCCCTTGTCGGGCGCCAGCTCGGAGATAAGCAAGCCGCCTCGCGCCAAGATTTCCATAGCCAAGCCCTGATGGCGCTTCGGATAGAGGCAGTCGAGCCCTGAGCCCAGCACGGCCAGGGTAGTCCCCCCTGTCGCCAACGCCTGCTGATGACACACCCCATCGATACCAAGCGCCAGTCCGGAGGTGATGGCCAGCCCGCAGGCGACCAGCTCACCGCAGAGGCGGGCAGCATTGTCCTTGCCGGCATAGGTGGGATGGCGCGTGCCAACCATCGCCAGCTGAGGCACCGACAAGGCGGCAAGATTACCGTGGCAGTAGAGCAACAGCGGGGCGGCGGGGATCTCTTTGAGCAAAGCGGGATAGACGGGGTCATCCGGACACAGGAGGTGATTGCCGGGCTCGGCGGCCCAGCTCAGCGCCTGCTCGACAACCGACTGGGGCCACCTCATCTGCTGGATTTGAGCGCTCTGCAGACCAAGGGATCGCAGGGTGCCGTCATCGACGCCGAACAGGGTGACGATGTCCCCGCCAAAATGGGCCAGCAAGCGAGCGGCGGTGACCGGGCCAATGCCGGTGACGGCATCCAGCGTCAACCACAGCGCGAGTCGCCCAGATGGAAGAGGCACGTCAGAAGTTGCTGACCTGATAACCGGTGCTGACCATGTCCTGACTCTGCAGGATCAGGCCATAACTCAGCTTGTCGTACACCTTGAACAACATGACTCGGGCCACGGCCTCCGACGGCAGGGGGGGCTTGCCGGTCGAATAGAACGCCTTGTCATAGACCGAGGAGTACTCCCGATAGGCGACCTTGCCATTCTTGCTCACCAGCCGGGCGCCGGGGCGCAGTATCTCCAACACATCGCCGGGGGCAACCTGATCACGCATGCCCTTGTTGATGAGCACGACATCGAACTTGCCGCCACCGCGGGCCTTGCTCGGCAAATCGACGATATAGCCGGGCGAGATGACGGGGGCAGCCTTGGGAGTGAACACGGCGGAGAGGCTCTCTTGCGGCGGGAATGGCATCAGCTTGTCCCCCTGATACACCTCGCGCTGATTGTGGCTGAGGGTAACCCGGGTGCGACCGTCCGGCAGCAGGGCTTCCGCCCTGGCCGTGCCGACGAAGACCGCCTCTTGCCCCAGCTGTTCGCCACTCTTCTTGTCTTTGTAGATGGTCCCCGGATGATAGATGCCATAGTCCTGACCCGGGATCAGCGAGCCCTGTACGTAGAGGGTATCTCCCTCCAGCATGCCGATGTGCGCCTCATCATTGCCTAGCACATAAGGCAGCTGCTTTGCCTGCTGGCTGTCAGCCAGAATATGGTCGGTTTGCAGGAAGGGGCCGATCTCGCTGAGCGGCAGGGTTGGAATGGGGTTGGCCTTGTTCTCGTAACGACTTTTGGGAGAGAGACGAACAACCTGCTTGCCGCCCTGCATCGCCTTGCCAAGCCGCGGTTCGCCGTTGACCCAGCTCAGATGCAACACGTCGCCCGGGTAGATCCAGTGCGGATTGGCGATCTGCGGATTGATGTTCCAGAGCCTTGGCCATAGCCAGGGCTCTGCCAGATACTGGCCGGAAATATCCCAGAGGGTATCGCCTTTTTGTACCACATAGGTCTCGGGATAACCCGCTTTCAGTTTCAGCTGGTCCGCCAGCACGCCCTGGCTCAGGGTGGCCAACAGACAGGCGAGGATGGTTTGCTTCAGATACATAACACTCCCTGTTACTTCTGCGCGCAAAGTGTTGCTGTTTTTTGTCGGCGTAAATGACTAGAATTACGCCAATATTGACTGCATTTATACGAAACTAAAGAAAAAACTATGGCCATTCTAGATGTATTGCGTTTCCCCGATGAGCGTCTGCGTACCGTCGCAGCCCCTGTCGAGACCTTTACACCCGAGTTACAACACATTGTAGATGATATGTTCGAAACCATGTACGCGGAGGAAGGCATCGGCCTCGCCGCCACTCAGGTCGACATTCATCAGCGCATCATAGTGATCGATGTCTCTGAAAACCGTGAAGATCCTCTGGTATTGATCAACCCCGAGATCATCGAACAGGCCGGCAGCACCGGCATCGAGGAAGGGTGCCTCTCCGTGCCCGGCAGTCGTGCCTTGGTGCCCCGCGCCGAGTGGGTCAAGGTGCGCGCCCTGGATCGCCACGGCAAGGCATTCGAGCTGGAAGCAGACGATCTGCTCGCCATCTGCATCCAGCATGAGATGGACCATCTGGTCGGCAAGCTGTTTGTGGATTACCTGTCCCCGCTCAAGCGCCAGCGCATTCGCCAGAAGCTGGAAAAGATGGCCCGTGAAGATCGCAAAGTCCTCTGAGGATCTGCCCCATTGAATAAGCTGAAACTGATTTTTGCCGGTACTCCCGACTTCGCCGCCCGTCACCTGGCGGCGTTGTTGTCTTCCGACCACGAGGTCGTCGCCGTTTATACCCAGCCCGACAAGCCTGCCGGCCGCGGCCAGAAGCTCACTGCCAGCCCGGTCAAGGAGTTGGCGCTGGCCCACGATCTGCCGGTCTATCAACCCGCCTCCCTGCGCAAGGAAGAGGCCCAGGCCGAGCTGGCCGCCCTTGGCGCCGACCTGATGGTAGTGGTCGCCTACGGCCTGATCCTGCCCAAGGCCGTGCTCGATACCCCACGGCTGGGTTGCATCAACGTGCACGGTTCCCTGCTGCCGCGTTGGCGCGGTGCCGCCCCGATCCAGCGTTCCATCTGGGCGGGTGATGCCGAAACCGGCGTCACCATCATGCAGATGGATGTAGGGCTGGATACCGGCGCCATGATCCGCAAGGTGAGCTGCCCCATCGCCGCCGACGAAACCTCCGCTAGCCTCTATGACAAGCTGGCCGGGCTGGGCCCGCAGGCACTGGTCGACACCGTCAATGCCATGGCTGCCGGTAACACCGCCGCCGAAGTGCAGGACGATGCACAGGCCAACTACGCCGAGAAGCTCTCCAAGGAAGAGGCCCGCATCGACTGGTCCATGGAAGCCGTCGCCATCGAGCGCTGCATCCGCGCCTTCAACCCCTGGCCCATCAGCTGGTTTGAAGTCGCCGGCCAGACCGTCAAGGTATGGCAGGCCGAGGTCGTCGCACAGGATCACGGCCAGGCGGCCGGTACCCTGCTCAAGGCTGACAAGCAGGGAATCGACATCGCCACCGGCAAGGGCGTGCTGCGCCTGCTGACCCTGCAGCCGCCCGGCAAGAAGGCCATGTCCGTGACGGACCTGCTCAACTCTCGCCGCGACTGGTTTGAACCCGGCACGCAATTGAATTGAACTGAATTGATACAAGGCGGGGCCCAGGCCCCGACTTGCGCATCTAAGGTAACATTATGAAAACACGCGCACAGGCTGCTCTCGTTATTCAACAGGTGCTGGATCAGGGTCAATCCCTCTCCGCTGTTCTGCCTGCTGCCCAGGAGAAGGTTGCGCCCCGCGATCGCGCCCTCCTGCAAGAACTCTGCTACGGCACCCTGCGCTGGCTGCCCCGCCTCGATGCGGCGGTCGGCGAGATGATGGACAAGCCGCTCAAGAACAAGAGCCGCATCTTCCACTACCTGATCCTGGTCGGTCTCTATCAGCTCATCTACACCCGCATTCCGGCTCACGCCGCGGTGGCCGAGACCGTCAACGCCGTCAAGCTGCTCAAGGGCACCTCCTTGCGCGGCCTCATCAACGGTGTGCTGCGCAACTTCCAGCGCAGCGCCGAAGTCATCTTGCTGCGTATCGACCGCGTTCCCAGCATTCGCCTCGGCCACCCGGAGTGGCTCACCAAGCGGCTGCGCCAGGCCTATCCCGAAGATTGGGAGTTCATCATGGAGGCCAACAACCAGCGCCCGCCCATGTGGATCCGCAACAACAGCCAGCGCCAGAGCCGCGAGCAGATGCTGGCCCGCATGGCCGAGGCCGGCATCAATGCGATGGCCGGTGAAGAGGGTGAGGATTGCATCCTGCTGGAACGTCCCTGCGACGTGACCAAGCTGCCCGGCTTCGAGGTTGGCGACTGCTCGGTACAGGATGGCGCAGCACAACAGGCCGCCGCGCTGCTCGACCCGCAGCCGGGTGAGTGGGTGCTGGATGCCTGCGCCGCCCCCGGTGGCAAGACCGCCCACCTGCTGGAGCGCCAGCCCGCGCTGGCTGGCGTAGTCGCCGTCGATGCCGACGACAACCGCCTCAAGCGGGTGCAGGAGAACCTGGATCGCATCGGCCTCACCGCCCGGGTGATCCACGGCGATGCCAGCACCCCGGATCTGTGGTGGCCAGAGGGTCAGTTCGACCGCATCCTGCTGGATGCCCCCTGCTCCGCCACCGGCGTCATCCGCCGTCACCCCGACATCAAGTGGCTGCGCCGGGATCAGGACATCCGTGAGCTGGCCGAGCTGCAACACCGCATCCTCGGCGCCCTCTGGTCGAAACTGAAAAGCGGCGGTACTCTGCTGTATGCCACCTGCTCCGTGCTGCCGGAAGAGAACCGCGACCAGATCCGCGCCTTCCTTGCGGCCAACCCGGACGCCACCCTGGTGCCGCTGCATGCGCAGGACACCCCGGAGTGCCCGGGTCGCCAGTTCCTGCCCGGCGAGGCCGAGATGGACGGCTTCTACTATGCCAAGCTGATCAAGCGGTAAGCAGGGCCATCATCACGACGGGTGCCGCTTGCGGCACCCATTACTGCCCAACATCGAGCGCGCTTTCCCTATGAGATTCATCCTGTTGATGACCGTCCCCACGCACCCTGGCCGCCGTTGCAACGGCGACGCTCATGAGGCCGTCCTATGAAGATCATCATTCTGGGCGCCGGTCAGGTCGGCGGCACCCTGGCCGAGAACCTGGCCGGCGAGAACAACGACATCACCATAGTCGACACCGACAGCGACCGGCTGCGCGAGCTGCAGGACAAGTTCGACCTGCGGGTGGTGAACGGCCACGGTGCCCATCCCAAGGTGCTGCGTGAAGCGGGCGCCCAGGATGCCGACATGCTGGTCGCGGTCACCAACAGCGACGAGACCAACATGGTCGCCTGCCAGGTGGCCTACTCCCTGTTCAACACCCCCAACAAGGTGGCGCGGATCCGCTCGCCGGCCTATCTGGTGGAGCGGGATCGGCTGTTTCTGCCCGAATCCGTGCCGGTGGATCACCTGATCGCCCCCGAGCAGCTGGTGACCGACTACGTGCGCCGGCTGATCGAGTACCCGGGCGCCCTGCAGGTGGTGGACTTCGCCGGCGGCAAGGTGGGGCTGGTGGCGGTCAAGGCCTACTACGGCGGCCCGCTGGTGGGCAACGCCCTCTCCACCCTGCGCGATCACATGCCCAACATCGAGACCCGGGTGGCGGCGATCTTCCGTCAGGGCCGATCCATCCGCCCGCAGGGCACCACCATCATCGAAGCCGATGACGAGGTGTTCTTCGTGGCGGCGGCGGGCCATATCCGCGCCGTGATGTCGGAGCTGCAGCGGCTCGAGAGCCCCTACCGGCGCATCATGATCGTCGGCGGCGGCAACATCGGTGCCGGTCTAGCCCGCCAGCTGGAAAAGCGCTACAGCGTGAAGCTGATCGAGCGCAACCAGAAACGGGCGGAGCAGCTCTCCGAGGTGTTGGAAAACACCATCGTCTTCTGCGGCGACGCGGCGGATCAGGAGCTGCTGGCGGAGGAGCACATCGACCAGATCGACGTCTTCATCGCGGTGACCAACGAGGACGAGGCCAACATCATGTCGGCCCTGCTCGCCAAGAAGATGGGCGCCAAGAAAACCATGGTGCTGATCCAGCGCAGCGCCTATGTGGATCTGGTGCAGGGCGGTTCCATCGACATCGCCATCTCGCCGCAGCAGGCCACCATCTCGGCCCTGCTGACCCACGTGCGCCGAGCCGACATCGCCAACGTCTACAGCCTGCGCCGCGGCGCGGCCGAGGCCATCGAGGCGATCGCCCACGGTGACGAGAACACCTCCAAGGTGGTTGGCAAGACGGTGGGTGAGCTCAAGCTGCCGCCCGGCACCACCATCGGCGCCATCGTGCGCGGTGACGAGGTGCTGATCGCCCACGACCGGACCCAGATCCAGCAGGATGACCACGTGGTGATGTTCCTGGTGGACAAGAAGTACATTCCGGAAGTGGAACGTCTGTTCCAGCCAAGTCCCTTCTTCCTGTAATCTGCCCATGCACCCAGGCAGCACAACCCAGACCCGGCACAGCCTCTACCAGGGATTGTCCGGGTCTTTTGTCAATCAACGACCAGGTTATCTTGCATGATCAAGCTGCGTCCCATCATCTTCACCCTCGGGCTGGTGCTCTCCAAGCTGGCCCTGTTCATGTGGCTGCCCACCCTGCTGGCCCTGCTGACCGGCTCCGAGGGGTTCGTCGAGTTTCTAAAGTCGGTGCTGATCACTCACGGCGCGGCCCTGCTTTGCCTGCATTACGGCCGCAAGGCGGTGTTCCACCTCGGCGTGCGGGAGATGTTCCTGCTCACCACCTCGGTCTGGGTGGTTGCCTGCATCTTCGGCGCCCTGCCCTTCTTCTTCATCAACCACATCGACTTCACCGACGCCTACTTCGAGACCATGTCGGGGGTCACCACCACCGGCTCCACCGTGCTGTCGGGGCTCGACGGCATGGCCCACAGCATACTGCTGTGGCGCTCCATCCTGCAGTGGCTGGGCGGGGTGGGCTTCATCGTGATGGCGGTGGCGGTGCTGCCCTACCTCAACGTGGGCGGCATGAAGCTGTTCCAGACCGAGAGCTCGGATTGGTCCGACAAGAGTGCACCACGCGCCAAGACGGTGGCCAACAACATAGTGCTGGTCTACCTGGTGCTCTCCATGCTCTGCTTCCTGGCCTACTGGGTGAGCGGCATGACCCTGTTCGAGGCGGTCAACCACTCGATGACCACTCTCAGCACCGGCGGCTACTCCACCTCCGATCAATCCATGTCCCACTTCTCCAACTCGGCGCACTGGATCGGTACCGTCTTCATGTTCCTCGGCGGCCTGCCCTTCCTGCTCTATGTGCAGAGCCTGAGCCGGCGTGACAACAGCCTGCTCAAGGATGCCCAGGTACAGGGTTTCTTCTGGCTGGTGGTCTGGGTCACCGTGGTGGTCACCTTCTACCTGTGGCTAAGGGACATCTACGGCTTCATGGATGCTCTGCGCATCAGCTGCTTCAACATCGTCTCCGTGCTCACCACCACCGGCTTCGGGCTCGGTGACTTCGGCACCTGGGGCCCGCTCACCAGCATCATCTTCATCATCCTGCTGGCCCTCGGCGCCTGCTCCGGCTCCACCGCCGGCGGTCTCAAGATCTTCCGGGTACAGGTGGCGTTCGCCCTGTTCAAGAAGCAGATGCGCCAGCTGATGCACCCCTCCGGCGTCTTCCCGCAGAAGTACAACGGCCGCCCGGTCAACGACGCCATCATCCGCTCGATGATCTCGTTCGTGCTGGCCTACTTCGCCGTCATCCTGCTGATCGCCGCTCTGCTCGCCGCCATCGGGCTGGATCCCCTGACCGCCATCTCGGGTTCCATCACCGCCGTGGCCAACGTGGGTCCGGGCATGGGGCCGATCATCGGCCCCAGCACCAACTTCGCCAGCCTGCCCGACTCGGCCAAGTGGATCCTGTCGTTCGGCATGCTGCTGGGACGGCTCGAGATCCTGACCGTGGCGGTGCTCTTCTTCCCCTCCTTCTGGAAGCAGTAACCGGCGAGCGCGCGAGCTCGAATGGCGAAGGGTATCAAGACGAAGCAATGCAGAAGGGCAGCCACTGGCTGCCCTTCTTGTTGCATGAAGCATGAGGCCTCGCCTCACTCGGCCGGGTCTTCCCGCTCCAGCGCCCGGTTGACCAGCGGCTCGGGCAGGGTCTTGGTCACCTCCACCCCCAGCTCGCGAAAGCGCTCCACCTGGGCGATCAGGTTGCCGCGCCCGTTGACCAGCCGCCCCATCGCCTTGTCGTAGCTCTCCTGCGCCCGGTGCAGGCTGCCACCCAGCTGCTGCATCTCCTCCACGAACAGCCGCAACTTCTCGTAGAGGCGGCCGGCCCGCTCGGCGATCTGGCGGGCATTCTGGTTCTGCCGCTCGTAGCGCCACAGGTTCTCTATGGTGCGCAGCGCCACCATCAGGTTGGTGGGGCTCACCAGCAGGATGTTGTTGTCGAGCCCGAATCGCACCAGCGAGGGGTCGGCCTCCACCGCGGTGAGGAAGGCGGGCTCCACCGCCACGAACATCAGCACGTAATCGAGGGTACGCACCCCGGGCAACTGCTGGTAATCCTTGCGGCCCAGCTCGCGGATGTGGTTGCGCACCGAGGCGACGTGCTCTTTCAGCGCCACCGCCTTCTCCAGCTCGTCATCGCTGTTGTACCAGCGCTCGTAGGCGGTCAGCGACACCTTGGCATCGATGATGATGTCCTTGTCCTGCGGCAGGTGGACGATGACGTCGGGCTGGTAGCGCTTGCCCTTGTCCACCTCGATGTTGACCTGGGTATGGTACTCATGGCCCTCGCGCAGGCCGCATTCGCTGAGGATCCGCGCCAGCACCACCTCGCCCCAGTTGCCCTGCTGCTTGCTGTCGCCCTTGAGGGCGCGGGTCAGCGCCGCAGCCTCCTCGGTCATGCGGGCGTTGAGCTCGGCCAGGCGCTCCAGCTCGAACTTGAGGCTATGGCGCTGGGCCGTCTCCTGGGCGTGGGTCTCCCCCACCTGGCGGCGAAAGCCCTCGAGCTGCTCTTTCAGCGGCGTCAGCAGCAGATCCAGGCTGTTCTGGTTCAGTTCGCGGAAGTTGCCCGAGTTTTGCTCGAAGATCCGGTTGGCGAGGTTCTCGAACTGCTGGCTGAGGCGCTGCTCCGCCTCCTGTTGCAGTTGCAGCTTCTCGGCGGCGGCCAGTCGCTCGCTACGCAGGGTGGCTTCGGCATCCTTGAGGCGGGCGGTGAGCTTGATGAGCAGGGTCTGCTGCTGCTCCAGCTTCTGCTGGCCCTGCAGTTTTTCATCCTGCAGCTCGTCACAGCGATCCTGCAGCGCCTGCTGGCGCTCCTGGCTCAGCAGCACCTGTTGGGCCAGCTGGGCCGCACCACGCCGGCCCACCAACCAGCCAAGGCCGACCGCCAGCACGGCGGCAGCCAGCAGCAGGGTCCAGAGCCCGGGCTCGATCATTTGCGGCTCCGCTGACGCAGAAAGAGTTCGAGATAGCGGTTGAGCAGCAGCCAGAGCAGCACGTAGAGCAGATAGGCGGCCAGCACCACCCACTTGTGACTGTTAACGCCGGTGTCGAGCTCGACGAATTCGATCCCCTTGATGCGGCAGTAGCCCCACATCAGCAAGGGGAAGACATAGAGCAGAGAAGCACGCCACAGAAATAACCACATGAGTTCATTCAATCCTGCAAAAAGACCCGCCTAGCTTACACAAGGGCAACCCGGCTTGCGATCCTGGCCGGCGCTATTCTCTGGCTTGCGAAGGGAAACTTGGATAAAATTAACCCCTAATAGGTATCAGGGGTGAGCATGACTCATTTTTTCTGTCGCTGGCTGACGCAAGCATTGGGGGGCTCTCGCAAACCGGAGGTGGTTTGTCACGAAGCGCGTCCCCCCTGGGCCATCGAAGAGTCCCAATTCCTCTCTCTCTGCTCCCGCTGCGGTGAATGCTTCAAGGCCTGTCCCAACGGCCTGCTCAAACCGGCCAACCAGCCCGAATACGATGACACCCCCATCGCCGGCACGCCCGTGCTGGATCTCGCCTGCGGCCAGTGCAGCTATTGCGGCAGCTGCGCCAGAGCCTGTCCGACCGGCGCCCTCGACCTGCAGCTGGGCCGCCAGGTGCAGACCCGGGTGCGGATCGAGGCCAGCTGCCAGGCCCGGCAGGGCTTCTACTGCCTGCTGTGCGAAGATGCCTGCCCCCAGCAAGCGATCAAGGCCACCGCCGACGGTGTCAGCATCAACATGGCGGCCTGCGACGGCTGCGGCGCCTGCGGTCTCGCCTGCCTGCACGGCGCCATCACCCTGATCCCCCAGCTCTGAGCCCAAATCCCGGAGATGACAAAGGGGCCCGTGGGCCCCTTTGTCATGCTTGCCTGGCTTATGCCATGGCCAGAATCGAATCCTGTTCGATGCCGAGCAGGTGGCAGAGCCGGGTCGGATCGCGCACCGCATCGGCCAGGGTGTACTCCCCCAGCACCTCGAGGAAGGCGTTCATGGCGCGGCGCAGAATACCCTGAATACGGCAGCCACCGGAGAGGCGGCAGTTCTCGCGCTTGCAGTCCACCGGGCAGAGCACGTGCTCCATGTCCATCACCACGTCGCGCAGGTTGATGGAGACGGCGGAGCGGCCGAGGCGGATGCCGCCATGCTTGCCACGCACCGTCTCTATGTACCCCTTGATACCGAGCTGATGCACTATCTTGACCACGTGGTTGCGGGAGATGGCAAAGGTATCGGCCACCTCGGTGATGGTCGACAGGCGATCTCCCGGCTGGACCGCCAGAAAAGTCAGGGTACGCAGGGCATAGTCGGTAAATCGTGTCAGTTGCATGGTCGCACTTGCCTCTTACTACAAGTCAGAAATCAGGACGACAACCTAAAGCTAAGAGGCGGGGAAGCGCTTGCGCCCGCGCAAGGTCCGCATCTTAATCTGAGTCGTGGAATGACAAGGTTAAGAGCAGCTCAGGCGGGTGTCGATGAAGATGCACATAAATCGACACTTTCTTTGATTGATCGCAAACTTGCAGGGTTAGTCCAAGGTTTTGGGGGGTTATGGCGGTTAAATTCGCCGGTTTTCCCCTCCGCCTCGGCCCGTACAAGGCGACCTCATCGGCAACAGTTCATGGCGGCTCAGTGCGGCTGCCTGAGCCAGTTTTTCAGGGCGCTGGAGGGGATGGAACTCTCGGAGGCGACCGCGAAGGCACCCCAGTCCACCGCGCACTGCAGCGCATCCCGGATCGCCATGCCCCGTGCCAGCCCGTGGATCAGGCCGCCGGCGAAGGCATCCCCCGCCCCCGTGGTGTCCACCACCGACACCGGCCGCGCCGCCACCCGGATCTGCTCCTCACCGTGAATGGCCACCGCCCCCGCCTTGCCTTCGGTCAGCACCAGCCAGGCCAGCTGCTCGCCGGCGATCTGGCGGGCATGCTGCCAGGGGTCGTCCACCTCGCCGAGATCGGAGCGGGAAGCCACCAGCACGTGGCAGGGGCGACGCGCCTGGCCGCCCTTGGGATACTGGGCCACCACGAAGCTCTTGCCGAGCATCTGGCGCATGTAGCCGATGATGGCGGTGCCCGGGTAATTCACATAGAGGCAGTCCACCCCCTCGCTCGGCAGGTCCCCGGGCAGATCCGGGCGCCGTGGCCGCCTGAGGATGGTGCGCTCGCCGGTGGAGTCCACCAGGATCAGCAGCTCGCCGGTCTCACCGCCAAAGCGCTCCACATGGCTGCAATCCAGGCCGTAGCTCGCCGCCTGCTCCAGCAGCCAGTCGCCGGTTTCGTCCAGCCCGATGCGCGAGGCGATGGTCACCTCGTGGCCGGCCCACACCAGCCCGATGCCGGTGTTGGCGGCACCGCCGCCGAGCCGGCGGCCCTGATCCAGGTATTGCAGACGGGCACCAGCCACCAGGGGTTCAGAGAGGGAGAGCACGTGATCACAGTTGAGATTGGCGAGCAGCAGAATGCGGGACATGAAGAGACCTCACTGACAGGGGAGCCCAGTATATGAGAAAGGGCCGTGACGGCCCTCCCTGAAATCGCGGGGTTTGTGAGCCCGCTCGACGTTTGCCGAGCGAGCGCGCGACGGCTGCGTCAGCCCAGTACCGACTCGGCGCTGACGTACTCGTAGCCGAGCGCCTGCGCCACCGCCGCCTGGGTGATCTTGCCCTTGAACACGTTCAGACCGGCCCGCAGGTGACGATCGTCCTGCAGCGCCCGGGCGTAGCCCTTGTCCGCCAGCGCCAGCACGAACGGCAGGGTGGCGTTGGTCAGCGCGAAGGTGGAGGTGCGCGCCACCCCGCCCGGCATGTTGGCCACGCAGTAGTGGATGATGCCGTCCACCACGTAGGTGGGCTCCTCGTGGGTGGTCGGGTGGGAGGTCTCGAAACAGCCGCCCTGATCGATGGCCACGTCCACCAGCACCGAGCCCTTGCGCATCAGCTTGAGCATGTCGCGGGTCAGCAGCTTGGGCGCCGCCGCCCCCGGGATCAGCACGGCACCGATCACCAGATCGGCCTGGGCGATGCACGCCTCTATGTTGGTGCGGGTGGAGTAGAGGGTCTTGAGGGCCGGGCCGTACAGGCTGTCCAGCTCCCGCAGTCGCGGCAGGGAGCGATCCAGGATGGTGACGTCGGCCCCCAGTCCCAGCGCCATGCGCGCCGAGTTGACGCCGACCACCCCGCCGCCCAGCACCACCACCTTGGCGGGCGCCACCGCAGGCACTCCGCCCAGCAGGGTGCCGTTGCCTCCCTGCGCCTTCTCCAGGCTGTGGGCACCGGCCTGGATCGCCATCCGCCCCGCCACCTCGGACATGGGCGCCAGCAGCGGCAGGCCGCCGCGCTCGTCGGTCACCGTCTCGTAGGCGATGGCCACCGCCCCCGAGTGCACCAGCAGCTGGGTCTGCACCGGATCCGGCGCCAGGTGCAGATAGGTGAACAGCAGCTGACCCGGCCTGAGCAGTTCACACTCCTCCGGCTGGGGCTCCTTCACCTTCACTATCATCTCGGCCCGGGCGAAGATCTCCGCCGCGCTGGCCACCAGTTCGGCACCGGCTGCCTGGTACTCGGCGTCGGACAGCCCGATCGCCTCGCCTCCCTGCTGCTGCACCAGCACCTTGTGTCCCCGGGCCGTCAGCTCCTGCACTCCGGCGGGAGTCATGCCGACCCGGTATTCATGGTTTTTGATTTCCTTGGGTACGCCAATAATCATGCTCGCTCTCCTGCTGTGATCCCGCCGGCGGCCGTGTCGGCGCCGGGCAGGATGCCCAAAAATTGCAACAACCACTGCATCATGGTGGCCGAATCCACCTCTCCCTCCAGCGAGGAGAGGCTGCGCTGGTAACGATCGTCCGGCAGCAGATCCCGCCGCCGCTCGATCAGCGCCCGGTTGTATTCCACCGAGAATTCCGGATGTCCCTGGATGGCCACTATGTGGTCACCCTGCAAAAACATGAAATTGGGACAAAAATCATTGCCCGCCAGCCGGGTGGCCCCCGGTGGCAGCTGCTCCACCTGATCCTGGTGGCTGGCCAGGATCCGGATGGTCTCGAGCCCAGGCTCCATCCAGGGTTGCCGCGCCAGCATGGGATGGACCGATACCCCCAGCCCCCAGCCTTTGGTGGACTTCATCACCTCGCCCCCCAGCGCCTGGGCGATCACCTGGTGGCCGAAGCAGACCCCGGCCAGCTTGACGTCGGCATCGTGGGCACGCCGGATCCAGTCGCGCAGCGCCCGGATCCAGTGGATGTCGCTGTAGGCATCGTGGCGCGAGCCGGTGATGAGCCAGGCATCGCACTCGTGCAGATCGGCCGGCAGCTCGCCATCGAGCGCCGACCAGACCCGAAACTCCAGCCCGGGGGCCAGTGCCCGGAAGCCCTTGATAAACATCTCGGAGTAAACGGGGCCGAAATCCCCCACCAAGTCGGGGTCCAGCCGGTCACAATCGAGAATTCCCAGTCGCATCTGTTACTCCTTCACAGTGATAGCGGCGAACGAAGGTGGATTCCTGCCACCGGGCCATGTCCGGGCTAGCTGCTGCATGGTTGATTACTTCATGGTCGGCATGGAGAACTCCGCGCCCGCCCGCAGGCTCTGGGGCCAGCGGGCAGTCACCGTCTTCATCCGGGTATAGAAGCGCACCCCATCCGGCCCGTGCATGTTGAGCGGCCCGAAGATGGACCGCTTCCAGCCACCAAAGCTGTGAAACGCCATGGGCACCGGGATGGGAACGTTCACCCCTACCATACCGACCTGCACGCGGGCGGTGAAGTCCCGCGCGGTGTCGCCGTCACAGGTGAAGATGGCGGTGCCGTTGCCGTACTCGTGTTCGTTGATGAGCCTGAGCGCCGTCTCGTAGTCCGGCGCCCGCACGATGGCCAACACAGGGCCGAAGATCTCCTCCCGGTAGATGCGCATCTCGGGGCCGACCCGGTCGAACAGGCTGCCGCCGATGAAGTACCCCTCCCCGTGGCTCAGGCCCCGGCCGTCCACCACCAGCTCGGCCCCCTCGGCCACCCCCTGATCCACATAGCCGCGCACCTTGGCCAGGTGCTCGCGGCTGATGAGCGGCCCCATCTCGTTCTCCGGGCTCTGGCCCAGCCCCGGGCCCACCCGCAGCGCCGCCACCAGCGGCGACAGCCTGGCCACCAGCGCATCGGCCGTCTCATCCCCCACCACCACGGCCACCGAAATGGCCATGCAGCGCTCGCCGGCCGCACCGTAGGCCGCCCCCATCAGGGCGGAGACCGCCAGCTCAAGATCCGCATCCGGCATCACCAGCATGTGGTTCTTGGCACCGCCCAGCGCCTGTACCCGCTTGCCGTGGGCCGAGGCGGTGGCATAGATGTACTGGGCGATGGGAGTGGAGCCGACGAACGACACGGCACCGACCCGCGGGTCGGTCAGCAGCACGTCCACCACCTCCTTGTCGCCGTTGACCACGTTCAGCACCCCGTCCGGCAGGCCGGCCTGCTTGAGCAGCTCGGCCATGCGCAGGGAGAGGGAGGGATCCTTCTCGGAGGGCTTGAGGATGAAGGTGTTGCCGCAGGCGATGGCCACCGGGAACATCCACAACGGCACCATGGCCGGGAAGTTGAACGGAGTGATGCCGGCGCAGACCCCCACCGGCTGCATCATGGAGTGGCTGTCGACCCCGCGGCCCACGTTGAGGGAGTGCTCCCCCTTGAGCAGATGGGGAATGCCGCAGGCAAACTCCACCACCTCCAGACCGCGGGTCAGCTCGCCCTGGGCGTCTGAAAACACCTTGCCGTGCTCGCGACTGATCAGCCGGGCCAAATCGTCTCTGTGCTGCTCCATCAACTCCTTGAAGCGAAACAGCACCCGGGCCCGTACCAGCGGCGGAGTCTGCGCCCAGTCAGCCAGGGCGCGCTCGGCGCTGGCGATGGCATCCTGGCACTCGGCGGCGGTGCTGAGCACCACCTGACCCTGCTGCTGGCCGGTGGCGGGATTGAAGATGGCCCCGAAGCGCTCGCTGCGGCTCTCGGTCGTCTCGCCGTCGATGAAGTTGCTGACCCTGTATGTCATAAATCCTCCGTGATGGGTAATGCGTGCCTGCCCGCGCCGCCCCGGGGAGCAGGCACGGGCAAGTGGCGCCGCGACGGGCGCCATCAACCGGTTAAAAGTCAGTCCTGGGCCTGCAGGGCGTCCTGCAGCAGGGTGAAGAGATCGTCGATCTGGCTGCGCTCGATGATGAGGGGCGGCGACAGGGCGATGATGTCGCCGGTGACGCGGATAAGCAGACCCTTCTCGAAGCAGCGCACGAACACCTCGTAGGCGCGCTTGCCCGGTGCATCCGGCATGGATTCGAGCTCGATGCCCGCCACCAGCCCGTAGTTGCGCACATCCTTCACGTGCTTGCAGCCCTTCAGCGAATGGGTAGCCTCCTCCCAGTAGCCCGCCAGATCGGCGGCGCGGCTCAGCAGGTTCTCGTTGCGATAGATCTCGAGGGTCGCGAGGCCCGCGGCGGCGGCCACCGGATGGCCGGAGTAGGTGTAGCCGTGGAACAGCTCGATGGCTCCCTTGCCGGCCGCCATCATGTCGTCATAGATGGCGTTGCTCACCAGCACGGCTCCCATGGGGATGGCGCCGTTGGTCAGCCCCTTGGCACAGGTGATCATGTCGGGGATGACGTCGAACTCCTGGGCGGCGAAGGGGGCACCGAGGCGGCCAAAACCGGTGATCACTTCGTCGAAGATCAGCAGGATGCCGTGTTTGGTGCAGATCTCCCGCAGCCGCTTGAGGTAGCCTTTGGGTGGCATCAGCACGCCGGTACTGCCGGCGATGGGTTCGACAATCACCGCCGCTATGTTGCTGGCATCGTGCAGGAAGACTATCTTCTCCAGCTCGTCGGCCAGCGCCACATCCTCCTCGGGCAGCCCCTTGGTGAAGGCATTCTTGGCGATGTTGAGGGTGTGGGGCAGGTGATCCACCCCGGTCAGCAGGGAGCCGAACCACTTGCGATTGCCGGGAATGCCCCCCACCGAGATGCCGCCGAAGCCGACCCCGTGGTAACCGCGCTCACGGCCGATCAGCCGGGTACGGGTGCCCTGGCCGCGCGCCCGCTGCCAGGCCAGCGCGATCTTGAGCGCGGTATCCACCGATTCCGAACCGGAGTTGGTATAGAAGACGTGGCCAAGCCCCTTGGGGGCGATCTCCACCAGCCGGTTGGCCAGCTCGAACGGCAGGGGGTGCCCCATCTGGAAGGTGGGGGCAAAATCGAGGTGGGAAATCTGCTGGGAAACCGCCTCGGCAATCTCGCGCCGACCATGACCCGCGTTGCAACACCAGAGCCCGGCAGTGCCATCCAGTATCTTGCGGCCATCCTCTGAGTGATAATACATCCCCTCTGCCGACTTCAGGATGCGCGGCGCCGCCTTGAACTGCTGGTTGGCGGTGAACGGCATCCAGAAAGCGGACATGTCGGAGGGAGTATTGATGTCGCTGATCGGTTTCATGGTCACCTCATCCTTAAGGTGTTTAGTAACTATCGGCCAATGCCTATTAAATTAAACACCTGAAATCTTAAAAAAGGGCTCAAAATTGCCCCATATGGTATCACCCGGCTAGCTGCTCTGAGCGGGGTGGTATAAGATATTTAACACAAATTTAATAATAGTAAACAGTCAAGGAGTGTCTATCGATGGATATCGGTCACCGCCTCAAGGCGGTTCGCACCAAGGCGGCCCTCTCCCAGCGCGAGCTGGCGAAACGCTCCGGTGTGACCAACGGCTTTATCTCCCAGATCGAGAAAAATCAGGTGAGCCCCTCGGTCGCTTCTCTACGCAAGGTGCTGGAAGGCATTCCCATGTCGCTGGCCACCTTCTTCACCGATGAGACGGAGATGGACTCCGAGGTGATCTTCCGCGCCGCCGACATGCCGGATCTCGGCACCCACCCCATCAGCTACCGCCTGGTGGGCCACAGCCGCGCCAACCGTGCCATCGGCATGATGCAGGAGATACTCCCACCGGGCGCCGACACCGGTGACGACATGCTGAGCCACGAAGGCGAAGAGTGCGGCATCGTCATCCAGGGCCAGGTGGAGGTCACCGTCGGCGAGCAGGTCTACCTGCTGACGCCGGGAGACGGCTACTACTTCGACAGCCGCACCCCGCACCGTTTCCGCAATGTGGATGAGCACGAATGCGTGCTGATCTCGGCCAACACCCCCGCCAGCTTCTAAGCCATGAGAGGGGAGATCCCGCCCCTTGGCGGACCCAGCACAGCGACCAACCTCTTCGTGCCGGCCTCCGCTTCGGCAGGCGCCGATGGCCCGCGCTTGCGGTACGGTTTGCCCCGCCGGATAGCCTCGCCGGGACGGATTCCGGATGAGGCCAAATCGGCAAAGTGTTTAACGAATTGTTACAAGATGGATTTACAAGCGGCAAGATGTTTAGCATATTGATACGCGGAAACTGACTTTTTGCCGGTTCAAGGAGTGAACATGAGTGACCTGACCCTGGCCCAGTGGCAACACAAGGCCTCCCACCTGACCCTGCCCTCGCAAGCCTTCATCGACGGCAGCTACCGGGACGCCATCAACGGCGCCACCTTCGACTGCATCAACCCGGCCAACGGCAAGCTACTGACCAAGGTCGCCGCCTGCGACGCCGCCGATGCCGAACTGGCGGTGCAGGCTGCCCGCGCCGCCTTCGACGACAAACGCTGGAGCGGTCTGCCGCCCAAGCAGCGCAAGCAGATCCTGCAGCGCTTCGCCGAACTGATGCGGCTCAACAAGGTGGAGCTGGCGCTGCTGGAGTCGCTCGACATGGGCAAGCCCATCGGCGACGCCATGGGCTATGACGCCCCCGCCGCCGCCAACTGCATCGCCTGGAACGCCGAAGCCATCGACAAGATTTACGATCAGGTCGCGCCGGTCGAGGAGTCCGCCCTGGCACTGGTAACCCGCGAACCGCTGGGAGTGGTCGCCGCCATCGTGCCGTGGAACTTCCCGCTGGTGATGGCCTGCTGGAAGCTGGGGCCGGCGCTCGCCACCGGCAACTCGGTGATCCTGAAACCCTCCGAGAAATCCCCGCTCACCGCCCTGCGCATCGCAGGTCTGGCCAAGGAGGCAGGCATCCCCGACGGCGTGTTCAACGTGCTGCCCGGCTTTGGCCATACCGTGGGCGAGGCGCTGGCCATGCACATGGACGTGGACTGCATCACCTTCACCGGCTCCACCAAGATCGGCAAGTATCTGGTGCAGTGCTCCGGCAAGTCGAACCTCAAGCGCGCCTTTATGGAGTGCGGCGGCAAGAGCCCCAACATCATACTGGCGGACGCACCTGACCTGGACGCCGCCGCCAAAAGCGCCGCTGGCGCCATCTTCTACAACCAGGGCGAGGTGTGCACCGCCGCCTCCCGCCTGCTGGTGCAAAACAGCATCAAACCGCAGTTCATGGACCGGCTGCTGGCCCATGCCCGCGAATGGATCTCGGCCAACCCGCTCGACCCTGCCACCCGCATCGGCGCCATGGTGGACCACATCCAGATGGAGCAGGTGCTCAACTACATCGCCATCGGCCAGCAGGAGGGCGCCAAGCTGCTGCTGGGGGGCAAGCGCACCAATACCGAGAGCGGCGGCTTCTACATCGAGCCCACCATCTTCGACGAAGTGACCCCCGAGATGCGCATCTTCCGCGAGGAGATCTTCGGCCCGGTGCTGGCAGTAACCGGCTTCGACACGCTGGAAGAGGCCATTGCGCTCGGCAACAACACCGATTACGGCCTGGCCGCCGCGATCTGGACGGCGGATCTCAACAAGGCGGTGAAAGGCTCCCGCGCCCTGCGTGCCGGCACCGTGTTCGTCAACAACTGGGATGGCGGCGACATGACCATGCCGTTCGGCGGCTTCAAGCAGTCCGGCAACGGCCGCGACAAGTCACTGCATGCGCTGGAGAAGTACACCGAGCTGAAAAGCACCTGGATCCAGCTCGAATAGCATCAGAAATGACGCTTATCTGCGAATTGGGGGGAGAAATCCCCCTTTTTCATTTTTGCCCTTTCATCGCCGGCCTCAATCGATATAATCATCAAATAGACAAGCCCTTAAATATAAAGATAAAAATGTTATTTTTTCTGGGAAGTGTACTGTTTCTGGTGATAGGACTGCCGCTACTGTTCTACATGCTGGGACACGGCGAGGCCTACGTGACCTGGGGTCCGTGGATCTCCGCCATCGCACTCATGCTGTGGCTGCTGCTGGACGTGGACAAGATCCGCCGCGGCGGAGGCCGCTGAGCCGGGCAGTACGCCGTTAAAATCCGCTGATCACCATTTATTCGCTTCTTTCCCCGTAAAAGGATCGCTACACTGATTTTTTGCGATGTTTTCCCGCATCCAACTCTCCAGTGAAGGTTATCCGCATGCAGCAACACGTTCAGCGCCAGGGCGTCATCTACGCCTTGTGCGCCTATACCCTTTGGGGCCTGGCGCCCATCTACTTCAAGACCATTGCCGCCGTGCCGGCCGCCGAGATCCTGACCCACCGGATGATCTGGTCGTGCGCCCTGCTGATGGTGCTGACCCTGCTTGGCCGCCAGTGGCACAAGGTACAGGCGGTGCTGCGCCAGCCGAAAGTGCTGCTCACCCTGGCCTTTACCTCCATCACGGTCGGCGGCAACTGGCTGCTGTTCATCTGGGCCATCAACAACGGCCACATGCTGGATGCCAGCCTCGGCTACTACATCAACCCGCTGTTCAACGTGCTGCTCGGCATGCTGTTCCTGAGCGAGAAGCTGCGCCGGCTGCAGTGGTGGGCGGTCGGGCTGGCGGCGATCGGTGTCGCCATCCAGATCATCGCCTTCGGCTCCCTGCCCTGGATCGCGCTGGTACTGGCCTCGAGCTTCGCCATCTACGGCCTGATCCGCAAGAAGCTGGCCCTCGATGCGCTGACCGGCCTCTTGATCGAGACCCTGATCATGCTGCCGCCCGCCGCCATCTATCTGTGGGGCTTTGCCGACAGCCCCACCAGCCATCTCACCCAGAATGACTGGCACCTCAACTTGCTGCTGATCGCCGCCGGTGCGGTCACCACGGCGCCCCTGCTCTGCTTCACCGCCGCCGCCACCCGGCTCAAGCTCTCCACCCTGGGCTTCTTCCAGTACATAGGGCCGAGCCTGATGTTCATCCTGGCGGTCACCCTCTATGGCGAGGCGCTGGCGCTGGACAAGATGATCACCTTCGCCTTTATCTGGAGCGCGCTGGTGCTGTTCAGTCTGGACGGGCTGCGCAGCGGCAAGCGCCGGCAGGCTGCGGAGCAGGCTTGACGGGACGCTCGCCTGACGCTGCAATAATCTACAAGCCCACCCATGGGTTTCAGGTTATCAATAGCCGATGAGCACACCCCAATCCCGCATCCACTACTGGCAATCCCGGCTGCTGCCGGGGGTTGAACTCTCCCACTCCCACCACAGGGAGTTCAGCTATGGCCGCCATGTGCACCTGGACTACCACATAGGTCTGGTGCAGCAGGGCGGCCAGAAATTCATCCACAAGGGCAGCAGCCACCACCTGGTGCGCGGCGAGCTCTCCACCGTCAACCCGGACGAGATGCACGACGGCCTCAGCCTGCGGCCGGAAGGGTACGAGGTGCGGGTGTTCGCCATCGCCCCCGAACAGCTGGCCCGCTGGCTGCCGGACAGCCCGGAGCCCTTCTTCGACAAGGGGCTGCAGAGCCGCCCCGACCTCTATCAGGGCTTCGCCCGGCTGCACATGTACCTGGACAATCCCAGCCCAGACGGCCTGCTGGCGGAGAGCCAGCTGCTGGCCCTGCTCGGCGAGCTGCTGCACATCGCCCCCGAGCGCCACGCCCTGGCCGACCCTCAGCTCAGGTTCCTGCGCGACCATCTGCTGGCCCGGCTGGATGAACGCCACAGCCTGGAGGATCTGGCCGCCCTGTTCGGGCTGGATCGCTTCGCCTTTCTGCGCCAGTTCAAGAAAAAGACCGGCATGACCCCCTATGCCTGGCTCAAGCGGTTGCGGCTCGAGCAGAGCAAGCGCCTGCTCGGCAGCGGCCTGCCGGTGAGCGAGGTGGCGCTGGCGGTCGGTTTCTTCGATCAGAGCCACTTCCACCACGGCTTTCGCCAGGCGTTCGGCCTCACTCCTGCCGATTTTCGCCAGCAGATGCTGGCCGCCAGCGGGCGCATCGACTAACTCCGCACTGCAATCTTTTACAATCCGGCGACCCCGCAATCCGCCATGCTGTGAACTCGATACTGTCGCAGAGGTTTCCATGTTCACCAGCCTGTTTCTGACCATAGGTCTCATCCATCTCATCGCTCTGGCGAGCCCGGGCCCAGACTTCGCGCTGATCCTGCGCACCAGCCTGCACAGGCCCACCGCCCTCGGGGCTGCGCTGGGCATCGCCTTGGCGATTGTGGTGCACGCCACCCTCAGTCTCACCGGCATCAGCCTGCTGATTGCCGAACACCCCTGGCTGTTCATGACGGTGAAGGTGGTCGGCGCCCTCTATCTGGGCTGGCTCGGCTGGGGGGCGCTCAAGGCGGCCTGGCGCAGCTCGGCCGAGCTCGCCCTGCACGCCGGCGGCGAGGCGCAGGGCTGGCGCAAGGGGGTGCAGCGCGGCATTGCCACCAACCTGCTCAACCCCAAGGCACTGCTGTTCTTCATGGGGCTGCTGGCCGCCATGGTGACGCCGCAGGTAGACGGCCTGACCCGTGGCCTGCTGGTGCTGGAGCTGTTCCTGCTTTCCCTGGTCTGGTTCGGCGTGCTGGCCTGGAGCCTCTCCACCGTGCGGGCCCAGCGCCTGCTCGGCCGCGTGCAGCGTCCGCTCAATCTGGTCACCGGCCTGCTGTTTGGCGCGGTCAGCCTCTCCATCCTGACCGGCATGGCTGGCGAGGCCTACGCCCTGGTCCCGCACTGACCCCCGTGTGCCAGCCATGAAAAAGAGGGATGGCCCAGGCCATCCCTCTTTGCGTTCATTGTTCCTGGCCGGGTAACCGACCCTCTCACTAGCCCTTCATCAGAACCACTGGCCGTGGCGCTTGATGTAGATGCTCTTGACGGTCTGAGTCAGCCCCATGTAGGCCAGCATGGTGATCACCAGCCACATGAAGTACTTGGGCCCATCCAGGGTGATGAAGCCGAAGTGCTCGGCCAGCGGCGAGAACGGCTGGTAGCAGCCGATGGCGATGGCGATCGAGGTGGAGAGCAGCACCGGCAGGGTGGCGGTACTCTGCAGGAAGGGGATCTTGCGAGTACGCAGCATGTGCACCACCAGGGTCTGCGACACCAACCCCTCGATGAACCAGCCGGAGTTCATGATGGCCTGACCGTTGACCAGCGGATCCATGCTGCCGTTGGCGGTGGCATAGAGGGCACCGGCACCGAACACGAACCACATCAGGCAGTAGGTGCTGATATCGAACACCGACGAGGTCGGGCCGAGCCACAGCATGAAGCGCTTGATGTTGCTCGCCTCCCACTTGCGCGGCCGCTTGAGGAACTCGGGGTCCATCTTGTCCCACGGCAGCAACATCTGGGAAACGTCGTACACCAGGTTCTGGATCAGCATCTGCATCGCCAGCATGGGCGCCCAGGGCAGCCAGGCGGAGGCCACCAGCACCGAGAAGACGTTGCCGAAGTTGGAGCTGGCGGTCATGTTGAGGTACTTCAAGATGTTGCCAAAGGTCTCGCGCCCCTTGATCACCCCCTCTTCCAGCACCATCAGGCTCTTCTCCAGCAGGATGATGTCGGCGGTCTCTTTGGCGATGTCGGCACCGCTGTCCACCGAGATCCCCACGTCCGCATCCCGTAGCGCCGGCGCATCGTTGATGCCGTCGCCGAGGAAACCCACAGTGTTGCCGTTGGCCTGCAGCGCCTTCACCACCCGCGACTTCTGCAGCGGGGTGAGCTTGGCGAAGATGGTGGTGTGCTTGACGACTGTGCACAGCGCCACGTCGTCCATCACCTCGATATCCTTGCCAAGCAGCGGCACGCCGGGCTCCAGCCCCACATCGCGACACACCTTGCTGGTGATGATGGGGTTGTCGCCGGTCAGCACCTTGACCGCTACGCCGTACTCATTGAGGGCGCGGATGGCCGGTGCGGCCGAATCCTTGGGCGGATCAAAGAAGGTGAGGAAGCCGCGCACCACCAGCTTGACCTCGTCGTTGGTGCGATAGCTCTGCTTGCACTCGGTAGCCGGGATCTCGCGGGTCGCCACGATCAGCACCCGATAGCCCTCGGCGTTGAATTCCTCGCTCTGGCGCAGCAGGGCGCGGCGATCGGCGTCGGTCAGCTCCCGCACCTCCTGGCCATCGGCGATCTGGCTGGAGACGGCCAGCATCTCTTCCACCGCCCCCTTGGAGACCATCAGCTGCTGGCCCAGATCATCCTGCACAATCACCGACAGGCGCCGGCGCACGAAGTCGAACGGCAGCTCGTCCACCTTACTGTAATTGGCCGGCTTGCAGCTCTCCCCCAGCGCATCGGCGTGCTCGACCACCGCGATGTCCATCAGGTTCTTCATGCCGCTCTGGTGAAAGCTGTTGAGCCAGGCCAGCTGCAGGATCCGGTCGTCCCGCTGGCCACGCACGTCGTAGTGGTGCTCGAGGATGATCTTGTCCTGGGTCAGGGTGCCGGTCTTGTCGGTGCAGAGCACGTCCATGGCGCCGAAGTTCTGCACCGAGTTGAGCCGCTTCACCACCACCTTGCGCTTGGCCATGGCCACCGCACCGCGCGCCAGGTTAGCGGAGACGATCATCGGCAGCATCTCGGGGGTGAGCCCCACCGCCACCGCCAGCGCGAAGGTGAGCGCCGACATCCAGTCACCGCTGCTGACGCCGCTCAGCATGAAGACGATGGGCACCATCACCAGCATGAAGCGGATAAGCAGCTTGGTGACGCTGTTCACGCCGCGATCGAAGCTGGTCTCGATGCGCTTGTGGCTCACCACGTTGCGGGCCAGCGAACCGAAATAGGTGTCGCTGCCGGTGGCCACCACCACGGCGCGGGCGGTACCGCTCACCACATTGGTGCCCATGAAGCAGATGTTGGGCAGATCGAGCAACCCAGCCTCCCCTGCACCGGCGCCGTCCGCCGACTTGCCGGCCACGGCACCCAGGGTGTCGTACTTCTCCACCGGCAGCGCTTCGCCGGTCAGCACCGCCTGGCTGATGAAGAGATCGCGGGATTCGATCAGCTTGATGTCAGCCGGGATCATGTCCCCCGCCTGCAGGTGCACTATGTCACCGGCCACCAGCTCGGTCATCGCCACCTCCTTGCGCTGGGGGGCGACCCCGGGCGAAGGGCGGCGCTGCACGGTGGCGGTGTTACGTACCAGCGACTTGAGCGCTTCGGCCGCCTTGGCGGAGCGGTACTCCTGCCAGAAGCGCAGCAGACCGCTCAGGCCCACCATGACGCCGAGGATGATCACCTTGACCCAGTCCTCGTCGCCCGGCTCGGCCATCAGCACGTCCATCACATAGCTGACCAGCCCGAGCACGATCAGCACCATCACGAAGGGGTTCTTGAACGCCTGCAGCAGCTGGATCAGCGCATGGGGCGGCTTGTCGTGGGTCACCTCGTTGGGACCAAACTGGATCAGGCGGTTGGCGGCCTCGGTCGCGGTGAGGCCATCGATGTTGCCGCGCACGGCGGTGAGGGTGTACTCGAGGGACTTGTCGGCCTCATCGAGCACCCGGGAGGAGAGCTTCTCCCTGGCACTGGCCGGGGCAACGAACCCCTGCTGCTTGTGCCGGCTGGCGGTATGTTGTTGTTTCATGACTCGTTATCCTGATTTCTACGCGCAAGCGGGCCCTGTCGCGGGCCGGGCCTGGCGTCAGTACTGAAGTGAAATGCAATGGACCCGGCAGCGGGCAAATAGCCGCCGCACACTGGGGGCCCGCAGACAGCAGTCTGCGCGACCACACCGGCATGCTCGGGTCGGATCAGGGGTCAGGACACCGCATCCCGTTCCCCGCAGGGGATCAGGAGTGGGTAGGCGTGGACCCCGAGGGTCTAGGTTTGGGCTCTTCGGTCATGACGGTTCCTCCGAGTTGAGCGGCAGCAAGCCGGCCCCGGCATATCGAGGGCACGGCAGGTCATCGCCGGCGGGCAGATCCGCGCGGCGGCGTTATCGACAGGAGGCAAGGGCCGCAACGGGGCGGCCAGGACCGATAAAGGAGATCAGGATAACCACAGGCAACAATAACGGCATGATGGCCGAATAATAATGAGGAGGGTTCATGGTCCGGTCACATGAGCAATCAACCGCACCCCATGAATATATTGAGAAATAGCCAGCGCATATTTCAAAATATATAAAGAAGAGACCTTCATTATTTAAATTCGCAGCGCATCCTATCGAAAACCACATTGTTTTCAATACGAGCTGTCCATCCTGTTATTTCACGCCGGCCTGTTTGTCCCTGCTCGCCAAAGATCCGGTGAGCGGGCGCAACGGGCAGCCCCGGGCCCATGACAAAGGGCGTACGTGGCAAGGCGTGCAATTGCTGGGGCGCGAGGCGGCATGGCTCGCAGAGGGAGTGGAACAATCCGGGGAGCAACGCAGGTCCCGGCGGGACTGGGTTGCAAGAGTCGGGATGACTCGCTAGATGCCACACTCTGAGCGATCAGAGTGAGGGAGAAGAAGGGATATCAACCTCAGTTCTGATTAGCCCACATCGCGCTGTGCAATCGGCTACAACTGTCGCTTTCCATAATATCCTTCCATCTGTTGATAACACACCAAGATTCTACCCAGAAATATTTGGCGGCGCAAAATATAAATTCATATTTTAATAAATCACCAGCCATGAATTGCCATTCTCCTATTTTTTCGCGAACGCTTCTCAACGCCCATTTGAGAATGGCTCAACCGACCGGCCGTGATGTCGATCGCTCCGTCAGTCCCCACTGACAGCAACGCCCGCCGCAATATGGCCAGCGCGGCAGGCCTTTATACGGGATGGGGCTATGCTATCCATGTGCCGGATTCATATGGGGGTTACATGTTCAAGGCAATCCATGATCGTTCGCTGCTGTTCAGCCAGGCGCTGGGCATATTGATCTTCATCATCCTGATATCCATCAGCTTCTTTGGCCTCGACTCGGTGAAGAGCGCAGCGGACAAGATGGGCGAAGGCAAGGATGTCGTCGCGGACATACTGCCGCCCCCGCTCTACCTCATCGAGGCGCAACTGCAGGTCTATACCCTGCTGCATGCCGCGGCGAGCGAGCGGGAGGGGTTGCTGCAATCGCTCGCCCGCCTGGAGCAGGAGTTCAACGACCGTAATCACTTCTGGCAGGAGAGCACACTCGACGACCAGCTCAAGCAGAGCCTGCTGGGGGAACAGCGCACCCAGGGTGAGCGCTTCTGGCAACTGCTCGATGGCCAGTTCATTCCAGCCATCAAGGAGGGACGGTTTGAGCAGGCAGCGGCCATCGCCACCCAGCTGCGCCCCCTGTATCTGGCCCACCGGCTCGGAGTCGATGCCACCGTCAGCCGTGGCAACCAGTATGCCGCCGAGCAGCTGGCACAGCTCAGTAGCACCACCCGGATGTGCTACTGGCTACTGCTCGTCGCCGCACTGACCGGCTGCGCCCTGGTCTTCTGGCTGGGCCGCCCTACCCAGCAACGGCTGCTGGCCGCCGGCAAGGCGACCGCTGCCATCGCAGAGGGTGCCCTCGACAGCCCCATGCCGCCTCCCGGCGACGATGCCATCGGCGATCTGATCCAGCGCATCGGCCGGATGCGGGATCAACTCTCCACTCTGGTCGCCTCTCTGCAACAGAGTGCGGGGACGCTGCATCAGCAGGCCACCGGCTTGAGCAACCTCTCCCGCCAGCATGTGGACGACAGCCTGACCCAGGTGGATGCAGCCCATCAGGTGGAGGAGGTGCTTGAACAGCTGCAGGCCCTGATCCAGCAAAGCGACGCCCAGCTGCAGCAGGTCACCGGCATGACCTCGGGCTCCGAGGCCCACGCCAATGCCACCCGGCTGGTCATTCAGGAGGTGGAACAGGTGATCCGTGCCCAGGCCGATGGGGTGAAGCGGGTCTCCGGCACCATCGGCGACCTGGCCGGCCTGTCCCAGCAGATCTCCGGCCTGGCGGGGGCCATTCACGGCATCGCCGAACAGACCAACCTGCTGGCGCTCAACGCCGCCATCGAGGCGGCCCGGGCCGGCGAACAGGGGCGCGGCTTTGCGGTCGTGGCCGACGAGGTACGCTCCCTTGCCAGCCGCACCGGCGAGGCCACGACGGAGATCACCAGCATCATCGGCCAGATCCAGGATACCAGCCAGCGGGCCGTCAACGAGATGGACACCGAGCTGGCCAGAGTCAGCAAGACGGTTGAGCACGTGGCCGACGCCAAGCAGAGCATCACCAGCATTGAGCAGAGCTGTGGCGATATCTGCCAACGGATCGATCAGGTCGGGGCCCTGCTGGAGCAGGAGAAGAGCCTGCTCCAGGCCATCAACAGCAACGTCGGCGAGATGTCCCGCCTTGCGGCCAAGGTCAACGACAGCGCCCGCCATGCGGCGAGCGAAGCCGATACGGTAGCGACTAACTCCCAGGCACTGACCCGCCAGACCCAGCACTTTCACCTCGCGCCACCACCCCGCCACTGATCTCCGGGGGCAGGGTCTGTCCTGCCCCCATTCGCGCCCAGCAGGGTTAAATCGATAGCCTTGGACTCAATGAGGGAATAGGATCCGCACTCCCAATTCTTCATCCAGCTATAAGGATCAACAGGCATGAATCGAAAATGGTCGCTCCCCATCGTGGCAATCGCGGGGGGAGCGTTACTCTGGCTCGGCAACACCTTTGGTATGAAATGGGCTCTGATGGCCCTGATCGGATTCGGCTTCGGCTTCACCCTCTCCTTCAGCCGCTTCGGCATCGTGTTCGGTTGGCGCGAGATGCTGACCAAGCGCAACAGCTACTACGTGCGGGTTCACCTGCTCACCATCGCCATCGAGATTCTGCTGTTCACCTGCTTCCTCTCCTTTAGCCACGCCCTGTTTGGCGATGCCATGGTGGGCAACGTGATGGCCATCGGCATTCCCTTCATCGTCGGCGCCTTCCTGTTCGGCATCGGCATGCAGCTGGCGGGCGTCTGCGCCACCGGCACTCTTTACTGCTGCGGCGAGGGGCAACCCCGCTTCTGGCTGGTGCTGCTCTGTTACGGCATCGGCACCCTGATCAGCAACCAGTTCCGCCCCGAACTGGAGGCCACCTTCACCAGCCATGTTGTGCTGGCCAAGGATTTGACCGGCAATATCTGGAGCGGCATGCTGCTCAACCTGGCGCTGGTCGCCGCGCTGTTCCTGCTGTTTCGCAAGAGCGAACTCAAGCGTACCGGCGAGCTCAAGCCCCTCTTCAGCGGTAGCAACCTGTTCTGGCGCGACGGCCGCTTCACCGTGCTGACAGGCGGCATCATCATCGCCACACTCAACTCCAGCGTCGTCGCCCTGCACGGTTCGGCCTGGACCATCACCGGCGCCGTCTATGACATGGCGCTGCGCGGCGCCTCCCTGTTCGGTCTGTTCGAGGGCAACCCCAAGCTGGCCCAGCCGCTGTTCATCAACCCCATGGTCGGCATGTTCTGGCTTGGCATTCTGGGGGCCATGCTGGCGCGCTGCATCAGCGGTGGCGGCACCTTCGCCCCGATGCGGCTCGGCAACAGTCTGGCCTCCATCATCGGCGGCCTGCTGATGGGGATGGGCGCCATGTACAGCGCCTGCAACCTCGGCGGTTTCTTCGACGGCACCGCCTCCGGCAGCCTGCACGGCTGGGTCTGGATGCTGATGGCCCTCGCCGGCAGCCTGATCGGCATCCGCCTGCGCCCGCTGTTCAAGCTCTGAGCCGCGAGCCATCGAAACAACAACGGGGGCCAAGCCCCCGTTGTTTATTGGCAAGCACCCAGCTCCAGGCTCTCGGCTGAGGCCGTCAGGCCTCGATCCGCTGGCGTTGCAGCCGCACCTCAGGGTTGGCAAAGTTCAGCTGATAGACCGAGTGACCGGCATGCAGAGTCACCTCGGCGGCGTGAGTGGCCGTAAAGGCAGGCGAGCGTTCGACCAGCAGCGTCAGCCCCTGCGCGAAGAACTGCAGCATGGAAAGCCCCATACCGTGCTCCATGTTGCGAATGAACTCACCATCGACACTCGACTCGTCGAACAAGATCAGCTCGGCATTGAAGTCCCGTGCCAGCATGGCGCGTGCCATGGCCAGTTTGGCATCGGCAGGGGCGATGGCGTCATGGATGGCGTGCACCATCAAACAGAAGGTCTGCGTCCCCCCCTGCGCGGCCATCTGATCGAGCTGGGAGGCACTGAACGCCCGGATGATGAAGGCATCCACATCGAACTCGTGCGGGTGCCCGGCCACCATCCGCCAGGGGGAGTCCACGCACAGCGCCAGCTCCACTCCGCCTTGCAGGCTGCACTGGTACTCCACCGCGCCGATGTCCCGTCCCACCACATAGGCCAGATTGGGCTCGGCCCATGAGGAGTTGTCAAACAGGGCGCGGGCATAGCCAGGGCGAAACTTGTTGACCAGCTGCGCCAGGTAGCCACCGTAGGAGGAGCCAACCAGTATCAGGTTGTCGCGATTGCCACCGTAACGGAGCATCGCATCTTCGATGGCATTGAGGATATCGAGGGCAGCCATCACCCCGAAGTTCTGGTAGGCCCCATCGGGGGGTACCAACACCCCCTGAAAGCGCAACGGTGCAGCTGGCTGCACACCATCCAGCACACGCAGCAGCGCGATGTCGGGTGTTTTGGCCGGCAAACCCAGCAAAGCGAGTGCACGCTCACGCTCCTCTGGCAGCAAGGAGATGGCGGCCCCCACCGCCGGACGCGAACGCATGCAGAAATAGTCGACACAAAGTGCAGCCATACCGTGCTGCGCGGCCACCTTCTCGCAAAAGACCTGGCTGTAAGCTCCCAGATCACCGCCAAATCCCGGGATATAGACCACCAGGCCGCTGCCGGCCTGTTCGGCACCATGGATCCGATAGCGTACCTGACGCTCGCCACACAACCCCAATTCCACGTCGGGATGACCGACCACCTCGTGTTCGTAATAGGACATGTTGCCAACCTTGTTGAAAGGCCATGCCATGGGCATCGCCTCGACCATGTCAGTTGGGGTCCTGATTATCCTTGCCCCACTCCCTGAACCGGGGAGCATGCGGCACAAAGAGCACCAATGGAATCTTATTTTTCCTGCTCACCCCATTCGGGATACACGCTGCACTGCAGCCAACAGGAACCCAGTCCGGGTCCTCGCCTACCTCAACCCCTTGAACAGCAGCAACAGGGCGAAGCCGGTGAACATCACCGCCGACAGCCGGTTGATCCCCCTGGCGAAGCGTTCGCCATAGCCTTGCGCCCCCACCCAGTGGAACACCAGGCAGTAACCGCCATGCACCACCAGCACCACGGCGCTGAAGGTGACCGCCAGCAGCATGCACTGGCCCAGCGCCCCATGACGAAAGTCGATGAACTGGGGAAACAGGCTGGTGAAGAAGATGATCGCCTTGGGGTTGAGCAGGCTGATGAGCGCCCCCTTGATGAAGCTGCGACGGCAATCCCGATCCGGCCCGGACCCCGGCACCGGGCTCACCGCCCGTTGACGCCAGGAGTTGAGCCCCAGATAGAGCAGATAGAGCGCACCGCCCAGGGTGAGGATCTGCTGGCCCGCGGCCAGCCAGCGGGTGAACCAGAGCACCGCCAGCGAGGCCAGGCTCGCCACCAGCAGGATGCCCACCGCCACCCCGCAAAAGCCGGCGATGGCGTGGCGGGTGCCCCGGGTCAGGGTGTTGCCTATGGTGTAGATCACGGCGGGCCCCGGGCTCAGCACGGTGCCGATGGCGAGCAGCAGATAGAGGGCGTAATAGTCGAGTGTCATCGGGAGAGATTCCAGCGTGGATTGGCTGCCGCCCAGTATATTGACAGCCGCGACGCCAGCCAGACATAGTGGCGCTCGGCTTTATAAACCAGGAGTTTAGAGTGGATCGCTTGACGGCCATCGAGATCTTCGTCGAGGTGGCCCGCGCGGGCAGTTTCGCCGCCGTGGCGGATCGTTTCGCGATGACGCCGGCCATGATCGGCAAGTACATCAAGTGGCTGGAGGCCAGGGTCGGCTCCCGCCTGCTCAATCGCAACACCCGTTGCCAGAGCCTGACCGAGGCGGGCCAGGCGTACCTCGCCGGCTGCCAGAACCTGTTGCAACACTATCGGGAGCTGGAGCAGAACACCCTGGCCAATACCGGCCAGGCGGCAGGCAGGATCCGCATCAATGCCCCCGTCACCTTCGGCAGCTACCGGCTGACGCCGCTGCTGTGCCGCTTCATGGAGCGCTACCCGCAGATCCGCATCGAGCTGGATCTGTCGGATCGCTTGGTGGACGTCATCGGCGACGGCTTCGATCTCATCTTCCGGGTCGGTCAGCCCAAGGACGCCGGCTACATCGCCCGGCCGCTGGCCAGCTCCGATTCGGTGTTCTGCGCATCCCCGCACTACCTGCAACGCCACGGTACTCCCCTCACGCTGGCGGATCTGGCCCGCCACCACTGCCTGGGATTCAGTCCCTGGCTCGGCCAGTCGAGCCTGGCCGAGGCCTTTCCGCTCGAACAGCTGCACTTGTGGGACAGCCCCTTCATCAGCAACCACGGCAGCGCCCTCAAGGTGGCCGCCCTCAACCATGCCGGCATCCTGCTGCAGCCGCGCGCCCTGCTGAGCGAGGAGCTAGAACGCGGCACCCTGCAGGAGATCCTGGCGGATGCCCTGCCCGCCCCGCGCCCGGTCAACCTGCTCTACCCGGCCAGGGAGCCCCTGCCACTGCGCCTGCGGCTGCTCATCGACTATCTGAGCGAGCAGCGCCACCAGCTGTAGGGCGCAGCCTTACTCGCCGCGCTGTTTCACCCGGCGCAGATAGACATAGCCCTCCCCCGGGCTGCCCCAGCGCTGATGGGCCTCGGTGTCATAGGCCCGATCCAGCAGTCTCACGCTGTGGGGACCGATCCAGAGGTACTGCACCAGGGTGCTGGCGCCACCGAAATTGGTGGAGCAGCTGCCCACCTTGCTGTGGCCGGCGTACTCCCCCGACGGCTGGCGGGTCAGCCAGATCTCGCAGCCCTGACGCAAAGAGAGCTGCTGTGGCGTGAGGGAGTCGAGCAGCTCGGGCTGGCGCCAGGCGCCGGCGAAGTCGATGGCCCGTGGCATGGTCAGCTCGGCCATCAGGATGCGGCCGTCGGGTACCAGCGAGAAGCGGTAGATGCGCTGGCGAAAGGGGCGTACCGCCCGCTCGGTCAGGAACTGCTCGGCATAGACCCAGCGAAACCCCTTGTAGCCGGGCCAGATCTCCACCAGCCGCAACTCGGCGCTGGTAAAGCGGTTGTCGTAGCTGGCCTGCTCGCGACTGGAGAACTCGCCGGTAAACCAGGAGAGCAGCGGCTCCATGCTGGCGGAGGGTGCCGTGGTGGTGCTGTCAGGGGGCGTGGTGACGAAGGGAGTGGGTGCCGCCCAGGCCAGGCAGGAGAGCAGCAGCCCGCACAGGGCCGCCATCAGGCTGGTCATCGAATCCTTCCGAATCAGTTTCATGGCGGCGATTATATGAGCGAACGGCGCCAATATCCGCAACCTTGATCAAATGATTGCCGATCCGAAGCAAAATCATCGTATTAGCGTCACGTCCCGGCCAACGGGTGGCGGCCGCCTGCGGGCTGGATCCCGCCTGAACGCCGCCGCACTCTTCGCTTGTGGGCGCTCTTTGAATCGGTTATTTCTCTTGCAATGCCCTGCGCACCGGATGCCAGGGTCGGGCAAGCGCCGCAATCAGGAGCAAAAGATGAAAAGAGCCGTAATCGCGGGCATGGTGGCCATTCTGCTGGGTGGCTGCGCGGTGAAGAACCAGGTCTCCCACAGCCTGCAGGCGATTCCGCTGACCGCCTTCCAGCAGAGCGAAAGCAACCCCAACCAGCGCATCTACAAGGAGCCCGGCGTGGATCTGCGCCAGTACCATCAGGTGCTGCTCGATCCCTTGCAGTTCATCCGCCAGGAGAACGGCCAGTGGTACCTGCTGACCGCCAACGAACAGAACGAAATCGGCCGCTACTACCACGCCACCTTCCAGCGCGAGCTGATGAGCCACGGCGTCAAGATTGCCAGCGCCCCCGGCCCCGGCGTGATGCGGGTGCAGGCCGCCATCACCAACTTCGACCTGACCCGGCCCGACCCCAAGCTGCGGGATCTGCTGCCCGCCAAGATCGCCATCAACGTCACCCGCGAGGTGATCGGCAAGGAGCCCTATCTGCTTAAGGTGGGCAGCATGGCCCAGCTGCTCGACTCCCAGAACGGCAAGCTGCTGGTGCGGGTGATGGATGCGCGCGAGAGCCCGGACACCACCCACAAGGACAGCCCCATCACCGCCAGCGAGATGGAGAAGATGATCGACCAGTGGGCCGCCGGCCGCGCCAAGCAACTGGCCGACAACCTGGGCCGCTAGTCCGGCTCATCGCCACTCGGGCGCAAGACGCCCATTCCCGGCCCCGTGCGCCCAGTCCGGGGCCGCTTGTTTCCCCCTGACTTCGACAAGGAGCCGTCATGAACCGTCCCCCCAGCATCAAGCACTGGCGCGAACTGCAGGAGCCCGAGCCCGGCCGCTACTCCGGCAGCGAGGAGCCACTCTCCCTGGGCAGCGCCCTCGGCAGGCACTACGGCTTTGCCCGCCTCGGCATTCACCACGAGCTGCTGCCGCCGGGCCGGCGCACCAGCTGGCCCCACGCCGAGGAGACCGAGGACGAGTTCGTCCACGTGCTGGAAGGCACCCCGGACGTCTGGCTCGACGGCGTGCTGCATCGGCTGCAGCCCGGTGACTCGGTCGGCTTCAAGGCCGGCGACGGGCTGGCCCACACCTTCATCAACAATACCGATCAGCCGGTGCGACTGCTCTGCGTGGGCGACACCGATCGGGCGGACAACCACATCCACTACGCCGTGCACCCCGAGCGCAACCGCTTCATCGGCGCGCGGCACTGGGATGCGGTACCCGAGCGCGAGCTGGGGGATCACGACGGCCTGCCCGACCAGCTGCGCGAGCGCAACGGCCCCTTCTAGGGCTCGCAGCCGGCCAGTCATCGGCAAACGGACGCAACCGACTATCCTTGATGGACCCAAGGCAACGAGGAACAGAGAGATGAGGACAGGAACAGTGCGGCTGCACCGGGTGCTCAAGGCACCGCCGATGCGGATCTACCGGGCCTTTATCGAGGCCGATGCGCTGGCCAAGTGGCTGCCGCCCTATGGCTTCACCTGCCGGGTGGAACAGCTGGAGGCCCAGGTGGGCGGCCACTTCCGGATGGCGTTTACCCATTTTGGCAACGGCAACAGCCACGCCTTTGGCGGCGAATACCTGGAGCTCGAACCGGGCAAGCGCATCCGCTACACCGACCGGTTCGACGATCCCAACCTGCCGGGAGTGATGCACGTGACCGTGATCCTGACCGGGGTGGTGTGCGGTACCGAGCTCGCCATCGTGCAGGAGGGGATCCCCGAGGTCATTCCGGTGGAGATGTGCTATCTCGGCTGGCAGGAGTCGCTGGCCCAGCTGGCCGCCCTGGTGGAGCCCGAAATCCCGGCGCAGTAACCCACCCACGGTGACCCCGAAAACGACAGAGCCTGCCACAGTGGCAGGCTCTTTTTATGCGGGGCCAAAGCCCGGACGACTGGAAGAGCTTATTGCAGGTTGATGGCGCCCAGGTAATCCCCCTTGCCAAGCTCGACCCCGGCCTTGCGCAGCAGGGCATAGGTCATGGTGAGGTGGAAGTAGAAGTTGGGGATGCCGTACTCATGCACGCAGGTGTAGCCGTCCATCCCCTTGCCACCGGCCCAGTAGGGGTAGTAGTGGCCGCTCGCATACTGGCTGAAATCGGCATCCAGCTTGCTCTGCAGATAGGTGAGGGTCTTGGCCAGGTGGGCGCGCAGATCCGCCATGGTCTTGGGGTCATCCCCCAGTACCGGCGGCTCGCTCAGGCTGGCGGTAGCCACCACGGCGCGGGCGCTGTCGCAGCAGATCAGCACCTGCTTGCTGAATGGCAGCATGTCGACGATCAGCCGATCGCCGAAGAAGTTCTCCACGTTGAATTTCTTGGCGGCGGCGTGGGCTTCGGCCTTGGCCAGGCACTGATCGAGGTTGGTCAGCATCTTGATAAACTGGGCGACGATATCACGATTCATAATGCGCTCTCGGTTGGTTGAAGGCAGTTATACGAGCGGCATCCACTATAGCGTATCCCCCCGTTTGTTCGAGCCCGCCCCCGCAAAAAGCAGAATCCACCTGCCTTCCCAGCGACAGGATTGGACGACCCCGCGCGGCAGGTCCGCTCGCCCTTGCCGACGCACTGAGTCCCTCTTTGGCTCTTTTTTGATCTGTGACATGCATCACGCTTTGGCAGGAGCGTAGGCTGATTCGTGCAGCCCGGGCATACCGCCGGGCCCCACAAAAGGAGAGTGCCATGAAAATCTATGACCGAAACCGCAATGCGCTCACACCCGGTCAGCGCGTGATGATCGCCGCCACCGGCGCCGTCGACTTTCTGAAAGAGGCCCACACCGACAACCTGACCCCCTATCAGGCCGAGCATGAAAAGTGCGTGCTGCTGGCCAACTCCCGGGAGCAGTACGCCCCCATCGAGTTGATTAGACTAGGCTGATACCCAACGTTCTCTGTCACCCTACTCTTTACAATTCACCCGGCCACCGCGCCCCGTCAGTGGCCGGGTTTCTGCGCTCTACCCCAGTCCCCACGCCGCGTCATGGGAACATGTACGCTATCGGCACGGGGGATCACCATGAACAAGGGGCGGCTCAACCCCTTCCACTACATCGACTCACCAGTACGGACTACCCTCATCGGGGTGACACATAACAAGGAGAGTGAATCATGTACGGGAAAATCCTTCTGATCGTCTGTCTGTTATTACAGGGTTGTACCAATGCTCCTCAACGCCGGCTTGCCTCGGCAGAAAAGCAATTGAGTACGGATGGTGAAACCACCATGTTGTATCACTCTGTTCTTTATTACCCAGATGAACTGAGTTTGCGTTTTGATGGTTATCTGATTGGCGTGGAAAAAAGCCCGCGTGATCTGGTCTCTACACCGCAAAGCGTGAAGGTCAGTACCCCCTCAGAGAAGACCTTAAAGACATCAACAGACGCATTATTAAACCAGCCCAAGTTGTTGTATATCTCACATATTCTGCGAGAGCAGGCGCAACCCCAATCCGCCGAAAACCATACCTGTGCCTTGTATAACCTTTATCAACGACTGGAGCCCGCACAATCCCAGCTGGTTGAACCCTGTGCCGAGCAGAATGTGCTACCGATGGCCGTCACGCATCGGCGTTGCCAGGATAAAGAGGTCTGCGGTTATGACGACAGTTGGGATGCGCTGAAGCTGTTAAAACAGAGCATGATTCAGCGCCTGATGACACAGGCCAATACAGGCAAGCCTTACAGCGACATCGTGGTCATTGTCATGGGCTGGAATACGGTGCAAGAAGAAGCCATTCGCAACTTCAACTCCATCATGCTCAATGTGAAACGCAGTGCCCCTGCCGATTTCAATCCCCTGGTTATCGGTGTCACCTGGCCTAGCCAATGGAGCAGCAGTTGGATTGAACCGATTTATCGACTCACCAGCTTCCCCACCAAGGCCGGCGACGCCGACGAACTTGGCCTGAGCTGGCTGGGAGTGCTGATACAGCAGACACTGCCGGAAGTAAAAGCCGCATTGCCTCAAGCCCAGCAAGCGCAACTCACGACCTCGCTGATTGGCCATAGCTTTGGCAGCCGCGCTTCCAATGTGGCTGCCTGCTTTGGTCCGGCCATTTATCAGGATCACTACCAGCCCCCCACTGCGGGTATTGATAACCTGATCAACCTGCAAGGAGCCTTTAAACTGACCCAGCTGACCGATAACGCCACATCAACCTCAGCGACGGTATTTTGCCCTCTGGTGAAGCAGGTAGCGCTGACGGCATCGATCAATGACCAAGCCATGAGCAAGGCGCCCGGGGGAGGCTATGCCGGCGATGCCAGGAGCTATGCAGATACTTGCTCCAATACCAACACCCTTATTCGCTGCGCCTTCGCCGATCATCACGGTAACCTGTTCGGTGTCAGCGGCTCAGCCCGCAGCAACATCACCTATATCGATGCGAGCAGTCTCATCAGTGAGAACGCCTATCTAAGTGGTGGCGGCGCGCACAGTGACATCTATCGCAAAGAACATGGCCGTCTGATTTATCAGCTGATGCGACAGGGAAAAACGCCCCCTCTTGATTGAGCGCGCGGCGCAACATTCACTCTGAATCCGCCAGCCTGCTGCGCCATATCGTTACGGCGGGTGATCACAACACCTCACCCGCCACCATCAACGACCTCAAGAGACGCGCGCGATGGCGCTGGCCGGGATCCAGCCCGATTGCCCTTGATCGTTATGTACCCAGAGCCAGCCTGCCAGCTCCCGCTCCACCCGTACCCGCTCCCCCGCCGCCACATCCAGCTCGCGGGCGGTATAGTCCTGGCGTGCCAGCGCCTCCTCCGTGCTGATCGGCGTCAGCAGCGACAGGGGCGCCCACCCCTCGTTACCGTCTGCGGTAAAGGTGCGCACCCAGCCCGGAAACTCGTCATCCTCGTGGCCGATGCGCACCCGCTCTCCGACCCGAAAGACGATGGGATTGGGGTAACAGGTGTGGTGTGCCGTGGTGATCAACGCCAGCATCATCGTGTCCTCCGACGGGTTCTGATGGGTGACGCCCCGAGTCATACCACAATCCAGGCCCCGTTGTGTTATCCGGGCTCACATCCTCTGGCAGGGGATACTATCCCCCGAAGTAGCCCCCCTGCCCCCCTGCCCCCCTGCTATTCATTACTGGCAGTGAATTTTCATATCATCCGAGTGCCATTTCAGTGCACTTTCCACCACCCTAGACTGCTCATCGAACCTTAACGAGGAGTCTTGTATGAAACTCACCAATCTCGCATTGCTGACCGGCGTTATCGCGTCGGCCCTCTCTTTCAACACCTTCGCCGGTGATCTGGTCTCGGTGCAGTTCAGCGATGGCCGCCCCGCCGTCAGCGGGGTCGAGGCGGTCAACAAAGCACTGAACCCCATCGGCGTCCACGTGGTCACCGTCGACATCCCCGACGCCGCCAGGCCGCTGCTCGCCGCCTCCCACCGCCGCGCGTTGACCAAAGCGGAGCACGGCACTCTGATTGCAGCCTTCAACCTGAGTCAGGGGGGGCTGCTGGAGCAGGCCAGGCTCGCAGGCCGCGAGCCCTCGGTGCAAGGGGGCGGCGTCGCCACCGAGGAGACCGGCGTCGGCCCCTACCCCAAGGTCTATGACCTGATGGCGCTGGACGAGCGCACCCGCAGCGCCGTGCTCGGCAAATATGGCCGCATGCACGTCAACTCCGCCGAGGACGGCACCGACATCGACGAGGTGATGACGGTGGTCAGCGGCGGGCCGTTCCGCTGGGGCTTTACCCTCAAAGACGGCAGCATCGCCCGCTTCCAGATAGACAAGGTGGGCCTTGCGGACAAGGCCGTGCGGATCAGCTATCACGGGCTGGGCATGCACGCCGGACTGATGGATGCTAAACAGGGGCTGCTGGTGGCCTTCGCCCACGGTCCAAAGGAATTTACCATGCGCTACCAGGCCGACGTGCCCCACGCCCAACTGCTCGGCACCAACCCCTGGGCCGATGTCGGCATCAACCTGCCCCCCGCACCGGGCAAGGCGCAATAGGCCACCGCGGCACCGGGCGGTCGGGTCAAGGCCCTGCCGCCCTTGTTGCGCCTCTCTGTTACCTGGCGCCCGACGAGCCGGAGACGGTGAATTCACCGCGCCATGATGGCACCATCGTTTACCAGTGGTGAATTATCGAGGGCAGAATGCACAAGATCACGGCGCTGAACGTCTTTCGCCGAGTGGTGGAGATGGGCACCTTCAGGGCGGCGGCAGATGACCTGCACCTCTCACAGGCGGCGGTCAGCAAGAACATCAACGAGCTGGAAGCCTATCTCGGCATCGCCCTCATCAACCGCACCACAAGGCGGCTGAGCGTCACCGAAGCCGGCATGACCTATTACCGCCAGATTTGCGCCGTGCTGGACGGCCTGGAGGCCGCCGACCAGTCCATCATGGCCGCCTCCTTCACCCCCAGGGGTCGGCTGAGGATCGGCATGCCCATGTCCTACGGGCTGATCCGGCTCAACCCCCTTGTCTGCGAGTTCCAGCACCGCTATCCAGCGATCGGCATCGAGGTGATCCTGAGCGACACCTACATGGATCTGGTGGATCAGGGGCTGGATGTGGTGATCCGGGGGGCTAGCACCCTGGAGGACTCTACCCTGCGCGCCAAACCCCTGTGCCAAGTGCAGCGGGTGCTCTGCGCGGCCCCCGACTATCTCAAAGAAGCGGGCCAGCCCACCCACCCGGCGGATCTCAAGGCGCACAACTGCCTGCGCTACAGCCTCTCGTCCTCCCCCGACAAGTGGTGCTTTAGCCGGGCAGAGGAGAGCGTGACGGTGGACGTGCGACCTGCCAGCTTCACCGCCAACAACGGCATCGCCCTGAAACAGGCGGCAGTACAAGGGCTTGGGGTGATCCTGGTGCCGCACGAGTTCGTGGCGAGCGAACTGGCGGATGGCACCCTGGTGACCCTGCTCCCCGACTGGCAACCCGACCCCCACGCCCTGTTCGCCGTCTACCCCTTCCACAAAGAGCAGTCCCCCAACGTGCGGCTCTTTATCGAATTTATCGTCAAGGCGTTTCAGCTGAGGTGAGCCAGACAGGCGGGAGCTTGGGGTTTGTGCCTCTCGGCCACGATACCTGTATGTAGCGTGTAGGTTCGATTAGCGAAGCGTAATCGGACGATCGCGTAATGGAACATCCGCGTCATCATGGCCTGCAAGCAGATCGAAGTGAGGCAAGGCTATGCTTGGCTTTTCGGCCGAGGCGAGAGGAAGGGTATGGCCAACTGGCGGCGGGCATGGTGGCCCGGAGGAACCTGGTTCTTTACCGTCAACCTGCTGGAGCGGCGCAACAACCGGTTGCTGGTGGAGCAGATCGACCTGCTGCGCCATAGCGTTGCCAAGGTGCAACAGGCTCACCCCTTCGCCATTCACGCCTGGGTGGTGTTGCCCGACCATCTCCACTGCATTCTCTCTTTGCCGGAAGGGGACACCGATTTCCCCCTGCGGTGGCGGTTGATCAAGAGCCACTTTTCCCACGCCTTGCCGGTGAACGAGCGGCGCAGCCAGACCCGGTTACGCCACGGGGAGCGGGGAATCTGGCAACGTCATTATTGGGAACACCTGATCCGGGATGAGCAGGATTACCGCCACCATATGGATTACATCCATATCAACCCGCTCAAACATGGTCATGTTACGCGGGTGGCTGATTGGCCGTATTCCACCTTCCATCGTTATGTGGCGAGCGGCGTCTATCCGTTGGATTGGTGCGGGTCGGTGGATGGGATGTTGGAGGGATTGGAGTAAACCCCTAAAGGGTTGTTCCATTGTAAGCGTCCGATAACGTGAACGTCTTACGCGATTGTCCGATTACGCTTCGCTAATCGAACCTACGGCCCTTCAATTAAAGAAAACGGCGTAGCTTCACCAGCTACGCCATCTACTAAAAGATCGATGTCACAGATTTTATGTAAATATATCATAAGATTAGGCGTGTTTTTGTTACATTAACAATCAGAAATTAAAACTTATTTTGCCGATGGGAGTGAGAGTGGGAATATTAGAGGATATATGGAGTTCCATTAAAGGTAATGCCAGAATAAGGGTTAAAGACCCTATAATTGGCACCTTTATTTTCTCTTGGTGTATATGTAACTGGGATAAGTTGGCAACCCTCTTTTTAGGAACAGCCTCAATTGATGAAAGAATAAAATACATGGTTGATACCATGCACATCACAAATCTACTTTATGATGTAGATCTGATAATCCTTCCATTAATGCTGACGATATTATATCTGTTTGTATTTCCACATTTATCACTATGGGTAAAACAAAAACAGAATGCCGTTATTTTATCACAGCACAAACAAGCTATAGAATTGGATATTAACCAGGCAAAGGCTCAGAAACAACTTAACAAAGTCAGGCTTAGAGCAAATCCTGAAAAAGAGTTTCTTACTCAAGAAATTGAAATGGATCTTCAAGAGGAGATGCGGAAAAGTGAACGCCGTAACAAGATAATGGAATATATAGATTTAAAGACAAAAAACAAACGTGCAGAGTTGGAAATAAAAAGTTCTCAGGCAGAGAAGTTACGTGTCGAGCTTGAAGTGAAAAAACGACAAGAGGACACAGAAAAAATGAAATTTGAAAGGCAAGCCGCAATTCATAGGGCAACGTTAGCTTCAAATCGCTTTCCTATCTTGTATCAATGGATGAATTTGCTTTCAAATAGCATCCAACAAGATGGCGTGACCATGAGCCTTAGTGGATTAACTAACACTATCGCTGCCATGTTTGGGTATGACACCATAGATATGCTGATCAATGATAAAAATTTCAACAACTCAAAGTTAGATGAAATAAAATTCATCTATCACGATTCAGTATATTTGGCTGATAAGCTTAGCAATATAGCAAGTGCTGAAAATGACAATGAAGAAATAATATCTGGAGAGTTACTTTTTGATCATGTTCAGATGATATTGGAGGGTTTCAACATAGATTTGTTATCTGCTGATGAATTAGCGGAAAAGATATGTGATATGGTCAATGAAACAAGTTATGACATTCTTAATAGTGAGGAATTATCAGGCCCAATGGCTGAGACTGACACTATATTTGATGACCTAGAGATAGCCGTCGATAGTTTTAAATTTAATGACGAATTTGAAGTCTCAATGAGTGGTTATGCTAGCGGTCATCATCGAAAAGAAGATGATGTTCTCGGTCGAGAATTGTCAGTTAATATAATCGCTAGTTGTACACCACAGATAGGTAGATTCGGTTTGTCAGATTACAAATTAACTATTAGTGGTTCGCCTAGAGATTATGAGTGAGTTAGCAACTTTGGATTTTTCTTATAAATAAAAATTCTTGCATAAGAAAGCTATGATATATAAACCAACCCGGCCTAAGCCGGGTTGGTTTTATCAAAAGGCAGGAAAAATCAAAGCGCTTCCAATCTGGCATACGCCGTTACCAGCCACTTGGCGCCGACGTCGTCGAACTGGATCTGCACCCGGCTCTGCTGGCCGACCCCTTCGAAGTTGAGCACTATCCCTTCCCCGAATTTCGGATGGAGCACCCGCTGGCCGAGCTTGATGCCGCTGGCGTCAAAGCTCTGCTGCACCTCGTTCTGGCTGAAACGGCCATATTGCGTGGGGCGGCTGACCTGGGTGCGCAGCCGGATCTCCTCCAGACACTCGGCAGGCATTTCGCGGATAAAGCGGCTCGGCTTGTGGAACATCTCGCGGCCATAGATGCGGCGGCTCTCGGCATAACAGATGTAGAGCTTCTCCATGGCGCGGGTCATGCCGACGTAACAGAGGCGCCGCTCCTCCTCCAACCGGCCTGACTCCTCGGTGGATTGCTGGCTGGGGAACATCCCTTCTTCGACGCCGACCAGCAGCACCAGCGGGAACTCCAGCCCCTTGGCGCTGTGCAGCGTCATCAGCTGCACCGCGTCGGCATATTCGTCCGCCTGATTCTCGCCGGATTCCAGCGCCGCGTGGGCGAGGAAGGCGGAGAGATCGCTCATGTCTTCCAGCTCGTCCGGGCGCTGGTACTGGCGGCAGGCGGTGACCAGTTCGTCCAGGTTCTCTACCCGCGCCTGGGATTTCTCGCCTTTTTCCGCCAGATACATGGCCTTGAGGCCGGAGTTCTGGATGGCGATGTCCGCCTGCTGGTGCAGCGGCAGCAGGGAGACCTGCTCCTCCAGCGCATCGATCAGATCCACGAAGCCACGCACCGCGTTGCCGGCGCGGCCGGTCAGCACCTTGTCGTTCAGTAGCGTCTTGGCGGACTGCCACAGGTTCTGGCCCTGATCGCGAGCGTTATTGCGCAGGATTTCGAGGGTGCGATCGCCGATGCCGCGGGTCGGAGTGTTGACTACCCGCTCGAAGCTGGCGTCGTCGCCACGGTTGTTGATAAGCCGCAGGTAGGCCATGGCATCCTTGATCTCCTGCCGCTCGAAGAAGCGCAGGCCGCCGTAGATGCGATAAGGCATGGCGTCCTGCATCAGCGCCTCTTCCAGCACCCGGGACTGGGCGTTGGAGCGATAGAGGATGGCACAGTCGGCGAGCAAACCACCCTTCTCTTTCCAGTCCTTGAGGCGGCCGACCACGAAGCGCGCCTCGTCCACCTCGTTGAAGGCGGCGTAGAGCGAAATTGGCTCGCCCTCGGCGCCCTCGGTCCACAGCTCCTTGCCAAGGCGCTCGGCGTTGTTGGCGATAACGCAGTTGGCAGCTTTCAGGATATTGGCGGTGGAGCGGTAGTTCTGCTCGAGGCGAATGGTCTCGGCCCCCTGATAGTCGGTCAGGAAGCGCTGGATGTTCTCGATCTTGGCGCCGCGCCAGCCGTAGATGGACTGGTCATCGTCGCCGACGATCATCACCTTGCCGCTGTCGCCGGCCAGCATGCGCAGCCAGGCGTACTGGATGCCGTTGGTATCCTGGAACTCGTCCACCAGGATGTTCTGGAAGCGGTCGCGGTAGTGCTCGAGGATGTGCGGCTTGTTGAGCCACAGCTCGTGGGCGCGCAGCAGCAGCTCGGCAAAGTCCACCAGCCCGGAGCGATCGCAGGTCTCCTGATAGGTCTTGTAGATCTGCTGATAGGTGCGGGTGACGGGGTCGCCGTAGAGGTCGATGTCGCCGGGGCGCAGCCCCTCGTCCTTCTTGCCGTTGATATAGCCCATCACGGCGCGCGGGGCCCAGTGCTTCTCGTCGAGGTTGAGCGCCTTGAGCACCCGGCGAATGAGGCGGTACTGGTCGTCGGAGTCGAGGATCTGGAAATCCTGCGGCAGCCCCGCATCCAGATGGTGGGCCCGCAGCAGGCGGTGGGCGATACCGTGGAAGGTGCCGATCCACATGCCGCGCACGCCGTCACCGATCACTTTCTCGACCCGGCCGCGCATCTCGGCCGCCGCCTTGTTGGTAAAGGTCACCGCGATGATGGAGAAGGGTGAACAGCGTTCCACCTGCATCAGCCAGGCGATACGGTGCACCAGCACCCGGGTCTTGCCCGAACCGGCACCGGCCAGCACCAGCAGGTTGCAACGAGGGGCCGCCACCGCGTCTCTTTGCTTGTCATTGAGCCCGTCGAGCAGGGTTGAAACGTCCATCACCACTCCTGTTTATTTATACAGGCGGGGATTATACGACCTGCGGCGCCACAGACCAAATCGGCTTGTCGGTGATCGCTGCAAGCCGATTGCTTGCCACCGAGGATGACGCGTTCCAACTGGGAAAAATCCATCAGCCGGCACCATTGGAAGCCACTTTTTGTACAATTTGAAGAAAACGCTTGCTTATAACCTTATGAATACAAACAGAAATGTCATTTGGAGCTAATTATTCACAGAATTTAAATCTGAAAACAGGCATCAAAACAACCACTTATAAAGCGATTTGCTTATATTTCAAACCGTTAACGCAAACGTTTTTCCTTTATGATCTCCTTGACCCACACCGTGGCTCACTTACAGTTAGCCAGCGTGCTTTATGGCCTGCCCCGGCAGGTTGTGGACCCTCACATAACAATCAAGGATACGATCGTGACTAAAGTGCTCAAGCTGGCCACCGTTGCCGCCCTCACTCTCGCTGCCCTTTCTGCTCAGGCAGCCTCCCAGCCCGCCGTCATCTACGACACCGCAGGCAAATTCGACAAATCGTTCAACGAAGCCGTGTTCCGCAATGGCGTCGAGGTCTACAACAAAGACAAAGGCGTCAAGGTCAAGGAGTTCGAACCCCAGAACGAAGCCCAGCGTGAGCAGGGTCTGCGTCGTCTGGCCAGCCGTGGTAACGGCCCGATCGTTGCCGTCGGCTTCAACATGGGTTCCGCGGTAGAGAAAGTAGCGACCGAATTCCCGAAAACCCAGTTCACCATCATCGACATGGTGGTCGACAAGCCGAACGTCCAGTCCGTCATCTTCAAGGAGCATGAAGGTTCCTTCCTGGTGGGCGCCCTGGCTGCCATCGCCTCCAAGACCGGCAAGGTCGGCTTCGTGGGCGGCATGGACATCCCGCTGATCCGCAAGTTCGAGTGCGGCTACGAGCAGGGTGCCAAGTACGTCAATCCGAAGATCGAAGTGTTCCAGAACATGACCGGCTCCACCCCGGCGGCGTTTGCTGACCCGGCCAAGGGTGCAGAACTGGCCAAGTCCCAGTTCGCCAAGGGCGCCGACGTAGTCTATGCCGCCGCCGGCGGTACCGGCATCGGTGTTTACCAGGCCGCCAAGGACGAAGGCAAGCTGGCCATCGGCGTGGATTCCAACCAGAACCACCTGCAACCGGGCACCATGCTGACTTCCATGGTCAAGTCGGTTGGCCTGGCCGCCTACCAGACCTGGGATGACGCCGCCAAGGGCACCTGGAAACCGGGTATCAAGAACCTGGGCCTGGCCGAGGGTGGTGTGGATTGGGCACTCGACAAAGACAACGAGAAGCTGATCACCCCCGAGATGAAAGCCAAGGTGGACGCCATCAAGGCCGAAATCATCTCCGGCAAGGTCAAGGTGCACGACTACATGAGCGACAGCACCTGCAAATACTGAGTAACCGCTACTACTCTCAACCCAACGACCGGCCCGCACGGGCCGGTTTTTAGTCTCTTTTCATGACCCGCAAGGACTGCATCATGGACCAGACAGATCGCTATGCCATCGAATTAAGGGGTATCGATAAGCGGTTTGGCGAAGTGTACGCCAACAAGCAGATCGACCTTAAGGTTCGTAAAGGCAGCATTCACGGTATCGTCGGCGAAAATGGCGCCGGCAAGTCGACCCTGATGAGCATCATCTACGGTTTCTACCACGCCGACAAAGGCGAGATGTTCATCGACGGCAACCCGTTCAAACCCCATGGCTCACAAGATGCGATTGCCGCAGGCGTGGGCATGGTGCACCAGCACTTCATGCTGGTGAACAACTTCACGGTTTTGGAAAACGTCATTCTCGGCGCGGAAAACGGCTGGCACCTGGGCAAGAGCCTGGCGGCGGCCGAAAAGCTGCTGGGCGAGCTGGCACGGGACTATGGTCTCGAAGTGCCGCTGCACGAGAAGGTCGAGGATCTGCCGGTGGGCCTGCAACAGCGGGTCGAGATCCTCAAGGCGCTCTATCGCGGCGCCCGCATCCTGATCCTGGACGAGCCGACCGGGGTACTGACCCCGCAAGAGGCGGATCACCTGTTCGAGGTGCTCAAGAAGCTGCGCGATCAGGGCGCCACCATCATCCTCATCACCCACAAGCTGCGCGAGATCCTGGCCATCACGGATCAGGTCTCCATCATGCGCCGGGGTGAAATGGTGGCCCACGTCGCCACCAAGGATACCGACAAGGAGCAGCTGGCCGAACTGATGGTGGGCCGCAAGGTGCGCCTCAAGGTCGACAAGGGGCCGACCCAGCCGGGCGACGCCAAGCTCAAGGTCGATGGCCTCAGCTATGTGGACGACGCCAGGGTGGAGCGGGTCAAATCCGTCAGCTTCGAGGTGCGGGCCGGTGAAGTGGTCGGCATCGCCGGCGTCTCCGGCAACGGCCAGTCCGAGCTGCTCAGCCTGCTCGGTGGCATCCTCAAGCCCAGCAAGGGCAGCTTCACCATCACCGGTGGCGGCCAGGCCCACGAAGTGAGCGTGAGCCACCCGGCCGACCCGGAGCGGGTGCGCAACTTCGGTCTCGGCCACGTGCCGGAAGACAGACACAAGATGGGTCTCATCAACCGCTTCGAGGCGAAAGAGGCCTTCATCCTCGGCTATCACCGCCGTCCCCAGTACAACAAGGGCTGGCTGCAGAACAAAGAGGCGATCCTGCAGGATTGCCAGGCCAAGATGGACAAGTGGGACGTGCGCCCGCCCCACCCCGAGCACAAGACCGCCAACTTCTCCGGCGGCAACCAGCAGAAGCTGGTGATCGCCCGGGAAGTGGAGCAGGACCCGGATGTGCTGCTGATCGGCCAGCCGACCCGCGGGGTCGACATCGGCGCCATCGAGTACATCCACCAGCAGATCATCGCCATGCGCGACAAGGGCAAAGCCGTGCTGCTGGTATCGGTGGAGCTGGACGAGATCATGAGCCTCTCTGACCGTATCCTGGTCATCGCCGACGGTCGCATCGTCGGTGAGCTGGATGCAGCCAAGGCGGATGAGCGCACTATCGGTCTGATGATGGCGAACATAGTTCCTGACGACGTGGCGGCCAGCCAATCACAAGGAGCCACATCATGAAGGTCACAGCCACTTGTAACGGATTCGGCCTGCTGATGGTCAACACCCCCGTCACCGACCAGATTGCCAAGGAGGCTCGCCCATGAGCCAAGCACGTATCCCTGCCTGGATCTCCGTGGGCGTACTGCCCGCGGTCAACATCCTGCTGGCCTTCCTGGTGTCGGCCATCCTGTTCTATTACCTCGACATCAACCCGGTCGATGCCGCCGAGATCATGTGGTACGGCGCCTTCGGCACCGGTGAAGGGGTCGGTTTCACCCTCTACTACGCGACCGGCTTCATCTTTACCGGTCTGTCGGTGGCGGTGGCCTTCCACGCCGGCCTGTTCAACATCGGTGGCGAGGGGCAGGCCTATATCGGCGGCCTCGGCGTCGGTCTGGTCTGTCTGCTGCTGGGTGACTCCCTGCCGTTCGCCCTGCTGCTGCCGCTGGCCATCATCGCCGGCGGCCTGTTCGGCGCGGCCTGGGCCTTCATCCCGGCCTGGCTGCAAGCCAAGCGCGGCAGCCACATCGTCATCACCACCATCATGTTCAACTTCATCGCCGCCTCCCTGATGGCCTACCTGCTGGTCGAGGTGTTCAAGCCGGCGGGCTCCATGGCCACCGAGAGCAAGGTGTTCGCCGAGGCGAGCTGGCTGCCGAAGATGAGCGAACTGGCGGGGGCATTCGGCATGGAGATGTCGAACAGCCCGCTCAACATCAGCTTCTTCTGGGCACTGCTCTGCGCGGCCCTGGTGTGGATCTTCATCTGGCATACCCGCTGGGGCTACGAGATCCGCTCGGTCGGCGCCAGCCAGAGTGCGTCCGCCTATGCCGGCATCTCCTATCCCAAGGTGGTGATCCTGGCCATGGTGATCTCCGGCATGCTGTCGGGCTTCTTCGCCCTCAACGTGCTGCAGGGTGAACTGCACCAGATCAAGCTCAACTTCGTGGAAGGCTTCGGCTTCACCGGCATCGCGGTGGCGCTGATGGGGCGCAACCACCCAGTCGGCGTCATCATCGCCAGCCTGTTGTTCGGCTTCCTCTATCAGGGTGGCGCCGAGCTCAGCTTCGAGTTCGGGGTGGACCGCAACATAGTGGTGGTGTTGCAGGGTCTGGTGATCCTGTTCTGTGGCGCCCTTGAGCACATGATGCGTCCGCGCATCGAGCAGCTCTATCTGGCGTTTGCCAACCGCTCTGCGCAAGTTAAGGGGGCCTGATCATGTTCGAAATTCTGATCCTGATGCTGGATGCCACCATCCGCACCGCGCCACCGCTGATCCTGGCCGCCATGGCCGGCATGTTCTGCGAGCGCTCCGGGGTGGTCAACATCGCCCTGGAGGGCAAGCTGCTGGCGGCGGCGTTCGCCAGTGCGGCGGCGGCAGCCGTCTCCGGCTCTGCCTGGATTGGGCTGGGTGCCGGGGTGGGCGTCTCCATCCTGTTCGCCCTGATGCACGGCTTTGCCACCATCACCCACCGCGGTGATCAGGTGGTGAGCGGCATGGCCATCAACATCCTGGCGGCCGGCCTGACCGTCACCCTGGGCCGTTACTGGTTCGATCAGGGCGGCCAGACCCCGGCACTGTCCGGCGCGGCCCGCTTCGCCCCCATCGACCTGCCCTATGCCAAGGAGCTGTATGACGTGCCGGTCATCGGCCAGCTCTACAGCGAGCTGCTGAGCGGCCACTCCCTGCTGGAGTACGTGGCGTTTGCCGCCGTACCGCTGGCCTGGTGGGTGCTGTTCCGTACCCGCTTCGGCCTGCGCCTGCGGGCGGTAGGCGAGGCCCCGGCAGCAGTCGACACCGCCGGTATCTCTGTGGTGCGCATGCGCTACACCGCGCTCATCATCGGCGGCCTGCTGGCCGGCATCGGCGGCACCTACCTGGCGGTGGCCCAGACCGCCCAGTTCATCCCCAACATGAGCGCCGGCAAGGGCTTCATGGCGCTGGCGGCGCTGGTGTTTGGCAAGTGGCGCCCCTGGAACGCCATGGCGGCCTGCCTGCTGTTCGGCTTCCTCGATGCGGTCGCCATCCGGCTGCAAGGGGTCAGCATCGGTGGTTTCCCGATCCCGGTACAGGCCATCGAGGCACTGCCCTACATCCTGACCGTGTTCCTGCTGGCCGGCTTCATCGGCAAGGCGGTGGCACCCAAGGCGCTCGGCACCCCCTACGTCAAGGAGCGGGAATAGTCCCGCCCTTCATGCCATGCAAAAGGCCCGCACATGCGGGCCTTTTTTATTGAGCGAAGTCAGCCGACGGGGCGCACCAGCGCAGGCTGAAGGGGATCGCTCAGCCGCTCCGCCAGATAGTCCACCAGCAGCCGCACCTTGGGAGAGAGATGGCGGTTGTGGGGATAGAGGGCCCAGATCCCCTCCGCCGGCGCCCGCAGCTCCGGCAGCAGCTCGATAAGCTCGCCTTGGGCCAGGTGGTCGCTCACGTAGTAGTCCGGCAGCTGGATGATGCCGATCCCCTTGAGCGCCGCATCCAGCAGGGCGTGGCCGCTGTTGCAGTGCAGCAGACCGTGCACCCGCACTCTGTGGGGACGGCCATCCAGGGTGAAGTGCCACTCGTCGCTGTTGCCCACCAGGCAGGTGTGGCGGGTGAGCTCGGAGAGACTGTTGGGCATGCCGTGGCGGGCGGTGTAGGCGGGCGAGGCGCACACATAGGGTACCCGTTGCGCCAGCTTGCGCGCCACCAGGCTGGAGTCCTTGAGGTGGCCGAGTCGCAGCGCCAGATCGTAGCCTTCGTGCACCAGATCCAGCAGCTGGTTGGTGAGGTTGAGGGTCACCTCCAGCTGGGGAAAACGCACCATGAAGTCGTTCACCAGTGGGGCGATGCGACTCTCACCGTAGGAGACCGGAGCTGTGATGCGCAGAGTGCCCTGCGGCACCGCCTGATGACGCCCCACCGCCAGCTCCGCCTCGTAGAGGTTGTCCAGCAGCTGGCGACAGTGGCGATAGTAGATCTCGCCGAGCTCGGTGAGCCGCACCTGGCGGGTGGTGCGCAGCAGCAGCTTGGCCTGCAGCCGATCCTCCAGCTGTGCCACCTGCCGGCTGACTTGCGCCACCGACACCCCCAGCTTGCGCGCCGCCGGGGTAAAGCCCCCCTGCTCCGCCACGCTGACAAATTCACAGATCCCTTCCCAGCCGAACATTATTACCTGTCTGTAAAAGTGATTTCAGATTTCGCCTTATTATCACCAAATAAGCGGGAAACTACACTGGATGTCCGAACCCATTCTCCTCACCCTGCTCAACAATAAGGACATCCGTCATGGCACAGGTTCAAAGCATCAAGTGTAAGGCCGCCATCGCCTGGGGCCCGGGCCAGCCCCTCTCCATCGAAGAAGTCGAGGTCATGCCGCCCCAGGCGGGCGAAGTGCGGGTGCGCATCGTCGCCACCGGCGTCTGCCACACCGATGCCTTCACCCTCTCCGGTGAAGATCCGGAAGGGGTCTTCCCCTGCATCCTCGGCCACGAGGGGGGCGGTATCGTCGAATCCGTCGGCGAGGGCGTCACCAGCGTCAAGGTAGGCGATCACGTGATCCCGCTCTACACCCCCGAGTGCGGCGAGTGCAAGTTCTGCAAATCCGGCAAGACCAACCTGTGCCAGAAGATCCGCGCCACCCAGGGCAAGGGGCTGATGCCGGACGGCACCACCCGCTTCTCCAAGGATGGCCAGCCCATCTATCACTACATGGGCACCTCCACCTTCAGCGAATACACGGTGCTGCCCGAGATCTCCATCGCCAAGGTGGACCCGGCCGCCCCGCTGGAAGAGGTCTGCCTGCTCGGCTGCGGCGTCACCACCGGCATCGGTGCCGTGATGAACACCGCCAAGGTGAAAGAGGGTGAGAGCGTCGCCATCTTCGGGCTGGGTGGCATCGGCCTCTCCGCCGTGATCGGCGCTCGCCTGGCCAAGGCCGGCCGCATCATCGCCATCGACATCAACGAGAGCAAGTTCGAACTGGCTCGCAAGCTGGGCGCCACCGACTGCATCAACCCGAACGACTACGACAAGCCCATCCAGGAGGTGATCGTCGAGCTCACCGACGGCGGCGTCGACTTCTCGTTCGAGTGCATCGGCAACGTCAAGGTGATGCGTGCAGCGCTCGAGTGCTGCCACAAGGGCTGGGGCGAGTCGGTCATCATTGGCGTGGCCGGCGCCGGCCAGGAGATCAGCACCCGTCCGTTCCAGCTGGTCACCGGCCGGGTCTGGCGCGGCAGCGCCTTCGGCGGCGTGCGCGGTCGCAGCGAACTGCCGAGCTACGTGCAGCGCTACATGCAGGGCGAGTTCAAGCTGGACGACTTCATCACCCACACCATGGGCCTTGAGCAGATCAACGAGGCGTTCGATCTGATGCACGAAGGCAAGAGCATCCGCAGCGTCATCCACTACTGAGCATGATCACCCCGCCCGCCATCGTGGGCGGGGTGCAGGAGTTCCCCCGATGAATCTGGACATAATCAGCAGCAACAAGAGCTTCGGCGGCTGGCACAAGCGCTACAGCCACGCCTCCGAGATGCTGGGTTGCGAGATGCGCTTCGCCATCTATTTGCCGCCCCAGGCCCTCACCGGCCAGAAGGTGCCCGTGCTCTACTGGCTCTCCGGCCTCACCTGCACCGATGAAAACTTCATGCAGAAGGCGGGCGCCCAGCGCATCGCCGCCGAGCTCGGCATCGCCCTGGTGGCACCGGACACCAGCCCACGCGGCGAAGACGTGGCGGACGACCCCGGTTACGATCTCGGCATGGGCGCCGGCTTCTACGTCAACGCCACCCAGCATCCCTGGCGCGATCACTACCAGATGTACGACTACGTCACCCGCGAGCTGCCCGAGCTCATCGAGACCCACTTCCCGGTCTCGACGAAGCGCGCCATCAGCGGCCACTCCATGGGTGGCCACGGGGCGCTTATCGCCGCCCTGCGCGAGCCAGGTCGCTACCGCTCGGTGTCGGCCTTCAGCCCCATCAGCCACCCGAGCCGCTGCCCCTGGGGCCAGAAGGCGCTTGGCGCCTACCTCGGCAACAACCCCTTGCTGTGGCAGGAGTGGGACGCCTGCCAGCTGCTGCGCCACCACCCGGTGACGCCGCTACCGACCCTGGTGGACGTGGGGCTGGACGATCCCTTCCTGGCCGAACAGCTGCACATCGACGCCCTGGCCGATGCGGCCGCCGGCAAGGAGTGGCCGCTGGAGCTCAACCGCCACCCCGGGTACGATCACAGCTACTACTTCGTGGCGAGCTTCATCGAGGCGCACCTGCGCTTTCACGCTCGCCACCTCTGATCGAAACAGGCCCGTGACGGGCCTGTTTTTTCTGGTCGGTGGACAAAACTAGTCAGCTGCCCTGCCGGCTCACCTCGCCGGAGCCGGCGATCTCGCTCTGCAGCACGGGATCGCCCCAGTAGCTGACCGAGCCCGAGCCGGCGATGCCCACCTTGAGCCGCTCCTGGGCCCGAACCTCCACGTCGCCGCTGCCGGCGATATTGACCTCCACCTCGCGCCCCTTCAGCTCGGCCCCCAACACATCCCCCGAGCCGGCGATGTTGAGCTCGATGGCCCTGGCCGTGCTGTTCCCCAGATCCAGGCTGCCTGCGCCCGCGATGTTGCCCTCCAGCCGATCCAGCTCGAGCCCGTCGGCGACGATGTCACCGACCCCGGCCACCGACAGCACCAGCGCCTCCCCCTTGAAGCCGCGCAGCTCGCCGTTGGCGACCCCTGCCAGTGCCAGCTCATGGAGCGCAGGCAGGGTGATGGTGATCTCCAGCGGCTCGGTCGGATCGAGCCGGTAACCGTCCTTCACCTCGATCTCCAGCTTGTCGCCCCGCTCGCTCAGCACCAGGTAGGGCAACAGGTTCTCCTGCCCGCGGATGCGCAATCCGCGCGGCTCGCCGGCCACCAGATGAACACTGGCAGGTACCCCGGCCAGCACCCGGGTCACCTGCCGGCCCACCCCGTGCTGCTGTTCGATCACGGCCCCCGCCCCGCTCACCCGGGTATCATCCAGCCAGCTGCACCCGCTGAGCCCGACCGCCAGCACCACGCCCATCATCCATTTCATCGCCACTCTCCTCATTGTGTATTGGCCAGTCGTGGCCCCTTGGTCAGCATCCATTGCAAAGCCTGCGCCAGTTAATCAACTGCATGATTTAAAAGAAAATATCTATTTTTACGCCACATGAGCACAACAAGTGGAGAGTCATTCAGACCATAAACTGGCGAATCTGACCATCCCCGAACGGGCAGGCGAACGGCCGATTGGCGAGCCGTTCACGGGGTCGCTATGCTGACAAGCCGTGGAAGTTTTTGGTTGCCGAGCCGGTCTGTTGAGCCAATAGTGGTACCTTGTGCGTACAAAGCTCTCCATTGCGGTAATGCCATTACCACTGTCTTGTCAGTCTTCACTGCCAACAAGGAGTCAGAGCGTGACCCAAGCCACTCTTCTCTATTCCACCGCCACCGGCCTGCCGGAACCGACCCGTACCCCGCAGCTGACCGGCAGCGATCCCGAACACAAGCGCCGCGAGCTGCTCGCCTACTTCTGCCAGACCTTCGATCTCTACGACTCGCTGTTCGACTGTCTGGCCGACGAGCGGGCCTGGTTTGACAAGGCGATCCCCCTGCGCCACCCGCTCATTTTCTACTACGGCCACACCGCCGCCTTCTTCATCAACAAGCTGCTGGCGGCCCGCCTCATCGAGGGTCGGCTCGATGCCCGCATCGAGGCCATGGTCGCCATCGGGGTGGACGAGATGAGCTGGGACGATCTCGATGAAACCCACTACGACTGGCCCTCCGTCAGCGAGCTGCGCGACTATCGCGGCCGGGTGCGCGCCCTGGTGTGTGATTTCATCGAGCGGATGCCGATCGAGCTGCCCATCCATTGGCAGAGCCCGGCCTGGGTCATATTGATGGGGATAGAGCACGAGCGCATCCATCTCGAGACCTCCAGCGTGCTGATCCGCCAGCTGCCGCTGGCCTGGGTGCGCAGCCAGCCCCGGTGGCCGGTCTGCCCCGAGGCGCGCCATCGCCGTGACGAGGTGCCCGCCAACAGCCTGCTGCCGGTCGCCGGTGGCCGGGTGCGGCTCGGCAAACAGGACGCCACCTACGGCTGGGACAACGAATACGGCGAGCGCCACATCGAACTGGCCCCCTTCCAGGCCAGCCGCATGCTGGTGAGCAACGCAGAATTTTTCGACTTCGTGCAGGCGGGTGGCTACCAGACCCGCGCCTGGTGGGATGACGAAGGCTGGGGTTGGCGCCAGTATGCCAAGGCCCGCATGCCCACCTTCTGGGTCGGCGACCCCCTCGAACCCGAGCAACTGCAACTGCGGCAGATGACCGAGCAGGTCCCTATGCCCTGGGACTGGCCGGTGGAGGTCAACCAGCTGGAGGCTGCCGCCTTCTGCCGCTGGCAGGCGGCCCAGACCGGCCTGCCCGTCCAGTTGCCGAGCGAGGCGGAGTGGATGCGGCTGCGCGAACAGCTGGCCGGCGATCAGCCGGACTGGATCGAGGCACCCGGCAACATCAACCTGGCCCGCTTCGCATCGTCCTGTCCGGTGGATGCCTGCCCGCAGGGCAGCTTCTTCGATCTGGTGGGCAACGTCTGGCAATGGACCAGCACCGCCATTGACGGCTTCGAGGGGTTCAAGGTGCATCCCCTCTACGACGACTTCTCCACCCCCACCTTCGACGGCAAGCACACCCTGATCAAGGGGGGCAGCTGGATCAGTACCGGCAACGAGGCGCTCAAGTCCTCCCGCTACGCCTTCCGCCGTCACTTCTTCCAGCATGCGGGTTTCCGCTATCTGGTCTCCCGTTATCAGGAACCCGTTATCGTGAATCCCTATGAAACCGACACGCTGGTCGCTCAGTATCTCGACTTCCAGTACGGACCGACCCACTTCGGGGTCGCCAACTACGCCCAGACCCTGGCCGGCCTGGCCAGCGAGCTGTGCCGCCGCCATGAGCGGGCGCTCGACATCGGCTGCGCCACCGGCCGTGCCAGCTTCGAACTGGCGCGCCACTTCGCCCACGTGGACGGGGTCGACTACTCGGCCCGCTTCATCGACGTGGCGCTGGCGCTCGCCAGCCAGGACAGCTTCCGCTACGCGGTGCCGGTGGAAGGGGAGCTGGTGGAGTATTGCGAGGCGCGGCTCTCCCGCCATGAGCTCGGCCGCCAGCAGAGCGAGCGGGTCCACTTCAGCCAGGGGGATGCCTGCAACCTCAAGCCCAGGTACGGCGACTACGACCTGGTGCTCGCCTCCAATCTGATCGACCGGCTGCGGGAACCCGCCCGCTTCCTGCGGGACATTGCTCCGCGCCTTCGCAGCGGCGGCCTGCTGGTGCTCACCAGCCCCTACACCTGGCTGACCGACTACACCCCCAAGGCCAACTGGCTCGGCGGTGTGCGCGAGAACGGCGAGGCCCTCGGCACCTATCAGGCGCTGCAGCGGCTGCTGGCGGCGGAGTTCGAGGAGCAGATGCCCCCGCGGGACGTCCCCTTCGTCATCCGCGAGACCGCCCGCAAGTACCAGCACACGGTGGCCCAGCTCACCGTCTGGCGCAAACGCTGACGAGGCGACAAACGAAAGAGGGAGGCCCATGGCCTCCCTCTTTTTTATCCGGACCGCTTACCCTTGTTGAACCTGGGGCGCGGCCTCCTGCTCGCGGTAGCGACGGGCCAGCACGGCGCACACCATCAGCTGGATCTGGTGGAAGATCATCAGCGGCAGCACCATGACCCCGACGCTAGCGGCCGGGAACATGACGTTGGCCATCGGCACCCCGTTGGCCAGGCTCTTCTTGGAGCCGCAGAAGACGATGGTGATCTCATCCGCCCTGTTGAAGCCGAGGCGGCGGCTGATCCAGATGTTCCAGCCCAGCACCAGTGCCAGCAGCACACAGCTCAGCAGCACGATACTGGCCAGATCGTACCAGCCTACTTGATGCCAGATCCCCTGCACCACCGCCTCGCTGAAGGCCACATAGACCACCAGCAGGATGGAGCTCTGGTCCAGCTTGCCAATGAGCGGCCGGTGGCTGTCGACCCAACGGCCGATGAGCGGGCGCGACAGGTGGCCCACCACGAACGGCAGCATCAGCTGCACCATGATGGCCTGAATGGAGTGCCAGGTATCGACCCCCTCCCCCTGCACATTGATCATCAGCCCCACCAGCACCGGCGAGAGGAAGATGCCGAGGATGCTAGAGGCCGAGGCGCTGCACACCGCCGCCGACACATTGCCGCCAGCCATGGAGGTGAAGGCGATGGCCGACTGCACGGTGGCGGGCAGGGCACAGAGGTAGAGGAAACCGAGGTAGATGGCCGGGCTCAGCCAGTGGGGCACCAGCGGCGTGAGCAGCAGCCCCAGCAGCGGGAACAGCACGAAGGTGCTGGCCATCACCACCAGGTGCAGCCGCCAGTGGCCGAGGCCCGCCAGCAGGTTCTGGCGCGACAGCTTGGCGCCATGCATGAAGAACAGCAGCGCCACCGCCAGCTTGGTCAGCAGACCGAACCAGACGGCCACCTGCCCCTCGCAGGGGAAGAAGGAGGCCAGCGCGACCACCACAATCAGTACAGAGGTAAAGGGATCCAGACGCACGAGCGGTCTCCGGTGAAAGCAGATCCCGTCCCCGCGCGGGGCCGGTGATCGGGGACGACAGGAAACACAACAGGAGCTGTGGCACAGCTCCTGTTGAAACGAATCCCCAGCTTACCCCGATAAACGGAAGGCGCAAAGTTGAGCGACCCCTCTTTATCTGCCGGAAATTAAGCAAGCCCGGCTGGCCACCGGATCCGGCCAGCCTTGTGCTTCAACTCTGCTTGGCCAGCTTGCCGCCGGCTGTGCCGGTGGCCTGCTTGCGGGCTTGGCGCTTCTCGAAGCGGGAGATCCACCAGTAGGCCAGCGCCGAGAAAACCGCGGTCATGAAGACATTGATGAAGAAGGCGCGCACCAGATCTACCCCGCTCGGGAAGGCGGAGGCGCTCATGCTCACCACGAAGATGGCGATCAGCACCGACACCACCGCCATCCCGAAGGTGCGCGATCCCATGCGGAACTCGCGCGGGGTGTCGTCATGTTTCCAGCGGAACACGAAGTAGGCCACCATGATGAAGATCGGCGGCAGCATGGCAGTCCCTGCAGTGAGATTGATGGCGGTGTTCATCATCTGCTGCACCGACTCGGAGCCGAACCCGTTGACCACCAGCATCACGAACACGAAGACAAACTGCCACCAGGCGGCACGCACCGGCACGCCGTGCTCGTTGAGCTGGGTGGTCTTCTCGCCGTAAACCCCCTGCGGGATCTCGGAGAAGTGGATCTTCACCGGCGCCGAGGTCCACATCATCATGGAGCCGAACATGGCGATGAACAGCACCACGCCGACGAAGCGGCCCACCAGCGCCTCCGACAGCTGGAAGTACTGCGCCATGCCGGTGAAGATCTCCACCATGCCACCGGCATAGGTGAGGCTCTCGCGCGGCACGAACACGTTCACCAGCAGGGAACCGACCGCATACATGGCACCGATGACGATGCCGGCACTGATGATCACCTTGATGAAGGACTTCTGGCCGCCCTTCACGTCATTGAGGTAGGCCGCCGCCGTTTCGGCACCGCCCGCCGCCTGGAAGATCCAGCACATGATACCGAGCGTCGCCCAGTTGATGGTGGGAGTCATGGCTTCCAGGGTGATGGGCTGGGCCGGCACATGATCGCCACTCAGAGCCATCAGGGCGCCCAGCACATAGATGGCGAACAGGGCAAACACGCCGTAGGCCACGATCTCGGCAATCTTGCCGAGCCAGCTCGCCCCCTTGGTGGAGATGTGGGTCGCCGCCGCAAACAGCACGATGGAGATGACCGAGGTGACCATGGGCGAGAAGCTGTACTCATAGCCCAACATGGCGTAGGAGGCGTAGGCGATGACATTGGGCAGCAGGGAAACGAACCAGAACAGGTTCACGAACCAGTAGAGAAACGAGCCCAGATAGGCCATCCGGGTGCCGAGCGGTTTTTTAAGCCAGTCGTACATCCCCGACTCGGAGTTTTTGTTGGCCGAGACAAACTCGGCGATGATGAAGACGAACGGGATGAAGTAGACCAGGGTCGCCAGCAGGAAGATGGGGGCGGAGCTGAGCCCCAGCTCGATGTTGTTGTTGACGATGTTGCGCACGTTGAACACGGCGGCAAAGGTCATCGACAACAGGGCAAACTTGCCTATGGTGCCGCGTACGGATTCAGACATGGTGTCCTCCAGTGGACTCGCGCTCCCTGCGGGTAACGCTGTGACTCTGTGATGTGTTCGGCAAGGGTCTGTCGGCCCTGCGCTTTACTCTCTTGTTATGATCGGGCCGCTTGGACGGCCTCGTTGGTAAACCGGTGCAATCTCACCGCACCGGCTCGCAATCCCGTTCAGACGATCGGGGTGCCCGGCGCCATCGGCACCCGCGGTTGCAACAGCACGCTCTGGCTCTCATCCGGGGTCTCGGCGCAGAGCAACATGCATTCGGAGCGCTCGCCGCGCATCCTGGTGGGCTTGAGGTTGGTCAGCACCACCACCTCGCTGCCCATCAGCTCATCTTCGCTGTAGTAAGGCACCAGACTGGTGACGGTCTGCAGTGGCCGCTCGCCACCCACGTCGATCTGGACGATATAGAGTTTGTCGGCACCGGGGTGGCGCACCACCTCCAGCACCTTGCCCACCTTCATCTCGACCCGCTTGAATTCGGCAAACTCGATCGTCTCGCTCATGCTCTTTTCCTTTTCTGGTTCAACGGTTTGCGGGTGGCCAACAGCCACCCGGCTTGATGGGGAGTCAATGCAGTGCTCATGACGGCTGGATGACCGCCTGCGCCGCCGGCTGGGCCTCTTTCGCACGCGCCTCGGCACTGAGGGAGGCCTCGTATCGGTTGTACTTCCACCAGGCGAAGCCGAGGAAGATCAGGATCCCGCCGACGTTGTAGAAGACGATGGTCATGATGTCGGCGCCGGTCGGGAAGGTGGAGGCGAGGAAGCCCACCGAGAAGATGGCTATCAGCACCGAGACCACGGCGATGCCGGTGGTGCGCGAACCCATCTTGAAATCCCGCGGCAGATGGTCGAGCTTCAGCCGCAGATTGAGGTAGGCCAGCATGATGAACAGCGGCGGCAGCATGGAGGCGGCGGCGGTCATGTTGATGACGGTGTTCATCAGATCCTGCGCTGTGTTGGAGCCCAGGGTCGGGATCACCATCAGCGGCAGCACGATGAGGTACTGGATCCAGGCTGCACGGGCAGGCACGCCGTTCTCGTTCAGCTCGACCGTCTTCTTGCCGAAGATGCCGGCCGGGATCTCGGAGAAGAAGATCTTCACCGGGGTCGCGGTCCACATCAGCAGGGAACCGAACATGGCGGTGAAGGAGACCAGCCCGACGAAGCGGTTCATCAGGATCTCCGGCAGGCCGAAGTAGGCTGCCAGCCCCTCGAACACCTGTACCGAGCCGCCGGTATATTTCAGGGTGTCGCTGTGGACGAACACGTTGATCAACAGAGACGCGATGGAGTAGAGCACGCCGATAAAGATCCCGGCGACGATGATCACCTTGACGAAGGACTTGGAGCCGCCCTTCACGTCATTGACGTAGACCGCCACCGACTCGGCGCCACCGGCTGCCATGAAGATCCAGGTGGTAATGCCGAGGAAGGCCCAGCTGAAATCGGGGACCATGGCCTCTACCGTGATGGGGTCGGCTGGCTGCACGCCGCCCACCAGTGCCGCACCCGCCAGCAGGGTGTAGGAGAGGGTCAATAGCAGCATCAGGGACGAGGTCACCGAAGTGATGGGGCCCAGCATCTTGGCGCCGTTGGTGGAGACGTAGGTGGCAAAGGCAAACAGCACCATGCTCAAGGCCGTGGTCGCCACCGGGGTGAGAATGTACTCGTAGCCGAGGAAGGCATAGGAGGCGTAGGCGATGACCCGCGGCAGCAAGGAGGTGAAGAAGAAAAGGTTCACGAACCAGTAGGTGTAGGCGGAGATAAAGGCCCAGCGACCGCCGAGGGAACTCTTCACCCAGGCATACACCCCCGCTTCGGAGTTCTTATTCAGTGACACAAATTCCGCAATGATCAGGCAAAACGGAATGAAGTAAAAAATGGTGGCCAGAAAGAACATCGGTGCCGAGGCCAGACCGATTTCGATGTTGTTGTTGATGACGTTGTTGAAGCTGAATACCGCCGCGAAGGTGAGCGACAGCAGACCAAACTTGCCTATCGTATTGCGTTTGGAATCAGACATGGTGCATCTCCAGACCTGTAGTTATCTCGCGAAAGAGCGGGGCATGATTTGTAGGGTGAGCCCCGCCCTTCCGGCTTTGTCAGTGCAGAACCGGCGGCTTGTTATTTGTTTTTGAAGTAGCCGCCTTCGACGGTGACCTTGATGATCAGCTTGCGCACCGGGCTGTCGCCTGTGAACCGGTACGCCTCGTCGTTCTCGAAGATCACCACCTGCCCGTTGCCCACCTGCTGGCGCTCACGCACCTCGCCAGCCAGCCACTCGCGGTCTGTGGTGTCGTCATAGGCCCGCTCGACCCGCAGATCCGACTTGGCAGCCCACTCCACCGTCTCCACCCCTTCCAGGTAGTAGTGAACGTCGAAGTAGCGGCGCTGCCCCTCGAACAGTGAGGTGGCCGGGCTGGCCCCCTCCTGCAAGCGGTAGGTGAGGGAGTCGCCGATGGAGTGGCAGATGCCGGGCTTGAGGTTCGGCAAGTTGTTGATGGCCTCCACGCAGCGGCCCCACTTCTTGCCCTCCCGGTAGATGTTTTTGAACAGGGTCAGGTTGTCCAGGGTGATCATGCGAGGTTCCTCCCGCCGTTGATGGTGAGATCGAGCCCGGCCAGCGCAGCCGGATTGAGGTTGCCACGGGCGATGGGCAGCAGGGTCAGACCGAAGCTGAACGGCTCGAAGCGCACCCGCCAGGAGTCCAGCACCTCGGAGCCCCAGGAGTTGGAACCGAGTCCCAGCACCTTGTGATCCAGATTGAGGGTGAGATAACCACAGGGCTCCAGCTCGTTGATGTGCTGCGCCGCGTGGATATGCTCCCAGCTGTAGGGCCAGACGCTCAGGTTGATGGGGGCATCGGGCCGCACGTAGAGACCGGCGCCGTGACGGTTGGTCAATGTCGCCCAGCGCACCTGTTGACGGTTGCCGTTGTCCTGCGGGAAGGGGTAGTGCTCCCACATCTCGCCCACCGAGCTCTGGAAACTGTCGATCCAGTTGCTCTGGCGGCTGTCCTGATAGTTCTCGCCCGGCCCCATGCCGTAGTAGTGCACCCGGTCGAGATCCTGACGAATGCCCAGCTCGAAGCCGATCTTGGGAATGATGTCGTCATAGCCGCCGTAGGGCTGACCGGACAGCGCCACGTGCAGCTGGCCGTTCGGACTCAGGGTGTAGACGTAGCGGCAACGCATGCCGAAATCGAACACCGGCGGCGCGATCAGACTCTCCACCGTTACCTCGACCGCCTCGCCCAGCTGACGCCAGCTCAACGTGCGGAAGTGCTCCTGCATGATCTGCAGGTGGTTCGGGTGCCACAGGCTCTCGTACTCCTGCTTGTGGTTGTCGATCATCGGCTTGAAGAAGGTGAGACGCGGCGAGTGCTCGATAAGCTCATTGCCATCCTGCTGCCAGCTCACCAGCTTGCCATCGAGGCGCGAGAAGCGCAGGGCAAAGCCGCTGCCGCTCAGGGTCAGGTCGAGGCGCTCGTCGGCGATATGCAACGGTGTGGCGTTGGGATTGGCAAAGGGCTGCAGCTGACGAGTCGACTCTTTCAGCTGGAACTGGTACTGGCCCAACTCGTGCTCCGCGGCGCTGTAGCGGGTGGCACTGGCCTTGATGACCCGCAGCTGGACGAAGGTTTCCCGCCCATCGAGGGACGGCAGCTCAAGCTGCAACTCAGTGGTGGCACCGGGAGCCACCCCTTCCAGCCGGATCTGCTGGCTGGCCAGCAGTTCGCCTTCGGCCTTCACCTCGACCAGCAGGCGGATGTCGTCGAGATTGGAGAACCAGTAGCGGTTTTCCAGCTCAAGCCGGCCGCTCGCCAGATCCAGCGCGCGCACCTTGACCGGGCAGATCACCTGCTTGTATTCGCGCAGGCCCGGCCCCGGGGTCTGATCCGGATAGATGAGGCCATCCATGCAGAAGTTGTAGTTGTTGGGATAGTCGCCGTAGTCGCCGCCGTATTTGTAAACGGGGCGCCCCTGCTCGTCCTGATCCAGAATGCCGTGATCGCACCACTCCCAGATGTAGTGGCCCTGAATGTGGGGATGACGGTCGAACACCTGCTGATATTCGCTCAGGCCACCCGGGCCATTGCCCATGGCATGGGCGTATTCGCAGAGAATACGCGGCTTCTCCATCGGGAACTCGCCGAAGCAGTTCATCTGGGAGACGCGGGAATACATGGTACTGACCACATCCACCACCTCGGCATCGCGATCCTCTTCGTAGTGCACCAGCCGGGTCGGGTCGATCGCCTTGCAGCGCTGGTACATGGTTCTGATGTTGCAGCCGTAGCCGGACTCATTGCCGAGCGACCAGATGATGATGGAGGGATGGTTCTTCTGGGCGTGCACGTGGCGCTCGATGCGATCCACGAACACCGGCTCCCAGAAGGGGTCATCGGTGATGCGGCTGAGATCGCCTACGTTGGCAAAGCCGTGGGTCTCCACGTCGGTCTCCGCCATCACGAACAGACCGTACTGATCGCACAGCTCGTAGAAGCGCGGGTCGTTCGGGTAGTGGGCGGTGCGTACCGAGTTGAGGTTGTGCTGCTTCATCAGCACTATGTCGCGTTCAACACGGTCCATGCCGACCGCGCGGCTCTTGAGGTGGTCGTTGTCGTGGCGGTTCACCCCGTGCAGCTTGAGGTAGTGGCCGTTGACGTAGAAGAGGCCATCCTTGACCTTGATTTCACGCACCCCGACCCGCTGCGGGATCACCTCCAGCAGCTCGCCCTGACCGTTGTAGAGGGAAAGTTGCAGCTGGTAGAGGTAAGGGTCTTCGGCGCTCCACAGATGGGGGTTGGCCAGATCCAGCGTGAAGCGGCAATCACACTTGCCATCGATGGCGAGATGATCGAGCGAGCCGCTGGCGATCTCGCTGCCCTGATCCAGCAGCGACCAGACCAGACGGTGATCACGGGCAGGTGCCCCCAGGTTTTCCAGCTGGATATCGCAGCTCAGGGTAGCGCTCTGATTGTCATCCGCCAGCACAGTGCGGATGAAGAAGTCCTGCACATGGGCGGCCGGTTTGCCCACCAGATAGACGTCGCGGAAGATCCCCGCCATCCACCACATATCCTGATCTTCGATATAGGTGGAGTCAGCCCACTGCATCACCCGCACTGACAGCAGGTTCTCGCCAATATTGGCGTAGGCACTGATATCGAACTCGGCGGTGAGGCGACTGCCCTTGCTGAAACCGACGTAGTGGCCGTTCACATAGACCTCGAAGTAGGTCTCCACTCCGTCAAACTTGATGATCACCTGTTCGCCGTCCCAGGCCGGGCTCAGCGTGAAGCTGCGTTGATAGGCGCCGGTGGGGTTGTTGGTCGGCACGAAAGGTACGTCGATGGGGAAGGGAAAACCTTCGTCGGTGTACTGCAGCTGACCATGTCCTTCCATCTGCCACATGTTGGGCACGGTGATCTGGTCCCACTCGCTCATGGGGCTGTGATAGAAGGCCTCCGGCACCTGCAGGGGGTGGTCGAAGTAGTGGAACTGCCACTGGCCGCTAAGGCCCAGAAAACGGCGGCTCAGCTCGCGCTGCATGGTGGCCGCCAGCGCATGGTCGGCATAGGAGAAGAAGTAGGCATGCGGAGCCAGCCTGTTTTCACCAACGAATTGGACGTTTTCCCAATTATTCACATGTCCTCCCGGAACAAGGCAACGTTAACTGGGTAAACTCTAGATAAACATTTACTAAATATCAGTTTTGTATTGGTAAAGTTTTAACCTGATCACAATGTATGGATGGTTTTGTGAGCGAGATCAGAGGCGGGAGATAAAGGAGAGCAAGCTATAGAGGAGTGGCATGGATGTTGATAATAGTTGGCTGAACTGCAATAAAATCAACTATAAAACAATATGATATGACGTCGTGGGATGATATGGGAAGGCGGTTTGCTTGGGAGGGTGGTCGCACCACCGCAAGATGGTGCGACTAAAAACAGGATAGTTTTACTAAAATTATCGCGTAGTACCGCGCAGGGTCAACTTGCTCGGTACCAGCACCCGCAGCGGGATATCGCGCTCGTCACGCAGCCGCTCAACCAGCAGATTGACCCCCTGGGAGCCCATCAACTCGGAGTGGATCCGCACCGTGGAGAGCGGCGGGAAGGTGAACTTGGCGGTCGGAATATCGTTGACGCTGATCAGCTCGATCTGCTGGGGAATCGCTAGTCCCTTCTCGTGGATGGCACGCAGCACGCCGATGGCGATGGAGTCGGAGGCGACGAACAGCGCCTTGGGCCAGTCGCCGGCCAGCATCTCTTTGGCCAACTTGTAGCCGGAGGCGCTGGAGAAATCTCCGCGATAGAGGTCGCTCTCCTGCACCACACCAAGGCGCTGACCGTAGTCGAGGAAGGCCAGCTCGCGCAGATCCGGGCCATCATCCTGGCCGCCGATATAACCGATGCGCTGGTGTCCCTGGGCGATGAAGAAGTCCACTACCTGCTGGCTGATCAGCGCCAGATCCACGTCAATCGAGTCAAAGTCACCCTGAGAACGGCAATCCACGAACACCAGCTGGGCAGAGAGGGAGTGGAGCGCGGCAAGACGCTCTGCGGGAAGATGGCCGATGACCAGGATACCGTCGACGGCGGAGAGATCGCGCCCCTCGGCACCGTTGTAGAAGTGGGTCAGCTCGATGTTGAGTCGGGCACACTGGGTCTCGATGCCATAGCGGATGGCCAGATAATAGGGGTCGTTGACCTCGGTGCTCTGCGGGTAGGCATAGACCGCCAGGAAGTGCAGTTTGCTCTTGTGAACCCCCTTGCGGGCGCCGCTGGTCTTGTACTCCAACCGCTCGGCGATCTCGAAGATCTTCTGCTTGGTCTCTTCCTTGACGCTCAGCGTCGGATCTTCATTGAGCACCCGCGACACGGTAGCCTGGGAAACCCCTGCCTCCAGTGCAATTTCCTTCAACGTGGCCATGCATACTCCTCTGGCGATGACTCCCGACAATACCAGACCAAGAGTAACGGGCAACGTGCTGACATCCCAGCATTTTTACTAAAAGAAACCCATCAGGACGGCAAAATTCCTATGCAAAAAGGCCTCCCGAATGGGAGGCCTCTTCTAAATAGGTGCCTGACAGTGTCCTACTCTCGCATGGCGAATGCCACACTACCATCGGCGCTACCGCGTTTCACTTCTGAGTTCGGTATGGGATCAGGTGGTTCCACGGCGCTATTGCCGTCAGGCAAAAGCTTTACTACTTCAATAATGGTGCTGATACCCAGAGTCGAACTGGGGACCTCATCCTTACCAAGGATGCGCTCTACCAACTGAGCCATATCAGCACACTAACCGGTAAAGACCGCACTGTGTGCGCTATCTAAATCTTTTGTCCAATACAACCTGACGTTGTATCGCGACCAACCACATCGCTGTGATTGCTTAATTGATGCCTGGCAGTGTCCTACTCTCGCATGGCGAATGCCACACTACCATCGGCGCTACCGCGTTTCACTTCTGAGTTCGGCATGGGTTCAGGTGGTTCCACGGCGCTATGGCCGCCAGGCAAATTCTTCAATCTAAGAAAGCTGATTTTGTTGTTCGTTCTCGGTATCTGCTACAAGCCTTAGAACACTTCTTGGGTGTTGTATGGTTAAGCCTCACGGGTAATTAGTATGGGTTAGCTCAACACGTCGCCGCGCTTACACACCCCACCTATCAACGTTGTGGTCTCCAACGGCCCTTTAGGACCCTCAAGGGGTCAGGGATGACTCATCTCAGGGCTCGCTTCCCGCTTAGATGCTTTCAGCGGTTATCGATTCCGAACTTAGCTACCGGGCAGTGCCACTGGCGTGACAACCCGAACACCAGAGGTTCGTTCACTCCGGTCCTCTCGTACTAGGAGCAACTCCCTTCAATCATCCAACGCCCACGGCAGATAGGGACCGAACTGTCTCACGACGTTCTGAACCCAGCTCGCGTACCACTTTAAATGGCGAACAGCCATACCCTTGGGACCGACTTCAGCCCCAGGATGTGATGAGCCGACATCGAGGTGCCAAACACCGCCGTCGATATGAACTCTTGGGCGGTATCAGCCTGTTATCCCCGGAGTACCTTTTATCCGTTGAGCGATGGCCCTTCCATTCAGAACCACCGGATCACTATGACCTACTTTCGTACCTGCTCGACCTGTCCGTCTCGCAGTTAAGCTGGCTTATGCCATTGCACTAACCTCCTGATGTCCGACCAGGATTAGCCAACCTTCGTGCTCCTCCGTTACTCTTTGGGAGGAGACCGCCCCAGTCAAACTACCCACCAGGCACTGTCCGCGACCCAGATTCATGGGCCTGCGTTAGAACATCAAACATACAAGGGTGGTATTTCAAGGACGGCTCCAGCGCAACTGGCGTCACGCCTTCAAAGCCTCCCACCTATCCTACACATGTAGGTTCAATGTTCAGTGCCAAGCTGTAGTAAAGGTTCACGGGGTCTTTCCGTCTAGCCGCGGGTACACCGCATCTTCACGGCGAATTCGATTTCACTGAGTCTCGGGTGGAGACAGCATGGCCATGGTTACACCATTCGTGCAGGTCGGAACTTACCCGACAAGGAATTTCGCTACCTTAGGACCGTTATAGTTACGGCCGCCGTTTACCGGGGCTTCGATCAAGAGCTTCGCTTGCGCTAACCCCATCAATTAACCTTCCGGCACCGGGCAGGTGTCACACCCT
>NZ_CP026217.1:4975000-5022500 GCF_002934425.1 Aeromonas sp. ASNIH4 | reverse complement strand
TCCTCCAGCTTCTCTTCGCGGATCTCGAACACCAGTTCATCGTGTACCTGCATCAGCATGCGGATCGACTGGTCTTCAATCCCGCGGATCCAGCCATCCACATTGATCATGGCGCGCTTGATGATGTCGGCGGCCGTACCCTGCATGGGTGCGTTGATGGCGGCCCGTTCGGCCGCCTTGCGCAGACCGGCGTTGCGGGACTTGATATCCGGCAGATAGAGGCGACGGCCAAACAGGGTTTCAACATAGCCCTGAGCATCCGCCTGCTGGCGGGTACGCTCCATGTACTCCAGCACACCCGGGTAGCGCTCGAAGTAGAGATCCATGTACTTCTGCGCTTCAGCACGGCCGATCCCCAGTTGCTTGGCCAGACCGAAGGCACTCATGCCATAGATGAGGCCAAAGTTGATCGCCTTGGCGCTGCGGCGCATGTCGCTGGTCACCGCCTCGAGCGCGACCCCGAACACCTCGGCGGCGGTCGCCTTGTGGATGTCCTTGCCCTCGGCGAAGGCGGTCAGCAACCCCTTGTCGCCGGAGAGATGCGCCATGATGCGCAGTTCGATCTGGGAGTAGTCCGCCGCCACCAGCTTGTAACCGGCGCACGGAATGAAGGCCTGCCGGATGCGGCGCCCCTGTTCGTTGCGCACCGGGATGTTCTGCAGGTTGGGATCGGTGGACGAGAGCCGGCCGGTCGCCGCCACCGCCTGATGATAGGAGGTGTGCACCCGCCCGGTCTGCGGCTTGATCATCAGCGGCAGCTTGTCGGTGTAGGTGGACTTGAGCTTGGCCAGCCCACGGTGCTCCATCAGCAGTTGCGGCAGCTCATAGGTCTCCGCCAGCTCGGTTAGCACCTCTTCCGCAGTGGATGGGGCGCCTTTGGGGGTCTTTTTGATGATCGGCAGCCCCAGCTTGGTGAAGAGGATCTCCCCCAGCTGCTTTGGCGAGGAGAGATTGAACTCCTGCCCGGCCAGCTCGTGAGCCTGTTTCTCCAACTCTGCCAGACGCACTTCGATCTCCTGGCTCTGCTGGTGCAGCAGTTTGGGCTCGATGGTGGTACCGAGTCGCTCCATCCGCGCCAGCACCGGCAGCAGCGGCAGTTCGATCTCGCTGAACACCTTGGCGAGACCCGGCTCGGCAGAGAGCTTGCCCCACAGCGTCTGATGCAGACGCAGGGTGATGTCGGCATCTTCCGCCGCGTAAGGAGCCGCCTGCTCCAGTTCAATCTGGTTGAAGGTAAGCTGCTTGACCCCCTTGCCGGCGATATCCTCGAACGAGATGGTCTCGGCGTTCAGATACCTGCGGGCCAGCGAATCCATGTCGTGGCGGCTGGCGGTGGAGTTGAGCACGTAGGACTCGAGCATGGTGTCGTAGGCGATACCCTGCAGCTCGATGCCGTGGTTGAGCAGTACGTTGCGGTCGTACTTGAGGTTCTGCCCCACCTTGAGGCAGGCTGGATCTTCCAGCAGCGGTTTGAGCTTGCCGAGCACCACGGCCTCGGTCAGCTGCACCGGCGCCCCCAGATAATCGTGGCCGAAGGGCACGTAGGCCGCCTTGCCCGGCTCGATGGCAAAGGAGACGCCAACGACGCGCGCTTCCATATAGTCGAGACTGGTGGTTTCGGTATCGAAGGCAAACAGCGGCGCCGCCTGCAAACGGGCCAGCCACTCGTCGAATTCGGCCTCGTCTAGGATACAGCGATAGTCGGTTTCGATGGCGGCTACCGGGGCGGCGCCTTCATCATCACCCTCTGCTTCGCTCTCCTCCGCGCCGCCGGACTCCAACTCTTTGATCAGGTTGCGCAGCTCGTACTCGCGATAGACCGCCAGCAGAGCCTCCTTGTCGATGGGGCCGAGCTGCAGCTCTTCCAGGCTCTGTTCAAGCGCCACGTCGGTCTTGATGGTGGCCAGCACGTAGGAGAGGCGCACCTGCTCTTCCTGCTCGCGGAACTTGTCGGCGAACGCCTTGGAGCCGCGGAAACCGAGCGCAGCCACCTTGTCGAGGTTGGCGGCGATCTCGTCGATGCTGCCGATCCCCTGCAGCAGGGCCAGCGCGGTCTTCTCGCCGACGCCGGTCATGCCGGGAATGTTGTCCACCTTGTCCCCCATCAGGGCCAGGTAGTCGATGATGAGCTCGGGCGGTACGCCGAACTTCTCGATCACCCCTTCCCGATCGGTCTTCACGTCCTTCATGGTGTCGATCAGGGTGACATGGTCGGAGACCAGCTGCGCCATGTCCTTGTCACCGGTACTGATCAGCACCGGCAGCTGCTTCTCGGTCGCCTGACGGGCCAGAGTGCCGATCACATCGTCGGCTTCAACGCCTTCCACCATCAGGAAGGGGAAACCCATCGCCTTGATCATCTGGTGGATGGGGGCAACCTGGCTACGCAGATCGTCCGGCATGCTGGCCCGGTTGGCCTTGTATTCGGGATAGATGTCGTCGCGGAAGGTCTTGCCCTTGGCATCGAACACCACGGCCACGTGGCAGTCGGGGTACTGCTTGCGCAGGCTGCGCATCATGTTGGCCATGACACGGACGGCGCCGCTCGGCAAACCGGTCGAGGTGCGCAGATCGGCCTGCTGGGAGGCAAAGAAGGCGCGGTAAAGATATGAAGAGCCGTCGACCAGAATAAGGGGATTGCTAGGGGCCATGAAATCGTCCTGCCAGAGATAAACAGCCGCTAGGATGCCACAGGGCCCCCCTCACACCAAGAGGGGCAAAGACCCTGTCGGCGGATCCTCACAGGCCATCAATCTGTGGATAACTCTGTGCTCAAAAATGGGGGGCAGTATGAACCACAGTGATAAAACTGTGCACAAAAATATAAAAACCAATAAATAACAATTGGTTGCACATGTAAAAACCGATCGCGAGACGACTTGAATGATCTCGATCAATGTGGAAAAAAATTTAAGGGAGTAAGTACGGCAGGATCCAAAACGAAACAATCCTAGCACAGCAAGATGACTTGACCAGCTGAGGACGAACGATAACCATACAAAAGTACAACAATCCATTCTGGCTCACATTTTCAACAACGAGGAGTCTGTCATGAAAAAAGTGGCCGTGATCTTGAGTGGCTGTGGCGTCTTTGACGGGGCCGAAATCCACGAGGCCGTCATCAGTCTGCTGGCGCTGGCCAGGCAGGGCGCAGCAGTCCAGTGCTTCGCTCCCAATGTTCCACAGCTCCATGTCATCAACCACCTGACCGGGGAAGTGAGTGAAGGCGAGCGCCGCAACGTGCTAGTCGAAGCGGCCCGCCTCTGCCGCGGCCAGATAAGGGACGTGGCCGAGCTGGATGCGGCCGACTACGATGCCCTGCTGGTGCCGGGTGGCTTTGGCGCCGCCAAGAACCTGTGCGACTTCGCCATCAAGGGGGCCGAGTGCCAAATCCAGCCGGATGTATTGAAGGCGTGCCAGAGCTTCGCCAGGGCCGGCAAGCCGGCCGCCTACATCTGCATCGCACCGGCCATGATCCCGCTCATCTATGGCGCCGGCACCCTGGCCACCATAGGCCACGACGAGGGTACCGCCAACGCTATCGAGGCAATGGGGGGCAGCCACCTCAACTGCCCGGTCAACGAGTTCGTGGTGGATCAGGAGCGCAAGGTGATCTCCACCCCCGCCTACATGCTGGCCAACAACATAGTGGAGGCGGCGGACGGCATCGAGAAGACCGTCAAACAGTTGCTGGCCCTCTGATTGCCAGACTGACCCAAACAAACGGGCCGCTCATGGAGCGGCCCGTTTTCAATTCTCGCGGATGGCGACGACTCAGATGCTTTCGCCCATCTGGTCCATCTTGCCCAGCAGGGCACGCAGACGTTCTTGCCAGGCGACGTGCTCGTTGCGCAGCTGATGGTTCTCGTCTTGCAGCTTGTTGTTCTGCTCTTTCAGCTCGTCCAGTTCCATCTTCAGCAGGGAGATGTTGTCGACGGCGGATTGTACTTTGGATTCGAGTTGCTCAAGGACTTCTAGTGACATATGCATACCTGTATGTTCAATTGCGATGCCCCACAGAGGGCGATTCAAGCGCGTGAAGCCAGCATACCCCGAGCCTATCGGCACAAACAAGCCGGTGCGCTGTAAAATGCGCCTTCCATGGATGTATTGCCTAAATATGCGTCTATTTTTCTCGCATCCTGCGCCCGGGCCACGGCCGGCCCCGCACAAGTCGCCACCCCGCCCCTGCGCAACCGCCCTGCACGCCCTTGCCGCAAGCCCGCATCATCAGGCGTGCAGGGCGATATAGGCCCCCAGCAGCAGACAGGCAACTCCGTACATCAGCAAGCCGTAGAGCAGGTTGCCGCGCAGAATCGCCCCGGCACTCAGGTTGTAGCGGGAGGCCAGCGCCAGGTTGGAGCCGGAGAGCGGGCTGGTACCGGTGGCCAGCCCCCAACCCAGCAGGAAGCACATGCCGAGCAGGCTGGGATCCGGCGAGAGCGGCCACAACAGCGGCGCCAATCCTGAGATGCTGATGAGCGGGTGCACCCCGACGATGGCTACCAGCAGGATCAGCAACAAGGTGAGCGAAGACTCCAGCCAGCCGAAGTGATGGAAGAAGGGCAAACCGTGACCGCCACCCAGCTCGAGCACCGACAATGCACTGTTGATGCCGGCGGCCAGCAGGCCAGCCCCCAGAAACAGCACCAGTTGGCCGCCGATGGCGGGGAAGCGTTCCACCACCTGCCGCTTGAGGGCCGGGCCGCGCCCCGCGCTCGGCATGAAGGCAAAGGCCAGCAGCGGTGCCACCAGGGCGATCACCGCCAGGATGCCGAGATCCGGCCAGATCTGCTTGATCAGCAGCACCAGCAGCGCCAGTGCCACCGGCAATCCCAGAGTCTGCAGCCGCAACGGATAGCCGGCAAAGTCCGCCACCCCCAGCCGTTCCACCTGCCAGGCGGTCAGCCCCATCGCCAGCAGGGTCGCCACCACCCCGAACGGCAGGATGCGCGACAGCTGCAAGCCGGGCGCATAGGTGAGCGCCACCGCCATGGCGACGAAGAAGGGGGACCAGAAGGCCGCCGCGCAGAAGATCCGGCTCAGCACCAGCACCTGACGCCGCTCAAGGGTGCCGCCCCGTTCCAGCCGATCGCCGATGATGAACAGCACCGAGAGGTTGATGACGGCCCCCAGCAGGTTGAGGCTGGCCATGGTGCTCCACAGCCCCTTGCGCCCTTGCCATGAGGTGGTGCCGGTCAAGAGACCCGAGGTGGCGAGATTGAGGGTGCTCACCGCCGCAAACATGGTGAGCATGTTGATGTTGGGCAGCAACCAGTCACCAGCGGTGAGGCTTGCCCCCCGCCAGCAAGAGAAGAGCAGCAGTGCCAGCGCCGCCCCGTACAGGGCCAGCGCCTGGCGCTGTGCCGCCCCCACCAGCCAGGGCCAGGTGAGCAGCGAGGCCCCCCAGGCCGCAATGGCCGCCGGCCAGGGGGAGAATCCCAGATAGAGGTGCAGCAGATTGAGCAGCCACATCCCCAGGATCAGATAACCCGACCAGCGCTTGGCCATCGATGCACCTCGGTCAGGGGATCAGAGACACTGATCCATGTCCAGCGAAGGCTTGTCGCACTCCGGACGACCCACGATCTTGGCGGGCACGCCCGCCACCGTGGTGTGCGGCGGCACCGGGTTGATCACCACGCTGCCGGCGCCGATCTTGGCTCCCATGCCCACCTCGATGTTGCCGAGCACCTTGGCGCCCGCCCCTATCATCACCCCTTCCCGGATCTTGGGATGGCGATCGCCGCTCTCCTTGCCGGTACCACCCAGGGTGACGCTCTGCAGGATGGAGACATCGTCCTCGATCACCGCCGTCTCGCCGACCACGATGCCGGTGGCATGGTCAAACATGATGCCCTTGCCGATGCGGGCGGCCGGGTGCACGTCCACCCCGAACACCACCGAGATCTGGTTCTGCAGGTAGAGCGCCAGCGAACGGCGCCCCTGGCGCCACAGCCAGTTGGCGACCCGGTAGCCCTGCAGGGCATGGAAGCCCTTGAGGTAGAGCAGCGGGGTGGAGAAGAGATCGACCGCCGGGTCGCGCTCCTGCACCGCACAGATGTCGGCCGCCACGACCGCCAGCAGCTCGGGCTCGCTGCGCAGAGCCAGCTCGATCACCTCGCGCAGGGCGATAGCGGGCATGGTGGCGCTGTCGAGCTTGTTGGCCAGCTGGAAGCTGAGGGCCGAACGCAGGTTCTTGTGATTGAGAATGGTGGAGTGGAAGAAGCTGGCCAGCATGGGCTCTTCGGTCGCCATGCTCGCCGCTTCTTGCTGAATTTTTTGCCAGGTTCTGGCAACCAGATCATCCATGTTGCAGCCTACTGTTGTTCTGAGGGAGTGCCTTGCTGTTCCTTGTGCACCACGGAGATGGGGTCCATATGAATGATGACATCCATGCGCTCGAACGCCTGACGAACCGCCAGTTCGGCTTCATCGGCAATCTGATGGGCCTTGACCAGAGGGAGCTGATCGTCCAGTTCCAGATGCAACTGCACGAAACGGGTCGGACCGGATTGGCGGGTGCGCAGATCATGCACCCCGTGTACACCTTCGACGTCACAGCAGAGGGCCATTATTCTCGCTTGTTCCTCGGCTGGCAACTGACGATCGAGCAGCGCCTGCACCGATTCATAGCCGATGTGCAGCGCCCCCCACAGCAGGAACAGCCCAATCAGGATGGCAAACAGGCCGTCGGCCCAGTACCAGCCCTGCCCCGCCAGCACCAGTGCCAGCAGCACGCCGCCGTTGAGCAGCAGGTCGGAGCGGTAGTGCAGCATGTCGGCCTTGATGGCCACGCTGTTGGTCTTGCGGATCACCAGGCTCTGGAAACTGACCAGCAGCAGGGTCAGCACGATGGAGCCACCGCTAACCCACAGTCCCGCCTCGAGCCGCTCCAGCGGCGCCTGCTTGAGCAGGGAGGAGATGCCGTGCATCACCAGCAGCAGGGCGGAACCGGAGATAAAGGCCGCCTGGATCAGCCCGGCCAGCGACTCCGCCTTGCCGTGGCCGAAGCGGTGTTCGTCATCGGCCGGTGACAAGGCATAACGGATCGCCAGCAGGTTGATGATGGAGGCGCTCACGTCCATGAAGGAGTCGGTGAGGGAGGCCAGCAGGCTCGAGGAGTCGGTCATCAGCCAGGCGATCAGCTTGCCGGTGATCAGCAGGGTGGCGGTCGTGACGGCGGCCATGCTGGCCAGCGTCACCCAGCGGGAATATTGTTGATGGCTCAAAACCGGCTTTCCTCTTGCGGTTAAAAATCTATTATACCCTGACCCCGACGCCGGATTGGCGCGAAAAATCAGCGGAATGACTTCAGATGCACAAAATACTCCTGGTCGACGACGATCTCGAGCTGACCCAGTTGCTCACCGAAATTCTGACCCTGGAAGGCTTCCAGGTGACCGTCGCCGAGGATGGCGAAGAGGGCTTGCAACGGCTGGCTGAACAGCACTTCAACCTGGTGCTGCTGGACGTGATGATGCCCAAGCTCAACGGCTTCGCCATGCTGGCCCGACTACGCAAGACCCACGATACCCCAGTGCTGATGCTGACCGCCCGTGGCGACAGCCAGGACCGGGTCAACGGGCTCGAGGCCGGGGCTGACGACTACCTCGCCAAGCCGTTCGACGATCGGGAGCTGCTGGCCCGGGTGCGCGCCATCCTGCGCCGTACCCAGGGCACCCAGCCCCAGCGCGGCGGCAGTTCGGAAGAGGTGCGCTTCATGGATCTGGTGCTGCAACCCGGCCTGCAGCAGGCCAGCTGCCACGGCGAACTGCTGGAGCTGACCGCCACCGAATTCGGCCTGCTGGAGTGCCTGCTGCGCAACCCGGGCCAGATCGTCAGCAAGAGCCAGCTCTCCGAGCTGGTGCTCGGCAAGAAGCTCGAGCCCTTCGATCGCGCCATCGACATGCACCTGAGCAACCTGCGCAAGAAGCTGCCTGAGCGTACCGATGGCCAGCCCCGCTTCAAGACGGTGCGCGGCAGGGGCTATCTGTGGCTGGAACAGGCATGAGAACCGCCCGCACCTTCAACGGTCTCTCCACCCAGATCTTCCTCTGGTTCTGGTTCATGCTGTTGCTGGTGGTGGCCGCCGTGGTGATCCTGCCGACCCTGGATCCTCGCAACATCATTCCGCTGCCGGCCCACGAGATCACCCGCCTCAACAACAACCTGAAGGCGCTGCAAAAGGGGGCCGACCCCAATCAGGATTTTGATCTGGCCCAGGCCATCGATGCCGCCGGCCTGCTGCCGGTCGACAACATCTATTTGCGCGATGCCAAGGGACAGATGCAGTCCAGCACCCGCCTGAGCAAGTTCGTGATCCGTTTCATGCTCGACTCGGACAACCCGGCCAAGCCCATGCTGGGCAGCGAACACAAGCGGGCCATCGCCGGCCCCTTCCAGATGACGCATCACGGCCAGGTCTATCACATCTACTTCGGCCTCAACGTCGAGAACTCCTATCTGTTCCTGTTCATCCAGATCCTGGATCACCCGATCCAGATCCTCGGCATCGCCATGCTGGTCAGCACCCCGCTCTGTCTGTTGCTGGCCTGGCGGCTGACCCGCCCCATCCTGCAGTTGCAGCAGTCGGTCTCCCAGCTGGCGGAGGGCAATCTGGAGGCGCAGATCCCCAACCTGGGGCGGCGGGACGAGATCGGCCAACTGGCGGATCACGTCAGCCACATGGTCGATACCCTCAAGAACATGATCCAGAAGCAGAAGCAGCTGCTCTCCGACATTTCCCACGAGCTGCGCAGCCCGCTCACCCGCATCCAGCTGGCGCAGGCGCTGATCCGCCGCAAACAGGGGGACAGCAACGAGCTGGCACGGATCGAATCGGAGATCGGCCGGCTCGACAAGCTGATCGGTGACCTGCTCGATCTGTCGCGGGTACAGCAGCATGTAGAAGCGCCGGTGGTGATGCCGCTGGCCGAGCTGCTGGAGCCCATTCTGGACGACGCCATGTTCGAGGCGAACCAGAGCGGCAAGCAGCTCAGGCTGCCACCGCTGCCGGCTGAATCGCTGCGGATGTGGCCCGATCTGCTGGCCCGGGCACTGGAGAATCCGCTGCGCAACGCGCTCAAATACGCCCGCGAGTTCATCAAGGTGGACTGGTATCGGGAGGGACTGGAGTGGGTGATGACCATCCGCGACGACGGTCCCGGCGTGCCGGTGGCGCAGCAGGCCCAGCTGTTCCTGCCCTTCTTTCGGGTGGACGATGCCCGCAACGCCAAGACCGGCGGCACCGGGCTGGGGCTGGCCATCGCCGCCGAGGCCATTGCGCGCCACGGCGGCACCATCCGCGCCAGCAGCAACCAACCGGCCGGGCTGACCATCACCATCCGCCTGCCCATCGGCTGAGCAGACTCTTTTCATCCGTACGGGCGCTGGGTATGCTGGCGCCCTTTTCGCCCCATCAGGACGCCGTCATGCTCGACATCGTGCTCTACCAACCGGAAATTCCGCCCAACACCGGCAACATCATCCGCCTCTGCGCCAACACCGGCTATCGGCTCCATCTGATAGAGCCGCTGGGGTTTGAGTGGGATGACAAGCGGGTGAAGCGGGCGGGGCTCGACTACCACGAGTTTGCCGAGGTGAAACGCTGGCCGAACTTCGAGGCCTTTCTGGAGACGGTGGCACCGACGCGGGTATTAGCCTGTACCACCAAGGGGCGCACCGCCCATTCGGCGGTGCAGTTTGCCGTGGGCGATGCCCTGCTGTTCGGGCCCGAGAGCCGCGGCCTGCCCATCGAGATCATCGAGAGCCTGCCGTTCGAGCAGCGGCTGCGCATCCCCATGCTGCCCCAGAGCCGCAGCATGAACCTCGCCAATGCGGTGGCGGTGTTCGTCTACGAAAGCTGGCGCCAGCTGGGCTACGCGGGCTCGCTGCAGGAGTAACCCCGACAGATCCAGGCAGGCGCTGATATCAGGAGGAGACCTGCTGCGCCTCTCCCACCCCGTGGGCTGAGTGCAGCAGCCGGCCATCGCGCTCCAGCTGCCAGCAAAGCCAGCCCAGCGTCAGCCCCCGCCCCGCCATCAGGGCCGCCATCGCGGCCCACAAGGCCGCCACGCCCCAACCCTGACAGAGCCACCAGACCGGGAAGAAGCCGCACAGTGCCGCCACCAGCATGCTGTTGCGCATCTCCCTGGCTCGGGTCGCCCCGATGAAGACCCCGTCCAGCAGGAAGCACCAGACCGCCAGCAGCGGCATGGCGATGAGCCAGGGCAGCTGCGCGTTGGCTGCGGCGATCACCGCCGGCAGATCGGTGATGTGCGCGATCAGCCGGCTGCCGCCCACCGCGAACAGCAGGCTGAACGTCAGGGCAATCAGCAGCGCCCAGCCGAGATTGAGGACGATGGCCTCCCGCAGCCCCTGCCGATCCCGCCGCCCGATGGCGCGGCCCACCATGGCCTCCACCGCGTAGGCGAAGCCGTCCAGCCCATAGGAGATCAACATCAGGAAGTTGAGCAGCACCGCATTGGCCGCCACCGCCACATCCCCCAGCCTGGCACCCTGCAGGGTCATGAAGGCGAAACAGAGTTGCAGGCAGAGGGAGCGGATGAAGATGTCCCGGTTCAGGGCCAGCAGCCGCAGCAGCGCGGGCCACTGGCGCCAGCGCTGCCAGGCCCCCTGCCACGCCGACGCGGCCAGCCGGCGCAGGTGACGGCTCACCAGCCAGAGCCCCAACCCGAGCGCGCTGTAGTCCGCCAGCAACGAGGCGGCGGCGACCCCCTTCACCTGCCAACCCAGTCCCAGCACGAACCAGGCATCGAGCCCCATGTTGACCAGATTGGTGAAGATCAGCAGCAGCATGGGGCTGCGCGCATCCTGCATGCCCAGCAGCCAGCCCATGATCACCAGGTTGCAGAGCGCCGCCGGGGCGCTCCAGACCCGCACCGAGACATACTCGGCGGCATAGTGCTGCACCTCGGCGGAGCCACCGCTGAGGGCGATAAGAGTGGGGATCAACGGCAGCAACAGCATCAGCAACACCACTCCCAGCCCGACGGCGAGCCCCAGCGCACGGGCCAGGGTGTCGAGCTGGCCGGCCGGGCTGCTGGCGCCATGAGCCTGGGCAGTCAGCCCAGTAGTGGACATCCGCAGGAAGCCGAGCAGCCAGAACAGCAGGTTGATGAGGGTGGCGCCGACCGACACGCCGCCTAGGAACCAGGCCTGACCGAGATGACCGATCACCCAGGTATCCACCAGCCCCAGCAGCGGAGTGGTGACATTGGAAAACACCATGGGCAGGGCCAGGGCAAACACGGCGCGGTGGCGCCGCCCGTCCCGCCACCAGACGGGGGTCAGCATGTCGGAGGGAGTCCGCTTCTCATCATGCGTCGTCCAGCCGCACTATCTTGGCAAAGTCCGACACCATGCTCGCCATGACGACCCTGGGCACATTACCCTCGCTCAGACGGGGGCGAAACACGGCCTCCAGCTTGCCGGCCGGATTGATCAGCACGATGGAGGCGGAGTGGTCGATCAGGTAGTCCTTCTCACCCTGGTCGGCAATGGAGTAGATGAGTCCCAGATTGCGCACGAACGGGAACAGCTTGTCGTGGGGGCCGGTCGCCGCCTTGAACTCCGGATTGAAGAAGGCGGTATAGGTCTTGAGGCGGGCCACGTCGTCCCGCTGCGGATCCGCCGAAATGAACACCACCTGGCTGCTCGGGGCGATCTTTTTCAGCTCGGGATAGACGGAACGCAGATCCGCCAGGGTGGTCGGGCAGATGTCGGGGCAGAAGGTGTAGCCGACGAACAGAAAGGTCCAGTGGCCGGTCAGGCTGGCGGGGACGAACGGCTGCCCATCCTGATCGGTGAAGGCGAACGGATTGATGTCCCGCCCCGCCGGGTAGTAGTCGGCATGCTCGGGCAGGGAGGGCTGGTTCCAGTAAAATCCGGCCATCATGCCCCCGACCAGCAGCAGAAACAGCAAGGGGTAACGCGGTTTAACCATAAGAGAACAGACCCTTTCACTTCGACATACCCGCCAACCGGGCCCGAATGGAAGAGCCATTGTAACCCAGCCGGCCCCGCACCAGTCACCCCCTTGTACCGGATGCCCGTTCGCTGGCCAACTTCCGTCAGAAGATGACTCAAGGGCCGGTGATGCCGGCCCGAACCCGCCCAAAACAGCAGCCCCACCATGAGGTGGGGCTGCACAAGAAGCAGTGATGCTCAGGGCTGCTGTCGACGCCGCTCATGCGGGCGTCTGGACTGGGCCCGCAGTGGGATAACGGGTGCAGTCCAGGGGGCGTCGGCCAGCCCGCCGTCATGATGGCTGTGAAACAGGCGCACCAGCCGGACAATCTTGTCCTTGGGGCACCCCAGCCAGATGGTCCAGCAGGCGCCCTTGTGGTGTACCCAGAGGGCATAGAAACGGGTCATCCGGTTACCCTTGATGAAACGGGTGATGGAAGAAACGGGCGATGCCAGACCCGGATCCCATGGCGAGCTTGAAGCCATACCTGTCCTCCTCGATCAACAGGTCACGCCAACCGGCACCGCCCATCACCGCCGGGGTGAATGAGTCGATGACTGCCGCGTGTCGACTGCGCGAGTGTGCCGCTGCGGTGCCGACTGCCGGCGCCCTGCTGACCACTCTCCCTTCTATCCCGCAAGCGCCTCTTTGCCAGGTGTGCGCTGCACACCGCTCGAGGCTGTTGTTTTTTCCGGCTGCCCTCCGGGTTCCTGCTATCAGCGATCTGGATAACGCGTGTCATGGCGAGCAGCGGGGGCGACTCAAGCCAACGAGTCCGCCCTACCAAATGATATATCTGAAATGAATCGCCTGCGGTCGCCGCCAGCAGACAAAAGTGGCGGGTATCAGGATCTGATTGAAATCATGGGGAAAGGAGTACAGAAACGAAACGGCCTCCGCAGGAGGCCGTTTCGTGGCAAGGATTACATCCAGTCGGCGTTGCGAATGACGCCGACTGCCAGCCCCTCGATGGTGAGCTGCTGGCAGGAGAGATCCACCTCGATGGGGGAGAGCTCTTCGTTCTCCGGCAGCAGCCACACCTGGCTGCCCTTGCGCTGGAAGCGCTTGACGGTGACATCCTCGTCGAGCCGTGCCACCACCACCTGGCCGTTGCGCACCTCCTGGGTCTTGTGCACCGCCAGCAGGTCGCCATCCAGAATGCCGATGTTCTTCATGCTCATACCCTGCACCCGCAGCAGGAAGTCTGCCCGCGGGTGGAACAGGGCCGGATCCACCTGGTAGTGGCTCTCGATATGTTCCTGCGCCAGGATGGGCTCGCCGGCGGCTACCTTGCCAATCAGCGGCAGACCGCTCTCTTCCAGCGGCTCCTCCTCTTCGAGCAACAGGCGGATGCCGCGGGACGTGCCCGGCATGATCTCGATGACCCCCTTTTTGGCCAGGGCCTTCAGATGTTCCTCGGCCGCATTGGCCGACTTGAAACCAAGCTTCTGGGCTATCTCGGCGCGAGTCGGCGGCATGCCGGTTTCGTTCATGTTCGCCTTGATCAACTCCAGCACTTCGGCCTGGCGGGGAGTAAGGGGTTTCATAGCATGGGCACCTGTCTTTTTATACAGCACACTGGCAGTATATACAGTGCAGTGGCCAAGGCAAGGCGCAGCTGACATTTGTCGCGACCCGGCGCTCATTTGCTGCAGATTTGATCCCGCGCAGCCGACTCATCGTACCTCTCGGCGACAAGCAGTCGGTGATTTGCTATGCTCACGCCGCATTTTTTTGGAGAGCAGACGCACATGTCCCTTGGACAGAACATTTCCAGAGCCATCTTGCAATGGCCGGTCAGCGGCTTGGTCAATCACAAGAGCCTGCCGGAAAATCCCATCACCGAGCTCAAGCTGGATCCGGCCAGACCCATCGTCTACGCCCTGAAGACCAGCTCGATCACCGACCTGATGACCCTGCAACAGTGCTGCGAGGATCTCGGCCTGCCCGGCCCCTTCACCCCGCTGGAGCTGAACGGCCAGTTGCTGCCCCGTTATGTCTGTCTGGACCGTCCGCCTCCCCTGTTTGGCAAGCGCAGCAAGCCGCTGCCCTTCCTGCAGGAGTTCCACCAGCTGCTGGATCTGCACAAGCAGGATCCGGCGCTGGATATCCAGGTAGTGCCCGTCACCCTGTTCTGGGGCCGTGCCCCCGGCCGGGAAGGCGAGGAGGCCTCCGGCTGGAACATCATCAGCAGCCTGGCGCCAAACCGCCTCAAGAAGGCGTTGATCGTGATCCTCAAAGGGCGCGAGAACCTGGTGCGCTTCTCCCCGCCGCTTTCCCTGCGTCACATGGCGGACAAGCACGGCACCGACGAAGCCATCGCCCACAAGCTGGCGCGGGTCGCCCGTACCCACTTCAGCCGCCAGCAGCTGGCCGCTACCGGCCCCAAGCTGCCCAACCGCAACCTGCTGTTCAAACAACTGCTCGATTCGAACGTCATTCAGCAGGCCATCGAGGAAGAGGCCCAGCGCGAGGGGATCAGCCTAGAGAAAGCCCAGAAACGGGCCCACGGCTATATGGACGAGATCGCCTCCGACTTCTCCTACCGGCTGATCCGGCTCGGCGAGAGCTTCCTCGGCTGGCTGTGGAACAAGCTCTACCGCGGCCTCTCGGTCAACGGGGCCGAGAAGGTGCGCCAGCTGGCCCAGGAAGGGCACGAGATCGTCTATGTGCCCTGCCATCGCAGCCACATGGACTATCTGCTGCTCTCCTACGTCATCTACCACCAGGGCATGGTGCCGCCCCATATCGCGGCGGGCATCAACCTCAACTTCTGGCCGGCGGGCCCGATCTTCCGCCACGGCGGCGCCTTCTTCATTCGTCGCACCTTCAAGGGCAACCCGCTCTACAGCACGGTATTCCGGGAGTACCTCAACCTGCTGTTTGCCAAGGGTTATTCGGTTGAGTTCTTCACCGAAGGCGGGCGTTCGCGTACCGGCCGCCTGCTGCCGCCCAAGACCGGCATGCTGGCGATGACCCTGCAGGCCATGATGCGCGGGCTGGACAGACCGGTAACTCTGGTGCCCGTCTATCTGGGCTACGAGCACGTGATGGAGGTGAATACCTACCACAACGAGCTCAAGGGCAGCCGCAAGGAGAAGGAGAGCTTCCTGCAGGTGCTCGGCATCCTGCGCAAGCTGCGCAACTACGGCCGCGGCTTCGTCAACTTCGGTGAGCCGCTGACCCTCAACAATTACCTCAACGAGCACGTGCCCAGCTGGAAGGAGCACATCGGCGAGGAGGAGCGTCCCGAGTGGATGGCGCCCACCGTCAACCAGCTGGCCGAGCTGCTGATGACCCGCATCAACGGGGCTGCCGCCGTCAACGGCCTGACCCTGAGCGCGCTGGCGCTGCTGGCCGCCGAGCGCCATGCGCTGACCCGCGACGAACTGCAGGCCCAGCTCAACACCTATCTGGATCTGCTCAAGCAGGTGCCCTACAGCCCGCACAGCACCATCCCGGACGAGGATGCCAAGACCCTGCTGGATCAGGCGATGGAGCTCAACAAGTTCGAGGTGAGCGAGGACAAGCTGGGCCAGATCGTCAGCCTGGACCGCTATCAGGCGATCCTGCTGACCTACTACCGCAACAACATCCTCCATCTGTTCGCCATGCCCTCCCTGGTGGCGGCCCTGATCGAGCGCTGCGAGGGGATCTCCCGCAGCGAGATCGTTGCCCGCTGCATCGACATCTACCCGCTGCTCAAGACCGAACTGTTCCTGCGCTATGAAGAAGACGAGCTGCCGGAGCTGGTCGACGCCCTGCTGGCAGAACTGCAGCGCCAGCAGCTGATTGAGGCCCGCGACGGCGGCTTCTGGGTCAATCCGGTCAACCAGACCCGCCTGCTGCTCTTGGCCGAGAGCATCCAGGAGACCCTGCAGCGCTACGCCATCGTGCTGACCCGGGTGCTGGCCCAGCCCCGCATCGAGGCCGAGCAGCTGGAGGCGGACGGCCTGATGATGGCAGAACGCCTCGGCACCCTGCACGGCATCAACGCCCCCGAGTTCTTCGACCAGAAGCTGTTCAGCACCCTGATCCACACCCTGCGCAGCGAAGGCTACCTCGACCCGGGCTGCAAGCCGGATCTGGGCCGCTTCCAGGCGCTGGCCGACAACATAGTGCCGCTGCTGAGCACCAAGATCCGCCGCACCATTCAGGCCGGCAACCGGCTCTGACCCCGCTCGCACGACACCATAAAAAAGGCCGCAACATGCGGCCTTTTTTCATGACAGGAGCTGACTCACAGGTAGTTGATCACTACCCCGGCAAAGATCAGCGCCCCCACGTAGTTGTTGTTGAGAAACGCCTGGAAGCAGGCCTCCCGCTGCCGCTCGCGGATCAGCCGCTGCTGATAGACGAACAGCGCCGCCGCCGCCAGCAGCGACCAGTAGTAGCTGGAGCCCAGCTCGCTCAGCTGTCCCACCAGCAGCAGGATCAGCAGGGTCAGCAACTGCAGCGCGCCGATGATCCGCTTGTCGTGGCGGCCGAACAGGATGGCGCTCGACTTGAGACCGAGCTTGAGGTCGTCGTCCCGGTCCACCATGGCGTACTGGGTGTCATAGGCGATGGTCCACAGCAGGTTGGCGAGAAACACCAGCCAGGCCACCGCCGGCAAGGCATTGGCCTGGGCCGCATAGGCCATGGGAATCGACCAGGAGAAGGCCATGCCGAGCACCAGCTGGGGGATCGGGATGTAGCGCTTCATGAAGGGGTAGCAGACCGCCAGCAGCAGGGCCGCGAACGACAGGCCGATGGTGAGCGGGTTCATGGTCAGCACCAGGGCGAACGAGATGAGCGCCAGCACCGCAAACAGCGCCAGCACCTCCCGCGGCTTGACCTTGCCCATGGGCAGCGGCCGACCGGCGGTGCGCTTCACGTGACCATCGAAGTTGCGATCCGCATAGTCGTTGATGACGCAACCGGCGGAGCGCATCAGAAACACCCCCACCACGAACACTAGCAGGGTCCAGAGATCCGGCAGACCGTCAGCCGCCAGCCACAGCGCCCACAGGGTCGGCCACAGCAGCAGCAGGGTACCGATGGGCTTGTCGATGCGGGCCAACTGCACGTAGGCCAGTCCCCGCTCCTTGGTTAACAGATTCACTCCAGCTCCTTGTTGCATGACAGAGAGGGCAAGAAGAGTTCATGGACCAGCAGTGGCCATTGCCCCAGAAACAGACGGGAACGACGTCCCCAGACGATGCCGGCCGGACACCAGGGATTGCTCGCAATCTCGAAACAGGCCAGTTGCAGATGATCGCGCCGGGCAGGCTCGTCACCAAAGATACGTTCACCCAGAGGTTGCTCACCCAGCTCGCGCAAGCCTCTCTCTTGCAGCGCGGCTTCGGCAAACAGGGTCCAGCCCAGTACGGCCGGCCCATGATCGCCGTGCAGGATCACCTCGCGACACAGCCCCATGGGCTGCTCGGCGACCACCAGCTGCTGCTCGTCGGCGTCGAGGGCGACGCTGCGATTGCCGAACAGTTGTACCGAGAAGTGGCGATTGTGGCGGCGCAGGCGCCGGGTCATGGAATCGGCCTCCAGCAACCAGGGCAGCAAGGCCTCGGGCGGCTCGCACTGCGCGGGCGTCTGCCAGGGCACGAGCCGGGCAAGGGGAACAGTCAACTCGGACTTCACAGCTTCACCATCCGGAGATTTCCGTTATCAGGTTAAAATCCGGTTTATTATCCGTAAATCAATCGAGAATTGTAAGAACATCCGTGCTTGACGGCCCCGATGGCAGCATCAAAAATGGGGTATCTCTTGCTGATGAGCCATCCCTATGAAGCTATTCAAATTTCTGCTGGTGTTGTTGCTAAGCTGCGGTGCACTTCAGGCCTATGCCTCCGAAGGGGGGGAAGCCCCCGCAGAAGGGGAAGCTGCCGCCGCCAAGCCGGGTTTCTTCTATCACCTGCTGGATCCCGACATCATCACCAACTACCTGAGCGATGGCAAAACCCTCGGCTACGTCCGGGTGACGGTGGAGCTGATGGCCGAGAACGAGGCCGACCTCAAGCTGCTGGAGCAGCATGACCCCCTCATCCGTGACGCCATCATCCGCCTGATGGGCAGCAAGAGTGCCGACCAGATCAAGTCTCTGGTCAGCCGCGAAGACCTGCGCAAGGAGTGCCAGACCCGGGCCAACGAGCTGCTGGTGAAGGAAACCGGCAAGAAGGCGGTGCGCGAGCTGATCTTTACCAAGTTCCTCTATCAGTAATCTCCCGTCACCACGAGCGGGCCGCGAGATCATCCGGGCCCGCTCGCTGTTTTAGAAATGAAAATTGATTACACTAGGGCTCACCGAGTTGTCGAGGTAGTCGAGATGGGCAACAAGACCCTGTGTGAATGGCGTCGCAGCGAGATCCCGGCCGATCTCAAGACCCTGCGCAAAATCGTGCGCAAACCCAAGTTCGTCTGCGGCAAGTGTGCCCGCAGCGCCAACGACAAGAGCTATCTGTGTCAGCCGCTGCGGTTGAAAGAGAAAGAAGCCTGAGCCGCCAGCCCGGCTACTGATCGGTCCAGCCTTGGCGGCCCTGCTCGAACAGCCGGCGCGCCTGGACGTCATTGGGACAGACCCCGCGATACTCGCCACCGGAACGGCCCGCCAGATAGAGGTGCTCCGGCCGGCAATACCAGGCCAGTCCCTTCTGATGCCCCTGTTTCCACAGCTCGGCATCCACCTTCTCGCCGCACTGGGCCTGATGAAACTCGACCCGCTCGACAGTAAAGCCCAGCTTGCCATCGGCCTCCCCCACCTCGCTCCACACCTTCTCGCACGGATCGTCCGAATGGGAGACGCAGCCCCCGAGCAGAACGGCAAACACTATCACCGAGAGTCGCATAATCATCCTTGAGTGTCGTTTGGGCAGTTCATTCTAGCCAGAGCCGCAGCCCCCTCCAAGCACCTCTCCCCATTCCTGTGAGCCGCCCAAAAAAACAGGCGGGCCCGAGGCCCGCCTGTGTATTCAATGCGCGGATTACTGGTCGTCGAGAGGGTCATCATCCTGCCAGCTCTCGTCTTCCCATTCGTCCAGCTCTTCTTCCCAGGATTCCGGCTCCCAATCGTCATCGAGATCGTAATCCGGCTTGTGTCCACCCATGCTCATTCTCCTTGGATAGTGCACCCGCACTCAAAGTCTATCCAGAAAAATGGGGCTCGCCAGTCAGGGCTGGATCAAAGTTTGACCAGGGTGCGCCCCGCGATTTGCCCTTGGGTGATGGCTTCGGCGGCCTCCGTCACCTGCTCCAGCCCGATCTCGGTGACCGCCTGCGCAAAGAAGCTGGCGGGCAGATCCAGAGCCAGTCGCTGCCACGCCAGTTGGCGGCGCGCCAGCGGGCACATCACCGAATCGACCCCCTGCAACCGCACGTTGCGCAGGATGAAGGGCATCACGCTGGTGGGCAGATCGAAGCCACCCGCCAGCCCGCAGGCCGCCACGGCGCCGCCGTAGTTCATCTGGGCCAGCAGCTTGGCCAGCACCTGACTGCCGACGGTATCGACCGCCCCGGCCCACAGCTGCTTCTCCAGCGGCTTGGCGGGCTCCAGCAGCGCGCTGCGCGGCACGATGCGACTGGCGCCGAGCGCAGTCAGCAGCTCGCCCTGCTCCGCGGGACGGCCGGTCAGGGCCGCCACCTGATAACCCAGTGCGGCCAGCAAGGCGACGGCGGTGGAGCCAACCCCGCCGGCGGCGCCGGTCACCAGGATCTCGCCGCTCTGCGGGGTCACTCCCGCCTCTTCCAGCGCCAGCACGCAGAGCATGGCGGTCAGACCGGCAGTACCGATGCACATGGCCTGGCGCTCATCCAGCCCGGCCGGCAGCGGTACCAGCCAGTCGGCCTTGACCCGTGCCTGTTCGGCCATGCCGCCCCAGTGCCCTTCCCCCACGCCCCAGCCGGTCAACACTACCTTGTCGCCCGGCTGATAACGCTCGTCGGCAGACTCGAGCACGGTACCGGCGAAGTCGATGCCGGGCACCAGCGGCCACTGGCGCACTATCTTGCCCTTGCCGGTGATGGCCAGCCCGTCTTTGTAGTTGAGGGAGCTGTAGCTCACCGCCACCCGCACCTCGCCGGCCGGCAGCTGGCTCTCGTCCAGCCGGGTCAGGGTCGGCACCGTCTTGCCGTCTTGGTTTTCCAGTAACAGAGCCTTGAACATGGTTGCCTCTTTGATGAGTGTGAAAGGGGTCAGCTGCTTTGCCGCTTCTGCAGCTGGAAATCGAGGGTCAGCGCCGAGCCCATGACGGGTTCACCGGCCAGCTGACGCAAGATGAGATCGGCGGCCTCCTGCCCCATCCGCTGATAGGGGATGCGGACCGAGGTGAGTGCCGGATAGCAGGCCCGCGCCACGTCCAGATCGTCGAAACCGGCGATGGCGAGTTTGCCCGGCACGTTCAGGTGGCGACGCTGGCATTCGAACAGCACCCCGGCCGCCAGCTCGTCGTTGACGCAGACCAGCGCATCCAGTTCGGGCCAGCGCAGCAGGAACTCCCCCAGCATGGCCGCCCCCGTGCTGAAGCTGGGCCGCTCCGAGGTGTTGATGATGGCGTCGGGGGAGAGGTAGTTGTCCAGCAGCGCCTTCTGCCAGCCCTGCATGCGCTGCTGCAGCATCCACTGCTCCTGGCGGGCACAGAGAAAACCGATATTGCGGTAGCCGCGCTCGATCAGGTGGCGGGTCAGCTGGTAGCCGGCATCGAAGTTGGAGACCCCGACGTTCATGTCGATGGGGCTGCGCGCCATCGCCCCCACCTCCACCACCGGCAGGCGAGCCGCCTGCAGCCGCTGGCGGATGGTCTCGCCGGGATCGCTGCCAAACAGCACCACGGCCGCCGGATTGTGCTGCAGAAAGCTGGTCAGCAGGCTCTCTTCCTGCTGCTTGAGGTGCTGGGCATCCCCCAGCATGATCTGGTAGCCCTCGCCCCGCAGCGTCTGCTGCAGCCCGGCGATCACCTCGCCGCAACCGCACTCGGTCAGGCTGGGCACGATCACCACTATGGTCTGGGAAGTGGCGGACGCCAGCGCCCCCGCCGCCCGATTGGGGATATAGCCGAGTTCGTCCACCGCCGCCTCGATGCGCTCGCGCATCTTGTCGGACACCAGCTCGGGGGTGCGCAGGGCACGCGACACCGTCATGGCCCCCACGCCGGCCAGCTGGGCCACATCGTTGAGGGTCACCCGACCCGTGCTACGGCGTTTCTTCGCTTCTGACATCCTTTCCCTTCCTCGGCATACGGGTGCTCACTTTAAGGCAAAAGCGGGGCACTGACTATTTGCTCAAACCGGATTTTACCTCCTTTGAGCCAGAGAAGGGGCAAGATGAATCCCTTCTATGGGAGAAATGATAGCGCTATCACAGATCGATGTTAGCGCTATCTGGTAGCGCTAACTTTCGCGATCAGGCTCACAGTTATCAGCCGGCAAGATCGCTAGATTGGCGCCATCTTATCCAGCCCGGACATTGCCATGCTGACCCAATTGCTGACCGAGGAGGTCATTTCCATCGAAGCGGGCGCCCGCGACTGGCGTCACGCCATCGAGCTGGCCACCGCCCCCCTGCTGGCCAACGGCACCATAGAGCCCTCCTATGTGGCGGCGCTGTATCGCTCCCACGAGGAGCTCGGCCCCTACTACGTGCTGGGCCCCGGCCTCGCCATGCCCCACGCCCGCCCGGAAGACGGCGTCAACCGGCTGGGACTGGCGCTGACCGTGCTGAAGGAGGGGGTCAACTTCGGTTCCGAGGGCAACGACCCGGTCCGGCTGCTGGTCACCCTGGCCGCCAGCGACAGCAACTCCCACGTGGAGACCATCGCCCAGCTGGCCGAACTGTTCATGAATGAAGAAGACGTGGCGGCCATCATGGCGGCCACCAGCAAAGACGACATCCTGCGCATCCTGGCGCGTTATTGAGTGGCGCCCTGCGCCCGACAGAGGAAGAGAACATGAAGATTCTGGTTGTATGCGGACACGGCCTGGGTACCAGCCTGATGATGGAGATGAGCATCAAGAGCATTCTCAAGGAGCTGGCCGTGACGGCCGAGGTGGATCACCGGGATCTCGCCTCCGCTGGCAGTGAGAGCGCCGAGATCTTTGTCGCCACCCGCGACATCGCCGAACAGCTGGTCAGCATGGGGGTCGACGGCCGGCTGGTATCGCTGGACAACATGGTCGACAAGGCCGCCATGAAAGAAAAACTCGCCATCGCCCTGCGCGAGCTGGGCGCACTCTAACCCTTTTGCGACTGTCTGGGCGGCCGGTGAGCCGCCGCTTCCATCTGCTTGGAGCTGACCATGGAATTTTTCAATTTTCTGATGTTTGACGTGCTGTCGGAGCCGGCCGTGCTGGTTGGCCTGATCGCCCTCATCGGCCTGATCGCCCAGAAGAAACCGGTGACCGAGTGCATCAAGGGCACGGTCAAGACCATCATGGGCTTCGTCATCCTGGGGGCCGGCGCCACCCTGGTGGTGAACTCCCTCGGCGACTTCGCCACCATCTTCCAGCACGCCTTCGGTATCAAGGGGGTGGTCCCCAACAACGAGGCCATCGTCTCCATCGCCCAGCAGTCGTTCGGCAAGGAGATGGCGATGATCATGTTCTTCGCCATGCTGGTGAACATCCTGATCGCCCGGCTCACCCCGTGGAAATTCATCTTCCTGACCGGTCACCACACCCTGTTCATGTCGATGATGGTGGCAGCCATCCTCTCCGCCGGCGGCATGAGCGGCATTCCGCTCATCGCGGTGGGCAGCCTGGTGGTCGGCGTGACCATGGTGCTGTTCCCGGCCCTCGCCCACCCCTACATGAAGCAGATCACCGGCTCCGATGACGTGGCTCTCGGCCACTTCTCCACCTGCTCCTACGTGCTGGCCGGCTGGATCGGCGCCAAGTTCGGCAACAAGGCCCACAGCAGCGAAGAGGTGCAGGTGCCCAAGAGCCTGCTGTTCCTGCGCGATACCCCGGTGGCCATCTCCTTCACCATGGGCATCATCTTCCTCATCACCTCCGCCTTCGCCGGGCCCGAGTTCGTCGCCAGCGTCGCCAAGGGCAAGCACTGGTTCATGTTCTCCCTGATGCAGTCCATCACCTTCGCCGCCGGGGTCTACGTGATCCTGCAGGGGGTGCGGATGGTCATCGCCGAAATCGTGCCGGCCTTCAAGGGGATCTCCGACAAGCTGGTGCCCAACGCCAAGCCGGCGCTGGACTGCCCCATCGTCTTCCCCTACGCCCCCAATGCGGTGCTGATCGGCTTCCTGTCGAGCTTTGCCGCCGGTCTGGTGGGCATGGTGCTGCTCTACCTGCTGGGGCTCACCGTCATCATTCCGGGCGTGGTGCCACACTTCTTCGTCGGCGCGGCAGCCGGGGTGTTCGGCAACGCCACCGGGGGTCGCCGTGGTGCCCTGCTGGGTGCCTTCGCCAACGGCCTGCTGATCACCTTCCTGCCGGTGTTCCTGCTGCCGGTGCTGGGGGATCTCGGCTTTGCCAACACCACCTTCAGCGATGCCGACTTCGGCGTGGTAGGGATCCTGCTCGGCCTGATCGTGCGCTAACCCTCAGCCCACACGACAAACAAAAACGGAGCGCCATGCGCTCCGTTTTTTTATATCCGTCTGCGGCTTCAGTCGTTCTCCAGGCTGGCGAGGCAGTGGGAAAGGGTGCGAGCCAGCGCCCCCTGGTTGCGCAGCACCACGGCGCGGGCCTGCTCGCCCATCTCCCGGCGTCGGCTCTCGTCGGCCAGCAGCGCACTCACCTGCTCCCCCAGCTCGGCAGCATCGGCTACCACGGCGGCGCCACCCTGAGCCACCAGCTGGCGGGTGATGTCGCTGAAGTTGAAGTAGGCGGGGCCGCTCAGGCAGGGTTTGCCGAGCGCAGCCGGTTCCAGCAGGTTATGGCCGCCCACCTTGACCAGGCTGCCGCCGACGAAGGCCACGTCGGCCGCCGCCAGCATCAGCGGCAGCTCGCCCATCGTATCGCCCAGGTAGATCTTGTCGCGCTCGCCGACCGCACCGCCCGCCGTACGCCGCACGCAGCCGTAGGGGGCACACAACGCAGCCACCCGCTCGAATCGCTCGGGGTGACGCGGTACCAGGATCAGCAGGGCCGACGGCTGCACCGCGAGCACCCGATCGAAGGCGGCCAGCACCTGCTCGTCCTCACCCTGATGGGTGCTGGCGGCGATCCAGACCGGCCGCTCCGCCCCCAGCAGTTGGCGCAGGGCGCGGCCCCTGGCCTGCACCTGCTCATCGAGCTGGATGTCGAACTTGATGGAACCGGTCACCGCCAGCCGCTCGCGCCCCAGCCCCAGCCGATGGAAGCGATCCGCGTCGTCCTGGTGCTGGCAGAGCAGGTGGGTCAGCGGCCGGCTGAGGGCATCGAACGCCCCCTGAAAATGGCCATAACGCCGGCAGGATCGCTCCGAGAGGCGGGCATTGATGATGGTTACCGGCAGGTGGCGCGCCTCGCAGGCGGCCAGCCAGTTCGGCCACAGTTCGGTTTCCATTACCCAGAGCGCGCGCGGTTTGACGGCATTGAGAAACGCCGCCACCGCCCAGGGGTAGTCGAGCGGTGCGTAGCGGTGCTCCACCAGATCCCCCAGCCTGGCGGCCTGCTCGGCACCGGTGCGGGTGGTGGTGGTGAGCAGGATCGGCAGATCGGGCCGCTCGGCCTTGAGGGCGCGGATGAAAGGGCTGATGGCCAGCGTCTCCCCCACACTCACCGCATGGATCCAGAGCGGCGCCTCCTGCCCGGTGGCGGGCGTCAGCCCCAGGTGCTCGGCCCAGCGCTTGCCAAAGCCGGGCTTGCCCTTCTTCGGCTTGTAGAGCGCCAGCAATGCTAGCGGCAACCCCAGGTGGATCAGCAGGTTGTAGAGCAGCCGATAGCCCATGCTAGTGCGGCTCCCTGCGCTTGCCCGGCTCGGCGACAAAACGGGGCGGTTCGCCGGGCGGCAGCGCCAGCGGCGGGGCCGGTGTCTCACTGCACTCCAGCCGGCGGCCAGCCTCGATGACCTGCTCCGGCATCAGCTCGATCAGGCACTTGAGGTGGCCGAACTTGCAGGTGCGCTTGAAGCAGGGGCGGCACTCGATGTCGGTGTGGACGATCTCGACCCGGTCCGCCAGCGGCGGGGTATAGAGCGGCGAAGTGGAGCCATAGACCCCGATCAGCGGCCGGTTGAGGGCGGCGGCGACGTGCATCAGGCCGGAGTCGTTGGCGATCACCCGCCCGGCCAGCGCCATCAGGTCGATCGCCTCGTACAGATTGGTCTTGCCCGCCAGCACGTGGCAGTTGGGGCGCGACAGCGGGTTGATCCGGTCGCGGATGGTGTTGGCCACCGCCGCGTCCTTGGCGGAGCCGAAGATCCACACCTGCCAACCCTCGTCGAGGTGTTTTTGCGCCACCACGGCGTAGTGGCCCTCCGGCCAGCGCTTGGCCGGGCCGAACTCGGCCCCCGGGCAGAGCACCAGCACCGGGCGGGCGCGATCCAGTCCGAGCCGCTCCAGCGCCTTCTCCTGGTTGATGAGATCGACGTTGAGGGCCGGCTGGGGAATGGTCGGGATGTCGGCCCGGCTCTTCATCTGCGCCTTGGGATAGGCCAGCGCCAGGTAGGCTTCCACCATCAGCGGAAAGGCGGACTTGTTGCTGCGCATGTCGTTGAGCAGACCGAAGCGGTGCTCACCCTTCCAGCCGGTGCGCACCGGGATGCGGGCAAACCAGGGGATCAGCGCCGACTTCATGGAGTTGGGCTGGATGATGGCCTGATCGTACTTTTCGGCCGCCAGCTGCTTGCCGAGCCGGCGGCGGGCCCCCAGCTTGAAGTCGCCGTGGCCGAGCGGCATCGGGATGGCTTTGTCCACCTCCGGCATCCGCTCCAGCAGGGCACCACACCAGGCGGGCGCCATCACGTGCAGCTCGCTGTCGGGGTGATTGGCCTTGATCGCCTTGTAGAGGCTCTGGGACATCACCATGTCGCCGACCCAGGAGGGGCCGATCACCAATATCTTCATCTCGCGCGTCTCTTGGGCCAAGCCCTGCGGTTAATCGTTGCTGGCCGAGATTATGCCCCAAGAATGGCCCGAGAAATAACAGAAGATCCCCGCACCACCCGCTCTCATGCCAAAAAGAATCCCATTTGAAACTGACACAGCCCCGGCAGCCGGAACCATGCTCCGCCTGCCGTTTTAGGCTAGAATGGGCGCCAATTTGAGCATGGCCCGCCAGCCGGGCGCCAACAAGAGCCTTTAATCCGTGAACAAACCGACTCTGGCGGCTGTCCTTATCGTCAAGAATGAAGCCGAAAACCTGCGCCCCTGCCTCGCCTCCCTCGACGGGCTGGTCGACGAGATCGTCATCATGGACTCCGGCAGCCAGGACGAGACCCCGGCCATCGCCGCCGAATTCGGCGCCCGCTTCTTCGTCAATCCGGTATGGCCCGGCTTCGGCCGCCAGCGCCGCCTCGCCCAGTCCCACGTGCAATCCGACTGGGTACTGTGGCTGGATGCGGACGAGCGGCTCACCCCCGAGCTGAAAGCCGCCATCGCCGCCGTCATGGCCAACCCGGCCAGCGACACCATCTACTCGATCCCGCGCCTCTCCTGGGTGTTCGGCCGCTTCATCCGCCACAGCGGCTGGTATCCGGACCGGGTGCTGCGCCTCTATCCCAAGGCGCTCACCAGCTACAACGAGGTGCTGGTGCACGAGAAGGTGGAAGTGCGCGCCAACATGAAGATCGTCAACCTGCACGGCGACCTGCTCCACTTCACCTATCGGGATCTGGAGCACTACCTGGTCAAATCCGCCGGCTATGCTCGCGCCTGGGCCGATCAGCGCACCGCCCGCGGCAAGAAGGGCTCCCTCGGCCAGGGGTTGGTGCACGCGCTGGGCTGCTTCCTCAAGATGTACCTGCTCAAGGCTGGCTTCCTCGATGGCAAGCAGGGGCTCTTGCTGGCCATCCTGTCGGCCCACTCCACTTTCGTGAAGTACGCCGACCTCTGGATCCGCCAGCAGCCGCAGGCGCCGGATCAGGCTGACCAGTAAGCCGCAGCACTTCCCCTCATACGAGACAGGGCCCTTCAAGGGCCCTGTCTGCATTCACATCATTTGGTATCAGTGTTCAGCGCGCCAGAACGGCGGCGCCCAGCGGGCGATCGCCGCCGCCATGGTCTTGGGATCGAGCTGGCTCATGTCTTCCGGGTGATCGCTGTCTTCCGGCGGGCTGAACGCCAGGTGGCGCCCTTCGCTGTTGAGCGGACGCCAGCGCAGCGGCGTCGCCGAGCGGTGCGCCGGGAAGAAGCCGATGGTGGGCACATCCAGCGCCGCAGCGATGTGCAGCGGCCCGGTGCTGCCCGCCACGAACAGGGCGGCGTTGGCCATCACCTGGCAAAACTTGGGCAACCCCTCGTCGGAGCGGTAGATCCAGCCGTTGCCGCCGTGGGCCAGCAGCTCGGCCGCCAGCTGTTCGGCGATCTTCTCCTCCCCCGGCCCCGCGGTCAGGATGCACTGCAGCTCGGGACAGGCCTGGTTGAGCTTGATGATGAGGCGGGCGTACTGCTCGATGGAGAGGTTGTTGGCCGAGCCACCGCTGCCGGCATGCACCATCAGCCAGGGGCGACCGGCATCGAGCCGCAGGCGGGCGGCGACCTGCTCGCGCACCTGTTGCAGACTCTCCGCATCGAAGCTGAGGTAGGGGCCCTGCGGCTCCACCGCGCTCACCTGCTGGTCGGCAAGGAAACGGCGCACCAGATCCAGGTTGTATTCGTACTCCGGCTTCTGGGAGCGGGAGCGGCGCTGGATCAGGCGCTGGTTGTAGAGCACCTGGGCCAGCTTGGTGGCCGGCGCCAACCGGTAGGGAATGTGCGCCTTCCACACCAGCATGGCGTTGCGGGAGTTGGAGAAAAGGCAGATGGAGGCATCGAAGGCGGCGGCCTTGATGCGCGCTTGCAAGGCGCGTTGCTGTTCCTTGTCGGCCCGTGAGCCCGGATCCAGGATGATCTCGTCAATCCAGGGGCAGAGGCGGGCCAACGGCGCCGTGTAGGCAGGAACCAGGGCAGTCACATGACACTCCATGGAGCGCTTGAGCATGGCAAAGCTCGGCCAGGCCAGCATGAAGTCACCAATCTTGTCATTGCGGACTACCAGAATACGTTTCATAAAAAATCCCTTTGCTCCCTGTCACCAATGCAAGGAGGCTTGATGCGCGGTGCGGGTATTCTTGCCTGATGTATCGCTATTCTCAAGCGAAGAGACCCGGTGACCCCGATTTGGATCGGCAAAGCCGGCCTCGGGGCGCCAAAACTCGCCCCAAGGCGGTCGCGCCAATCCCCCAACAGACCCTATAATGCGACCAAATTTCCCGGTTGCAGGAATCAGCAGCATGACCAACAAGGTAATCTATCCCGGCACCTTCGATCCCGTCACCAACGGCCACACCGACCTCATCGGTCGGGCCGCCAAACTGTTTGATGAAGTAGTGGTCGGGGTAGCCAACAGTCCGAGCAAGCGGCCGCTGTTCGATCTGGACGAGCGGGTGCAGCTGGCTCGCCAGGTGACCGCCCACCTGCCCAACGTCAAGGTGGTCGGTTTCTCCGGCCTGCTGGTGGACTTCGCTAGGGAGCAGCAGGCCAACGTGCTGATCCGCGGTCTGCGCGCCGTCTCCGACTTCGAGTACGAATTCCAGCTGGCCAACATGAACCGTCGCCTGATGCCGGAGCTGGAGAGCGTGTTCCTCACCCCGGCCGAAGAGAACTCTTTCATCTCCTCCACCCTGGTGAAGGAGGTCGCCCTGCACGGCGGCGACATCCGCCAGTTCGTCGACCCTGCCGTGGCCGCCGCCATCAAGGCCAAACAGACCAAGTAACAACGAAACAGGCTACCCGAGGGTAGCCTGTTTGCTGCAAGGAGCCTGCGCGGCTCAGCCCGCCAGACGCGGGCCCAGCAGTTGCTGACTCGCCAGGGTCAGCTGATCGAGCCACTCGTAACGGCGCCGGTACATGGCCCGCTTCTTGGAGGCGATCTCCTCCAGCGGCTTGCGCTGAGCGGGCTGTAGCCGTACGAAGTTGCTGTCCAGATCGATGGCGCCAAACTCCTGCCACAGCTCGTCATAGTCCGCCTGCAGACAGGCTTTCTTCTTCTTGCTGTAACGCCGGGCCTGATAGATGTGGGCCTTCATCCGCACCGCCGAGATATGCTCGGCCTGCATCGCCTCGGCCAGCTGCATCACCAGCATCACCACCAGCGACTTGGGCCGCAGACCGTGGCCCTCCTTGGTCAGCGCACGCACCTTGTCCTGTGCCTGCTCGATGCAGGGCTCCGGGCCCTGTACCGAACCGATCACCACTGCCAGCCGGTTGGGGGTACCGGCCAGCGAGAAGGCGCAGCTGTAGAGCCGCTTGCCCTGCGGGTCGACGATGGAGAGGGCCAGCTCCGCCTCGCGGCGGAAGGTGCCGTCGTGGCGCAGCACGATGCGGCAGCCGCTTTCGGGATAACGGCCGAGCTCGATGCCATCCCCCAGATAGAGCGGGTCGATCAGATCCGGGTAGCGGGCCAGCATCAGTCGGTAGTGATTTTCCAGCATCTCGGCCCGCTCGGTCGCGGTGGAGCCGGCAAAGCGATAGGGCCGCATCGGCTTGTCGAGCAGCTCGGGATAGTGGGCAGGCAGGGCCTTGAGCGGTTCGGCCTGAAACAGCTCGAACACCCGGCTCAGCTGCTGCCGATAGAGCAGGCTGCGCAGCACGAACTTGGCGCGATTGAAGGTTTTGCGGGCGCTGTCGTCGGGATAGAGGAAGCGCGCCATTTTTTGGGCACAATAGTGCCCCTGCCGGGACAAATGGTCCCAGTCTATTGATTTAGCTGTCATTTTATTTTCTCAAACCGCCTGAACGGTCGAGATAGTAGTAACAGGCGAGCAAATCTTCAACAGACTGGAAATACTCTCTTACAACTTGGCCATTTCAGGCCAAAAAAACCGCGATTCAGCGCTGGCAGTGGGAACAGAACACGGTGGTACGCTGTCCCAGCCGGATTTCACTGAGCAGGGTGTGGCAGTGAAAACAGGGCTGGCCGCCCCGCCCGTACACCTGCAGCTGCTGCACGAAATAGCCCGGCTTGCCGTCTGCGCTGGTGAAATCCTTGAGGGTGGTGCCGCCCTGCCGGATGGCTTCGGCCAGCACCCGCTTGATCTCGGCCACCAGGGTGCCCAATCGCTCGGCGCTGATGTTGCCCGCCGCCCGCTTGGGGTGAATGCCGGCCGCGTAGAGCGCCTCGTTGGCGTAGATGTTGCCCACCCCGACCACCACTTGGTTGTCCATCAGGAAGGTCTTGATGGCGGTGCTGCGCCCCTTGGCGCGCTCACGCAGGTAATCGGCATTGAACGCATCGGTGAGCGGCTCCGGCCCCAGCTTGGCCAGCAGTGCGTGCGCCTCGGCCGGCTCGCGGGTCCACAGCAGGGCGCCGAAGCGGCGCGGATCGTTGAGCCGCAGCAGCTTGCCGTTGGCCAGCTCGATATCCACGTGATCGTGCTTCTCCGCCGGGGTGCCGATGTCCAGCACCCGCAGGCTGCCCGACATGCCCAGATGGAGGATGGCGGTGCCGAAGTCGGTCTCCAGCAGCAGGTACTTGGCGCGGCGGCTGACCCGGTGGATGGTGAGATCCACCAGCTCCTGGATTTCCCCCGGCACCGGCCAGCGCAGACGGCCGTCCCGCACCACCACTCGGGTGACCTTGATGCCGGTAAGCCAGGGCGAGATACCCTGGCGGCTGACTTCGACTTCCGGTAATTCAGGCATGGGATCCTCGTGCTGACGCTGAAAAAGGGGTTAGGGAGCGGGACGCAGCAGGCTGTGGTACTGCTCCTGGCTCAGGCTGAGCCAGGTCAAGGGGGGCAGCAGGGCGGCAAACTTGCCGCTGTCCTGATAGAGGCCCACCTCGATGGGATCGCTCTGGCCGGCGACCCAGATCTTGAGGGTAACCGGGTTGCCACGCACGGATTCGCCGGGCGGCAGCAACCAGCCCTGCCAGGCCTCGATGTGCGCCGCCAGCTGGGCACTGCTGAGCCCCAGATCCGGCCCGCTGCGCCAGCCCTGCCCGATCCGTTCGATCTGCCAGCTAGGACCCTGCCAGGTGAGCACCACGGCACTCTCGGGCAGCAGCGGACGCGCCCGCTTGGCGCTGTTCTCCTGCTGAGCCAGCTCCAGCCGGTGCAACAGGGTGATCACGATCAGCACCACCACTATGATCACGTTGTTCCAGCCTTTGCGGCTCAGTTTGAACATGGCAAGCCTCCCTTAGAACCGGCAGTGTACTGAATTTCGGCCATAAAAAAACCCGGCACTAGGCCGGGTTTTTGGGAATGCAGCATCAAGTAATTACTTGATTTTGCCTTCCTTGTAGATCACATGCTGACGAACAACGGGATCAAACTTTTTGATCTCCATTTTTTCGGGCATGGTGCGCTTGTTCTTGGTAGTGGTATAGAAGTGACCAGTACCGGCGCTGGAGTTCAGGCGAATTTTCTCGCGAATACCTTTAGCCATGATCTAATTCCTTATACCTTAACACCGCTGGCGCGCAGTTCAGCCAGAACCACTTCAACGCCACGCTTGTCGATGATACGCATGCCTTTTGCGGATACGCGCAGGCTTACGAAGCGTTTTTCACTCTCAACCCAAAAACGGTGAGTGTGCAGGTTCGGCAGGAAACGACGCTTGGTAGCGTTGTTAGCGTGCGAACGGTTGTTACCAACTGCCGGGCGCTTGCCGGTTACTTGGCATACTCTAGACATGTCAGTCTCTCCAAATCTTACTTCATTGCTCGAGCAAATATCTGCCCCGCTGGCCTTCGATTGCGGGGCAAACAGAAGGCGGCATTTTATACAGCATCCGTGATCAAAGATCAACTAATACGGCGCCAGAGCACAGTCATAACCAACCGCGCTCGGCGAAAGAAACCGTGATGCCGTCACCGATCACCAAGTGATCCAGCACTCTGATATCGATCAGGGCCAAGGCGGCCGTGATCCGATCCGTGATCTGGCGGTCGGCCCGACTGGGCTCGGCGACGCCGGACGGGTGATTATGCGCCAGAATCACGGCGGCTGCATTATGTTTGAGTGCGATCTGCACGATTTCTCTGGGCCAGACGCTCGCCGAGTCGAGGGTGCCGTAAAAAAGTTCAACGAATTGAATCACTCGATGCTGGTTGTCGAGCAGCAGCAGGGCAAACACCTCCCGCGGTCGATCCCGCAGCTGGGCCTGCAGATAGTCCCGGGTCAACTGGGGCGAAGTGAGCGGATCGCCTCTTTGCAACTGCTCGGCCAGATGGCGCTTGCCCATCTCCAGCACGGCCTGCAACTGGGCATATTTGGCCGGCCCAAGACCGTGCGCCGCGCAAAAGGCCCGCTGTTCGGCGCCAAGCAGCGCCCGCAGCGAACCAAATTGCTGCAACAGATGGCGGGAGAGATCGACCGCACTCAGGCCGCTGACCCCGGTGCGCAGGAAGATCGCCAGCAGCTCGGCGTCGGACAAGCCGCCAGGCCCCTGACGCAACAGCTTCTCACGCGGGCGTTCATCTTCCGGCCACTCCTTGATGCTCATTTGTCTCTCCCTCATGCCTATTGAGAGAAAACATAGCAAAAAATCGCGGGAGCCCGACCACAAGTCCCCCATGTCAGCCTCTGTCGTCGTCCGCTGCCTGTGGTATCTTAGCCGACCAGTCAGAGTGAGCCGGAAGAGAAGCAGCAGATGAGATTGGCCGATAAACGCATCCTGTTGGGTGTCAGCGGTGGGATCGCCGCCTACAAGAGTGCCGAACTGGTACGCCGCCTGAAAGATCAGGGGGCCGAGGTACGGGTGGTGATGACCCGTTCCGCCAAGGAGTTCATCACCCCGCTGACCCTGCAGGCCGTCTCCGGCCACCCGGTGGCCGACAGTCTGCTGGATCCCGCCGCCGAGGCGGGCATGGGTCACATCGAGCTGGCCAAGTGGGCCGATCTGGTGCTGATCGCCCCGGCCAGCGCCAACCTGATGGCCCGCATGGCCGCCGGCATGGCCGACGAACTGCTGACCACCCTCTGCCTGGCCACGCCGGCACCGGTGGCGCTGGCACCCGCCATGAACCAGCAGATGTACCTCAACGCCGCCACCCAGGCCAACCTCAAGACCCTGGCCAGCCGCGGCATCCTGCTGTGGGGGCCAGATTCCGGCAGCCAGGCGTGCGGTGACGTAGGACCGGGCCGGATGCTGGATCCCCTCGAGCTGGTTGAACGCTGCTGCCAGCAACTCGCCGCCGAGCCGCTGCTGGCCGGGGTCAGGCTGCTGCTCACTGCCGGGCCGACCCGCGAGGCGCTGGATCCGGTGCGCTACATCAGCAACCACAGCTCAGGCAAGATGGGCTACGCCATCGCCCGCGCCGCCCGTGAAGCGGGCGCCGAGGTGACCCTGGTGAGCGGCCCGGTGGCACTGGCCACCCCGGCGGGCGTCACCCGTGTCGACGTGGAAAGTGCCGAGCAGATGCATCAGGCGGTGATGAGCCGGGTAGGCCAGTGCGACCTTTTCATCGGCTGCGCCGCCGTCGCCGACTACCGCCCCGCGCAGGTAGCCAGCCAGAAGATCAAGAAGACCGGTGACAACGACCAGATGCAGCTGACCCTGGTCAAAAACCCCGACATCATCGCCGCCGTGGGGGCTTTGTCAGACAAGCCCTTCACCGTCGGATTTGCCGCAGAAACCGTGGATGTGGAACAATACGCCCTCGACAAACTGCAGCGTAAGCGGCTGGACATGATCGCCGCCAACGACGTATCTCGTGCGGGCCAGGGCTTCAACGCCGATGACAACGCCCTAACCGTGTTCTGGCAAGGGGGTCAAGCACCCCTGCCCCTGGCCGATAAGCTGACGCTGGCTCGTCATCTCATCGCCCTGATTGCAGACCACTACCGGCACTGAGCCAGTCAATCGACCACCTCCACTCCATTAAAAACGATTTATGACAACACAAATTGAACTGAAGATTCTGGATGCCCGCATCGGCACCGAGTACCCGCTGCCCGCCTATGCCACACCGGGCTCCGCCGGCATGGATCTGCGCGCCCTGCTGGATGCCCCGCTGACCCTGGCCCCGGGTGATACCACCCTGGTACCGACCGGGCTGGCCATCCACATTCAGGATCCGGGCCTGTGTGCCACCATCCTGCCCCGCTCCGGCCTCGGCCATAAGCACGGCATCGTGCTGGGCAACCTGGTCGGCCTCATCGATTCCGACTACCAGGGCCAGCTGATGGTCTCGGTGTGGAACCGTGGCAATGACAGCTTCACCATGCAGCCCGGCGAGCGCATCGCCCAGCTGGTGATCATGCCGGTCGTTCAGGCCAGCTTCCAACTGGTCGATGAGTTCAATCAGAGCGAACGGGGTGAAGGCGGTTTTGGTTCTTCTGGTCGCCAATAACAGACCACACCTGCCCGCGCGGCGGTGCCTAATAACAGAATCAGGCCATTGTTTTTTTAGGGGAATCCATGGCAAGCAGTAATCAGAAACAGAGTCGGCGCGATCAGATCCTGCAGGCGCTCGCCCACATGCTGGAGACCAGCCCTGGCCAGCGCATCACCACGGCCCGTCTGGCGGCCGAGGTGGGGGTATCCGAGGCCGCGCTCTATCGACATTTTCCCAGCAAGGCGCGAATGTTCGAGGGGCTGATCGACTTTATCGAGGATTCCCTGCTGTCACGGGTCAACCTGATCATGGCCGAAGAGAAGGACACCATGGCCCGCTGCCACCACATACTGCAGCTGTTGCTGGTGTTCGCCGAGCGCAATCCCGGCATCACCCGCATCCTCAATGGCGATGCCCTGCTGGGTGAGCACGACCGGCTGCGGGATCGCATCAGCGTCCTGTTCGACAAGCTGGAGACCCAGATCAAGCAGGTACTGCGCGAGAAGCGGCTGCGCGAAGGCCAGGGCTTCCAACTCGACGAGACCATGTTGGCCAACCTGCTGCTGGCCTACACCGAGGGGCGGATCAGCCAGTTCGTCCGCTCCGAGTTCAAAATCAAACCTACTGCCGGCTTTGAAGATCAGTGGCAATTTATCCGCAGCCAGCTGCTGCAGAGCTGACAAGCTCAATTTGCAATCAGCAGCAGCAACGCCGCTCCAGACGGGTTGCAGTAAAGAGGGGGGCCTTGGCCTCCCTTGTTTTTTGTGGCACAAAAGAGGCGATGAGCACCAGATGCGACCCGGATTGTCGCATTCCAGTGTTAGATTCATGCGTCATAAACCTTTTATCGCCTGACAGGACATCCTATGGAACCCGAAATCATCACCGAAGCGCAGACCTGGCTGGTCAACAACCAGGGCCTGCTGATCGAGTATGCCGTCAACATCGCGGCCGCCCTGATCACCCTGCTGGTCGGCTATATCGCCGCCAACCTCCTCAGCAGCGCCGTGGTCAAGGTGATGCAGGCCCGCAAGCTGGACACCACTGTCACCCACTTCGTCGGCAGCATCCTCAAGTACGCCATCCTGGTGTTCGTGGTGATCGCCGCGCTGGGCCGGGTCGGGGTGCAGACCGCCTCCTTCGTCGCCATTATCGGTGCCGCCGGTCTGGCCATCGGTCTGGCGCTGCAGGGCTCGCTCTCCAACTTCGCCGCCGGCTTCCTACTCATCATCTTCCGCCCCATCAAGGCAGGTGAGTTCATCGAGGTGGCAGGCACCAATGGCGTGGTGCAATCCGTTCAGCTGTTCACCACCACCCTCACCTCCGGTGACAACAAGATGGTGGTGGTACCGAACTCCGCCATCCTCAACGGCACCATCGTCAACTACTCGCGCATGGATACCCGCCGGGTCGACATGACCTTCGGCATCGGCTATGGCTCGGATCTGCGCAAGGCCAAGCAGATCCTGGAGCGGCTGGTCAGCGAAGAGCCGCGCATCCTCAAGGAACCGGCCGCCACCATCGCCGTCGCCGCACTGGCCGACTCCTCGGTCAACATAGTGGTGCGCCCCTGGGTCAAGACCGGCGACTACTGGGGAGTCTGGTTCGACTTCCACGAGAAGGTGAAGCTCACCTTCGATGCCGAAGGCATCGAGATCCCCTTCCCGCAGATGGTCATGCACATGCAAAAGCCGCAGGCCTGAGCCTTTTCCTGAATGACACAATGCCAGCCTCCGGGCTGGCATTGTCGTTTCCGGCCCTCTGACGAGCATAAAAAATCCGGCCACCCTGGGCCGGACTTTGTTTTCAGCATGTCGCGGCGTCGACTCACACCAGCCGACGAGCCACCCGGTTGAGCAGCGGTTGCACCAGCACATAGCCTCCCAGCACGGCACCGATCACCGCCAGCACCCGTAACGGCAAGGTCGGTGCCGCACTGGTCAGTACCATGGTCAGCAGGCCGATGAGGCCGGTGGCGATCAGGCTCAGAGCAAACAGGGACAACACAGCTTTCATAGCGATCTCCTCATTCCAGACAGTGGCCATCCCTGGGAGATCTCGTCCATTCGCTCATATGCTAGCCAGCCTCCACTACCAACAACTTGCGCCTGCGCATGAAACGAGCGAAAAGGCGTCCGTCGAATACTCTTTTGGCTGCCAGGCCAAACTGCCACCCCACTCACAGCAGGCCCTCGCCCTGAAAGCCCTTTCAGCGGCGGCAAGCCCGACCAAGTATGCGCAAACGCAAGATCCGGCCGCCATCAGTGACTCATAATCGCAGCGTTTTGGTTGTAAACTCGGTCGATGGCAGACAATTGGTAAAGCTCTGTTACACGGGCGGCGCAGCTGGCCCGGTATAATGCTCGAATAATAAGGTTTGGCGGGAGCCTTGCCTGCAAGGTTCATACACAACTTGGAAGACTGATAATCCTATGAAAAACATCAATCCAACCCAGACCCAGGCCTGGCAGGCACTGGAAGCCCACTTTGCAGCGAACAAAGAGACCCGGCTCAAGGATCTGTTTGCCCAGGATCCCCAGCGTTTCGACAAATTCTCCCTCACCTTCGGCGGCGACATCCTGGTCGATTACTCGAAGAACCTGATCACCGAAGAAACCCTCAATTTGCTAGTTGATCTGGCCAAAGAGACCGATCTTCGCAGCGCGATCGACGCCATGTTCAATGGCGACAAGATCAACATGACCGAAGGCCGCTCGGTGCTGCACGTGGCTCTGCGCAACCGCTCCGACCGCCCCATCGAGAGCGACGGCAAGGATGTGATGCCGGAAGTGAACGCCGTACTGGCCAAGATGAAAGGCTTCTGCGAGAAGATCATCTCCGGCGAGTGGAAAGGCTACACCGGCAAGGCGATCCAGCACGTGGTCAACATCGGTATCGGTGGCTCTGATCTCGGCCCGGTGATGATCACCGAGGCACTGCGCCCTTACAAAAATCACCTGCAGATGCACTTCGTCTCCAACGTCGATGGCACCCACATCGCCGAGACCCTGAAGAAGATCGATGCGGAAACCACCCTGTTCCTGGTGGCCTCCAAGACCTTCACCACTCAGGAGACCATGACCAACGCCCTGACCGCCCGCGACTGGTTCATCAAGATCGCCGGTGACAAGGCCCACGTTGCCAAGCACTTCGCTGCGCTCTCCACCAACGGCAAGGCCGTGGCCGAATTCGGCATCGACACCAACAATATGTTCGAGTTCTGGGACTGGGTTGGCGGCCGCTACTCCTCCTGGTCTGCCATCGGCATGCCCATCGCCCTCTCCGTCGGTTTCGAGAACTTCGAAGCCCTGCTGCAAGGCGCCTTCGAGATGGACATGCACTTCGCCACTGCCTCCTATGAGCAGAACGTGCCGGTGCTGCTGGCGCTGATTGGCCTGTGGTACAACAACTTCTACGGTGCCGAGTCCGAAGCCATTCTGCCGTACGACCAGTACATGCACCGCTTCCCTGCTTACTTCCAGCAGGGCAACATGGAATCCAACGGCAAGTACGTGGATCGCAACGGTAATCCGGTTGACTACCAGACTGGCCCCATCATCTGGGGTGAGCCGGGTACCAACGGCCAGCACGCCTTCTACCAGCTGATCCACCAGGGCACCAAGCTGATCCCCTGTGACTTCCTGGCACCGGCCATCAGCCACAACCCGATCGGCGACCACCACCCGAAACTGCTGGCCAACTTCTTCGCCCAGACCGAGGCGCTGGCCTTCGGCAAGAGCAAGGAACAGGTCGAAGCCGAGTTCCTGGCGGCTGGCAAAACCCTGGAGCAGGTCAAGGATCTGGTGCCGTTCAAGGTGTTCGAAGGCAACCGCCCGACCAACTCCATCCTGTTCAAGAGCCTGACCCCGAAAACGCTTGGCTCTTTGATTGCCATGTACGAGCACAAGATCTTCGTACAGGGTGCAATCTGGAACATCTTCAGCTTCGACCAGTGGGGCGTGGAGCTGGGCAAACAGCTGGCCAACAAGATCCTGCCGGAGCTCAACACCGATGCGGCTGTCACCAGCCACGACTGCTCCACCAACGGTCTGATCAACACCTGGAAAGCGTGGAAAGCCTGATTTAGCCGGCCTTTCTGAATGCAAAAGCCCCGCTCGATGAGCGGGGCTTTTTTGTGGCCGGGTTTTCTGGCTGGCCGGTCGGGTGTCCAGCCCGACCGGCGACGAAGATCGTCATCCCCGCCCCTTCATCATCCTGCCCGATGCCGGCTTAACCGCCGACGGCGATGCGCTTCATGTCTTTCATGTAACCGCGCAGTACCTGACCGATCGCTTCGATGGGGTGGTTGCGGGTCGCTTCGTTGGCCGCCAGCAGCGCCAGGTTATCGACGCTCTGCTCATCCGCCTTGCTGGCACCCAGGTCGCCCGCTTTCAGGGTCGGCATGAAGTGCTCGCGCAGCAAGGGCACGGCGGCGTTGGCGAACAGGTAGTTGCCGTACTCGGCGGTGTCGGAGATGACCACGTTCATCTCATACAGACGCTTGCGGGCAACTGTGTTGGCGATCAGCGGCAGCTCGTGCAGGGATTCGTAGTAGGCAGACTCTTCATAGATGCCGGAGGCCACCATGGTTTCGAACGCCAGTTCGACACCCGCCTTGACCATGGCCACCATCACCACGCCATTGTCGAAGTACTCCTGCTCGGCAATCTTGCCTGCAAACGCCGGCGCGTTTTCGAAGGCGGACTTGCCGGTCTCTTCGCGCCAGCCGAACAGCTTGGCGTCGTCTTCGGCCCAGTCGGCCATCATGCCGCGGGAGAACTCACCGGCGATGATGTCGTCCATGTGCTTCTCGAACAGCGGGCGCATCAGGGTCTTGAGCTGCTCGGAGAGCTCGAAGGCGCGCAGCTTGGCCGGGTTGGACAGACGGTCCATCATCAGGCTGATGCCACCCTGCTTCAGGGCTTCGGTGATGGTCTCCCAGCCGAACTGGATCAGCTTGCCGGCATAGGCCTTGTCGGTCCCTTCGGCAACCAGCTTGTCGTAGCAGAGCAGGGAGCCGGCCTGCAGCATGCCGCAGAGGATGGTCTGCTCGCCCATCAGGTCAGATTTCACTTCCGCCACGAAGGAGGATTCCAGCACCCCGGCACGGTCGCCGCCGGTGGCAGAGGCCCACGCCTTGGCGATGGCCATGCCTTCACCCTTGGGATCGTTCTCCGGGTGAACAGCGATCAGGGTCGGTACACCGAAGCCACGCTTGTACTCTTCACGCACCTCGGTGCCAGGGCATTTCGGCGCCACCATCACGACCGTGATGTCGGAGCGGATCTGCTGACCCTCTTCCACCACGTTGAAGCCGTGGGAGTAGCCCAGCGCGGCGCCCTGCTTCATCAGCGGCATCACGGTTTTGACGACGTCGGAGTGCTGCTTGTCCGGGGTCAGGTTCAGCACCAGATCGGCGGTCGGGATCAGCTCTTCATAGGTGCCGACCGCGAAGCCGTTGTCGGTGGCCTTCTGCCAGGAGGCACGCTTCTCGGTGATGGCAGCCTTGCGCAGGGCATAGGAGATATCCAGCCCGGAGTCGCGCATGTTCAGGCCCTGGTTCAGGCCCTGGGCACCACAGCCCACAATCACCACCTTCTTGCCCTTCAGCACGTTGCAGCCGTCCGCGAACTCTTCGCGCTGCATGAAACGACACTTGCCCAGTTGGGCCAACTGCTGACGCAGGTTCAAGGTGTTGAAATAGTTAGCCATGGTGATTGCTCCGTTCGATTGATTCCATGCCGGTATGGCGGCGTTGTCGAAACCACTATAGCGCGGGACACTTATTGCCTGAACTGATATATTCGAAACAGTACGTTGCAATAATTGAAACGTTAACCCTTCATCATCGCAGGCAAGACCTACCTCCAGACGGTAGATTGAAGCTGCCCAGAACATGGGTCTCGGGCAGCGATGCCGCACCAGGAGCTGAAAGATGGACCTTCGCAATCTCGAGCTGTTTCTCCACCTCGCCGACTCCCTTCACTTCGGCAAGAGCGCCGATGCCATGGCGGTCAGCCCCTCCACCCTGAGCCGCGCCATTCAGCGACTGGAGCAAGAGACCGGCTGCGTGCTGTTCGAGCGGGACAACCGCTCGGTACGGCTCACCCCGGCGGGCGAGAAGCTGCGCGAGTTTGGCGGCGCCCTGCTGCAGGAGTGGCGCCAGCTCAAGCAGGAGCTCAAGCGCAGCGACGAGCCGCTGCAGGGTCGGCTGCGGGTATTCTGCTCGGTCACCGCCAGCTATTTTCTGCTGCCCGAGGTGCTGGAGCGCTTTCGCCGCCGCTATCCGCAGCTGGAGATAAAGCTGGAGACCGGCGACCCGGCGCTGGCGGTGGACAAGATCCTGGCCGACGAGGCCGATCTGGCCATCGCCGCCCGCCCGGATGCCCTCTCCTCCAAGCTGGAGTTTGCCAGCCTGCAGCAGGTGCCGCTGGTGTTTATCGCCCCCCGCACCGCACCGCAGCAGAGCCAGTGGTTTTCCCAGGGAGAGCCTGACTGGGAACGGCTGCCGCTGATCCTCTCGGAGCAGGGGCTGGCCCGCAAACGCTGCGATCAGTGGCTGCGCAACAAGGGAATCGCCCCCAACATCTATGCGGAGGTGGCGGGCAACGAGGGGATTGTCGCCATGGTGGCGCTCGGCTTCGGAGTGGGGCTGGTGCCGGCAGCGGTAATCGACCACAGTCCCATGGGTGAAAAGGTGCGCATCGTCGAGCCCAAACCGGCACTCAAACCGTTCGATGTCGGCATCGCCGTGCTCAAGAAGCGGCTGGAAGAGCCACTGATCCGTGCCTTCTGGGATACCGCGCGGGGCCAGGGCTCACTGCGCTGACACGGCGGGCAACGCCGGAGCATAAATGAGCGAGGGATCCTGCATCATGGCCCGGCTGCCAGCCGGCAGATCGGGATTGCTCAGCTCCAGCATCACCCGCCGATCGAGCTGCAGCCGCCGGATGGTGCTGCCAAAGCCCGCCTCGAAAACCCGCTCATAGTCACCGGACTGACGGGCTCGCTGCAGGCCGAGCTCGATGCGCTTGGCCAGTTCCGGGAACTTGGGGGAGACGAAGAACAGCAGCGCCAGCGGATAGCGAAACACCAGGTGCGGCTCGATGGCCAGCTCAGGGTGCTGCTTGAGCTCCTCCTCGATCTCGATGACCGAGCGCAGGAAGCAGTCGAAGCGCTGCTTGCGCAGCATGTTGAACAGAGCGTCGTAGAGGCTGCCCACCACCACGTTGAGGCCGTTCTCCTTGAGCAGACGGGTATCAGGCCAGGATCTGTGCTGGCCGATGCGAAGCCCGGACAGCTGCCAGTCGGTCAGCGAGCGTATGTTGGCGAACCGCCCCTCGTCCCCCTGCCGAATGAGGCACACCCGCCAGCCCAGCAACCCTTTTGCCAGCGGAACATGGATGGCCAGCAGGGTACGCTCGCGCTCCTCGTCGGGGGCAAACACCCCGATCTGCACCAGCTCGCCGCTTTGCAACTCCTTGACCGCCCGTCCCTGCTCCATCGGCGGGCTGGCAATCAGCCGATAGGGGCCGTATTCCGGCACGGTCAGATCGAGCGAGAGTCGCAGCAGACCGGCCACGGCGGGATTGGGATGGTCCAGCAGCAGGTTCCAGGCCCTGATGGATACCTCTGCCGCCGACACGCTGCCGGCAAACAACATGACGCAACACAACCAGCTCCTGATCATCGCGCACCTCCCCCGCCCTCCATTCACTATAACCTCAGGCCTGGCCCCCTTGATGCAGGACGCCACAGATGTGTGAGCCACTTCGTGTCAAATCTGACAATGGTCAGTCTGAGGATCAATTCACCGACTAGACTGGATGTTCAGCCTGAATGGAACAAGGAGCCGCGCCATGATGCCCCATCTGATCGAAATCAACAGCTCGCTGCTGTTCGATGAGTACCTGCAGAGCCTGGGAGTACCGCAAACACAGCTCGATCAGGAGCAGGATATCTATCTGCAGGAGCGCCACCTGGCAGCAGTACGCCAGATCCAGGGTGAGCTGAAGTTTTACCTGCGAGCCAGTGCCCTGACCAGGCAGTGATCCGCAACCGGTCACAGAACCGGCGCTGAAAGCGTATTACACTGGCACCATCCGCCACCCACGGGAGTGCCCATGAAACCAAGCGGCCTGGATCGGCTCTTCAAACCCCAGTCAATCGCCGTCATCGGTGCCTCGACCGACCCGCAGAAGGCGGGTCACGTGGTGATAAGACACCTGCTCGCCGGCCAGTTCAAGGGCCCCATCCTGCCAGTCAGCCCGCACAGCAAGGCCATTGCCGGTGTGCTGGCCTATGCCGATATTGACAGCCTGCCGCTGGCCCCGGATCTCGCCATCGTCTGTACCCGTCGGGAACGGGTGCTAACCCTCATCGAAGCGCTTGGTAAGCGGGGAACGGGCGCCGCCATCATACTGGCGGCAGACTTCACTGCGCCGGAGCGGGAGCAGCTGCAACAGCTCAGCCAGCAATACGGCATCCGCCTGCTCGGCCCCAACAGCATGGGGATGCTGCTGCCGGGTCAGGGCATCAATGCCAGTTTCTCGCCGATTGCCGCCAAGCCCGGTCAGGTTGCCTTTCTCTCCCAGTCGGCCGCCGTCAGCACCACCATCCTGGATTGGGCCAAACAGCATGAGCTCGGCTTCTCGGCCTTCATCTCCCTTGGCGATCACTGCGACATCAACTTCGGCCAGCTGCTGGATCAGCTCTCCCGCGACAGCGTGACTCGCGCCATCCTGCTCTACATGGACAAGCTGCAGGACGCCCGCCATTTTCTCTCGGCCGCCCGCGCCGCAGCCCGCAACAAACCCATCCTGGTGCTCAAGAGCGGCCGCCATGAGCCGGACAACGGGCTCGACAACGTCTATGACGCCGCCATTCGGCGAGCAGGGATGCTGCGGGTGCGAGATACCCACGAGCTGTTTGCCGCCGTCGAGACCCTGAGTCACTCTCTTACCCTCAAGGGAGAGCGGCTTGCCATCATCTCCAATGGCCGTGGCTTGGCCAACATGGCGATCGACAAGTTGCTGGAGCGGGGCGGCAAGCTGGCGATGCCGCCTCGCGACATCGGCAGCGATGCCGACATCAATGACTATCAGCAGGCTCTCGACGACCTGCTGCAAGGGGACGAGGCGGACGCCATCCTGCTCATCCATGCCCCGTCACTCACCGCCCGTGGCGCCGCCCTGGCGCGCAGCCTGATCGACTACGTCAAACAGCACCCCAGGGCCAGACGCTTCAATATCCTGACCAACTGGGCGGGGGAATATTCCGCCCAGGAGGGGCGTCGTCTGTTCAGTGAGGCAGGCTTCCCCACCTATCGCACCCCGGAGAGCGCGGTCGCCGCCTTCATGCACATGGTGGAATACCGGCGCAACCAGAAGCAGCTGATGGAGACCCCCGCCTCCCTGCAGGGTGACAGGCTCAACCTCAAACTGTGCCAGCAGTTGATCCGACAGGCGCTGGAACGCAAGCAGCTCACCCTCGACACCCATCTGGCACACCCCATTCTGCAGGCCGCTGGGCTCTCCACTCTGCCGACCTGGATCGTCTCCGATGCCATCGAGGCAACCCTGACCGCGGAGCAAATCGGCTATCCAGTCGCGGTCAAGCTGCGCTCGCCGGACATCCTTCACAAGTCGGCGGTACACGGCGTCATGCTCAACCTGCGGACCTCGGCCGAAGTCGCCCAGGCTGCGGACGCCATTCTGGATCGGGTCAGGCAGCACGATCCCGGCGCCCGTATCGAAGGCCTGCTGGTACAGCGCATGGCGCGCCGCAGCGGCGGATTGGAGCTGCGGATCCGGCTGCAACAAGACCCCGTATTCGGCCCCGTCATCCTGCTCGGTGAATCAGGCGCCGAACCGCAGGAGATGATGGCGGCCCTGCCGCCGCTGAACCAGGCGCTGGCACGCTACCAGATCATTGGAGCGCTCAAGAGCCGCAAGATCCGCGAGCAGGCCAGTCCGGAGCGACTCGATATCGATGCCCTCGGCCAGGTGTTGTGCCAATTGTCGGAGTTGCTGCTCGCCTTCCCCGAGATCCAGCAGCTGGATCTGCACCCACTGCAGGCCTGCGGTGCCGAAATGGTGGTACTGGATGCCAGCCTGACTCTGCAACCTGCTGAAGAAGGCCGCTGCAGACTGGCTATCCGTCCCTATCCCACTGAACTGGAAGAGGGGGCCTGGCTCAAGGATCAGAGCCATGTGCTGCTGCGCCCGATCCGGCCGGAGGATGAACCGGCTCACAAGCAGTTTGTGCTCAAGGTATCGGACGAAGACAGGTACAAGCGCTTCTTCGCCGATGTGGGGGAGCTGGGACATGAAGAGCTGGCCCGCATGACCCAGATCGATTACGACCGGGAGATGGCGTTTGTCGCCGTGGGGCAGGATGGTCCGTTCGACCAGCAGATCCTGGGGGTAGTACGAGCCATTTCCAACCCGGACCTGTCTGATGCAGAGTTTGCCATCCTGGTGCGTTCCGACCTGAAAGGGCTGGGGCTTGGCAAGCTGATGATGGAGAAGATAGTGCGCTATGCCAGAGAACGCGGCATTGGCCAGCTGTCGGGCATGACCATGCCCAGCAACCGCGGCATGATCAACCTGGCTAAACGGCTTGGCTTCAAGATCGATATCCAGCTGGAAGATGGGGTGGTCAACATGGAGCTGCCCTACGCCAGTCAGGAGCAAGCATAAAGCAGAGAAATCTGCAGTTTATAGCCATAAATTGCCGATTTTAGACAATAAAAAACCCCGCTCAGATGAGCGGGGTTTCTCGTGTTGGGTGCCTGGCAGTGTCCTACTCTCGCATGGCGAATGCCACACTACCATCGGCGCTACCGCGTTTCACTTCTGAGTTCGGCATGGGTTCAGGTGGTTCCACGGCGCTATGGCCGCCAGGCAAATTCTTCAATCTGTGAAAGCTGACATAAGTAGTTTCGTATTTGTCACAAGGCCAGAAACACTTCTTGGGTGTTGTATGGTTAAGCCTCACGGGTAATTAGTATGGGTTAGCTCAACACGTCGCCGCGCTTACACACCCCACCTATCAACGTTGTGGTCTCCAACGGCCCTTTAGGACCCTCAAGGGGTCAGGGATGACTCATCTCAGGGCTCGCTTCCCGCTTAGATGCTTTCAGCGGTTATCGATTCCGAACTTAGCTACCGGGCAGTGCCACTGGCGTGACAACCCGAACACCAGAGGTTCGTTCACTCCGGTCCTCTCGTACTAGGAGCAACTCCCTTCAATCATCCAACGCCCACGGCAGATAGGGACCGAACTGTCTCACGACGTTCTGAACCCAGCTCGCGTACCACTTTAAATGGCGAACAGCCATACCCTTGGGACCGACTTCAGCCCCAGGATGTGATGAGCCGACATCGAGGTGCCAAACACCGCCGTCGATATGAACTCTTGGGCGGTATCAGCCTGTTATCCCCGGAGTACCTTTTATCCGTTGAGCGATGGCCCTTCCATTCAGAACCACCGGATCACTATGACCTACTTTCGTACCTGCTCGACCTGTCCGTCTCGCAGTTAAGCTGGCTTATGCCATTGCACTAACCTCCTGATGTCCGACCAGGATTAGCCAACCTTCGTGCTCCTCCGTTACTCTTTGGGAGGAGACCGCCCCAGTCAAACTACCCACCAGGCACTGTCCGCGACCCAGATTCATGGGCCTGCGTTAGAACATCAAACATACAAGGGTGGTATTTCAAGGACGGCTCCAGCGCAACTGGCGTCACGCCTTCAAAGCCTCCCACCTATCCTACACATGTAGGTTCAATGTTCAGTGCCAAGCTGTAGTAAAGGTTCACGGGGTCTTTCCGTCTAGCCGCGGGTACACCGCATCTTCACGGCGAATTCGATTTCACTGAGTCTCGGGTGGAGACAGCATGGCCATGGTTACACCATTCGTGCAGGTCGGAACTTACCCGACAAGGAATTTCGCTACCTTAGGACCGTTATAGTTACGGCCGCCGTTTACCGGGGCTTCGATCAAGAGCTTCGCTTGCGCTAACCCCATCAATTAACCTTCCGGCACCGGGCAGGTGTCACACCCTATACGTCCACTTTCGTGTTTGCAGAGTGCTGTGTTTTTGATAAACAGTCCCAGCCATCTGGTCACTGCGACTCCCAACTGCTCCATCCGCAAGGGACTTCACTGTCAAGAGCGAACCTTCTCCCGAAGTTACGGTTCTATTTTGCCTAGTTCCTTCACCCGAGTTCTCTCAAGCGCCTTGGTATTCTCTACCCGACCACCTGTGTCGGTTTGGGGTACGATGACTTGTAATCTGAAGCTTAGAGGCTTTTCCTGGAAGCAGGGCATCAATGGCTTCCGCACCGTAGTGCGTTCGTCTCGTGTCTCAGTGTTGTGTCTCCGGATTTGCCTAGAAACACCACCTACGCACTTTCACCAGGACAACCGTCGCCTGGCCCACCTAGCCTTCTCCGTCCCCCCATCGCAATTACAAGTCGTGCAGGAATATTAACCTGCTTCCCATCGACTACGCCTTTCGGCCTCGCCTTAGGGGTCGACTCACCCTGCCCCGATTAACGTTGGACAGGAACCCTTGGTCTTCCGGCGAGGAGGCTTTTCACCCCCTTTATCGTTACTTACGTCAGCATTCGCACTTCTGATATCTCCAGCATGCCTCTCGACACACCTTCGCAGACTTACAGAACGCTCCCCTACCACTTGCACTAAGTGCAAATCCGCGGCTTCGGTGCCTGGTTTGAGCCCCGTTACATCTTCCGCGCAGGCCGACTCGACTAGTGAGCTATTACGCTTTCTTTAAATGATGGCTGCTTCTAAGCCAACATCCTAGCTGTCTGAGCCTTCCCACATCGTTTCCCACTTAACCAGAACTTTGGGACCTTAGCCGGCGGTCTGGGTTGTTTCCCTCTTCACGACGGACGTTAGCACCCGCCGTGTGTCTCCCGGATATTACTTACTGGTATTCGGAGTTTGCATGGGGTTGGTAAGTCGGGATGACCCCCTAGCCCAAACAGTGCTCTACCCCCAGTAGTATTCGTCCGAGGCGCTACCTAAATAGCTTTCGGGGAGAACCAGCTATCTCCGAGTTTGATTGGCCT
>NZ_CP026217.1:4812500-4970000 GCF_002934425.1 Aeromonas sp. ASNIH4 | reverse complement strand
TTGATCAGGGTGTAGGAACCCAGCTCAACCCGCTCCGCCGGGAAGCTGCTGAAGTTCTTGTCATCCCGTTTGCCGACATAGAGCAGTTCGGTGGAGAGATCGACCGGGCCCAGTTGTACCTGAGTCAGCCAGCTGGCCTTCTGCTTGGCACGACGCAGCAGTTGCTGATCCCCGTCGTTCTTGTCTTCGGCACGGGTGTAGTCAAAGCTCAGATCGTGCCGCAGTGGTCCGGTTTCCAGACCGAGCGCCACTTCCACACCGCGGATCTCGGCGTCGGTGTTGTCCGGTCGGCAGGTAGAGGACGCGCTTTGGCAGGCAATCAGATTCTGGATCTGGTTGCGGTAGAGGTTCAGCGACCAATCCCAACCGGTGTAGCGACCGTTGAAGCCCAGCTCCAGATTCTTGCTCTCTTCCGGTTTCAGCGCGGGGTTCTCATAACCCGGATAGTAGAGATCGAGGAAGGTCGGTGCCTTGAAGGCAGTGCCATAGCTCAGACGCACATTATGGTTGTCATCGAGATCCAGCCCGCTGGCAGCGGACCAGGTGTTGTGACGGCCATATTGCTTGTTGTCATCGGTACGACCAGAGAGCTCCCACAGCAGGGCCTGCCAGCGGTAGCTGCCCACCACGAACAGACCCGTGTTGTCGCGATCCGGGGCATTGAATGCCTGACCATAGCTGCGTGTATCGGATTTCAGCTGCTCCTGCTGCCAGTCGGCACCACCGGTCAGGTTGAGCCCCTCGACACCACTCCAGCTGTTGATCCAGGAGAAGCGGGTCAACCCGGTGTGGATGGGCTCCGCACTGGACTCCCCTTTGCTCTCCAGCCAGCTCTTCAGCTTGTTCTCGCCATAGCTGGCCTCCAGCCGGCTGCTCAGCGCGCCACTCTGATATTTGAGGCCGCCATCGTACTGGAACGCCTGCACCCGGCTCTGATCGGCCGACTGATACGCATCATCCATTTCGGTCTGGTTGTCATAGCTCTGGGCGTTGAAGTCGGCACTCCATGCGCCGTTGAAAGCATGATTCAGTCCGAACTGGCCGTTCAGGCTGTCAAAACCATCCCGATCCGGCTGCTGGGCATTGGCCACCACGTCGAACCCATCGGTGCGCTCGTAGCCGATCATCATATTCATGTCGGTCTGCTGGCCCAGAGCCTGCACGGTACGCAGCTGGCCCTGGCCGTAGCCATTGCTGCCTACACCGCCCTTCAGGTGGGTCTCGCTGCCATTCTTGGCGGATGTCTTGGTGATGAGGTTGATGACGCCACCGATGGCATCCGAGCCATACACGGCCGCCCGTGGGCCACGGATGTACTCGATGCGCTCGATATTGCCGAGCGGGATCTGGCTGAGATCCGGCGTGCCGGCCACCATGGCCGCGATGGGGCGCCCATTCATCAGCACCAGTGAATGGTTGGAGTTGGTACCACGGATGAACAGGCTGCTCATGTGGCCTCGACCACCCAGAGTGGTGATCTGCACACCGGGCAGCGTCTTCAGCAACGCTGGCAGGCTCTGCACCTGGCGGGACTCGATCTCGGCGCGATCGATCACCACAACGGGAGCCAGTACCGAGCTGATGGGTTGCTCCACCCGATTAGCGGTGATGACCAGGGTAGGATTGACGGGGATGGTGGTCTGGGCAAAAGCCGCCGTTGGCAACAGGGCAGCCGCCAATAATTTCTTGGACATGAGAGATCCTTAAGTTCGCGTAAGCATCTACTTCGTGGCCGGTTTCTCTCGGCCCGAAATACGAACTTTGGCAGGTCTTCGGGCTGGGGGGCTGATGGCCTACGGCGACGGCTTCCCACCTGTGGCAGTGCCCTGATGTCGCTTCGTTCCCCCTTACCGCTGCGCGCCAGCTCCGGATTTTCACCGGATTCCCTATTAAGCATGATGCGCCAAAGCGCAGGGATTATAGGCAGAGCAGAGGTGGATGTATAGCCATCCAGATTTCTATTTCTTGCCACCCAGCGCAGCCAGCCGCTGCTTCGCCCCCTCCATCACCGCCTGTACGCCGGGATGGGAGAGGTGACGACCGGCCGACACCAGATAGTAGGAGAGCGTCACCTCGGCCAGGGTTGCAATCCGTTCGACACCGTAGAGTCGCGCGATCTCGTCGGCCATGGCCAGCGGTGCCGGAAAGATCCCCATCCCCGCCTTGCCGAACGACTTCATCAGGGTCGAATCGTCGAACTGGCCGACCAGATGGGGATGGATGCCCTGCTGCCGATACCAGGCCAGCAGGCTGTCATGGGTCGCCGACTTCTCCCCCGGGATCAGCAGCGGCAGCCCTTCGAGGGAGGCGGGAAAGCCCGGCCGTGCCCGAGCAGCCAGCTCGGGGCTGGCAAACAGCGCCAGCGGGCTGCGTCCCAGCTCGTGGTTGTAGCCGCGCACCCCGCTGTCGGGGGGGAGCGGGCGATCGATCAGCACCATGTCCAGCTTGTGGCTGGCCAGCTCGCTGAACAGCTGCTCCGCCCGTTCTTCATGGCACACCAGCCGCAACGGGGTGGCCAGCGCCATGGCGGGTGCCAGCAGCTCGAACGCCAGGGTGCGGGGCACGGAGTCGGCGATCCCCACCTGCATGGTCAGCTCCTGGCTGGCATGGCGCAGGGTATGCTCCAGATCGGCGCCGAGCGAGAAGATGGCGCCAGCCTGTTCGAGCGCCTGGCGACCGGCGGCGGTCAGGGCAAGCCGCCGTCCCACCCGGTTGAACAACGCCACCCCGAGCGAGAGCTCCAGCTCGGCCACCTGACCGCTGACGGTCTGCGGCGTGAGGTGCAACTGCTCGGCGGCCCGCGTCACACTCCCGCTGCGCGCCACGTGCCAGAAGTAATAGAGCTGTTTGTAGTTGAGCATCGGGCCCCTTATCAGTTTTTACCGAACAATCATCAATCAAAATCTGATTTTATCGAAACATCTTGCACTCTAGCATGCAACCACCCTGTGAATTGCCTCCTGCGAACTCCCATGCTGGATGTTGTTGTACTCTTTTTCCTGTTTGGCCTGCTGGCCGGTCTGGTGCGCTCCGAGCTCAAGCTGCCGCCCGCGCTCTACGATACTCTCTCCCTCTTCCTGTTGCTGGCCATCGGCCTCAAGGGCGGCGTCGGCCTGGCGCAGCAATCACTGCAACCGTTATTACCGCAACTGGCACTGGTGATCCTGCTCGGCATGCTGCAGACCCTGGCCGGGTTTGCCGTGCTGCGCCTCAAGATGAACCGGGCCGATGCCGCGGCCACCGCCGCCCACTACGGCTCGGTCAGCGTGGCGACCTTTGCGGTCGGGGTGAACTGGCTGACCGAGCGCGGCATCAGCGTCGAATCCCAACTCTCCATCTTCCTGGCGGTGATGGAGATCCCCGCCATCCTGGTCGGCATCGTGCTGGCCCAGGGGATAAGCCGGCAGACCCGCTGGCGCCGGCTGGCCCATGAAACCTTCCTCGGCAAGGGGGTCACCCTGCTGCTGGGCGGCATGGCCATCGGTTATCTGGCCGGGCCCGACGGGATTGCTCCGCTCAAACCCCTGTTCGTCGACCTGTTCAAGGGGGCGCTGGCGCTGTTCCTGCTGGAGATGGGCCTCATCGTCGCCCGCCAATGCCAGGACCTGCGCCGCCACGGTCTGTTCCTGCTCGGCTTCGCCCTGCTGATGCCGCTCGCCTCGGCCGGCCTGGGCCTGATGATCGGCCAGCTGATGGGGCTCTCCCTTGGTGGTCTGACCCTGCTGGCCACCCTAGCGGCCAGCGCCTCCTATATCGCCGTGCCGGCCACCATGCGCATCGCCGTCCCTCAGGCCAATCCGGGCCTGTCGCTCAGCGCCGTACTGGGGGTCACCTTCCCGTTCAACATCATGCTGGGGATCCCGCTCTACCACAGCTGGGCCCGCCACTTCACGGAGTAGCCACATGCAGACCGAGATCCGCACCCTGCTCACCGTCATCACGGAAGCGAACCTGGAACCCACCCTGCTGCGCACTCTCACCCGCGAGGGGCTACGCGGCTACACCATCACGGATGCCAGAGGCCGCGGTGACCACGGTGAGCGCAATGCCAGCTGGAGCGAGAGCGGCAACATCCGGCTTGAGGCGATCTGCAGCCGCGAACAGGCGGAACGCCTGCTCGCCCACCTGCAGAGTCGCTACTACCCCGACTATGCCATGGTCGCCTTTTTGCAACCGGTCGAAATCGTGCGACCCGAAAAATTCTGAGCCGGCTTGCCGGCTCTTTTTGCCAACCAGAGACAAACGTTTGACTGCAAGGAGTCATAGCCATGAATACCCCTCCCCTGATCGGCCTGGTAATGGGATCCGACTCCGACTGGCCCGTGATGCAGGCCGCCGCCCGCATCCTCAAGGAGCATGGCGTCCCCTACGAGGCGCGCGTGGTCTCGGCCCACCGCACTCCGGATCTGCTGTTCGAATATGCCGCCAGCGCCCGTGAGCGTGGCCTGCGCGCCATCATTGCCGGGGCCGGCGGCGCCGCCCATCTGCCAGGCATGGTGGCCGCCAAGACCACCATTCCGGTGCTGGGTGTGCCCATCCCGACCCGCCAGCTCAAGGGGATGGACTCCCTGCTCTCCATCGTGCAGATGCCCAAGGGGGTACCGGTCGCCACCTTCGCCATCGGCGAGGCGGGCGCCGCCAACGCCGGCCTGTTCGCGGTCTCCCTGCTCTCCGTCGCGCAAGACGGCGATGCCCCCCGCTACCAGCAGCAGCTCGACGGCTTTCGCACCACCGAACGCGACCGGGTGCTGGCCCTCACCCTGGAGGACCCGGCATGATACTGCCACCCGCCACCCTCGGCATGTTGGGGGGCGGCCAGCTCGGCCGCTACTTCGTGATGGCCGCCCACCGCCTCGGCTACAAGGTGGTGGTGCTGGATCCCGACCCTGCCAGCATCGCCGGCGCGGCTGCCGATCACCATATTGTTGCCGCCTATGACGACCCTACCGCCCTGCACGATCTGGCCAGCCGCTGCGCCGCCGTCACCTGCGAGTTCGAGAACGTGCCGGCCACCGCCCTGGCGCTGCTGGAGCAGTACCAGCCGGTACGCCCGGCCGCCGGTGCCGTGCGCATCTGTCAGGATCGCCGCGAAGAAAAGGCCTTCTTGAGCAGAGCCGGCATCCCGGTCGCCCCCAACCAGACCCTGCAGCCGGGCGAGCCGCTGCCGGTGCTGCCCGCCTCTCTCTTCCCCGCCATCCTCAAGACCGCCCGCGAGGGGTACGACGGCAAAGGCCAGTGGACCATTCAGGCCGCCGACCAGCTGCCGGCAGCGCTGGCCGCCAGCGGCGTACCCTGCGTGCTGGAGAAGCGCCTGCCGCTGGAGGGTGAGTTTTCCCTGACCCTGGCCCGCAGCCCGAGCGGTGCCATCGGTGCCCTGCCGCTGGTGCAGAACTGGCACAGCGGCGGCATTCTGGATCAGACCCGCTCCCCGGCCAACGTACCAGCGCTGGAAGCCGACGCCAGACGCATCGCCGAGCAGCTGATCGCCGCCCTCGACTACGTCGGCGTGCTGACGGTGGAGTTCTTCCTGGTGGCAGGGAGGCTGCTGGTCAACGAGCTGGCGCCACGCCCTCACAACTCGGGCCACCCCAGCCTCGACAACGCCGAGTGCAGTCAGTTCGAGCTGCAGGTGCGCGCCCTGTGCGATCTGCCGCTGCCCGCCCGGATCGCCGTGCGCCCCGCCATGCTGCTCAACCTGCTGGGGGATCTCTGGCAGGCCGGCACGCCAGACTGGGCCGCCCTGCTGGCACTGCCCGGCGTGCATCTGCACCTCTACGGCAAGGGGGAACCCCGCCCCGGCCGCAAGATGGGCCATGTCACCATCACCGCCGCCGACTGGCCGACGGTGGAAGAGACCTGCCAGCGGGTACGCCAGCTGTTGGGGCTGCCGCCACGCTGAGTAATGAGCCGCGCACAAAAAAAGACCCGGGTCAGGCCCGGGTCTTTTCATTGCTTGCTGCGACAGGCGGGTGATCAGGCCCGCTCCACCGATACCGGCGCCGGCAGGCGGATGGTGAGGGAGAGCACCAGCGCCACCACCAGCAACACCAGGATCAGGTTGAAGGTCGCCATGAAGCCGCCGAACAGGGAGGCCACGATGGAGCCGATGATGCTGCCCAGACCAAAGCCCAGGTAGATGACGCCGTAGTTCTTGGTCAGGTTGTTGAGACCGAAGAAGTCGCTCACCAGCGAGGGGTAGACGGTGATGGTGCCGCCGAAGCTGAACGCCACGCAGGCCACCGCCACGAAGAACAGGTTGGCGTTGAGCGGCACGAACAGCAGCAGCGCCATGCCGGCCAGGGTAATCAGCTGGGCGATGGTGATGACCCGGATGCGGGACATCTTGTCGGAGAGGATACCCAGCACCAGCCGGCCGCCCAGGTTGGCCATGGCGATGATGGCAACGGCGTTGGCGGCGACCACGGCCGGCAGGCCCACCATGTTCTCGCCGATGTCCTTGGCCACGCCGATGACGTAGAGACCGCTCATGCAGGCAGTGAGGAACATCAGCGCCAGCATCCAGTACTGCGGCTTGCGCATCGCCTCGGCCAGGGTGAAGTCGCGGCTCTCGCTCTGCTGCACGGCAGCGGCCTGCTTGGGCGCATCCTTCATCAGCATGCCGCCCACCAGCACCATGGACATGGCGATCAGCCCCCACAGCTGGAAGGTGGTCTCCAGCCCGTTGCTGGAGAGCAGCAGCAGATTGATGTACTTGAAGCCCAGGCTGCCGAGGCCGTAGGCACCGATGGAGCAGGCGGAGATCAGCCCCTTGCGCTCCGGGAACCACTTCACGCAGTTGGAGAGGGTCATCAGGTAGCCGGTACCGTCGGCAAAACCGACCAGGATGCCGGCGCAGAGGTAGAGCATCGCCAGGTTGCTGGCGTGGGCGGTGAGGAAGAAACCGATGCCGAGCAGCACACCGGCACCCAGGGTGACGTTGCGCACCCCGAACCGCTCCTGCAGCTTGCCCGCCAGGGAGGAGGCCACCGCCAGGGAGAGGCTGAGCAGGCCGAAGGCGAAGGCGACTTGGCTGACCGGCTCGTCCAGCTTGTCGGAGAGCTGGGCGTTGAACAGGCTCCAGGTGTAAACGGATCCCAGCGCGAACTGGGTGATGATGGTCCCCAACAGGGTGAGGTAGCGGGTGCGATTCATCTCTTTGGTCATGATGCGTCTCGGTCAATGGCCTTAAGGAAACTGGGGCCACTATAGGCAAGACGCCACTCCCGCCGACCGATTAAGGCATGAAATGCAGATCGGCGGGAATGAATGACAATCAGAGCCGCATCAGCTGACGGAACGCCTTGATGTTGCTGCGGCTGACCGGCACCTCAAACGGCAGGTCATGGAGCCGGATGAGATAGGTGCTGTTGAACCAGGGCACTATCTCGCGGATCTTGTTGATATTGACGCAATAGGAGCGGTGACAACGGAAGAACCCCTCGGCAGGCAGCCGGTTGACGAACTCGCTGAGGGTCATGGTCATCACGTAGCGATCATCGCGGGTGTAGACATAGGTGAGCTTCTCGTCGGCTTCCGCGTAGTAGATCTGCTCGCAGGGGGTGACGATGATGCGCTCCCCCTTCACCAGATTGACGGTGCGATTGTGCGGCGTGCCCGGCTCGCTCCCCTGCCCCGCCTGCGACTTGCCCGCCAGCTCCAGCTTTTGCAGCAGGCTGATGAGGCGCGGTTCGTTGTAGGGTTTGAGGATGTAGTCGAACGCCTCCAGCTCGAACGCCTCCACCGCAAACTCCTTGTAGGCGGTGACGAAGACGATGTGGGGCGGATGGCTCGACTTGTGCAGGTTCTTGGCCAGCAGCAGGCCGTCGATGGAGGGAATCTGGATATCCAGAAACACCACGTCCACCTCGTGATCCTGCAGGTATTTGAACGCCTCCAGCCCATCCTCGAAGCTCGCCACTATCTCGATGGAGCTGTGCTGCCCCACCAGGTAGGCCAGCTCTTCACGGGCCAGATATTCGTCTTCCACTATGATGGCTTTCAGCATGGCATTGCCCCCTGAGAGAACGCAGGAGAGGCCAGCACCTCCCGCATCAAATACTCATCCTCGACAATGATGGCTTTCAGCATGACAACGCCTCTCGCAGCACACACTTATCTTCAATCATGATGGCACTCAGCATGGCATCGACTCCTGATCCGGCAGATAGAAACTCACTTCGGTACCCGGCTCCAGCCGCTTGAGGTGCAGGCCATCGCCATAGAGCAACTTGACCCGCTGATGAACGTTCATCAGACCGATGCTGCGGCTCTCCACCCGACCGGCAGCCACCCCGTCGATCACGGCCTGGCTGATGCCGTAACCCGTATCGCGCACCGCCACCCGGATGCCGCCCGCCAGCTGCTTCACCTCGATGGTGACCCGACCCGGCGCGCTGCGGGGCTGGATGCCGTGCAGGATGGCGTTTTCCACCAGCGGCTGCAACAGCAGGCTCGGCACCTGAATGTGCACGTCGTCCACCTCGAATACCACCTCAAGCTTGTCACCGAAGCGGGCCTGCTCGATGGCCACGTAGTCGCGCACCTGTTGCAGCTCCTCCTGGATGTCGATGAGGGTGTCCCCCTTGTTGAGGTTGTAGCGCAGGTAGTCCGCCAGATTGGCGATCAGCTGGCGTGCCTGCTGGGGCCGGATGCGGATCAGCGACGAGATGGCGTTGAGGGCGTTGAACAGGAAGTGCGGGTTGATCTTGCTCTGCAGCGCGGTGAACTCCGCCTTGCGGGTCATCTCCTTGAGCTGCTCGATGCGTGACACCTCCATCTGGGTGGAGATGAGCTGGGAGAGACCCACCGCCATCTCCTTGAGGGAGCTGGTGATGCTGTGGGTGCGGCGGTAGTAGATCTTGAGGGTACCGCTCACCGAGCCGTTTTCCCGCAGCGGAATAATGATGACCGAGTGGAAATCGGAGAGGTGATACTGGCGCAGATCGTTGTTGATGATGATCTGGTCCAGCAGCACCGCCCGCTGGGTCATGTCGCTGATGGCGTGGTGCTCGTCCAGCTCGTAGTAATCCTTGCCCACCCCCACATAGGCCAGCACGTCGCGGGTATCGGTGATGGCCACCGCATCGGCGCTGATCTCGCTGCGAATGATGGCGCAGACCTGGCTCAGGGAGTGACGATCGATGTTCTGGAAGAAGGGCAGCGTCTTGTTGGCAATGTCGAGCGCCAGCTTGGCCTGCTTGGCGGCAATCAGCTCCTTCTCGTCATCCAGATCCTGCACCAGCTTGATGATGAGGCCGATGCAGAGTGCGCCGGCGATCATCGGGTAGGCGATATGGCTGACGATCTCGACGCCCACCGCATGGGGCTCGGTCAACAGCCAGATGAGTAGCATGGTGAGCCCTTCACACAACATCCCCGCCAGAATGCCGTACAGCCAGAGCCGCGACTTGCGACAGCGCAAGTGCAGCCAGGTGGCGAGCAGGCCGGCGATGATGCTGGCGATGAGGCACGGGATCGAGGTGTGGCCATCCATGTCGATGAGATAGCGGTGCAGACCGGAGATGACCCCGGCCGGAATGCCGACCCAGGGGCCGAACAGGATGCCGCCGGAGATGATGGCGATGATCCGCACGTTGATGAGGGCCCCCTCCACCGGAATGCCGGTGTAGGTGCTGAACACCGCAAACAGGCAGAAGATGGCAGCCACCAGCACCAGCTCGGCCGGGGTGTGATCCCGCTTCTGGAACAGCCGCTGGAACGGCCGGGTACGGGTCAGGAAGAACAGGGTCATCAACATCAGCGCCGCCCGTTCGAACACCGCCAACAACATCATCTGATTTTCGAGCAAAGCAGGGATTCCATATCTATGACTAAAGGGAGGACAAGGCGCGGGATCATACCCCGTATCCCGTGTCAGCTCATTCCGAATAGTGGGTTCCAGATTAAGCTTTGCCGCTGACGGGTCGATAGATGAGTGACCCCCGGCAGCGGGGTAACCTCGATATCCAGGAGATAATCATATGTCTCAGAAAGGAGTTCTGGTGGCACTACTGGCTGGTTGCTACGCAATGGCGGCTCAGGCCGGCACGCAAACCTATCAGCTCACCTGGCCTGCCACCGCCAGCAAGAGCACCGGGATGGAAATTTCGCTCACCCACCCAGGCCAGCAACCGGTCAATTCCGTTTCCACATCCAGCCCGGTCCAGACCGAGGCCATCAACCTCAGCAATCCGGATTTCAACACCACCTACCAATTGCAGGCTCGCACCCTGTATGCCAGTTTGCCCGATCAGGTCGGCACCGACTTCAAGCTGGCGCTCAACGGCCAGCCACTGCCGCAACACCATGCCCTGCCTCTGACCCAGGCCACCCGCTACTTCCTCAGCTATCTGGCTCCGGCCGCCAAACCGGACCAGACCGGTGAAGCGGCCTATGAACTGCTGGTCTACTGGCACGGTTGACCATCCATGAAGGCATGCCCGGCATGCCTTCATTTTCATTCCGGCTCGGCCTGCATTTGCATCATGGCCTGCCTGACGATCCCGTAGGCGTGCTGCAACTGCGGCAATGCCCTCGGCAATCCCTGCGGCGCGATCCCGCCTGATTCTATCTCACCACACACCGCAACCAGCGTCATCGCCCCCATGATCCTGGCCCCGCCCTTCAGACGGTGCACATAGTCGAGAAAACGGGCCAGTTCACCACCCTCTGCGGCTTGTTGCAGACCCAGCAGATCATCGTCGCTGGCCCGTACAAACTCATGCAACAAGGGCAACATCAGCGCAGGCTGATTGCCGGTCAATGGTCCGAGACACTGCTTGATCTCCTGCACACAGCGCTCGATTTCCCGCTGCTCCTCATGCTGCATGTGGCGACACAGGCAGCGCTCCAGCTCTTCCAACCCTACCGGCTTGAACAGGCAGTCGTCCATGCCGGCAGTCAGCCCCTCGCTCACCTGCTCCTGGCGGGCATCCGCCGTCAACCCCAGGATGAGGCAACGATGCGTACCCCGACTCAGCTCCAGAGCCCGATACTGGCGGGTCAGTTCAAAGCCGCTCATGCCAGGCATGTTGAAGTCGGTGATCATCACGTCAAAGGGTGAGTTGGCAAACAGTGCCAGCGCCTCGCCCCCCGACTCGGCCGCCGTGGCATCATGCCCGAGGTATGCCAGTTGCTGGCTGACCAGCAGCCGGTTGGTGGGGTGATCGTCCACTATCATGACCCGCAGTCGCCGGTGATGCCCTGTCATCGTGCCCAATGCCACGGGCGGGACTGATTCGACCGCGATCGCCAGCGGCAATTTCATCTCGATGCTGATGCACGTGCCGTGGCCGGGCTCGCTCTCCAGCAGCAGCGAGCCTCCCATCGACTCGCACAGCGAGCGAGAGATCATCAGTCCGAGACCGGTACCGGAGCGCTGGATGTGCTCGGGCTGCCTGGCCTGACCAAAAGGCTGAAACAGCCTGGCTTGCTCCGCAGGCGCAATCCCTATGCCCGTATCCCGGATCACCAGTTGCAAGGTACACCAGCCGTCGCTGGTTTTTGATTGCAACTCGACCCGCACCGATCCCTGCTCGGTGTACTTGATGGCATTGCTGATGAGATTGGAGAGGATCTGCTTGTAGCAGATGCCATCAATCTGTACCCAGCGGGGCTCGCCGGCGGCGAGTTCCAGTTGCAGGTTCTTTTGTCTGGCCAGCGCAGTGAATACGGTGACCACCGAGGCCGTCAGCGCCGTGATTTCATGGGGTTCCGGCCTCAGTTCAAGCCGGCCAGACTCGATCTTGGAAATATCGAGAATATCCCCAATCAGGCTCAGCAGATCCCTGGCCGAACCATGGGCGATGGAAAGTGAGGTCTTGTCCTCTTCATGCAGTCGATCGCGGCGCAGGGTCAGTTCCAGCAAACCAATGATGGCGTTCATGGGCGTGCGGATCTCGTGGCTCATGGTGGCCAGAAAGGTCGACTTGGCACGATTGGCCTCCTGGGCATCCTGACTGGCCAGAGCCAGCTCTTCGAGCAGCCGCAGCCGCTCGCTCACGTCGATCCAGCCACCGATTCCGCCCTGAACACTTCCCTCCAGGTCATAGTAGGGCTGTACCCAGTGATAAACGGCCACGGACCCCGTCGCCATGGAGAGGCGATGATCCCCTTGCCTGGCACAGCGCACCGTACGCGCGGTGCTCAAATCCTCGAACAGGGGAGCCAGAAAAGGCCAGCGCTGCACATCGTCCGCCATGGTGGAGCCCAACAGACGGCTCTTCTCCTCGCCAAAGAAGCTGGCATAAGTGCTGTTGCAGAGCACCAGCCGATCCTCTCGATCTCTGGCATAGATGGGGTGGGGTGTGCCGTCCACCAGATCTTCGATGAACTTGAGCTGGGCACTCAAAGCCATCTCGGCTGCCCGGCGCTGGCGCACCTGTTTGTGCAAAGAGAGGCCCCATAGGCCGATCCAGATGGTCAGCAGCATGATCAAGGCAATGATGCCGCCAAATTCCCGTACCAGCTCCTGCCAGGTGATGGCCTCCTGCTGGGTACTGACGCGCCAGCGATTGGAGAGTCCCTCCAGCTCATCCGGCGGAATGATGGCAATCACCCGATCCAGAATGTCGCGCAACATATGCTGCTTGGGCGAAACGGCAAACGCCGCCCCGATCGGGATGGAGTCGAACAACTCTCCCGTGATGAGCAGACTGTCCGGAAACTTGCTGTTGATGTAGTACTTGGCGACCCGCAACGGCAACACGGTCACGTCGCAGGTCTCGGTCGCCACGCAGCGCAGCGCATCTTCGATCCGTTCGAACTTTCTGCTGGTCAGCTTGCCATACTCGTCCTCTATCGCCTGCTCGGAGATGAAGTCCTTGATAATGGCGACCGTACCGGTCTTGAGCAGCGTCTCCGGTGCCGTCGCCTCATGGCGGACCCCCACCACATAGGCCAGCGGGTCGAGCACAAAGGCACGGCTGAACAGGTAACGACTGCGACGCTCTTCCGATGGGCTCAACACCGCGATGTCCACCTGCCCACCATCCAGCAACTGCAACATCTGCCCTGGCGTCTTGACCGGCACCACCTCTATTTCCACCCCCAGCTTCGCTCGCAACACCTGCAGCAAATCGGCCACCACCCCGTGCAAGGTGTCATTGATGTCGAGAAAACTCAGCGGCGGCACCCCGCTGTTGACGGCCATCCGGATTTTTTTCTGCTGACCCAGCCAGGCCCACTGCTCGCTGGTCAGCTCGACCTTGCTGGCCCCGATAGAGAGGCCGCCGCCATTCCAGCGTTTGGCAATTTCCTCCCGCTTGCCTTCCAGAATTTCATCCAGCGCAATATTGATGATTTTTTTAAGCCGCTGATTTTTTCTTTCCAGCGAAAACGAAAAACCATGGGTGTCTATATAAAGAGGTTTCAGTAATTGAATGCTGTCTTGATAAAATTTATTGACGATGAAGTTCCCGGAAATCATGTCCAGCATGACGGCATCGACCTGGCCATATGCAACCGCAGAAAGTGCGCTATAACGAGAGGAATACATTTTTATCTGAACCTTGGGCAGGTAGCGCATCACATCCAGCGCCGGCAGATAATACTCCGGGACGGCCACCGTTCTTATATCACGCTCCTTTACGTGAATATTCTTATATATGGCCGGATCATCCGGCATATATTTATCGGTCAACAATAATTGTTGCTCTTCTTCATAGGCATTGGAGGTGCTCAGCAGATCGACCTCTCCCCGCTTGAGCGCAGCAATGGCCGCGGCGCGAGACGGCAGATTCTTTACGACGATCTCGACACGCAACAGATGACTCAGCATGCCGACAATGTCGGCGGTGACGCCTTCGTAAGCATTGGCACGCAGGGTGATGTCCATCGGCGGATTGTCGGGCATGGGTACACCGAGCACCAGCTGGCCACGATTTCTCAACCACAGCCAATCTTCCGCATGCAGCGGCAGGGTCTGCTTCTCAAGGTACTCGCTGTCATTGCGCGCATAGACATGCAGATAGGGCGCCGCCAGCTCATGAGCCGAAGTCCATGAAGCGCAGCAACAGACCAGCAGAGCTGCAAACCAATGCCTCATGGTCACAGCAACTCTTGACGCTTGGCCAGGCTGATCAGATCAACCATGGTGGTGACATTCAGCTTTTGCATCAGCCGACTCTTGTAGGTGCTGACCGTCTTCTCGCTCAGCAGCATGCTCTCTGCAATCTGCTTGTTGGTGTGCCCCTGGCATATCTGCAACAAGACGCTCATCTCTCTATCCGAGAGTGCCGACAAGAGATCTTTCCGATCGACTTCATGGGCATTCTTGGCGCCAGCAATCACATCGCGAGGGAAATAAAGCTGACCTTTCCCTATCTTTACCAGCACTGTTTTCAGCAAGGAAAGGTCATCCAGCTTGGATATGAAACCGTTGGCACCGGCTTGCAGGCAACGCACCATAATATGATGCGTGGCTTGTGCCGACAATATGACCACCTTGATATCAGCATCCATCTCTTTCAGTCTTTTGATCACCTCAATACCGTCCAGCCTGGGAATCCCGATATCCAGAACGACCATATCAGGCTGATATTTCCGCGCCATCGAAACTGCATCAACACCATTATCAACTTCGGCAACAATATGATGATCATCCTGCTGCAGCAGGATATTTACAGCCATTCTGATGGCGGGGTGATCATCTACTACCAATATTTTTGCCATATACTTTCCTGCCATTACTCCATTTGATTCAACGTATATTAACTACAAAGTCAGCACGTGTACCATATGGCGCTTGAATATTAATGATATGTTACGTAGTTCAAGTAACGACTCCTCTCTTCGCACCTCATTCATTTTTATCTAATATTTTTATTTATTCTCATCAAATACTTACAGAGCTATATATTCTTTTGAATCTCTATTTTTCCTTGTGCTCATTCCCACACGGCAACCCCTCCCATCCTCCCCCGTCAGAGGGACACGCCATCTAGATAAGAAAAGCACCAAAACTCTTAAAAATCAAAATCATAAGAAAAACAAAAAACCCTGATAAGAGAATGGACAAGGCTTATTTTAAGTTGCAGACAACAACCATCTTTTAGGACTTTTCCTACACAGCATTCAATCGATCCGAGCAGGTCCGTCCAGTATCTTTGCCGGCGAAAAGATGAGCTGATTGACGAAACATTACCCTTCGGCGATCGGCAAGATTGCCTGGACAAACCCGTCCGGCAAGGTGGAAAGGGAATGCACCCTGGGTGCGTGAAATCAAACGGGTGGCAAATGCCCCCATCAGGAAATGTGTAGGAAATATCAAGATGAAAAAGACTCTGATTGCGCTGACTGTTGCAGGACTGGGCTTCGCTGCCGCCGCTCAGGCTGCCGTGGAAGCCACCCCGGCCATTGCCACCTGGAAGGCAACCGCCAAAAAGGACACCGAGTCGGCGCTGGTTGTCACGCCGCTCGACAGCCTCTCTTTCCAATACGCGGAAGGGATCAAGGGTTTCAACACCGTGAACGGCCTGTTCGACGTTGCCATCAAGGGTGATGCCAGCGCCACCGACTTCACGCTGAAGGCCAAGAAGCTGAGCGGCACCCTGAACCACCTGAGCGGCGGCTCCACCGTCGACGTCGGCGTGCTGTGGCAAGGTGCTCCCGTCAGTACCACCGCCTATACCACGCTGATCGATACCGCTGCCGGCATCACGGGCGGCAACCTCTCTCCGCTGGCCAGCAGCTTCAAGGATGACACCCAGCGCAGCACCGCCCAGGGCTCGTTCACCTTCAACATCGAAAGCGCGACCGTCAACGGCACAGAAGCCGCTTTCGAGACCCTGCCGGATGGCCTGTGGAGTGGGGAAGTCAACGTCGAGTTCGTTGCCAACTGGTCCTAATTGCCGCGACGCACAGTATTCGGGGCCCTGCGGGGCCCTTTGCAATCACAGGAGTTCCCATGAACCTGAAAATGCTGATGGCATGGATGCTGTTTATTCCCGGGGTCAGCCAGGCCATCAACGTTGGTTCCGTCACCACCTTCATCGATGCAGGCAACCAGGATGTAGCCAAGGAGATCGAGAATGGCAGTGCTCAAGCCAGGCTGGTCACCATCTCCGTCAGCCGCATCTCTTCACCCGAAGAGGGCGGCCAGGAGATCCCGATGGAAGTGGCCGGCGAGCTGATGCTCTCGCCCAGCCGACTGATGCTGCCCGCCCATGCCAAGAACAACGTGCGTTTCTTTTACAAGGGACCGCAGGATGGCAAGGAGCGCTACTACCGCATCCGCTGGCTGGACACAGCCCTGTCGATGGACGACCAGAGCAACAATCGCCGCCAGGCGGTTGCCACCACCTCTGCCCAGATAGGCACCATTCTGGTGGTCACGCCACGCCAGCAGCACTTCGCCTACAACCTGCAAAACGGAATGTTGAGCAATCAGGGGAATGCCTCTTACCGCACCGTGGCCTACGGCCCCTGTCTGGACCGCAAGGCACAGGCGCAGTGCAAAGAGACCTACTACGACCTGCCCGGCAAGCAGCGCCGCTTCAAGAAAGTCGATATGCAGGATCCGCAAAGTCATCTTGGCCTCTGGCTGGGTCAGGAATTCGTCGTCGTCAAATAACCCGTTTGTGCTGGTACTACCTTCACCACCCGGTCGAGTGGCGGTGTTGTTTTGCCGAAATCTGAAACCATGGTGCGTGATATGTTGAAGAAAACCTGCTTGTTGCCGCTCTCATTGCTGATGGTGGTCTCCGCCTCGGCCAACAGCGCGGCGCCACTCAAGATCGCCAACGTCATCATTCCGGCCAGTTTTGCCCAGGCTCTGGCAGAAGGGCTGGCTGTTCCCGTTCGTCTGCAGTACACGGATGAAGAAAACCGGCTCGACACCCTGACCGATAACCCGATCGGCAATGCCACCCTGCTGCTGCAGGATGGCAAGCTGCATCTGCTGCACATCGATTTTGGTGCTGGCCAGCAGCAAGGTCTGCTCAACGACCAGCTGACCGCCATGCTCGCCAGTGAAGAGAAGCGCGCGTTTTCTGCCGAGGGCAGCTTGCAGATAGATGCCAACGCCAGCATGCAGCTTGACCTGGTGGCCATGTTGCTGACGATTCGGGTTTCACGCGATGCATTCGGCCAGGCCAGGCAACCGGACAACCGGGTGACCTTGACCCCGACCGTTGACGCCCTGACCGGGGTGCATCGTTACAATCTGGGCTACTCCTTCAACAGCAATCGGCAAAACGGTCACAGCGACTCCAACTTCCTACAACTGGACAGTACTGTCGGGATGGGTGCCCATCACATGGCGCTGGGCGCCTCCCTCTACAACCTTGGGGAGCCAGAACAGAGCGGTGACATCTATCGTGCCATGTACGAGCGGGATCTTGACGATCGCCGCATCGCGGCCGGCATGGTCTCGACCTGGGATCTGCAGACGCTGGGGGTGGTGACCGGTCTGAGTACTGGCCGCATTTATGGGGCATCGTATGGCAACCAGGCCCAGTCACGTAAACAGAAGGCCGACGCGTCCACCACCCCGGTACAAGTCTTCATGCCTGCCAATGGCGAGGTCAGGGTGTACCGTGAGGATCGCCTGATCAGCCTGCAGAACCTGGCCATCGGCAACCAGAATATCGACACCTCGGCGTTCCCCAGTGGCGTTTACAACGTCACGGTCGAAGTCTATGTCGATGGACGGCTGACCAGCACCACGACCCAGCGCGTCACCAAGCTGGGCGGCAGTCTGGGCTTTACTCAGGAGTGGGGATGGCAATGGTGGGGAGGCATGATGGAAGGCACCCAGAACAACGGTGATTCACCGCTGCTGGGAGTATCGCTGGCACGTTCGCTGGATACTCTGGAACTGGCCACCACAACCTATGCCTTCAAGGATGCTGCGGTAGGCGAAGCGCGTGCAAACTGGCAGGCAACCGATCGTGTCAGTGCCCAGTTGCAAACCATGCTGGCCTCCGACCAATCGTGGCGATTCGCATCCAGCCTTGCCCTTCAGGCCCATGACAATGCCTCTCTTTGGCTCAGCCAGGAGAAACTCGAGACCGGCAGCGCCCTGACGGTGAGCAGCGCCGAACTCTACTCCGCCGGCATCACGCTCAATCTGGGTGGCTGGGTCAGCGGTCTCGGCCAGCTCACCTTCAACACCCTGCACGACCGCCAGATGAACAGCGATCGCAGCTATGCCGATTACTACCAGCACCTTTATGCCGGCAAATTCGGCAACCTGTCGCTGCGCGCCAGCCTGCAGAGCGACAGCGGTACGCTCAACGGATTCAACAACAAGAGCATCACGCTGGATTACTCGATCCCGTTCGACAACCTATTCAGCTTTGGCATGAGCAGCAACGAGCAGGGCCAGACCACGGCCAACCTCAATTACCAGAAACGCATGGACGGCGTCATCAATCTGGCCTCGTTCAATGCCTCGCGCATGATGCACGGCAGTGATGAACACAATATGGCGCTCTCCGGCACTCTCGGGTTCGAGAACAGGGTCATCGGCGGCACCATGACGCTGGGCCGCGGCCATGGTGGCGACATGAATGGCAACCTGATTGCGCGCGGTGCCCTGGTCACGACGGAGGACTCACTGGTCGCCTCTAGCCGCAACTCCTCGGGGGCCGGCTTGATCATCAATACTGGGATCGATCGCCAAGGACAGATGCTCGCCAAGGTCAACGGACAGGATTACCCCCTGCATGGCGAGCAGACCTTCCTCGCCCTCCCCCCTTACGGGGAGTACGAGATCGAGCTGCTCAACAGCAAGCGGGGCAAAGACAGCTACGACATCAATACCGGCAAGCAGCGCTACACCCTGTTTCCCGGCAACGTGGCCACCCTGGATGCGAGCAGCACCATCAAGGAGATGGTGACTGTCTTCGGCATACTCAGGGCGGAAGACGGCTCCTTGCTGGCCAATGCCCGCATCGACAACCATATCGGCACCACGGTGACCAACGAAGAGGGTGAATTCTCGCTGGATGTGGATAAAGCCAATCCCATGCTGACTTTCCGCCAGGGGAATGACTTCTGTGAAGCCGAGCTCGATCTTGAAAAACACAGCGGCGCCGCCTGGGTAGGCATTATTACCTGCCAGGGGCTGCCCACCTATGCCATGGTGAGAGAGTACTGATGATGAATCCCGCATATAAATGGCTGTTGGCGATGGTAATTGCCACCAGCTGGGCCTCGCAGGCCAGTGCCGCAGTAATAAAATATAATTTGGTCGATGCTGATCTGCGCCATTTTCTGTTTATTGAAAACCAGGAAGACCACAATCTATTTATTACACCAACCGATTATCTGGACCCTCGCCTGACGGGTGGCAATGCATGGACAACTGACTCCAGGCAGGTCAGTTTGGCATATGCAGACAATGGTCATAACTACACAGTGACCAACTACAACATCGATATGTGGGAAAACGGCCCAGTTAAATATCCGTATATCAATCAGCGTTGCATAAAAAGCTGGGCGGGGTGTGATCCACAGACAGCAGAAGCGATGAATCAACCCGCCTCAGTAAATGAAACCGGATTTTTCGGATTGATGAAGGCTGCCACCGGATATGCCCATGCAAAATTGAGCTCCGCTTTCTTTGACTATCTTCGCACCATGCCTGCCGGGGGCATTTTGAACCGAGAAATGAATCTTTGCATGACCACCAGAATCTATGATGCCGCGGCCGGGGAACGCTGTATCAATCAGGATAGTGGGACCTGGTACGTCAAGCGGACCCAGCATAAAAAAGCGGGACATCTACGTTTCATACAAACCAATGCGATCAGTGAAGTGATCGTCGACAGCAATGGGGCTCCCTATGTGCTACCCGGTTCACAAGGTTGTGAGAATTATCGGCTGGGTACACGAGATGGAGTGCTGTGCCGCTTTCTGGACTACGACTTCAATCAGGATGGCAGCCAGTCATTTTCAGACCCGTATATTTATACCAACATCAAAAATGCGGCACTCAACAGCGCCATTGTTGGCGGTGATGTACAGATGAGTGCCAATCTGACCAACTGGGCTCTTAAAGGTGCGGATTACAATGTCAGCTATCTTAGAGGGCAATCGTCCATTTATCTTTTTCTATCAAGCAACTTTTTCAAACAAGTGGTCAGGTTGGGATTACAAGAACAGCTCACCAGAAATTTGATTAACTTTAATATGCGAAATATCAAAGCGCCGGAAAGTGGATTCTATGAATTCAGCGGCACCACCGAGATCATCATAAAACCACGGGACTTCAGTGTTTCCATTCTATCCTCGGAGGGGGTGAGCAATCCCTACCGAGAAGGCAATGTGGGCAAGGATATATTGAGTTTCTCTTACAATATCTCGGATAGTGGGCCCATCAGTGCAGACATGCTTGAGATTACCGTTTCACAAGATATCGGGGCTCCGTATCAAGGTCTCTGCACTTTTTACCCAGCAGGGCAGGCTGTTCCCGAACAGGCAGTACCTATACCGACGAGATTGGTATTTGATTCGACCAACCATGGAACAGCCTCCCGACATGCGATCCGCTGTGATCAGACGCCGCTGGATATTCGCAGCTTGGGGATTCAGGACAGCCAGCCTCCACAGGAATGGAATGACCCCGTCAGCGGCAAAGGCATTACCCGATTCTACAAGCTGGCGCTGGAATTCGATCTGACCGATCCCATGGTGCAACGAACCATTGGCAACGACCTGTGGGAAGGGGAAGTACAGCAAAGCGGTACCATTACCATCAAAGGGACCTGGCGCTGATCATGAAGAACGACACGCATCGCATTTTCTGGCTCTTGCTGGCCGGCACGCTGAGCTCACAGGCCATGGCCATCGACATCGGCGCCATGACGATTGCCATGGCACCGAACGAAGAGTTCATCGCCCGGACCGTCACCAACAACAGTGGCTCGCCCAAGGTCTACGAAGTGCAGATGGAAAAAATCAGCAATCCCACGGCCACGGGAACAAGCGTTCCGACGGTGCCTGGCGAGCTGCTGTTCGCCCCCAAGCGCTTCACCCTGCACGCCAAGCGCATGCAGAACGTCAAGCTCTACTACAAGGGGCCGGCGGATGGTCAGGAGCGTTACTATCGCATCACTTTCACCGAGTCACCGGCGGCCCAGCTTGATGAAAGTGGCCAGGCCAGGCGCCGTGGTGCGTTGGAGATGAAACTCGCGCTGCAATCGACCCTGGTGGTACGCCCGCGCCAGGTGCGTTTTCAATACCAGCTGGACCCGGCAAGGAGCAGCATCACCAATACCGGCAACACCTACTTCGAATTCATGGTGAAACGGGGATGTCTGCAGGCGGACAGCGAGGCCGACAGCAAATATCTGCTGCCCGGCGAAACCTACCAGAACCCAAGGATCGGCCAGGCAGGCAACCAGAAGCTGATCGTCTACCAATCCCGGTTCATCCGGGTTGGCAAGGATTGCTGGCCTGACTAGCCGCTCGCAAGCGGGCGACCGGGATTGGGCAGAGCCCTGGCCATCAGGATGACAACGTGGCCAGCCGGGCGGCGAAACCCATGAAGAAGAGGCCGATGAGACCGTTGCCGAGTCTGGCGAGGCGTACCTTGCGCGCAAAGAAGCGCGCCATCAGGGTGCCGCCGAAGATCAGCAGGGTCAGATAGACGAAGCTCATCGCCTCCAGCATGCTCGCCAGCACCAGGTAGGAGACCCAGGTGTGGGCGTAGTTGAAGTCGACAAACTGCACGAAGAAAGAGACGTAGAACAGGATCGCCTTTGGGTTGGTGAGGCTCAAGGTGAGCGCCTTGGAGAAGTAGCGCTCGCCGTGCTCGACCACGGACGCCTGCCCTTCCCGCCTGGCGATGAAGTTGGCATGCAAGATCTTCACCCCGAGATAGAGCAGATAGAGGGCGCCCAGGTAGCGCACCAGGGTAAACAGCAGCGGGGTGGTACGAATGAGGGAGGCGATGCCCAGATAGGCGCAGAAGATCAGGATGGCGTCACCGACGAAGACCCCGAGGGCCGCCTGGTAGCCGGAGCCCACGCCGCGGCTCGCCCCGGTGCGCAGCACATAAATCGAGTTGGGCCCCGGCGCTATGATGATGAAGAAGAGCCCGACCAGGTAGGTCCAGACATTGATGACTCCCAGGCTTTCGAACATGTTCCCTCCATGGCGGGTATGCGACGACGAGGTTTCTATACTAATCCGCCGCCCGCCGAGTACAAGTGCCGATCCGTGATCGTTCGCCCCATTCGCTCACAGCACGCTTCCCGCCCCACTTTGTAGTGTCCAGACGCGTCGGGATCAGGCATGTTAAGCCATCCCCAGACTCACAGAACCCGTCCTCATGGAAAAGAGCCTCAGTACCGATCAGCCACTCGCCGCCGCTACCGCGCACGACGCCTTGAATCGCACCACCTATCCGGTGATCGCCGCCATCAGCTTCTCGCACCTGTTGAACGACATGATGCAGTCTGTGCTGCTGGCCATCTATCCGCTGCTCAAGCTCGGCCTCAACCTGTCGTTCACCCAGATCGGCCTCATCACCCTCACCTACCAGTTCACGGGTTCCTTGTTGCAGCCGCTGATCGGCCTCTACACCGACCGCCGGCCCATGCCCTATTCATTGCCGTTCGGCATGGGCTTTACGATGATCGGCTTACTGTCGTTGTCGCAGGCGGCCAGCTTCGGTGCCGTGCTGCTGTCGGCCATGCTGATCGGCATCGGTTCGTCGGTATTCCACCCGGAATCTTCCCGGGTCGCCCGCATGGCAGCCGGCAACCAGCCTGGCTTGGCGCAGTCGCTGTTCCAGATCGGCGGCAACCTGGGGTCGGCCATAGGCCCGCTGCTCGCCGCGCTGATCATAGTGCCGCAGGGTCAGGGCAGCGCGGCCTGGTTCTCGCTGTTCGCCCTGGTCGGCGTCATCGTGCTCAGCCTGGTCGGGCGCTGGTCCAGCCACCACGCTGCCAACTTCCATAAACGGATGAAGGCGCACCTCGGCCATGGCCTGAGCCGCCGCCAGATCGGCTGGTCGCTGGCCATCCTCGGCCTGCTGATGTTCTCCAAATTCTTCTACATGGCCAGCCTGAGCAGCTATTACACCTTCTACCTGATGGACAAGTTCAGCCTGTCGCTGGACAGCGCCCAGCTCTATCTGTTCGCCTTCCTGTTTGCCGTCGCGGCGGGTACCGTGCTCGGCGGGCCAATTGGCGACCGCATCGGCCGCAAGCGGGTGATCTGGATCTCCATCCTCGGCGTCGCCCCCTTCACCCTGCTGCTGCCCCATGTCGACCTGTTCTGGACCTCGGTACTCTCGGTCATCATCGGCCTGATCCTGGCCTCGGCCTTCTCCGCCATCCTGGTCTACGCCCAGGAGCTGGTCCCCGGCAAGGTCGGCACCATCTCCGGCCTGTTCTTCGGCTTCGCCTTCGGCATGGGGGGCATAGGGGCGGCCCTGCTGGGCCAGCTGGCCGATGCCACCAGCATCGAAACCGTGTACCAGGTCTGCGCCTACCTGCCGCTCATCGGCTTGCTGACTGCGTTCTTGCCAACCCTTAGAAAGGGATAGCGGGCCACCCCGCGAGGGATGTAACCCATAAAAAACGCGGCCTGAGCGGCCGCGTCTGAAGTGGATGAGAACGAGGGTAGGTCAGCAATACTGGCCAGCGACCCAGCCGCCGGGGCTACAGCCCCACTGGAAGTTGCCCCCCAAAGGCCGCTATCGCGCTCATCGACGATATAGAAGCAGCCTCCATCAGCAGTACTGGCCAGCCACCCAGCCGGAAGACCAGGCCCACTGGAAGTTGTAGCCACCGAGCCAGCCGGTCACGTCCACCACTTCGCCGATAAAGTAGAGACCGGCCACCTTGCGCGCCTCCATGGTCTTGGAGGAGAGCTCGTTGGTATCCACCCCCCCCAGGGTCACCTCGGCGGTGCGATAACCCTCGGTGCCGTTGGGCAGGATCTGCCAATCCCCCAGCAGGGTGGCTACCGCCTCCAGCTCCCGCTCGTTGTACTGGCGCATCGGCTTGCTGACCAACTGGCCCAGCTCCACCAGCTTGTCGACGAAGCGCTTGGGCAGCTCGCGCCCCAGCACGGTTTTCAACTCCTGCGCCGGATGGGCCTGGGCCCACTCCCTGAGGGTGGCGGCGATGTCGAGCTCCGGCAGCAGGTTGATGTGGATCTTCTCCCCCGCCAGCCAGAAGGAGGAGATCTGCAGGATGGCCGGGCCGGAGAGACCGCGATGGGTGAACAGCATGGCCTCCTTGAAACAGGTGCCATCCTCGGCGGTCACCGCCACCGGCAGGCTGACCCCGGCCAGATCGGCGAAGGCCTCTTTCTCGGCCTGATGCAGGGTAAAGGGCACCAGCCCGGCGCGGGTCGGCAGTACCTTGAGGCCGAACTGCTCCGCCAGCTTGAAGCCGTAGGGGGTGGCGCCGAGTTTCGGCATGGAGAGGCCGCCGGTGGCCACCACCAGCGAGTGGCAGCTGATCTCACCCTGACTGGTGGTCAGCACGAAACCCTCGTCACTCTTGCTGACGGCGAGGATCTCGGTCTGAAACTGCAGGGTCACGCCGGCCCAGTCACACTCGGTCAGCAGGATATCGACGATCTCCTTGGCGCTCTCGTCACAGAACAGCTGGCCCAGGGTCTTCTCGTGATAGCTCAGGCCGTGCCGGTCCACCAGATCGATGAAATCCTGCTGGGTGTAGCGCGCCAGCGCCGACTTGCAGAAGTGGGGGTTGGCCGAGAGGAAGGCGTGGGGGCCGGCCTGATGGTTGGTGAAGTTGCAGCGGCCGCCACCGCTGATGAGGATCTTGCGGCCCGGCTTCTTGGCGTTGTCGAGCACCAGCACGGAGCGGCCCCGATAACCGGCCTGGGCCGCACACATCAATCCGGCCGCCCCGGCGCCGATCACCACCACATCAAACTGCTTCATCATCACTCACTCATCCAAAGAAAAACGGCCCCTGTTGAGAGGGGCCGTCATTGTACTGGCTGAACACTAAGTGTCCACGACTATCAGGCATTGCCATCCATGATGCTGGCAGGAGCGCCCTTGGCCAGCTCGGCCAGCTCCTTGTCGATGAAGTAGAGACCCTTGCCGTCTTCACCCACCAGCGACAGACGGTCGACGATGCTCTTGAACAGCTTCTCCTCTTCATGCTGCTCGGCCACGTACCACTGCAAGAAGTTGAAGGTGGAGTAGTCCTGGGTGGTGAACGCCACGTGGGCCAGGCCGTTGATGCACTTGGTGATGTGGTATTCGTGCTCGAGGGTGGTACGGAAGATGTCACCCAGCGACTTGAACTCGTGGGGAGGGGCATCGATGGCACCCAGCAGCGGCATGGCACCGGTCTCGCTCACGTAGGTGAACAGGCGCTCCATGTGCTGACGCTCCTCGACGGCGTGCTGGCGCAGGAAGTTGGCCGCCCCCTCGAAGCCCTTGTCCTCGCACCAGGCGCTCATCTGCAGGTAGAGGTTGGAGGAATAGAATTCAAGATTAATCTGCTCGTTCAACTTCTCGATCATGGCTTTGGCCAACATGATGATTCTCCACTGTGATTTGGTCACGATTGTCGCCACAGTTTCGTTATGAAGCAACCAGATACCGCTGCCCGAGCTCTCAGTTGTGACAGCTTTTCGCCTCATCCTATCCCCCATACGGTTATAGAGAAGCAAAGAAACATGGTGTAGGTGGATTCAGCCATTATGATGGCGCCAGTGGTCGGGGAAAGGATTCAATGAGATTCATAATGGCACTGGCGCTGCTCTGGATGACCCAGCTGCAGGCCACTCCCTCCTTGCTGAAAGAGGCTGAACTGCAGGCGGCGCGCGATCCCGTCGGCTATCTGCAACGCCTCGACGCCAACCCGCAGCAGGACATGGAGCAGTTTTACGCCAGAGCCCTGGCCCAGGCCGCGCTGGGGCGCTATCCGCAAGCCCTGCTCGACAACGCCCGTGCCCGCGGGCTGGCCAGTGCCCAGCAGGAGACTCTGCGCCTGCTCGACTTCCGCTTGCAGCAGATCGCCCTCACCCTGGATACCGAAGCGCCGGATCAGGCGCTCACCCTGCTGGAGCAGCTCAAACCTGCCGTCGCCGGCCATCCGCAGCAGACCTCCGAGTGGCACGCCCTGAACGGCCTCGCGCTCTATCGTACCCAGCAGCTCAGTGCGGCGATCGCCGAGCTCAAGACCGCCTTTCGCCTCAAGCAGACGATACCGGACTCCACCATCGCCAGCCTGCAGTGCGCCCGCCTGCTGATGACCCTCGGCAACCTCTACGCCGACCTCAATCTGGCGCGGGAGGCCGAAAGTTATTATCTGGAAGCGCTACAGCGCATGGTGCAGCTGGACGAACCCAACAGCCAGACCATCATCCGGGCCAACATGGCGCGGCTCTATATCGATACCGATCGCCCCGCCCAGGCCAGACGGCTGCTGGACAATCTGCTGGCCAACCCGGCGCTGGCGCCGGACTACCGTGCCATCATCCTCGGCTATCAGGCCATGGCGCTCAATGCCGAGCGCGACTGGGCCGGCGCCCTGCGCGCCCTGGACGAGGCGCAGGCGCTCTATCAGCAACTGGGCTACCCGGAAGCCGGGGTGCGCCTGCTGGAGACCCGGGCCAGGGCGCTGCAGGGCAACGGCGAGAAGCAGCTGGCGCTGCAACTGCTGACCACCCAGGGGCCTGCCGGTGCCGGCAGCAAGGCCTTGCAGGCCAGCCTGCTGGCGGATCAGGGGCGCTACCCCGAGGCCTACCAGGCGCTCAATGAATACGTGAACGACTACAAGCAGCACTTCAACCAGACCCTGAGCCAGCATGCCGCCGCCTTCCAGGCCGAGATGGACCTGGCCCGCAGCGAGGCCAGCAACCGGGTGCTGCAACAGGAGAACGAGAACAAGCGCCAGCAGCTGCTGCATCAGCAGAGCGCCCGCCACTACCAGCTAGCGCTGGTCGGCCTGCTGGCCAGCGCCCTGCTGCTGCTGGGCGTCACCACCCACCGGCTACATCGCAGCTCGCGCCACCTCTACAAGCTGGCCACCTTCGATCAGCTGACCGAGCTGCCCAATCGCCGCGCCCTGCTGGAACGGCTGGCCACCCAGTGGCAGCAAGAGGGCCCGCTCACCCTGCTGATCATCGACATCGATCACTTCAAGCAGATCAATGACCGCCACGGCCATCAGGCGGGAGACAGGGCTATTCAGCGGCTGGCGCGGGAGCTGAGATCCTGGGCACCCGACCTGCAACTGGTCGGGCGCTGGGGCGGCGAGGAGTTTCTGGTAGCGGTGCCGCTGCCGGCGGCGGATTGCTGGTATCTGGCAGAGCAACTACGCCAGCGCATCGGTCAGATCGACACACCCCGCATGACCATCAGTATCGGGGTAGCCGGTCGCTCGGCCGCCGACGACGAGCTGGGTCAGCTCATCCACCGAGCCGACATGGCCATGTATCAGGCCAAGCGCCAGGGCCGCAACCAGACCATCCTGGCCGCGGAGCCGCTCAACCTGGAGCAGCCGGAGGCGCTGGCCAGCAGCGTGGCCTGACTTCAGCCCCCAGGCTTAGGGCAGCAGCTCGCTGAGCGAGGCCAGATCCACCGGCGCGCCGAAGTCGACGCCCGGCAGCTCGAAGCCGTTGAGCTGCATGAAGTCCTGGCGCAGCCCGGCAAAATCCCCCAGCGCGTGGAAATTGTCCGGCGTCACCTTGGACCAGAGCGCCGAGACGGCGGCCTGAATGGCCGGGTCAAGCTCGTGGTCATCCATCCGGATCAGCCGGTTGCCGTCGGCCACCACCCCTTGCGGGCCGTACATCTTGGTGGCAAACAGCCGCTGCATCTGCTCGATGCAGCCTTCGTGCACGCCGCGCTCCTTCATCACCCCCATCAACAGGCCCAGATAGACCGGCAGCACCGGAATATAGGCGCTCGCCTTGGTCACCAACGCCTTGCAGACCGACACCCAGGCGTGGCCGCCAATCTCCGCCAGCTGCAGGTTGATGGTCTCGGCGGTGGCATGCAGATGCTCCTTGGCATAACCGATGGTGCCGTCCCGATAGAGGGGATAGGTCGATTCGGGGCCGATATAGGAGTAGGCCACCGTCTGCGCGCCGGGCGCGAGGCAATCCGCCTGCTGCAGCGCCTGCAGCCAGAGCTGCCAATCCTCGCCACCCATCACGGTGACGGTGTCGCGGATCTCCTCCGGAGTGGCCGGATCCAGCGACTGCTGCACCAGCGTATCGCGCTCCAGATCCAGCCCCCAGCCGCTGAATGGCCGGCCGGTGGTCTTGAGCACGGAGCGCACTTGCGTGCCGTCAGGCAACACCCGGATGCCGCTCGCCAGCGAGTAGATCACCAGATCCACCTGCCCCAGCTGCTGGCGGATGGTGTCGATGGCCTGCTGGCGCATCCCGGTGGAGAAGGCATCCCCGATCAGATTGATGGCGATGCGGCCGGCCTGCTCCGCCTCCTTGCGAAACCAGATGTTGTTGTACCAGCCGGCACTGCCCGGCCCCTTGTCGGAGGGGCCCCGCTCGAACGACACGCCGACGGTGTCGGCCCCGGCTCCGAAGGTCAGGGCAATGCGCGACGCCAGCCCGAAGCCGGATGAGGCGCCCAGCACCAGCACCCGTTTCGGCCCGTTGAACGGGCCCGCCGCCCGGATCCGCTCGATCTGCTGCAGCACGGCGGCACGGCAGCCGATGGGATGACAGTTGCGGGCGACGCAGCCCTGGATCTGTGGGTGAATGATCATCAAGGAGTCTCCAAGGAATCAATACGATACGCAAAATGACAGTGCAGACCGACCCGTATCCAACCGGGAGCCGGTGTTCAATGGCCGGCGACGATCTGCCAAAGGAACTGGCTACAGCATAACCAAGCGAGACGGGATTACCTTGATGTCGGGCGGAATATCGGCGGGAAGGCGGCAGAAAAACAAAAGGGAGCGCGAGGCTCCCCAAAGCGGTATTCAGATGCTTTTTGTTGTTTTGTGTTCATTGCGAAGCACGGGCACATCCTATGCCTGTCACCGGCTGCGGGCAAGCCGGTGGGTGTGACCGACTTCAAACTCCTGTTCGATTTATAGCCAGTTTATTGGCTGTCGTGGGCGACAAGCTCCATAAGAAACTCTTTTAAATCCCAAAACTGTGCCAGGGACACCATTTTAGTTTCAGCAGACATTGGTATAGTGGACTCAGGATCAGTGAGGAGAACTCCCATGAATGGAACCTATTACAAACACATACTGGCCGCGATCGACCTATCGGAAGACAACCGCAAGGTGATCGAGAAGGCGGTCGACCGGGCCCGCTCCAACGGCGCCAAGCTGTCGGTGATCCATGTCGATGTGGACCTCAAGGATCTCTACACCGAGATGATCGATATCGACATCGACAACGTGCAGGATCAGGTGATCGCCGAAGCGAAAGAGAAGCTGGAAGCCTTCTTGGCCTCGGTGGACTACCCCATCGAGAAGAAGCTGGTGATCTGCGGGGATTTGAGCGAGCGGGTCAACCAGGCAGTCAGGGATTATCAGATCGATCTGCTGGTGTGCGGCCATCGCCAGAGCTTCTGGAGCCTGCTCACCTCGAGTGCGCGCCAGCTGATGAATACCGTGCCCTGTGATCTGCTGGTCGTCCCCTTGCAGAAGTGATTAAACAGGCGTAGTTTGATTTGCCATGAATATGACCTCATTCCATCACAACTACTGGTGGTGCTGCTCTTAAACAGGCGGCACTGCTTTTCTATGTAAGATTTCCCAAAGAAAACACCGTGACCGCCGAGAGGCGGTCATTGTTTTCATCCCTTTGTCGCCTCCCGGCTCACCCAACTGGAGAGAGTGACATGCACAACCCCGTTATCCTGACCGGCGACCGTCCCACCGGCAAGCTGCACATCGGCCATTACGTCGGCTCGCTGCGCCAGCGCGTCGCAGCCCAGCACCATTATCGCCAGTTCGTGATGATCGCCGATCTGCAGGCGCTGACCGACAACGGTCACAACCCGGCCAAGGTGACCGATCACGTGCTGGAGGTGATGGCCGACTACCTGGCCGCCGGCCTCGACCCGGCCAAGACCACCTTCTGCCTGCAGAGCGCCCTGCCCGCCCTCGCCGAGCTGACAACCTATTACCTCAACCTGGTCAGCGTCGCCCGGTTGGAGCGCAACCCCACCGTCAAGACAGAGATCCAGCAGAAAGGGTTCGAGCGCAGCCTGCCGGCCGGCTTCCTGATCTATCCGGTCAGCCAGGCCGCCGACATTACCGCCTTTCGTGCCACCCATGTGCCGGTGGGCGAGGATCAGCTGCCGATGCTGGAGCAGACCAACGAGATCGTTCGCCGCTTCAACTCTCTGGTGGGCAAAGAGGTGCTGACCGAGTGCCAGCCCATTCTGAGCGACACCGGCCGCCTGCCCGGCATCGACGGCAAGGCCAAGATGTCCAAGTCCCTCGGCAACACCATAGAGCTCGGCATGTCGGCAGACGAGATCAAGCAGGCGGTGTTCGCCATGTACACCGATCCCAACCACCTCAAGGTGAGCGATCCGGGTCAGGTGGAGGGCAATACGGTGTTCGCCTATCTGGATGCCTTCCACCCCGACAAGGCACTGGTGGCCGAGATGAAGGCCCACTACCAGCGCGGCGGGCTGGGCGACATGCGCTGCAAGCAGGTGCTGAACGACTGCCTGCAGACCCTGCTCGCCCCGATGCGGGAGCGGCGTGAGGCGGCCATCGCCGACAAGCGCCAGCTGCTGCGCCTGTTGCAGCAGGGCACCGAGCAGGCGCGCGCCCTGACCGACGAGGTGCTGGCCGAGGTGAAGGGGGCGATGGGGCTCGACTACTTCGCCGGATTGAACTGATCCGCCCCGCGCTGCGCCGGGCTGCCGAGCGCATCCGCGCCGTAGCGTTCGAACGCCAGCCGGTGCAACAACCCCTTGAACCAGCCGATCGCCTCGTCATGGGCGGTGAGCGGGTGGCCCGCCATCAGGTAGACGATGGGGATGTCGGGGTCCAGCTGGTGCAGACGCAGCGGATAGTAGCGGCAGAAGTGGCGCCCGATCATCTCGGGCACCACCACCAGATAGCGGCCGGTGGCCATCAGCGGCGGCACCGCCATAAAGCTCGGCAGGCGTACCCCCAGCTCACGCTCCACCCCGAAGCGGGCCAGCCAGAGATCCACCATGGCCTGGCTATGACCCCAGCTGGAGGTGTGGATGTGGGGCCGGCTGACCAGATCGTCCGGCCCCAGCACATCCGGCAGCTCGCTGCCAAGGGGCGACAGACAGACCAGCGGGTTGTTGAACCAGGATTCGCGCCACAGCCGGGGCGAGAGGTGGTTGGCATCGGCGAAGCCGATCACCAGATCCAGCTCCCCCTTCTCCAGCTCCCGCTCGTAGTCGCTGTCCGCCAGCTCGCACACCTCCAGCCGGCAGTGCGGGGCATGCCGGTGCAGCCGCTCCACCAGCGCCGGCACCAGGCCGTGTTCCACCGAGCCCGGAGTGGCGATGCGAAAGATCCGCCGCGCACTGGCGGGGTCGAACCCCTTGGCCTGCCGCAACCCCTGCTCCAGCATGGCCAGCGCCTGGCGCACCGGGCCGGCCAGCGCCTTGGCGCGCTCGGTCGGCATCATCTCGCGCCGGCTCATCACGAACAGGGGGTCGTCCAGCGCCGTTCGCAGCCGCCCCAGCGCATGACTGACGGTGGACTGGGAGAGGTGCAGCCGCTCGGCGGCACGGGTGACGTTGCGCTCCTGCATCAGCATGTCGAACACGGTGAGCAGGTTGAGGTCGAGGCGAGAAAGGGGCAGTTCCATCGATATTGGCCATGGTCGGATGACGACAATTCATTTTTGGCATAGTAGCAGATTGCATAGAATGCGCAGGCGAATTACATCGGAGATTAAAATGCGTAGCTATCTGTTGTTGCTGGCGATAGGCCTGTTGTGGGGCTCCCAGTTCATTTTCATGCATCAGGCCGTGACCGAATTGCCCCCCATCATGGTGGCAGCGGGTCGCGCCTTGTGTGGCAGCCTGACCCTGGGTCTGCTCTGCCTGTTCATGCGTCTCAAGAGCGAACACACCCCGTGGCGTACCTATATGCTGATCGCCCTGCTCGATGCCACCCTGCCATTCATCATGGTGGCCTGGGGTCAACAGTATGTGGATAGCGCCATCGCCGCCGTGGTAATGGGTTGTATCCCGTTTGTCACCATCCTGATGGCACCCTTGTTGGTTTCCGGTGAAAAAATCACCAAGGGCGGTCTCGTCTCCGTAATCATCGGCTTCGTCGGCGTGCTGGTGCTGTTCTGGCCGAAACTGGCCAGCGGCATGAATGCCGGCCTGCTCGGCGCCATGGCCATCCTGTTCGGGGCCAGCTGCTTCGCCATCGGCCTGCTGATGATCAAGCGCTTCGCCAAGGACCACCCGGTGATCGTGGCACGCAACATCCTGATCTCTTCGGCCATCCAGCTGCTGCTGGCCGCGCCGTTCGTCACCGATCTGAGCGCGCTCACCATGCCGAGCCAGCATGCCATCGGCGCCGTCACGGTGCTCGGGGTGTTCTGTACCGGTCTGGTCTACTTCCTCTACATGGCGTTGATCCAGAAGGCGGGCCCGACCTTCGCCTCCTTCAGCAACTACCTGGTGCCGCTGTTCGGCGTCATGCTGGGTGCCCTGTTCCTCGGCGAACAGATCCAGTCCACCACCGGCGTGGCACTGGCCCTGATCCTGGGCTCGGTCGCCCTCAACCAGTGGGCCCAGCAGCGCCGCGTCCAGCGGGAGGCTGCCCTATGTCAGGCATCCTGACCACGCTCTGCGGCGGCCTAGTGGTGATCGCCGGCTGGCAGTATCGCCAGCGGCTGATGGGTCTGCTCGGACTGCTGATGGTGCTGCTGCCCTGGTTCTTCGACAGCAAGCTGCAAGCCATGCTGAGCTATGCGCTGAGTGCCTGACATCCATCTCTGAATGTGTGACGAGAGTGTATCTCTCCTGTTTTTGGGACCGTTTTTCAAAAAAACCTCCGATTTGTCCCTTCTACCGGCGCTCTGCGCCGGTTTTTTTATGCCTACCTTGCCCCGTCCTGCCGCCCGTCACACCCGATAGCGATAACTCAGCCGCTCGTTCTTGCGCGGGCCGGTGATCTGCCAGCCGAGCAGAAAGCCGTCCCCGGTCGGCGTCAGCTCGGCGCTGTAGTGATCCTGGCCGCACAGGTGGGGCTCGGCGGTGAGCCAGCGACCATCCGCCTGAGGCAGCAGCTCGAACAACACCACCGGCTGCTCGTAGCGCAGATGAGAGAGCGAGACCCCCCGCTCACTGCGCCGCCACCAGAAACTGTTGTGCATGGTCAGCACCCGGCCATGGGGCGTGGTGTAGCGGCCCGCCTCGGCAAACAGCCAACCCTCCTGGTGATCGGTCACCGTCACCTCTCCCTCGCCCCGCCCGTTCCAGTCGGTGGCGGAGCCCACCCCGTTGCTCGCCTCGAAGGCAAATGCTCCGATCTGTGGCAACAGCGCCCATAAACGCTGGATCGCGCCTTCCAACTCGGCCATCATAGCGCCCTCCAAATTGACAACTGACGACAATTCAATCACATGAACTACTTGATAGGGGTCACCCTGCTCTGGTCCTTCTCCTTCAGCCTGATCGGTGTCTACCTCGCCGGCCAGGTGGATGCCTACTTCTCCGTGCTGACCCGCATCGCTCTCGCCAGCCTGGTGTTTCTGCCCTTCCTGCGCCGCCGCTGGCTGAGACCCGATCTGGTCGTCAAGCTGATGGCACTCGGCGCCACCCAGCTCGGCATCATGTATCTGTTCTATTACCACTCCTTCCTGCTGCTGACGGTGCCGGAAGTGCTGGTGTTCACCATCTTCACCCCCATCTACGTCACCCTGATCCATGACCTGCTGGAGCGGCGCTTCAAGCCCACCTATCTGTGGGGAGCCTTGCTGGCAGTGCTGGGGGCGGCCGTCATCCGCTTCGACGGGCTGACCGAGAGCTACGTGCTGGGCTTCCTGGTGGTGCAGGGTGCCAACATTTGCTTCGCCATCGGCCAGGTCGGCTACAAGGTATTGCTGGCACGGGAGAAGGAACAGCCCCCCCAGCTCGCCGTGTTCGGTTGCTTCTATCTGGGCGCCCTGGTCGTGGCCCTGCCCGCCTGGCTGCTGCTGGGCACGCCGCAATACCCCACCAGTACCCTGCAGTGGGGCATTCTGTTGTGGCTGGGGATAGGCGCTTCCGGGCTTGGTTACTTCCTGTGGAACAAGGGGGCGACCCAGGTCAGCAGCGGTGTGCTGGCCATCATGAACAACGCCCTGATCCCGGCGGGTCTGCTGGTCAATTTGCTGCTGTGGGGCAAGGATACCGACCTGCTCAGGCTCACCCTGGGCGGCCTGCTGATGCTGGCCTCCCTCTGGGTATGCCAGCGTCATGGGGTAAGTGAGCGCTGACTAAAAATCAGCCGACGACGGTGTTGTGCTCCCGTCTGGCCTGGCCGTGGCAGGTGGCCAGCCGGGCCAGCAGGTGATCGATCTGCTCGCCGGCCTGGCTCTGCACCAGCCCGATGCTGACGGTCACCGGGCGCTGCGGCAGCAGGCTGGCATCGGCGATCTCTAGCCGCAGCCGCTCGGCAATCTCGAGCCCGCTCAGCCGATCGGTCTGGGAGAGCATCAGGATGAAGCCGTCTTCGTCCCAGCGGGCGAAGGGATCTTCCCGCCGCAGTTCGTGACGCACGATACGGGCCAGCTTGGCCAGCATGGCATCGCAGGCGACCTCGCCGAACAGCTGCTGGATCTTGGCCCTGTGATCGACGCTGAATTGCAACAAGCTGAAGCTGCCGCTCTCGCTGGCCAGCCGCTCATCGAGCAACAGCTCGAAGTGGCTGCGGCTCTCCAGCCCGGTGAGGGGATCGGTGCCGTGCCGCTCCTCCACCAGCAGTGTCTGTGAGTCGAGCAGACGCACCACCCCCAGCACCTGGCCGTGAACATCGCGCCTGGCCCGCTCCTCCAGCCGGACATAGTGGCCGTCGTGATGCAGGATGCGGTATTCGAGCCGGATCTGGGCCACCCTCCCGCTCTGGCAGGCGGTCAGCGCCTCCTGCAGGTTCCCCACATCGTCGGGGTGCACCCGCTCCAGCCAGCCAAGATCGTCGAGACCGGCTTCGTTCAATCCCAACAGCCGCAGACAGGAGAGATCCCGCTGCACGCCCTGCTGCGGGCTCCAGCTCCAGAGCCCTGCCTCCAGCAAGGCGATGGCATCCGCCATCAGCGCCAGATCAAACCGGGTAATTGCCTCCCAGAGGGGAGCCTTGAGCATGTCCATCGAGCGCCTCGACACCGAATCTGAAGACCTTCTCAATAAGTAACATTGGCTCTCGCGCCGAGCAACAGGGTCAGCTCGCTTTTCCTTGATAGCCGTTCATCAGGGCCTGCCAGTTCTCCGGTACGAAGTGAAAACTGGTATGCAACTGGGACTCCTTGTTGAAGGAGCGCAGCAACCGTTCCAGATTGGCCTGCTGCCAGTTGCCGGGGGAGCGGATGGCCCCCTTGTCGAAGTCGATCACCCACACCTTGCCCTCCTTGTCGAGCAGCAGGTTGTGGCTGTTGAGATCGGCGTGATAGACCCCGGCGTCGTGCAACCGGCGCACCGTCTGGCCCACCTTGTGCCACACCTCGCCGGCGATCGGCCCCTGCTTGAGCAGGGCGACCAGATCCTTGGCGCCACGAATGCGCTCGATCAGGATGTCGGCCCGATAGAAGGGGCCCTGCTTGGCCATCCGGGCGGCAAACGGGCGCGGCACCGGCAATCCCTGAGCGCTCAACTTGGCCAGCAGCGTGTATTCGGCCATGGCCCGGCTCGATTCGACCCCTTCGAACCAGAAGCGATCCCGCACCACCTTGCCCACCATGCCACCGCGATAGTAGTGACGTAGCACCAGGTGGCGGGATTCATCCTTGACGAACCAGGTCACTCCGCGGCCGATGGAAGACCCCACCACCTGGCGATGTGTCTGCCACCAGGCCGGATCAAACAGCTCGGGAGAAGGGTCGCGAAACGCCCCTTCGGCGTACCAGCAGATCTGGTTGTGTTCGGTCTGAATTTGCATTTTTGGCGATTCCGGTCGGTCAGTCATGGCTACACAAGGCAAGGGCAGGCAACGGCAACACGGGCCTTGTCAGGGGCACCGGCTGCCGGTCGTGCGCAATTTTACAATCCACGGGGGAGTTTGCATAATGCCATCCATCCATTTTGCCACCATTGCGCCACATCATGCCGCTGTTCCAAACGCCGCCCTCTTCCATCTGCATCCTGCGGCTCTCCGCCATCGGCGACTGCTGCCACGCGCTGGCGCTGGTGCGCGTCATCCAGCGGGCCTGGCCGACGACCCGCATCACCTGGATCACCGGCAAGATTGAAGCGACGCTTTTTGCCGATCTGCCCGGGGTCGAAGTCATCGCCTTCGACAAGAGCAAGGGCTGGCGCGGCTATCGCGAGCTCTGGCAGACCCTCAAGGGGCGCCAATTCGATGCCCTGCTGCACCTGCAGGCGGCCATGCGGGCCAGCATCGCCACCCTCGGCATCAAGGCCAAGGTCAAACTGGGGTTTGATCGGGAGCGGGCCAGCGACGGCCAGTGGCTGTTCACCAATCACAAGGTGCCATCCCCCGCCTCGCCCCACGTACTGGACGGCTTTCTCGCCTTCGCCAAAGAGCTCGGCATCCAGGATCTGACCCCGGACTGGCAACTGCCCATCAGCGCCGAGCACCAGGCCTGGGCGAAAGAGAAGATTGACGGCAAGCCGACCCTGCTCATCTGCGCCGCCGCCAGCAAGGCATTCAAGAACTGGACTGCCGCCGGTTATGCCGCGCTGGCGGATCACGCCGCAGACAAGGGTTTTCAGGTCTATCTGTGCGGCGGGCCGGCCAAACTGGAGCGGGATCTGGCCGCCGACATTCAACGGCTGAGCCACAGCAAGCCGGTGGATCTGGTGGGGCATACCAACCTCAAGCAGTTGCTGGCGCTGATCAAGGAGGCCAACCTGGTGCTGGCCCCCGATACCGGCCCCACCCACATGGCGACCCTGGTGGGTACGCCGGTGCTCGGCCTCTATGCCCACCACAACCCGGACCGTACCGGCCCCTATCTGTGCCGTGACTACGCGGTCAGCGTCTATCAGGAGCTGGTCGAGCAAGAGACCGGCAAACCGCTGGCCGAGCTCGGCTGGCGCACCCGCCTCAAGGATCCGGACGCCATGAGCAAGATCACCCGCGAGCGGGTCATCGCCGCCTTCGACCGGCTCTGCGCCGATCGCCAGCTGCCCGCCGGGCAGCAACTCGGAATTTCCGAGCAGTGAAGCAGGGATAATCTGCTGGCCCGCCCACACGGCGGCAGACAGAATGGCGGCTGATGTGGGTGACGCTCCCGCAGCAAGCTACGAATACTTTGATCGGCTGGAATATGATTCCGGCCGTTTTTTTATCCGCCACCTTCTGTTAAAATTCGCCGCCTTTACATCCCTCTTAATTCAAGAATTTTCCGCGTTTCGGATTTGGCTGTCTCCCTTTCGGGCACAAGACGGCGGCCTCTGCTACAACCAAAACACGGTCTCGCTTAAAGGTACAGACATGGCGCAACAAGGCACTCTCTATATCATCTCCTCCCCGAGCGGAGCGGGTAAATCCAGCCTGCTCAATGCCTTGCTGACCCAGCACAACAGCGCAGGCAAGATGCAGCTGTCGATTTCCCACACCACCCGCGCCACCCGTCCCGGCGAAGAGCACGGGGTGCACTACCACTTCGTCAAGGTGGAAGAGTTCAAGGCGCTGATCGAGCGCGGCGATTTTCTGGAGTGGGCCGAGGTGTTCGGCAACTACTACGGCACCTCCCGCGCGGCCATCGAAGCCTGCCTGGCGCAGGGGATCGACGTGTTCCTCGATATCGACTGGCAGGGCGCCCGCCAGATCCGCGCACAGATGCCGACCAAGTCCATCTTCATCCTGCCGCCCAGCCGCGAAGAGCTGGAGCGCCGCCTGATCGGCCGCGGCCAGGACAGTGCCGAGGTGATCAAGGGCCGAATGGAGAAAGCCATTGCCGAAATGGTGCACTATGACGAGTATGACTATGTCATCATCAACGAAGACTTTGAGCAGGCACTGTTCCAGCTGAGGGCTGTCATCGAGTGCCAACGGCTGGAATTGCGCCAGCAGCAGCAGGCCCAACAAAACTTGCTGCAACAGCTACTGGCAGAATAGGCCAAAAACAAGTAAACTTTTGCGTCATTTTTAAACACCGCTTTTTTAAACCGAGAAAGCCCAAACACTGGAGTCCTGCATGGCACGCGTTACTGTAGAAGATGCTGTAAAACAGGTAGGTAACCGTTTTGACCTGGTGCTGGTCGCCGCCCGCCGCGCCCGCCAAATCGCGGTTCAAGGCAAAGATCCCCTGGTTGACGAAGAGAACGACAAGCCGACCGTGATCGCCCTGCGCGAGATCGAACTGGGTCTGGTGAACAACCAGGTGATGGACACCCAGGACCGTTACGAGCAGCAAGAGCAGGAAGCCGCCGAGCTGGCTGCCGTTGCTGCCATCGCCGAAGGCCGCGGTTAAGTCAGTTATTTCTTATAGTCGGCGCCCGCCCGGGTGCCGACTGTTCTCCCCCATTTACAACCGCTCGAAAACCTCGCAAACTCAGGACTATACCCTCTATATCCACGGATTGCCGTTTCACCGCTGCGGGGACTGTCTTGTATTTATTTGAAAATCTTAAAGAAATAGCCAGTTCCTACCTGCCACCAGAGCAGGTGGAGAAGCTCAGGCAAGCCTATGTGGTGGCCCGTGATGCTCACCAGGGACAGATGCGTTCCAGCGGCGAGCCCTATATCACCCACCCGGTTGCCGTTGCCCGCATTCTTGGCGACATGCGCCTCGATCATGAAACCCTGATGGCCGCCGTGCTGCACGACGTCATCGAAGATACCCCTGTCACCAAGGCCGATCTGGCCGAGCTGTTTGGCGATGCCGTCGCCGAGCTGGTAGCGGGCGTCTCCAAGCTCGACAAGCTGAAGTTTCGCGATCGCAAGGAGGCCCAGGCCGAGAACTTCCGCAAGATGGTGATGGCCATGACCCAGGATATCCGGGTCATCCTGATCAAGCTGGCCGACCGCACCCACAACATGCGCACGCTCGGCTCATTGCGGCCGGACAAACGCCGCCGCATCGCCCGGGAAACCCTCGAAATCTTCGCCCCCATCGCCAACCGCCTCGGTATTCACACCATGAAGAACGAGCTGGAAGAGCTGGGCTTCGAGGCGCTCTACCCCATGCGCTCGCGCGTGTTGCGCGAATCGGTGCGCCGCGCCCGCGGCAATCGCCGCGAAATCATCGACTCCATCCAGAGCGAGATTGAGGGCCGGCTGCGCGAGGCTGGTATCGAATCCCAGGTCAGCGGCCGCGAGAAGAACCTGTTCTCCATCTACAACAAGATGGAGAAAAAAGAGCTGCAATTTCATGAGGTAATGGATATCTACGCCTTTCGTGTGAGGGTGAAGGACATAGATACCTGTTACCGGGTGCTGGGCCAGATGCACAGTCTCTACAAGCCCCGCCCCGGCCGCTTCAAGGATTACATCGCCATCCCCAAGACCAACGGCTACCAGTCGCTGCACACCTCCCTGGTGGGGCCGCACGGGGTACCGGTGGAGGTGCAGATCCGCACCGAGTTCATGGATCAGATGGCCGACAAGGGCGTCGCCGCCCACTGGGCCTACAAACAGGATGGCGACAGTTCGGGTACTACCGCCCAGATCCGCGCCCAGCGCTGGATGCAGAGCCTGCTCGAGCTGCAGCAGAGTGCCGGCAGCTCCTTTGAATTCATCGAGGGGGTCAAGACCGACCTCTTCCCCGACGAGATCTACGTGTTCACGCCGGAAGGACGCATCATGGAGCTGCCCGCCGGGGCCACTCCGGTGGACTTCGCCTACACGGTGCACACCGACATTGGCCACGCCTGCGTCGGTTCGCGGGTCGATCGCCACCCCTATCCGCTCAGCAGCCCGCTGCACTCGGGCCAGACGGTGGAGATCATCACGGCACCGGGGGCTCGCCCGAACGCGGCCTGGCTCAACTTCGTGGTGACCACCAAGGCCCGCTCCAAGATCCGCCAGTTCCTCAAGAACCTGCGCACCGAAGAGTCGGTGGTGCTGGGTCGCCGCCTGCTCAACCATGCGCTCGGCGCCAAGAACATCGAAGACATCCCGGAGCCACGCATCAAGCAGGTGCTGGCCGACACCAAGCATGAAAACCTGCAGGGCCTGCTGGCTGACGTGGGCCTTGGCAACGCCATGAGTGTGATGGTGGCGCGCCGCATGCTGGGGGATGAACTGCCGCCGGAAGAACAGCCCAAGTCCAGCAGCAAGAAGATGCCGATCAAGGGTGCCGACGGCATGCTGGTCACTTTCGCCAACTGCTGCCGCCCGATCCCGGGAGACGCCATCATCGCCCACATCAGCCCGGGCAAGGGGCTGGTGATCCACCAGGAAGCCTGCCGCAACATCAAGGGCTACAGCAAGGAACCGGACAAGTACCTGCCGGTACAGTGGGAAGTGGACAAGGAGCAGGAACAGGAGTTCCGCACCGGCATCAGCATCGAGATCGTCAACCACCAGGGCGCCCTGGCGGAGCTGGCCAACGTGATTGCCGCCACCGGCGCCAACATTCACGCCATCAGCACCGAGGAGAAGGATGGCCGGGTCTATCTGGTCACCCTGCTCATCACCACCAAGAGCCGGATCCACCTTGCCAACATCATGCGCAAGATCCGGGTGATGCCGAACGTGCTCAAGGTGAGCCGACAGAAAAACTGACCACAGGCGGCGCAAGCCGCCTGCTGCTTTTCAAGAGACAAGCTTGTCCCACCGCCGCAGGCACGCTCGTTCAACCTGGCGAGTGGACAAACCCGGTGCCGGCAGAGCCGACATGACAGCGAAACGCGTCGAACGAATTTACGACAGGCTGGCCCCGCCAGCCCGATTTGCTCCTGTGCATGCAAGCGATGCGTGCACACACCTCACGACATAGAAACCGATATGACTCCTGAACGCTTCAAGCGCATCACCGACATGCTGGCCCAGCGCCAGCTCGATCTGACCGTCTGCATGGAAGAGGTCCACAAGCCGCACAACCTGGCCGCCATCGTGCGCACCGCCGATGCCATCGGCATCCATCGGGTGCACGCGGTCTGGCCCAAAACCTGGATCCACAAGCGCAAGGGAACCGCTCGCGGCAGCCAGAACTGGGTGGACGTGAAGCTGCACCCGGACATCGGCAGCGCGGTGGCCGAGCTGAAAGCCTCCGGCATGCAGATCCTGGCGACCCACCTCTCCGATAGCTCGGTAGATTTTCGCGCCATCGACTACACCAAGCCCACCGCCATCCTGGTGGGCCAGGAGAAGCACGGCATCGGCGAAGAGGCGCTGGCCCTGGCCGATCACCATATCGTCATCCCCATGGTGGGCATGGTGCAGTCCCTCAACGTCTCGGTGGCCGCCGCCGCCATCCTCTATGAGGCCCAACGCCAGCGCGAACTGGCCGGCTGCTACCAGCGCGGCTGCCCGCTCGACCTGGAGGAGCAGAACAGCATACTGTTCGAGGGGGGCTACCCCATCTATGCCCAGCTCTGCAAAGAGAAAGAGATGCCCTACCCCCAGCTCGGCCCGGCCGGCGAAATCCTGGCGGACGAGCAGTGGTGGCAGCAGATGCAGCTGACCCGCAAGGGCTGGGCCGCCCAGCAATCAGATGACCCCTCGGAAGAGTACGCTGATGAAGCTTAACCACCTGCCCCTGCTGGCCCTGACCCTGTTTTCTGCTGGAGCCCTCGCCGTGAACAATCCCTATCAGCTGACGCCGGAAGCCGACGTCGCCACCCTTCATCAGCAGACCCTGCCCGACTTCTGGCGCCAGCACGCCGTCGAGAGCGCCTTCAAGGGCAAGGACGGGGTCACCCTCCGCTATGCCGCCCTGCGCCAGGCCAAGGTCGATCGCGCCATCCTCATCGTCAACGGCCGGGTCGAAAGCTACCTCAAGTATCAGGAGCTGGCCTGGGATCTGTGGCGTCAGGGTTACAGCCTCTACCTCATCGACCACCGCGGCCAGGGCTTGTCCGATCGGCTGCTGGCCGACCAGGAGAAGGGATATGTCGACCAGTTCGACGATTATGTACTCGATCTCAAGCAGTTTCATGACGAGGTCATCGCCCAGGACCAACCCGCCAAGCTGTTCCTGCTGGCCCACTCCATGGGCGGCGCCATCTCGGCCCGCTATCTGGAGCGCTGGCCCGATGATATCGAGGCGGCCGCGCTCTCCTCCCCCATGATGGGCATCAATCTCGGCGGCCTGCCCAAGTGGTTGGCCAAGGGGCTGGCAGCCACCATCGGCACGGTCGGCGGCTGGCTGGGCGAGCCTCCCTACGGCCCGGGTCAGGGCCCGTACGAGAGCCACGACTTTGCCGACAATGGTCTGAGCCACAGCGAAGCCCGCTATCAGGCCTTCCGCGAGCTCTATGAGCAGCGCCCGCAGATCAAGTTGGGGGGTGCCACCGCCCACTGGATCTATCAGGGGCTGACAGGGGCGGACGCCGCCGTGGCCGAGGCTGGCGCCATCAAGACGCCTCTGCTGCTGCTGCAGGCTGGCGACGACGGCGTGGTGGACAACGCCGCACAGGACGCCTTCTGCGCGCTCGCTCGCTGCGAGGGAGGCAAGCCGCTGCGCATAGAAGGGGCCTGGCACGAGCTGTTCATGGAGGCCGATCCCCAGCGCCAGGCCGCGCTCAACGCGACTCTGACCTTCTTCGCACGCTACTAGCGGCTGGTTATTTTTTGTATCCCTAAATAAATGGGGTCGCGGGAGCGGTTGCTGTACACTGCTCCCGCTTTCATTCGTAACCCCGAGGTGATGATGTATAAGGTCGTTGTATCCGATCTCGATGGCACCCTGCTCAACGGGCAGCACCAGATCTCCCCCCGCACCCGCGATACCCTGCACCGTCTGGTGGATCAGGGGATCAAGTTCGTGGTGGCCACCGGCCGTCACCATGTGGATGTGCGCAGCATCCGCGACACGCTCGGGCTCGACATCTATCTCATCACCTCCAATGGCGCCGTGGTACACGACAAGCAGGATCAGCTGATCTTCAACCAGGCCCTGCCGGACAGCGTGGCGGCCGAGCTGATCGCGCTGGAGCGCGACCCCTCCATCCATATCAACCTCTACTACGGCGACGAGTGGCTGGTGGAAGAGGAGATGCCCTGGCTGCTGCAGTTCCATCATGAATCCGGCTTCAGCTATCGCCTGACCGATCTCGCCAGCCACCCGCTGGACAAGGTCAACAAGGTGTTTTACATCGGCGAGCACGAGAAGCTGCTGCAGATCGAGGCAGAGCTGAACCAGCGTTATGGTGATCGACTCAACGTCACCTTCTCCCTGCCGGACTGCCTCGAGGTGATGCACGCCGGGGTGCACAAGGGCAATGCCGTGCGCGCCGTGCTGGAGCAGCACGGGTTGGAGATGTCCCAGGCAGTGGCCTTTGGCGATGGCATGAACGACTTCGAGATGCTGAGCATGGTCGGCCGCGGCGTGGTGATGGGCAATGCCCACGACCGGCTCAAGCTGGCACTGGCCAATCACGAACAGACCCTGAGCTCCGACGAGGATGGCGTCGCCGTCTATCTGGAGCAGTTGTTCGCCCTGCAGGGCGTCAACGTCGCCTGATGCTTCTGAGCCTCATGGATACACGCCTCGGCCGTATCCATGAGGTCCGCATCCGCTAAATTCCCTTCTTGTTGCCTAATGCCTCACCAAATGAGGCTTTTCAGGTTCAGCTTGTCGAACATGCTGCCCTTGTTCTGCCATGCGAAGCTCTGATTGGCCCCGCCGAAACAGTCGGCCAGCCGCAGCGGGGTGCCCGGCTTGTGACGACGGCCGGCCACATCCAGACAGCGGTCAGCCTTGCTGTTGAACAGCCGATCTTCCTGCCACTGCCATTGCCGGCTCTCATCCTGACACTCGGCCATGGTCAGCTCACTCACCCCTTTGGCCACCAGGCAACGCTGGTCAAGCTGCAAGGCACCGGCATCCCAGCTGAACTGCTGGCGAACAGTTTGGTCGCAAGGCTGGGTGATCAGCTGATTGTGGTCATTGAGGGCCACGCAGAATCCGGCATCGGTTACCAGCGCAGAGGTGGCAATACTCTGCATGGGGGCAGCCCCCATCAGGATCTCGTCGGGTTTGGGTTTGTATGAGCAGCCGCTGAGGGCCACGACAACCAGCGCCAGTGTGCTGACGCGAAAAGAATTTGGGTGCATATGACATGTTGGCCTGAATTGTGTTCAATAACGCCCACTTGCCGTGGGTCTGCGTCCCAGCATACCCGAAGCGACAGCGAGAAAGTGCCAACAGAAATGTAAACAGACGTGACAGAAACCTGCATCAGCAGGCTGGCAGACGACAGAAAGCAAAAAACCCCGCCTGAGCGGGGTTTTTCAGAATGTGGTCGGTGATAAAGGATTCGAACCTTTGACCCTCTGGTCCCAAACCAGATGCGCTACCGGGCTGCGCTAATCACCGAGGCTTTAAAAAAGCTTTCTTTTCAAAACACAAAGACGACCATGAACGGTCATCCTCGTCATACAGCAAGTATGGTGCGAAGAGAGGGACTCGAACCCTCACACCCGGGGGGCACTAACACCTGAAGCTAGCGCGTCTACCAATTCCGCCACCTTCGCATACCTGACAAGCTGTAAAATGGGGTGGCTGATGGGGCTCGAACCCACGACAACCGGAATCACAATCCGGGACTCTACCAACTGAGCTACAGCCACCACAGCTGTTTTCGTTCTTCAACTCGCCCGCTTAACCGGCGCACTTTTGATGGTGCGCCCGACAGGATTCGAACCTGTGACCTCTGCCTCCGGAGGGCAGCGCTCTATCCAGCTGAGCTACGGGCGCTACGCTGTCGAACGGGGCGCAATATTAATGATGGGGACCCACCTTGTCTACTATTTTTTTATCCCACAGAATCAACCGCTTGTTTTTCCATCGTTTCTGGCTTTTTTTAAGCGTTTTTGTTTCATTCAGGCTGGATCCAGCCCCGCTCCGCTACTTTTGGCTCCCCCCACATAGCAATCCGATGATGGGCAAAACTTGACTTGCCTCAAAGCCTCCCTAGAATGAATGAACGTTCATTCAGCCGTTGTGATTATCCCGTCATGAACAAGAAAGAACGCATTTTCGATGCGGCTCATGAAGTACTCGGCGAACAGGGTTTCCACGGCCTCTCCATTGCCGTGGTGGCCAAGAAAGCCAGGGTGGCGGCAGGCACCATCTATCGCTATTTCAGCGACAAGGATGACCTGATCCGCCAACTCTATCGGCACACCATCCTCCAGTGTCATCCCCTGGTCATGGAAGGCGTGCAGACAGAGGAGGTATCGTTCGAACAATTTCGGCGTTTGTGGCTCAACATCCACGCCATCTTTCTTTGTCGACGAACCGAACGCGCTCAAATGCAAATTGCAGTATGAAACGTCCCCGCTGGGAGCAGAGCTGGAGCAGGACCCGGTCATCAAGGCTGCCTGGGCCCCGCTGGATCGCTTCTTCGAACGGGGTCTGGAACAGGGTCTGTTTATCGACCTGCCCGTCCGGGTACTGCAGGTGCTGAGCCTGGATTGCGTGGCAAATATGGCGCTGCAAAGCCAGGTGCACCAATTCGAACTGACGCAAGACCAGCTGGAAGCCGTGATCCGGGCCTGCTGGCGAGCTATTTTGACCCCTTAAACATTGCACTCATATCTCAGGAGCGAGAGTTCATGAAAAAGTGGATGAGCATCATGTTGCTCATCGCGCTGGCCCTGTTCGGCAGCGTGATTGGCTTCAACCTGTTCAAGCAAAAGATGATAGCCAACTACATGGCCAACATGCCGGAGCCCGAGTTTCCGGTCACCACCCACAAGGTGGAGACCCGCGACTGGGTGCCGACCATCGAGGCCATCGGTTTCATCGAACCCAACCAGGGGGTAACCCTGTCGACCGAGCAATCCGGCACCATCGACAGCATCTCCTTCGAGTCGGGTGATACCGTCAAGCCGGATCAGCTGCTGCTGAGCCTGGATGCCAGCGTCGAGAAGGCCAACCTGCGCGCCTCCATGGCCAAGCTGCCGGCGGCCAAGGCCAAGTTCGATCGCTATCAGAACCTGTTCACCAAGGGCTCCATCTCCCGCGACCAGCTGGACGATACCGAGGCGACCTACCGCTCCCTCGAGGCCGATATCGAGAGTCTGAAATCGACCATCGCCCGCCGCGAAGTGCGCGCACCGTTTGCCGGCGTAGTCGGCCTGCGCAACGTCTTCCTCGGTCAGTACCTGCAACCGGGTACCGATATCGTCCGTCTGGAGGACACCAGCGTGATGCGCCTGCGCTTCACCGTGCCGCAGACCGATATCTCCCGCATTCGCCTGAATCAGGACATTCTGATCAACGTGGATTCTTACCCGCATCGCCAGTTCAAGGGCCACATCAGCGCCATCGAGCCGGCCGTCAACTACCAGAGCGGCCTGATCCAGGTGCAGGCGGACATCCCCAACAACGACGGCCAGCTGCGCTCCGGCATGTTTGCCCGCGCCAGCATTCTGCTGCCGGCCCAGAAGGACCAGATCGTGCTGCCGCAGACCGCCATCACCTTTACCCTGTATGGCGAGAACGTCTACCTGGTCAAGGAGAAGGATGGCGTGAAGCGCGTCGAGCAGGTGGTGGTCAAGGTCAGCGAGCGCAAGGGCAACGATGCGCACGTGGTCTCCGGCATCAAGGCGGGTGACGAAGTGGTCATGTCCGGCCAGGTACGCCTGAGCAACGGCGCCAAAGTGAAAATCGTGCAGGACCAGGGCCTGAAGGTTCCGGACCAGGTTCCCATGCTGTAAAACGCGGAGAGACAGATGCGCTTTACCGATATATTCATCAAGCGGCCCATCTTGGCCATCTCGATCAGCTTTCTGATCGCGTTGCTGGGTGTCCAGGCCGTGTTCAAGATGCAGGTGCGGGAATACCCCGAGATGACCAACACGGTCGTCACGGTCAGCACCAGCTACTATGGCGCGAGTGCCGACCTGATCCAGGGCTTCATCACCCAGCCGCTGGAACAGGCCATCGCCCAGGCGGACAACATCGACTTCATGACGTCGTCCACCCAGCTCGGCAGCTCGACCATCACTGCCTACATGAAGCTCAACACCAACCCGAATGCGGCCCTGTCCGACATTCTGGCCAAGGTCAACTCGGTACGTTCCCAGTTGCCGAAGGAGTCGGAAGATCCCTCGGTGACCATGTCGACCGGCTCGACCACGGCGGTGCTCTACATCGGCTTCACCAGCCCCGAGCTCAACGCCAGCCAGATCACCGACTACCTGGAGCGGGTCATCAAGCCCCAGCTCTTCACCGTCGGCGGCGTCTCCAAGGTCGACATGTACGGTGGTACCAAGTACGCCCTGCGGGTGTGGCTGGATCCGGCCAAAATGGCGGCGTTCAACCTGACCGCCGCGGACGTGATGAGCGTGCTCAACAGCAACAACTATCAGTCCGCCACCGGTCAGGCCACCGGCTACTTCACCCTCTACAACGGCAATGCCGAGACCCAGGTCAACACCACCGAGGAGCTCGAGCGCCTGGTGGTAGCGACCCGTGACAGCAAGGTGATCCGTCTGGCAGACATCGCCAAGGTCAGCCTGGAGAAGAGCCACGATACCTATCGCGCCACCGCCAACGGCCGCGAGGCCGTGGTACTGGCCATCAACGCGGCGCCGACCGCCAACCCGATCAACATCGCCCACGACGTACTGGAGATGCTGCCGAGCCTGAAGAGCAACATGCCGAGCACCATGGAGGCCAACGTCCTCTATGACTCGACCGTTGCCATCAACGAGTCGATCAGCGAGGTGATCAAGACCATCGCCGAGGCAGCCGCCATCGTGCTGGTGGTGATCACCCTGTTCCTTGGCTCGTTCCGGGCGGTCATCATCCCGATTATCACCATTCCCCTCAGCCTGATCGGGGTGGTGATGGTGATGCAGATGTTCGGCTTCTCCATCAACCTGATGACCCTGCTGGCCATGGTGCTGGCCATCGGTCTGGTGGTGGATGACGCCATCGTGGTACTGGAGAACGTGGATCGCCACGTCAAGGAGGGGGAAGAACCGTTCCGGGCCGCCATCATAGGTACCCGTGAAATCGCCGTGCCGGTCATCGCCATGACGGTCACCCTGGCCGCCGTGTATGCACCCATCGCCCTGATGGGGGGCATTACCGGCTCCCTGTTCAAGGAGTTTGCCCTCACCCTGGCCGGCGCCGTGTTCGTGTCGGGCATCATAGCGCTGACCCTGTCACCCATGATGTGCGCCAAGATGCTCAAGGCCAACGAGGAGCCGGGCAAGTTCGAGAGCAAGGTGCATCACCTGCTCGACCGCATGACGGTCCGCTACGATGCCATGCTGCACGCCGTGATGCAGAAGCGCATCGTGGTGGTGCTGTTCGCCGTCATCGTCTTCGCCAGCCTGCCGATGCTGTTCAAGTTCATTCCGAGCGAACTGGCACCGAACGAAGACAAGGGCGTCATGGCCGTGCTGGGTACCGCCCCCTCCAACGTCAACCTGGACTATATCCAGGGCACCATGGAGCAGGTGAACAAGGTGCTGGACGAACAGCCGGAAGTGGCCTTCTCCCAGGTCTTCTCCGGAGTGTTCAACGCCAACCAGGCGTTCGGTATCGCCTCCATGGTGCCGTGGAGCCAGCGTGAAGCAAGCCAGAAAGAGGTGCTGGAGCGGGTTGGCAAGCTGGTCGAGAACGTGCCCGGCATGTCCATCACCACCTTCCAGTTCCCGGAATTGCCGGGTGCCTCGAGCGGCCTGCCGATCCAGTTCGTCATCACCACGCCGAACAACTTCGAGAGCCTCTATCAGGTGGCAAGCGAGATCCTGACCGCAGCCCAGGGGAGCGGACGCTTCGTCTACTCCGAACTGGACCTGCAGTACGACTCCGCCACCATGAAGATCAAGATCGACAAGGACAAGGCGGGTGCCTACGGCATCACCATGCAGGACATCGGCATCACCCTGGGTACCATGATGTCGGACGGTTACGTCAACCGGATCGACCTGGATGGCCGCTCCTACGAGGTGATCCCGCAGGTCGAGCGCAAATACCGCCTCAACCCCGAGTCGATCAAGGGCTACTACGTGCGGGCGGCCGATGGCCAGTCCATCCCGCTCGGCAGCCTGATCAGCATCGAGGTGGTCGGCGAACCGCGCGCCCTGCCCCACTTCAACCAGCTCAACTCGGCCACCATCGGTGCCGTACTGATGCCGGGCACCACCATGGGCAACGCCATCGCCTGGCTGGATGCCACCGCCAGCGAGAAGCTGCCGCAGGGTTACCGTTACGACTACATGGGTGAAGCCCGCCAGTTCGTGACCGAAGGCAGCGCCCTGTACGCCACCTTCGCCCTGGCGCTGGCCATCATCTTCCTGGTGCTGGCGATCCAGTTCGAGTCGGCCCGCGACCCGCTGGTGATCATGGTCTCCGTGCCGCTGGCCATCAGTGGCGCACTGATCGCGCTGGCCTGGGGTGCCGCCACCATGAACATCTACTCCCAGGTGGGTCTGATCACCCTGGTCGGCCTGATTACCAAGCACGGTATCCTGATCTGCGAGGTGGCCAAGGAGGAGCAGCTGCTGCACGGTCGCAACCGGATGGAAGCCGTAATGGCCGCCGCCAAGGTGCGTCTGCGCCCCATCCTGATGACCACGGCCGCCATGATCGCCGGTCTCATCCCGCTGCTCTATGCAACGGGGGCCGGGGCAGCCCAGCGCTTCAGCATCGGCATCGTGATCGTGGCCGGTCTGGCCATCGGCACCCTGTTCACCCTGTTCGTGCTGCCGGTGATCTACACCTACCTGGCCTCCGAACACAAACCGCTGCCGGTGTTTGACGAATCCATTCCGCCCAAGGCGAAAGGGAGTCATTAAAAACCGTTCCTAATCAACAAGGCCCCGTTTCGGGGCCTTGTTTTTATCACGCTAACGAAACACGACATAAGTGCATGAAGCAGTTAAACTAAATGGCAATATATCCAGACCGCAAGGACGCCATGTCAGGACTCTTCTCCAAGACCGCTAAGGCCGTCGGCCGTAACGGACTCTCATACCGCCTGCTCTCCTACATTCTGGTGTGCAGTACCGTATTGGCGATGATCATTACGGTGTTGCAGCTTGCCTGGGATTACCGCAAGGATGTGGCCGTCATCGAGGACAGCATCGGCCAGATCGAGGCGTCCTTCCTGCAACCCATCGCCGCCAGCCTGTGGAACCTGGACGAAGAGCAGGTCAAGGTACAGATCGAAGGCATCATGAACCTGCCCAACATGCAGTTCGTGATGGTCAAGGAGATGCTGGGCAACTCCGAGGTGCCGCTGCTGACCCAGGGGGTGGAGCGGGAAAGCTACGACATCTCCCGCGAGTTCAACCTCACCTATCAGGGCGAAGTGGTGGGCAAACTGTTCGTCGCCGCCTCCCTCGAGCAGATCTACCAGCGCCTGATCGAAAAATCGGTGCTGATCATGGTCAGCCAGACCATCAAGACCCTGGTGGTCTCGTTCTGCATCCTGATCATCATCTACTACCTGGTGGTGCGGCACCTCAACCGCATCGCCAACTATGCCCAGAAGTTCAATCTGGACCGGCTGGCCATCGAGTTGACCCTGGAGGGGCGCCCCCTGCCCCGCAAGAAACCCGACGAACTCGACACCCTGGTTGCCACCCTCAACCAGATGCGTACCCGGCTGAACGACGAATTTGCGGCGCGCCATCAGGCCGCCGAGCAGCTGCAACAGGAGCGGGACTTCTCCGCCACCCTGATCAACTCGGCCAACATGGTCATCTGCTGCATGGAGCCGGACCTCAACATCGCCAGCATCAACCCGGCTGCCATTCTGCTGACCGGCTACCACCAGCAGGAGATACTGCAGCACAACTGGCTGGATCTGTTCGTCAGCAAGGCCCAGCGCGATGAGCTGGCGGCCACCCTGGCCGATCACGGCTCCATCGAGGACAAAGAGGTCATCATGCATGACCAGCAGGGCCACGAGCTGGTGCTGCAGTGGACCTTCGCCCCCTTCTACGAGGGGCCCAACCTCAAGTATCTGATCGGCTTCGGCTACGACATCACCCGCCTCAAGAAGGTGGAGCGGGAGATCATCCAGCTCAACGAACAGCTGGAGGGCAAGGTGGTGGAGCGTACCCGCAGCCTGAGCGATGCCAACGACCAGCTGGGCAAGGCCTACGACGATCTGAAACAGGCCCAGCAGACCCTGGTGGAGTCGGAGAAGATGGCCTCCCTCGGTTCGCTGGTGGCCGGCGTGGCCCACGAGATCAACACCCCCATCGGCATCAGCGTGACTGCCTCCTCCTACCTGCAGGAGCGGGTGGCCGACTTCAAGCAGCACATCGACTCCAAGCAGCTGTCGCGCTCCTATCTCACCGAATTTACCGTCAACCTCGACGAGTCCATGCAGCTGCTGCAGGGCAACCTGCGCCGCGCTTCGGAGCTGATCGCCAGCTTCAAGCAGGTGGCGGTGGATCAGTCGTCCGAGGCACGCTACAACTTCAGCCTCGCCGACAACCTGCACCAGGTGGTGGTCTCCCTCGGCCACAAGCTGAAGAAGGCCCAGTGCGAGGTGGATATCCAGTGCGATCCCAAGCTGTCGATCTTCTCCTTTCCCGGCAGCTTCACCCAGATCTATTCGAACCTGATCCTCAACTCCATCAACCACGGCTTCGACAACTGGGACAAGCCCAAGAAGATCACCATCAAGGTGGAGCAGCAGGGTGAAGAGCTGCTGATCGACTACAGCGACAATGGCCGCGGCATCCCGCCCGAGATCTTGCCGCGCATCTTCGACCCCTTCGTCACCTCCAAGCGGGGCCAGGGCGGCAGCGGGCTCGGCACCCACATCATCTACAACCTGGTGGTGCAGCTGCTGCGCGGTCGCATCAACTGCGTCAGCGAGCCGGACAACGGCGCCCAGTTCCATATTCGCCTGCCGATCCAACATAACTGAGCACTGGCTCTTGTGAGCCAGCCGCTTTATCCCCATCATGCTGTGATTGCATTCTTAATGAGCGGAGAACCTCGCAATGGCACAGCATTTTGACTATATCGCCATCGGCGGCGGCAGCGGCGGCATCGCCTCGGCCAACCGGGCTGCCATGTACGGTAAGAAAGTTGCCCTGATTGAAGCCAAAGAGTTGGGTGGAACCTGCGTCAACGTCGGCTGCGTGCCGAAGAAGGCCATGTGGTATGCCGGCCAGATCGCCGATGCCCTGAAATATGGCGCCGACTACGGCTTTGACACCACCCTCAACCACTTCAACTGGGCCAAGCTGGTCGAGTCCCGCCAGGCCTACATCGGCCGCATTCATCAGTCCTACCAGAACGTGCTGGGCAAGAACCAGATCACCGTCATCAAGGGCTTCGCCCGCTTCGTCAGCAGCAACACCATCGAAGTGAATGGCGAGCAGTACAGCGCCGATCACATCCTGATCGCCACCGGCGGCCGCCCTGAAGTGCCGGCCATTCCGGGCGCCGAGCTGGGCATCGACTCCGACGGCTTCTTCGAGCTGCAGAGCCAGCCCAAACGGGTCGCCGTGGTAGGAGCCGGCTATATCGCAGTGGAGATCGCCGGGGTGATGCAGGCGCTCGGCTCCGAGACTCACCTGGTAGTGCGCAAACACGCCCCACTGCGCAACTTCGACCCCATGATCCACGAGACCCTGGTGGAGATCATGGCGCAGGAAGGGCCCAAGCTGCACACCCACGCCATTCCAAAAGCCGTGGTCAAGAACGCCGATGAGAGCCTGACCCTGCAGCTGGAAGATGGTCGCCACCTCACCGTCGACTGCCTGATCTGGGCCATCGGCCGCGTCCCGGCCACCGACAACCTCAATCTGGCCGCCGCCGGTATCGAGTTGGACGAGAAGGGCTTTATCCCGACCGACAAGTTCCAGAACACCGCCGTCGCCAACGTCTATGCCGTCGGTGACAACACCGGCCGCATCCAGCTCACCCCGGTGGCCGTCGCGGCGGGCCGCCGCCTCTCCGAGCGGTTGTTCAACAACAAGCCGGGCGAGCACCTCAACTACGACCTGGTGCCAACCGTGGTGTTCAGCCACCCCCCCATCGGCACCATCGGCCTGACCGAACCGGAAGCCATCGCCGAATACGGTGAAGATCAGGTCAAGGTCTACCGCAGCCAGTTCACCGCCATGTATTCGGCGCTGACCCAGCATCGCCAGCCCACCCGGATGAAGCTGGTCTGCGTCGGGCCGGAAGAGAAGGTGGTCGGCCTGCACGGCATCGGCTTCGCCATGGACGAGATCCTGCAAGGCTTCGGCGTCGCCATGAAGATGGGCGCCACCAAGGCGGACTTCGACAACTGCGTCGCCATCCATCCGACCAGCGCGGAAGAGTTTGTGACGATGCGCTAACCGCATATGAAACTGGCCTCATCACCATCGGGCCAGCTTCAACAACTGCGTCCCCCTTCCTACTCCACCAGCGCGGAAGAGTTCGTGACCATGCGCTAACCGCATATCAAAGTCACAGCAACTTGTTACCAAACCCGGCTCAGGCCGGGTTTTTTGATCGCAGCCCACCCCTCCCACTCTGCCAGCTCTTCATTTTTACGCCGATTTTACGCCAGCCAAATCGGGCTTTATGGCGCCTTTACGCCCGTTTTACATACCCTTTCAGCGTCAATGAGACCTATGGGATCGACACGGATATGCATCGATCCCTGACGCTAATTACCTCAACGGAGTCGTTATGAATTGGCTATATCTGCTGCTGGTCCTCGCCCTCGCGGGTTATCTGCTGCGCGCCCTCGCGCGTACCCATGAGTGAGGAACCGGATATGTGGCAAGAGATCATCTATCCCGTCGCGTTCGTGCTGCTGGTGCTGCTGCCGGCGCCTCTGCTTGGCAACTACCTGTATCGGGTATTTGAAGGCAAGAGTCGCTGGCTGGCCCCGCTTGAGCGCGCCACCCTGGCCTGCTGCGGCACGGACGGGCGCGAGCAGGACTGGAAGTCCTACACCCTCAGCCTGCTGGCCTTCAACGGCGCCGGCTTCGGCCTGCTGTTCCTGATCCTGCTGGCGCAGGGGCTGCTGCCCCTCAACCCGCAGCAGCTGCCCGGGCTGAACTGGCAACTCGCCTTCAACACCGCGGTCAGCTTCATGACCAACACCAACTGGCAGGCCTACTCCGGCGAAGCCAGCCTCTCCTACTTCAGCCAGATGGTGGGGCTCACCACCCAGAACTTCGTCTCCGCCGCCACCGGCGCCGCCGTCGCTATCGCCCTGTTTCGCGGTATCGCCCGCCAGCAGACCACCCACCTCGGCAACTTCTGGCAGGATCTGGTGCGTTTCTGTCTCTATGTGCTGCTGCCGATGGCACTGATCCTGGCGCTGCTGCTGGTCTGGCAGGGGGTGCCCCAGAGCCTGTCCGCCTACCTGCCGTTCCACGCCCTGGAAGGCCAGGAGCAGCTGCTGCCGCTCGGCCCGGCTGCCTCCCAGATCGCCATCAAGCAGCTCGGCTCCAACGGCGGCGGCTTCTTCGGCATCAACTCGGCCCATCCGTTCGAGAACCCCACAGCCCTCTCCAACTGGCTGGAGATGGTCGCCCTGCTGACGCTGGCCGCCGCCATGGTCTGCACCCTGGGGCGCTACGTGAAGGATCTGGCCCACAGCCGCGCCATCCTCATCGCCATGACCATCATGCTGGTGCTGGGGCTCTGCCTCGCCATCGGCCAGGAGCTGAAACCGGATCCCGCCCTCGCCCACCTCACCAGCGAAGCCGGCAACTGGGAAGGCAAGGAGAGCCGCTTCGGCCCTGTGCTGTCCAGCATCTGGGAAGTGGCCACCACCGCCGCTTCCAACGGCTCGGTCAACGCCATGCACGACAGCTTCGCCCCGCTCGCCGGCATGGTCGCCATGATCAACATGCTGCTGGGTGAAGTGGTGTTCGGCGGCGTCGGTGCCGGCATCTACGGCATGATGCTGTTCGTGCTGCTGACCGTGTTCCTGTGCGGCCTGATGGTGGGGCGCACCCCGACCTATCTGGGCAAACGGCTCGGCATCACCGAGATGAAATGGGTGGTCGCCAGCATGCTGGTGATGCCGGTCGGGGTATTGGTGATCGGCGGCATTACCCTGCTGATGCCGGACTCCGCCACCGTCATCGGACACGACGGCCCCCACGGCCTGTCACGGCTGATCTATGCCTACGCCTCGGCCGCCGGCAACAACGGCTCCGCCTTCGCCGGCTTTGCCGCCGCCGACAGCTGGCAGTGCATCGCCATCGGGCTGGCCATGCTGCTCGGCCGCTTCGGCTACATCATTCCGGTGCTGGCCATCGCTGGCCAGCTGGCCCGCGCCCCGCGCCAGGAGCGAAGCGAGGGGGACTTCCCCGTCAGCGGCCCGCTCTTCATCACCCTGCTGATCGTCACCGTGCTGCTGATGGGGGGTCTCTCCTTCCTGCCGGTGCTGGCGCTGGGCCCGGTGGCGGAACACCTGAGCCTGCTGGGAGGTGCCTTCTGATGCTGCACACCCGACTGATCTGCGTGACCAACTATTCGATGCAGGGAGCTTTCCAATGAGCAAGTCCGCTTCAATGAGCACCGACACCATTCAGGTGAAGGGCAAGAAACAGAAATCACAGATCCTGCAGGCCATGGTGGAAGCCCTCTATCGCTTCAACCCCAGGGCGCTGTTCGGCAGCCCCATCCTGTTCACCCTCTGGCTGGCGGCCGTGATGGCGACCCTAGAGTCGCTGCTGGGGCAGCCGCTCTCCGGCGTTGCCCCTTCACTGGCCTGGCAGCTGACCGCCTGGCTCTGGCTCACCCTCTGGTTTGCCAACTTCGCCGAGACCCTGGCCGAGGGGCGCGGCAAGGCGCGGGCCGACAGCCTGAAGGCCGGCATGAGCCAGCTCAAGGCACGTCGAGTCACCAGCCCGCAGGATGACAAGGGCGAGTGGGTACCGGCCACCAGCCTGCTCAAGGGCGATCTGGTGCTGGTGCGCAGCGGCGAGATGATCCCGGCCGACGGCGAAGTGGTCGCCGGCATCGCCTCGGTCAACGAGGCGGCCATCACCGGCGAATCCGCCCCCGTCATCCGCGAGTCGGGCACCGACCGCAGTGGCGTGACTGGCAACACCACCGTCGTCTCCGACCAGATCTGGGTGCACATCAGCAACAACCCGGGCGAAAGCACGCTGGATCGGATGATTGCCCTGGTGGAAGGGGCCAAGCGGCAGAAGACCCCCAACGAGATGGCGCTGGACGCCCTGCTGGTGGGGCTGACCCTGATCTTCCTGCTGGTGGTGGCCACCCTGCCCTGGTTCCTCGACTACAACGGCACCCAGGTGCCCCGGCTCTATCTGCTGGCACTGTTCATCACCCTGATCCCGACCACCATCGGCGGTCTGCTCTCCGCCATCGGCATCGCCGGCATGGACCGGCTGGTGAAGCTCAACGTGATCGCCAAGTCGGGCCGGGCGGTGGAAGCCGCCGGCGACGTGCGCACCCTGCTGCTGGACAAGACCGGCACCATCACCTTCGGCAACCGGATGGCGGACGAGCTGATCCCGGCCCCCGGCGTGGACCCCTCTTTGCTGGCCCAGGCCGCCATGCTGGCCTCGCTCGGCGACAATACGCCGGAGGGCAAATCCATCCTGACCCTGGCGGGCAAGAGCCACACCAAACCAAGCCAGCTGGAGAGCGACATCCTCATCTCCTTCAGCGCCGAGACCCGGCTGAGCGGGCTGGATCGCAACGGCCATCACTATCGCAAGGGGGCGGTGGATGCAGTGCTGCGCTACCTCTCGCTCGATCGCAAGGCGGTGCCCGAGCTCATCCTCAAATCGGTGGACAACATCGCCCGCCAGGGCGGTACCCCGCTGCTGGTCTGTACCCACGAGAAGCTGCTGGGGGTGGTGTTCCTCAAGGACATCATCAAGCCGGGCATCAAGGCCCGCTTCCAGATCCTGCGCCACATGGGGATCCGCACCGTGATGATCACCGGTGACAACCCGCTGACCGCCGCCGCCATCGCCGCCGAGGCCGGGGTGGACGACTTCATCGCCGAGGCGACACCGGAGAAGAAGCTGGCCTACATCCGTCAGGAGCAGGCCGATGGCCGGCTGGTCGCCATGTGCGGGGACGGCGCCAACGACGCACCGGCGCTGGCCCAGGCCGACGTGGGCCTGGCCATGAACGAGGGGACCCAGGCCGCCAAGGAGGCGGGCAACCTGGTGGATCTCGACTCCAACCCCACCAAACTGCTGGACGTGGTGCTGGTGGGCAAGCAACTGCTGGTGACCCGCGGCGCCCTGACCACCTTCTCCATCGCCAACGACGTGGCCAAGTACTTTGCCATCCTGCCGGCCCTGTTCATCGCCGCCTATCCACAGCTGGGGGTGCTGAACCTGATGCAGCTGGGCAGTCCGGAAAGCGCCATCCTGTCGGCCATCATCTTCAACGCCCTGATCATCGTCGCGCTGGTGCCGCTGGCCCTGCGCGGGGTCAGCCTGCAGGGCTCGGCCGCCAGCCTGCTGCGCCGCAACCTGCTGATCTACGGCGTCGGCGGCCTGATAGTGCCCTTCATCGGTATCAAGCTGATCGACCTGGTCATCACCGGGCTGGGGCTGGTGTGATGAAAACGCCGCGCGATGGTATCCACGGCCAGATCGTGCCCCCATACATCGGCATCAAGCTGATCGACCTGGTCATCACCGGCCTGGGGCTGGTGTAACGGCATTACCGGATGCGGGGCAGACCCGCATCCACCCAACACATTTGGAGCAAAAAATCATGATCGCAATCAGAACCCTGCTGACCCTGACCCTGCTGCTGGGGGTGGCGTATCCGCTGGCCGTCACCGGGCTGGCCCAGCTGCTCTTCCCCTGGCAGGCCAACGGCAGCCTGCTCACCAACGCCAAACAGCAGGTGGTCGGCAGCGTCCTGCTGGCACAGAAGTTCGAGCGGGCCGACTACTTCCACTCCCGCCCCTCCGCCAGCGACTTCGCCACCATAGGCGGAGGCGCCAGCAACCTGGGGATGAGCTCGCCGCTGCGGGCCGAGTTTGCCGCCGCGGCGGCCAGGGCGCAGCCGGAAGCCAGGGTCCCCGCCCTGCTGACCCGCTCCGCCTCCGGCCTCGATCCCCATCTGCCGCTCGCTGCAGCGCTGGCTCAGGTGACGCGGGTCGCCGGGCAACGCGGGCTGGATCCCGTTCAGTTGACGGAGCAGGTCAAGTCGGCGGCACAAGCTGGTATCCTTGGCCCGCAGGTGGTCAACATTCTCCAGTTGAACCTGCAACTCGATCATCAAAAGGGCGCCTGAGGGAGCTCCTTGTAGTTCGGGACAGGCTCCCTTTCGACAACGGGGGCAAGCATGAGCAATGAGGTCACGGCCGCGGTTCGGCCGATGCAACGGGAGCACGGGGATGCGTGATGAGGTGAGGGCGGACGCCCTGCTGGCGAGCCTGGAACAGGAGCACAGGGGCAAGCTGAAGGTGTTTCTCGGTGCCGCCCCCGGTGTCGGCAAGACCTACGCCATGCTGCAAGCGGTACGGGAGCAGGCCAAGGAGGGGGTCGACATCCTGATCGGGGTGGTGGAGACCCACGGCCGCCAGGAGACCCTGGCCCTGCTCGACAAGCTCGCCATCCAGCCGCGCAAGCTGCACCTGCACCGCCAGCAGCGGCTGGAGGAGATGGATCTGGACGGCCTGCTGGCCCGCAAGCCCGCCATCGCCGTGGTGGACGAGCTGGCCCACAGCAACGCCCCCGGCAGCCGCCATGAGAAGCGCTGGCAGGATGTGGAGGAGCTGCTGGGTGCCGGCATCGATGTCTACACCACCCTCAACGTGCAGCACCTGGAGAGCCTCAACGATCTGGTGTGGCAGCTGACCGGGGTCAGGGTCAAGGAGACCCTGCCGGATCAGGTGCTGCTGGAGGCCGACAGCCTGGTGCTGATAGACCTCCCCCCCAAGGAGCTGCTTGGCCGTCTCAAGGAGGGCAAGGTCTATGTGCCCCACCAGGCCAAGGCCGCCCTGCAGTCCTTCTTCTCTCTGAACAACCTGACCGCCCTGCGCGAGCTGGCGATGCAGACCGCCGCCAGCCACGTGGAGGGAGATCTGCAGTTGCAGTGGCAGGCGGCCGGCAAGACCACACTGCCGCTGCGGGGCAAGCTGATGGTCTGCCTCGGCGATCAGCACGGCGCGGCCCTGGTGCGCTACGGTCACCGCTTCGCCCAGCGCCGCCAGCTGCCCTGGCTGGTGGTGCACATCGACAGCAAGGGGCAGCGCTCGGTCGAGCTGGAGCAGGCGCTGGCGCTCGCTTCCCAGCTGGGGGCCAAGGTGCTGACCCTCTCCAGTCCGGCGGTGGCCGACACCCTGCTGGAGACCGCCGAGCAGCAGCAGGTGTCGCAATTGCTGCTGGGCAAACCCCACAAGGCGCCCTGGCGTCGCTCGCTGGTGCAACACCTGCTCAAGCAGGCGCAGGGGCTCGAGATCACGCTGGTGGATACCGAGAAGCGCAAGCCCAGTCTGGGCTTGCAGCCGCTCCACCCCAAGGACATTCGCCAGAGCCTGCTGGCGGTAGCCATCATGGGGACCACCTCGGCCGCCGTCTGGGGCCTCTCCCACTGGCTACCGCCTGCCTCCCTGCCCATGCTGTTCGTGCTGGGGGTGCTGGCCACCGCGCTCACCACCAGCCTGATGCCCGCCATCCTGGCCGCGGTGCTGGGCTTCGTCGGCCACAATCTGCTGTTCACTGCCCCCTACTTCTCTTTGAGCGTGGCCAGCCACAGCGATCTGCTCACTCTGTTCGTGTTGCTGATCGTCGGCATCACGGCCGGGCGGCTCGCCTCCCGTCAACGGCAACAGCTGATCGGCCTGCGCGAGACCCAGCAACTGGGCAATGCCCTGCTGTCGCTGAGCCAGGGTCTGGCCACCGCCAGCAGCCCGGAAGAGGTGCTCAGACAGGGATCCCAGGCCATCTCGCTGGCGCTGGGCCAGCCGGTGTTCGCCCTCGATCAGCACTACCATCACAGGGCCGGTTCGACCCAGCACAAGCCGGGGCAGACCGACAAGGCGGCCATCGACTGGTGTCTGGCCCAGAAGCAGAGCGCCGGCGCCCACACCGCCACTCTCAACGCAGCCGAGGCCCAGTACCACCACCTCAGCGATGAACTGGTGCTGGGGATAGTGCTGGCCAACCCGCTCGCCTCCTCGGCCGAGCATCAGCTGCAGGCCCTGCTCACCGATATCCGCGCCGCGCTGGCCCGGATCGATCTCAACGAACGGCTGGCCGACAGCCAGCTGCAGGCGGAGACCGACCGGATGCGTGCCGCCCTGCTCTCCTCGGTCTCCCACGATCTGAAGACGCCGCTGGCCACCATCATGGGGGCCGGCAGCACCCTGCTGGAATATGGTGACCGGATCAGCAGTGAAGACCGCAGCGAGCTGCTGCACTCGGTGCAGGACGAGGCGCGCCGCCTGCACAGCTATGTGCAAAACCTGCTGGACATGACCCGCATCGGCTCGCCGGATTTCCAGCTGAAACGGGACTGGGTCGACCTGGCGGATCTGGTGGAAAACGCCCGCCGCCGGCTCGACTCCTCCTGGCGCCAGCACAAGCTGCTGGTGCACTTCGATCAGCAGATCCCCCGGCTCTATGTGCACGGCGCTCTGATCGAGCAGGTGCTGGTCAACATTCTCGACAACGCCTCCCGCTATTCGCCGGCCGGCACCCCCATCGAGTTCAAGGTGATGCTGGCAGACCCCGATCTCATCCTCGACATCATCGATATCGGGGTCGGCATCGCCGAGTCGGATCGGGACAAGATCTTCAATCTGTTCTACACCCAGCCGGTCGGCGACTGCGGCAGCCGCGGCACCGGGCTTGGCCTCGCCATTTCCCGCGCTATGATAGAGGCCCACGGCGGCCGCATCTGGGCATTTTCCGGCCCCAACGGCAACGGCACCTGCATGCGCATCTCCCTGCCGCTGGCGCTCAATGCAGCCGCGGCCTGAACCTTTTTACTCTATCCAGCTGGAGGCTGAATGGCTCACATACTGGTCATCGACGACGAGGCGGCCATCCGCCGTTTTTTGCGGATCAGCCTGATCGCCGAGGGGCATCAGGTGAGCGAGGCGGTCGGCGTCAACGAGGGGCTGGCGCAGTATCGCCACCTCAATCCCGATCTGGTGATCCTGGACCTCGGCCTGCCGGACGGGGACGGCATTCAGGTGTTGCAGGCCATTCGCGAGCACCATCAGCACCCGGTACTGGTGCTGTCGGCGCGGGATTCTGAACAGGAGAAGGTGCGCTTGCTGGATGCCGGGGCCAACGACTACATGAGCAAGCCGTTCGGCATCGGCGAGATGATGGCCCGCATTCGGGTGCTGCTGCGCCAGCGGGCCGGGGTCAGCAGTGGCGAGCAGCGCCACTTCCCCCAGTGCGGGCTGACCCTGGACAGCAGCAGCCACAGGGTCACTCTGGGCGAGGAAGAGGTGCCCCTCTCCCGCAAGGAGTTCGCCCTGCTGCAGGCACTGGTGTGCCACCCCGGCAAGCTGGTGCTGCAGACCCAGCTGCTCAACGACATCTGGGGGCCGAGCCACAAGGAAGACACCCACTACCTGCGCATCGTCATCGCCAGCCTGCGCAAGAAGCTGGGAGATAACCCCCAGCAACCCACGCTGATCGAGACCGAATCCGGCATCGGCTACCGCTTTATCGGCAGCTGATGTTGCAGCAAGAAGCTGGGCGGCAACATTCCCAGCAATCTACGCTGATCGAAACTGAATCCGGCATCGGTTACCGTTTTATCGGCAGCTGATGTTTCACGTGGAACGACGCCAACCGCAGCAGAGAGCCAGCAGACCGCAGCCACCGAGCAGCAGACCGAGATCCTGCAAGCTGGCGGCAACCGCCAACCCCAGACTGAGCAACAGGTAGTAACCGAGCCCGAACAGGGCACCGGCACTGCCTGCCACCTCCCGATAGGCCAGCAGTGCCTGGCACAGCACATTGGGGATCGCCAGCCCGAACGCCACTACCACCCCCATCATGGGCAGCAGGAACCAGAGCGAAGCCTGACTGGCCCACACCAGCCAGCCGGACCCCAGCGCCAACGCGGCAGCAAGCCGGATCAGCGAGGAAGGCGACCAGCCACGCCCTAGCAGGCGCTTGTTGAGCAGGCTGCCCCCCAGGGTCGCCAGCGCCAGCAAGATGCCGGAGTAACCAAACTCGCCCGCGCTCAACCCCAGCCCGGCAAACAGGAAGGGAGCCAGGCTGTAGTAGCCAAACAGCATGGTGTTGAACAGCGCCACCAGTGCGGCGCTGCGCCACAAGGCTGCATCACGCACCATCCGTTGTGCCAGCGGCCAGAGCGCCGCCCGCTGGGTGATGGCCGGCCGGGTTTCCGGCAGTTGCCAGCAAGTGACCAGCAGCAACCCGGCAGCCAGCACCAGCAGGGCGCTGAATACCCCGAGATAGCCGAACCCGCTCGCCAGCTGGCCGCCACTCACCAGCCCCAGCACCGGGCTGAGGGAGAGCGCGATGCCCATTACCGAAAAGACCCGCGCCAGCTCGCTGCCCTGATAGCTGTCGCGCAGCATGGTCTGGGTCACCACGGAGCCCACGGCGGCGCCGAAGGCCGCGATGACCCTGGCCAGCAGCAGGGTTTCAAATTGAGTGGCTAGCAAAGCCAGCAGAGTGCCGGCGCCATAGGTCATCAGCCCCGCCAGCATGGCGGGACGCCGCCCGACCAGATCGCACAGTCTGCCCCAGCAGACCACGCCCGCCGCAAACGCCAAAAAATAGACCGACAGGGTCTGGGATGCCTGCCCCTCGCTCACCCGAAACTGGCTCGCGATATGGGTCAGCACCGGGCTGTAGATGGTCTCCACTATCTGCGGAAACATCATCAATCCGACCACCAGCCAGAGCGGTGGCAACTTGTTGTTCATGACAAACCTCCTTCACAAGAGGCCGTCATTCTAGAGTGATGCCGATTGTCCGATTACAATAAGCAGGACTATAAACATCAACAATCGGACACATGGCCTTTATTCTTCCCGATCACCCTTTTGACCCGGATCAGCACGACGGCAGCGCCATCGGGATCGCCTCCGCCCTCGGCTGGCACGACTCCGGCCGCCATCAGCACAGGCGCCATCAGCTGCTGTTCGCCCAGGCCGGCTGCATGACCATAGAGCTGGACGATCAGGTCTGCCTGCTGCCGCCGACGCGAGCGGCCTGGTTGCCGGCAGGGCTGCCCCATCGGGTGCTGATGCGCGGCGTGGTGGCGTATCGCTCCCTCTACTTCCAGCCGGAGCCCGGTTTGCCGACCGAGATGGCGGTGCTGGCGGTCAACCCGCTGCTGCGGGAGATCATCGAGCGGATGGCGATCTGGCCGTGGGACAAGCCGGCAGCGGAGCAGCATTGCACGCTGGCGCTGTTGCAGGAGGAGCTGATGCAAGCGCCGCGGGAATCCTGGCAGTTGCCGCTGCCGTCAGACCCACGTCTGGCCGGCTGGCTGCAGGAAGTGAAGCGGGGCGACACCCTGCCCGATCGGCTCAACCGGCTGGCCGAACGGGTGGGTGCCAGTGACAAGACCATAGGTCGTATCTTCATGCGGGAGACCGGCATGAGCTACCAGGCCTGGCGCCAGCAGTGGCGACTGTTGCGGGCGCTGGAGCTGCTGGCCGAGGCCGAACCCATCAGCCGGGTGGCGGCAACGCTGGAGTTCGCCAGCGACAGCGCCTTCATCAGCTTCTTCAGACAACACACGGGGCAGACCCCGCGGCGCTATCTCAACTCTCGGGGTGAGTCGCATCGGCCGAGCTCGCCTCCACCACCAGGGTCTCCAGTGCCAGCGGCTTGAGGTTGTGGATCGCCTCCTCCACCACCGCATGGGAGGCCTGCTGCTGCTGGGCCGCTATCTCCTGCGCCAGCTTGGCGCTGTCCAGTTCGGGTCTGGGGTACTCGTCGGCCATGACGTTCAGGCTCAGGCTGCTGGCAATCAAGGTTGCGATCAGGATTTTCATCTGATGTGCTCCGGTGTGGTTGAGATGACCAGATAGCTATTCCAATTGTTGTGCCACATCTATAACGACATGATTTTATTTAAATTAATTGTTTTTAGATGATAAATGGCGCCAGTTGGAAAACATCCTGTAGTCAGAATTGAACCAACAAGTGGTCATTTTCACCACGCTTAATTTTTGCCTGCTGTTCCACGTGGAACGTCCCATTTTTTTGATCGACACCCGCTTTTAAACTGAGCTATGGTGCTAGCTTCCCCGTAACTGACTCTGGATCTGTCACCGAATGGAATTTTCCTTGTTCGGCGAGAAGTTCACTCGCCATGCCGGTATTACCCAACTCATGGATGACCTTAATCAGGGGCTGACCAATCCGGACGCCATCATGCTGGGTGGCGGCAACCCGGCCCCCATCCCCGCCATGCTGGAACGCTTTCAGGCCGAGGCCAAGAGCCTGCTCGACAACGGCGAGCTGGTGAAGGCGATGGCCAACTACGATGGCCCCCAGGGCAAGGACAGGTTCACCAAGGCGCTGGCGGCCCTGCTCAGCAAGGAGCTGGGCTGGGACATCTCCGCCCGCAACATCGCCCTGACCAACGGCAGCCAGAACGCCTTCTTCTATCTGTTCAACCTGCTGGCGGGCGAATTTGCCGATGGCCGCAAGAAAAAGGTGCTGTTCCCGCTCGCCCCCGAATACATCGGCTATGCCGACTCGGCGCTGGCAGACGACTACTTCGTGGCTTACAAGCCCACCATCGAGAAGCTGCCCGATGGCCAGTTCAAGTACCACGTGGATTTCGAGAGCCTGCAGGTGGGTGACGACATCGGGGTGATCTGCGTCTCCCGCCCGACCAACCCCACCGGCAACGTGCTGACCGACGAAGAGATCGAACACCTCGACCAGATTGCCCGCGACAAGGGCATTCCGCTGCTGATCGACAACGCCTACGGCGTCCCCTTCCCGGGCATCATCTTCAGCGAGGCCAAGCCGTTCTGGAACGCCAATACCATCCTCTGCATGAGCCTCTCCAAGCTCGGCCTGCCGGGCACCCGCTGCGGTATCGTCATCGCCGACGAGAAGATCATTCAGGCCATCACCAACCTGAGCGGTATCATCAATCTGGCGCCGGGCAGTCTGGGCCCCGCCATTACCATCCCGATGATCGAGAGCGGCGAGATCATCGCCCTCAGCGAACAGGTGGTGAAGCCCTTCTATCAGCAGAAGGCAGAGCTGGCGGTGCAACTGCTGCGCGAAGCGATCCCCGATCCGCGCTTCCACATCCACAAGCCGGAAGGCGCCCTCTTCCTCTGGCTCTGGTTCGAGGGCTTGCCGATCCACTGTCAGGAGCTGTACGAGCGACTGAAGGCGAAGAACCTGCTGATCGTGCCGGGCCACTACTTCTTCCCCGGCATCGATGATCCAAAGTGGCGTCACAGTCAGGAGTGCATCCGCCTCAACTACTCCCAGAGCGAGGAGCTGGTACGGCGCGGCATCGCCATCCTGGCCGACGAGATCAACGCCCTCTACGCTGGCTAAGCCAGTTCGGCGATACAAAAACAGAGAGGCCTGCACATGCAGGCCTCTCTTGTTTATCACGCGCTGGTTGGCTTAACCGGGCAGTGCCAGCTGCTCGGGCTTGCCGATGGGGATGGCACGGGGCTTGAGCGCCTCCGGCAGCTCACGCGCCAGATCGATGGTCAGCAGCCCATGCTCCAGCTTGGCGCCCTGCACTTCCACGTGCTGGCTCAGCTTGAAGGCGAGCTCGAAGTCCCGCTCGGCGATCCCCTGATGGAGGAACTGGCGTTCATCGGCGGCGGCCTTGCGCCCCTTCACCTTGAGGGTGCCGTTTTCAGTTTCCAGCTCCAGCTCTTCGCGCTCGAAACCAGCCACGGCAACCGTGATGCGATAGCCGTCCTGATCGCGCTTTTCGATGTTGTACGGCGGGTAAGCGGCAGTCTTCTGCTCGAACAGACCTTCCAGCTCACGGGCCATCCGCTCGAAGCCGACGGCGTTGGAATAGAGATGAGAAAAATCGAGGTTACGCATAATCCTATCCTTCTATAAGCAACAGGTTTCACTTCTCCACGGGCCCGTCATCGGCACCCGGAAAACGTCAACAATTCAATGAAGTCAGGCTATCAGCCGTTGATCTCGATCTTGCGGGGCTTCATCGCCTCGGGCACTTCGCGCACCAGGTCGATGTGCAGCAGACCGTTTTTCAGATCGGCGCCCTTCACCCGCACATAGTCGGCCAGCTGGAAGCGACGCTCGAAACCGCGTTCGGCTATGCCTTGGTAGAGGTAGTTGCGCTCGGTATCGGCCTGCTTGTTGCCCTTCACCGTCAGCAGATTTTCCTGGAAGCTCAGCTCCAGCTCTTCCTGAGTAAAGCCCGCCACCGCCATGCTGATGCGGTAGTCGCTGTCACCCAGCTGCTCGATGTTGTAGGGGGGATAACCGGCATTGCCATTGCTGGCCGCAGATTCGATGAGATTGGCCAGACGATCGAAACCGATGGCAGAACGATAGAGCGGAGAAAAGTCGATAGAACGCATAGTATTATCCTCTTTTGAGCGATAACTGATTGTTTGCCCTCCTGATAGACGGGCGCCAGGTCGAAACCTCTGTCGAGCGTTCCGGCCTTGTTATCTATATAGGGGCCCACTTTCCGCTTTCAAGGGCTCTGCTCGAAAAATCTTCTCACCGCCCGTCTCAGGCTTTTTACTCATTGTGCTTCCTCCCCCGGTCGCAAACATGGCACCCTGAGTGGAGATCTTGAGGAGCCACATAATGTCCCGTTCAGAACGCCTGCTGGCCCTGCTGCAACTGCTGCGCGGCCACCGCTACGCCATTACCGGCAGCGAGCTGGCCAGCCAGCTTGGCATCAGCCTGCGCACCCTCTATCGGGATCTCAAGGAGGAGAGTTCGGAGCGCACCGTCTGGCCCTGTGCCCTCGGCTACTTCGACCAGGTGCGGGTACTGGTGGCCTGGTGCGAGCTGCGCCAGGACTTTCGCCACTTTCGGGTGGACAGGATCAGCGCGATGCGGCTGGAGGCGGAATCTTATCCGGGCAATCGAGAGCGGCTGCTCAAGGAGTGGCGGGACAACCAGCAGATCCCGCAGCCCAGATTCATTGCTGACAGAAACTGACAGCAGGCAGCGCCATGCTGACGGGGTCGGCGCCGATGCGTCATCTCATCAGCAAGGGAGCATCACCATGTTAATCCCCCAGTTCACCATCCTCTACGTTGCCAACCCGTCCCGCAGCGCGCTCTTCTATCGCGAGCTGTTCGGACGCCCACCGGTGGAGGAGTCCCCCACCTTTGCCATGTTCGTGTTCGAATCGGGCGCCAGACTGGCACTCTGGTCCAGCGCCACGGTCGAGCCCGCCGTGACCCAAACGGCCGGGGCCATGGAGCTGGCCTTCGCCCTCCCCGATGATGCCGCCGTCGATCGCCAGTCTGCCGAGTGGCAGGCGCGCGGGCTCACCCTGATCCAGGCACCGACCCGAATGGAGTTTGGCTACACCTGCATGGCCCTCGATCCGGATGGCCATCGTCTGCGCCTCTACTGCCCGGCCCCCGAACTGGGCTGAGCCGGCACCATCAAGACGGAGCCATGTTTCACGTGGAACGTGCAACCTTCTTCACCAGGAAAACAAAAAGCCGCTCACAGGGAGCGGTTTTTTTATATCGAGCTGACAGCGCCGAATTAGACGTCGAGGTTGGCCACGCGCAGGGCGTTGGTCTCGATGAAATCACGACGCGGCTCAACGGCATCACCCATCAGGGTGGAGAAGAGCTGGTCCGCACCGACGGCGTCGTCGATGGTGACGCGCAGCATGCGACGGGCTTCCGGATCCATGGTGGTTTCCCACAGCTGGTCCGGGTTCATCTCGCCCAGCCCTTTATAGCGCTGGATGTAGATGCCACGCTTGCCTTCGCCCATCAGCCACTCGACCGCTTCGACGAAGCTGGCGACCGGCTTCACCTTCTCGCCACGCTTGATGTAACCACCTTCCTCGATCAGGTTGGCGATCTCCTTGCCCAACGAGACCAGTTGACGGTACTCGGAGGATTGCAGGAAGTCGTAGCTGAGCGGGTATTCGCGGTCGACCCCGTGCTGGCGTACCACGGCGTGCGGCACGAACAGACGGCGCTCTTCGTCGTGGCGTACCTGCATCTGGTACTGGATGCCGTGGTTGCTCTCGTTGAGCACGGCTTCCATGCTCTGACACCAGGCCAGCAGATCGCTCTCGCTGCTCAGCAGCGCTTCGTTCAGCTCCGGCTGATAGATCAGCTGGGTCAGCACGGCTTCCGGCGCGCGGCGAGACATGCGGGTGATCAGGTGAGTCACCGAGCGATGCTGGTTGACCAGACGCTCCAGCGCCTCGCCACCGATGGCCGGAGCGGACTCGTTGACATGCAGAGTCGCACCATCCAGCGCCATGGCAGTCTGGTATTGCAGCAGCGCATCTTCGTCTTTCAGATACTGCTCCTGCTTGCCCTTCTTCACCTTGTAGAGCGGCGGCTGGGCGATGTAGACGTAGCCACGCTCGATGATTTCCGGCATCTGACGATAGAAGAAGGTCAGCAGCAGGGTACGAATGTGCGCACCATCGACGTCCGCATCGGTCATGATGATGATGTTGTGATAACGCAGCTTGTCCGGGTTGTACTCGTCACGACCGATGCCGCAGCCCAGTGCGGTGATCAGGGTGCCCACCTCCTGGAAAGAGATCATCTTGTCGAAACGGGCCTTCTCCACGTTCAGGATCTTGCCCTTGAGCGGCAGGATAGCCTGGTTCTTCCGGTTGCGACCCTGCTTGGCGGAACCGCCAGCAGAGTCCCCTTCCACTATGTAGAGTTCGGAGAGCGCCGGGTCTTTTTCCTGACAGTCGGCCAGCTTGCCGGGCAGACCGGCGATATCCAGCGCGCCTTTACGGCGAGTCAGTTCGCGGGCCTTGCGGGCCGCTTCGCGGGCACGGGCCGCATCGATGATCTTGTTGACCACGATCTTGGCGTCGCCCGGGTTTTCCAGCAGGAAGTCGGCCAGCTTCTCACCCATCGCCTGTTCGACGGCAGTCTTCACTTCGGAAGAGACCAGCTTGTCCTTGGTCTGGGAGGAGAACTTAGGGTCAGGCACCTTGACGGAGATAACGGCAATCAGACCTTCACGCACGTCGTCGCCACTGGCGGCAGACTTGGCCTTCTTGCTGTAGTCCTCTTTGTCCATGTAGGAGTTCAGAGTACGGGTCAGTGCGGTACGGAAGCCCACCAGGTGGGTACCGCCATCGCGCTGCGGAATGTTGTTGGTGAAGCAGTAGACCCCCTCCTGATAGGCGTCGTTCCACTGCATCGCTACTTCGACACCGATGCCGTCCTGCTCGGTGGTGAAGTGGAACACCTTCGGGTGGATCGGGGTTTTGTTCTGGTTCAGGTATTCGACGAACGCCTTGATGCCGCCTTCGTAGCAGAAGTGCGCCTCGCGGCCGTCACGCTCATCCAGCAGGCGGATGGAGACGCCGGAGTTGAGGAAGGAGAGCTCACGCAGACGCTTGGCCAGGATCTCGTAGTGGAACAGAGTATCGCTGAAGATGGTCGGGCTCGGCCAGAAGCGAACTTCGGTCCCGGTGCCGGTGCTGTCGCCAATCTGCTTGAGCGGTGCCTGCGGCTCACCCAGGTGATAGGTCTGCTCGTAGACATGGCCGTTACGACGGATGGTCAGCAGCAGCTTGTCAGAGAGGGCGTTTACCACGGAGACGCCGACGCCGTGCAGACCACCAGAGACCTTGTAGGAGTTGTCGTCGAACTTGCCGCCCGCGTGCAGCACGGTCATGATGACTTCGGCAGCGGAGCGACCCTCTTCCGGGTGGATGTCGACTGGAATACCACGACCGTTGTCACGGACGGAGACGGAGCCGTCGGAATGGATCTTGACCTGAATATCGGAGCAGTAGCCGGCCAGAGCCTCGTCAATGGAGTTGTCGACGACCTCGAACACCATGTGGTGCAGACCCGAGCCATCATCCGTATCGCCGATATACATCCCCGGGCGCTTGCGGACCGCATCCAGGCCCTTCAGTACCTTGATATTCGAGGAGTCGTAAGTATTTTCACTCATAGCTTACTCTCTGCCTTCTCTAACGTTTCGGAGATCTTGCCTTGTTCCACGTGGAACAATTTGCAGTCATTCGCATCCATCATGTCTGCGAGCTGACCGGTGTCGATGGCGGTAATGAATACCTGGGACGCACACTGCTTCAGCCTTGCGGCCAGCAAGCGGCGCTTGTCGACATCCAGTTCAGAGGCAAAATCATCAATTAAAAAAATACAGCCACGGCTGCTATGTTGATTCAAATAGAGCCCTTGGGCCAGTCGCATGGCACAGACCAGCAACTTCAACTGACCCCTGGACAAAATATCCTGAGCGGGGACGCCGTTCGCCTTGAGTCGCACATCGGCCTTCTGTGGGCCTACTCCTGTGTAACCCAGCGCCCGATCCCGCTCAAACCCCGCCTCCAGCAATTCATTGAGCGGGGTATCTTTTTCCCAGCCTCGATAGAATCCAAGGTTGATATCGAATTCCGGCAAAAAATCCGCCGTCATCTCCTTGATCAGGGGCGTAATGGCCTGACAATAACTGGCGCGAAACTCGGCCAATTCACCGCCCAGCCGTACCAATTCCTGATCCCAGTACGCCAGCTGGCGATACTGGCTGCTCTGACGCAGCAGCGCATTGCGCTGTTTCAGCAGCCGACGCACTCGCCCCCACAGGGAGAAGAAGGTCGGCTCCTGATGAAAAACACCCCAGTCGAGCCAGGCCCGACGAGCCTGCGGCCCACCGGTCAGCAGATTGAAGCCATCTGGATGGATCAACTGCACCGGCAGCAATTCGGCCAGCTCGGCCAGGCGCTGGGCCTGGGCACCGGCGATCTTGAGCTGGGTCTCGCCACTCTTGTCCTTGGCGAGGCCGATGGGCACCTGGCGCCCTTCCAGTTCGCACTGGGCGAACAGGGTAAACGCCCGCTCCCCCTGGCGGATGACCCGCCCGGTCAGGTGAGTACGAAAGGAGCGACCGAGACCGAGGTAGTGAATGGCTTCCAGCACGCTGGTCTTGCCGCTGCCATTGCACCCGACCAGGATATTGAGGCCGGGCGACAGCGCGAGACTGGCCTGCTGGATATTGCGAAAGTCGCTGAGCTGGAGTTTGACCAGGGACACGACTAGATCCGCATCGGCATTACCACGTACTGAGCATCCTGACTGTCAAAATCCTCAATAATGGCGCTGCTGATGGAATCGCTCAGGCTGATCCGGATTTGGTCACATTTTAACGTATTCAGCACGTCCAGCACATAAGAGACGTTGAAACCAATCTCCATCTCGCCGGCTTCGTATTGTACGTCAAGCAGCTCTTCGGCTTCTTCCTGTTCCGGGTTGTTGGCGGTGATGCGCAGCAGGTTTTCCTGCAGATTGAGACGCACCCCACGGAATTTCTCGTTGGAGAGGATGGCGGCACGGGCAAAGGCCTGGCGCAGATCCTCACGACCGGCGATCAGGGCCTTGTCGCTGTTGCGCGGAATGACGCGGCGCCAGTCCGGGAAGCGGCCGTCCACCAGCTTGGAGGTAAAGATGAAGCCATCGAGGGCGGCACGCAGGTTGCTGCGGCCGATCTGCAGCCGTACCGGCTTGTCTTCCGCTTCCAGCAGGCGCACCAGTTCCAGCACGCCCTTGCGCGGCAGGATGACCTGATGATCGGGCAGCGATTCCGTTACCACCTCGCGGCGGCAGGTCGCCAGCCGGTGACCGTCGGTCGCCACGGTACGCAGGCCGTGGCCTTCGCTCTCGAACAGCATGCCGTTCAGGTAGTAACGCACGTCCTGGCTGGCCATGGAGAACTGGGTGGCATCGATGAGCTTTTTCAGCTCCAGCTGGCCGATGTCGAACTCGAGCACGGATTCCCAATCCTCGATGTTCGGGTATTCGGTAGCCGGCAGGGTCGACAGGTTGAAGCGGGAACGGCCGGAACGGATGATCAGGCGCTCGCCTTCGGTATTGAGGCGAATGTCCGCCCCTTCCGGCAGACCGCGGCAGATGTCCAGCAGCTTGCGCGCCGGCACAGTGGTGCGGCCATCCTGACTGTCGCTGTTGAGATAGACCTGACCGATCATCTCCACTTCGAGGTCGGTCCCGGTCAGTGACAGCAGACCGTTGCTGACATCCAGCAGCACGTTGCCGAGGATTGGCAGGGTCGGCCGGCCACCGAGGGCACCGGACACCAGTTGCAGAGGACGTAACAGGGCCTCACGGCTAATTTCGAGCTGCATCTGTGCTCTCCGTTGTGATTAGGAGGAAAGGGTTCGGATCAGGTTGGAATAGTCTTCCTTGATGTCGTGACTCTCTTCCTTCAGCTGCTCGATCTTGCGGCAGGCATGAAGCACGGTAGTGTGGTCACGACCACCAAAGGCATCACCAATCTCCGGCAAGCTATGGTTGGTCAGCTCCTTGGCCAGCGCCATCGCCAGCTGGCGTGGGCGGGCAACGGAGCGGGAACGCCGCTTGGAGAGCAGATCCGCCAGCTTGATCTTGTAGTACTCCGCCACCGTCTTCTGGATGTTGTCGATGGTGACCAGCTTCTCCTGCAGCGCCAGCAGGTCGCGCAGCGCTTCGCGCACGAAGTCGATATTGATCGCCCGACCGGTGAAGTTTGCGTTGGCGATCACCCGGTTGAGGGCACCTTCCAGCTCGCGCACGTTGGAGCGCAGCCGCTTGGCGATGAAGAAGGCCACTTCGTCCGGCAGGTGGATCTGGTTCTCATCCGCCTTGCGCATCAGGATCGCCACCCGGGTTTCCAGCTCCGGCGGTTCGATCGCCACCGTCAGGCCCCAGCCGAAGCGTGACTTGAGACGATCTTCCACCCCGTTGATCTCCTTCGGATAGCGATCCGAGGTCAAGATGATCTGCTGGTTGCCTTCGAGCAGGGCGTTGAAGGTGTGGAAGAACTCCTCCTGGGAGCGCTCCTTGTTGGCAAAGAACTGGATGTCATCGATGAGCAGGGCATCGACGCTACGGTAATAACGCTTGAACTCTTCAATGGCGTTATTCTGCAGCGCCTTCACCATGTCCTGCACAAACCGTTCGGAGTGCATGTAGATGACCTTGGCGTCCTGCTTGCGCTCCTTGATGGCGTTGCCGACGGCATGCAGCAAGTGGGTTTTTCCCAGACCGGTGCCGCCATAGAGGAACAGCGGGTTGTAGGCCCCGCCCGGATTGTCGGCAACCTGACGGGCAGCCGCACGGGCCAACTGGTTGGACTTACCCTCGACGAAATTCTCGAAGGTATAGTTCACGTTGGTGTTGCTCTTGTGGTTCGGCTCGGGTTTGGCCTCGGCCTTGCTTTCCCAGCTCTTCTGCGAGTTATTCACAGGATCCGCACCCCGCGCCGGCGCTCTGGCGACCGCGACGGGATGGGGACGATTACCGATGTCAAAACGCAGAGTGGGGCCGTCGACCCCGCAGAGTTCATTGATGATGCCGTTCACCCGGATGAGATACTTGTCTCGAACCCAGTCCAGAACAAAGCGATTCGGTGCATACAGGGTCAGAGTATTGTCACTCAACTCCGCTTGAAGCGGCCGGATCCACATGCTGAATTCTGCCGAGGGCAACTCATCTTGCAGCCGGTTAAGGCACTGCTGCCATAGCGAAGCAGTCACTCTAAACTCCCGTCGATTGATTAACTAAAGACCGGCTATTCTACGTTTTTAGCGGCTGGATCTCTAGCCGCGACCTCGCGGATCCAGCAAATAAGATCCTTGACTTTCAAGGATCCAGCAACGCCGAATCCGATTTCATCCCCAAAGTTACCCACAGCCAGATCCATCGACAGGGGCACCAAAGATCCAGACCTGAAGCGGTTATTTTATATAACCAAATATCATTTATTCTTTAGCTTTTATTCCAATAACATCAGCGCAAATCCAGTGTTTACAACTAAAAATACAGAACAACAGAGAGAGAGGAATCCCCATGACGTCATCCATCAAGCTGGTCTCCGGCGCCGCCATTCTGCTGGCCGCCCTGTCCGGTCAAGCCATCGCCCAGGAAACCATCAAGGTCGGCATGTCCGGCAAGTACTTCCCGTTCACCTTCGTCAAGCAGGACAAGCTGCAAGGCTTCGAGGTGGATATGTGGAACCAGATCGGTGAGCGCACCGGCTACAAGGTCGAATTCGTGACTGCCAGCTTCTCCGGCCTGTTCGGCATGCTGGAAACCGGCCGCGTCGATACCATCTCCAACCAGATCACCATCACCGATGAGCGCAAGGCCAAGTACGCCTTCTCCCAGCCCTACGTCTATGACGGCGCCCAGATCGTGGTCCGCAAGGGCAACAGCACCATTCACGGCATCAAGGATCTGGAAGGCAAGAAGGTTGCGGTGAACCTGGGCTCCAACTTCGAAGAGCTGCTGCGCAAGAACGACCCGAACAAGAAGATCGACATCCGCACCTATGACTCCGCCTTCGAGCAGGATGTTGCCCTGGGCCGGATCGATGCCTTCGTGATGGACCGCGTCTCCACCGCCCAGCTGATCAAAGAGTCCAAGCTGCCGCTGCAGCAGGCCGGCGCACCGTTCGAAACCATCGAGAACGCCCTGCCCTTCCTGAAGACTCCGGAAAAGCAGGCGCTGCTGAAGAAGGTCGATGATGCCCTCACCGCCATGCGCAAGGACGGTTCCCTGCGTCAGATCTCTGAAAAATGGTTCGCTTCCGACATCACCGACAAATAAATGATGGAATTTGACCTCGAATACACGCTGGGGCTGTTTCCCATCCTGCTCAAATATCTGGGCACCACGATGGAGATGGCTCTGTGGGGATTCGTCCTGGCACTCGTACTGTCGCTGGCCCTGGCGATAGTACGGGTGTTTCGCGTTCCCGTGATCCACTGGCTGGCGATGCTCTATATCTCGTTTTTCCGGGGTACACCGCTACTCGTCCAGCTGTTCCTGCTCTATTACGGGCTGCCGCAGCTGTTCCCCATCTTCGTGGGAATGGATGCCTTTACCGCCGCCATCGTCGGCCTGACCCTGCACTTCGCTGCCTACATGGCCGAATCGATCCGCGCCTCCATCATTGGCATCCACAAGAGCCAGATGGAAGCTGCCCTCAGTATCGGCATGAGCCGCTACCAGGCGATGCAGCGGATCATATTGCCGCAGGCGGCCCGCATTGCGACGCCATCGCTGATGAACTACTTCATCGACATGATCAAGAGCACCTCGCTGGCCTTTACCCTGGGGGTGGCCGAGATCATGGGCAAGGCGCAGATGGAAGCCTCCTCCTCCTTCAAGTTCTTCGAGAGCTTCATGGCGGTGGCGCTGGTCTACTGGGTGGTGGTGATCTTCTTTACCCGCTTGCAGCATCTGCTGGAAGTCCGTCTCAACCGTGCCTATTAAGGGAGGGCTCTCATGATCAAGCTAACCGGCCTCTCCAAGGCATATGACGGCAATCAGGTGCTGAACAGCATCGATCTGGAGGTGAAAAAGGGGGAGATAGTGGTCATCATCGGCCCCTCCGGCACCGGCAAGTCGACCCTGCTGCGCTGCCTCAACCTGCTGGAGACCCCGGATGCCGGCAACCTCGCCATCGACGATCTGCAGCTCAACCTGGCCAGGGCCAGCGAGCAGCAGGCCATTGAGCTGCGCAAGCGGGCCTCCTTCGTGTTCCAGAATTACGCCCTGTTCGCCAACAAGACGGCGCTGGACAACATCGCCGAAGGACTGATCACCGTCTGGAAACAGCCGAAGGCAGAGGCCCGTGCCACCGCCCTCGGCATCCTCAAAGACATCGGCCTCGCCGACAAGCAGGACGCCTATCCGGCTTCCCTGTCCGGCGGTCAGCAGCAGCGGGTCGGCATCGGCCGGGCCATGGCCGCGCACTCCAAGGTGATCCTGTTCGACGAGCCCACGTCGGCGCTCGACCCCGAGTGGGTCGACGAAGTGCTGGGCCTGATGAAGGAGCTGGCCCGCCAGCACCAGACCATGGTAGTGGTAACCCATGAGATTGAATTTGCTCGAGATGTTGCCGATCGGGTGATCTTCATGGAGGGGGGCCGGATCGTGGAACAGGGCCCGCCGGATCAGATATTGGTCGATCCGCAGGATCCCCGTACCCGGGAGTTCCTGCGCAAAGTGCTTAAATAGCTCTCTCTTTGGCGGCATTGCCGCCTTTTTTATTGGAGGATCCTTGTTAAACCCCGGGTTGCCAGTATAATCCGGAGCCCTCGATCCTCTGGATCCTCACTGCCGGTTCGGGCCTTTGCAAGGTCAGGGCAGGAAGAGAGGGAACGGCGGATTGACTAAAAGCCGAACTCTGTTTAGAATTCGGCCTCTTTTGCTAGTCGTCACACGCTATAGCTGGCGCGTCGGCTAAGTGTGACAATCAAAACTGTACAGAAATACGGAATCGAATCATGAAACGTACTTTTCAACCGTCCAACCTGAAGCGCAAGCGCTCTCACGGTTTCCGCGCCCGCATGGCAACTGCCAACGGTCGTAAAGTTCTGGCCGCTCGTCGTGCCAAGGGTCGTGCCCGCCTGGTAGTCTAATGCCTACCCAGCACACCTTTTCTCGGGAGTTACGTCTGTTAACTCCCGAACACTTCAAACGCGTTTTCGCCGAGCCTGTCCGGGCCGCTTCTCCGCAAATTACGCTTCTCGCCTGTCCCAATACCCTCGAACATCCTCGCCTTGGTCTCGCTGTGCCCAAAAAAGCACTCAAGCGTGCCGTCTGGCGCAACCGTGTAAAACGGGTGGTTCGGGAAAGTTTCCGCCTCAATCAGGCCAATCTGCCCGCTATCGACATCGTCGTGATCGCCAAGGCCGGTGTGAAAGAGATGGATAACGAGGAACTGTTCAAGTTACTGGAAAAGCTATGGCGCACTCTGTCACGCCGTTGCAATGGGTAGCTGTCAAACTGATACGCCTGTATCAGCTAATCATTAGCCCGCTGCTCGGGCCGCGCTGCCGTTTCACTCCGACTTGTTCCCAATTTGCGATAGAAGCAATCCGACTTCACGGTTTCATAAAAGGCGTTTGGTTAGCCAGCAAACGTCTATTAAAATGCCATCCCTTATCCGAGGGTGGTTATGACCCGGTTCCGCAACCAAAGCGAAGAAACTGAAGACTATGGAATCACAACGCAATCTCATCCTGATCGGTTTGCTGTTCGTGAGCTTTTTGCTCTGGCAACAGTGGGAGTCCGACAAGGCTCCGAAGCCGGCCCCGACTACCGTGGCCCAAACCGAACATTTCGTACCTGAAGCCGGTCAGACCGGTGATATTCCTCAGGTTTCCGAGCAAGCCAATGCGAACTCCGCACGCAAGCTGATCACCGTCTCCTCCGACGTGCTCAAGCTGACCCTGGATACCCAGGGTGGCGACATCGTCTCTGCCGATCTGCTGGCCCACAAGCTGGAAGAAGGCAAGGATCAACCGTTCGTACTGCTGACCAGCCAACCTGAGCACCTCTATGTTGCCCAGAGCGGTCTGGTTGGTCGCAATGGTCCTGACAGCCAGGCCCAGGGTCGTCCCACCTACGAAGCCGCCCAGACCAGCTACCAGCTGGCCGATGGTCAGGATCAAGTCGTCGTCCCGATGACCTGGACCGACAGCAAGGGCGTGGTCTTCACCAAGGAGTTCGTCCTCAAGCGTGGTGACTACGCCGTTGGCGTCGATTACAAGATCGACAACAAGTCCGCCGAGCCGGTCCAGGTACAGTTCTACGGTCAGCTGAAGCAGACCGTGACTACCCCGAAAGACCAGCAGGGTCATGCCATGGTGGCCAGTGCCTACCGTGGTGGTGCCTTCTCCAGCGAAGATACCCGCTACAAGAAGTACACCTTCGACGAGATGAAGGATGCCGACCTGAACAAGACCACCAAGGGTGGTTGGGTCGCCATGCTGCAACACTACTTCGTCTCTGCCTGGGCACCGAATGCCGACGATACCAACAGCTTCTACAGCCGCGTGATCCCTGGCAAAGACCAGGCCATCATCGGCTACAAGGCGCCGCTGGTTGACGTGGCTGCCGGCCAGCAAGCCGAAGTGACCAGCAAGCTGTGGGTCGGTCCCAAGCTGCAAGACCAGATGGCCAAGGTGGCAAACCACCTCGACCTGACCGTCGACTACGGCTGGCTCTGGTTCATCGCCCAACCGCTGCACTGGCTGCTGACCGTGTTCCACGGTTTCGTCCAGAACTGGGGTGTGGCCATCATCATGCTGACCCTGCTGGTACGCGGCATCATGTTCCCGCTGACCAAGGCCCAGTACACCTCCATGGCCAAGATGCGCATGCTGCAGCCCAAGCTGGCCGCACTGCGTGAGCGCTTCGGCGACGATCGCCAGAAGATGTCTCAGGGCATGATGGAGCTGTACAAGAAGGAGAAGGTCAACCCGCTGGGTGGCTGTCTGCCGATCCTGGTGCAGATGCCGATCTTCATCGCCCTCTACTGGGCACTGATGGAATCCGTTGAGCTGCGCCACGCGCCGTTCGCCCTGTGGATCACCGACCTGTCGGTGAAGGACCCCTTCTTCGTGCTGCCGATCCTCATGGGTGCGTCCATGTGGTACCTGCAAAAGATGAGCCCGACCACCATTACCGACCCGATGCAGCAGAAAGTGATGCAGTTCATGCCGATCATCTTCACTTTCATGTTCCTCTGGTTCCCGGCAGGTCTGACCCTGTACTGGCTGGTGAGCAACGTCATCTCCATTACCCAGCAGACCATCATCTACCGTCAGCTGGAGAAGAAAGGCCTGCATACCCGCAGCTAATCGCTCCCGATGGCAAGATGGATGACAAAAGAGGCGGCCTTCGGGCCGCCTTTTTTATTACAATGACCCCACTGCTGTGAACCATCAGCGAACAAATGAGCCAAGCAAGATGACTACAGATACCATCGTGGCCCAGGCCACCGCCCCCGGCCGGGGTGGCGTCGGCATAGTCCGCGTCTCCGGTCCCGCCGCCGAACAGGTCGCCGAGATAGTGCTCGGCAAGCTCCCCCGGGTGCGTTACGCCGAATATCTGCCGTTCAGGGATGAGCAAGGCCAGCCGCTGGATCAGGGCATCGCCCTGCTGTTCAAGGCCCCCAACAGCTTCACCGGCGAAGATGTGCTGGAACTGCAGGGCCATGGCGGCCCGGTGATCATGGACATGCTGGTGCGCCGCATCCTGCAGATAAAAGGGCTGCGCCCTGCCCGCCCCGGCGAGTTCAGCGAACGCGCCTTCATGAACGACAAGCTGGATCTGGCCCAGGCCGAGGCCATCGCCGACCTTATCGAGGCGTCCAGCGAGCAGGCGGCCCGCAGTGCCATGCACTCTCTGCAGGGGCAGTTTTCCGGCAAGATCCAGCAGCTGGTGGAGAGTCTCACCCGGCTGCGTATCTATGTGGAAGCCGCCATCGACTTCCCGGACGAGGAGATCGATTTTCTCTCCGACGGCAAGGTGGCGGGCGATCTCTACGCCATCATGGCGGAGCTCGATGACGTACGCGGCGAGGCCAAGCAGGGCGCCCTGCTGCGGGAAGGGATGAAGGTGGTGATAGCCGGCCGTCCCAACGCCGGCAAATCCAGCCTGCTCAACGCCCTGGCCGGCCGCGAGTCCGCCATCGTCACCGAGATCGCCGGCACCACCCGCGACGTGCTGCGCGAGCACATCCATCTGGATGGCATGCCGCTGCACATCATCGACACCGCCGGTCTGCGCGATACCCAGGACAAGGTGGAGCAGATCGGCATCGAGCGTGCCTGGGCCGAGATTGAACAGGCCGATCGGGTGCTGTTCATGGTGGATGGCACCACCACGGCTGCGGTCGACCCGCGGGAGATCTGGCCGGAATTTGTTGATCGGTTGCCAAAAAACATCGGCCTCACCGTCATTCGCAACAAGGCCGACCTGACCGGCGAGGATCTGGCACCGAGTCAGGAGCAGGGCCACGCCGTCTATCGCATCTCCGCCAAGACCGAGCTGGGGCTGCCCGCCCTGCGCGAGCACCTGAAGGCTTGCATGGGCTTCCAGGGCAACACCGAGGGGGGCTTCATGGCCCGCCGCCGTCACCTGGATGCGCTGGAACGTGCCGCCGAGCGGCTGCTGGTGGCCAAGGAGCAGCTGGAGGTGTTCGTGGCCGGCGAGCTGGTGGCCGAAGAGCTGCGCCTCGCGCAGGAGTCTCTCTCCGAGATCACCGGCGAGTTCAGCTCCGACGATCTGCTGGGCCGTATCTTCTCCAGCTTCTGCATCGGCAAGTAATGTGGTGAAAAATCAGCAATAAAAAGCAGCCAATGAGAGCATAAGATATTGTAAATATTGGACTTTGTTTTTTACTGGCTATTCTTGCCTGATCTTGTTTCGTGAGAATTTACCCCGAGAGTACCCCAAAGTAACCTCTTGGGGTACTCTCGGGGGACACTTATGAAGATCAGCATCGAATACCGCGCACCGGACGCCGAAGGCAAGCGCGCTCTGCGCTTAACCTACTACGCCGGCTCCTACCTTGACCTAACCACGGGCATCCGCAAGCACAAACGCAGCAGAGAGCCCCTGGATCTCTTCCTGTACGACAAGCCGCGTACCCCAGCACAGCGGCTCCACAACAAAGAAACCCAGCGAGCAGCCGAAGCCATCCGCGCCAAGCGGCTCTTCGAGTACGAGACAGGTAAACACCATCTGGATTTCTCGAATGCCTACAAGGCCAGCTTCTTCGAGTACTTCCAAGAGGTTACTGACCAAAAAGCGGCAGGCAGCAAGAGCAACCATTCCATCTGGATATCAGCCCTCAAGCATTTACACCAGTACCATAAGCTGCCAGAGCTGACTTTCGAGGAAGTAGATCAGCTGTTCCTGGAGGGGTTTCGGCATTACCTGATGCACAAGGCCCGCACCAAAAGCGGCACACCACTGAGCCGCAACACCCAGAGTGCCTATTTCAACAAGTTAAGGGCAGCCCTGAACCAGGCTGAGCAGGAACGGCTGCTACCGGATAATCCGGTACGGCGTGTCAAAGCTATCCAGGGGGAGAAGAACAAACGGGTTTACCTGACCGAAGACGAGGTACGAGCCCTGGCCCAGGCCGAGTGCCGGTACGACGTTCTTAAGCGCGCCTTTCTGTTCTCTTGTTGCACTGGCTTGCGCTGGTCCGACATTCACAAGCTGACCTGGGCCGAGCTGGAGCCCTTCTATGGCCATTACCGTATCGTCTTCACCCAGAAAAAGACCAGCGGCCTGCAATACCTGGATTTGAATGACATGGCGATGCAGCTGATGGGGCGCCCAGGCAAGGCAACAGAGCGGATCTTCAAGGGCCTCAAGTACTCGGCTTGGCACAACATGGAGCTCACCCGGTGGACGTTGCAGGCGGGTATAACCAAGAAGGTAACCTTCCACAGCGCGCGTCATACCTTCGCCGTCATCCAGCTTAACCGCGGCGTAGATATCTATGCCCTCTCCCGCTTGCTGGGGCACAGTGAGCTGAGAACCACAGAGATCTATGCAGACATCCTTGAATCACGGCGTAGAGATGCCATGCTCGATTTTCCCAACGTATTGGAGTCATAGAAGCACCCTCGACGAGATCATGGCCAGGAAGAACCAACAAATAGGCCAGCGCGACCATGCGCTGGCCTAGATTATCTTAGATAATATAGATCGGATTTCAGGATCGCCCTGCAGCCCAGGTAGCACTGGGGTTTAGCTGATTAGGCCTGTGACCAATATCGTGAACTTTGTGACCACTTTCGTGATAGTCCGTGACCATTATCGTGATAGCGCAGGCCGACCTATGGTGAACCGCCCCTTGGCATATTCACTGATTGACCAACCCAGTTCAGCCAGTTCATCCAGAGCCTTGCGGACTCGCGATTGCCGCTTTCGGTCGGTGGCCGCGCTGGACTTATCAGGAAAAGCGTAAGAGACCAGTTTATCTAAACCTACTGGCTTGCTGCGGCCACAATCAATCCAGGCGCAAAGCCGCTGATGCAATATCCGAGCAGTGCTACTACGCAGTTGCCGTACCTCAGCCAGATCGATATAGGTATATCGGCCATTCCCCAACACGGCATTGGTCAGCAAGGGATTTAGCGCCACAAAGAGCCCATCGGTCAAGGCATCGCTGGCATAGTTCGCCAGCAGACGAAAACCGCTACGCAGGCCAGCCACCTGTGCTATTACCGACACCTTCCACAGCCGCTCGACACTGCGGCGCACCGTGTTGGTGTCACGAGGGTTGGCGTAACCAATCTCCTTGGCCAGTTTGCGCAAGCTGCTTTTGACCACCAAGACATCCTGCTGGTTGGCAATCCCACGCAGCTGAAGTAGGTCTCGCAATATCTCTCCGGTTTCACCACTCGCAACAGGCCCAATCTTGCCACCTTGTGATTCAAGCCCAGCTAGGGCAACCAACCCTTGAAGTACTCGCAAATCGTCGGCCCCCAAGGGTTCTGGCCCAGAAAACTCAATCTGATTACCGTTATCCAAGCGGTAAATCACCGCCAGCTTGTCTCGACGGCGCTGACCAGGAGCTATGGCTCTGAACAATCCTGGGGCCAGACAGTGCATATGGTCGTGCCGGGCATGAGTTAGTTCAAAGCAAGGCACGTTTGCCTCCAGCCCGGCGTGTTACGTCCAAACTGGCGGGGTGCAGCACGCCACCTTCCCTCCGCACCAACCAGCGCTCCGGTAGTGGCTGCCCATAATTACTTTTGCTTACTCCAAACCGCACGTAAAGCTGGCTCAGCTCTGCCGATACGCCCAACTGCTGCGCCTCTTTCTTGGTCATAGTGGCGAGATAGGCCTGCCAGCGGACGTTGTCCACCAGAACTGACGAACCTCGGCTGGCCTGCTGCAGATCGCCAGCTTCTTGGAATACTGCGGATTTGCTGGTGTGGTGTACAAACAACACAGCGCATCTCAGCCTCATGGCCAGCCGCTCCAACTGACCCAGTACCTGCGTCATGGCACAGGCAGCGTTCTCGTCGGCATCGTGGAAACGCCTCAAAGTATCGATGACAATCAACCTCACCCCTTCAGCCCATATAGCAATCGCTTCCCACCAATGGCTATCCAGCACATTCGGACTGGATCCCTGCAGCGGTATGAGGCGAAGGTCTCGCTCAACGTTGGCACGAAGTTCAGGGTCAAGATATCCGCCCAAGGCAAACAGGCGCTGGTGCAGTACAGGCCAAGGATCCTCGGCAGGCAGGTAGAGCACAGCCCCCCTGCTCAGATTGCCAAGCCCAATCCAATCCGGCCCACCGGATATCTGCATTGCTAGTTGCAATGCCAACATCGATTTGCCCACCCCTCCCGGTGACACCAAAGCACCAACGCAGCCAACAGGCAGCCCCGGGAGGACAAAATCGAGGGGTTTCGGAGGTTCAATAAAAGCCGACCGGAGATCCTGGGGCCAGTGAGATGTTATGAGATCTCGCTCCATAACAGCCTCACAACCGCCCATGGCTAGCTTGCCGCACACGCTTGGTTACATGCTCAGTGAGTTCGGCGTCCGGTGAAATGCGGTGGGAGAGCAGCCAGTCCAGCAGCTCAACGCGCTTGAAGTAGATCTTTTTGCCTTGTGGCTTGTAATGCGGCAGACGCTTTTCACTGGTCAGCCGGTACACATAGCTGACAGAAACCCCCAGCAACTCGGCGCACTCCTCGGTAGAAAGCATCTCTTTTTGCGCCAGTCCTTGCTGGATTACCAGTTGCTTAAGCTCATAAAGCTCTTTCAGAATTGACCCGTTAGGATCGCTGTAAACTGACGGATTTTGCTCACGCATGCAGATGATCTCCCTGTAACAAACATCAACATGCAAAGCGTACCGAGGACCTAACGAAATCCAGAGCGCTGTAAGAGCCCGTTTTGGGCACTTACAGCGTTTTCGGGAAAAATTTCACATGTGAAATTTTGGCTAGTGTGTAGCAGAAAATATGTCAGCTCGCGCACATACAGAAGTGACATGAATGGTTCCAACAGAACCTATGTGGCAAGATGTTCTATCGATACAAACTCAAGCCAAGCATCAATGAACCTGCCAAGTTACGAAGCCATGATGCCAGCCGTACTTGCGAGCCTAGCAGATGGCAAAGCTCGCCCTCTACGCAAGGTATTCGAGCTGGTTGGGCAAAAACTTATCTGGTCAAAGCAGGGCTAATTACTCAGCCCAAGAGGGGCTTGTGTGTAATCACCTAGCAGCGCATGAGTGGGATAATGAATAACGCATCAAACGGATGCTCCATTCCAGCCATCCGGCTTCATTATAAAGAACAACGAAGGTAGGATCTTATGTCCTTTCTGCACAATCTTACCGGCTATTTTCGCCAGTCATTAATCGATGCCGAGCGACTCAGCCCGGATGATCGCAATCTGTTGCCCGTGCTGGGCATCGAGAAAGTCGAAGATCCCTCCTCCGACTACCTAGCAATCGATACCCAAGTGTGGCTAAACGGGCGCATTTCCCCCGTACAGGCAAAACAGATCCTCGATGCCAAACAGCCTGTCGGCCAACCCCCACTGGAAGTGACCGAGCTGGTTTTGTTCCCCCGCGTCGATCTCCAGACCTCCCAGTTTGGAGAGACCAACAACCTTAAACGGCGAGTGCTGCTACCGGTTGGCGTGTTCGTCAGAGTGGTGGCTGACGGCACTCTCTTTCCTTCCAACAAGCGCCCCTGGATCCCGCGGGAGTGGCTAGCGCCTAACCAGAGTGCAACGGACCCCATCGGCGATTATGTCGATCTTGACGCCTTCCTGACTGGATTTGACCCCATAGGTCCAGACACTTTTTCCCGCTTAGGATTGTGATACCCGACTGCGCAGAAATTCCCGGGGTGAACGGTATCCCAAGGCGCTGTGCGGGTGGTGTTCGTTATAATGCTCAAACGCGATAGCCAAATTGCCTACCGCTGTTCGGCTATCCGGTTTTGGCATCATCTCGATATAGTCTCGCTTCATCGTCTTCACGAAGCTCTCCGCTATACCGTTACTCTGTGGGCTTCTCACCGCAGTAGTTCTGGGCTCCAACCCGATTTCTCGTGCAAACGCGCGGGTCTCATGGGCTCGATACGCCGAGCCATTATCAGTCAGCCACTCCACCGGTGATGCCGGCAACGAATCCCCAAAGCGACGTTCGACAGACCTCAGCATGACATCTTGCACAGTGTCACTGTCGTAACCCCCAGTACTGGCCGCCCAGTCCAACGCTTCCCTATCGCAGCAATCCATGGCGAACGTGACACGTAGTTTTTCACCGTTATCACAGCGAAACTCGAAGCCATCTGAGCACCACCGTCGATTGCTCTCCTTGACGGCAACACGCCCCTTATGTGCCTGCTGGGCCAATGGTGCAGCTGGTTTTCTTTCCAGCAGCAAGCCATGCTCGCGCATGACGCGATATACCCGCTTAGCGTTTACCACAGGTTGTTCTGTTGCCTCAGACTGACGCCGTAACAGCGCCCAGACCCGGCGATAGCCATAGGAGGGAAGCTCTGCCATCGCCTCCATGATACGGCCAAGTAAGGCTGCATCATCACGCTGGCGATGATGACGACCATCTTGCCAACCCGGTTTTCGATGAACACGAACGGATAGCTGCGCACGCGATACATTAAGAGCCTGGCTCACAGCACTTAATCGTCGTCCCCCGGCAACAAGGGCGCATGCGCAATCCATTTTTTTGCTCGACCATACTCCACGGCTTCTTTGAGGATCTCGTTCTCCATGGTCTTCTTCCCGAGCAGACGTTGTAGCTCTCGGATCTGCTTGATGGCAGCAGCCAACTCGGAAGCAGGAACAACATCCTCACCGGCGGTGATCGCCGTGAGAGACCCTTCTTGGAATTGCTTACGCCATTTGAAAAGCTGGTTTGCGTTGACGTCGTGCAAGCGAGCAACATGAGAGACGGTCATCCCGGGCTCAAAGGTCTGCTGCACGATGGCGATCTTTTCTTGTGGAGTCCGGCGTCGACGGCGCTCGGCCCCTGTTAACACTTCGACCATCTTCTCGTTGTGACTAGTACTGAACATAGCTCCAAGACTACCTCTTAAGTTAAGAGGGGCGAAGTGTCTGGATCTTCAAGGGGCCAATCTACTGACCCACAACCCCTACGAGGGGATAGTAGAGTGGCAGCAACTCGTAGCTTACTGCTGCCATATGTTGGCAGCAGTAGTGGGCTATCCACTCTCATCAAATGCCGAGAACAGCATGCAAGCCGCTCCCCCACTGCATGCCATGCCCATTCATCCAGACTTCGAGATGAGCGAGCAAAGCCTGCTACAACTCGAACCCAACGTGGTGGGGGCAAAAGCCAACATTTTGAAGGTACTCAACAACCTGCGCGATAGCGGCCAGTACCCACCGCTCTACCAGCGGTTTTGTGCCGAGCAATCCCCTACGCTAACACCCCATCAAGATCTGCAGCATCAGAACACAGGAGCCAAGGGGCATCTTGGCCAGATGACAGGGGAGTTCCCTCTGTCACCCAAACAACGCAATGCCCTGCACCATTTCCTTGCACAGCAACACGGTGAGATCCTAGCCGTTAACGGCCCTCCCGGCACAGGCAAGACAACCCTGCTTCGCTCAGTGGTAGCTAATCTATGGAGTGAGGCGGCGCTGGCTCAGGGAGAGCCGCCACTGATTGTTGCGGCCTCGAACAACAACCAAGCGGTCACCAATATTCTAGAAAGCTTTGCCAAGGTCGATGAAGAGGGTTTGACAGAGAGCCTAAAAGGGCGCTGGCTCCCCGAAATCGACAGCTATGGCCTCTACTGCTGTTCCAGCGGCAAGGTGAATGTTCACAATTCCTACATGTACCTAGGGCCAAAAGGCGAAGGTTGCATGGAAAGCTGGCATACGCGGGAGTATCTGGATAGAGCCAAAGAGCATTTTTTAACCTGTGCCAGCCAGTGGCTCAATGGCCAGGCTGTCGCGGTCAGCAAAGTGCAAGAGCAATTACATCGAGCGCTGTTGCAGACCAGGCAGGCAATTGAAATAGGGATCTCTCTGCTGGAACAGGTGCAGAGTAACGCTCACGAGATCGACCTCCGCCATGGAGGCCTGGACTCACTGCATGAGCAAATAACAGAAGCCATGCAAAGACATGACTATGCCAAGGCGCACTACAGCCGAACCAAATCGCAACTCGACGAAATGTATAGCTTGTGGGAACGGCGCTCAGTTTGGTCCCGTTTATTGATGTGGCTACCTCCGCTCAAGCGGCATGAGCAGCGCAAGAGCGCACGTTTGCTCAATAGCTGGGAACTGTTTCAGAACGATCATTCCGACTACGCAGTCGAGACATTGCTCAATCAGCGAATTCAGCAGGCACACCGGGAACGGCAACAGTCGGAAGAACTTCTCAACCAGCTACAGCAGGTGGTAGCCGGTTACCAGGAAGCAACTCTGGACCTAACCAACTGGATTGAGATAAACCGACCAGCCCGGCTGTTCTCGTGCTCACTGGAAGATCAAGTGCATGAAGTGAACGATCGCTCGCTTCGTTTCACGCTCTTCAAGCTAGCGACTCACTACTGGGAAGCACGCTGGCTAACGGAGTTTGAAGGTTTCCTCAGCAGAGGTGACAAAGATAAAAAATCTCCCTGGAAGCTAAGACGAAAATTGCGCCGACTTGCTAAGCTAACACCATGTTTTGTATCGACATTTTACATGATTCCGTCGACCTTTATGGCCTATGAGATGCGCGATAACTGTTGGCGAGATATCCCGCTGTTCGATGAGATCGATCTGTTGATTGTCGATGAAGCTGGTCAAGCCGTCCCCGATGTTGCCGCAGCCAGCTTTGCACTGGCTAAACGGGCGTTGATTGTGGGGGATACGGATCAGATCGAGCCAGTCTGGAGCATTCCCGCCTATGTTGATCGCGCCAACCTAGAGTTATATGGGCTACTCAACGAGCAGTACGACTACGATGACTTCTGGCATCAAAGCGGTTTGTTGGCCAGCAGTGGGTCGGTCATGGGTGTAGCGCAACGGCAGTGTCACTATCACCAATTTGCCCCCCTGCAGCGCGGTCTCTATCTGACCGAACATAGGCGCTGCTACGACCCAATTGTCGGCTACTGCAACACCATGGTCTATGAAGGCGTTCTCGAACCACTGCGCGGCTTCCCCAAGCAACCCGTGCCATGGGGTACCTTTTCCATGGTAGAAACGGCTTCTCCATCACGCTCTTATGGCGGTAGTCGTGGCAATCCGGGAGAAGCTGACCATATCGCCGAGTGGCTCAATGCAGAACGAAGCAAAATCCTCGACTATGCACGCCAACAAAACCCTAAGTGGTCCGATAAGGACGATGATGAGGTGCTGAAACTGGCTGTTGGCATCATAACTCCCTTTAGCAAACAAGCTCGTTTGATCCGGCAAGCACTGGGAAAAGTGGGGATATACGGCCTAACTGTCGGTACAGTACATAGCTTGCAAGGAGATGAACGTACCCTGGTACTGTTCTCCAGCGTCTATGGTGAAAATGACATCAGTGCCGGCAAGTTCTACGACATGAACCATAACATGCTGAACGTTGCAGTCTCTCGCGCCAAAGACAGCTTCATAGTGTTTGGCCACCCACATGTGTTTGGCGCGACAGCTCCTGGTTCCCCCTCCGGTCTGCTCAGAAAACAGATTGACACCCTCCATCGCCAGCGTGACCTTGCTACCGGCGCAACAGAAGAGGTGTGCTAATTGGCCCAGACACGCCTTAAGCAAAAGGCCACTCATGTAGTGGCCTAGTCATCTCGGTCATCTGGATACTCCGGCTGCAGCTGGCCACAGAAATTTTACTGAAGTCATAGAGACAGAGGCATTGCGAAACCGAGTATCCGGATTTAGTTGACCATTACACAGTGAGGACGAGTAAGCCCTAGGTCCCCCTTTAGTATCAATGCTGTCTCAATGGCCTGCTCATCCATCCAGATGCTCAATGAACCTCGCAGCACTAGGAGTTAACTTTTCTGTTCCCAGTTCCTGACTGAATTAACCTTTCTGATGCTCTCGTAGGCGGTTTTACTCACTACCGAGGTTACAGATAGTTCACTGACGACCTGAGCAACAGAGCCTATCACCAGCTCAATCTGACCCAAGAGTTATACCCAGTAAATTTTCCCATTCCTCAGCCAAAAATGAGATTTACAACCACTATTTAGCCATACAGAAGGGTGTAACGTCGGCAAACCATCATCACTAACGCTGTAGTCCCAGCGTGGCTTTGCTTCTTCAATTATTAGTAGCTCGATTTTTCGGCCACACCCACAAGGACATCTGAACCCAATACACCAATCCTCCTCTCCATCTCTTGCGAGAATAATTGAACGTATAGGCATATTTTTGGGCAACGAATCTCCTTCAATGACGATTAAGCGTCGAGGAGGGAGCAGTGGTTCTGCCTTCCGTAAGAAATAGTTAAATATCCTCTTGAAAATTGACATCTACATCATCTCCAGATTAGGCAAGCCAAGAAGGGGCTCCTTACCACCTTCGGCAAGACGAGGATTTGCAGCCTTGGAGAACGAACTCTCATCAAGATAATCCTCTTCCGCCTCAGTGAGACTGAAAATGGTTCTGGCAAACTGCTTGTTGGGGTACTCACGGAAAGGGAAGCTCCTAGCGATGAACTCTGAGACACAGGCGGATGCAGCTCGCATGTTAAGAGTAATTACCGATGGAGCTTCATCCAATACCCCTGTTATGTATCCACGAGCCAATTGGTCCTCGTAGTTTTCAGGCATTGATTGACGCATGTGCTCTTGGTACAACAGTGTGGGGGTGTAGACACCACGATCTGCCAAAGTAGAGCCACCTGGTTTGACATAGTCGATTCGCCCGGTCACATCAGTGATCTTCCTGCCGTCTTCTGGATCAACATGAGTAGGGATTTTCACCCCCACATCAAGTAATGGAATCAAAAAAGCTGAAGCGATGAGATCCGCGATCATGCGGGCTTGGTAGGTATCGACACAGCAGAAGATCACGTCTGCATTTGCAGCGGCAAGGATGGCATCCCGCGAGCAGATAGTCCTGTGAAAAGGCCTAGCTATATCCTCTCCTCTGATGCGCTGAATCGCCTCTGCGAACATCTCCACCTTCGAACGGCCTGCTTGAGCATCTTCGAGTGTTGAGTTCAGGATTCGGTTCAGGTTTTTCTTCTCCAGATGGTCATGATCGAATAGCAGTATCTCTCCAAAGCCTAGCCTAGCCACTTGCTCAGCCACAATCGAACCAGTTCCGGAAACACCTATGACAGCTACAGTAAGGCGCTTGAAGGTGTCCGTCATTCCAGAGGTGAACGCCATAGTTGGCACTTTGGTATTGGCCCACCAGTAGTGGATGTCGTCGCCAGCGACAGTTACCAGCTCCACGGGTTCGCAGTGATTACCATCGCGGTAAATACGTGCACACATCTCACCACTCGAGACCATTAATGCCGAACCGTGAATAGTGCTGACTCCTTGAAACAGCGATGGCATGGTCTGGGCATCGCTTTCATCGTCGATGTCAGAGAATTCCAGAAAACCAGCAGGATGCGAGTGCACAAGGAAAATTGACATTGATGTCGCATCAGCTTCATCGATAGCTTTTTCTAAGTAGCTGCCAGGCCAAGAAATGGAATCGACGGACCGCGACTTACACTCGTCGTATGGTATGGGAATCAGTTCTTTAACCAGGAATTTCTGGCGTGTGCCGTTATTGCGGTTGCAGAGCAGGATTGCAGCAGCCTCCTTGCCATCGCCTGGGAACAGGTGTTCCCAGAGCGAGGTATGGATTTCTTGCGTCAACACCAGACGAGAGCCCGTGCTCATTGACCCACCTCCTTCAGAAGGCAGCCATCGGCCATAGCAAGTTGTGAGACGATTGTGTCCGTCGCAGGGTTCCACGGACGATGTCGTGACCAGCCTTGGAACGTAACTCCATCGACCACCCCCCTAATTTGCGTAGCGGGAATTTCAGTGCCATTGGCCAGCAGCAGCAGCGGATACACATAGAACATATCCAACATGCTCATGGGGTAGCCAGAGGTGATCAAGAGTGCCAATTTCACTTTCTGATGGTTGTATCCAGCAGGCAGATCGTAGTCGTGGATGACCAACCAGTTGGAGCTCTCACTCACGCAGGTCTCCCAGCGGTAGTCCATGTTATTGAGGTACAGCTCATCACTAGGCAACAGGTTAAACTCGCGGCGAAGTACCGGAGACACCTCGCCATTGTTTACATCACGCGGAGTGAGGCGCAGCTTCTCGATGCCGGGGGTGCGTAGATCGATGACATCATCAATGCCCTTCTCGACCTTCGGTTTCCCTGCGACTTTGAAGAAGATATACCATGCTTGGTCTGGGTTCAGACCTGCGCGGATGACCGCATCGCGGATCACGATTGTCGGGGTATCAAAGTTGTATACCTTACCCTGCACATTCAACTTCCATGTGGTTTTACGGCTGATGAAGTGCTCAATACCGGTTTCATCCAAGTTGATGAACTCATCGTTTTGGATTTCGAGGTCAGCCTCATCTTCACGTTCCAGAAGCAGCGTCTTATCCTCACCGATACCACCCAGTTCGCGAACAACATACCCAGTTATGTGGCGGCACGGCCACTCCAAACGGGCACCATCAACGGTGAACCGATAAGTGCGGTCGGATTCGACCACGATGAAACGGCAAATTTCATCCCCAAGGTTCACGACCTCGTCAGGGCGGATATCCTCAAGAGATCCGTTCGAGATTGATTGCAGTACAACCGGGAGTTGATCGGGTTTAAACCCAGCTGCGGCTGCAATTTGTGCCCCAGTTGGTGTGCTGTCGTTCATTGTTACCGGTCGGTAAACAAGGGTTTGGTCTGCCACTTCAATGATGCGGTGACGGAGTTGCTGCGGTTGATTATCTTGCATTTGAAATATCCCCAGTACGTTGCCGTACTTGTATGGTTCAGGTAAACGCTCTAAAGGAGCCTATTGGTAACCGCCAAAGAAACCCCATACATCAGCACTTGACTGATGGGCAACACACGAAGATAATTCATTTGCTTTTGATTCTTCGCGGCCAAGCGCTATTGCCATAGCGCTTATGGTTTTTCTTCAACGATTCGATCGTTGAAATGTTTGTATTATCTATAATCTCTCCTTTATTTGGTGCGCTTACCCGAAGTGCACTTGGCTTCTTACAGTTCAACTATTCTCTTTTCGACTGCTCTTGCTTAGAGCTCCTCCTTTTTGCATCCCAGACCATCCCGCAATGGCTGTTTTCGTATGGGGCTCTCCATGCTTCTTTGAGATTAACCTTCACTCCCAAAGCCACGATTTCACTCCTCACAGCTACGTTTTTCTCGATGCCAACCACACCGTTTAAATAAAGCTGTTTAACCAGAACCCTTAAAAAAGGACCACCTGCAAACAGTGTAGATCCTTTTTCTGGTTAATGGAAGCCATTTAATCAGATTTTTCCGATCACCTTGTAAACGAACTCCTTCCCGCCACTATCGGCTGACTCTTCGGAACGGAGCAAGAAGCCATCGTCAGCGAGGCGCTTAAGCCGAGTGCTAGCGTTCTGAACACTGATATCTAAAGCTGATGCTGCTTTTGCAGTGGTAGTTTCACGATGCTCAACAACAAAATCCAAAAGAGCCTTACTAGAGGCGGATGGCTCGGGGCCTACAAATCTGCATTCATGACCTACCCAACAGGTTAGGCTTTGATCACCGGAAATTGCAGCACCGTGTAAGTTGGAAAGTAGATCTTCATCAGTAATATCAAAAACATAAAACGCAATCTGCTTACTATATCGTTTAACGGTATAGATAATGCTTTCTCGGAAAAAAGAAACATCAGCAGCTTCAATGTCAGCAAGGGATATACCGACAACTGAAGCGCCGTGGAGTACATCTATGTCCCTGACAAGCAACCCATGAGCCTTACGACCCCGACTAGTGCCATAGGGGTTAGATTCATCGGCATACTGACGAAGGTTTAAAGTGTAGTTTTTCTGTTTCATATCTCGAGTTTAACCAGACCCTATTCGGCTGTCAAAAAGAACTCAAAAACGATATGAGTTCCCATGATTTTAGGTTCATCGCGGCTTTCCGGGGAAGGCCGCCTTGATTTTCAGAAAAAAGTATTCTGAGTCCCTAAATCCATATGCCATACGCTTTATCACTTTGATCTTGTTGTTCACCCCTTCCAGCACACTCGTGTGCATCGGGTAGTTTGCACTCGCCAGGATCCCCCGCATATATTTCGATAAATTTCGACCAAATCGTTGCAGCGGCGCTAGCCCGCTTTCCTTCACCTGCCGCATCCAGCTCCGCCATCGTCGCCATCCTTCCCACACGCTCGGCGCATACCAGATGCCCTTCAACCCCTCTTTCAGCACGTACACCATCGCCAGCGGTTGATTCGCCGCCAACAGCTCCTGCAACTTCACATCCTGTTTTTCACTCAACTTCGCCCGATTACGTAGCAGCAACCAACGCGCACTTTTGACCACTTTTCGCGCCGGTTTATCGCTTTTCAGTGCATTCGCCTGCTCCACTCGCACCCGGTCCACCACCTCTCGGCCATAGCGAGCCACCACGTGGAACAGGTCGTAGACCACCTCCGCCTGCGGGCAGTGTTGCTTCACCTCCAGGTCGAACGCCGTGTTCATGTCCATCGCCACCGCTTCAATCTGCTGGCATCGCTCGCCGAGCTGCTCGAAGAAGGGACGGATAGCGGCCCGGCTGTTGCCGTGCCCCACCCACAGGACGCGGGTTCGCTCGGCATCCATGATCACGGTGGCATAGCGGTGTCCCTTGTGCAGGGCAAACTCATCCATCACCAGCCGCCGCACCTCCCCAAGTTCGATGGTGCCCACACTGGTCTGCAAACGGCGCTTGTCGATCTCCTTGATGGTGTGCCAACCGACCCCGGTGAGCTGGCTGACATGGCGGATGGGGAGGTACTGAACGAGCGCTTCAATCCAGCACTGCATGCGCCGGGTGAGGCGGGAGCCAGAGGGGAGCCAGTCGATATGTTCACTGACGCGACCACAGCGCAGACAGTCGACGCGGCGAACAGGCAGTTGTAACCAGACTTGTCGGTCAAATAGGTCTCGCTCACGCACCCGGCGGATACGTTGGTCGTGGATCAATGGCGTGGGTTGCAGGCATCGGCGACAACGGGGCAAGAAGTCGGCGCGAGGCTCAAGGGTAAACAGGGTGTGATGGTTGGCAGAAAGCGCTTGGGCGATGACGGTATAACCTGGCCAGAAGGAGGCAATATCAATATGATGCACGGCGACAGCAGGGTGATGGTGGTGGTGTGTTTGGAGACAGCCAGTTTACCAGCACCCTGTCTGTCAACTTCCACTTCCCCAAGATCCCGCGAAGAACCTGATTTTAGGGAGTTTCGTAACCCAACTCTTATCATGAAGACTCCCATTCTTGTACTTCATATATACAACAAAATTTTCTTGTCGGATTGTAACTTTTGCATCTAATGTGGCTGCTTCCCCGTGGCTAGTATGGAGGCCAGCACCACGTCCCTTACCTAACCGACTTAGACCTCTATGCTCCATCGCATGAATGATAAGCTGAGGGTCAGTGTCCGGTTCGGCGGTCGGGAATCGTACTGCGATGTCGGGAAAGTGTGTATCCAACACTGGGCGTAACGAGGCACAAATACCTATACCACCATCAGAAATGACAACGATTACAGATCTTCCTTTCTTTTTGCTATACACCTGAAGGCCAGCAAAACCTGGGATCTTTGTTTCTGAGTGGTCTTCAACATTACTGACCATCTCGGCCACGAGCGTGAATAATTTGGTTGAATGCTCGGGACCAAACTTATCCACAAAGCTTTGTTTAATGCGCGACGGCACATTATCTTCAGGGCATATTTCCAACAGTTCTACTAATGAAAGGTTGTTTGCCTTGTAGAGCTCAGAATCTGAATTTGGTGGCCTTGTCGGCAGTACTTCTACAGCCTCATCAAGTCGAGCAAAGAAGCAAGCACGACTCAAGTATGAGACGGTGCGTATTCCGGCGAAGTTGAACAGCCATTCCGGCCAACGTGAACACCCTGATCCTTAACGCGCTCACGTCACCCCGTTTCTAACTCGAGTGTTCAGATTGGGTCAACTCACTTCTCCTCTTTCTCATCGATTCTCCCTTCAGTGACAGCCGGTGAGCGTTGTGCATCAGCCGGTCCAGGATCGCATCTGCCAGAGTGTTGTCCCCCAAGCTCGCGTACCACTCTTCCGTTGGCAGCTGACTGACCACGACCGTCGAGTATTTCCCGTACCGATCATCCATGATCTCCAGCAGGGCGTTGCGCTGCTCGGCATTCACCGCTTCCAGTCCCCAGTCATCCAGGATCAGCAGCTCTATCCTTGCCAGTTGACCCAGCAGTCTGGCGTAACTGCCATCTACCTTGGCCTGGCTCAGCTCAAGTAGCAGACGCGGCAGCCGGTAGTAACGAGTGCTGTGCCCCTGCTGACAGGCTTGGTAGCCCAGCGCACAGGCTAGGTAGGTTTTTCCGCAGCCACAGGGGCCGGTAATGAGCAGGTTCTGGCCCCGGCGCAGCCACTCTCCTTGGGCCAGGTTTGCCACCTGTGACCGCTCCAGGTTGCGTGCAGACTGGTAGTCCACCTCTTGCACCGTGGCCTGGAGTTTGAGCCTCGCCTGCTTGACCAGCCGAGCTTGTTTACGCTGCTCCCGGCTCAGTTGTTCGTGTTCGACCAGCAGGCTTAGCCGCTCGATGAAGGGCAGCCCTTCGTAGGTACTTGCCTGTTCCAGTTGTTGTTGCACGGCATCCGCCATGCCAGTCAGTTTCAGGTGTCTCAAGCGGGTCAGCGTTTGTTGGGTCATGGGACGTATCCTCTCTAGTGGAAGCTCTGGGGGCCGCGGATGTTCTCGTGCTCTTGCGGCAGTTCTGGATAACTGAGCGGACTTGCGGGCAGTTGGTCGCGGCCACTGGTCAGCACCGGCTTGAGCTGCTTGAGCCGCACCAGTCCTTCCCGGTTGGCCAGCTGGCAACAGGCTTCGACTCGTGATGGCGGATACTCCCGGCTAAGACTCAGCAGTCCCAGGCAGAGTCGGTATGCCTGCTCGGCATGGGCTTTCTCTGCCAGCCGTTCGCTAACCCAGCACAAGGTGCCCGGTCCGATGTCGGCAGCCCACTGCTTAAGACGCCCTGGCGTCCAGCGTTGCTGCTTGCTGTGACGTTCCGGCATGTGCTCAGGGAGTGTGCTCATTCCCGGGATGGTTTTACGCGGATGGCTCGCGACCAGCTGTTGCTGGTGATAAACCTGAAGCAGGGTATCGCCCGCATGGAGCTCCAGTTGCTGACCCACATACTGGTGCGGCACCGAGTAATGGTGCTGCTCATAGCTGACGTGATAGTCGATGTTGACCTTGACCGTTTTGATGGCGACATAGCGATAGGGATGCACCGGTAGTGACCCCAGTGCCGGGCGGTCCAACTGCTCAAATGCGTCACGTCGGTTACCGGGCAGTTGCTTGAACGGGCGCTCGTTGAGCTCATTTAACAAAGCCCGGATGCACTGGTTGAGCTCGGCAAGCGAGAAGAAGGTCTGATGGCGTAGACGGGCCAGGATCCAGCGCTCGACGATCTGCACACCCACCTCGGCCTTGGCTTTGTCCTTGGGCTTGTAAGGACGAGCTGGCATCACCGCCACCTGATAATGCTCGGCCAACTGCTGGTAGCTGGGGTTGAGCTCGGGATCGTATCGGCAAGCCTTGCTGACACCGCTCTTGAGGTTGTCGGGGATCAGTAGTGCCGGTGTACCACCGAAAAACTCAAAGGCACGGACATGGCTTTGCAGCCAGTCCGGCAGTGACTGGGACCAGGTGGCCTCGGCAAAGGTGTAGTTGGACGCACCAAGCACGGCGACAAAGATCTGGGCCTGACGGACCTCACCCGTAGTCGGCGAGACGATGGGCACCGTGGGCCCGCAGTAGTCGATAAAGAGCTTTTCCCCCGCCTTATGGATCTGGCGCATGGAGCGCTTTTGCAACTGACACCAGGACTTGTAACGGTCACAGAACTGGGAGTAGCTGTAACAGCTATTGGGATAGCGCTGGGTGTACTCCTCCCAGAGCAGCTGTTTGGAGACCCCCTTGCGCTTGAGCTCCTGATGGACAGAGGGCCAATCCGGTACAACATGGCGGGCCGAGATGGTGGTATCGGCCTGCGGATAGAACAGGGCCGCCAGTTGGCCATCATCAAGCTCGATAGGTAAAGGCCAGGTCAGGCCGAGCGTCTGGGCACTTTTGAGGAGTTTCTGGATGGAGCCAACGCTGACCTTGGTGCAGCAACTTATCTGGCGAACAGAGAGGTCAGCTTCCAGCCGCAGTCGCAGCACTTCACGAATTTTACGCATTGCAATCCTCTTGGCAGACATAGGCTCTTCCCTGGCAAAAGGGAGAGCGTATCAAAGGTTGTTAAATCAATGCGTTAAGGATGATTCTGGTGAATGTGAACAGTGATTCCGGGATGTTGAACACTGTTTCCGGAAAGGAGGTGCAAAGTGTTCAGGTTGAACCGGAATGAGCGTTCACGTTGGTCCGGAAATGGTGTTCACGTTGAACCAGAATCGGTGTTCATGATCGGCCGGAATATGCAGACGGTTGAATTATTGTTAGTGAAATCGATCACAACCCTCTTTCCAGCCATAACCAATTGATTTGAAAGAGAAAGGATTCTTGCTGCTGCACATAACAAAACGGGTTGATCATCCGTAATTTTGATGAGCACTTCACTGCAATTCGAGTCAAGTGGCGAGCCTTTGTTATCTAAAGCTCGTTCAAAATGCTCCTGTGTAACCCAGCGTCTTTCCGAGATTAATTCAAGTTCAAAACTAGCGCTTTCCTGCAAAGACCAATGGAAGGTCTCATCTTGTAAAAAAATGTCGGGGTTTTTGTGCAAAACTTGATTTATTGATTTACGAGAAACACCTAAGTCACGGGCTATATCACTTGCCTTGAGGCTTGGCTGCACCTTGAGTAGTTTTATAATTCTTTTCAGCATATCCAGCTCAAAGCAGAGAGAACAACGGGTTATCTATCATTGAAAAGTAACTTTCCTAACAATGTTACAGCACGTACAGCGTAATGAGTGAGGCCATAGTAAACCAGAACTTCACACTTAAAGCATCAACCATACCAATCCAAAAAGATTCTGCGGCAGCCTGATCGAGTTGGTCAGTGGCAACCGTTCACCGGGACGGTGTTGACAACACCAATTCCTCCGACAGCGAGTAGTCCGCTTTCTCGATGCACGAGGTCACCACTGCCCTCAGCCACTCCAACGGACTACGTTCTAGTCGCTTCACTGTCTCTACCAACGGCAAGATACTTTGGTGAACCTCATAGCTCCCCTTGCGCCACAGCACCTCATCGTCCTTGAGCAGCCATGGGCTAATCCAAGCAGGCATTCCGACAACCACTTTGCGACATCATGACCACGACCGGGCTCAGAGCAAACCACATCCAGAGCCGCTCACCGCCGCGCTGATACCGGGTTTCGTCGGCGTTAACACAGGCGGCAGACTGCACGTGCTGTTTGATGGACTGGTAGGTCGGTGTCAGCATGGCGCTGACCAGCTCTTTCGACTCACCAAAAGAGCCTCACATGAAGCCACGCTCAAAATGCTGCTGGATCTTGCAGATGCCCTAGTGAAACTGGCCACTTTGCAGGGCGATTCAGCTCAGCAGATTGGCGCCCATCTGAGTTTGGCTCACGGTATCAAACAACTGCGCCTGACTGGTCTCAATGCAGCCATGACAGGTGCCGAGAAACTGCTGATGCTCTGTCACCCGATAGCTGACCTTGGGCAAATCAAAGACCTAATGAACCCGGTAGGGCTAGTCATGGACCATGACCTTGTCGCCACAGTAGGCGTACTGCCTAGCCGGGTAATGCGCCACTGCGGTCAGCCAGTCATCCGCGTGATGATATGTCGACGCCCTTTGTGACCCGCTTGGGCGCCCCATCTTCTGCCAGAGGTGGGCCGTTTTTGCGGTGATGGAAGAGCTCCTAGCCCATCACTGTAGGGGGACTTGGAGGAGTTACTACTGTTCTGGTTAAGGCAGTCTTCAATCTCGGCGACGTGTTGCAGTTGCTTGTGGATCAACTCAATTATCTGCGGCAATACGGCCAGAGGGGCTGAATTAGCTAATGCCCTGATAGTGCCAAGCGAGCGGGAGCAAGCAAAGAGCACCAGCGGATCAACGGACGATCATCTCATTTTTACTGTCAACGCATCTCGGTGAACAGTTACGGTCAGTGCACGTGTATACCTCCAGCACATAGCTGTATCAATAACCGAGGCCAATAACTGATAGCCGAGGCAATCATGCTCAATCAAGCAAGGGAGAGCAGAGGCTGCTTAAAAAGAGGTTTCCGCGACAATTACTTTGACCATGCCCATTGCGAGCGAACACTTGAAGAGCCCTAAGGCAACTGCATATGTTTTACGAAATAGAACCCCAAAATTCCAGATAGATAGGAACCCACCCCCATCAATTCCAGCACAACTGGGTCTCCCACTCCCTCAGACAAGATGTCCAACATTCCAGAGAGAAAAACGGCACGAAGTTTCCAGATAGATAGGAAATCTTCGATCAGGATTCCACATAACTCGTTCTGAACAGGCATTCCACTATGTGGAAAATTCGCACCACTTTTCCAGATAGATAGTTATGTGGAAAGAAACTGGACGGGAATTGGTTGGGAATGACAGTGTTCATTCCATGGCTACATATCCTGCGTGATTCCACGCAACCATGTTTGTCGCGAGCGAACAAATTTCAATACTTTCAGTGCGTTGTTGATTTTTTCCTGAGCAGAGTCCATGGTGATATGGAGTTTTGTTACACGATCACCTGATTGCGAGGTCATCACCATGAACAGCATCGTCATCCTGAGCATCTTGTTTGCATTCCTGATAGGCTTTGGCGCCTTTGCTGCATGGCTGTATATCGAAAAGCGTCGTATGAGCGCCTCGGATAAATGACCCACTATTTTGCCGAACGGACCTCTTTGGCCACGCACGAAATCAGATGGCGGGAGCAGCCCAACATCTCTTGGATCACCGAGTAGCTGTGTCCTGTGCTCAACAACTGTGCGATGTGCTGACGCTTCTTTTCATCTTTCTGGCGACCGCGATATTTCCCCTCATCCTTGGCCTTGGCAATACCCTGCTGTTGCCTGCGTCGGCGATCTTCGTAGTCTTTGCGAGCGACAGCTGCCAGCATATCCAGCAGCATGCCATTTACAGCCTGCAAGATGGCGCTGGTGAACTCGGAGCGGCTGTCCCCCTGTAACGCCACCCAGGAAGTCGGAAGCTCCGGAGAAACGATGGAGAGCTGTTTCTGAGCTAGCAACTGCTTCAATGTTTGCCAATCCGTCTGATTGAGACGAGCCAGACGATCAATCTGTTCTACCAGCACAATGTCACGATCTGTAGCATCACGGATCAGCCGCATAAGCTCAGGCCTGTCCAGCGTCGCCCCCGACTCATTCTCCACATAGAAACTGGCAATCTGATGGCCATGCTCAGCAGCAAAGCCTATCAGCAGCTCTCTTGCCCGCTCAGCATCCTGTTCCACTGTCGATGCTCGTAAATACGCCCGTATGAACATTGAACCCCCTATCAGTCTGTTTAAACTGGTTCCCAATAATTGGTTCAATATAAATGGTTTCAATATTATTTTCGAGAGGGTATTGAGTGGTTTTTATGGGGTATACCTTTTTAGAACCACCACATGACGATCGAAACACAACCTTCCGATAGCCTTTTGATCTGACAGCACAAACTTTAAGTGTGATCCGTCATCACAAAGTCGCTTTTGAGTTGTATTTGAGTATTTAAGCGATGTTGCTCACTATTCCTGATCTGCTGAATGGGATGCCAAAGGAGGAAATCTACAGAAGCTGGGCTTTGAGGTGAGTCATCTTTTCGACTCACCGAACAAGCCAGCAGCCAAGCGCAGCGCGGCAGTTCTTTACCCCATGTCTGGTAATCTCCCCGTCCGCTGTTCTCTTACCCGCTATAGGGGATAAATGTTAAATACCGCCTACGGCGTGTAAATGATACTTACCCTCTATAACAGGTAAATATTGATATACCTGCCATAGCGTGTAAATTGGAAGAAGGCACGCTACCAGGTTGTCGAATCATGAAAGTAACCAGCGCCAAGCAGCTGAGCGCCTGTATCAAGGATGCCAGGCTTTCTCAAAAGCTCTCTCAAGGCAAAGTGGCCGAGAAAGTGGGGATTAGGCAAGACACAGTCTCCAGCTTCGAGCTCAATCCTGAGTCCACCAAGCTGGAAACCCTGTTCAAGATCCTCGCGGCACTCGAATTGTCACTGGACATCAAACCCCGCAATGAGTCATCCGATAGTCCGGCATCGGGCTGGAAGGAGGAGTGGTAATGGCCAATCTGGCTGTCTACATGAACGGCTATCGGGTAGGCACATTCACCAAAACTACCAGCGGTGCCCATCAGTTTCAGTACCATGAATCATGGCTAGCACAATCGGGTAGCCGTCCGATCTCACTCTCCATGCCATTGCGCCATCAGGCCTACCGAGGCGATGAAGCCTATAACTTCTTCGACAACCTGCTGCCAGATAATACAGAGGTGAGGAACAGGGTTGTAGCACGCTATCAAGCGGCATCAACCCAGCCCTTCGATCTGCTCAGTTGCATTGGCCAGGATAGCGTAGGGGCATTACAGCTGGTTACCGAAGGGCACGACGTTCCAGATGTCAGGCGAATCGACTACAAAGCACTTTCCGATGACGAGCTCGAGCAGATCCTGACCAGCTACAAATCAGGAATCCCTTTGGGGATGGTCAGAGAGCAAGAGGAGTTCCGGATCTCTATCGCCGGGGCGCAAGAAAAGACTGCGCTGCTCTATCTCGATGACCGTTGGTACTTGCCACTCAACGCAACGCCGACAACCCACATTATCAAACTCCCTATCGGCAAGATTGAAAGCCACTCCTACTCGATAGACCTCTCCCAGAGCGTAGAAAACGAATATCTCTGCACTCTGATTGCCAAGGAGTTTGGTCTACCCGTACCTCACTGCTTCATGATGCAGGTTGGCCAGGTCAAAGCACTGGCTGTGGAGCGCTTCGACAGACGTTACGCTGCCGATCGCAGTTGGATCATGCGCCTTCCCCAAGAAGATTTCTGTCAGGTATTGAATGTTCCGTCAGCACGGAAATACGAGAACCATGGAGGACCGGGGATCACTGACATCATGAAAACCTTGCTGGGCTCTGCGACACCAGAACAGGATCGCTACCTGTTAATGAAATCTCAGGTCCTGTTCTGGCTGCTGGCGGCCACCGATGGCCATGCAAAAAACTTCTCGGTCTTTATTGAGCCGGAAGGGCGTTTTCGCCTGACCCCTTTTTACGACATCCTATCTGTCTATCCAGTGTTTGGCGGCCGAGGCCTCAACCAAAGGGACGCCAAGCTCGCTATGGGCCTAGCAAGCAGCAAGGGAAAGAAGTACGCCATTGAGCAGATATTCCCGCGTCATTTCTTCCAAACGGCGAAAGCTGTGGGATTTGAGCGTTCTGCTATGGAAGAGATCCTGACAGAACTGGCCAACTCCGTTGATGATGTTATTGAGCGCGTTACACAGCAATTGCCAGCAGGCTTCCCCGATACCATCAGCAGCACAATTCTAGAGGGCCTAAAAGCCCGCTCAGCCAGGCTGATAAAGTGCTGGGATTAAAATGGCGGTATGTGGGATGACTGCACGGTTAGCCAAACTACCTATGGGAAACTTGCACGGTTCGAAGAGTAAAGCGGCTTTCCAGGCTCTGGACGGTGCTATAGTCGGTTCAAAATATGTTCAAAACTCACCTAAAAAGCGGTTTTAAGTGCGTGTGGTGGCATCACGTTGATTCATATGGGAAGGCTGCACGATCGAGAATTGACTATGTGGGAACGCTGCACGATAGCAGAAACCCGTGAGCGGCCTCTCAATATGCTGTTTTAGTTACTTTTACCCCAAGCGGCCCCCGAAAAGTCACTAACATATTGAAGATAATAGATTATTTACATTCTGCATCGGCAAATAACGCCGCACGGCAGGCAATAAAAAGGCTATGTCCCAATTACGTGTTGCATGGGGCGCCCCAGCGCCTCATGCAAGCAACGTGAGATATTCACTTCCCGCCCATAGCGCTCCAACATCCTTCGCCAACCCAGATAATTCCTCAGATAGTGGGTCGCGACCCCATGGAACCGCTCCATCCACTCCTTCAATCGCCTGTGGTACCCGTTCACATGTTGGATGTGATACGCCCCCACCACTCGCTCTCCCGCACGGTTGTGCACCACTTGGTGTGTTATCCCCAGTCCCTCGCTGAAACTCGCATACACCCCGGCACCATCGCTGCACAGGACGGCATCCGGGGCGATAAGCGGCTAGCACTGCCTTCACCGCCCTGGCATTCAACTGTTCCAACTGGAAGTCAGCCAGGTGGCCTGCCCGGTCTTGCACCACCATTACTGGGATGTAATCCAGCCCTGTGCCTCGGGTACGGCCTTTGCCTCCACGATGGCGGGCCGGGCGGGGCAATCCGCGCTGTCCTTTGAACGACTCTAAGAAGAAGGTCTCATCGACCTCGACGATACCGTCTTCCCGTACCGCCTGATGGGTTGCCATGGCCTTCAGGAAGCGGTGGCGCCATAAAAAGGCAGTGTTTTTACCGACCCCACAGCGGAGCGCCGCCTGCCGGACGGTCAGACCGTCGATGAGGGCCTGTGCATAGTCTTCCCAGCATTGTGGCTTGCGAAGTCGAGCGAGAGGCGTGTTGGTGAGCACGGAACTGGTGCGCAGACACAGCTTGCAGCGATAACGGCGCAGCCCTCGAGACCAGCCCCAGGGAGCCAGTTGTGTGGCCTCGGCCTGGCAGTGAGGGCAACATTGGCATACGGGGAGTTGAGTGGCCAACGAGGTGATGGTGTGAGGGGTGGTGAGTTCCTGTTGCGCGAGACGACGCTGACGCAAAGTGAGTAATGGGAAGAGGGACAGTAGCTGTTGAAAGGCTTGGGTATCCATGATGGCGGCCCTCAGGGTGATGACCTACTTCAAGGTTAGCCTTTCAACACATAACTGGGACAGAGCCAATAAAAAGCCCGGGTTCATCCCGGGCTTTTTATTGCGCGTTTTTCATCCACCAACCTAGAGGCGGCGAAGGCACCACATGAAGTAAGCGCCCCCTAACAAGGTGGAGACCAGCCCCACCGGCACCTCCTGCGGGAACAGGATTTGCTGGCCGATCCAGTCCGCTGACACCATCAGCAGGGCGCCGGAGACGGCGGCACCGAGCAGATGCCAGCGTGCCCGCACCAGCCCCATCAGTTTGGCCATGTGCGGTGCCAGCAGCCCGACGAAGGAGAGCGGTCCCACCACCAGGGTCGCGCTGGCGGTGAGCACGGCCACCAGCAGCAGGATGGCGAGCTGAGCCCGGTTGAGCCGAATGCCGAGCGCGGCGGCCACCGCCGGCCCCATCGGCAGCAGATCGAGCCAGCGGCTGAGCAGCAGGCAGGCCGCCAGCAACGTCAGCGCCAGCACGACCAGCCCGCCGGCAAGCGGCAGAGTGACGTAATAGGTAGAACCGGACATCCAGGAGAGCAGTTGCTGCACCCGCAGGTCGCCGTTGGCCAGTGCGATGGCCTGCAGCGGCTCGAACAACGCCGTGATGGCGATGCCGGAGAGCAGCAGCCGCTCCGGCTGGAAGCCGTGGCTGCGATTGACCAGCAGCAACAGCAGCAGACAACCGAAGGCACCGAGCAGGCCGCCGGCCAGCATCATAGGCAGCGGCAGGGCGGGCAGCAGCAGCGCCGTGGCAATCACTCCCATGAAGGTGCCGCCACTCACCCCCAGCAGCTCGGGGCTCGCCATGGGGTTGCTGCTGACCCGTTGCAGCAGGGTGCCCGCCAGCGCCAGCAACACGCCCGCCGCACCGGCCGCCAGGGTGCGCGGCAGCCGCCACTCCAGCTGGGCCTGCCAGCGCAGCCAGCTCGGCCAGTGCCAGCCGTCCATCCCCTGTCCAAACAGCAGGGAAGCGATCACCGCCAATACCAGACCCATCAACATCAGGCCGACAAGACGGACCGGTGCCGGGTGGCGGGCCACCAGCAGGGCGGCATTCGCCTTCGGCGTGCCCGATTTGATACCCAGGCGCGGGATCAGCCACAGCAACAGCGGCGCTCCCAGCAGGGCCGTCATGGCGCCGGTTGGGATGAGTACAGAGCCGCTGCGGCTCAGGGATTGCAGCAGCAGATCGGTGGCCGCCAGCAGCAGAGCGCCCAGTAGCGGGGCCCACAGCAGCCGCAGGGCCAGTTTTCTTACCCCCAGCAAGCGCACCAGGGCGGGCGCCGCCAACCCGATGAAGCCGATCAGCCCCACCACGCTCACCACGCAGGCGGTGACAAACACCGCCAGCCCCAGCCCGGCGAAACGCAGGTGTTGAAGGGAGACCCCCAGACTGCGGGCGCTGGCATCATCCAGCTCCAGCACCGCCAGCGGGCGCACCAGCACCGCGGCCAGCACGCCAGCCAGCAGCAGACGGGGCAGCAGGTAGCTCACCCCGCTCCAGCTGTTCTGCACCAGCGAGCCACTGCCCCACACCAGCAAGCCTTTCAGCTCCTCCTGAAAGAACAGCAGGAGCCCCATGCTGATGGCCGCCAGATAGAGGTTGATCACCAGCCCGGCAAAGACGATGACCACCGGATTGAGCTGGCGATGCCAGGCCAGGGCAAACACCAGCCCCATGGCGAGGCTGCCGCCGGCCATGGCGATCCACTCCCGCCCCAGCAGCAGCCAGGAGGGGGCAAACAGGGTCACCATCATCAGTGCCAGCTGGGCACCGGAGGCCACCCCCAGGGTGGTGGGCGAGGCCAGCGGATTGCGCAGCACCTGCTGCATCAGGGTGCCGGCCAGCCCGAGGGCGGCGCCGGCCAGCAGGCAGATGGCAAGACGCGGCAGCCAGCTGAAGTGAACCACCGCCTGGCTGGCATCGGTCAGATCCGGTGACAGCAGGGTCGCCTGCCAACGCGCCACCGGCAACTGACCGGCCAGCTCCCAACCGGCGAGCGCCAGCGTCAGCCCCAACAGCAGGCTGACGGGAAGCCGCAGCGGCAATGGAAAAATCCGGTTCATTGCAGCCCCTCCCCGCTTTGCCCATCCCGCTGCAGCGCCGTACTGAGCTGCACGGCGAAGCGGCGCGCCGCCAGCACGCCGCCAAAACTCCACACCGCAGGCAGATGCAACACTGCCGCCGCCCTCACCTGTGGCAGCTGCTGCCACAGACCGGGCTCCTGCAGCCGCTCGCTCACCCCGACCGGGATCGGATCGACCACCACCAGCCGCGCTTGCGGCAGCGCCATCAACTGCTCCAGGCTGGCCACGGCAAAGCCCCAGGCATTGGTTTCCCCCTGCCAGGCATTGCGCAGGCCGAGCCGCTGCATCACCGCCTCGAACAGGCTGTGGCGGCCAAATACCCGCACATGGCGCTCATCGATGAACTGCACCACCAGCAGGGGCGGCAGATCTTCGGGTAATGTGGCCCGCATCTGCGCCAGATCCTGGTCCAGCCCGGCCAGCAGTTGCTCGGCCTCGGTGGTTTTGTCCACCAGCGCGGCTATGGTCAGGGTCGCCTCGTGCAGCCGCTGCCACAGATCGGCATCCGGCTCGTAGAGTGCGATGGATTGTACCGGCGCGATGCGGGAGAGCGTCGGCGCCAGCGGGGCCGCCAGCGGCGAGATGAGTATGCGATCGGGTTTGAGCTCGGCCAGCAGCTCGCGATTGGGCTGGGCACGCTGGCCGATATCCACCACGGCGGCCGGCAGCAGCGGTTCGCCGACCCAGGCGCGGTAGGAACCGACATCCCCCACCGCCAGCGGCGTCACCCCGAGCGCCAGCAGGGTTTCGGCTATGGTCCAGTCGACGGTGGCAATACGGGGTACCGGCACGGAGGCGGTCTGGGATGTGTCAGCCTGCGCCGCAAGCGGCAGCAGCAGGCCGACAAGACAGGACCCCATCTTCTTCAATAAACGGTTCAAGAGAGGCCCCCGGTCAGACGATGGCGATGGCGTGGTCATGGGCCGGGTGGCGAATGACCTCCATCGGGATGCCATAGATGGCGTGCAGGGTCTCGCTGGTCATGATCTGTTCGGGTTCGCCGTGGGTCAGCAGGCGGCCGGAGTGCAGCGCCACCAGCCGATCGCAGAAGCGGGAGGCCATGTTGATGTCGTGAATGACAATGATGACCCCGAGCTTGAGCTGACGGCTCAACTGCTTGACGAGGGTGAGCACCTCCACCTGATGAGCCACGTCCAGCGCGGCCAGCGGCTCGTCCAGCAGGATGAAACGGCTCTCCTGGGCCAGCAGCATGGCCAGCCACACCCGCCCCCGCTCGCCGCCGGACAGCGTATCCACCAGCCGGTCGGCAAAGCGTTCGGTATGGGTCAGCGCGATGGCCCGTTCGACCTGGCGGTGATCCTCCGCCCCCATCCGGCCCAGCAGGCCGCGCCAGGGGTAGCGACCCATCTCCACCAGCTCCCGCCCAAGCAGGTTTTCGGCGCTCGGCAGATGCTGGGGCAGATAGGCCACCTGACGGGCGAAGTCGCGCGCCCCCCACGCCGGCAGCGGCTTGTCATCGAACCGGATCTCGCCGTCACTGAGCGGCTGCTGGCGTGCCAGCAGCTTGAGCAGGGTGGATTTGCCCGAACCGTTGTGGCCGATGAGGCCATAGACCTTGCCCTGCTCGAAACAGAGATCGGTGGGGTGCAGCAGCGTGCGGTCATTGACCGCGAAGCTGGCTGATTTCATCTCAAACATAAGCGGTTCCTGTTGGCCGGGTTCAAACCGGCACCTCTGCATTCAAGTCACAATCCAGATGGGCGACCGCATCGCGGCTCACCTGCTCGCGCCGCTCGCCGGTCAGCTCGCTGAGCCGGCTCTGGCGCATCTCCAGCAGCCGGTCGGCCTGGGAGAAGTAGAGATCGTCGTGGCTGATGGCGATCACCGTCTTGCCCATCTGCTTCAGGCGCGGCAGCAACAGCTGATAGAAGATGCGGCGGAACTGGGGATCCTGATCCGCGGCCCACTCGTCAAACAGCATCACCTCGCGCTGCTCGGCCAGCGCCAGCAGCAGGGCGACTCGCTTGCGCTGCCCCTGGGAGAGGTCGATATCGGCGATGAAGCCATCTTCGATGGTGAGCTTGCTGCCCATCTGCAGCCGCTCCAGCCACTCGGCCACCAGCTCATCCTTGGGTTCCGGCCCCAGCAGGTGCTGGAACAGGTGATAGTCGGTGAAAATGGCGGAGAAGAGCGCCAGATAGGCGTTGCGATCGGTGACCGGCTCCCCATCCAGCAGGATCCGGCCCGATACCGGCTGATAGAGGCCGGTCAGCAGCATGGCCAGGGTCGACTTGCCGGAGCCGTTGCCACCGATGATGAAGATCTGCTCCCCCTTCTCGATGGTGAGGTTGATCGGGCCGACGGAGAAACCGTCCTCCCCCTGATAGTGAAAGATCACCTGCTCCAACTCGATGCGCTGCCAGGCGCGGGGCGCGGACGGCAGCGGGAAGTCGGCGTCCGGCGCAGCCAGATTGAGGGCCGCAATCTTGTCGAACGCCACCTGGGCAGAGAGCAGGGTCGGCAAGGCGCCAATGCCCTGCAGCAAGGGGGTGCGCAAGAACAGCAGGGTCAGCGCGAAGGTGGCGGCCACCTGGGTGTCGGCCCAGCCCAGCCCGTTGGCCAGGAAGAAGACCAGACCGATGGCCCCCAGCATCATGATATTCGACCAGTTCACCGCGCTCAGGTGATAGGTGTCGGCACGGATGATCTGCTCCCGATAGTCCTGCGCATTCTGCTGATAAAGCTGGTGGTAGACGAAGTGGGCCCGCTCGCGGTTGAGCGCCAGCTCCTTGCTGCCGGCGATGATGGCCTGATAGTTCTGATAGAGCCGATCCTCGGCCTGACGCATGTGGGAGAGATGGCGATAGACCCGGTTCACCAGCAGCCAGCCCACCACCATGGTGAAGGTGACCCAGAGGGTGGTGACGCCGAGCAGGGCCGGCGACAGCCAACCAAGGTAGAGGGCCGACCCCAGGGTGAGCACCAGCCCCTGCACCAGCTCCGGCAGGCGCACGAAGGCGATGGTGATCTGGCCGATGTCGCTGGAAAGGGAGGCCAGCAGCGGCCCCTGGCCAATCTGGCGCAGGCGGGCGACATCGGTATCCAGCAACTGCTTGAGCAGGCGGCCGCGCAGCCGGTAGACGAAATGATGGCCGAGGGTGGTCAGCGCCAGCTGAGAGCCGAGCGTGATCACCAGCAGCAATAAGATGAGGCCGATCAGCTGACCGAGCACCGGCAGCGGATCGCCGACTGATTCGACGAGAGACTGATTGATAAAGGCAATGACACCAATCCCGCTGACGGCACTGAGCAGGCTGAGCAGGGTAATGGCGATGAAGGGCCAACGATATTGGCGATAAACCAGAGACAAGAGTTCCATAACGGACCGGTATTCCAGAGAGATCAGAGCAACTGCAGGTGAAAAGAAGGGCGGGAACCGGGTTCCCACCCCACTTCGATTACCAGCGGTAGTTGATGCTGCCCACTACGCTGCGCGGCTCGCCGTAGTAGCAGTAGTAGTCGCAGCTGGCCACGTAGGTATCACCCAGCAGGTTGTTGACGTTGAGCTGAGCCCGCCAGTTCTTGGCAAAGTCATACCCGATCATCGCATCCCACACGGTATGGGCCGGCACCTCGGCCGAGCCGTAGATGGGGGTGTAATCCGCATTCACGGCGCCGATGCCGACGCTGGAGCCGACGTAGCGCACGCCGCTACCCAGTTCCAGACCGGAGATCGGACCCTGCTGCACCTTGTAGTTACCCCAGAAGGAGGCCTGGTGGCGCGGGATCAGGCTGGCGCGGCGATCGCCCTTGCCGGTGTCGTTGGTCTTGGCATCGGTATAGGTGTAGGCGGCGGTCAGGCGCAGCGCCTCGGTGGCCTGCACGCTCCCTTCCAGCTCGACGCCCTGGGAGGTCACTTCACCGGCCTGGGTCTGCTGGCCGGAACCGGTGGAGACCAGCGAGTTGGTCTGTTCCAGATCGAACAGGGCCAGGTTGATGTAGCCATCGAGGAAGCTCGGCGCGTACTTGACGCCGGTCTCGTACAGGGTGCCCTTGAGCGGCTTGTAGGATTGGCTGGTGTTGGGGTCGATCCCCGGCAGCACCTCGAACGACTCGGCATAGGCAATATAAGGAGAGAGACCGTTGTCGGCCAGGTACATCAGGCTGCCGGAGAGGGAGAGCTCGTGATCATACTGCTTCTCGTTCTTGCCCTTGGCTTCGCTGATGTTGTGGGTCTCCACGTAGTCGAAGCGACCGCCGCCGGTCAGCAACCAGCGATCGTCCCAACGGATCTGGTGCTGGGCGTAGAGGCCGCTCTGGCCCTTGGTGCTCTTCTGGTGGGTGGCGGTGGATTCATCAAAACCGGGGAAGCCGCTGTAATCCGGGTTCATGGTATTGATGGAGCCCATGCCGTAGTTGTCGGCTTCCTGGCCTTCATTGACATGGCGCTGCAGATCCACCCCCAGCAGCAGGGTCTGCTCGGTGCTGTCGGTGTTCCAGTAACCCACCATCTGGTTGTCCATGGTGGCGCTCTTGGTAGTGCCATCACGGTAAACCAGGCCACGGAAGGCGGTAGTGCCTTCATAGGTCGGGAAGATATAGGTCTGGCGCAGCAGCAGATCGTTGTAGTTGAAGCGGACGTTCTGCTTGAACTCCCAGGTCTGGTTGAGCTGGTGGGCCAGCTCGTAACCGGTGGAGATCTGGGTGTTGCGGTTGCGATCGTAATCCGGCTGGCTCAGGTTGGTGCTGGGATCGATCTGGCCACCGCTGGTATTGAGGGTGCCGTAAACCGGGAAGAAGCCGTTGGTCGGCACCCCTTCGTCGTGCAGGAAGCTGGCCAGCAGGGTCAGGCTGGTACGATCCGAGAGATCGAAGGTCACGCTCGGCGCCAGATAGACGCGATCGTTGTAGGTGCCATCCAGCACGCCGTCACGCTCTTTATAAAGAGCAACCATGCGGTAGCGGCTGTTGTCGGTCAGTGCATCGGAGACATCCACCCCGATCTGGCGGTGATCCCGGCTGCCGAGCTGCAGATCCAGCAGCCCCTGCGGGGTGGCGGTCGGCCGTTTGCTGATGGCATTGATCACGCCACCGGGAGGCGCCTCCCCGTAGAGGATCGAGGCCGGCCCTTTCAGCACTTCCACGCTCTCCAGGCCGAACGGCTCCGGCGTCCAGACATAGTAACCGGTGCCGAACAGGCGGTTGCCGTCCAGATAGGAGGCAGCATCGAAGCCACGCACCTTGAACCAGTCGGTATTGTTGTCGGAGCCATAGAGGCCGCTGAGCACGCCGGAACGGTAGCGCAGGGACTCGTCAAGCTGCTGTACGGCGTGCTGATCCAGGTCCTCGCGGTTGACCACGGAGACGGCGCGAGGCGTCTCGGCCATCGGCACTTCCACCTTCATGGCGGTGCCGGTGACCACCATGGTCTCGCTGGCCTTGGGCAGTTCTTTCGGTTGTTCGGCCGCCAGCACGGGCAGGCTGGCCAACAGGCAGGAGAGCGGCAACAGTTGCTGTGCGCCTCTCTTTCGCATTGCTGCGATGGGGGTGTCTTTTTGCGCAATCATAGTAAGTGTCTCAAATATCAATGAGTTGTTTCTGATTTCTTATTATTGGTGCCCGGTCATGCCGGTAGCCCGGTTCCTCAGGCGAATAAAGCAGCGACATGCTACTACAGGAGCCATGATCGAATCGATTCAATAATTGCTAATCATTTACATCTGCATTGTTACTTAACGTATCAAGGCGTCGATTGAGCAGCATACGAAGAGGAGGAGCAGATCTTTTTCTGCCAGTCGGCAAGAAGGCGTCAACGGAGCGTCGGGGATCCCCATTGATGGGCAAAAAGCACCGAGGATCCATTATCCCCAAGCTTTATCCATATTTATCCACACCCTTTGGCGGTAGAATCCGGCTTTCCCTCGCTTCGTCAGAAATCAGGATCCATTCCATGGCCAAACTCAATCTCGTCGTCGGTTCCATGCTGGGAGCCGCCGAATATGTCGCAGACCACGTCGCCAGCCTGCTGGAACAGGCAGGCCATCAGGCCGAGATCCACAATCCGGCCAGCCTGGCCGAGGTGCTCGCCGAGCCCGAAGCCATACTGCTGGTGGTCACCTCGACCCACGGCGCTGGCGATGTGCCGGACAACCTGCAGCCCTTCGCCAAGGATCTTGCCGAGCAACATCCGGATCTTAAAACATTGAAATATGGCGTGATCGCGCTGGGTGACAGCAGTTATGACACCTTTTGCCAGGGCGGCAAGACGCTGGATCGACTGCTGGCCGAGTGCGGCGCCAGCCGGATTGGAGATCGTCTGGACATCGATGTGACCCAGCACGAGATCCCGGAAGATGCTGCTGAAGGCTGGATCCGGGACTGGTTGGCATTGATCGCCTGAACGGGAGCGGGAGATCCGGTAAAAAAGGCCTTGATCTCCCCGCTTATCCCCAGATCGCTATCCACCAGGTTATTAACAGATGGATCCGAATAAGTTGTTCTACGCCGTTACCCACAACGCCACCGAAAAATGTGTATAACTATGGTGTAAAACTCTGTAAAACCTATAGTTATCCATGTATGAGATCCAGAGCGGCAAGCCTCTGTGTATAAAAACCCTTGTTATCCCCCAGTTCACCGGGCCAGGATCCAAGCTTTTCCACAACCTGGGATCGTCTTTAACACGATGATCTTTATGATCAAAAAGTGCTTATCAACAGAAGTGGCGGATCCTAATAAAAGATCCAATAAAAGATCGATCTAAAGATCCTTAAGATCTATTTAGTGGATCCTCCCTCCATACTGAACGCTAAGTAGACGTTCCCCTCAGGGCGTGAAACAGATAGAATGTTCCGCCCTTCAGCCCAGGCAAATAAAGATCTTCAGGCGTGCAGATCAAGGTGATCCCCAATGCAATACCATGAACAATTTGATGTGATCGTCGTTGGCGGCGGTCATGCAGGAACCGAAGCAGCAACAGCGGCAGCCCGGATGGGGCTGAATACCCTGTTGCTGACCCACAATATCGATACGCTGGGACACATGTCCTGTAATCCGGCGATCGGCGGGATCGGCAAGGGACACCTGGTCAAGGAAGTAGATGCCCTCGGCGGGATCATGGCACGCGCCATCGATCTTGGCGGGATCCAGTTCCGCACCCTCAACTCCTCCAAAGGACCGGCAGTGCGCGCCACCCGTGCCCAGGCGGATCGCCTGCTGTACAAGGCCGTCGTACGCCAGATGCTGGAGAACTACCCCAACCTGAAGATCTTCCAGCAGGCCTGTGACGATCTGATCATGGACGGGGATCGAGTTGCAGGCGTAGTGACCCAGAGCGGGATCCGCATCAGTGGCAAGACGGTAGTACTGACCGTCGGCACCTTCCTGAACGGCCTGATCCACATCGGGATGGAGAACTACAAGGGCGGCCGTGCCGGGGATCCTCCCTCGATCGCCCTCGCCCAGCGCCTGCGTGAACTGCCATTGCGCATCGATCGCCTCAAGACCGGCACTCCGCCGCGCATCGATGCCCGCAGCGTCGATTTATCGGTGATGCAGGCCCAGTACGGCGACGATCCGCGCCCGGTCTTCTCCTTCATCGGCGACGCCAGCCAGCACCCGCGTCAGGTGCCCTGCTACGTTACCCATACCAACGAACGCACCCACGAGGTGATCCGCAACAACCTGGATCGCAGCCCCATGTACGCCGGGGTGATCGAGGGGATTGGACCGCGTTACTGCCCGTCGATCGAGGACAAGATCACCCGTTTTGCCGACAAGACGGCGCACCAGATCTTCGTCGAACCGGAAGGCCTGACCACCCACGAACTCTACCCGAACGGGATCTCCACCAGCCTGCCGTTTGACGTGCAGGTGCAGATCGTCCGTTCCGTGCGCGGCTTCGAGAATGCCCACATCACCCGTCCCGGCTACGCCATCGAATATGACTTCTTCGATCCGCGGGATCTCAAGGCCAACATGGAGAGCAAGTGCATTCCAAACCTGTTCTTCGCCGGCCAGATCAACGGCACCACCGGCTATGAAGAGGCGGCCGCTCAGGGTCTGCTGGCTGGTCTGAACGCCGGTCTGCGGGCGCAGGAGAAAGATGCCTGGCATCCGCGCCGGGATCAGGCCTACATCGGCGTGATGATGGACGATCTCTCCACCCTGGGGACTCGCGAGCCCTACCGCATGTTCACCAGCCGCGCCGAATATCGCCTGCTGCTGCGCGAAGACAACGCCGACCTGCGTCTGACCGGCATCGGTCGTGAACTGGGTCTGGTGGACGACGAGCGCTGGGGCAAGTTCAACGCCAAGATGGAGCTGGTGGAGCAGGAGCGTCAGCGCATACGCTCGACCTGGATCCACCCGCAGCATCCGTCGCTGGAGGCGGTCAATGCCCTGGTCAACACCCCGTTGACCCGCGAGCAGAGCCTGGAAGAGCTGCTCCGTCGCCCCGAGGTGACCTATGAGGCGCTGATGGCCATCGAGGGGGTCGGTCCGGCCCTGCCCGATACGGCCGCCGCCGATCAGGTGGAGATCCAGATCAAGTACGCCGGCTACATCGAGCGCCAGCACGACGAAGTGGAGAAGCAGCTGCGCAACGAGAACACCCTGTTGCCGCTGGACATGAACTACCGCGACGTCAACGGCCTCTCCAACGAGGTGATCGCCAAGCTCAACGATGCCAAGCCGCAGACCATAGGTCAGGCGTCCCGCATCTCCGGCATCACCCCGGCGGCTATCTCCATCCTGCTGGTTCATCTGAAAAAACACGGCCTGCTGCGTAAAACCGCCTGAGGATCCTACCGTTGGAAAACATGCTGGAAAGATTGAACGGCCTGCTCATGCAGGCCGGAATTGTTATCACCGATACCCAAAAGACCCAGTTGGTTCAGCTTGTCGAGTTGCTGCACAAGTGGAACAAGGCTTACAATCTCACCTCGGTACGAGATCCGGACGCCATGCTGGTCAAGCATATCCTCGACAGCCTGGTGGTGAGCCAGCACCTGCACGGTGAGCGCTTCATCGATGTGGGCACCGGCCCGGGCCTGCCCGGCCTGCCGCTGGCGATCATCAACCCGGACAAGCAATTCGTGCTGCTGGACAGCCTGGGCAAGCGGATCAACTTCATCCGCCAGGTGATCCTGGAGCTGGGGCTGACCAACGTGACGCCGGTCAAATCCAGGGTCGAGGAGTATCAGCCCGAGGTCGGATTTGACGGCGTGCTGAGCCGGGCATTTGCCTCGCTGGAAGACATGCTGAACTGGTGTCACCATCTGCCGTCGGCCCAGGGCAGCTTCCTGGCGCTCAAGGGACAATTTCCCGAGCAGGAGCTGGCCCAGTTGCCCGCCAACATCCATCTGGTCGCCTCCCATCAACTGGTGGTACCGGAGCTGGAAGGCGAACGTCATCTGCTGGAATTCAAACATATCCAGCCCGAATAGGGTCGCAGTTTCATTTAGGGGACAGTGTGGGAAAAGTCATCGCCATAGCCAACCAGAAGGGTGGAGTGGGTAAAACCACTACCTGTGTGAACTTGGCCGCCTCCATGGCCGCTACCCGCCGCAAGGTGCTGGTGATCGATCTGGATCCGCAGGGCAATGCCACCATGGGCAGCGGTGTCGACAAGTACGACGTCGAGCGCACCGCCTATGAGCTGCTGATCGAGGACGCCCCCATCGGCGAGGTGATCATCCCCGAAACCTCCGGGGGCTATCACCTGATCGCCGCCAACGCCGACGTGACCGCAGCCGAAATCCGGCTGATGGAATTCTTCGCCCGCGAGATCCGCCTGCGCAATGCGCTGGCCTCGGTGCGGGACAAATACGACTACGTCTTCATCGACTGCCCGCCTTCTCTCAACATGCTGACCGTCAACGCCATGGCCGCCGCCGATTCTGTGCTGGTGCCCATGCAGTGCGAATACTATGCGCTGGAAGGGCTCACCGCCCTGGTCGACACCATCAGCAAGCTGGCAGCCGTGGTCAACCCGGAGCTGAAGATCGAGGGGGTGCTGCGCACCATGTTCGATCATCGCAACCGGCTGGCCAATGATGTGTCCGATCAGCTTAAACAGCACTTCGGGGACAAGGTCTATCGCACCATCATTCCCCGCAACGTAAGACTGGCTGAGGCGCCGAGCTTCGGTGCGCCGGCCATGCACTATGACAAATCATCGGTGGGCGCCAAGGCCTATTTGGCTCTGGCTGGCGAGATCCTGCGCCGTCAGGAGCAGGAACGTCAGGTGACCATCGCAGACCGAGAGAGCATATGACGCCGAAAAAACGTGGGCTGGGCAAGGGGCTGGACGCTCTGCTCAGCACCAGCACGGCCGCGCGCCAGAAACAGGTGATGAGCGACCAGCGCACCGAGCAGGCCATGGCCCCGACCAACCAGGGCGAGCTGCGCAAGCTGCCGGTGGAGTGGCTGCAATCCGGCAAGTACCAGCCGCGCAAGGATATGTCGCAGGATGCGCTGGAAGATCTGGCCAACTCCATCCGTGCCCAGGGGGTGATCCAGCCCATCGTGGTGCGTCCGCTCGGCGAGCACTCCTTCGAAATCATCGCTGGCGAGCGGCGCTGGCGCGCCTCCCAGCTGGCCCGCCTCGAAGTGGTGCCCTGCCTGGTCAAGGACGTGCCTGACGAGGCGGCCGTCGCCATCGCGCTGATTGAGAACATCCAGCGCGAGGATCTCAATGCCATCGAAGAGGCGGTCGCCCTGCAGCGGCTGCTGACCGAATTCGAACTGACCCACCAGCAGGTGGCCGAGGCGGTGGGCAAGTCCCGCACCACGGTCACCAACCTGCTGCGCCTCAATCAGCTCAACGACGACGTGAAGCGCTTCGTCGAGCACGGCGACCTCGACATGGGTCATGCCCGTGCCCTGCTGGCCCTGAGCGGCCAGGCCCAGTCCGAACTGGCGAAACTGGTGGCCCAGAAGGGGCTGACAGTGCGAGATACCGAGAAGCTGGTGCAAAAAGCGCTGGAACCGGCAAAAGCCAAGGTCGAGCCCGTCCGTGATCCCCAGTTTGGTTATCTAGAGCGCCAGATTTCAGAAAAAATTGGCAATCAGGTACAACTTCAGCCGGGAAAACAGGATAGCGGTAAGTTAGTAATAAGTTACGAGAACTTGGCGGATTTGGACCGGGTATTGGGCTATTTTGGCCTGTCAGAAACGTGATTTTTACGCTTTTTGTAGTAATAAAACATCCATTCCTTTTGATATGAACATAACCTTAATTCTGTGCGGAAAGCCGCAAAAATTAAGGATTTTTGCCATGTTGCAATAGCTGTCTTCAAGGGTATAATTTGACCGGCTTTTTGGGCTGTAAACGCGGGGTCTTCGGATCCCGATTTTTTACAGTTCTGTAATGTTCAGGGGTAGGTTGGTGAAGCAGAAAATAGCCTTGGAAGGTTTAACGCTGGCCTTGGCTATGCTCGTTTGTCAGCTCGTCCTGATCCTGGCGATCAGTACCGTCTGGTTTTACCAGACCGGTGCGTTTGCCGGACGCTCCTCCCTCTTCGGGGGGGGCATGTACTGGGTTCCTCAAGCCCTGTTCACGCTCTGGGTTCTGCGCCGCAAGGTGACGAAGGAGAGCGTGGGCCTGGTTCTGCGGGACTTTTATGGTGGGGCAGGGATTAAGCTCATTACTACAACAGGACTTTTCGCCCTGATGTTTGGCGCCGGGATCGAGGTCGATACCGTCTCGTTCTTCGCCACTTATATCCTCGCCCTCGTTGTACAGTGGATAGTCTCATTCACGCTTAACAACCACTATTAGGAAAACTCATGTCTGCAACCGGAGAAGTCCTGACTCCTCAGGGATATATCTCCCACCATCTGACCCATCTGCAAGTCGGGTCTGGGTTCTGGACGGTGAATATCGATTCCATGATATTTTCCGTCTTGCTAGGCGCTCTGTTTATCTGGTCGTTCCGCCGTGTCGCCGTCAAGGCTACCAGCGGTGTGCCCGGCAAACTGCAGTGCTTTGTGGAGATGCTGGTCGAGTTTGTGAGTGGTAACGTCAAGGACATCTTTCACGGTCGTAACAAGGTCATCGCACCTTTGGGCCTGACAGTGTTCGTGTGGATCTTCCTGATGAACCTGATGGATCTGATCCCCGTTGACTTTATCCCCCACGCTGCACAGTTGATGGGTGTTCCCTATCTGCGTGTGGTTCCCTCTGCTGACGTTAACATCACCATGTCCATGGCTTTGGGCGTGTTCTTCTTGATCCTGTACTACAGCATCAAGGTCAAGGGTATCGGCGGGTTCGTGAAGGAGCTGACGCTTCAGCCTTTCAACCACCCGGCGGCCATCCCGGTTAACCTCATCCTGGAAACTGTTACGCTGATTTCCAAACCTGTTTCTCTGGGTCTTCGACTGTTCGGCAACATGTATGCTGGCGAACTGATCTTTATCCTGATTGCGGGTTTGCTACCCTGGTGGTCACAGTGGATCCTGTCCGTGCCTTGGGCAATTTTCCACATTCTGATCATCACTTTGCAGGCGTTTATCTTCATGGTGCTGACCATCGTCTATCTGTCGATGGCACAAGAAGACCATGGTTGATGCAACTCAAATAATCCTTTTTATACAATCAATTACATCTAAATAAATGGAGATCCTCATGGAAAACTTGAACATGGACCTGCTGTACATCGCTGCTGCAATGATGATGGGTCTGGCGGCTATCGGCGCGTCCATCGGTATCGGTATCCTGGGTGGCAAGTTCCTGGAAGGCGCTGCTCGTCAACCTGACCTGATCCCTGTTCTGCGTACCCAGTTCTTCATCGTGATGGGTCTGGTGGATGCGATCCCGATGATCGCCGTTGGTCTGGGTCTGTACGTGATGTTTGCGGTTGCTGGCTAAGTCTCAACGACTCCCGGACATAACCCATTAACTAACTAAGAGGACATAGGCTGTGAATATCAACGCCACCCTCCTCGGCCAAGCAATTGCTTTTTTCATCTTCGTAGTGTTTTGCATGAAGTACGTATGGCCGCCGCTGATGGCAGCCATCGAAGCCCGTCAGAAAGCCATTGCTGACGGTCTCTCTTCCGCGGAGCGTGCCAAGAAAGATCTGGATTTGGCCAAGGCCAACGCCACCGATCAGCTGAAAGAAGCCAAGCTCCAGGCTGCAGAAATCATTGAACAGGCTAACAAACGTAAAGCCCAGATCATTGATGAGGCTGCTGCCGGTGCCCACTCTGAGCGGGAAAAAATCCTGGCTCAGGGCCGTGCCGAGATCGAAGCTGAACGTCATCGTGCCAAAGAAGAACTGCGTAAGCAGGTTGCTGCTCTTGCCATTGCTGGTGCAGAGAAGATCCTGGCGCGTCAAATCGACCAGGCTGCCAACAGCGACATCGTCGACAAACTGGTAGCAGAACTGTAACGGGAACGGGGCTATGTCTGAACTGACTACAATCGCTCGCCCCTACGCCAAGGCTGCTTTCGAGTTTGCCGTTGAGCACAAGGCGGTTGACCAGTGGCTGGGGATGCTCGGCTTCGCTGCACAAGTAGCGGAGAACGAGACCATCCACAACCTGGTAAACGGCTCTGTGGCTGCTGAAGAACTGGCAAGTATCTTTGTCGGTATCTGCGGTGAGCAACTCGACGAGCATGGTCAGAACCTGATCCGGGTGATGGCTGAGAATGGTCGCTTGGGTGTGCTGCCGGCGGTCGTTGCTGAATTCGTCGCGTTCAAGGCTGAACTGGATAAAGAAGTTCAGGCTGACGTGATTTCGGCGATCGAACTGACCGACCAGCAGAAAGCCAATATTCAGGCTTCTCTGGAACAACGTCTCGCGCGCAAAGTGAAGCTGAATTGCAGCATGGATGCGTCCTTGATGGCCGGGGTGCTCATCAAGGCCGGTGATCTGGTTATCGACGGTACAGTCCGCGGTAAGCTGGATCGCATGGCTGACGCGCTGCAATCTTGATTGGGGTATTAGAGCATGCAACTGAATTCCACTGAAATCGCCGAGCTGATCAAGCAGCGCATTGCGCAGTTTGATATCAAGAGCGAAGCGCGTAACGAAGGTACCATCGTCTCTGTGAGCGACGGTATCATTCGTATTCACGGCCTGGCCGATGCCATGCAAGGTGAGATGATCGAGCTGCCGGGCAACCGCTACGCTCTGGCATTGAACCTGGAGCGTGACTCCGTCGGTGCGGTGATCATGGGTTCCTATGACGGTCTGTCAGAAGGAATGAAAGTAAAAGGGACTGGCCGCATTCTGGAAGTGCCGGTCGGTCGTGGTCTGTTGGGCCGGGTGTTGAACACCCTGGGTCAGCCGATCGACGGTAAAGGTCCAATCGACAACGACGGCTTCTCGCCGATCGAAGTGATTGCACCGGGCGTTATCGAGCGTAAGTCTGTTGACCAGCCGGTCCAGACCGGTCTGAAAGCCATCGATGCCATGATCCCTATCGGTCGTGGCCAGCGTGAGCTGATCATCGGTGACCGTCAGGTTGGTAAGACCGCCATCGCGATCGACACCATCATCAACCAGAAAGACTCCGGCATTAAGTGTGTCTACGTTGCGATTGGCCAGAAGGCCTCCACCATCGCCAACGTGGTACGCAAGCTGGAAGAGCACGGCGCCCTGGCCAACACCATCGTGGTGGTTGCCTCTGCTTCCGAAGCTGCCGCTCTGCAGTACCTGGCTCCGTATGCCGGCTGCTCCATGGGTGAGTACTTCCGTGACCGCGGTGAAGACGCGCTGATCATCTATGATGACCTGTCCAAGCAGGCCGTAGCTTATCGCCAGATCTCCCTGCTGCTGCGCCGTCCGCCAGGACGTGAAGCTTACCCGGGTGACGTTTTCTATCTGCACTCCCGTCTGCTGGAGCGTGCTGCTCGCGTCAACGCCGAGTACGTAGAGAAGTTCACCAATGGTGCCGTGAAAGGCCAGACCGGTTCCCTGACCGCGCTGCCGATCATCGAAACCCAGGCGGGTGACGTATCTGCATTCGTACCGACCAACGTGATCTCCATCACCGATGGTCAGATCTTCCTGACTTCACAGCTGTTCAACTCCGGTATTCGTCCGGCGGTTGACCCGGGTATCTCCGTATCCCGTGTGGGCGGTGCTGCTCAGACCAAGATCGTCAAGAAGCTGTCCGGTGGTATCCGTACCGCGCTGGCCCAGTATCGCGAACTGGCGGCATTCGCCCAGTTCTCCTCCGATCTGGACGACGCAACCCGCAAGCAGCTGGACCACGGTCAGAAAGTGACCGAGCTGATGAAGCAGAAACAGTACTCTCCGCTGAGCGTGGCTCACCAGTCTCTGGTGCTGTTCGCCGCGGAAAAAGGCTATCTCTCCGATGTCGAGCTGAACAAGATCGTCGACTTCGAAGCCGCTCTGCTCTCTTACGCCAATACCCAGCATGCTGAGCTGATGGCTGAAATCAATGCCAAGGCCGACTACAACGACGCGATCGTTGGCAAGCTGACTGCGTTGCTGGATGACTTCAAGGCAACCCAGACCTGGTAAGCGTGTGTGGCAGCGCGAGCTGCCACCTGATGGAGAGTAAGAGATGGCCGGCGCAAAAGAGATACGTAACAAGATCGGGAGTGTGAAAAACACTCAGAAGATCACCGGCGCTATGGAAATGGTGGCAGCAAGCAAGATGCGCCGTGCGCAAGATCGCATGTCTGCCAGCCGTCCGTACGCTGAAACCATGCGCAAGGTGATCGGCCATATCGCTCAGGGGAACTTGGAATACAAGCACCCCTACCTCATCGAACGTGAGGTCAAGCGAGTGGGTTACATCGTCGTCTCCACCGACCGTGGCCTGTGTGGCGGTTTGAACATCAACCTGTTCAAGGCTGCCCTCAATGATATGAAGCAATGGAGCGCGAAAGGAGCCAAGGTTGACCTGGCTCTGATCGGCAACAAGGCCTCCAACTTCTTTGAACGGCACGGCGCCAAGGTGAAAGCTCATGTCGCAGGACTGGGCGATAACCCGAGCGTCAATGACCTGATTGGTTCAGTCAAGGTCATGCTGAAGGCTTACGACAACGGTGAGATTGACAGGCTGTACCTGGTGTACAACAAGTTCGTCAACACCATGGTTCAGCAACCACGAGTCGATCAACTGCTGCCTTTGCCCGTAACTGAAGACAGCAAGCTCGCCAAGAAACACCACTGGGATTACCTCTATGAGCCGGATCCCAAGCAACTGCTGGATACCCTGCTGATTCGCTACGTCGAATCCCAGGTCTACCAGGGGGTAGTGGAAAACTTGGCAAGTGAACAGGCAGCCCGAATGGTTGCCATGCAAGCCGCGACTGACAACGCCGGTAACCTGATTAACGATCTGCAACTGGTATACAACAAGGCCCGTCAGGCCAGTATTACCCAGGAACTGACAGAGATCGTATCCGGTGCTGCTGCGGTGTAAGGCAAGGGTTATCAAAGGTTTAGAGGATTTGACATGAGTAACGGTTTCATCGTCCAAATCATCGGCGCTGTGGTGGACATCGAGTTCCCGCAAGATGCCGTGCCCCAGGTGTACGATGCACTGAAGGTTGTCAGCGAAGGTCAAGGCCAGGGTCTGGTGCTGGAAGTTCAGCAACAGATCGGTGGCGGCGTCGTTCGTTGCATCACCATGGGCTCCTCCGACGGTCTGCGTCGTGGGTTGGAAGTAGTGAATAGCGGTAAATCCATCCAGGTGCCGGTCGGTGTATCGACTCTGGGTCGGATCATGAACGTACTGGGCGATCCGATCGACGAAAAAGGTCCGATCGGTGAAGAAGAGCGTTGGTCCATCCACCGCGCGGCCCCCAGCTACGAAGATCAGTCCAACAGCAACGACCTGCTGGAGACCGGTATCAAGGTTATCGACCTGGTATGCCCGTTCGCCAAGGGTGGTAAGGTTGGTCTGTTCGGTGGTGCCGGTGTAGGCAAGACCGTCAACATGATGGAGCTGATCCGTAACATCGCGATCGAACACAGCGGTTACTCCGTATTCGCCGGTGTAGGTGAGCGTACCCGTGAGGGTAACGACTTCTACCACGAGATGATGGAGTCCAACGTACTGGACAAAGTATCTCTGGTTTACGGTCAGATGAACGAGCCGCCCGGAAACCGTCTGCGCGTGGCGCTGACCGGTCTGACCATGGCCGAGAAGTTCCGTGACGAAGGTCGTGACGTGTTGTTCTTCGTGGACAACATCTACCGTTACACCCTGGCCGGTACTGAAGTATCCGCACTGCTGGGCCGTATGCCTTCCGCAGTAGGTTACCAGCCGACCCTGGCCGAGGAGATGGGCGTTCTGCAGGAACGTATCACCTCCACCAAGACAGGTTCCATCACCTCCGTACAGGCCGTTTACGTGCCGGCGGATGACTTGACCGACCCGTCTCCGGCGACCACCTTCGCCCACCTGGATGCGACCGTCGTACTGTCCCGTCAGATCGCGGCTCTGGGTATCTACCCGGCCGTTGACCCGCTGGACTCCACCTCCCGTCAGCTGGATCCGCTGGTGGTTGGCAAGGAGCACTACGAGACTGCTCGTGGCGTTCAGACCGTACTGCAGCGCTACAAAGAGCTGAAGGACATCATCGCCATCCTGGGTATGGATGAACTGTCAGAAGAAGACAAACTGACCGTAGCCCGTGCCCGTAAGATCGAGCGTTTCCTGTCCCAGCCGTTCTTCGTGGCAGAAGTGTTTACCGGTTCCCCGGGCAAATACGTGCCGCTGAAAGAGACCATCCGTGGTTTCCAGGGCATCCTGAAAGGCGAGTACGACGATCTGCCGGAGCAGGCGTTTTACATGGTTGGCAGCATCGACGAAGTTGTCGAGAAAGCCAAGAAACTGTAAGCCTCGATAGGAGGGCCCATGGCAGAGATGATCTCCTTTCACCTGGACGTGGTGAGCGCTGAAGGAAAACTGTTTTCCGGTCGCGTGCAGTCCGCTCAGGTATCAGGCTCCGAAGGTGAGCTGGGTCTCCGCCACGGTCATGCTCCGTTGCTGACTGCCATCAAGCCGGGCCTGGTCCGCTTGGTGAAGCAGAATGGAACTGAAGAGGTGCTGTACATCTCCGGCGGCATGCTGGAAGTACAACCCGAAGCCGTGACCGTGCTGGCGGACACCGCGATTCGTGCCGACGATTTGGATGAGGCGAAAGCCCAGGAAGCCAAACGCGCGGCAGAAGAGCGGATCCACAGCTCCCATGGTGATATCGACTACGCCCAGGCCGCCACCGAGCTGGCCAAGGCGATGGCTCAACTGCGGGTCATCGATATCGTCAAAAAGAATTACCGTTAATAACGGTGAGGTAAAAAGCGACCTGCGGGTCGCTTTTTTTTTACTCGTTGGATAGACTCCGCCGAGTATTTCTTCATGTTCCAAAGGTCGAATTATGTCTCTCAACGTCGTGATCCTGGCTGCGGGTAAAGGTACCCGTATGCGCTCCTCCCTGCCCAAGGTGCTGCACCCGGTCGCCAACAAGCCGATGGTTTCCCATGTGATCGAGACCGCCCGCAAGGTCGGTGCCGAGCAGCTGCATCTGGTGTATGGCCACGGTGCCGAACTGCTGAAGGAGCGGATCCAGGCATCCGACCTGAACTGGGTGCTGCAGGCGCAGCAACTGGGTACCGGCCACGCCGTCGCCCAGGCCATCCCGTTCTGGCAGGACGAAGACGACGTACTGGTGCTGTACGGCGATACCCCGCTGATCCAGCCGGAAACCCTGCAGCGGCTGCTTGCCGCCAAGGCCGCCGATGGCATGGCGCTGCTGACCGTGGTGCTGGACAACCCGACCGGCTATGGCCGCATCGTGCGCAGCAACGGCCAGGTGGTCGGCATCGTCGAGCAGAAGGATGCCAATGCCGAGCAGCTGGCCATCCGCGAAGTGAACACCGGCGTGCTGGTGGCCAACGGTGGCCAGCTGCGCAGCTGGCTGTCGCGTCTGGACAACAAGAATGCCCAGGGCGAGTTCTATCTGACCGACGTGATCGCCATGGCCCATGCCGACAATTGCCCCATCGCCGCAGTCCACCCGGACGACGCCATGGAAGTGGAAGGGGCCAACAACCGGGTACAGCTGGCCCAGCTCGAGCGCAGTTACCAGAAGATGCAGGCCGAGCGGCTGATGATCGCCGGCGCCACCCTGATCGACCCGGCCCGCTTCGATCTGCGCGGCACCCTGGAAATCGGGGAAGAGGTGGTGATCGACGTCAACGTCGTCATCGAAGGCAAGGTGGTGCTGGGCAACCACGTCCGCATCGGGGCCGGCAGCGTGCTGAAGGATTGCGTGATCGGCGACCACACCGAGGTGAAACCCTACTCCGTCATCGAAGGGGCGCAGATCGCCGATCAGTGCTCGGTCGGTCCCTTTACCCGACTGCGCCCGGGCGCCGTGCTGGAGCAGGACGCCCACGTCGGCAACTTCGTCGAGATGAAGAAGGCCCGGCTGGGGGTTGGCTCCAAGTGCGGTCATCTGACCTATCTGGGGGATGCCGAAGTAGGTGCCAAGGTGAACATCGGGGCCGGCACCATCACCTGCAACTACGACGGGGTGAACAAGTTCCAGACCATCATCGAGGACGACGTCTTCGTCGGCTCCGATACCCAGCTGGTGGCACCGGTGCGCATCGGCAAGGGGGCGACCCTGGGGGCCGGCTCCACCATCACCAAGGATGTGGCCGAGAACGAGCTGGTGATCACCCGGGTACCCCAGCGTCACATCCAGAACTGGGCTCGCCCGGTCAAGAAGAAGTGATGCCCGATCAATGAAATGCAAACCGGCGCCTGATGGCGCCGGTTTTGTTTTCAGTACTCCTGCCCGCTGGCGGGGGGCGTCGGGGCATTCCCCATTACCCGATACCAGTCCAGCTTGCGGGTCAGCACCATGACCAGCGCAAGGATGGTAAACAGCAGCAGGGCGCCAAGCAGCAGGGCTATCTCCTCGGCCTGCAGCAAGCCGAACAGGATGGCGTAGACCAGCCCGAGCAGGGCCGCGAAGCCGAGCCCCTGTTTGGGGCCGCCCAGCACATGACTGAGGTAGAAGCCGTTGAGGGCCACGCTGGCCAGGGCGGCAATCAGATAGGCCCAGGCAAAGCCGAGATGTTCGGTCAGGGCCAGCAGCACCAGATAGAAGATGGCCAGCCCCATGCCCACCAGCGCGTACTGGATCGGGTGCACCCGCAGCCCCTTGAGCAGCTCGAACATGAAGAAGCTGAGGAAGGTGAGGCCGATGAACAGCAGCGCATACTTGGCGGCCCGCTCGTTCTGCTGGTAGTGATCCACCGGCTGCACCAGGCTGACGCTGAAGGCCGGCAGATCGCCGCTGGCACCCTTCATCATCCGGTTGAAACGGCTCTCCATGTCGGTGGCGAACCAGCTGCTCTGCCAGCTGGCCTCGAAGCCGCTGGCAGTAAGGGTGCGGCTGCCCGGCAGAAAGTCACCGATGAAGTTGGGGTGGGGCCAGTTGCTGGCGAGGTTGAGCCTGCTGTCCTGACCGAGCGGCACCACTTCCAGCTGGTTCATCCCCTGCAGATCCAGCTCGATGTGAAAGGCGCCGCCTGCTCCCGGCAGGGCGGCAAGCGGTGCATGGATGCCGGCCAGCCCGTCACCCAGCAGGGCGCCGGGAGCGAACGGGATGCGCTGTTCCCCCAGTTGCAGCTCAGGCACCCGGTTGATGCCGCGGGCATCGGACAGCACCAGGCTCAGATAGGGTTTGCCTGCCACCAGGGCGGGATCGGCCCCATCGACGGTCAGATCCGGTTCGTCGCTGATCAGGGTTTTACCGTTCAGCTCGGCAGGCAGTCGCCCGGAGAGGGAGAGCCGGGTGTGATAGACCTGGGCCTGGTAGATGCCGAGCTTGCGCGGGGTGACTTCCATGCTGGCCTGCACATCCAGCTGTTCCGGCAGCAGGTAGCGATAGAGCTGCAGCTTGCGCTCGAAGCGCTTGCCATCCTGCTCCACCGTGACGGTGCGGGTATAAGGCTGCACCACGACCGGCCCCAGCAGTCGCTGCGGGCCGCTGCTGCTGGCCATGATGCTGTGGATGGCCTGGCTGCGATAGGCCTGGCGCTCCCGGTTCAGCTCCATGATGGATTGCACCGGCACCATCAGCAGCAGGCTGAGCAACAGCAGCAGAAAGATCTTGTGGCTGAATATCTGTTTGACCATGACACATCTCCTTGTTGATGGAGTCGAGTGTGACGGTCATGGGTGAAGGGGAGATGGGGCTGTGTGAAGCGGGGGTGAAGGGGGATAAAAAAACCGGCGCCTGGCGCCGGTCTGGGTATCACAGGGTTTTCAGTTTGGCCGGCAGGGCGGCCAGCACCTCTTCCTTGGCCTTGAGCGAGGCGAACTGTTTGCCGGGTTTCTGCACCACGGTATGGACGAAGATGAGCTGCTTGCCCGGCTTGCTGGCCCAGCCGACGAACCAGCCGATCTGCTGCTCCCGGTTGAGGCTGCCATCCAGTTTCTTCGGGTAGCCCATGCCGGTCTTGCCGTGGATCTGCCAGCCGTCGATCTCGCTCACCTTGAGGATGTTGGCGGTGTACTGCAGGGTCTGCGCCGACACCGGCAGCTTGCCGCTCACCATCTTGCCGAGGAAGCGGGCCTGCTCTTGTGGGCTGATGGCGAGGCTGGCACTGAGCCAGGCCTGGGTCAGACCGTCGTGCTTGCCAGGATTGCCGGAGAGATCCCGGTTGCCGTAGTCAAAACGGTCGACGTACTGCTGGAAGCGCTCCATCCCCAGCCATTCGGTGATCTGCTGGGAGAACCAGACCACCGAGTAGGTTTCCCAGCGGCGCGGGGTGGTGGTTTCCCGCCAGGCGGGCAGCCAGTCGTCGTAACCCGGCTTGAAAGGCAGTGCCGGGTGCTCTTCGTCCACCAGAAAGCCACTGTCGTAGCCCATCAGCGCCAGCGGGATCTTGAAGGTGGACGCGGGTGGCAGCTGGCTTGAACAATCCCCTTCGCTGGAGAGGGTCTGGCCGTTGCCGTCGGCATAGAGAAAACAGCCGGTGGCGGCGCTGGCCGGCAGCGAGAACAGCAGGCCTGCGCCGAGCAGGCCGGATAACAGAAGGCGGGACATGGGGTCTCCTTGAGCACATTGAGTTCGCTGGGAAAACATCAGCATAGCGCCGCTTTATGTGGCCAGTGTGAAGTGTCAGCCCGCCGGCAACCAGAGCTCGGCCAGCACCCCGCCGTCCGGCTGGTTGGCGAGGGTCAGCCGGCCACCGTGCTGGCGGGCCACCTCGGTGGCGAAGCTGAGCCCGAGGCCGCTGCTCTTGCCCTTGTCGGGTCTGGGCAGCGAATAGAAGCGCTCGAAGATGCGCGGCAGGGCGTAGTCCGGAATGCCGGGCCCCTGATCCCGTACCCGGAAGCAGTAGCCTCCCTCCTCCATGGCCCCGCTCAGCGCCAGGGTACCGCCGATGGGAGAGAAGTCGAGGGCGTTGTCCAGCAGGTTGCCGAGCGCCTGCTCCACCAGCAGCGAGTCCCACTTCTGTTTCTGGGCCTCCCCGAGTTCGGCCACCAGCGTCACCTGACGGCGCTGGGCCAGGATCTGGCGGGCATCGAGCACCCGTCTGCCCAGCCTGGCTGGCTCGACGGCCTGCCTGTCCAGCCCCTGCCCCGACTCCAGTTTGGCCAGCTGCAGCATGCGCTCGATCAGCTGCTGCATGCGGGCCGTCTCCAGATTGATGTTGCCGATAAAGCGCTTTGCTACGTCCAGCGGCGGGGCCTCGGTCAGGATCTCCCCTGCCCCGCGAATGGCGGCCAGCGGGCTCTTGAGCTCGTGGGTCAGGCTGTGTACATAGGCTTCGATGTAGGCCTTGCCGTCCAGCTGGCGACGCATGGTTTCCAGGGAGCGACCGAGCCTATCCAGTTCCGGGCTGTAGAGGCGTGGCAGGCTGGCGGGCTGACCCTGGCTGACTGCATCGGCGTAGTGCACCAGCTTGCCGATGGCGCGGTTGAGCCACCACACCAGCAGGGCGCCGATCAGCAGCGAGATGAACAGCAGCAGGGCCGCCCCCTGCAGCAACTGGTGTTCGCTGCGCTCTATCATAGGCAGCAGGGTGCGGTTGGGCTTGGCGACGGTGAGGGAGCCAAGGATGTCGTCCCCCTCCCGCAGCGGCGCGGCCACGTGCATCACCGAACTGGCGGGATCGTCGGGGTCGCTGCGGGTGCTGCGGGCGCCGTATTCCCCGCGCAGGGTGCGATAGACATCGTTCCAGCGTGAATAGTCCTTGCCCAGATCCACCCCGTCCGAGTCGTAGACCACCTTGCCCCAGCGATCGACCACATAGATGCGGTACTCCGCCTGCTGTTTGAGGTGACCGTCGATCAGAGCATTGATGGGGCTCTGGTTGAGGCGGGCGAAGGCGCTGGCCAACCGGCCATCCGCCATCTTGCCTTCCTGCAGGTCATCCAGCGCCAGCGGTGCCAGCATCTGGGCCATGTCCACCAGGGTATCTTCAGTGGCGCTGCGCACCCCGGGTTTGATCTCCTCGACGAAGATCTCCAGCACGAACCAGGCGGCCAGCGCGAAGATCAGCACCAACCCGCACAGCAGTTGCAGCCCGATCCTCATGGCGTCCTCCGGCCGGAGCCAAACCACCCTCTGTTCATGCCAACTCCAGACTGTAGCCGAGCCCACGATGGGTCAGGATCAGGTTGGCGTGGGGATCCCGCTCCCGCAGCTTGGCGCGGATGGTCTTGATGTGGGTATCCACGGTGCGATCCAGGCTCTCCTCCGCCCCGCTCCATACCAGATCCATCAGCTGCTGGCGGGAGTAGACCCGGCCCGGCGCCTGCATCAGGGTCTTGAGCAGCAGGTATTCGTAACGGGTGAGCGCCAGCGGCTGGCCGTGAAAGCTGATGCGGGCCCGCTCCTCGTCCAGCGCCAGCAACTGGCTCGGCGGGGGCGTGGCCGGCTGGCTGCGGCGCAGGATGACCCGCACCCGGGCGCACACCTCCCGTGGCGAGAAGGGCTTGGCCACATAGTCGTCGGCCCCTATTTCCAGTCCGATCAGGCGGTCTATCTCCTCGCTGCGGGCGGTGAGAAACATCAGCGGGGTATCGCACAGCGCCCGAACCTGTTTGCACAACTCGAAACCACTGATGTCCGGCAGCCCCACATCCAGGATCAGAAAGTCGGGGCGCGTCTGTTCCAGTCGTGTCAGCAGCGGCTGGCCGAGGGAAAACCACTCCACCTCGAAACCGTCGGTCTGCAGCGCGTAAATCAAGGTGTCGGCGATGCTGGCTTCATCTTCCACCAGCCAGATGGTTCGTTTTTGCATGGCATCCTCGTCGCAAATCAGCTGCCCCATTCTGGCATCGAACCAAATCGGATCCTATTTGCCGTTTGATTTTTTCAAAAAAGGTATTAATATTTCGTCATTCTTTCGAATCGAAACTTAAAGATGACCAAACGTAATACTCAGCAGCGCCGTCACACCATAGTGAGCCTGGTGCAGGAGCAGGGTGAAGTGAGCGTCGATGCCCTGGCCAAACACTTCGCCACCTCCGAAGTGACCATCCGCAAAGATCTGGCGGTGCTGGAGACCGGTGGCCTGCTGTTGCGCCGTTACGGCGGTGCCGTCCCCCTGCCCTCCGAGATGGTGGTGGAGAGCAATCCCGAGCAAGTTTCGAAACGAAAGCTGGCGATCGCCCGTGCCGCTGCCGAACGGATCCGCGATCACAATCGCGTCATCATCGACAGCGGCAGCACCACCAGCGCCATGATCCCCATGCTGGGCAACAAGCGCGGCCTCATCGTGATGACCAACTCCCTCAACGTGGCCGGTGCCCTGCGCGAGCTGGAGAACGAACCCACCCTGCTGATGACCGGCGGCACCTGGGATCCCCACTCCGAGTCCTTCCAGGGGCAGGTGGCGGAGCAGGTGCTGCGCTCCTATGACTTCGACCAGCTGTTCATCGGTGCCGATGGCATCGATCCGGAACGCGGTACCACCACCTTCAACGAGCTGGTGGGCCTCTCCCGGGTCATGGCCGAAGTGTCGCGGGAGGTCATCGTCATGGTGGAGTCCGAGAAGATCGGCCGCAAGATCCCCAATCTTGAACTGCCCTGGTCCGGTATCCATACCCTGGTGACCGACGAGGGGCTGGCCAGTGCGGCCAGAGAACAGATTCAGGCCAGGGGGATCCAGCTGATTTGCGCCCCCGTGGCCGTTTGACCTGAACAAACCAATATCCAACCGAATTAACGTCTTACGTCTCAAGGAGAAGTGTATGTGTGGCATCGTCGGGGCCGTCGCCCAACGTGATGTGGCTGAAATCCTGGTAGAGGGCCTGCGCCGTCTGGAATACCGTGGCTACGATTCGGCCGGTGTCGCCGTGTTCAGCGCCAACCAGCCGCTGCAGCGGGTGCGTCGGCTGGGCAAGGTGGCCGAGCTGGCCAAGGCGCTGGAAGAGCAGTCCGTCCACGGTGGTACCGGCATTGCCCACACCCGTTGGGCTACCCATGGCGAGCCGTCCGAGCGCAACGCTCACCCCCACGTCTCCGAGCATATCGTGGTGGTGCACAACGGCATCATAGAGAACCACGAAGAGCTGCGTGAGGAGCTGAAGGCGCTGGGCTATGTGTTCAGCTCCGACACCGACACCGAGGTGATCGCCCACCTGGTGCACCACGAGCTGAAATCCGCCCCCAGCTTGCTGGCGGCCATGCAGGTCGCGGTGAAGCAGCTGCGCGGCGCCTACGGTACCGTGGTGATGGACAGCCGTGACGACAGCCGCGTGGTGGTGGCCCGCTCCGGCTCCCCGCTGGTGATCGGTCGCGGTATCGGCGAGAACTTCATCGCCTCCGACCAGATGGCGTTGCTGCCGGTGACCCGTCGCTTCATCTTCCTGGAAGAGGGTGACGTGGCCGAGGTGACCCGCCGCGACGTGCACATTTTCGATACCCACGGCGAGGCCGTGGTGCGCGAGGAGCTGGAGTCCGAGCTCTCCCACGATGCCGGTGACAAGGGAGAATACCGTCACTACATGCTCAAGGAGATCTACGAGCAGCCCAAGGCCATCACCAATACCCTGGAAGGTCGTCTGGGTTCGGATCACGTGGTAGTCGAGTCGTTCGGCAACGGCGCCCGCGCCATCTTCGACAAGGTCGAGCACGTCCAGATCGTCGCCTGCGGCACCTCCTACAACTCCGGCATGGTGGCTCGCTACTGGTTTGAAGAGATCGCTGGCGTCTCCTGCGACGTGGAGATCGCCTCCGAGTTCCGCTACCGCAAGTCGGTGGTGCGCCCCAACAGCCTGCTGGTGACCCTCTCCCAGAGCGGCGAGACCGCCGACACCCTGGCCGCCCTGCGACTGGCCAAGGAGTCCGGCTACATGAGCTCGCTGGCCATCTGCAACGTGCCGGGTTCCTCCCTAGTGCGTGAATCGGATCTGGCCTTCATGACCCGGGCCGGTGCCGAGATCGGGGTGGCCTCCACCAAGGCGTTCACCACCCAGCTGGCCGGTCTGCTGATGCTGGTGGCCTCGGTCGGTCACTGCCGCGGCAACCTGAGCGCCGCCGCCGAGGCCGAACTGGTCAAGGCGCTGCAAGCCTTGCCGCTGCGCATCAAGGAGAGCCTGGCGCTGGCCAAGGATATCGAAGCCCTGGCCGAAGAGTTTGCCGACAAGCACCACAGCCTGTTCCTCGGCCGTGGCAGCCAGTACCCCATCGCCATGGAAGGGGCACTGAAGCTCAAAGAGATCTCCTACATTCACGCCGAGGCCTATGCCGCCGGTGAGCTCAAGCACGGCCCGCTGGCGCTGATCGATGCCGAGATGCCCATCATAGTGGTAGCGCCGAACAACGATCTGCTGGAGAAGCTCAAGTCCAACGTGGAAGAGGTGCGCGCCCGTGGCGGTATCCTCTATGTGTTCGCCGATGCCGACGCCGGCTTCAAGAGCGACGAGACCATGCGGGTGATGAGCCTGAATCACGTGGAAGAGATGATCGCGCCGATCGTCTATACCGTGCCGTTGCAGCTGCTCTCCTACCATGTTGCCCTCATCAAGGGCACCGACGTGGATCAGCCGCGCAACCTGGCAAAATCCGTGACGGTGGAATAAGCCGTCGCCGGAAATGAAAAAGAGCTGTATTCGAGTAATAAAGATTCATACCAAGTAATAAAGTATCATACTAAGTAATAAAGTTGCATATCAAAACCGCTCTAGCTAAGCTCAATTTATGAGCCAATGGCTGGGCGGTTTTTTCATGGCTGGGAAAAAGGTCGTCAATACTGAGTTGCTGAATCAAAAGTGGCTACGTGAAGGGCGAGGTAGTGGGCATGGTTCTGATTACAAACCATGGTTAACCGTTAGAGACCTATCCTCTCAAGGTCGTTCACATCGTGTCTTTGGCCATAAATCGCAACGAACCCACCACTTGTTGTCAGATCTGGAGTTGGCCGTATTCCTGCTTTTGGAATGGAGTCGTTCAACAGTAGATATTCGTGAGCAATTTCCTCTTCGGTTGGAAGATACCAAGGCTCTGGCTTTGGAGTCTGGGATAGATCACCCATCCGTTCGCGGCGTTCTGCAAGTGATGAGTTCAGATTTTCTCGTCAACACCACAGACGCCAGCCAGCCCAAATTCGCATTGCAAGCCAAGTATGCTGAAGCACTGAGTGATGCCAGAACCATTGAGAAATTGGAGCTGGAACGCCGCTATTGGTTACAAAAAGGTGTTCCCTGGTGGCTGATCACGGAGAAGGACATTCCCAGCGTGGTTACACAAAACATCAGTTGGCTCTATCCGGCACAAAGGGATGAGATAGAAATTGATGTCCTGATGGAGCGAGCGGCGTTTTATCAGCATCACTTTCAGAATGATCCAGAGAGAAGCGTAATTGAGGTGGCCAAACAGCTGGATACGGCCTACCAGCAACCCATGGGGCAATCATTGTTGGAGATTAGACAGCTACTGGCTCAGCGCTGTTTCCTGTTCGATATCTTGACGCCTGTGACCAAGTTGAAAGCCGGGGATTTGCAGTTAGAGAATATTGAGGCGATGTCGGGGGCGTTACGTGTTTCGAATCAATGAGGTTATCAGCGTTGAAGGGATTGCCTACCGCATTCTGGCTGAACAGCTGGATGAAATAGTTTGGATTTCGCTGGATGACGAGGCTGCATTTCCTTCTGTGATATCGCGACAGGTATTACAGGATGCTATCGATAATGAGGTGTTGCAGCGGATCGAAGACCCCTATGCCAAGCTTTACTACGCACAGCCTGATGAGGGGACTAAGGCTAGAGAACTGCGTGATGCAAATTACCAATTGATCCAACCGCTGATAACGAATCCGGAATGTCTGTTTTCCAGAGCAAGAACAAGGGTGGTAAATGAGATTGTCTCTGCTCGGCAATCAACCAAGCAGACGCTTTACCGGCTCATCCGCCGTTATTGGCAGCGGGGGCAGACGCCGAATGCTCTCTTACCTGACTATAAAAACTCCGGAGCTCAGGGCAAAAAGAGGATTTCAAAGGGTGGAAAACTTGGTCGTCCCAGACAGAAGGTCGCGGGTGCCGGTGTTGTCGTTGATGAGCATATAGAGCGACTTTTTCGCACCGCGATAGAAAAACACTATCTGGTCAACAATGGTAAATCATTTGCTGAAACTCATAACAAATTCAAGGGGATGTATGAAAACTATAACCCCGGTGTACCTGAATCTGAATTTCCCACCATTTGGCAGATGAAACACTTCTTCAAGAGGGAATACTCTCAGGTTGAAAAACTGAAGAAAAGAATCAGCAAGATAGATTACAACAAGGATATCAGGCCGTTACTGGCAACAGCGAACACGCAAGCTCTCGGTCCTGGGTCCCGATATGAGATTGATGCAACGATAGCTGATATCTATCTGGTTTCTGATAGTGATCGACACAACATCGTAGGTCGCCCGATTGTCTATATGGTCATTGATGTGTTTAGCCGGATGGTAGCTGGTTTTTACATCGGTTTTGAGAATCCCTCCTATGTGGCAGCAATGCAGACCCTGTCTATGGCCATGACAGACAAGATCAAGCTTTGCCAACAGTTTGGTATAGAGATTGATGAATCTGACTGGCCGGTTACAGGTATCCCTGATGCCATATTGGCTGATCGTGGCGAATTGTTGGGTTGTCAGATCGAGTCTTTGGAGAAAAGCTTCTCTACCCGGATTGAGAATACGCCTCCCTTTCGGGGTGATTGCAAAGGCATAGTTGAGCGTTTTTTCAGAACCATACAGGCGGTATTCAAACCTTTTGCTCCTGGAGTGGTGACTGGAACCACGATAAAGAAACGGGGAGGAAAGGATTACCGGTTGGATGCGATGCTGAATATCCATGAGTTCACATCCATCATTCTGTCGGCCATCTTGTTTCACAACCGATACCATGTGTTGGAAACCTATGATCGAGATATCGATATGCCTGCCGATTTGCCTATGACGCCATTATCGCTATGGAACTGGGGATTGCAGCATAGGTCAGGGCGGTTACGTATGGTTCCAGAGGACGCTCTCCGGGTCAGTTTGCTGCCGAGAACTCAGGCGACTATTTCTCATCTGGGGCTTCGCGTCTTTGGTGTGTATTACACCTGCCAAGAAATTCTGAAAATGGGGTGGTTGCATAGGGGCAAGGATGTCTCCAGGCCTGAATCAGTAGAGGTTGCTTATGATCCGTCTGTTGCTGATGTGGTCTATCTGCTTCCTCGAAAAAACAGTGCGGAATATTGGGTCTGTGGATTGACCGAGCGTTCCCGAGAGTTCCGTGGTTGTTCTTTCTGGGATGTATGGTTGATAACCAAACAACAGAAGGTTGTTGTGGCAGAGGGTAAGCTGGTTGCTGATCGCGAGAAGCGAAGAGTTGATGAGCTGATTGACTCAAAAATTAAGCAAGCGAAAGCCCAGGTTAAAGTTGAGGGCTCACCGGAAGCGTCCGATCGTCAGCGCATTGCTGCTATCAGGGGTAATCGAGCCAAGGCAAAGAACGAAGAGAGAAAACGCGCTGAGCCGGTTACAACATCCGAGCCATCAGCTGTGCCTGCAACCGTGATACCTCTTTCTCCAGGTGCGGATGACTATAAGTATCCGGATTATATCGACGAGCTCTTCAAGGACGACTAGATGGTATTACCAGCCAATATGGCCAAGGCCGTCTACAACGACCCAGGCATAGAACAATACCGTGGCAACCCCCTGATAGAGGCGTTGCCACCTATCATGACCACGCAGCAGATAAAGCAGGGGTTAAGCGGCTCCATCAAGTTTGATCCAAAGGATATCTATGTTGACGGCCCTTGGCGTGTTCATGTGATATCCCAGTTACTGGATGATTTTTTTCAACCGATAAGCCGCCACTTACAACTGGAGTCAAAGTTATCCATTATGATCCGGCAGGGATATGTAGGACGTAATCTTAGAGATGGTTCTTTGAATGCACATCTGCAAAATGGTTATGAGCGGGTCATGTCTGGCGAGCTGGATGTTTTTCGGTTCGAGCAGGTTAAATCGACCGCTCGCAGCCTGTCTCTGATCGGGTGCTCTGGATCCGGAAAAAGCAGCACTATCAACCGGATATTGGCAACCTACCCTCAGGTGATCTACCACGAGCAATACAACTTTACCCAGATCGTCTACCTGAAGCTGGATTGCCCCCATGATGGTTCACTGAAAAGCCTGTGTCATCACTTCTTCAGGGCTATCGATGCGGTGCTGCATACCGACTATGAACGCAAGTATGCACTCAAGCGCCATAGTGTTGAGACACTGATGGCCTTGATGAGCCAAATTGCCAATGTGCATGCAATTGGGGTGCTGGTCATCGATGAGATTCAGCATCTGAGCATGAGCCGTTCCGGTGGTGTGGAGAAGATGCTCAACTTCTTCGTGACGCTGGTGAATGTGATCGGCTTGCCTGTTGTCATGGTTGGCACACCCAAGGCGAGACCTATCTTTGAAATGGATTTGAGATCGGCAAGGCGTGGAGCCGGTTTTGGGTCATTGCTCTGGGAGCCGATGCAGGCAACCAAGCCCAGTGTGGATCCGGAAACCAACCAGCTCAAACTCACAGAGTGGATGGCCTTCACCGATAAGCTTTGGCAGTTCCAATGGCTGCAACGACGAGAGGAAATCTTGTCTGATGAGGTACGGGATTGCTGGTTCGAGCTGTCTCAGGGGGTGTTGGACATAGTGGTAAAACTCTTTGTTCTTGCTCAGTTACGAGCCATTGCCACCCGTGTTGAACGGATCTCTCCTCAGTTGTTGCGACAGGTTTATGAGGATGAGCTTAAGCCGGTTCACTCCATGTTGGCTGCGTTGCGTTCCAGAGATCCTGAGTTAATCGCCAGATATTCGGATCTGAGCATCCCGGACATAGACAAAAAGATCCTCGTGCTGAGTGCCAAGATTGAAGAGGCAAAAGCCTCTCAGGAATCACATCAGAACCGTTATGGCGGCAATGAGCAGGCCATCCGCTTGCATAACCTGCTTGTGGGGATGGACTGTCATTCTGAACTGATTGTGCCGTTAATTGAACGCGCTTTTTGCTCCTATCCAAATCTGTCCGTCAGAGAATTGATGCCTATTGTTCTTGATTGGTACAACCTGGATGAAAAACCAGAGAAAAAGACTAAGCCCAAGCTTGCTGGCATTGGGCAGAAGGAGTGGCACACGCTGCACTCCGATGACCTGCGTTTCAAATTTTCCCAATGTGGCAAGGGCAACCTCCTCTACCCTGCATTCAAGAAAGCTGGGATCACATTTGATGTGGATGATTGGTTGAGAAGGATGGGTTAGCCATGCTGAACTTTCCGGTTCCCTATCAAGATGAGCTGATTTACAGCTTGGTAGCCAGAGCCGGAATACACCTGGGATTAACCAGCCCCAAGCAGTTGCTAGATGAGGTTTTTGCAAACCGGCATGTCATTGCAACGGTTGATCTGCCCAATCATCTGGCCCCTCTGGTCCAATTATTACCGGAGAGTATGGGGCTTGATGTTGCGCGTTTGGCTTATCTGCACACGCTATTTCCTCTGTATGCCCCATTTACCACTGAAGAGCGCAGGCGTCACTGTCTTGAGCAGATGGCTGGAGATTCTCAAGGCGCCATTCATCTGATTCTGGGGGTAGCGGCATCCCGAATTAAACAGTCTCACGCCCTGCGCTACTGTCCGCAATGTTTGCAAAATCAGTGCAGAGATCATGGTGAATACTACTGGCAACGGCAATGGCAGGTGATGGGGGCTGATTGTTGTTTGGAGCATGGTGGTTTACTGGAGGCTAACATTGAACGCCATGCTTACCACCGCCACCAGTTTGTTGCTGCCTCCCCGTTGGTTTGTCCCTTATTGCCCCAGCCTGTAGCGGATGCGCGTGCCATCCGGATCACTCGCCAAGTGACTACTCTGTTGCAACGGCAACCTGATACATCGCCCTCGTTTTCTCAATGGAGTGCTTTTTACCATCAGCTCGCCAATCTGGTGGGTTGTGCCAAGGCGAGGCATGTAAATCATCAAACGATCCATGAGCTTGTCATGGCTCGCTGGTCGGCTGATTGGTTAGAGCAGCATGGATTGGCGCTTCATATCGATTCGGGTAATTGGTTGCAGGCTATTTTTCGCAAGCACCGAAAATCTTTCAGCTATCTGGAACATATCGTTGTCCTGGATAGCCTGTTACCCGAGTCTTGGGACATGGACACAGTGCTGGGCGAGGTGCAAAGCATTCCAACGGGCATTTATGCTTTCCATCCCTGTCCTCCAGATCAAAGGAGCGGCCTATCGGCAGAGTATCGAGCCAGATGGCAGCAGTTGCTGGAAAGCCATGGGGTGAAGCAGGCCCGTTTATCTCATCAGGCCTTATATGCCTGGCTGTATCGGCATGATCGAGGCTGGTTTCTGGAATTTAACCGGCAGCACCATCAGGGTCATGCCAGAGAGAATCGCCGGGTCGATTGGCCAAAGCGGGACCGCATGGCTTGTCGTCAATTACTCCATATTCTTGATCGCCATGAGTTGATGCTTGATTCCCCTCGACTGTCGAGGAATTGGTACCTATCGAAACTCCCCTCGGGAGCCATGATTGAGAAAAACTTGCGCTCTATGCCTCTTACTCGCTTGTTTTTTCAGCGATATTGTGAAGATATTACAGGTTATCAGATTCGTCGTTTGGCTCTTGCTGCCAGATTGCTGGTGCAGACTGGGCATTCATTGCGCCGGTGGCGACTTCTTCGCTTGGCAGGATTGAGTGATGAGCGATTAACCTCGCTGGCTGATGGCCTATTGAGAGATGTATTGGGGGCTTGATGCAGGATATCCGTTTTGAAAAGGTATCTGACGATACAACCATTTTGGCAATCGGCTCTCTGTTCCGGCGAGTTAATAACACACAGTGGGGCATCAATCTGGATCTGGCTCCTCAAGCTGAAATCGGGTCGCTGCGGGTTTCGAATCTTCCTGTTTTGGCTCGTAAGCGGGTGTTGAATCCGACACAAAAGCATAAGTCTGCGGGTTTTCGGCTCTCTTTTACCATCGATAGCTCGGCTACTTGGCAACGGAGATGTTTAGGTGATTTCCCTGTTCCCTTGGCCATTCGCGCCATGGATAAACGTCAACACTGCTTCTGTTTTTTGGCAAACAACATACAGATCTATCTTCCCCAACTAGAGCTGGCAAGAGTACTGTTCTTACACGATGGCTATCTTTCTCGCTCAGCACTCGAGCCTGATTATCTGAGAAGTGAGTTTTCGATTGAATATCCTGGTCCCAACGTAGCCCGGGTGAATGTATTACCCTCCTCTAGCTATCCACTTAAGTCTCTGGATGATTATGAATCGCGGCGTTTATTGAGCTGGATCTTGATCGACCCAGATGCTCGAGCCTCTTACGAAAGCATTGGTCGTAGTCAAAAGTTGAATGGCTATGAACAAAGTGGATATCGGCACTGGGATTTCGAGTTTACCCCTCCACCTTTACGCTCCGCTTCTTTTGAGGTTCGGGGGCGATTTGATAAACAAACCCAAAGCATGCTGGTTTACGAGGTAGCCAGTCTAAGAAACGTCCAAGCTGCGATTCCAGACGAAGTAGAGTTTTTCCATCCCAAGTTGCGAGAGTATGTGCATGGAGAGGGGGACGGTGCTGTGCGTTTGGTGGCTGAACGCCCGCCCATCCACTCGGTCCATGATGGGGCGGATGCGAGTGTGAATACTAAACCTGTTTTGTTGCAGGCTCCCTCCGTCGTATTTGAGTTTTCCAAAGCGTTCAATACACGCAAAATTGCTGATAAAAAACAGGAGGGAGCTAAGGGTAAGACTGACGATGAGATTGGCTCCAAGGCATCAGAGGACGTAAGTACTGAAGAGTCAGTTTTTGGGGGGATTCTGCCCAGTGCCGAGTGGACCGCAGAGGCGGATGAAACCGATGATCTGCGTCTATATGCCAACAAGTTTGATTGTTTTCAGTCGATGCTTGAGCAGTTGGTGGCAACCCATGGTTGCGTCATTCGCTCCCAGCAACTGCACAAGCTACCCAAGCTCTACCGTTGTAAACGTCATCTGCTTTTGGATGGCAATCCAAGATGCCTGGCCGTTGTTGAGGTGGAGTTGCAGGGCCGCACCTTCTATATCCTAGAAGTCGATACATCTGATGGTGTTTGTTCTCTATCAACTTTGCTATTACGGCTGAAGTCGTCTCTGGATTGGCCCAAGCAGCTTACGCTGTTGGCAGAAGAGTTAACCCAGAAATCACTGCACTGGCCAAGTCAGCGGCTAAAAATGCTCTGCGGCAAGGATGGCTATTCCGGCATTCCTCACCCGCAGACCAAATCCGTGGATAAGGGCAAGTTGCATGAAGAGTCGATAGAGCACTGGGCGGCAAGATTTCACAGTTGGATGACTTCAATCTAACGTATTGAAGAGATTTAATACAAAACGAACTATGTCTACATTTGAGGCTTTATATCTTGTTGTTATAGTAAAGATGGTGCATGATTGTAATCAATTTGATGACAATGATGGCGCTATATGGATCACATCACTACATTCCCCTTTCATTTCGTAGCTGCGGCACATGATTAGTTCACCCTCTAAACGGGTCGAGGATTTGAGCCTTGCCCAGCGCGAGCGGCTGGCCTACATCGACTTCCTGCTCTACTTCTTCGGTGATATTGGGCGCCCGGACCTGATTGAGCGCTTCGGTGTGGCGCCGGCAGGGGCAACGCGCGATCTGGCTCTTTACCGGGAAATCGCACCGCAGAACATTGAATTCGATGGTAGCAACAAGATCTACCGCATAGGCAAGGCGTTTGTTCCAATTTTCGAGCATGCGACGCAACGTGTTTTGTCGACGCTCGCGCTTGGGTTTGGCGATGGTGTGAACGTCGATTCGCAGCCGATGCTGCCATGCGAGTCTCCTGTGGCTCTGAACTGCCCTCGGATGGATGTGTTGGCTCCGATCTGCCGGGCCATCCATGCCAAGCGGCCAGTAGCCATCCGCTACCACTCGATGAGCAGCGGTGAGTCCGAGCGCGTCATCGTTCCCTTCGCGCTGGTGGACACCGGCCTGCGCTGGCACGTCCGGGCCTTTGATCGCAAGAGCGGAGAGTTTCGGGATTTCGTCGTCACCCGCATCGAAGCGCCAACGCTGCTCGACGAGGAGCTACAGGCCAACGAACGGCCGGACAACGACATCCAGTGGACGCGCATCGTCGAACTGGACTTCGTGCCGCACCCGCGCCTTGAACGCCCCGAGATCATCAAGATGGACTACGGGATGACCGACGGCTCGATTCGGATGCGCGTTCGCGCCGCCGTCGCGGGCTACATGCTGCTGCGCTGGAGCGTGGACTGCTCGCCCGACCACCGTCTCAAGGAAGAACAGTACCGCCTATGGCTCAGCGATCCGCTGGCGCTGTACGGCGTTGAGAACGCAAAGCTCGCGCCGGGGTATCAAGCCCCGGCAGCAAAGACATTACGCAAAGGATAAGAACACGATGGCACAGAACGACACCGCCAAAAACGGCAACGGGGGCAACCTCGGCTTCGAGGCCGACCTTTTTAAGGCCGCCGACAAGCTGCGCGGCAACATGGAACCAAGCGACTACAAGCACGTCGCGCTCGGACTTATCTTCCTGAAGTACATCTCCGACGCCTTCGAGGCCAAGCACAAGGCGCTGCTGGCCGAAGACGCACAGGCCGCCGAGGACAAAGACGAGTACCTTGCCGACAACGTGTTCTGGGTGCCGAAGGAGGCTCGCTGGTCGCACCTGCAGGCCAACGCCAAACTGCCCACCATCGGCACCTTGATCGACGACGCGATGCGCGCCATCGAGAAGGACAACGAGTCGCTCAAGGGCGTGCTGCCCAAGGACTACGCCCGACCCGCACTCAACAAGGTGATGCTGGGCGAGCTGATCGACCTGATTTCCGGCATTGCGCTCAACGAGGAAGGCGACCGCTCCAAGGACATTCTCGGGCGCGTGTACGAATACTTCCTCGGCCAGTTCGCCGGTGCCGAAGGCAAGCGCGGCGGCGAATTCTACACGCCGCGCTCCGTGGTACGTGTACTGGTCGAAATGCTGGAGCCGTACACGGGCCGCGTGTACGACCCGTGTTGCGGCTCGGGTGGAATGTTTGTGCAGTCGGAGAAGTTCGTTCAGGAGCACGGAGGCCGCATTGGCGACATTGCGATCTACGGGCAGGAGTCGAACTACACCACGTGGCGGCTGGCCAAGATGAACTTGGCTGTGCGCGGCATCGACTCCGACATACGCTGGAACAACGAGGGCAGCTTTCACAAGGACGAACTGCGCGACCTAAAGGCCGACTACATCCTCGCCAATCCCCCATTCAACATCTCCGATTGGGGTGGCGACCGACTGCGTGAGGACGTAAGGTGGAAGTTCGGCGTGCCGCCCGTGGGTAATGCCAACTACGCTTGGCTCCAGCATATCTACCATCACCTCGCGCCCAACGGTACGGCAGGCGTGGTGCTGGCCAACGGCTCGATGAGCTCCAACCAGTCCGGCGAAGGCGACATCCGCAAGGCCATGCTCGAAGCCGATGCGGTGGATTGCATGGTCGCTCTGCCCGGTCAGCTCTTCTACTCCACGCAGATTCCCGCTTGCCTATGGTTCCTGGCTCGCAACAAAAACCCTGGAAAGGGTCTGCGCGACCGACGCGGGCAAGTGTTGTTCATCGACGCCCGCAAACTGGGCGTACTGGTGGATCGAACCCGGCGCGAACTCACCGACGAGGAAGTCCAGAAGATCGCCGACACCTATCACGCTTGGCGTGGGGAGGAAGGCGCAGGCCAGTACGCTGACGTGGCGGGCTTCTGCAAGTCGGCATCAATGGACGACATCCGCAAGCACGGCCACGTGCTGACACCGGGGCGCTACGTAGGCGCATTGGAACAAGAGGACGACGGCGAGCCTTTCGAAGAAAAAATGGCACGGCTCTCCGCGCAGTGGCGTGAGCAGCGGGCAGCAGCGACCAAGCTGGATGCGGCAATTGAGGCCAATCTGAAGGAGCTTGGGTATGGTGAGTGAGTGGCGCACAGCTTTGCTTGGTGATCTGACCGTTAACCACGATGGCAAGCGCAAGCCGGTAAAAGAATCAGACAGGCGTCCCGGGCCCTATCCGTACTACGGAGCCTCAGGAATTGTTGATTATGTTGACGGTTACCTATTCGACGGCGATTACTTGTTAATTGCTGAAGACGGTGAAAATTTGCGAACTCGGCAAACGCCTATTGCTTTCATGGCGCGTGGGAAATCGTGGGTCAACAATCACGCGCACATTGTCACAGGCAACGACAAGGCTGACACTCGGTTCCTAATGTATGCCATCGCGGGGACGGACATTAGTGGCTACCTTACAGGCGCTGTGATGCCGAAGCTGACACAAGGCAATCTCAACAAAATTGAACTGAATTGCCCGCCGATTTGTGAACAACGTGCTATCGCCCACATCCTCGGCACCCTGGACGACAAGATCGAACTCAACCGGCGAGCGAACGAAACGCTGGAGGCGATGGCCCGCACCCTGTTCAAAGCGTGGTTCGTGGACTTCGAGCCGGTGCGCGCCAAGATCGAAGGCCGCTGGCAGCGCGGCCAGTCGCTACCCGGCATGCCCGCGCACCTCTACGACCTCTTTCCCGACCGGCTGGTCGAATCAGAGTTGGGTGAGATTCCGGAGGGGTGGGAAATGCGCTCTCTGGATTCGATTGCGAACTATCTAAACGGTCTTGCACTACAGAAGTTCCCGCCGGAAGGCGACGACGAGTTTCTGCCGGTCATCAAGATCGCGCAGCTACGCGCCGGGAACACAAATGGGGCAGACCGGGCAAGCGCCCGAATCAAGCCTGAATATGTCGTAGTCGATGGCGACGTACTGTTCTCGTGGTCAGGCTCGCTTGAGGTCGAGGTGTGGAACGGCGGGCGGGGCGCGTTGAATCAGCACTTGTTCAAGGTGACGTCCAATACGGTTCCGAAGTGGTTCTACTTCTTCGCTACTCGCCATCATTTGCAGAGCTTCCGTGCAATTGCCGCCGACAAAGCGACGACCATGGGTCACATTCAGCGCAAGCATCTGACAGATGCCCGGGTCGCTGTTGCGTCTCCGGAGGGAATGAAGAAGTTTGACATCGCGATTGCTCCGCTATTCGATCAACTGGTCAGCAATGCGCAGCAATCCCGCTCCCTCGCCCAACTCCGTGACACCCTGCTGCCCAAACTCATCTCTGGCGAGCTGCGTGTCGGCGACGCTGACAAGTATTTGAGAGGAATCGCTTGATGACCTCATCAACATTGACCAGCCTCGCCATGCTGAAGGTCCATGTCGACCAAGGGCATGACTATCTCGACTATCTGCGACCATTCATTCTTCAGGTTCTAGTTGACCATCAAATCAACCCGGTAACCGATGCTGTGGTTAAGGACTGGATTCGCTCCGACTTCGGGATGGAAATACCGGCAAGAGCGATTCAAGTGGTGCTTAAGCGCTTGTCTAGAAACCATCCGATCGAAAAAAAAGACGGTGTCTATCAGGTGACGGGGACACTAGCAGATCCAAGGATCGGCGCAGAAAAAGCCAGTGCTGAGCGACACATCAACGCAGTATTAACGGGATTGCGTGTTTTTTCGAAGACGACAGCCAAGCCAATTACAACCGATGACGAAGCAGATGTAGCGGTACGCGCATTTCTCTCACAATTCGACATCCAATGTTTGCGGGCATACCTTCGTGGAACTGCAATACCCGATATCGAAGGGCACCACAATGCTCAAATTGTTCTGGTCAGCAAATACGTGCTGGACCTGCAGAAGAGCGACCCCGAGAGATTCGATAGTTTCCTTATCGTTGTTCAGGGGCACATGCTGGCGAATGCCCTTTTATGTCCAGATCTTCAGAGCCTGCCAAAAACATATGACGGTGTAACGTTTTATTTGGATACACCTCTTCTCGTTCGACTTCTCGGGCTGGAAGGAGAGGCCAAGAAGGACTCGATCAGCGATCTAATAGAACTATTGATTTCACTTGGTGGGCGTGTCGGAGCATTTGAACACTCTCGCAACGAGCTGGAAAGTGTGATCAAAGGTGCAGCAAGTCACATTGAGTCCTTCAGGGGGCGTGGTGCAATTGTTGCCGAAGCTCGCCAACGAGGAACAACAAAATCCGACATGCTAATGCTGGCGGGTCAAGTTGATGAAAAACTGAGCGAATCCAAGGTTAACGTTATCCCAACGCCTCGATACGTAGCGAATTTCCAAATTGATGAGACGGCCTTCTCAAAAACTCTTGATGGTGAGCTTCAGTACTCGAATCCTTACGCCAAGGACTATGACATTAATTCTGTCCGCAGCATCTATGTGCTAAGGGCGCACTCCTCTCCGCAGAATGTTGAAAAGTGCAAGGCTGTCGTTGTCACATGCAACACAGCATTCGCGAGAGCTGCATTTCGGTATGGCGACAAGCACCAGGAATCTCGCGAGGTATCAACAGTTATTACGGATTTCAGTTTGGCCAACATGGCATGGTTAAAGGCTCCCATGGGAGCCCCCTCCATTCCGATGCGAGAGGTTCTCGCCTTTTCATATGCCGCTCTCCAGCCTTCGCAGGCGATATGGGATAAATATCTCTCAGAAGTTGAGAAGCTTGAAAGGCAGAAAACCATTACAGCCAGAGATCTACAACTCCTTCGGAGCAGCCAGTTAGCCCAAGAAGAACTTATGTCTTTGACGCTCGGTGAGGAGGAGTCGCTGAGTGAACAGACAATTACCGCAGTACTAGACCGCGTCACCGGTGAAATAAAGCGTGAAGAGAACGATAAGCTCTCTGCAGAAAAGAGAGCCCATAATCAAACACAAGAAAAACTCGTCGCGGAGCGTAACGAAAAACTGCTTATCCAGCAGCGAATTTACTGGCGCTCAGATCGGACAGCTGGGCGTGTTGCATGGTCATTTTCCATTGGCGTCGTCGTCGTGCTCGCTGTTGGAGTAGCTGCAAGTTTAGGGTTCAAATTTGAGAATCAGTTATTGCAGTGGGCCATCCCATCAATTCTGAGTATTTTGTTTATCTTCACGCTTGGGGGGCTGATATGGGGGTCAACAATTAAAGGCTTCCATCAGTCACTGCATGATCGTTGTCGCAGGTGGCTCATTCAACGGGAGTCTGCAGCACTCGGTATACATATAGTGGGCATCGAGAAATGACTATTGACTGGTGCCCTGGCATCCGCGAGGCCTGCGGCTATTGGCACGACGCGCCCATGTTGCAGCAAACCTTCGATGCTATGGAGCGCAATCTGGAGCAGAACAACGATGCGTGCATCGACTGCGCCAAGACCGTCGTCGAGGTGGTGTGCCGGGTGGTGGTTGACAGCTTCCATACCCCGCAAGCTCCGCTGAAACCGGTACAGGAAACGCCCTCGCTGTCGGATTGGCTGAGTTCGGCGATTCGCGCGCTCAAGCTGGGCGACGTGCGCGATGACAAGTTCAAGAAGCTAGTGTCCAGCCATCACAAGCTGGCCGATGCACTGAACGACCTGCGCAACAAGGCGGGCCCTGCCAGCCATGGCAAAGATCCGTATCTGGCGCGCTTGGCAGAGCACCACCGACGCAGTGCCGTGCTGGCGGCTGATGCCATCGTGGCCTTTCTGCATCAGGCCTATCTGGATGCGCAGCTCGACCCGAGCAGCTCCCGCGAGCCGTGGGAGCGATTCGCAACAGACAACGCACTGATCGATGCGCACGTGGGGCTAGCTTTGGACGCCGAGGACGGCGATTCACCAACTTTACGTTTTCTATTGCCTGGCGGCGATGAGCTGCCCATCAACATCGAAGTCAGCCGTTTGCTTTACCAACTGGATCGGGATGCCTATGTCGAAGCGCTGAACGCTGCGCGCGGCGCACCTGCTCCGGCTGTGGAGCCGGTCGAAGAACAAGGAGAGTCGACATGAAGTTGACTCGCATCGCCAAGCTGCGGCTCCGCGTGTTCCGCGACTTTGCTTGGCCAACAGAACTACACCCGTTTGCGCAGTTCAATGTCATCTATGGATGGAACGGCAGCGGGAAGACGACGCTGTCATGGCTGCTTTCGCTGGTTGAGAAGAAGACCGCGCTCCTCGAAGGTGAAGCGGCACTGGAGATCGACGGCACAACGAAGGTCGCAGGCTCCGCTTTCGCTTCGGCGCAACTGCCCCAAGTGCGCGTCTTCAACCGGGATTTCATCAATGCCACCCTGTCACAAACGGGCGGCATTGCGCCGATCTACTTTCTCGGCGAAGACAGCATCGAGAAGCAGGCACGGGTCGAGCAGCTCAAGAAGGAACTTACCACGACCGACATCAAGTCGCGGACTGCTCAGGCCGACAAGACAAGAGCGGAGTCGAAGCTGGACGATTTCTGCAGGGACAAGGCGAAGCTCATCAAGGAGCTGTTGACCACCGCGAACAGCCAGACCTACAACAATTACGACAAGCGAAATTTCAGGCGTGCCGTTGAAGCAATGGATGCGCAGCAGGCGGCGGCCGCGACTCTTTCCGATGAGCAGAAAGCACAGCTCCACAGCCAGAAGAACGCCCAGCCAAAGCCCATTGTCGGCAAGGTTGTTGCGCCATCTATCGAACTTGATACGTTGACGAGTGAAGTAGATACGCTGGTCGGTCGCTCCGTCGTCGCGCAGACGCTCGATGAACTGACCAGCAATGCCAAGCTTGCCGCGTGGGTGCAAGAAGGGCTTCATCTGCACTCGGGCGAGCACGCCTCCGACACCTGCCGCTTCTGCCAGCAGCCGCTTCAGGCAGCGCGTCGCGCCGCGCTCGAAGCTCACTTCAACGACGCCTTCGCGGGATTTCAGAAAGATCTGTCGGCTCTTCTCTCGAAGCTGAAGGCGGCCAAGCAGACTGCGGCCTCACTGTCACTGCCGGATGTTTCGCGCTTTTATGAAGCGCTCGTGCCCGAAGTGCCCCCTGCGTGCGCAATGGTGTTGACGGCGCAGTCAGAGACCCAAGCCGTGCTCGATGCCCTCATCGCGCGTGTCGAGGCCAAGCGCGATCAGCCGTTCGCACCTACCGCCACGCAGGCACAAGCAGCGGCGAGACCCTCCTCGATTACCGACTCAGTCGCCGCATTCAATGGGATCGTGGAGAAGCACAACCGCATCTCCGCAGAGTTCACGGCGTCGGTCGACAGTGCGTGCAAGAAGCTTGAAGCCTCGTATGTCGCGGAGGCGCACGCCGAGTTCGTCCAGCTCTCCGGTGCTGCAAAGACCGCGACCGCCGAACTGGATGGCATAAAGGCTACGCAGACAGAAACCCAGACGCAGATCAATGAGCTGGAACGCGCGATCCTCGAACATCGCCGCCCCGCTGACGAGCTGACTGCAGAGCTATGCGCCTACCTTGGGCGAGACGAGTTGCGCTTCGAGGTGAAGGGCACCGGATACGCGCTGACCCGAAGCGGCCAGTACGTAGCGCATTTGAGCGATGGAGAGCGCACGGCGATTGCATTCCTCTATTTCCTCAAGGCGCTGCAGGACAGAGCATTCGACTTGAAGAATGGGATTGTCGTCATTGATGACCCGGTGTCGAGCCTCGATGACAACGCACTGTTCTCGGCCTTCGGCTACATGAAGGATCGTACCAAGGAGGCCGGGCAGCTTTTCATCTTGACGCACAGCTTCTCGTTTTTCCGGTTGGTGAAGAACTGGTTCCATCACCTGCCTGGGCAACGAAAGAAGAAGGTCGAAGACCGGCCCGCTCGGTTCTTTCTGCTTCGTACCCGGCGTCACGCGGATGGGTCTCGCACCAGCGAGTTAGGCCATCTTGATCCTCTGCTTGAGAAGTACGAATCGGAGTACCAGTACCTGTTCAAGCGCGTCTACGAGGAGGCTCACCGCAATGACGTTGTCCAACTGGAACACCACTACGGTTTGCCCAACGTCGCGCGCCGATTGATCGAGGCCTTCCTCGCTTTCCGCTTCCCCGAGATGAGCGGGGATCTCGGCCCACGACTCGAGCGGGTGGATTTCGACAGCGCGAAGAAGACGCGCATCCTCCGGTTGCTCAACACGTACTCACATGCTGGCGCAATCGCCGATCCGGGACACGATCTTTCTCTACTTGCAGAGACCCAACCCGTGTTGCGCGACACCCTCGAAATGATGATGGCTGTCGACCGTGAGCATTACGACGGGCTATTGAAGCTGGTGGCGATTCAGCCCATCGAAGAACAAGGAGAACCGTAATGGCGTTTCTGTCGGAGGCCGCCGTAGAGCAGGCATTAATGGAACAGTTGGGAGGGCTGGGATACAGCATCGAACGCGAGGAGGACATCGGCCCCGATGGACACCGCCCGGAGCGTGAGAGCCACGATGAGGTCGTGCTCAAGAGGCGCTTCGAGGACGCCGTTTCGCGTTTGAACCCTGGTTTGCCACTGGACGCGCGTCAGGATGCAATTCGGAAAGTGACGCAGTCCGAATTGCCCTCATTGCTCGAAGAAAACCGCCGCCTCCACAAGCTGATGACGGAAGGCGTGGACGTAGAGTATTACGCCGACGACGGCACGCTGACGGCAGGCAAGGTCGCGCTCATCGACTTCGAACACCCAGAGCAGAACGACTGGTTAGCGGTGAGCCAGTTCGTGGTGATCAACGGCCAGAACAACCGGCGGCCCGATGTGGTGGTGTTCGTGAACGGCTTGCCTCTGGGCGTGATCGAGCTGAAAGCGCCGGGCAGCGCCGGGGCACATCTGCTGGGCGCGTTCAACCAGCTGCAGACCTACAAGAAGCAAATCACGGCGCTGTTCAACACCAACGCGCTGCTGGTCACGTCGGACGGCATTGCGGCCCGGGTGGGTTCACTCTCGGCAGACCTTGAGCGCTTCATGCCGTGGCGCACCACCGACGGCACAGACGTTGCCCCGAAAGGTGCGCCGGAACTTTCGACCCTGATCGAAGGCGTGTTCGAGCATCGTCGCCTGCTCGATCTGCTCTGTCACTTCACGGTCTTCGGCGAAACCGGTTCCGGGCTCGCCAAGATCATCGCGGGCTACCACCAGTTCCACGCGGTGCGACACGCAGTCAACAGCACGGTGACTGCGTCCTCGCCACAGGGCAATCAGCGAGTGGGCGTCATCTGGCACACCCAAGGCTCCGGCAAGAGCCTGCTGATGGCGTTCTACGCCGGGCAACTGGTCAAACACCCGGCGATGGCCAACCCGACGTTGGTGGTGCTGACTGACCGCAACGACCTCGACGACCAGCTCTTCTCGACCTTTGCGATGTGCCGCGACCTGATCAGGCAGACGCCGGTGCAGGCCGAGAGCCGCGAAGATCTTCAGAAGGTCTTGAGTCGGGCATCTGGCGGCGTGATTTTCACCACCTTGCAGAAGTTCGGCGAGATTGCGGAGCCGCTCACCACGCGCCGCAACGTGGTTGTCATCGCGGACGAAGCGCACCGGAGCCAATATGGCTTCAAGGCGAAGGTGGACGCAAAGACCGGCGAAATCTCCTACGGCTTTGCCAAGTACATGCGAGACGCCCTGCCGAACGCATCCTTCATCGGCTTTACCGGCACGCCCATCGAGGCGGACGACGTCAACACGCCAGCGGTGTTCGGCAATTACATCGACATCTACGACATCAGCCGTGCTGTCGAGGACGGCGCGACCGTGCCGATCTACTACGAGTCGCGGTTGGCGCGCATTGAACTCGACGAGGAAGAGAAGCCGAAGATCGACGCCGAGGTCAACGAATTGACCGAGGAGGAATCCGAGGCCGACCAAGAGCGCTTCAAGAAGAAGTGGTCAACGGTCGAAGCCCTGGTTGGCAGCGACAAGCGCCTGGCTCTGGTAGCCAAGGATATGGTCGCCCACTTCGAGGATCGCGTTGCAGCCCTCGATGGCAAGGCGATGGTGGTGTGCATGAGCCGCCGCATCTGCGTCAAGCTCTACGACGAGATCGTCAAGCTGCGCCCGGACTGGCACAGCGCCGATGACAACGCGGGAGCGGTCAAGATCGTGATGACGGGCGCAGCGAGCGACCCGCAGGAGTGGCAGCAGCACATCGGCAACAAGGCCCGGCGCGATCTGCTGGCCAAGCGTGCCCGCGATCCTAAAGACCCGCTCAAGCTGGTGATCGTGCGGGACATGTGGCTGACAGGCTTTGACGCACCGTGTATGCACACGATGTACGTTGACAAGCCGATGCAGGGCCACGGACTGATGCAGGCGATTGCGCGCGTGAACCGCGTGTTCCGCGACAAGCCTGCCGGGCTGATCGTGGACTACATCGGTATCGCGCAAAACCTGAAGTCGGCGCTGCAGCAGTACTCGAAGAACGATCAGGAAAACACCGGCGTCGACGAAGCGCAGGCCATCGCGGTGATGATGGAGAAGTACGAGGTCGTGCGGGACATGTACCACGGCTACGACTACGTCTCCGCGATGAGCGGCACGCCACAGGAGCGCCTAGCGATGATGGCGGGGGCCATCGAGTGGATTCTCGACCTGCAACAGAAGCTGGCTGCGAAAGAGAAGACCAAAGAAGGCAAGAAGAACGCTCACCGTCGATACCAAGACGCCGTGCTGGCCTTGTCCAAGGCGTTCGCACTGGCATCCGCTTCTGACGAGGCACGCGAAATCCGGGAGGAGGTCGGCTTCTTTCAGGCCATCCGTGCCGCGCTGGTCAAGAGCAGTACTGGCTCCGGCGTGACCCAGCAAGAACGCGAGCTGGCGATCCAGCAGATTGTCAGCCGCGCGGTGGTCTCAACCGAGATCGTCGACATCCTGGCCGCTGCGGGTATCAAGAGCCCGGACATCTCCATCCTCTCGGACGAATTCCTCGCCGAAGTTCAGCAGATGGAGAAGAAGAACCTTGCGCTGGAAGCCTTGCGCAAGCTGATCAACGACGGCATTCGCTCACGCAGCAAGGCCAACGTCGTGCAGACCAAGGCATTCTCGGAGCGGCTAGAGGATGCGGTAGCGCGCTACCACGCCAACGCCATCACCACCGCTGAGGTGCTGCAGGAGTTAATCCAACTGGCCAAGGACATCCGCGCAGCCCGTCAACGCGGCGAAGAGCAAGGGTTGTCCGAGGATGAGATCGCTTTCTATGATGCGTTGGCCGAGAATGAGAGCGCCATTCAAATGATGGGTGACGATAAGCTGAAACTTATCGCTCATGAACTGCTAATGAGCCTGCGTGAAAATGTGTCAGTCGACTGGGCCCATCGAGAGTCCGCTCGCGCACGGATGCGGGTAATGGTGAAACGTATTTTGCGAAAATATGGCTATCCGCCTGATCTTCAAGATACAGCGGTACAAACCGTACTTCAGCAGGCAGAGGCATTGTCATCGGGGTGGAGTCGCTGATGCCGATTTCTCTTTCTCGCTACTGGGAGCACTCGTCATAGGCCAAAATGAAGGTGGCAATCATTGACCGCATGCTGGAAGGAATGCCCGATGAATGCTCCAGCGAGGACATAGAGGCCCGTGCCGAGGTGATTTACCAATACGTCAAAACACAGATGCAGTCAGTAGCTGTGCATTGATGTAATGCAGCATCCGCAGTGACAAGAGCTGGAGGATTCTCAAAAACATATGCACGGCAATCAGATTTGAGATGAATCAATGGGATGAACGTCCCCTTGAAGCGGCAATGTAGTTAAGCCGCCCTGCTCAAGGAAAGCTGCAATCCAGTATGATCCTTTATTCCTCGAATAATTCACGTATTCTGGATCGAGTTCGTGAGTTGGTATGATACTTTGTTGTTATGGCCCTGTTTCTTTATTATCAATATCAATGCTTACAGCGCAATTTGGTGTGATACTTTATTACTTGCATACAAGAGCCGCATTGCGGCTCTTTTTGTTTGTCTGGCTCGGTGGCCGTTATGACAGCCGCAGGTTGGTGATGGTCACGTCGTCCAGCGAGGGCACTATGATGCCGCTGGATATGCTCTTGGCGATCGCCTGGTTGCGGTTTTTCGAGTCGGTCTTGTTGGTGACCTGATTGAGGTGGAAGTTCACGGTCCGCTCGCTGATGCCGAGGATGGTGGCGATCTCCCAGGAGGTCTTGCCCTCGCTGGCCCAGAACAGGCACTCCTTCTCCCGATCCGACAGCTCGGTCAGATACTTCATCAGATCCGGCCTGCTCTTTATCAGCTGCAGCGCCGAGTTGAAGATGTAGCTGGCGCAGAACGACAGCAAGGGAACGTTTTCAAACATCAGATCGGAATTGGACTTCTCCTTGCTGATGAAGGAGAGGATGCCGTGTTCCCCCTGCGGCGTGTGCAGCGGGAAGGAGACGCCGTTTCTCACCCCGAAGTCGGCGGCCAGGTTCATCACCTCCCGGCTGGCGCTGGGCAGCCACGGAGAGTCGCAGTCGAGCTTGTTCCAGAAGATGGGCTGGGTCTGCTTCAGCCCCAGGAAGACGACCGGGTCCTGGGTCAGGTAGTGCCGCTCCGAATAGGCATCAAACCAGCTGGTGGGGCAGTTGTTGAACAACGCCACATGGGATTTCTGCATGCTGATGGGGAAAATAATCAGCAAACGGAAGTAATCAAAGCCCATCTGATGACTGAAGCGCTCCAGCTGCTGCTGGATGTCGCTGGTCTTCTTGGCCTTGGTGAACCGATCGATGTGTTCCCAGATCGCATCGTTGAACATGAACTTCTCCTTTTTCGATCTCTATCACATTGATCGAAAAGATATTTTTTATTTATTAATTTGGTGTGGTGAGAACCAACGCCAGTGACTCCCGTGCTTGCTTAAAAATTATCCTGTTTTTTCGGCCGAAGGCCAACAAAATCATCTGATTGCCACTGCCCCCACTCTTTGAGACAATGAGAATAGTTATCATTGTTAAGATTTATATCATGAATAAGTTTTGGGGTTTGGCCTTGTTGCCACTGTCAGTCCACTTCGCTACTGTCGCCGACGAGCTGGTCGCACCGGCACTGAAAAACAGCATCGCCGCCGGGAAAGCCTCCCAGCAGCGCGTGGAAAAAGCCGCCGATGCGGCCGTTGCCGCCCGGCTGGAGCTGCAAAATGCCCAGCTGCAACTGCGTGATCTGGAAGCCTACAACCGCTACATGCAGTCTCTGGTGGCCGATCAGCAAAATGAGCTGGGCAAACTGAGTCAGCAGCTGGAGGCGGTACAGGAGACCCGGCAGGGCCTGATCCCGCTGATGCTGCAGATGCAGGCCGATCTGGAGCAGCTGGTGCAAAACGACATGCCGCTGCGCAAGGAAGATCGCCTGGCGCGGGTTGAACAGTTGAAAGCGACCCTGGCCCGCGCCGACGTGAGTGAGGCGGAGAAGTTCCGCCAGCTGCTGCAGGCCTACCAGATCGAAGCCGAATATGGCAGCCGGTTGGATAGCTACTCTGCCGAGCTGGCGCTGGACGGCGCACCGCGCCGAGTCGACGTGCTGGCGGTGGGCCGGGTCTCCCTGCTGGCGATGACCGCCGATCGCTCCCAGGCGTGGCGCTGGTCTGTGCAGAGCAAGCAATGGCAGGCTCTCGACAGCCAGTGGCTCTCTCCCATCGCCGAGGCGCTGGAGATGGCTGCCGACAAGAAGGTCCCCCAGTTGTTGAATGTCCCCCTTTCCGTCAGCCGTGGTCAGGAGGCCCAGTCATGAGCATCACCATGAAGTGGTTCCCCCTCGCCATTGCCCTCTCTCTGGGCACTACTGCCGCCGTTGCCGAGGAAGCCTGGCAGCAGCAGGAGCAGGCTCGTGAGCAGCAGGCCCAGCAGGACCTAGCGTCCGTCTCCAAGGAGCTGAACAGTGCCCGTGCCAAACTGGCCGCGGCCCAGAGCCTCAGCAAGCAGCTGGCGGCCGAGTTTGCCGGCAACGAGAAGCAGCTGGTGGAGCTCAACGCCCAGTGGGAGCAGGCCTCCGGCGACATGAACGAGATCTTCGCGGTGACCCGTCAGGGGGCCAGCGATGCGGTCAAGCTGCTGAGCGAATCCGCGGTCGAGGGCCAGTATCCCGAGCGCCTCGCCCCGCTCAAGGCCATGGCGCAGGAGAAGCAGGTACCGGATCGCGCCGCCCTCGCCCTGCTGCCCGCCACCCTGCTGCAAGAGATCCGTGAATCGGGCCGGGTTGCCCAGTTCACCGGCAAGGTGCTCGATGCCCAGGGGGCTGCCAGCGAGCAGTCGCTGACCCGGGTCGGCAGCTTCGCTCTGCTGGGTAGTGAAGGCTTCCTGCAACCCACTGCCGAAGGCCTGAGCCCGGTGCTGGGTCTGCCCGGCAGCGTGCTCTCCGCGGCGGCCGCCTATCAGGGTCAGGAGGGGGAAGCGCTGCCGCTGGATCCCTCCCACGGCACCCTGCTGGAGATGCTGGCGCAGGCCCCTACCTTCTGGCAGCAAGTCCAGCAGGGCGGCCAGGTCGGCGCCATTATCGTGCTGTTGGCCGCCATCGGCCTGGGGATCGCCGGGGTAAGGCTGTGGAGCCTCTCCCGCGAGCTGGGTCGGGTTCGTCGCCAGCTCAAGAGCGGTGAATATCATGCCGACAACGCCCTCGGCCGGGTGCTGACGGTGGCTGACAAGCATCCCGAGCTGAGCATGGAGACCCTCGAACTGCGTCTCGACGAGGCGATCCTGCAGGAGACCCCTCGCATGGAGCGCGGCATCGGCATGGTCAAGGTGATCGCGGCCATCGCCCCCATGCTGGGCCTGCTCGGCACCGTGACCGGGATGATCGGCACCTTCCAGGCCATCACCCAGTTTGGCACCGGCGATCCCAAGATCATGGCGGGCGGCATCTCCATGGCGCTGGTCACCACGGTACAGGGTCTGGTGGCTGCCATTCCGCTGATCCTGGCCCACAGCCTGCTGCAATCGCGCTTCACCGAGCTCTCCAATGTACTGGAGCAGCAGGTGGCCGGTATTCTGGCTGAGCGCGCCGAGAGCAATAACAACGGGATGGAGCGAGCAGCATGATGCTCGACATCTGGCAACAGCTGCAGAGCTTCATGGGCCGTGGCGGCCCGGTGCTCTGGGTCATTCTGGCCCTGCTGGTGCTGATGTGGATTCTGATGATCGAGCGGCTGCTCTACCTCAACCTGGGGTTTGCCCCGCTGCAGCGCCAGCTGCTTGGCCGCTGGCAGGCCCGCAGCGAGCGCCACAGCTGGCACGCTCGGGCGATCCGCGGGCGATGGCTGGCCGAGGCCGAGCTTGAGCTCAACCGTCATCTGATCTTCATCCGCACCCTGGTGGTGCTCTGCCCCATGCTGGGGTTGCTGGGTACCGTGACCGGCATGATAGGCGTATTCGATGCGTTGGCCGCGGCCAACCGCTTTAACCCGGAGAGCATGGCGGGCGGGATCTCCCGTGCCACCATCCCCACCATGGCTGGCATGGTGGTCGCGCTCTCCGGCGTGTTGTTACTCAGCCGGCTCGAGAGCCAGGCCAAGCGTGCGCTGGCCAAGACCCGGGACGGCCTGCGAGAAGAGAAGGTAATGCAATGAGACGGCAATCCAAACGCCAGCGTGACGAAGTGCAGATCGACATGACCCCCATGCTGGATATCGTGTTCATCATGCTGATCTTCTTTATTGTCACCACCTCCTTTGTGCGCGAAGCCGGGCTCGAGGTGCACAGGCCACAGGCCAGCCAGGCCAAGGCGCAGAAGTCCTCCAGCATCATGCTGGCGATCGGCGCCCAGGGGCAGATCTTCCTCGACCGCAAGCAGATCGATG
>NZ_CP026217.1:4727500-4807500 GCF_002934425.1 Aeromonas sp. ASNIH4 | reverse complement strand
GCAGTGGGAGCCCTTCGGGGTGACTGCGTACCTTTTGTATAATGGGTCAGCGACTTACATTTTGTAGCGAGGTTAACCGTATAGGGGAGCCGTAGGGAAACCGAGTCTTAACTGGGCGTCTAGTTGCAAGGTGTAGACCCGAAACCGGGTGATCTAGCCATGGGCAGGTTGAAGGTTGAGTAACATCAACTGGAGGACCGAACCCACTAACGTTGCAAAGTTAGGGGATGACCTGTGGCTGGGGGTGAAAGGCCAATCAAACTCGGAGATAGCTGGTTCTCCCCGAAAGCTATTTAGGTAGCGCCTCGGACGAATACTACTGGGGGTAGAGCACTGTTTGGGCTAGGGGGTCATCCCGACTTACCAACCCCATGCAAACTCCGAATACCAGTAAGTAATATCCGGGAGACACACGGCGGGTGCTAACGTCCGTCGTGAAGAGGGAAACAACCCAGACCGCCGGCTAAGGTCCCAAAGTTCTGGTTAAGTGGGAAACGATGTGGGAAGGCTCAGACAGCTAGGATGTTGGCTTAGAAGCAGCCATCATTTAAAGAAAGCGTAATAGCTCACTAGTCGAGTCGGCCTGCGCGGAAGATGTAACGGGGCTCAAACCAGGCACCGAAGCCGCGGATTTGCACTTAGTGCAAGTGGTAGGGGAGCGTTCTGTAAGTCTGCGAAGGTGTGTCGAGAGGCATGCTGGAGATATCAGAAGTGCGAATGCTGACGTAAGTAACGATAAAGGGGGTGAAAAGCCTCCTCGCCGGAAGACCAAGGGTTCCTGTCCAACGTTAATCGGGGCAGGGTGAGTCGACCCCTAAGGCGAGGCCGAAAGGCGTAGTCGATGGGAAGCAGGTTAATATTCCTGCACGACTTGTAATTGCGATGGGGGGACGGAGAAGGCTAGGTGGGCCAGGCGACGGTTGTCCTGGTGAAAGTGCGTAGGTGGTGTTTCTAGGCAAATCCGGAGACACAACACTGAGACACGAGACGAACGCACTACGGTGCGGAAGCCATTGATGCCCTGCTTCCAGGAAAAGCCTCTAAGCTTCAGATTACAAGTCATCGTACCCCAAACCGACACAGGTGGTCGGGTAGAGAATACCAAGGCGCTTGAGAGAACTCGGGTGAAGGAACTAGGCAAAATAGAACCGTAACTTCGGGAGAAGGTTCGCTCTTGACAGTGAAGTCCCTTGCGGATGGAGCAGTTGGGAGTCGCAGTGACCAGATGGCTGGGACTGTTTATCAAAAACACAGCACTCTGCAAACACGAAAGTGGACGTATAGGGTGTGACACCTGCCCGGTGCCGGAAGGTTAATTGATGGGGTTAGCGCAAGCGAAGCTCTTGATCGAAGCCCCGGTAAACGGCGGCCGTAACTATAACGGTCCTAAGGTAGCGAAATTCCTTGTCGGGTAAGTTCCGACCTGCACGAATGGTGTAACCATGGCCATGCTGTCTCCACCCGAGACTCAGTGAAATCGAATTCGCCGTGAAGATGCGGTGTACCCGCGGCTAGACGGAAAGACCCCGTGAACCTTTACTACAGCTTGGCACTGAACATTGAACCTACATGTGTAGGATAGGTGGGAGGCTTTGAAGGCGTGACGCCAGTTGCGCTGGAGCCGTCCTTGAAATACCACCCTTGTATGTTTGATGTTCTAACGCAGGCCCATGAATCTGGGTCGCGGACAGTGCCTGGTGGGTAGTTTGACTGGGGCGGTCTCCTCCCAAAGAGTAACGGAGGAGCACGAAGGTTGGCTAATCCTGGTCGGACATCAGGAGGTTAGTGCAATGGCATAAGCCAGCTTAACTGCGAGACGGACAGGTCGAGCAGGTACGAAAGTAGGTCATAGTGATCCGGTGGTTCTGAATGGAAGGGCCATCGCTCAACGGATAAAAGGTACTCCGGGGATAACAGGCTGATACCGCCCAAGAGTTCATATCGACGGCGGTGTTTGGCACCTCGATGTCGGCTCATCACATCCTGGGGCTGAAGTCGGTCCCAAGGGTATGGCTGTTCGCCATTTAAAGTGGTACGCGAGCTGGGTTCAGAACGTCGTGAGACAGTTCGGTCCCTATCTGCCGTGGGCGTTGGATGATTGAAGGGAGTTGCTCCTAGTACGAGAGGACCGGAGTGAACGAACCTCTGGTGTTCGGGTTGTCACGCCAGTGGCACTGCCCGGTAGCTAAGTTCGGAATCGATAACCGCTGAAAGCATCTAAGCGGGAAGCGAGCCCTGAGATGAGTCATCCCTGACCCCTTGAGGGTCCTAAAGGGCCGTTGGAGACCACAACGTTGATAGGTGGGGTGTGTAAGCGCGGCGACGTGTTGAGCTAACCCATACTAATTACCCGTGAGGCTTAACCATACAACACCCAAGAAGTGTTCTAAGGCTTGTAGCAGATACCGAGAACGAACAACAAAATCAGCTTTCTTAGATTGAAGAATTTGCCTGGCGGCCATAGCGCCGTGGAACCACCTGAACCCATGCCGAACTCAGAAGTGAAACGCGGTAGCGCCGATGGTAGTGTGGCATTCGCCATGCGAGAGTAGGACACTGCCAGGCATCAATTAAGCAATCACAGCGATGTGGTTGGTCGTGATACAACGTCAGGTTGTGTTGGACAGAAGATTTAGATAGCGCACACAGTGCGGTCTTTACCGGTTAGTGTGCTGATATGGCTCAGTTGGTAGAGCGCATCCTTGGTAAGGATGAGGTCCCCAGTTCGACTCTGGGTATCAGCACCATTAAATATTAAAGCCTCCCAATCGGGAGGCTTTTTTGTATCCGCTTTTCTCAGTTTACCGAGATCTGCCTGGCATCGAGATAGAACCGAGCCTGTCCGGAGGCTTCTATCTGAATGGCTGCCACCAGTCGTTCATTGCGAGAGTATTCCCACTGCTTGTCGATCGACGTCAAGGGTGGCTTGTTGATACCCAGTGTCTGCAGATACTCGTGAAACAAGCCTGCGCTGCCGATCTCGGTCAATCCTGCTTTCATCCCAATCAACTCCCTTTTATTGTTGCTGTTTATCAATAGTAACAGTCTCATATGTATTCAATATGAACGCTTTTCTATCAAATTGATCCAAGCTAAGTTGTGGATTGAAAAAGCCGTTGGTGTTTGAAAAAAGGAAGCAAAAACATGCTGATAAAGAACCTGCGTCTGGTCGGCAGGGAGGGGATGTGGCAGATCCTCTGCCAGGATGGCCTGATCCGTGCCATCGAACCCATGAGCACCCATCTGCTCGCAGCCCATGAGCTTGATGGTGAGGAGGGGCTCGCCATCGCCCCTTTTATCGAGCCTCACATCCATCTTGATACCACCCAGACGGCCGGTGAGCCGAGCTGGAATCTCTCCGGCACCCTGTTCGAGGGGATCGAACGCTGGGCCGAGCGCAAGGCACTGCTGACCCACGAGGATGTGAAGCAGCGGGCCATCCAGACGCTGAAGTGGCAGATCGCCAACGGCATCCAGTTCGTCCGCACCCACGTGGATATCTCCGACCCCAATCTGGTCGCCCTGAAGGCGATGCTGGAGGTGCGGGAGGAGATGAAGGAGTGGGTGGAGCTGCAGATAGTGGCCTTTCCGCAGGAGGGGATCCTCTCCTACCCCAACGGCAAGGCGCTGCTTGAGGAGGCTCTCAAGCTGGGCGCCGACGTGATAGGCGCCATCCCCCATTTCGAGTTCACTCGGGAATACGGGGTCGAAAGTCTGCACTACGTGTTCGATCTGGCCGAGAAGTATCAGGTTCTGGTGGATGTGCACTGCGACGAGATCGATGACGAGCAGTCCCGCTTCATCGAGACGCTGGCGACCCTGGCCTACGAGCGTGGCATGGGCCATAGAGTTACCGCCAGCCACACCACCGCCATGCACTCCTATAACGGCGCCTATGCGTCGCGCCTGTTCCGGTTGCTGAAGATGGCGGACATCAACTTCGTCGCCAATCCGCTGGTGAACATCCACCTGCAGGGGCGCTTCGACAGCTATCCCAAGCGTCGCGGCATCACCCGGGTGAAGGAGATGCTGGAGGCCAACATCAACGTCTGCTTCGGCCACGACGACGTGTTCGATCCCTGGTATCCCATGGGCACCGCCAACCTGCTGCAGGTGCTGCACATGGGACTGCATGTCTGCCAGATCATGGGCTACGAGCAGATCAACGACAGCCTCAAGCTGATCAGCAGCCACAGTGCACGCACCCTGAATGTGCAGGATCGCTACGGCATCGAGGTGGGCAAACCGGCCAACCTGCTGATCCTGCCCGCCGAGAACGGCTTTGATGCGGTGCGCCGCCAGGTGCCGGTGCGTTACTCCATTCGTGGTGGCCGGGTGATTGCGCAAACCACTCCATCCCGCACCTCGATTCATCTCGCTCAGGTCGAGCCGGTCGACTTTCGCCGCTGATGCGGGTGATGTCGATTAATTGCCCTGCTGTCCCCCGGGCCTGACATTTTGCATAATGTCGGCCCGATACTATGGAGGCGTGCTCCCATGCAAACCTGGTTATATGTTGCTGCCGGCGGGGCCATCGGCGCCTGCCTGCGCTTTGGTATCGCCGAACTGATGGCGCTGCTGTTGGGACGTCATTTCCCCTATGGCACCCTGATGGTCAACGTGGTCGGCTCCTTCATCATGGGCATTGCCTTTGCGCTGATCAGTCATGGTCATGTGGTAGAGCACCCGCTGAAACCGCTGCTGATGGTGGGTATCCTCGGTGCCCTGACTACCTTCTCCTCCTTCGCGCTGGATACCGTGGTACTGGCCCAGCAGGGGGCCTATCTGAAAGCCGCCCTCAATATCGGCCTCAACCTGTTTCTCTGTCTGGCCATGGTGGTGCTGGGGATGCAGTTGGTCGCCAGCCGGGTTTAAGGTGTCCGCACGCCATTGGCTCTGGTAAACTGGCGGCCATTCTTTGCTCTATGGGTGTTTAAGGGATGTCAGAACAGACTACGACAACGCATTTTGGCTTTAAAACCGTGGCCTCGACCGAGAAGGAAACCCTGGTCGCCGGCGTCTTCCATTCGGTGGCAGCCAAGTATGATCTGATGAACGATCTGATGTCGTTCGGCATCCACCGCCTGTGGAAGCGCTTCACCATCGACTGCTCCGGCGTACGCAAGGGTCAGAAGGTGCTGGATCTGGCCGGTGGTACCGGCGATCTGACCGCCAAGTTCTCCCGCATCGTCGGCGAGACCGGCCAGGTGGTGCTGGCGGACATCAACGATTCCATGCTCAAGGTGGGCCGCGACAAGCTGCGCAATCTGGGGGTGGCCAACAACGTCTCCTACGTGCAGGCCAATGCCGAGGCGCTCCCCTTCCCTGACAACCATTTCGACGTCATCACCATCGGTTTCGGCCTGCGCAACGTCACCGACAAGGACAAGGCGCTTGCCTCCATGTTCCGGGTGCTCAAGCCGGGTGGCCGCCTGCTGGTGCTGGAGTTCTCCAAGCCGGTCAGCGAAGTGATCGCCAAGCTGTACGATCTCTACTCCTTCAAACTGCTGCCGAAAATGGGCGAAATCGTTGCGAATGACAGCGAAAGCTACAAATACCTGGCGGAATCGATCCGCATGCACCCGGATCAGCAGACCCTGGCAGGCATGATGGAGAATGTCGGTTTCGAACAGGTTGAGTTTTACAACCTGACCCAAGGCGTGGTCGCCTTGCACCGCGGTTACAAGTTTTAAGGTCGCCTATGCCGATGGATGCCATGGTCACCGCGGTGATCGAAACCAGCCTCAACCAGCTGCTGCGACTCGACAAGCAGAGTCCGGAGCGGCTGCGCAAATTGACGGGCAAGGTACTCAAGCTGGAGCTGCGCGAGCTCAAGCCACTCTGGTTTGTCTTCTCCGAGCGCCGGCTGGATGTGCTGGCCAAATTCGAAGGGGAGGCCGATGCGGTGCTGAGCCTCTCCCTGACCGCGCTCGGCCTGCTCAAGGACCCCTCCGCCCTGACCCGCTACATCCGTGAGGAGAAGCTGGATCTGAGCGGCGACCCTCAGCTGGTGCAGGCGTTCAGCGTGTTGCTGGGAGAGCTGAATATCGACTGGGAAGAGGAGCTGTCCCGTTATACCGGCGATGTGCTGGCTCACACCCTGCTGCGCGGCGCCAGTCAGGCACGCCGGCTGCTGGGACGTGAATTGTGCCGCAGCCAGCGCCAGCTGGCCGATTACCTGACCGAAGAGATCCGGCTTGCGCCGGGTCCGCTGGAAGTGGCCAGCTTCAACGACGATGTTGAGTTGCTGGCCCAGCAGATGAAAGCGGTCGAGCTGCGGCTGGCCCGCTTCGAGCAGCAGGTAGCCTGATGACCCCGAAGGAGTTCAAGCGCCTCTATCGCATCATCAGCATCCTGCTGGAACAGGGCATCGACGAGCTGGTGCCCGCCCGTTACCAACCCTGGCCCGGCCGGCTGGCCCGTCGCAGCCTGTTCTGGCTCAAGAACAAACGTCAGGGGCTGAATCGTGGTGCCCGCATCCGGCTCGCCTTCGAGGCGCTCGGCCCCATCTTCATCAAATTCGGTCAGATGCTTTCGACCCGGCGCGATCTGCTGCCGCCGGACATCGCCGAGGAGCTGGCACTGCTGCAGGACAGGGTGCCCCCCTTCTGTGGTCAGGCGGCCCGCCGCCAGATCGAGGCGAGCCTGGGTTGCACCATCGAGACCCTGTTTGACGACTTCGACGAGACGCCGCTGGCGTCGGCCTCCATCGCCCAGGTGCATACCGCCCGGCTGAAGGAGAATGGCCGCGAGATCGTCATCAAGGTGATCCGTCCAGACATCGAACCGGTCATCGAGGCCGACCTGCGGCTGATGCAGGCGCTGGCCCGTCTGGTGGCCCGTTTCGTGCCCCAGAGCGGACGCCTGCGCCCCATCGAGGTGGTGGAAGAGTATCGCAAGACCATCCTCGACGAGCTCAATCTGATGCGGGAGGCGGCCAACGCCATCCAGCTGCGTCGCAACTTCACCGGCTCCGAGGCGCTCTACGTGCCCGAGGTGTTCACCGAGCACTGCCGCGAGCAGGTGCTGGTGATGGAGCGGATCTACGGCATTCCGGTCTCCGACATTGCCGCGCTGGAGGCCAACGGCACCAACATGAAGCTGCTGGCCGAGCGCGGGGTGGAGGTGTTCTTCACCCAGGTGTTCCGCGACAGCTTCTTCCACGCCGACATGCACCCGGGCAACATCTTCGTCTCCTACGAACATCCGGAGAATCCGCTCTGGATCGGCATCGACTGCGGCATCGTCGGCACCCTCAACCGGGAAGACAAGCGTTACCTGGCCGAGAATTTCCTCGCCTTCTTCAACCGTGACTACCGTCGGGTGGCCGAGCTGCACGTGGAGTCCGGCTGGGTGCCGCCCGATACCAAGGTGGACGAGTTCGAGTTCGCCATCCGCACCGTGCTGGAGCCCATCTTCGAGAAGCCGCTGTCCGAGATCTCGTTCGGCCACGTGCTGCTCAACCTGTTCAACACCGCGCGCCGCTTCAACATGCAGGTGCAGCCGCAGCTGGTGCTGCTGCAGAAGACCCTGCTCTATGTGGAGGGGCTGGGTCGCCAGCTCTACCCGCAGCTCGATTTGTGGCAGACCGCCAAGCCCTATCTGGAAAACTGGATGTACCAGCAGGTAGGACCCAAGGCGGTGTGGAATGCCATCAAGGAGAAGGCGCCATTCTGGGCGGAAAAGCTGCCGGAACTGCCGGAGCTGGTCTACGAGACCTTGCGCCAGACCCGTCATCAGCAGCGCCACTTCGACCAGATGTTTGCCGATTTTCGCCGGCACAGTCGCCGCCAGGGTCAGGCTCGCTACCTCTTAGGGGTTGGAGCCAGCCTGCTATTGGCCGGTGTATTCTTGCTGACCCAAAAACAACACATTGAGTGGGGACAAATCAGCCTCGCCGGCGCCGGGTTATGCTGGCTGCTGGGTTGGTTGCGAACCCGTTCTCATTAAATAAACTGCGCCAGCAGGCGCCTGTTCTGGAGAGAAAGTCATGGGTGGTATCAGTATTTGGCAATTGTTGATCATCGCAGTCATCGTCGTGCTGCTGTTCGGTACCAAGAAACTGCGCGGCATCGGCGGTGATCTGGGCGCCGCGGTCAAGGGCTTCAAGAAGGCGCTGTCCGACGAGCCGGAGACCAAGTCCGAGCAGAAGGATGCCGAGTTTCCGCCGAAACAGCTGAACGAAGCCGCCGGTCAGCCTAGCGATGCTGCCAAGCAGAAAGATAAAGATCAGGCCTAAGCCATGTTCGATATCGGTTTCTGGGAGCTGGTTGTCATTGGTGTCGTCGCCCTGGTGGTGCTCGGCCCCGAGCGGCTGCCCGTGGCGATCCGTACCGCCAGCCACTGGATCAGACTGATCCGCAGCACCGCCAACTCGGTCAAGGCCGAGCTGGAGCAGGAGCTCAAGTTGCAGGATCTGCACAACGACCTGAAGAAGGCCGAACAGTTGCAGATGAACAACCTGAGCCCCGAGCTGCAGGAGTCTATCGAGCAGCTGAAAACGGCCGCACAATCGGTGACCCGTCCATACGAACAACAAAATACCATCCAGCCAGCGCCGGCTGCCGCCGAGGTGAATGAGGAGCCGATTGGCCTCGTCAGCGTAGCGACACCTGATGAGGAGCCTACCGTGATCCCCGCCGCAAGTGCCCAGCCGAGCGCCGAACAAGGGGAGGTGAAGCCATGAGTCAGGCCGAACAACCCCTGATCAGCCATCTGGTCGAGCTGAGAACGCGCCTGCTGCGCTCCATTTCGGCCATCCTGCTGGTGTTCATCGCGCTGATCTACTTCTCCAACAACATCTACGACTTCGTGGCCCAGCCGCTGCTGAGTCAGTTGCCGGAAGGGACCAGCATGATAGCGACGGATGTGGCGACCCCCTTCCTGACGCCGATCAAGCTGACCCTGGTGGTCTCCTTCTTCGTGGCGATCCCTTATCTGCTCTATCAGGCCTGGGCCTTCATCGCCCCCGGTCTGTACCAGCATGAACGGCGCCTGATCATGCCGTTGGTCGCCTCCAGTGCCGTGCTGTTCTATGCCGGCATGGCGTTCGCCTACTACGTGGTGTTTCCGCTGGTGTTCGGTTTCTTCACCAGCACCGCGCCCGCCGGGGTGACGGTGGCGACCGACATCGCCAGCTATCTGGACTTCGTACTGACCCTGTTCTTCGCGTTCGGGGTGGCGTTCGAAATTCCGGTGGCCACCATACTGCTGTGCTGGACCGGGGTGACTAGTCCCAAGAGCCTGCGGGAGAAGCGTCCCTACGTCATCGTCGGGGTGTTCGTGGTCGGCATGCTGTTGACGCCGCCCGATGTCTTTTCCCAGACCCTGCTCGCGATCCCCATGTGGGGCTTGTGGGAGATAGGTCTGTTCTTCGCCCGCTTCTACGTGAAAGAAGAGAGCGAAGAGAAGCAGGAACAGACTGAAGAGGGGAGCTAAGGCTCCCTTCCTCTTTTCATGCTCCCGTTCGAGGCGTATGGTAAGGCCCCATTGAGTAGATGGTTTTCAAATACCTGATATGTATTCCTTTTGTTCGGACCCGCTGACCCCATGATCGACATAGGTGTAAACCTGACCAGCAGCCAGTTTGCCGATGAACAGGCCGATCTGGTGGCCCGCGCCCGCGCCGTCGGGGTGGAGGCGCTGATCCTGACCGGCACCGATCTGGTCGGCAGCCGCGAGAGCGCCACCCTTGCCGCCCGCTGGCCGGGTTACTGTTTCTCCACCGCCGGGGTCCATCCCCACGATGCCAAGAGTGTCGATGAGGCGACCCTGCCCGCTCTGCGCGAGCTGGCAGCCTTGCCGCAGGTGGTGGCCATCGGCGAGTGCGGCCTCGACTACAACCGCGATTTCTCCCCCCGTCCGGTGCAGGATGCGGTATTCGACGCCCAGCTGGCACTGGCCGCCGAGCTCGGGATGCCGGTGTTTCTCCACTGCCGCGATGCTCACGCCCGTTTCATGGAGATCCTGCGCCCCTGGCTGCCCAAACTGCCGGGGGCCGTGCTGCACTGCTTCACCGGCTCCGACGAGGAGCTGGATCAGTGTCTGGCGCTGGGGCTGCATATCGGGGTGACCGGCTGGCTCTGCGACGAGCGCCGTGGTCAGCTACTGCGCGAGCAGGTGGCCCGTATTCCGGCCGGCCGGCTGATGATCGAGACCGATGCCCCCTATCTGGTGCCACGGGATCTGAAGCCCAGACCAAAACGCAACGAACCCGCTTTTTTGCCGCACATCGCCCAGGTGGTGGCGGCCTGCCGTGGTGAAGCGCCCGAGGCCTTGCTGGCCCACACCCGGGCCACCTCCGCCGCGTTCTTCCAACTTCCTCTTCAGGAGTGATTCATGGCTACAACTCTTCCAGGCGCCTTTCCGGGTCGCCGTCTGCGCCGGGTGCGCAAACATGATTTCAGCCGTCGTCTGGTGCGCGAGAACGTACTGACCGCCAACGATCTCATCTATCCCGTGTTCGTGCTGGAGGGGGAGAACCGTCGTGAGGCCGTCACCTCCATGCCGGGGGTGGACAGGCTCTCCATCGATCTGCTGCTGAAAGAGGCTGCCGAGCTGGTTGCGCTGGGCGTGCCGGCCATCGCCCTGTTCCCGGTCACCCCGCTGGAGCAGAAGAGCCTGCTGGCGGAAGAGGCCTACAACCCGGACGGGCTGGCCCAGCGGGCGACGCGCGCCCTCAAGGCGAGCTTCCCGGAGCTGGGGGTCATCACCGACGTGGCGCTCGATCCGTTCACCACCCACGGTCAGGATGGCATCATCGATGACGAAGGCTATGTGCTGAACGACATCACCACCGAGATCCTGGTGAAACAGGCGCTCTCCCACGCCGCTGCCGGGGTCGATATCGTGGCACCGTCCGACATGATGGACGGCCGCATCGGCGCCATCCGCGCGGCGCTGGAAGAGAACGGCTTCATCAACACCCAGATCATGGCCTACTCCGCCAAGTACGCTTCCTGCTACTACGGTCCGTTCCGCGACGCGGTGGGCTCTGCCGGCAACCTCGGCAAGAGCAACAAGGCCACCTACCAGATGGATCCGGCCAACAGCAACGAAGCCCTGCACGAGGTGGCGCTGGATATCCAGGAAGGGGCCGACAGCGTGATGGTCAAGCCGGGCATGCCCTATCTGGACATGATCCGCCAGGTGAAGGATCAGTTCGGCGTGCCGACCTTCGCCTATCAGGTGAGCGGCGAGTACGCCATGCACATGGCGGCCATCCAGAACGGCTGGCTGAAGGAGAAGGAGAGCATCATGGAGTCCCTGCTCTGCTTCAAGCGGGCCGGTGCCGACGGCATCCTCACCTACTTCGCCAAGCGGGCTGCCCAGTGGCTGCAGGAAGACGCCAGACGCTGATACATCTTGCCTGATGTCACCGACAATGCCGGCCCCTGGGCCGGCATTGTCGTCTTTGGCATCCGGATCGCCGTTTTAATGAGCAGATCTCGGCGAAAAGTGGACAACAGGCCGCGCTCTGGCAGGCAAAGGCTTGATTAATGAGGTTTCTGCCTACATCTTAGGTAGTCCAAGCAAGCTTCTGGACGGCAGGGGCTGTAGAGAATTTAGAGGTATCGCAGGATGAACAACCCTTTGCTGACAATGGACTCGCTGCCCCCTTTCAGCCAGCTCCAGCCCGATCAGGTCCAGCCTGCCGTGACGCAGGCCATCGCCGATTGCAAACAGAAGATCAGCGATGTGCTGGCCCAGCGCGACCCCCACACCTGGGACAGCCTGATCGCCCCGCTGGAAGAGGTCAACGACCGCCTGGCGCGGATCTGGTCGCCGGTCAGTCATCTCAACTCCGTACTCAACAGCGAAGCGCTGCGCGCGGCCCACGACGCCTGCCTGCCGCGGCTGTCTGAATTCCAGACCTATGTCGGCCAGCACGAGGGGCTCTATCAGGCCTATCGCGAACTGGCCGAGAGCGACGACTTCCCGCTGCTGAGCGGCGCCCAGCGCAAGGAGATCCAGAACACCCTGCGCGATTTTCGCCTGTCCGGCATCGGTCTGCCCGCCGAGGCGCAGCAGCGCTACGGCGAGATCCAGGCCCGCCTCTCCGAGCTGGCTTCCCGCTTCAGCAACAACGTGCTGGACGCGACCCAGGGCTGGAACAAGCTGGTGACCGACGAGGCCGAGCTGGCCGGTTTGCCGCAGAGCGCGCAGGCCGCCGCCCGCCAGCTGGCCGAGCTGAAGGGCAAGGAGGGCTGGCTGTTCACCCTGGACATCCCCTCCTACCTGCCGGTGATGATGTATGCCGACAACCGCGCGCTGCGTGCCGAGTTGTATGAGGCCTTCACCACCCGCGCCTCGGATCAGGGCCCCAACGCCGGCAAGTGGGACAACTCCGCCATCATGACCGAGCTGCTTGCCCTGCGCCGCGAGCTGGCCCAGCTGCTCGGCTTTGCCAACTACGCCGAGCTCTCCCTGGCCACCAAGATGGCGGACAAGCCCGAGCAGGTGGTGAACTTCCTCACCGATCTGGCGGCCAAGTCTCTGCCGCAGGGCAAGGCCGAGCTGGAAGAGATCCGCGCCTTCGCCACCGAGCAACACGGTCAGGGCGAGCTGGCCGCCTGGGATCTCGCCTACTACGCCGAGAAGCTCAAGCAGCACAAGTTCTCCATCTCCGACGAGCAGCTGCGTCCCTACTTCCCCGCCAGCAAGGTGGTGAAGGGGCTGTTCGAGGTGGTCAAGCGGGTGTTCGGCATGAAGGTGCGCGAGCGCCTCGGCATCGACACCTGGCACCCGGACGTGCGCTTCTACGACATCTTCGACGCCGAGGACGAGCTGCGTGGCAGCTTCTACCTCGACCTCTATGCCCGCGAGCACAAGCAGGGCGGCGCCTGGATGGACGTCTGCCTGGGTCGTCGCTACCGTCAGGATGGATCCTTGCAAAAGCCGGTGGCCTACCTGACCTGCAACTTCAACGGTCCGGTGGACGGCAAACCCGCCCTGTTCACCCACAACGAAGTGGTCACCCTGTTCCACGAGTTCGGCCACGGCATTCACCACATGCTGACCCGCATCGACGTGGCCGGCGTGGCCGGCATCAACGGCGTGGCCTGGGACGCGGTGGAACTGCCGAGCCAGTTCCTCGAGAACTGGTGCTGGGAGTCCGAGGCGCTGGCCTTCATCTCCGGCCATCACGAGACCGGCGAGCCGCTGCCTGCCGATCTGCTGGAGAAGATGCTGACCGCCCGCAACTTCCAGGCGGCGATGCAGATGCTGCGCCAGCTGGAGTTCGCCCTGTTCGACTTCCGTCTGCATCAGGAGTTCGACCCGGCCAGCGCGGATCAGATCCCCGCGCTGCTGGATGAGGTGCGCAGCCAGGTGGCGGTGATGACGCCGCCGGCGTTCAACCGCTTCCAGCACAGCTTCTCCCACATCTTCGCCGGCGGTTATGCGGCGGGCTACTACAGCTACAAGTGGGCCGAGGTGCTCTCTGCGGATGCCTTCTCCCGCTTCGAGGAGGAGGGGATCTTCAACCCGGCTACCGGTCAGTCCTTCCTGAAGAACATCCTGGAAAAGGGTGGCTCCAAGGAGCCGATGGAGCTGTTCCGAGCCTTCCGTGGCCGCGAGCCTCAGGTGGATGCGCTGCTTCGTCACAGCGGGATTGCCGCGTGAGTTGGCGGGCCCCGGCTGGCGTGAGCTTCAAGCAGGTACAGTTTTGCCACATAGTGGGATCACAGCGTGATTTTTGAGATAAAAAGGGACCTTTTGGTCCCTTTTCTCAAGGCTTTTTAATATCTTGCGGATAGCATGTTTGCACTGTCCCCGGCTCTTCAGTAGAGTCGGGTCCTACCTTCCAAGGAGAGAAAGAACCTTGCCATGAGGCGAGCACTCGAGTCTGTCTATCAAATCATCTCAAGTCTGTCTCATTCGAGTGGTCAGGGATATTTCGATACCTTTGTGAGTGAAATCGCAGCAGCGGTCGGGGCCGACTTCGTCCTGATTTCAGGCAGGGATCAAGCGGGGCTCTCTTTCAAGGTACACGCCGCCCACCCCGCGTCTCTCGACACCACCAACTTCAGCTTTCCGGTCAGCGCCACCCTGGGGGAGATCACCCTGCAGGAGGGAGAGACCTGGTTCAGTGATCGGGTACAGCAGCTGTTTCCCCACGCCGCCGTGTTGCAGGCCTGGCACATCCAGGCCTATGCCGGCATCGCCCTCAAGAGTGCCCAGGGGGAGACGGTCGGCATCTGCAGCGTGCTGTTCAAGCGGCCGCTCACCAACATGGACAAGGTGATGGGCCTGTTGCGCCTGCTGGCTCCGCTGGCCGGGCGCGAACTGGCGCTGATGCTGCAACAGCCGGCGCCGCCCCAGCCCGAGTATCACGACTTTCTGCACACCATGATGTCCCATGCGCCGGTGGGGATCGGCAAGCTCGATCTGAACGGCAAGATCCTCTGGACCAACCCGGCCATCGAAAAGATGCTGGGCTACAGCCAGAGCGAGCTGCTGCACCGCACCGCCGCCGAACTCAATCACCCAGAAGACTGGCTGCGCAGCGCCGCCTGCTATGAAGAGCTCAAGCGTGGCGAGCGTACCGCCTTCACCCAGGAGAAGCGCTACCTGCACCGTGACGGTCAGGTGCTGTGGGGGCGGGTCACCGTCACCCTGGTGCGAGACGATCAGCTGCAGCCCGACTACCTGATGGTGGTGCTGGAGAACATCGATCCCCTCAAGCGCCATGCCGAACAGCTCAAGCTCTCCCACCGGGTCTATGACAATCTCTCCGAGGCGATCCTGGTGTGCGATGCGGACAGCCGCATCATCTCGGTCAACCCGGCGTTCGAGCAGATCACCGGTTACAGCGAGGAGGAGGTGTGCGGCCAGCGGCCCAGCATGCTCAAGTCCGGGCTGCACGATCAGGCCTTCTACGCCGACATGTACCACGCGCTGGAGCGGGTGGGGGTGTGGCGCGGCGAGGTGTGGAACAAGCGCAAGAACGGCAAGCTCTATCCCCAGCAGCTGATGATCAGCACCCTGCGGGAAGGGGGGCGGATCAGCCAGTACATCGCCATCTTCAGCGATCTCTCCCAGACCAAGCTGGCGGAGCAGAAGATCGCCGCCCAGGCCAACTACGACAACCTCACCGGCCTGCCCAACCGCTGGCTGTTCGGCCGCTGCCTGAGCCGCTTCTGCGAGCGGGGCGAGCGCTTCGCACTGATGGTGCTCGACCTCAACAACTTCAAGGCGGTCAACAACAGCATGGATCACCACGCCGGTGACGCCCTGCTGCGGGAGGTGTCGGATCGGCTGGTGAGCCGGGTGCGCACCGAGGACCTGGTGGCCCGCATCGGCGGCGACGAGTTCGCCTTCCTGGTGCCGGGCATCGTCAACCGTCGTCAGGCTGAGGTGTTTGCCAAGCAGGTGATCGGCGGCTTCGCCCGTCCCTTCATGCTGGCCAACCAGCACCTCTACGTGACGGCCACCATCGGCATCACCCTCTGCCCGGGCGATGGCCTGGAGAGCGACGAGCTGCTACGCAACGCCGAGCAGGCGCTGTTTGCCGCCAAGCGGCAGGGGCGGCTGCTCGGCAGCTACTGCGCCTCCATGCGCGAAGAGGTGCGCCAGCGCCACCAGATGCAGCAGGATCTGGCGGAGGCGATCAAGCTCGAGCAGCTGACCATGGCCTACCAGCCGATCTGGGACAACCGCAGTGGCCGGGTCGCCAAGCTGGAGGCGCTGGTGCGCTGGTACCACCCGCACTGGGGCCAGGTGTCGCCGGCGGACTTCATTCCGTTGGCGGAGGAGGCCGGGCTCATCCAGGGGCTGGGGGCGCTGGTGCTGTGGCAGTCGTGCCGGGATCTGGCGCGGCTGCAGCAATCCGGCTTCCCGGATCTGCAGATGTCGATCAACCGCTCCACCCTGGAGTTCCAGACCATAGATCCGGAGGCGAGCGAGTGGCTCAAGGTGATCCACCACTTCGGGCTGGACCCGGCGGACATCGTCATCGAGATCACCGAGTCCCTGCTGATGGAGACCAGCGATCAGCACAGGGTGCGGATCGATGCGCTGCGCGAGGCGGGCTGCAAGCTGGCCATCGACGACTTCGGCACCGGCTATTCGGCGCTGAACTATCTGCGCAACTTCCCGGTGGACCTGGTCAAGATCGACCGGGCCTTCGTGCGCCACATTCCGTTCAATGAACAGGACCGACTGCTGCTGGACGGCATCATCAACATAGTGCACAACCTCGGCATGCAGGTGGTGATCGAGGGGGTGGAGACTCGCGAGCAGCTCAACTTCCTCTGCCAGAAGGGGTGTGCCTTCACCCAGGGCTATCTGCTGAGCCGGCCACTGGCCTACGACGACCTCACCGAGTACCTGCAGCTCAACGACAAGAGCATGTTCCTGCAGACCAGCTAGTCTTTCCGCCGCCCTCCTTCGGCCGGTGCCCCTACAGCGACCTTCGGGGGCTGTGGTACACTCCGCCCACTGATACCGCCACACAGTCGATACCATGCAGATCCTCCTCGAAGACCCCGCCAAGGCGCCTCAGGCCGAAGCCCTGGCCAGCCAGCTCGGCCAGACCGACCTTCCCCAGTTTGCCCTGGTGTTCACCGCGGCGCGGCTGGAGCTGCGCAAGCTGGACGAACCCAAGCTGGGTGCGGTCTACGTGGACTTCGTCGAAGGGGCGGTCGCCCATCGCCGTAAGTTCGGCGGTGGCCGTGGCCAATCCATCGCCAAGGCGGTGGGGCTCAAGGCGGGTGCCATGCCGCGGGTGGTGGATGCCACCGCCGGGCTGGGGCGCGATGCCTTCGTGCTCGCCTCCCTCGGCTGCAAGGTGACCATGATCGAGCGCAGCCCCGTGGTGGCCGCCCTGTTGCAGGACGGGCTGGCGCGGGCCGCGCTGGACCCGGAGATCGGCCCCTGGGTGCGCGAGCGGATGCAGTTGCTGCACGGCCCGGCGGTGGAGACCTTGTTGGGGCTGACCGAGCGGCCCGACGTCATCTACCTCGACCCCATGTTCCCCCACAAGCAGAAGTCGGCGCTGGTGAAAAAAGAGATGCGGGTGTTCCAGTCACTGGTGGGGCCGGATCTTGACGCCGATGCCCTGCTGCCGGCGGCGCTCGCCATGGCGGACAAGCGGGTGGTGGTGAAACGGCCGGACTACGCCGGCTGGCTCAACGAGCATAAGCCGAGCATGGCCATCGAAACCAAGAGCAACCGCTTCGACGTCTATGTGATGGCGGCGCTGGCGGGATAACGCCGCACACGAGGGATAAAAGAAGAGGGCCAACCCGGCGGGGTTGGCCCTCTTGCCATCTATTGGCCGTCGGCTGGGGCCGGCGGGGCAAAGCGGATCAGCTTTTCCTCCCCCTGCCAGCTGAGCGCCATGGTGGCCAGCTCCGCCAGGCTCAGTCGCTCGCCGCCTTGCAGCAGCAGGTACTCGACCCCTGCTCTGGCCTCGATGGTGCGGATCCTGTCCGCCCACTGGCGGCCATCCCGGCCGGTGAGGGTGACCGGCAGCTGCCAGCTGGCGGCGATCTCCAGCCAGTCGTAGAGATCGCAACTGATGGGTTGGTAGGTGCTCATGTGCGGGTTGCCCTCTGGTCGCCGGTTACTGGAAGTTGATGCTGGTGGCGGGCGCCACCACCGCCTGGGCTTTCTGCACCTGTTCCAGTTGCAGCGGGTCGCCGGCCAGCGCCGGATCGTCCTCATTGCCATTGCAGACCAGCGCCAGATCGTAGCTGCCGAGATTAACAAATCCCAGTTCGTAACCAAAGCCGCCACCGCTTTGCGGCAGCACGGGCGCGCTGGCGTAGAAGCCGTTGTCGCTGTCCGCCATGTCGGGGTAGTTGTCATCGTTTCTGGGCTGGTAGAAGTAGACGAAGGCCTTGTCGGTCAGCTGGCCGCCGCACAGCCCGGCCGCCACCGTGCCCTTGACGGTGGTGACCTGGGTGTTGTTCACCAGCCGCACCCCTCTGGGTTTGAGCTTGTAGTACTGCTCGTGGCCCGGCAGCACCATGGCCTGGCGCAGGTCGAACTCGGTGGTGAAGGTGCTGAGGCCGTTGGCGGCGATGGTGAAGGCATCCAGCTTGAGCTCGCTGCTGGGCACCTCCAGCGGCTTGATCACCCCATCATCCCGTTTGACGTAGGAGTAGGGGGTGCCGTCCAGAAACTGGTTGGCAACCTCCCGTCCGTCCAGCACCCGCAGTCGCATCTGGCTGTAGTCGCCGGGCACCACGCTCTGGCTCGCCAGCAGCGGGCGGCTGACAGAACCCTGGTAGTGCAGCAGATCGATGTAGGTGAACAGTGGCCTCCCTGCGCTGTCGAGCGGGATGGCCTCGCCGCTCGGGGTGCATCCATCGTCCTGGGCCGAGGTGAGGAAACTGGCGGTGGTCCAGCTCTGCTCGGTGCCGGCGACGGGATGGATGCTGATGTTGGCGACGGCGATGCAGACCTTGCTGACTGCATCCACCGGGGCGTCGGAGAAGGCCAGCGACAGCTGGGCCTGTTGCGGGCTGTTGTTGTCGCCGCCGCCTCCGCCGCCACAGGCTGTGAGCAGGGCGGTCAGGCCGATCAGGGTCAAGGGTTTCATGGCGTCCATTCCGGTTGTGAAGACAACCCTACTCTAGTCGAGCGGCGGCAATGGCGGGGGTGGCAGCTTGCGTGAAAAGGACGAGCTCGGTGCGCCAGCCCAATGAACTCAAGGGTCAGCTTTGAACGGCGCCAGTCATGGCTGCGAAAGAGATTGTCGGAGCGGCGGGGCTGGTGGCTGGTGTACTGATTGGGCGAGGCCCAATCAGGCTTCCAGCAGCCGGGTGGGCCAGCCCATCTTCTGCTGGCGTTCCACTTCGAAGCGCAGTTCGCTGGCACGCAGGTAGTGCTCGTCCAGCCAGCCGCTCGGTAGGGTCAGGGTCAGTGCATCCTCATCGGCCTCGAGGGTGAAGCGGGGCACAGTGCCCTGGGTGCGGCGCATGCAGAGGATCAGCGCGATGCGCAGGATGCGGGCCAGCCGGATCGCCTGGCGACCGGTGACGGCACCCTGCTTCTCCAGCGGTTCCAGCTTGAATTCGTCCCGCTGGTTGAACAGCAGGGCCGACAACAGCTTCTTCTGGGCCGGGGTAAAGCCAGGCATGTCGATGTTGTCGATGATGTAGGCGGCGTGTTGCGGCGCCTTCTTGTACTCGATGCACAGACCGATCTCGTGCAGCAGGGCCGCGTAGCGCAGGATCGGGCGCCCGTAGCGTTTCGAGAGTCGCCAGGCCGGCTGCAGCTGGGTGAACGCCTCGACGGCGGTGTCACGCACCCGTTCGGCGTGTTCTTTGTCCAGCTGGTAGCGATTGATCAGGCTGTCGGCGGTGCGATCGCGGGCATCACAGTCGTGATTGTTGCCGAGCAGGCCGTAGATCAGCCCTTCGCGCAGGGCGCCGCCGGCCAGGGTCATGCTCTCGATGTTGAGGGTTTCGAAGATGGCGATCAGGATGGCGAGACCGGAGGGGAACACGGTCAGCCGTTCGGCCGCCAGTCCTTCCAGTTGCAGCTGGTCGAGCTTGCCGCAGGCGATGGCCTGACCCATCAGCTCCTGGAGCTTGGGCAGGGTGACCCGCTCGCTCTTCCCCTGCGCCAGCATGATCTCCTGTAGTGCCTGCACCGTGCCGGAGGCGCCGACACAGGTACGCCAGCCGAGCGCACGATAATCTTCTGCCACCTTCTCCAGCACCGCCTTGGCGGCGGCGATGGCCTGCTTGAAGCGGGCCTCGGAGAGCTCGCCATCACCGAAGTGGTTGTTGAGCCAGGTGACGCAGCCCATGTGCAGGCTGTTGAGCAGTTTCGCTTCGCTGTGCTCGCCGATCACCAGTTCGGTACTGGCGCCGCCGATGTCGATCACCAGCCGGTTGCCTTCGCCGGCCGAGGTCCAGGAGACCCCCTCATAGATGGTCTTGGCCTCTTCCTCGCCCGAGATGATCTCGATGCTGTGGTTGAGCACCCGTTCCGCTTCGCTGAGGAACTCGTCGACGTTGGTGGCAAGGCGCAGGGTGGCGGTACCCACTACCCGGATGTTGTCGGCCGGAATGTCCTGCAACTGTTCGGAGAACAGGCGCAGGCAGTCCCAGCCCCGCTCCATGGCGGCACGGCTGAGACGAAACTCCGGATCGAGCCCGGCGGCGAGGCGAACCTTGCGCTTGACCTTGGTGACGGTGCGCAGGGCACCGGCGACCTCGCGCACCACCAGCATATGAAAGCTGTTGGAGCCGAGGTCGATGGCGGCATAGAGCGGCGAGTTGTGCAACTGGGCCAGTCCTTTCAGCTCTTGCGGGGCGGACGACGGCGGTTGTTGCTGTTGCCACCGCCCTGGCGATCGCGCATGTTGCGGTTCACCGGCTGACGGTTGCGGAACACCCGCTTCGGTGCGGTCACGTCATCCAGCAGCGCCTCGCGGTCATACTTGCTGACCGGGATCGGGTGGTGGATGTACTCCTCGATGGCCGGCAGGTTGAAGGCATAGTCTTCACAGGCCAGGCTGATGGAGTGACCGCTCTTGCCGGCACGACCGGTACGACCAATGCGGTGTACGTAGTCTTCGGCGTCGTCGGGCAGGTCATAGTTGAAGACGTGGGTCACGTCCGGGATGTGCAGACCGCGGGCGGCCACGTCGGTGGCAACCAGGATGTCGACCGTGCCCTTGGTGAAGTCTTCCAGGATCTTCATCCGCTTCTTCTGCGGCACGTCGCCGGTCAGCAGGCCGACACGGTGGCCGTCGTTCTCCAGCCAGGCATGAACGTCTTCACAGACGTGCTTGGTGTTGGCGAAGACGATGGCTTTCTCCGGCCACTCCTCTTCCATCAGGGAGAGCAGCAGCAACATCTTGTCTTCGTTGGAGGGGTAGAACAGCTCCTCCTTGATCCGCACGCCGGTCATCTGCTCCGGCTCGATCTGCACATGTTCCGGGTGGTTCATGTGTTCGTAGGCCAGCTCCTGCACCCGCAGGGAGAGGGTGGCGGAGAACAGCATGCTCAGACGCTCGGTGGCGGGCGGCATGCGGCGGAACAGGAAACGGATGTCCTTGATGAAGCCGAGATCGAACATGCGATCCGCTTCGTCCAGTACCACGACCTGAATATTGCTCAGATCGATGACCTTGGACTTGAAGTAGTCGATGATGCGGCCGGTGGTGCCGATCAGGATGTCGACCCCTTGCTCCAGCACGGCCAGCTGCTTGTCGTACCCTTCGCCACCGTAGGCGAGGCCGAGCTTGAGGCCGGTCGAGGCGGACATGCTCTCCGCGTCGTTGTAGATCTGGACCGCCAGCTCCCGGGTCGGGGCCATGATGATGGCGCGCGGCTGGTTGATGAGGCGCGGCTTGGTCAGCGGATGGGTCAACAAATAGTTGAAGGTGGCGGCCAGGAAGGCAAGGGTTTTGCCGGTCCCTGTCTGGGCCTGACCGGCGAGGTCATGACCTTCTACCAGCAGTGGCAGAGACAGTGCCTGGATGGGGGTGCAATAGTGAAATCCCTTTGATTCCAGACCAGCCAGAACTTCGGGTTCGAGGCCCATTTGGGCGAATTTGTCGGTCGTTAAATGTGTTTTGCTCATGGCGGTAGGTTATCAGGTTAGGCTTGCAATAATAAACAGGATCATTTCAAATAGGGCAACTATTGCCTTTGTTGATACGTCAATAAAGCCTTAATTACTGACTGGAGTTGGAGATGAGTGACAAGATTGTTCAGCTGAGCGATGCCAGCTTCGAGGCAGATGTAATCAAAGCCGATGGCGCCGTTCTGGTCGACTTCTGGGCCGAATGGTGTGGTCCGTGCAAGATGATTGCCCCGATCCTGAACGAAGTCGCCCAAGAGTATGCCGGTCGCGTGACCGTGGCGAAATTGAACATCGACCATAACGCCGACACTCCGCCCAAGTATGGCATTCGTGGTATTCCGACCCTCTTGCTGTTCAAGAATGGCGAAGTGGCAGCGACCAAGGTCGGTGCCCTGTCCAAGACTCAGCTGAAAGAGTTCCTGGACGGTAACCTGTAATAATCAAAGAGGAGCGCATTGCAATAATGCGCTCCTTCTGTTTTATCACCTAGACGCTCACCCCGATTGGTGCTAATTTATCGCTCGTTTGCTAACCTTTTTGCCTGACTCTTTGCTCACACATCAGCCTGGCAAATCAAATCCGATCAGCATCAATCCAGCAGACTGTCTCCTCATTTCAATCCTTGCTTACAGACTTTCACCACTATGAATCTGACTGAATTAAAGAACACTCCTGTGTCCGAGCTGGTACAGCTTGGCGAATCCATGGGGTTGGAAAATCTGGCTCGGGCGCACAAGAAAGACATTATTTTCGCGATCCTCAAGGCGCACGCCAAGGGTGGCGAGGATATCTTTGGCGACGGTGTGCTGGAAATCCTGACCGATGGTTTCGGCTTCCTGCGTAGTGCAGACGGCTCCTACCTGGCCGGCCCGGACGACATCTATGTCTCCCCGAGCCAGATCCGCCGTTTCAACCTGCGTACCGGCGATACCATCTCCGGCAAGATCCGGCCGCCGAAAGAGGGCGAACGTTACTTCGCGCTGCTCAAGGTCAACGAGGTCAACTACGACCGTCCGGAAAACTCCCGCAACAAGATCCTGTTTGAAAACCTCACTCCGCTGCACGCCAACGAGCGTCTGCGCATGGAGCGTGGCAACGGTTCCACCGAAGACATCACCGCCCGCGTACTGGATCTGGCTTCCCCGATCGGTAAGGGCCAGCGTGGCCTCATCGTGGCACCGCCCAAGGCCGGTAAGACCATGCTGCTGCAGAACATCGCCCAGAGCATCGCCTATAACCACCCTGACTGCGAACTGATCGTCCTGTTGATCGACGAGCGTCCGGAAGAAGTGACCGAGATGCAGCGCATGGTGAAGGGTGAAGTGATCGCCTCCACCTTCGACGAGCCGGCTTCCCGTCACGTTCAGGTCGCCGAGATGGTGATAGAGAAGGCCAAGCGCCTGGTCGAGCACAAGAAGGACGTGGTGATCCTGCTGGACTCCATCACCCGTCTGGCCCGTGCCTACAACACCGTCATTCCGTCATCCGGCAAGGTTCTGACCGGTGGTGTGGACGCCAACGCCCTGCACCGTCCGAAGCGCTTCTTCGGTGCCGCGCGCAATGTTGAAGAGGGCGGCAGCCTGACCATCATCGCCACCGCGCTGATCGATACCGGCTCCAAGATGGATGAAGTCATCTACGAAGAGTTCAAGGGTACCGGCAACATGGAACTGCACCTCTCGCGCAAGATTGCCGAGAAGCGTGTCTACCCGGCCATCGACATCACTCGCTCCGGCACCCGCAAGGAAGAGCTGCTGACCACCGGCGACGAGCTGCAGAAGATGTGGATCCTGCGCAAGATTGTGCACCCGATGGGCGAGATCGACGGCATCGAGTTCCTGATCGACAAGTTGGCCATGACCAAGACCAACGACGAGTTCTTCGACGCCATGCGGCGCCAGCAGAAGTAACCGACTCGAAAATCATCAAACCGCGGCCCAGGTCGCGGTTTTTGTTTATCTATTTTACGGTCGCCTGAGTAGTATGAAACCTCGATGTCACAAGGATAGGGACGTCATGAAGCATGTACTCCTGATATTGCTGAGCTGGCTGCTGGTGCTGCCGGTCGGGGCCGCCGAGACGCAGCCGCCCCGGACGACACTGGTGGCCGACGAGGGGCTGCAGGGTCACCTCGACTATCTGACCGGCCGGCTGCAGCTGGGGCAGTTTGCCGCCATCGACACCCTGCTGGACTCCCTGGCCGTGGGGCAGCGGGAGTATCTGTTGTGCCAGCTGCTGACCACCCTCAATAGCCAGCCCAGGCCCACCAGCCCACAACTGCTGGCCTGGGTGCGCGCCCAGTCGTTCAAGGCCCCCAGCTGGCTGGTGGAAAAAGAGGTGGACGGCTTTCTGGTGCAGCAACCCGCCTACGATTTTGCCGCCGCCGCGCGGCAGGTGCTGAGCCGCTGGCAGCAGCAGGCTTGGCAGGACAACTATCGCCAGCAGTTGGAAGAGGGCACGTTCGAGTTCAAGCAGATCTACAACAGCCGCAATCCTGATCTGGCCCAGCAGCAGCAGGCGCTGCTGACCGTACTCGATCGGCAGCCGCTTCCGCTTCTGCAACGGGAGGCGCACACGCTGGCCGCCATGAGCATCTTCCTGCCCGACAACCGGCTGCTGCGGCTGCTGACCGAGCGCACCGGTGACAGCGCCCTCTATCAGAAGCTGTGGCATCAACCGGTGGATCACGACAGCGTGGCCGCGCTCGCCAGCGTGGGCCGTTTTCATCAGGGCCAGGCGGCCAGCGATCTGCTGATTGCCGCCAGTCGCAATGCCCGTCTCAAGCTGCCCGCGCTGCAGCAACTCAGTCAACTTTCGCCGCTGCCAGACACGGCCCAGCAGTTCCTGCTGGCGGAGCTGGGCAATCGCCAATACAGCGGTCAGGTGGCCAGCCTGCTGCTGCAGATGGACGAACCCAGGCTGCTGGCCCAGCTTGCCGATCGACTGACCCGGCAGGAAAAGCGCCATGCAAGTCCGGTGATGCTGCCCGATTCGGGTACACCCGCCGCCCGCCCAGGGTTATAATGCGGCATCGCCTGAACACAGGGTACCTGCATGAAATACAAGGATTTGCGTGATTTCATCGCGCAGCTGGAACAAAGCGAACAACTCAAGCGCATCAGCCGCGAGATAGACCCCTATCTGGAGATGACCGAGATCAGCGACCGCACCCTGCGGGCGGGCGGCCCTGCCCTGCTGTTTGAAAATCCCAAGGGTTACGCCATGCCGGTGCTGACCAACCTGTTCGGTACCCCGGATCGGGTCGCCATGGGCATGGGCCAGCCCAACGTGGCCGCCCTGCGCCAGGTGGGGATCTGGCTCTCCTACCTGAAGGAGCCGGAGCCGCCCCGCGGCTTCAAGGAGCTGATGGAGAAGCTGCCGATCTTCAAGCAGGTGCTCAACATGCCGACCAAGCGGCTCTCCTCTGCCCCCTGTCAGCAGCGGGTGCTGGAGGGAGAGGCGGTCGATCTGGACCAGATCCCGATCCAGCACTGCTGGCCCGGCGACGTGGCCCCGCTGGTGACCTGGGGTCTGACCATCACCCGCGGCCCCTACAAGAAGCGGCAGAACCTCGGTATCTACCGCCAGCAGAAGATCGGCAAGAACAAGCTGATCATGCGCTGGCTGGATCACCGCGGCGGAGCCATCGATTTTCGCGAGTGGCAGGAGGCCCATCCGGGCGAGCGCTTCCCGGTGGTGGTGGCGCTCGGTGCCGATCCGGCGACCATTCTCGGCGCCGTGACGCCGGTGCCGGATACCCTCTCCGAATACGCCTTTGCCGGTCTGCTGCGCGGCAGCCGTACCGAGGTGGTAAAAGCCATCAGCTGTGATCTGGAGGTGCCCGCCAGCGCCGAGATCGTGCTGGAAGGCTATCTGGAGCCGGGCGAGATGGCTCCCGAAGGGCCTTATGGCGATCACACCGGTTACTACAACGAGGTGGACGAGTTCCCGGTCTTTACCATCACCCACATGACGATGCGCAAGGATGCCATCTACCACAGCACCTACACCGGCCGTCCGCCCGATGAGCCGGCGGTGCTCGGGGTGGCGCTCAACGAGGTGTTCGTGCCGCTGCTGCAGAAGCAGTTCCCCGAGATCGTGGACTTCTACCTGCCGCCGGAGGGGTGCTCCTACCGGATGGCGGTGGTGACCATCAAGAAGCGCTACCCTGGCCACGCCAAGCGGGTGATGCTGGGGGTCTGGTCCTTCCTGCGCCAGTTCATGTACACCAAGTTCGTGATCGTCTGTGACGACGACATCAATGCCCGCGACTGGAAGGACGTGATCTGGGCCATCACCACCCGGATGGACCCGGCCCGCGACACCACCCTGATCGAGCACACCCCGATCGACTATCTGGACTTCGCCTCGCCGGTCTCCGGGCTCGGCTCCAAGATGGGGCTGGATGCCACCAACAAGTGGCCGGGGGAGACCAATCGCGAGTGGGGCCAGCCCATCGTCCAGGACGAGGCGGTCAAGCTGAAGATCGATGCCCTCTGGGACGAGCTGAACATTCTCGGCTGATGAGCGGCAGCAGGCCCGACGGGCCGTGCCGCCTGGTCGGGATGCAAAAGATTGATGCCATTTGAGCTGAATTGGGTATGCTCGACTGACCTGACCACTTTGCTGGTCGCCAGTCCACAGTGAATCAAGAGCGAAAGCGGGCCGAGCGAGCCCGTCACAAGGATAAGAATGCAACGTATCAAGTGCCGCGTAGAGGAACTGCGCGAATATGTCGACACCATCTGGCACGTGGCCCTGACGCCGCTGCAAGAGGTCAGCTTCAAGCCGGGCCAGTATCTGCTGGTGGTGATGAGCGATTCGGACAAGCGTCCCTTCTCCATCGCCAACTCGCCGACCCGTCCGGGCATGCTGGAGCTGCAGATCGGCGCCACCCCGGAAAACGCCTATGCCGGCCAGGTGTTGGCCCGCATGCGCGAGCAGGGGGAGATCGAGATTGAACTGGCGGCGGGCAAGGCCTTCCTGCGGGAAGAGTCACCCCGGCCGCTGATCCTGATGGCGGGTGGCACCGGTTTTTCCTATGCTCGCTCCATTCTGGAATACCTGATCGATACCGGCAGCAAGCGCCCGGTGTTCTTCTACTGGGGCGTGCGCCAGGCGCACTGGCTCTACGAGCAGGAGCAGATGCAGCAGTGGGAGCACGACTACGCCCCGCTTACCTTCATCCCGGTGGTGCAGGAGCCGGAAGCGGACTGGACCGGCAAGACCGGGCTGGTGCACAAGGCCATCATGGATGATTTCGTCAGCCTGCATGACTACGACATCTATGTCGCCGGCCGTTTCGAGATGGCAGGCGCGGCGCGGGAAGAGTTCAAGATCCTGGGCGCCGAGCCAGAGCGCATCTTCGGTGACGCCTACGAATTCATCTGAGTTCGGCATGAGGCCGGCCACATAGCGTGACCGAGGCGGCCTCGCTGAATCAGCCTGCTGCTTGCCTTGCGGCAGGCCACAAACAACAAACCCCAGCCTGGCTGGGGTTTGCTTTATGGGCGACCTGCGTTATTCGCCCTTGGCGCCGAGCTGCTGCTCGAGCTGGGCCAGCTTGGCCTCGAGCGCGGTCAGCTTCTCGCGGGTGCGCAGCAGCACCTTGGTCTGCACGTCAAACTCTTCGCGACTGACCAGATCCAGCTTGCCCAGCTGGGACTGCAGCACCTGACGGATCTTTTTCTCCACTTCTTCACCCATGCTGCGAATGCCGGGCGGCAGGGAGTTGTGCACCTGTTTGGCGATCTCTTCCAGTTTCTTCGGGTCGATCATGTGGTTCTCCTTAAGCAATGCGCCATTCTACCGGCAATTGATCCGCTTTGCCGAGATCGAGGGTCGCTTTTTGCCAGCTGCCATACGGGCCGTCGCTGGTCGGGTCTGGTATTCGGGATGAAGCTGTTAACCTATCGAGTCCCGTTTCTATTCCAATTCCTTGATGCTGTACACAAAAAAAGCAGATCAGATGACCGACCAGAGGCTTAATAATTGTTGCGTTGCTGTTAAGATGTACCGGTCGGGTTCTCACCCAACTCAGTCAGCATTTCATGGATAACAACTAAAAAGAGATAAGGATATGAAAAAGAAGCTAATTTACGCCGCGGTTGTCAGTGCTATGCTGGCTGGCTGGCTGTGGTGGCAGTGACGATAACAAAGGCGACACCTCCAGCTATCTCGACTATCTGTTGACCGGTTCCAACGCCGTGCGCCCCAGTGCTCTGGCAGCCCGGGCCAGCGATGGCACCCTGAAATTCTCCACCGAAACGGCAGATCTCTCCAACCCGGTCTCGGCCATGTCGACCCTGGATGGCTGGTCCACGACCCAGGCTATCCAGATCGTGCCCGTGACGTCATCCGGCATCCAGGTGCAGGCCCCGGCCCCGGCGGAGTTTGCCGCCTCGGTTGCGCCGCTCTACCTGCTGGAACTGAGCTTTGACAGCGCAGCCCTGCGCCCGAATGGCGTGAAGAAGGTGCTGACCTACGGGGTGGACTTCGTGGTGGCCGCTGCGGCTGGCAAGCTGAACCTGGTGCCGATGAAACCGCTGAACCCCTCCTCCTACTACATGATCGTGGCCACCGACTCCCTCAAGGACAGCAACGGCAACGCGGTCAAGGCCGGCAGCGACTACGGCAACTACAAGAACAACGTCGGCAGCAATGCCCAAGAGCAGACCATCAACGGCCTGATCGCCCTGCAGGAAGGGCTGTTCAAGGCCGCCACCGGCGTCTCCACCGATCACGTCATCTTCTCCGACTGGTTCGGTACCCAGTCCGGTGCTGACGTGTTGGTGGCGGTGAAAGGGGCAGCGGCGTCCGTGCTCAAGGCCGACCCCGTTACCCTGGATGCCGCTAAACTCTGGAAGCAGGATGCCAAGGGCAACACCAGTCTGCCAGGCACCTATACCCTGAGCGTGACCGGCAGCAATGCCTTCCTGACCCAGCTGGACGCAGAGCAGTTCCTGCCGCAAGAGCAGAAAGATGCGATCGCCACCGCCTTCGGTCCCGGTGCTCCGCTCAACCCGATCGCTCAAGCGACCAAGGTCTATACAGGCACCGTCAAGCTGCCTTACTTCCTTGCCTCGCCGGCCACCGCCGGTTCCTGGGACAAGGCCAAGACCCAGTCCTGGCACGGCGCCATCCCCAGCCTGTACGCCATCGCCAATGCCCTGAAAGCGTCCGACAGCGAAGTGATCGCCGGGCTGGTGGGCGCGGGTGTGGACCCGGCCCTGCTGGCGACGCTGATTGCCGATCCGACCCGTCAGGCCGAGCTGCTGGCCGAGGCGAGCAAGCTGATCGGGGTGACCCTCACCTCCGGCGGCAAGCCGCTGGATGCCGAGCAGAACATCGGTCGTTTCAACCCGCTGCCCATGCTGGAAGAGGTGCAGTCGGTGCCGATGCGGGTCTTCGCCAAGGATGCCCTCAACACCATCACTGACGTGATCATCTACCAGCACGGCGTGACTTCGGTGAAAGAGAACGCCTATGCGCTGGCGCTGGGCCAGATCTATGCCGGCATGCAGGCAGGCAAGAAGGTGGCGCTGGTGGTGATCGATCACCCGCTGCACGGTGAGCGCGGCTTCGCCCTGAGCGGCAGCATGGCGACCGTGACCACCTCCGACAACCCGACCCCGTATCTGAACCTGAGCTACCTGACCGTGGCCCGCGACAACCTGAAACAGAGCGTGGCGGATCTGCTGGGCCTGCGTCTGGCGGTCGGTCTGGCCAATGCCAAGGGTGCCATCGGCACCGCCGGCAGCCTCAAGGTGCATTTCCTGGGCCACTCGCTGGGTGCCATCTCCGGTACCAACCTGCTGGCGGTTGCCAACCAGCCCATCGGCAATGCGCAGGCGGATGCCCTGTTCAAGTTCGATACCGGCGGCCTGGCCATGCCGGGTGGCGGCATCGCGCCGCTGCTGCTGAACTCGCCGACCTTCGGCCCGACCATCAAGATGGGCGTGCTGACCAGCGGCAGTGCCGAGCTGAAAGCGGGCTTCACCGCCTACGCGCCCAACTGCAAGACCGCGGTGCCGACCTGCTTCGTCAACGAGTTCCTGCCGAGCCTGAGCAGCACCCAGCAGGCGGCAGCGGCCAGCACGTTGCAGAGCTACAGCTTCGCGGCCCAGTCGGTGCTGGATTCGGCTGACCCGATCAACCTCGGCCGCGGCATCCAGAGCAGCTTCCCGCTGTTCGCCACCGAGATCGTCGGCGATGGCGCGCTGAGCCTGTCTGACCAGGTGATCCCGAACAGCATCGCCTCCGCCCCGCTGGGTGGTACCGAGCCGCTGTTCAAGGTGCTGGCACTGCAGCCGCTGACCGCCACCGGTGCGGCCAGCCACAACGCGGCCCGCTTCGTGGCCGGTGGCCACAGCTCGCTGCTGGCGCCGGACGAGAACTTCGACCCGAGCGGCGATGTGACCACCGAGATGCAGTCCCAGTTCGCCAGCTTCTTCATGAGCGGCGGCACTGCGGTCAAGGTGACCGACGGCAGCCTGCTCAAGCAGTAAGCCAGTCGGCCAATAAAAACGCCGCCCCTCGGGGCGGCGTTTTGTTTTCCAGCATCGCGCTTGTCGCTGGTTCAGATTGGCCTGGTTGGTGACCGCTCTGGTTGCCGAGCAGCTTGCTGCACCTTGATGACTACCACTCAGGCGGGCTGGTGGTGTCTGTCCAGCCAGCCCTGCAGCAGCCCGACCAGCAGACCGGCCAGGTGGGCCATGTTGGCGGTGCGTGTGCCGAGCAGATCGAAGAAGCCGAGTGCCAGCCAGAACAGCATGAAGCCCATCAGCGCCGGTGGCAGAGTGAGGCCGCAGGCCGGCTGCAACTTGCTGCGCAACCAGCAGTAGCCGAGCAGGGCATAGACCACCCCGGAGAGGCCGCCAAACAGCGGGCCGCTGGCGAAGAACTCGGCCAGGTTGGGCAGGGCGGCGCCTACCAGCAGCAGGATCAGCAGCTTGCCGCTACCGAGCCGTTGTTCGATCTGGCCCCCCAGATACCACCACCACAGCAGGTTGAACACCAGGTGCAGCACCGAGAAGTGGATGAAGGCCGGGGTGAAGTAGCGCCACGCCTGCCAGTCGGTGAACTGGGCCAGGGTCGGGTGGAAGGCCAGCTCATCGAAAATCGGCAGGCCGATGGCATCGAGCCCGTAGATGGCCAGACAGGCGATGATCACCACCAGGGTCAGCGGCCCGGCCTGATGCAGGAAGTCGGTGACCGGGTCGGTCATCCCCTTGCTGTAGTCGATGCGGGCATCGGCCCGGCCGGATTGCCAGGAGGCTTCCATATAGCGGGGGTGGGTCGGCTCGGCCAGGAAGCGTTTCACCTCCAGCTGGGCCTGGGCGAGGCGCTGTTCGTCTGCCAGCCAGACCGAGACGCCAAGCTCGGACTGGGTCAGTTCGCACGAGATGCCGAGGGTGGAGAGATAGTCCACCAGCGCCTGGGCCATGCGGGCATTGTCGAGCACCAGCAACTGGATCATGCGTCGCCCGCCTGGATCGGGAACTCCCTGCGCCACGCCTCGAAGCCGCCATCCAGGCTGTAGACCTCATCGTACCCCTGTTGCAGCAGGTACTGGGCGGCGCCCTGGCTGCTGTTGCCGTGATAGCACATCACGATCACCGGGGTATCGAAGTCCACCTCGTTCATGAAACGCACCAGGGTGCCGTTGGTGAGGTGGAAGGCGCCGACCGCGTGGGCCGTCTCGAACGACTGGGGGTCGCGAATATCCACGAGGCGGGCTGCACCGGCGGCAAGCTTCTGGTGGGCATCATGGGCACTGATATGGGCAAACTGGTCCATTAACATGTCCTGCGAATAGGTGATTGAGGGTCAGTTTACCGCAAGCGGAGGCCGGCGCTAAGCCCGCAATGTGTCCGGTTATTGCCGTGACCGATCGCAATTTCCTTCAATACCGGGGGCGGGGTGCCGACTAGGCTGGGGGCTCCTTTTGCCGATATGAGCGTTATTCATGGAGACGAGTCTGCTGTTATCCATGGCCGGGTTTGCCCTGGCCATGTCCATCACCCCGGGGCCGGTCAACTTGGTCGCCCTCGGCAGCGGCGCCAAGCACGGCTTTGCGGCCAGCCTGCGCCACGTGGTCGGGGCCACCCTGGGGTTCATTCTGTTGCTGCTGTTGATGGGACTTTGGCTGGGCGCCACCCTGCTGCAATGGCCGCTGGCGGCGGAGGTACTGCGTTGGGCCGGGGTGATCTTTCTCGGCTGGATGGCCTGGCAGCTGCTGGTGGACAGCGGCCGGGTGGAGGGGGTCGACGGGGTGGCGCCCTCCTTCTGGTACGGGGCACTGATGCAGTGGCTCAATCCCAAGGCCTGGCTCGCCGCCAGCATGGGGATGGGCGCCTATGGCAGTGCGGGCGGGGTGGGGCAGGTGGCCCTGTTCAGCGGACTCTACCTGGTCATCTGTCTGTGCTCCATCGCTTGCTGGGCGTATGCCGGCAGTCGCCTGCAGGGGTTGCTGCTTGCGCCGCAGCGGCTGCGCTGGTTCAACCGGGTGATGGCGCTGTTGCTGCTGCTCTGCGCCGCCTATCTGGTGCGCTAGCTCTGCCGGATCAGCTGATTGCGGTAGTGACCCGGGGTGGCAGCCACCCGCCGCTTGAACTGGCGCTGGAAGTGGGCCTGATCGGCAAAACCGCTGGCCAGCGCCACCTCTGCTAGCGGTTCTCCCCGCCTGAGCAGGGTGCGGGCATGGCGGATGCGCTGATCGAGCAGGTAGGCGTGGGGCGTCATGCCGTAATGGCGGCTGAAGCTGCGCACGAAGTGAGAGGGGGTGAGCCCGGCCACCGCACTCAATTGTGCGAGGGTGAGGGGGCTGCTGCAGTCGTCCTGCATCAGTTCGGCGGCCCGCTGCAGGTGCTGCGGCGGCCGATCGTCCCAGCTGGCCGGGGTGAGCCTGGCCAGCAGCTGGCGACTGAACTGGTGGCAGGCCACCTCGCGCGCGAGCGGCTCCGACTCCTGCCACAGCTGCCGGTGGAGCCGGCACAGCCCCTGGTAGAGCAGGGGATCCCGGCTTGCGGTCATGTCGAAGGGACGAAACGCGTCGCCCAGCCCCGCCTCTTCCTGCTGGCGTTGCAGCCAGCCGGTATCGAGGTAGAACATCAGATAGGACCAAGGCTCATCCGCAATCGGGTTGCAGGCGTGCACCTCTTCCGGGTTCATCAGCACCAAGTGGCCGTGGCCGACCTCCTGCCGGCTGCGCTGGTTGAGGTAGTGGCTGTGGCCGCCGGTGATGGCGCCGATGGAGAAATGGGGGTGGCTGTGCTTGTCGTAGCAGACGCGGCGGCCATCCTGCACCGCCCGCGCCTCGATGAAAGGCAGGGCCGGATCGTGCCAGAAACTGTGGTGATCCGGCGCCGTGTCGGCCCTGCTCATGGGTCAGCCGCCGAGATAGGCCTGGCGGACGGCCGGGTTGGCCAACAGGGCCGCCCCCGTGTCCTGCAGTACCACGTGGCCGTTCTCCAGCACATAGCCGCGATCGGCCAGCTTGAGCGCCTGGTTGGCGTTCTGCTCCACCAGGAAGATGGTCATGCCGTCGCGGCGCAGCTGCTCTATGGTGTCGAAGATCTGCTGGATGACGATGGGGGCCAGCCCCAGCGAGGGTTCATCCAGCAGCAACAGGCGCGGCTTGCTCATCAGGGCGCGGCCGATGGCCAGCATCTGCTGCTCGCCGCCGGACATGGTGCCGGCGCGCTGCTCCAGACGCTCATGCAGGCGGGGGAACAGGGTGAAAATCTGATCCAGCAGGCCGCGCTGCTCGGCCTTGTCGACGAAGAAGGCCCCCATCAGCAGGTTCTCCTCCACCGTCAGGCGCGCGAAGATGCGGCGCCCCTCCGGCACCACGGCGATGTCCTTGCGCATGATGCGGGCGGTGGAGAGCGAGTCTATCTGCTCTCCCTCGAACCAGATGGAGCCGCTGCTGGGCTTGGGTTCGCCGCACAGGGTCATCAGCAAGGTAGTCTTGCCGGCGCCGTTGGCGCCGATCAGGGTGACGATTTCCCCCTCTTTGACCTGGACGCTGACGTCGTGCAGCGCCTGAATTTTGCCGTAGTGGGTCGATACGTTGCGAAGTTCTAACATCTTTTTGTCCTTACGACTCGCCCAGATAGGCCTTGATCACTGCCGGATTGCTGCGGATTTCGTCCGGCTTGCCGTGGGCCAGCGGGGTGCCCTGGTTGACCACGAAGATGCGGTTGGAGATCTCCATCACCAGCTTCATGTCGTGCTCGATCAGCAGCACCGAGACCCCGAACTCGTCCCGCAGGTTGGAGATGAGCTCGTTCAGCTCGTCGGTCTCGTGCGGGTTGAGGCCGGCGGCCGGCTCGTCCAGCATCAGCAGCTCGGGCCGGGTCGCCATGCAGCGGGCAATCTCGAGCCGGCGCTGCTGGCCATAGGCCAGGTTGCCGGCGGCGCGGTTGGCGAGATCCTTGAGCCCCACCTTCTCCAGCCAGAAGGCGGACTGCTCCAGCCCCTCCCGCTCGGCGCGGCGAAAGGCCGGGGTCTTGAACAGCCCTGCCAGAAAGCCGGTGTTGAGGTGCCTGTGCTGGGCTACCAGCAGGTTTTCCACTGCCGTCATGTCCTTGAACAGTCGCACGTGCTGAAAGGTGCGCACTATGCCCTTGCGAGCGATGAGGTGGCCAGGCAGCCCCTGGATCTCCTCGCCCTTGTAGCGGATGATGCCGCCGCTCGGACGGTAGAAACCGGTCAGGCAGTTGAAGACGGTGGTCTTGCCCGCTCCGTTGGGACCTATGATAGAGATCACCTCCCCCTTGTCCACGTCCAGCTTGACCCCGTTGACCGCCAGCAACCCTCCGAAGCGCATCGACAGATCAGAGACTTCCATTAACTTCTGATTGGCACTCATTTCTTTAACTCCAGATGCGGACGGGTCATCGGCAGCAATCCCTGTGGCCGCCAGATCATCATGAACACCATCAAGAGGCCGAACATCAGCATGCGGTACTCGTTGAACTCGCGCGCCAGCTCAGGCAGCACCGTCATCACGATGGCAGCCAGCACCACCCCGATCTGGGAGCCCATGCCGCCCAGCACCACGATGGCGAGCACGATGGCCGACTCGATGAAGACGAAGGACTCCGGACTGATGAAGCCCTGGCGCGAGGCGAAGAAGCTGCCGGCGAAGCCCGCGAAGCAGGCGCCAATGGTGAAGGCGGTCAGCTTGATGATGGTGGGGTTGAGCCCCAGCGACTTGCAGGCGATCTCGTCTTCCCGCAATGCTTCCCAGGCGCGGCCGAGCGGCATGCGCAGCAGGCGGTTGATGACGAACAGGGTGGCGATCACCAGCACCAGCGCCATCAGGTAGAGGAAGATCACCTTGTGGTTGGCGTTGTAGGCGATGCCGAAGAACTCGTGGAAGGTCTCGAAGCCGCCATCCTTGACGGTGCGGTTGAACTCCAGACCGCCCAGGGTCGGCTTGGGAATGCCGGAGATGCCGTTCGGGCCGCCGGTCAGGCTGGTCATGTTGTTGAGCAGGATGCGGATGATCTCGCCAAAGCCCAGGGTGACGATGGCCAGATAATCCCCCCGCAGCCGCAGCACCGGGAAGCCGAGCAAAAAGCCGAAGGTGGCGGCCGTCAGCCCGGCGATGGGCAGGCACTCCCAGAAGCTGAGCCCGAAGTAGGTGTTGAGCAGGGCATAGCTGTAAGCGCCGACCGCGTAGAAGCCGACATAGCCGAGATCCAGCAGGCCGGCGAGGCCGACCACCACGTTCAGGCCGAGACCCAGCATGATGTAGATGAGGGCCAGGGTGGCCAGATCGATGGCACCGCGCGAGGCCATGAAGGGCCAGCTCACTGCGAACAGCAGCACCAGCACGGCGGTGATGTTGTAGAGGCGTGGCGCCTCCTCCTGACTCGGCAGCACCAGCTTGGTGAAGCCGACCGAGAAGCCGCTGATGGAGGCCTGGAACAGCCGGCTTATCTGGCCGCGCAGCAGCTGGAACCAGAACACCAGGGTGGCGCCGCCCAGCAGCCAGGCCAGCGACACGTCGAGCCGGCTGGTCACCAGCAGGCGGGTGCCGTCGGTTTCGAGCTTGAAGCCGAGCAACCAGAAGGAGAGCACCAGCAGCACCAGGCTGGCGATGCAGGCATGAACCAATTGACGTTTCATCATACCTTCTCGACCTCCGGGCGACCCAGAATGCCGGTGGGCATGAACAGCAGCACGCCGATCAGCAGGGCAAAGGCCATCACATCCTTGTACTCGGTGCTGAGGTAGCCGGCGGTGAGCGCCTCGACCACGCCGAGTAGCAGGCCGCCCAGCACGGCGCCGGGAATGCTGCCGATACCGCCCAGCACCGCCGCAGTGAAGGCTTTCAGCCCGGCCATGAAGCCGAGGTAGGGGTTGATGACGCCGTAATACATGCCGAGCAGTACGCCGGCGACGGCGGCCAGGGTAGCCCCCAGCACGAAGGTGATGGAGATGACCACATGGGTGTCTATCCCCAGCAGGTTGGCCATCTTGATGTCTTCCGAACAGGCGCGGCAGGCGCGGCCCATGCGGGAGCGACCGATGAACTGGGTCAGTGCCAGCATGGTGATGAAGGTCACCACGAAGATGATGAGCTGCATCCAGGAGAGGCTGGCCTGGAAGCCGTCGGCTTCACCCAGGGTCCAGCCGCCGGAGATCAGGGTGGGCATGGCGATGTCGCGTGAGCCCTGGGCCATCCGCATCATGTTCTGCAGGAAGATCGACATGCCGATGGCGGAGATGAGGGGGATCAGCCGGTTGCCGCCCCGCAGCGGGCGGTAGGCGACCCGCTCTATGGTCCAGCCATAGGTGCCGGTGATGACGATGCTGACCAGGAAGGCGCCCCCCAGCAGCAGGAAGGTGCTGTCGATGCCCATCATCATGAGCCCCGCCATCACCATGAAAGCGACATAGGAGCCGATCATGTAGACCTCGCCGTGGGCGAAGTTGATCATGCCGATGATGCCATAGACCATGGTGTAGCCGATGGCGATCAACGCATAGGTGCTGCCTATGGTTAACCCGTTCAGCAATTGCTGAACCAGGTAAAGGAAGTGTTCGGACATACTGCGTTCCCTGTACTTGCCCGCAAAGAAAGGAGGGGTGACTCATGTCACCCCGACCGGCAGATTATTTGACTTGAGTGGAGGTACCGTCGGCGTGCCACTGGAACACACCGAATTCAAAGCCTTTCAGGTCGCCACTCGGAGCCCAGCTCAGGGTGCCCATGACGGTATCGATCGGTGCAGCCTTGATGGCGGCGGCAACGGCAGCCGGGTCATCCTCACCCGCCTTGGCGATACCGGCAGCCAGGGTTTGCACCGCGGCATAGGTGGTCCACACGAACGGACCGGAGGAGTCCTGGCCCTTGGCCTTGAACGCGGCCACCAGCGGGGCGTTGGCCGGCACCAGGTCATATTTGTTCGGCAGGGTTACCAGCAGGCCTTCGGAGGCCGGACCGCCGATGGCGGAGATGTCCTTGTTGCCGACCCCTTCCGGACCCATGAACTTGGCCTTGAGGCCCTTCTCGCCAGCCTGACGCAGGATCAGACCCAGCTCGGGGTGATAGCCGCCGTAGTAGACGAAGTCGACGTTCTCTTTCTGCAGCTTGGCGATCAGGGCGGAGAAGTCCTTGTCGCCGGCGGTGATGCCTTCAAACGCCACCACCTTGACGCCGGCCTTGTCCAGCGCCGCTTTCACGCTGGAGGCGATGCCTTCGCCGTACTGTTTCTTGTCGTGGATGACGGCCACGCGCTTGGGCTTGACCTGCTCGATGATGTACTTGGCGGCGGTCGGGCCCTGGTCGCTATCCAGGCCGATGGTACGCAGCACCAGCTGATAGCCGCGCTCGGTGATCTTGGGGTTGGTGGAGGCCGGGGTGACCATCAGCACGCCTTCATCTTCATAGATGTCGGAAGCGGGCAGGGTGTTGTCGGAGCAAAGGTGGCCGACCACGAACTTGACGCCGTCGTTGATCACCTTGTTGGCGACCGCCACGGCCTGCTTGGGATCGCAGGCGTCGTCATAGATGACGGCTTCGATCTGCTTGCCCTTGATGCCACCGGCCTTGTTGATCTGCTCGACTGCCATCTTGCCGCCGGTGAACTGCATGTCGCCGTACTGGGCGACCGGGCCGGTGACCGGACCGGCGATGCCGATCTTGATGGTGTCCGCCGCGTGGACCAGTGATACCGATCCGAACAGGGCCATAGAAACCGCTGTCCTGACTGCCATTTTGCTCAACTTATTCATCGATTCGTCCCTTAATCAGTGGATTGTTTCATTTTCCGTGTGCCATTCCGAACCGTGATCCCGCCAGTCCGGCAATAGGTATGGTTCTATCATTCCTCGCTGGGCAATAACAAGCTGTTAAAGATACTAACCAGAGAGGGTGGAATAGTGCTTTTTTGAAACAAATAACCAATATTGAAATCTGATTTAGATATTGATGCTGAAGGTGTTGATTAACATCTTCTCAACAAGGTGTGCTTTCGATAAATGATAGATGAAAAAACTGACGATATTTTACCCTGACACTGCTCCCATTTTGACCAAAATCCGTTTGCGCAAATAGAAAGGAGCGCCTAGATTAGCCAGCATTGACAATTCATTGGCAGTGCTCGTTAAAACCAAGCCTTTATTCGGGAAATCTGCTAATGTTCCGCCTTTGATCTTCAGGAGACAGAGATGGCCACTATCAAGGATGTCGCCTCCCGCGCAGGCGTATCCATCTCCACCGTCTCACATGTACTCAATCACACCCGTCGGGTCAGCGAAGACGCAACCCAAAAAGTGCTTGAGGCGGTGGCAGAACTCAACTACGCGCCCAACTCGGTAGCGCGCAGCCTCAAGATAAACTCGACCAAGACCATCGGCATGCTGGTCACCACCAGTGCCAACCCCTTCTTTGCGGAAGTGGTGCAAGGGGTGGAGGCGTACTGCTTCGAGCAGGGCTACAGCCTGATCCTCTGCAACACCGAGAACCAGCCGCCCCGTCAGCAGCACTACCTGCGCATGCTGATGGAGAAGCGGGTCGACGGTCTGCTGGTGTTGGGAACCGACATCGATACCCCGCTGCGCGACATGCTGCGCATCCACAAGAGCGTGCCGCAAGTGGTGCTGGACTGGGGTACCGAGTGTGACTTTGCCAACGTCATCAACGACAACGCCCGCATCGGTGCGCGCCTGGCCGTGCGCCACCTGCTGGAGCAGGGTCACCGCGACATCGTCTGCATCACGGGTCAATTGGCCAAGCCGACCACCCAGCAGCGGCTGGACGGGGTGCGCGATGCCCTGGGCGAGCAGGGTCTGACCCTGAAAGACGAGCAGATCTTCGAAGGGGATTACGAGAGCCAGAGCGGATTCGATGCCATGCAGCGGATCCTGGCCCTCAAGCCGCGGCCGACCGCGGTGTTTGCCTTCGACGATCCCATGGCGATCGGCGCCATCTGCGCTGCCTGGGAAGCCGGGGTCAAGGTGCCGGACGACATCTCCATGATCGGTTATGACGACGTGGAGATGGCACGCTTCTCCAGCCCGCCGCTCACCACCATCCGCCACCCCAAGGCCGAGCTCGGCCTGCTGGCGGTGCAGCAGCTGGTGAGCCGGATCCGCAACAAGGAGCTGGAAGTCGAGTCGATGACGGTCCAGCCGGAGCTGATCGTCCGCCGCTCGGTCAAGTCACTGCGCTGATCGCGCCACGGCAGCGCCATCAACAAGAAAACCCCCTCGCCAGCGAGGGGGTTTTTGTTTGGCCCGAGTTTATTGCAGCGGCGGCCAGTACTCCTTGTTGGCGGCGATCAGGTCGTCCAGGATGGCTTTGGCCACCGAGGCGCTCGGCACCGTCTTGGAGAGGGTGATCGCCTGCCACAGCTTCTGATAGGAACGCTCGATCCATGCCTCCACCACCAGCTTCTCGACGGCCACCTGCTGACCCATCATGCCTTGCTGGAACAGCGGGATGTTGCCCACCTGCAGCGGCTCGGGGCCGCTGCTGCCCACCAGGCAGGGGATCTCGACCATGGCCTCCGGGTCGAAGTTGGGGATGGCACCCCGGTTCGGCACGATCAGCAGCATCCGCTCCTGGGTGTTGAAGGCGATGGCGGTGGCCAGATCCACTATGTAGGAGGCGTGCTCGTCGATCTCCAGCTCGCCGGCCGCGGCGTTGCCGGCCGCCACGATGGCGCGGCAGGCGCTGAACACATGTTTCTCGCGGTGCTCCATCACCTCGTTGGCGCGGGTGTGCTCCGGATTGGAGTGGGCAACCACATAGTCCGGGTAGAGGTAGTACTTCAGATAGGTGTTGGGCAGGGTGTCCGGATCAAGGGCCCACACGTCCCTGGCCTTGGCGAAGGTGTCGTTCCAGCTGGCCTCGGCGTGGCCGGCCTGCTTGGGCACATAGCCGTGCTTGGCCACGTGGGCCTTGATGGCCGGCATCAGGTCGTTGCCCGCCAGATCCTCGATGCGGGTCCACCAGCCGAAGTGGTTGAGACCGTAGTAGCGTACCCGCATCTCCTTGCGTGACGGCAGGCCGGCGATCTGGGCCATCCGTCCCTCAATGCCGATGGGCATGTCGCAGATGTTGAGGATCCTGGCGTGGGGGCGCAGGCGACGGGTCGCCTCGGCCACGATGGCGGCCGGGTTGGAGTAGTTCAGCATCCAGGCATCGGGCGAGTACTGCTCCATGTAGTCGACCAGCTCCAGCACGCCGCCGATGGAGCGCATGCCGTAGGCGATGCCGCCAGGGCCGCAGGTCTCCTGGCCGACCACGCCATGGCGCAGCGGGATCTTCTCGTCCAGCTCGCGCATGGGGTACTTGCCGACCCGGATATGGGCCATCACGAAGTCCACCCCGCTGAAGGCTGCCTTGGGGTCGGTGCCATAGCTGAAGGCGATGTCAGGGGCCTGCTCCCGCAGCAGGATGCGGCAGGCTTCGGCGATCACCTCCTGGCGGGCGCCATCGTTGTCGTAGAACTTGATCTCCCGCAGCGGGAAGCGGTGCTGGTTCTCCAGCAGCATGAGAACGATGCCCGGGGTAAAGGTGCTGCCACCGCCGGCAATGACGACAGAGAATTTTTTCATGATCATGACTCCGTTACGAAAGAAGAGGAGGAGGGGTTGTTCATCAGGCTCTCCATGTTTTCCCTTAGCTGGGGGACATGCAGACCGATAATGATCTGGATGCTGTCACCGTGGCGGACCACGCCGTGGGCACCCAATTGTTTGAAAGCATCATCTGGTGCCGCCAGGCCCGCATCGCGTAGCGATATGCGCAGCCGGGTGGCGCAGTTGTTCAGACTGTTGATATTTTCCGCACCACCGAGCGCCGCCAGAATATGGCCGGCAATATCATGGCCACGCTGTTTTTTGGCGGCCTGATAATCAGCCTTGGAATACAGTTTTATTTCGCTCTCATCCCGCCCCGGGGTTTTCAAATTGAATTTCAGAATGAGCGTGCGGAATATCAGGAACCAGATCCCGGTAAAGGTCAGGCCGATGGCAATCTGGGTAAACATCATGCCGGCGTGATTGTGGAACATGGGGATCCAGTTCTGCGGCAGGAACTGGTCGAGCAGACCACCACCCATGTTGCCGACGACCCCGAACAGGTACATCACGGTCGCCATGGTGGCCGCCAGCAGGGCATGGATGGCGAACAGCAGGGGCGAGATGAAGAGGAAGGTGAACTCGAGCGGCTCGGTGATCCCCACCAGCATGGCGGTCAGGGTCGCCGGGATCAGCAGGCCGGCCACCTTGGCCTTGTTCTCTTTGGCGGCGGTGGCGTAGATGGCGAGCGCAATCCCCATGGCCCCGAAGATCTTGGAGTTGCCGTGCAGGGCGAAGCCGCCCTGGGGGAACAGCTCGATCAGCGGCCGGGTGCTCTGGCTGAACTCCAGCATGTGCTGGGCCCAGTAGAGCTGGATGCCGCCTTCCACCGCGGCCGGGCCGAAGATGAAGGGGCCGTAGATGAAGTGGTGCAGGCCGGTCGGGATCAGAATTCGCTCGAGGAAGGTGTAAACCCAGACGCCGAGCGGGCCGGAGACCAGCATGAACTCCTGCAGGGAGGCGATGCCCATCTGTACCTTGGGCCAGCCCAGCAGGGTCAGCCAGGCGCAGGGGATCATCACGAAGAAGGCGACGATGGTGACGAACGAGCTGCCCTGGAAGATGCCGAGAAAGACCGGTAGCTGTCGGTCGAACAACCGGTTGTGCAGGGCGGTGACGATGCCGGAGATGGCGATGGCACCTATGATGCTGGTGTCCAGGGTCTTGATGCCAGCCACCATGGCCAGCCCGCTCTCGCCACCCACCGCCTGGTTGAAGTCGACCCCGAAATAGTCGCCCCAGGTCATCCCCATGGCATTGATGAAGTAGTTCCAGGTCATGAAGCTGACCAGTACGGAGAGGCAGGCGCGGGCCTGAGCCTTATTTGCCAGACCGATCGGCAGGCCGATGGCAAATATCAGCGGCATATTTCGAAATACCGTCCAGCCACCCTCTTCAATAATATGAACTATTTGAAAAAATAGTCCCTGAGGATCGGCCAGTGTCTCTCCCACGAACATGGGATTTTTCAGCATGATTGCAATGCCTACTACCATACCTGCGAATGGAAACAGTAATACAGGCGTAAACATTGCTCCGCCAAAACGTTGAATTTGACTGAGCATATAGCGTCCCTTTTTATTAGAGAATTGTCTGACTGCTGTTGTCGTATTGCTGAATTGAACCTAACAACAAGCGATCAGGCCATCATGAAATATGTGGTGGTTATGTGATCCGGCGCATGCACTTATTTAGACAAAGAGATCTAAATTTTGCGATATTGTTGTACGTCTTGTTTTTGTGACGTTTTTATCGGGTTATTTGAATTTAAAATTGTTTATTTTCAGATGGTTGAAATAAAGGCGAGCAAATGGGTCGCCACCCAGGCGGGGTGAGGAGAGGTCTAGCTGTGATCTACAAATCGGTGGCGGATCGGTTGCGTATCCGGGTCAACGGGGCGGATTGCCGGGTGGGGGATGTCCTGCCGAGCGAGAAAACCCTGGCGAGTCAGTTCGGGGTATCGCGGATGACGGTGCGCAAGGCGGTGGACATGCTGATCGAGTGGGGGCTGGTGGAGCGGCGCCACGGCAGCGGCACCTACGTGACCAAGAAGGACGTGCAGCACGAGACCAAGGGGCTGAGCGGTTTTACCGAGCTGATGCGTGAACAGGGCCGCCGCCTGACCAGCGAGGTGCTGGAGTTTCGCACCATGCCGGCCCCGCCCGCCATCGCCAGCCAGCTCAGGATCAAGGTGAACGAGCCGGTCTACTTCTCCAACCGGGTGCGCTCGGTGGACGGCCGGGCCCTGCTGGTGGAGGAGAGCTACATGCCGGTGCGGCTGTTTCGCACCCTCTCGGTGGCACACCTGGAGGGATCCAAGTTCGCCTACATCGAGAACGAGTGCCAGCTCCCCATCGCCGGCAACTACGAGAGTTTCAGCGCCGTGCTGGCCGGCCGGCGCATGGCCGAGCTGTTGCATATCGAGCAGGGGGCGCCCATCTTGCGGCTTACCTCGCTCTCATACGGTGAGAACGGCGAGTTTCTCAACTACTCCATTATGTTCCGCAATGCCAACGACTATCACGTCGACTACCACCTGCGCCGTGCCCGCGGCTAGCCTGCCCCCCATCTTGTTGCGTATGCCAACCCCCTCGCCAGCGAGGGGGTTTTTGTTTGATGGGCCCTGGATGGACGCCTCAGGCCTTGAGGCCGAGCCGCTTGGCGAGGCGGTGCAGGTTGCCGCCGTCCAGCTCCAGTGCGCGGGCGGTGGCGGCCCAGTTGCCGTCATGGGCGGCCAGGGTCTGCTCGATCAGCGCAAGCTGGAAGGCATCGGTGGCGGCCCGCAGGCCAAGGCCGCCGGGCAAGGGGGCAACCGGCGTTATGGCGGGGCTGCTGGAGGGGGGCAGGGGGCCGGCCGCCAGGTTGAAGTGATGGCTGGCGAGGGTGGGGGCCTGGCTGCCCTGTTCGGCCCGCGCCAGCACGGCGGCGCGGTGGATGGCGTGCTCGAGTTCCCGCACGTTGCCGGGCCAGTCGTGACGCTCGAGCAGTTGCAGCGCCTGTGGCTGGATGCGCAGCCGCTCCAGCCCCAGGCTGAGCCGGCAGCGTTCGCAAAAATAACCGGCCAGTAGGGGAATGTCGCCGGGGCGCTCGCGCAGCGCCGGGGCGTGGATCGGGAATACGCTCAGCCGGTGGTAGAGGTCGGCCCGGAACTGCCCCTCGACCACTGCCTGTTTCAGATCCCGGTTGGTGGCCGCCAGGATGCGCACGTTCACCTTGAGCGGGGTGTCGTCACCGATCCGCTGCAGATCGCCGTATTGCAACACCCGCAGCAGCTTGGCCTGCAGCGGCAGGGAGAGCTCGCCGATCTCGTCGAGGAACAGGGTGCCCTGATCCGCCAGCTCGAACTTGCCCGCCCGGTTGTGGATGGCGCCGGTGAAGGCCCCCTTCACGTGGCCGAACAGCTCGCTTTCGGCCACCGATTCGGGCAGGGCGGCGCAGTTGAGGTAGACCAGCGGGGCCTTGGCACGCTGGGAACCGCGATGCACCGCCTTGGCGATCAGCTCCTTGCCGACTCCGGTCTCCCCCAGGATCAGCACGTTCAGCTCCGAGCTGGCCACCACCTCGATCTCGTGGCGCAGCCGGGCCATGGCGGGGGACTGGCCGATCATCTCCGGTTGCTCAGGGCCGGGCCGGGTGCCGGGGACCAGCGGCTCGCTACTCTGGCGGGCAAGCCGCTCCAGCAGCAGTGCGTTGTTGAGGGCGGCGGCGGCCAGGGCGCCCACCAGCCGCAGCTCCTCGTCGCTGATGGCGTCGAACTGGGTCGGGTTCATGCCGTCTATGGTCAGCGCGCCGATCAGCGCCTGATCCGAGAACAGCGGCAGGCCGACACAGGCGTGTACCTTGAAGTCGTCGTGATCCGGCAGCAGGCCGTCATAGGGGTCGGGCAGGCTGCTGTCGGCGGGGAAGCGCACCACGTCGCCGGCGCGGGCGATGGCCTCCATGCGCGGGTGATCCTTGAGGGCGAAGCGGCGCCCCAGCACGTCCTGCATCAGGCCGTCGATGGCGAGCGGGATGAACTGGCCCCCCTCGTAGCGCAGCAGGGCAGAGGCATCCGAGTTAAGCAGGCTGCGTACGCTCTGGATCAGGCGGTGGAAGCGGTCCTGATGGGAGATGCCGAGTTGCAGGTCGAGGGCGATGCGCGCCAGGCTGTCGGTCGAGATCACGATGATTGTCCAAATGACAGTGTGTTTGTGATTTTGACTATAAAGAGAGGCTGTCTAAATGACAATGATAGATATGTGTACCTATTAAAAACAACAAGTTACATATTGGCACGTCTGCTGCAATAGCTGGTTCAGTCGAACATACACTATTGCATCCGAGGAACTGCCTGATGAGCATTCACGTCAAGAACAACATCCACTGGGTCGGCCAACGGGACTGGGAGGTACGCGACTTCCACGGTACCGAGTACAAAACCCACAAGGGCACCAGCTACAACAGCTATCTCATCCGCGAAGGGAAGAACGTGCTGATCGACACCGTCGATCACAAGTTCAGCCGCGAGTTCGTGCAGAACCTGGCGGCCGAGATCGATCTCAGCCTCATCGACTTTGTGGTGATCAACCACGCCGAAGAGGATCACGCCGGCGCCCTGACCGAGTTGATGGCCCGTATCCCCGGCATCCCCATCTACTGCACCCACAACGCCATCGACTCCATCACCGGCCATCATCACCACCCGGAGTGGAACTTCCACCCGGTCAAGACCGGTGACAGCCTGGACATCGGCAACGGCAAGCAGCTGGTGTTCATCGAGACCCCCATGCTGCACTGGCCCGACAGCATGATGACCTATATGACCGAGGACGCGGTGCTGTTCTCCAACGACGCCTTCGGCCAGCACTACTGCGACGAGCACCTGTTCAACGACGAGGTGGATCAGACCGAGCTGATGGAGCAGTGCCAGCGTTACTACGCCAACATCCTCACCCCCTTCAGCCCGCTGGTGACCGCCAAGATCAAGGAAGTGCTCGGCTTCAACCTGCCGGTGAGCATGGTGGCCACCTCCCACGGCATCGTCTGGCGCGAGGACCCCACCCAGATCATCCTGAAATACCTGGAGTGGGCCGACCACTATCAGGAAGACCGCATTACCTTGTTCTACGACTCCATGTCTAACAACACCCGCATGATGGCCGACGCCATCGCCCAGGGCATCCACGAGGTGGACCCCGGCGTGGCGGTGAAGATTTACAACGTGGCCCGCCACGACAAGAACGAGATCCTGACCCAGGTGTTCCGTTCCAAGGGGATACTGGTGGGCTCCTCCACCATGAACAACGTCATGATGCCCAAGGTGGCGGGCATGCTCGAAGAGATCACCGGCCTGCGTTTTCGCAACAAGCGTGCCTCGGCCTTTGGCAGCTACGGCTGGACCGGCGGCGCGGTGGACCGGATCCAGACTCGCCTGATGGATGCGGGTTTTGACATCAGCATCTCCCTCAAGGCCAAGTGGCGGCCGGATGGCTTGGCGCTGGCCGAGTGCCGCGAGCACGGTCGCCAACTCGCCCGCCAATGGGCGCTGCACCCGCTGGAGGCGCCCCGCCCGATCACCACAACCCAGGCAACCGTGACGCCAGTATCTGTGCCAGCCAAGGCTCGGCAAGCCACTCCGGCTGCCGCCGAATGGGATGACGACCAGGCCATGCTCTGCACCGTCTGCCAGTGGGTCTACGACCCGGCCCAAGGCGAGCCGGATCAGCTGGTGGCGCCGGGTACCCCCTGGGCCCAGATACCTGACAGCTTCCTCTGCCCCGGCTGCGGCATCGGCAAGGAGGTATTCGAACCCTGCGCCGTGGAGGCCTGTGTATGAGCACAACAACGCAGAGTGACGCCGGCATCAGCCGGGAGATAGTGGTGATCGGCAGCGGCTTCGCCGCCCAGCAGCTGGTCAAGAGCCTGCGCAAGCTGGACGCCGAGCAGCCCATCCGCCTCATCACCGCCGACAACGGCAACGAGTACAACAAGCCCGACTTGAGCCACGTGGTGAGCCGGGGCTGCGCCGCCGCAGCCATGACCCGCCAGAGTGGCAGCGACTTTGCCGAGCAGCAGCGCATTGCGCTGTTGCCCCACTGCCCGGTGCTCGGCATCGACCCAGCCCGGCGGTTGGTGCTGACCGAGCAGGGGGAATTCCCCTATGGCCAGCTGGTGCTGGCCACCGGCGCCAGTGCGGTACGCCCCGAGCTGCCGGGCAGCGAACACCTGGTCACCCTCAACAGCCAGCAGGAGTATGCCGCCGCCGAGGGGGCAATCCAGCAGGCTCGCCGCATCCTGGTGCTGGGGGCCGGCCTCATCGGCTGCGAGCTGGCGATGGACATGGCGAGCGATGGCCGTGAGGTCACCCTGCTGGATCTGGCCGACAGCCCGCTCAGCGCCCTGCTGCCCGCCACCCTGACCCAGCCGCTGCAACAGGCGCTGCGCAGCCAGGGGGTCAGCCTGCAGTTCGGGACAGGTCTTGCCAGGATAGATGCCCAGCCGGGCGATGGCTGGCGCGTCACCCTGAGTGACGGGCGCGTCAGCGAGCAGGATCTGGTGATCGCCGCGATCGGCCTGCGGCCGAATCTGGCCCTGGCCAGCGGGGCCGGGCTGGCAGTGGAGCGCGGCATCCTGGTCGACCATCGGCTGCAGACCAGCGATCCCCACATCTTCGCGCTGGGGGATTGCGTGCAGTGGCAGGGCCAGTTGCTCCCCTTCCTGCAACCCATAGTGCTGGGGGCCAATGCGCTGGCGCGTACCCTGCTCGGCACGCCGACCCCGCTGGCCCTGCCGCCCATGCTGGTGAAGGTGAAGACGCCGCGCTACCCGCTGCAATTGGCCGGCCGCACCCAGGGCGAGGATCTCGCCTGGCAGTGCCGCTGGAACAGCCACGGCATGGTGGCCGAGGCGCGCGACCAAGCCGGCGAGCTGTGTGGCTTCGTGGTGGGGGGCGACCAGATGAGCGCCGCCTTCCCGCTGCTGCGTCAGCTGCCCCGTTAACCCCTTTCATTGCACCGGCCGGGTCGACCCGGCCACTCGAGGAGAACTGATATGGCCATGCAACTGATACCGTCTCACTGGGTGGTGCGCCGCTCCACCCCCTTCTTCACCCGCCAGAATGTGCCCCAGGCCCTGCTCACCCACCACAACACCGCGGCCGGGGTGTTCGGCCAGCTCTGCGTGATGGAGGGCACCGTCACCTATCACGGCTTTGCCGACGAGCAGGCCGAGGAACCGGAGGTGAGCCTGGTGATCCGGGCCGGGGAGTTTGCCACCAGCCCGCCCCAGTACTGGCACAGAGTCGAGCTGTCGGAGGATGCCCGCTTCAACATCCACTTCTGGGCCGAGCAGGCCGAATCCGACCAGCCGCTGTTCAACAGCCGCAAGGCATAAGGTTCAACCATGGGGAGGGACATTGGGCGCAAATGTCCCCCTCTGCCCATGCAGATCAAAATAATCAATTCAGATGTCCGTTATCCTTGCCGCTAGTTGTGGATGAGGCAGTGAGGGAAACATGAGCGTGATCGAAGCCGTGACCATGGCCGCCGGCCTGGCCTATCTGGTGCTGCTGGCGTGGCAGGCGCGATCGGGCTGGCAGTGGCGTCTTGCCTTCGGCCTGCTGCTCATGCTCTGGCTGCTGGCGGCGGACAGCCTGCTCTGGCTCGGCGTCGGGCTGGTGGCCGGCGTGCTTGCCCTCTGGCACCAGCGGCGGCCGCTGCCCGCCCTCGAGGCGCTCGACAGCCAGTGGCTGCGGGCACGCACACGCCAGCTGCTGTTGCTCTGCTGGGGGTTGGTGACGCTGCAGTACGGCCTGCATGTCTGGCAGCTGGGGCAGGGGATGAGCCCCTGGCTGGTACGCCCTGACGTGGTGGACGGCTTCCTGCCCATCGCCGGCGGGCTCGGGCTGCGGGCCTGGCTCGGACAGGGGCTGGTGGATCCGCACCATCCGGCGGCCACCATCACGGTGCTGGTGCTCTCGCTGTCGGCCCTGCTGCTGGGGCGGGCGTTCTGCGCCTGGTTCTGCCCGCTCGGGCTGGTGGGTGAGTGGCTGCACGGCCTGCGCAGCCGATGGCTGGCGGGGGAGTGGACGCCGCCGCGCTGGCTCGATGTCGTGTTGCGTGGCCAGAAGTTTCTGGTGCTCGCGTTCCTGCTGTTTATCGTGCTGATCGCGGTGCCAAGCGCCGCCCTGCCCGGCTACTTCACCAGCCCCTACCATCAGGCGGCGGACATGAAGATGGGGGCCTTTTTCTTCAACCTGACCCTGATCTCGGGTCTGTGCCTTGGCTGGGTGCTGCTGCTCACCGCCACCTTCCGGCAAGGGTTCTGCCGCTATCTCTGCCCCTATGGCGCTTGGCTGGCCCTGCTCGGCCTGCTGACCCCACTGCGCATTCGCCGTGACCCGGCCCGTTGCCTGCGCAGCGCGGGCCACGACTGCGACAAGTGCAGCCGGGCCTGCCCGTCGCGCATCCAGGTGCACCAGCTCATCGCGGTGCGCAGTCTCGAGTGCACCAGCTGCCTGAGCTGCGTGGCCGCCTGCCCCAAGCGGGCCGATGCCCTGCACTTGGGCACGCAGGGGCACCGGCTCGCGCCTCGCCAGCTGCTGGGGCTGCTCTGCCTGTTGCTGTTGGTGCTGCCGCTGCTCGCTTACGGCCTGCTGGGTATCTGGGTCAGCCAGACGCCGCTGGCAGATCGCGCCCACCTGCTGCAACTGCTGCCGCAACTCACTCATTGAGTCACAAGGAGCCAGTTGCAGGCTGTCTGCGAAGGGCTCGTTGGGCTTCCTGAACATGCACCCGCATTTGATACCTGAGGGGTAGCAGGGTAAAGTCCCTTCCCCGACAGGCGGCCCTGCTGCCGTGTCGGGCCGGCAGCCCGCCTTGAGCGCACCTTGCTTCCCTTGCGAAGCAGCCAGCGCCGGGCGCCGGCACCTAGATGAGCGCGATCTACCATGACAACCGGCGTAGCACATGCAACGGTCCGCGGTCGCGATCAGATCCACAATCGTCTTTGGAGAAGTAAATGGGACAGAAACCATCGTTGGTGGGCGGGGCATGCATCATTGCCGGCGTCTGTGTAGGGGCCGGCATGCTGGGCTTGCCGAGTGCGGGGGCGGGCGCCTGGACCATCTGGTCGGTGCTGGCCATCACCCTGACCATGATCGTGATGACGGTCTCCGGCTGGATGCTGCTGGAGTCCTATCAGGGCTATCCGCTGCGCGTGTCGTTCGATACCGTTACCCGCGAACTGCTGGGGGAGAAGCTCAACGCCCTCAACAACCTCACCGTCTATTTCGTCGGCGGCATCCTGCTCTACGCCTACATCACCTCGGCCGGCCTCATCATCGACGGCATGACCGGCATCGGCAGCCAGTTGGGCTCAGTCCTGTTTACCCTGGGCTTCTCCGGCCTGGTGTGGCATTCCACTCGAGCGGTGGATCGCATCTCAGTAGTGCTGGTCATCGCCATGGGGCTGAGCTTCGTGTTCGGCATCTCGGGCCTGTCGCTCAACATCAAGCCGACCCTGCTGTTCGATACCCTGAGCGAGCACGCCAGCTATGCCCCCTATGCGCTGGCCATGCTGCCGGTGGCGCTCACCTCGTTTGGTTATCACCACTCGGTGTCGTCCATGCGCGCCTACTACGGTGAGGAGCGCCGCGCCCGTTACGCCATCCTCGGCGGCACCGCCATCGCGCTGCTGTTCTACCTCATCTGGCTGGTGAGCGTGTTCGGCAACCTGCCGCGCAGCGAGTTCGGCCCCGTGGTGGCCCAGGGCGGCAACGTCGACGTGCTGCTCAAGGCGCTGGCCTCGGTGATCGAATCCGAGGCGGTCGCCAGCGCCCTCAACCTCTTCTCCATGGCTGCCATCCTCTCCTCCTTCATCGGGGTGGGGCTGGGGGTGTTCGACTATCTGGCGGATCTGTTCAAGTTCGACAACGGCCGAGGCGGCCGCGCCAAGTCGTGGGCGGCCACCTTCCTGCCGCCGCTGCTGCTCTCCCTGCTGTTCCCGTTCGGCTTCCTGATGGCCATCGGCTACGCCGGCGCCGTGGCCACCCTGTGGACCTGCATCATCCCGGCCCTGCTGGCCTGGAAGGTGCGCGCCGGCAAGGGCAAGCAAGGTGACAAACAGGAGGGCTTCCGGGCACCGGGCGGCATGCCGATGATCGCCGGCGTCTTCCTGTTCGGGGTACTGACTGCGGCATTCCACCTGCTCAACATGGCTGGTCTACTGCCTGTCTACACCGGCTGATAACCCCGGCCTGCCCCGGCAGACTGCGACAAAAAACGGCGCCTGATGGCGCCGTTTTGCGTTCAAAATTGTGACGCAGGCAGACAGGTTGGTGCCGTTCGGACTCGCCAGTGGGATGGTGTGCACTATAGTTTGGTTCTCTTTGGAGCCAAAATAGGAGCTAGCTATGGCATGGACTATCGATGATTCGCAACCCCGCATCCTCTACAACAAGGACAAGCACGTGGCCGTGACGGCGTCGGCCATGAGCAAGTACCATGAGTGGCGCCGGGAGATAGTGCGCGGTACCGATCCCAAGAACGCCGCCGACAAAGTAGGCGACATGCACTACGAGCAGTTGAGCGGCAAGAATAAAGGGATCTACACGATCCGCCTCAGCCAGGAGCACAGGGTCGCTTTTACCATCAACAGCACCCTGCAGCAGGTCAAGGTGATCAGCATAGGTGGCCACTTCCCACCGAGCTGAGTGGTCTGGTTGAGTACAAAAAGGCGCCTGATGGCGTAATGCCAGTCAGTTAAGCCTGACTGGCATTGTTTTTACTAGGTTTTCTCGTCGCATACTTCTGTGGTTTGGCTTTGATGCACCTTGGGTAACTTCGTTCTCGGCGGGCGGGTAACTTGAACTGCTCTGCCTGTTTGTCCAACTCAGCGACACGCCCTGGAACCATGCCCGGTGACACAAACGGCAGGCAACTGAGTTCATGCAGCAGATACACCGATGCCATGTGAAAGCTCAACTGGCTGGCCGTATAGCCCTTTAAGCTCGCCGCCATCCTAACCATCTGATATCTCAGTAGGTTATAGGCCAATACCAAGCCCCATAGCTCCTGCCTTACTCCATCGGGTTTCTTGCTGCGCAGCGTCAGCCGGTGCTGTTGCAGGCTATGTTTCATCTCCCGATAGCCCAGCTCGATTTCCCAGCGATTCTGGTATAGCTCCATCAACTCGCTGGCCGGGAAGCGCAGCGGGTCGGTGAGCGAGGTCAGCACCTGCCGCTCCTTGCCGTTTACCGTCCGGGTCAGCAGCCGGGCTTCGAACTGCTCCGGCAACTCGCTCCACTTCTTCTTGGCCTGCGGACTGGCTCTGAGGCGTACCAGCACATCCTGCCGCCCCAGCTTGCGGATGACCTCGTATTGAGCCCCCTTTTTCAGCGGAATAAGCCAGTGACGCGCTACGCCCTGGCGTTGCCAGGCATGGAGTAACCCCAGTGAGTAGAAGCCCTTATCGAACAGGGTCAGGCTATTATCGGGTGTTTTTTCAATCAGTTGCTCTGCCAACACCATCTCGTTTACCGCACAGGAGTCCATCACTGTCTGGGTCAGCAGATGACTGGTCAGCTCCATCTGACACAACATGCGGACCTGGGGATATTGCGTCTCCCCCTGGACGGTTTTCGACTTGGCAAAGGCGCCGGCATTGTCCGGAGTATCGGGCGTGCGCCAGACCACCCCGTCCACGGCCAGCAGCTGCAAGCCGGCCCAGGTGGGGTGCTGACACTGCTGATGCCAGAGTGTGGCGGTCTGCTGGAACACCTGTCGAACGGCTTGGTCAGCCAGTTTTTGGCGCGCCTGGATGAAGGCGCTGGGGACGACAAACGGCCGGTCGCCGGGTAACAGGATATCGAGCTGGTTGGCCAGCTGGGCCATAGGGACATGACGAAACAAGGACATCCCGATAATGGCCCATAGCACCCGCTCCATGGGCATGCGCCGTCGGCGCAAGGAGACGGAGCCCGTCTCGGCCAAGCAAGCCTGCACCAGTTCAGGTGACAGCAGGTCAGACAGGGACTCAAACTTTCCGGGAGGACAGGCGTGAATGAAGTCGAGAGCTTGGTCGATACGCATAAAAAAATCCGAAACCCAACAAGGAGTTTCGGATTCTTACACAGCCTGAGGATCGGTCAATGGATCCTTAACTGATCGGCATTAGCCTGATGGCGCCTTTTTTATTGGCTAGCAACCGCATCCCGAGCGGGCTGCGGGTGGCGTGGTCAGCAGTCGGTCATACGGCTCTGCTGCGGGCGAGTCAGATCGCGCCAATCTCGCTGGCGGCGTGTACCAGCTGTTCCAGCTGATGATGGATCTGGCCGCGATCGAGCTGTTGCAGTGGCTGACGGCTCCAGAGTACTGGAGTCAGGCTATCCGGATCGAATGCCAGAACCGGTTTGCAGGGGTCCTGGCTGAACAGGTTCTGCGCTGCGGCTTGTGCGCTGGTGGCAGCTTCCAGGCGGGTAAACATCAGCAGGTAGTTGGCCGGGTGTTCGGTCAGGTGGTAGGTTTGCTCGCCGATCTGCAGGCTGGTGACGCTCTCTTCCTGTGCTGGTATGGGGAGAGAGAGGGAAAGAAACAGCTGGTGGAGGGCGGCGTGATAAAGAGAGTTCATCGAGGGCTCCAAATTGGTGATGGTGCAATTAGAGCAGCTCACCGCTGACGGCACTGTTAATGGTGGCTCTGTTTTTTTAGCTTTCCGGCCAGTTGGATGGTGTGTCGCATTCAGTGCAAAAATCCCGACCAATCGCGATAGTCCGCCTCCATTGCCTCTCCTAGACTGAGCGCGAAACATCACGAGAAGATAAACACTATGCAGATTCAAACACATACTGGCGGCCTGCAGGCCGTCGCCCAGCACAGTGATGCTGCGGCCGGGATTGGCAAGTTCGGCCAGCTGGATGCTCGTCAGGTTGCCACCAGTCAGGATGCCCTTCAGCTGGGCAGCCGCAGTGAACCGCAAAAAGGAGAGGGGCTGCTGTCCCGTTTGGGAGCCCAGTTGGCCCGTCCGTTTGTGGCACTGAAAGAGTGGATCGGCAATCTGCTGGGGGCTCGCCCCGCAGTGCCCGCCCGCTCCGCACCGCCGGTAGACAATCTCTCCCTGGCCGACCAAAAGCGTCTGCAGCTGCAAAAGGCGCTGCCCTTTACCCTGGGTGGCCTCGATAAGGCGAGCGAGCTCAATAACATAGATGCACAGCAGTTGGGGCAGGAACATGCCCGGCTGGCGACCGGCAATGGCGCCCTGCGCTCGCTGGCAACCTCACTGAACGGGATCAAGGATGGCTCCATGCGGCAGGAGAACCAAACCTTGGCGGCCGGGTTGCTTGAACGTCCCATCGCCGGTATCCCGCTCCAGCAGTGGGGCACGGTGGGCGGCAAGGTAACGGAGTTGCTCGCCAGCGCCACTCCTGAACTGTTGCAGGAGGCGATAAGCCAGCTACACGCCGTGATGGCGGAAGTGGCCGACTTGCAGCGCGCGGTCAAAGCCGAGGTCGCCGGCGAACTGCTGCCGGCCACCACCAATGCCGAGGTTGTGGCGGCTCCACATGGGGAGGCCAAGCCTGCCGCCCGTGACACCGTCGCCATGGCACGCCAGACCGAGGTCACCGGTTACAAGCAGGCGCTGGAGCTCATCAGCTACCAGGCCAGCTACCTGCTGCGGGATCAGGCTTCGACCGAGGTTACCCTGAGCAGTGATGACCTCAATGCCTTGCACCAGCACATTGCCGATGGCTCCATCAATGGCTCCCATATGGCCAAGCTGCAAACCCGGGGTGATCTGCAGATCCTGCGTACATTGGCGCTCTCTCTTGCGGGCGGCAGCGATGCCAATGGTGCTTCCCTGGGCAATGCACTCGACAGTCTCGCCTCGGCGCGTCCCAACCAGCGGTTGGTGCTGGGCGGTCTGATGCAGTTTGCCGGTCAGACCGACCAGGCATGGGCAGACCAGACCGCTGGCAAGCCGGAGGATCGACTCGATGCGGGGGCAAGGCTGCGCTTTGATACCGGCCACATGAAGGCGGAGCTGGCTCGTCTTGACGACAGTGCGGCGCGACAGGTGCTGCAACAGCTGGAGGGGGATTTTGGTGATCGAGCCAAGGCCGTCTGCGACTTCGCGGTAGCGCAGGTCTCGACCTTTGCCGACAGCGAGAGCAGCCCGGAAGCCGTACTGGTCTCCCGCCTGACCCGCATGGGTAATCTGGTGGGCAGCCTGACCGACGAGCTGAAGGTGCGCCTCCAGTTGCCAGAGTCAGCACGCGGTGAGTCGACCATGATCGACTCCGTCAGCCAGCTGACCCCGCTGGAGCTGGCAGCCCTGGCCCATATCGGCGTCGAGGCCGGTTATCTCGAGTAATTGGCTCCCTACAAGGAAACTGCATGTAATAACGGACACCTCTGGGTGTCCGTTATTACATGGTGAGTAGCCCGGTTGTGGAGTTACTGCCGGTAGCGGGCGGCGGTGATGAACTGGCCGAAGGTCTCGCACCAGATAATCACGCTGTCGTAGTCGGCCGGGTTCACATCGGCAGGGAGGGGGATGATAAAGTTGTCGAAGGTCTTCACCGGCCCGATTTTCACCATCTTCTCCTTCAGGCGGGCAAAATCGGCCTCGGTCTCGACGAAGGTGGGCGACAGATAGAGCTGGTAGTCGGGGCCCGGTGCCAGCTTGCCCATCAGGCTGATGGCATCGGGCCCGATGCTGACCTGCCCTTCGCCCCAGTGCAGCCGGTCACTGTCTTGCAGATCCCGGCGAAAGGTGCCGTGAAAGCTGGCCTGAGCCTGCCGGGCGGCAACCTGTTCGTTGGCAGGGGCGGGTGGGGCGATCAGGATCGGCAGGGCATAGATGCCGGCCGCAAAGCCGGCGGCGCCCACCAGCAGATGGCTGGCCAGCAGCAGGGCCAGGGTGTTGCGTTGCATGGCTGTCTCGGTCGTTGATTAATTGATGGCACCACCCTACCAGCAGGCTGCCGTCATGCCCACCCCGGGATGGGGCATGACGGTGGTGGCACGGGCATCGCGTGGGCGGGGGTTACTGGATGCTGACTGCCAGGGTGTGGGGCACCTGCTCGCCGCGACGGGCGGAGGCACGCATCTGATAGACCTGGATCAGGTATTTGCCGGAGGCGGGCAGGGCGCCTTGCCACTGACCATCGCCATTGTTGCGACCGATCGCCTCGGCCTGGCCGGGTTGGGCGCCGGGGGCGAAGACATTGAAGTTGGCGTTGCTGCTGCTGCCGATCTTGACCGTCATGGTCTGGCCCGCCTTGGCCACCAGGGTGTAATGGATGGTGTCATAGCCGGTGAAGCTACCCTTGAGCTGGGCGCTGTGGGCCCCCTTGGCAAACTGCACCGGAACCGTGGTGACCTTGTCGGCGGCCTGCGCACCGGCGGCCATGGTGACGGCCAGCAGGGCGGCCTGGATTGCTCGTTTCATCGTTGCACCTCGTGAAGGGGCCCTGTCACCCTGGCAGAGCCGCCCCGACAAGATATGCCCAAATCGGCGGGCTGCCTATCCGGCTCAGAGATATCGTCCCGGCCGAGTTGGTATGAACAGGTGAGATACGTGGCGACGCAGCCTCGCATGTTGCAGCGCAAGGCAAGCGATGGTCGCGTGGGTTGTTAAAGCCGGGCACAGCTGCCTGGCCCGGCTTGGTGTTCGCTCCCTTTATCGCACGAATCAGTGCGCGGGCAGGATTAGGGGTTGAAGCTGCGGGTAATCTTCAACTGATGAATCCCACCGGAGCATTGGGAGTCATTGCCCCAGGCACTGACCGGCAGGTCGCGCTCCAGCGCCAGCAGGGCCATCTCGAACATGCCCCTGCCGGGGTAATCATTCAGGTTTTTGAAGACATGGAAGCTCGTGCTGCCCTGCTCATAATTCTTTTCCCATGAAATCACCACCGCATTGCCCGCGTCGGGGCCGCCACTGGCCGATTTGATATAGCCGGCATGCACATCGGTCAACATGACCCGATCAAGACACTGCACGTCGACCCGGTAAGTGGCCAAGGCACTGGTAGATAACATCAGGGTGGACAAGGCGGCCAACATAACGAACTTCTGTTTCATTATCATTCTACACATCTCCATTTGTGTGTTTTGGGGGAATGACGGAAATTAAAATGAAGAGGTGAAAAAGACCATGCCTATTTAATTCTGATAAATCCGACATTGATTTTATATATTATTTTGCAAGTGAATTATTTGGGTTTTTAATTTTCATCAAGTTATAAGGCGTTGATTTTAAATGGTTTGTTTTGGAGCTTGGATATCACTATTTTTCATCGTTGCGGTGGCAAGAAAGATGGTTGGGTATATAAAACAATGCTTTCTTAATACTGCATTATTTATTTTTAGGTATGTTTTGGCATAAATCACAGCTTAATTGATGAGTCGCAACAAGAAGAAACGGAGCGTAAAAAATATCTTTTGTTGTTATTTCTATCCATCAGCAGCAGCCAGCCTGCATATAAATTTGGATGATCGGTAGAGAGGCAGGCTAATATTCGCGCGTATTCGATTATGGCTGTCGATTAGGAGAACCTGCTGGCGGGCATATCCCGTGCAGCTTTGAATCAGACGCTGTGGGCGCGATGGCAATCCGATACCCTATGGCTTGGGTCTTCTTTTATCACGGGAATGGAACATGCTGATCATCTTCAGTGGTTTGCCGGGCAGCGGAAAAAGCACCATCGCACGAGTCCTGGCCCAGCGGCTGGGTGCCGTCTACCTGCGCATTGATGCCATAGAGCAGGCCATTCGTGCTGCGGAACAGGTGGATAACGAGATGGGGCCGGCCGGTTATTTCGTCGCCTATGGGCTGGCCAGAGAGAACCTGGCACTTGACTCGATCGTCATCACGGATTCCGTTAACCCCATCCCACTCACCTGGGATGCTTACCATGACATCGCCCGCTCGGTCGGGGTGCCCTGTCTCGATATCGAGGTGGTCTGATCCAATCCGAAGCTGCACCGCGAGCGGGTCGAAAATCGGACGGTGGATATCGAGGGGCTGGCATTGCCGGATTGGCAGGCGGTGATCAATCGCGACTATCAACCTTGGGGCAGTGAGCGTCTGGTACTGAATAGCGCCACCCTGTCGGTCACCCAGAGCGTGGAAAAGATTGTCGCCGCGTTGGCACAGGAATCGTAGGTTAGATTAGCGAAGCCTAATCGGACGGACGAGAGGCTGTTGTTGCCGCGAGTCTGCTGCGGCCAGCCGGAGGGAGAAATTCGGCTGGCGGTTATGGCGGGAGAGCCCATTTACGCGAATGTCCGATTATGCCTGGCGACAAGTTGCATCAATCGAGATTGCTATTGCAAGGCTGCGCCAATGTTCATATGGCTCTTGTTATGGCGGGCGGTAGATAGTAACTTGACCGCTCTTTGGAGGGATGTATGAAATTTTTCATATGGCTGTTAAGTAGTTTGGTTGTGTTCTCTGTTCATGCCACTCAAGATTGGATTGGTAATTATTCATTTTATGAAAGTGCAGATCCAGAACATATCCAAGCATGGGATTACAGTCTGACAGTAAATAGAGGTGGTGGTGATAACTTAATCTCCCATCTGGAGGTCAATGGTCATATGACGGTGATTTCCTTGGATGGAAAGGTTGCGATCGATGGGAATCAAGCCACTTTTCTCTTTCTGAGATATAACGGCGTTAATTTATCCAGAGATTTCCATCCTGGTGATAAGTTATTTATATTAGAGCGGAAGGGGAATGTTTTTCTTACTCATTGGAAAATGTTGCGGCCTGTTTTGCAAAGTAATGAAAACAGTGGTGTTCATTTAAGAATAAAAGATGAAATGTAGGTTGCCTAATCTGCATAGCTGCTGTTGTAACATAAAGGTTGGCTTTTATGAATTTTTTGACGGCTGTTGGTGTGATATATTTATGGTTTACGTTTTGGGAGTATTACAATGGAGAAACCCAAGCAAGGCTTCTCTTTAAGATGCGCATTAATGTTTACAGGTCTGCTGAGCCTAAATTATTCTGGACTATTATTATCATACAGTCTGCCATTGGGTTTTCTTTAATTGTTTTTAGTATACTGTACGCTTGATTAAATATACCGGCTCTAAAAATAAAAATCTTGATTAGTGATGCTTTGATGGGCTGAGAATTAATTTACAGTGTTCCGTTGAGAAAGCGTGCCAGCCGGGAGGGGAAGTTCGGCTGGCGGTTATGGCGGGAGAGTCTATTTACGCGAACGTCCGATTACGCCTGACGGCTAATCGAACCTACGAGCTGGCCAGAGAGAACCTGGCACTTGGCTCGACCGTCATCACAGATTCCGTTAACCCCATCCAGCTCACCCGGGATGCTTACCACGACATCGCCCTCTCGGTCGGAGTGCCCTGTCTCGATATCGAGGTGATCTGCTCCAATCCGAAGCTGCACCGCGAGCGGGTCGAGCACCGGACGGTGGATATCGAGGGGCTGGCATTGCCGGATTGGCAGGCGGTGATCACACGCGACTATCCCCCCTGGGACAGTGAGCGTCTGATATTGGATAGTGCCACCCTGTCGGTCACCCAGAGCGTGGAGCAGATCATCGCCGCGTTGGCACAGGAATCGTAGGTTCGATTCGCGCAGCGTTATCGGACGAACGAGAGGCTCTGGTTGCGGTTATTGCCGCGAGTCTGCTGCGGCCAGCCGGAGGAGAAATTCGGGTGGCTGATATGGCGGTAGAGCCCATTTACGCGAACGTCTGATTACGCCTGATGGTTAATCGAACCTACGAGCTGTACATGAGAATTTCCTAGTATTCCAGACTTTATGAAAATTTCAAACGTGAGGAGATTGCTTATGATGAAGGCGCGAGCAACTTGTTCGCACCTTCCTTATATATTAATACTTGGCGTATTAAGAATCAGATGCTTTTTAACTCAGTTAGTTTCCCTATAGGAGAGATTGAGCCTGAAGGTTTATAACATGAAACGATGTACTTGCTCCCCTTGCTAGCATTTATATCAATATACTTATAGCTTCTGTACATGTATCCGGAGTTTTGGTATTGACAGCCCACATACAAAGTAAATTCGCCAGCAGGGAGAATTACTCTTGGATGTCTTAATTTCAGGTTTTTTTGTTGTTCTTTTTTATTGGCTGGGATTGCACTGGTTATAGCTGAGAAGATTTTTATTGGTTCATCAACAAAGGTTCTTTCTACAAAGAAAATAGAATCAGACCTAAGTTTTTCAATTATTGCACTATTCTTAGTGTACAGTTTTACATCGTACTCTTGGATTTCATCCTCGGTATATATGGTGACAACATTCTGCTCACTTTTTCCTTCAGTTTTTTCTGGAAAGAAATCATCTCCGACAGATGAAATGATTGATGCACATCCACTCATAAAGATACAGGTAAGAAATATTAGTATGTTTTTCATACAGAAAAATTATTGGGAAATGATAACCATTATATGATTTGGTGGTATTTAATGTGTGATTTAGGTCTCGTTAGTATATATCTATAACTAAGTTATTATCTGAGTGATATGTGCTCTTGATTCTGTTTTCCAATAAAAAACGGCGCCTTTCGGCGCCGTTTTTATGTCACTTACTCGACCAAGATCACTGTAGCAGGGAGATATCCGCGACTTGCAGGAACAGGTTGCGCAGGTTGTTCAGCAGTGCCAGACGGTTGGCCTTGAGGGCTTCGTCGTCGGCCATCACCATGACTTCGTTGAAGAAGGTATCGACCGGCTCGCGCAGGGCGGCCAGACGGGTGAGGGCGGCCTGATAGTCACCGGCAGCGAACAGCGGGGCCAGTTCGGCTTGCAGTTCGGCAACCTGGGTGGCCAGCGCCTTCTCGGCGGCATCGACCAGCAGTTCCGGTTTGACGGCAGTCGGCAGTTCGCCTTCGACCTTGGCCAGAATGTTGCTCACGCGCTTGTTGGCGGCAGCCAGTGCCAGTGCGGCATCCAGGGTGCGGAAGTGGCTGACGGCCTTGACGCGACGATCGAAGTCGAGCGGGCGGGTCGGGCGGCGGGCCAGCACGGCCAGCACCACGTCGGCACCGATGCCTTCGTCCTGATAGGCGGCACGGAAGCGGCCCAGCATAAAGTCGACCACGTCGGTAACGACGGTTTTGTTGGTCAGCTTGTCGCCGTAGACGCGTACTGTTTCTTCAACCAGTTCAACCAGATCCAGATCCAGCTGCTTCTCGGTCATGATGCGCAGGGCACCGATGGCGGCGCGACGCAGGGCGAACGGGTCCTTGTCACCTTTCGGCAGCATGCCGATGCCGAAGATACCGGCCAGGGTGTCGAACTTGTCGGCCAGTGCGACGGCGCAGGCAACCAGACCAGACGGCAGGGCATCACCGGCAAAGCGCGGCATGTACTGCTCGTTGAGGGCCACGGCCACTGCTTCGTCTTCGCCATCGTGACGGGCGTAGTGCATCCCCATGACACCCTGGGTGTCGGTGAACTCGCCGACCATGTTGGTCATCAGATCACACTTGGAGAGCAGACCGGCACGTTTGGCCTGAGCCACATCGGCGCCGATACGCTCGGCGATAAAGCCGGCGACGGTCTCGATGCGCTCGACCTTGGCCTTGACGGTGCCCAGCTGTTGCTGGAACAGCACGGTTTCAAGGCGCGGCAGGCGGGAGGCCAGGGTCTGCTTGAGGTCGGTCTTGAAGAAGAACTCGGCGTCAGAGAGACGGGGGCGAACCACCTTCTCGTTGCCGCTGATGATCTGGCTCGGGTCTTTGGACTCGATGTTGGTGACGAAGATGAACTTCGGCAGCAGCTTGCCGTTCTTGTCGTAGACCGGGAAGTACTTCTGGTCACCCTTCATGGTGTGCACCAGCGCTTCAGCCGGCACGGCCAAGAACTTCTCTTCAAAGTTGGCGGTCAGCACCACCGGCCATTCGACCAGTGCGGTGACCTCTTCCAGCAGGGCGTCGTCCAGATCGGCCACGCCACCGAAGGCGGCAGCGGCCGCTTCGGCGTCAGCCTTGATCTTGGCCTTGCGCGCCATGAAGTCGGCAATCACCATGCCGCGTTCCTGCAGGATCTGCGGGTACTGGCTGGCGTTGTCGATGGTGAACTCGCTCTCGCCCATAAAGCGGTGACCGCGGATGGTGCGGGCAGAGTCGATACCCAAAATGTGAGCGGGCACCAGCTCCCCATCCAGCAGCAGGGTCACGGTGAACACCGGACGCACGAACTGGATGGTCTTGTCGCCCCAGCGCATCATCTTCGGGATCGGCAGTTTGGCCAGTGCTTGGCTAACCAGCTCGCCCAGCAGATCTTTGGCCGGACGGCCTTCGACCTTGGCGGTGTGAACCAGCCACTCACCCTTGTCGGTGACCAGACGCTCGGCCTGCTCAACGGTGATGCCGTTGCCACGGGCCCAGCCTTCGGCAGCCTTGGTCGGCTTGCCTTCGGCATCGAATGCCTGAGCCACGGCCGGGCCGCGCTTCTCGACGCTCTTGCTCGGCTGTTCGCCGGCCAGCTCGCTTACCTTCAGCGCCAGGCGGCGCGGGGAGGCAAACCACTCGACGTCGCCGAAGGCCAGATCGGCCTTGGTCAGTTCGGCTTTGAAGTTGTCGGCAAAGGCTTCGGCCAGGGAGCGCAGGGCTTTGGGCGGCAGCTCAGCAGTACCGATCTCTACCAGAAATGTATGTTGTGCCATGTCCGTTCCTTAACCTTGCTTGTTCTCGTTGCTGCCGCGTTGGCACATCGGGAAGCCCAGCGCTTCGCGGGAGGCGTAGTATGCCTCTGCCACGGCCTTGGTCAGGGTGCGAATGCGCAGGATGTAGCGCTGACGCTCGGTGACCGAGATGGCCTTGCGGGCATCCAGCAGGTTGAAGGAGTGAGCGGCTTTCAGGATGCGCTCGTAGGCAGGCAGCGGCAGCGGTTTTTCCAGTGCCAGCAGATTCTGGGCTTCCTTCTCGTACTGCTCGAAGCAGTGGAACAGGAACTCCACATCGGCGTGTTCGAAGTTGTAGGTGGATTGCTCCACTTCGTTCTGGTGGAACACGTCGCCGTAGGTGGTCTTGCCCAGCGGGCCGTCAGACCAGACCAGATCGTAGACGCTGTCGACGCCCTGAATGTACATGGCCAGACGCTCGAGACCGTAGGTGATCTCGCCGGTGACCGGCTTGCACTCGAGGCCGCCAACCTGCTGGAAGTAGGTGAACTGGGTCACTTCCATGCCGTTCAGCCACACTTCCCAACCCAGACCCCAGGCACCCAGGGTCGGGTTTTCCCAGTTGTCTTCCACGAAGCGGATGTCGTGGATTTCAGGATCCATGCCCAGCTCTTTCAGGGAGCCCAGATAGAGTTCCTGAATGTTGTCGGGGGAAGGCTTGATGATCACCTGGAACTGGTAGTAGTGCTGCAGGCGGTTCGGGTTTTCACCGTAGCGGCCGTCAGTCGGACGGCGGGACGGTTGCACGTAGGCGCAGGCGATGGGCTCGGGGCCCAGGGCGCGCAGGCAGGTCATGGGGTGAGAAGTACCGGCACCCACTTCCATATCCAGCGGCTGAATGATGGTACAGCCCTGGCGGGACCAATAGTCCTGCAGCTGCAGGATCAGGCCCTGAAAGGTTTTGACATCGAATTTTTGCATAATTTTTTTCGCGCGAAATGAAATCAGAGCAAGATTTGCTGAATGTGAACCGAAGGAGTATACCGTCTGGCATGGTCGGATAATAGGCGAAATTACAGTGGATTAATGTGATGGCGCTGCGTCGGGCCTGGGCGGGAGGGGTTGTCGGCACTCCCACGCCCGGGTTGGCATCGACCCCGGGGATTGGATGAAATGACAGGAGAGAGGGAATGGAGTTGCGTTGCGCCTGGGTGACCAAAGACCCGGAATACATCGAATACCATGACAAACAGTGGGGCAGGCCGGTCCATGACGCCCGCGAGCTGTTTGCCAAGCTTTGCCTCGACGGCCAGCAGGCGGGGCTGTCGTGGATCACTATCTTGAAGCGCACCGAGAGCTACCATCGCGCCTATGCCGACTTCGATCCGGTGCGCATCGTGCAGTTCGACGAGCAGGATGTGGAGCGGCTGATGCAAGACACCGGCATCATCCGCAACCGGCTCAAGGTGCAGTCGATCATCAAAAATGCCCGCGCCTATCTGGCGCTGGAGGCGGAAGGCATCGACTTTGTCGATTATCTGTGGGGCTTCGTGGGTGGCGCCCCCATCGTCAACCAGCGCCAGGGCAATGGCGACATTCCGGCGACTTCGCCGGAGTCGGATGCCATGTCGAAGGCGCTCAAGAAGCGTGGCTTCACCTTCGTCGGCAGCACCATCTGCTACGCCTTCATGCAGGCGGTGGGGATGGTGAACGATCATCTGGTGACCTGCCCCTGCCACGCCGAGTGCCAACAGGGGCCTGCGTGCCAATAAACCGGGCGCAAGGCAAAAGAGAAGGGAGGCTGATGCCTCCCTTTTGCATATCGGCATGGCGTCAGCCATGGTGTCCGTCAGGCGATCCCGGCCTGACGCAGCGTGCCTGAGTACTGTTTGTCGACCTTGGAGATGTGGTTGAGCAGCCAGTTCTTGAGAAACACCAGCAGCTCCATGTTGAACTCCTCGTCGTCCGTGCCGTTGCGCTGCATCAGGGTGTCGAGCTCCGCCAGCAGCCGGGCATGTTCCTGCTTGTGGCGGCGCAGCTCGGGGTAGCCCGCCTGCTCCATCACGCGCTCCTCGTCGGCAAAGTGCTGGGTGGCGAGCTTGAGCAGCTCGTCGAGCCGCTGTTTGCGCAGCTGGGCCGGGCTCTTGTCGAGCACCGCCTGGTAGAGCCGGTTCATCGCCTCGAACAAGCCCAGATGCTGGCTGTCCATGCTGGGCACCTGCACCATGAAGGCCTCGTTCCAGTGCAGCAGCTCCTGATCCTGGCTGGCTGAGCCTGCCTTGCTGACGTCGAACTGATCGCTGATGAGGCCGATCTCCTCGTTGGCCTGGTTCATGTCCCGGGTGTGGCTGCGGCTCTGGCGCGCCAGCTCCAGACATTCGCGGGCGATGCTGGCGACCTCCATCACATTGCGGTTGGTCTCTTCGGTGACCTGGGCCTGCTGGCCGGCGGCGGTGGCGATGTGGCCGTTCATGTCGTTGACCCGGGTGATGGCTTCGACGATGGCGGTCAGGGTCTCGCCGGTGCCCGCCGCCTGACTGACCGCCTGTTCGCTCACGTTGCGGGTGGTGTGCATAGTGGTCACCGCATGGCGGGTGTTGTGCTGCAGCGCCTCGATACGCTGCTGGATGTCGATGGTGGCGGCCTGAGTGCGGGTCGCCAGCTGGCGCACCTCGTCGGCCACCACCGCGAAGCCGCGGCCCTGCTCACCGGCCCGGGCCGCCTCGATGGCGGCGTTGAGCGCCAGCAGGTTGGTCTGTTCCGAGATGGTGCGGATCACCTGCAGGATGTTGCCGATCTGGGTGCTCTCCTGATCCAGCTGGGTCACTTCCCCGGCGGATTGCTCGATGTGATCGGCCACCTGCCGGATCAGGGAGATGGTCTGGCTCACCTGCCGCTGGCCGTCGTGAGCCTGCTGCTGGGTGAGCAGGGTATCCTGGCTGGCCTGCTCGGTGTTGTGCTCGATGTTGTGAACGGTGGCGGTCATCTCGTTGATGGCGGTCGCCAGCATGTCGGTATTCTGCTGGGCCTGTTGCATGCTGCTGAGGGTGCTGCCGGAGTGCGACATCAGCAGGGCCATCTTGTCATGGGTCTTGCGCGAAACCTGCTGCACCGTACCGATCAGGCTGTCGATATTGCCGAGGAAGCGGTTGAACACCTCCGCCAGATAGGCGAACTCGTCCTTGCCCTGGCTGTGCAGCCGGAAGGTGAGGTTGTGGCTGTGATTCGCCAGCTCGACCAGCTGGCCCATCAGGTGCTGCAGCGGGCCGACGGTCTTGAAGTAGATGAGCAGCAGCATCAACAGGATGATGGCCAGGCTGACGGCCAACTGCAGCATGTCCTGATGCTGCAGGGCCTCGCTCTGGCCGCGGATATCCTGCTCCCGCTGCTGGAACTGGTGTTGCTGCTGTTCCAGCATCGCTTCGACCTGGCTGGCGATGTTGTCGGTAAGGGCGTCAAACCCTTCGGTCGGCTGCTTCATCAGCTGGTTGCCGGCCTCGCGCCCCTCCTTCAGATAGATGTCCACCATCCGCTTGCCGATCTCCAGCTGGCGGGCCAGCAGCGGGGTGAGTGGCGCTTTCAGCTGCGGCAGCCGCTCCAGCAACTGGCGGGCCGCCTGGGCATGCTGTTCGGCCTCGCCGATGGAGTCCATCTCGCCGGAGACGGCGGCATCGGTCAGGAACTGCTGGACCTGGGTGGTGTGATAACGCAGCTCCTGCAGGGCGATCTGCTCGTTGGCGCTGACGATGAGCTGGTTGGGCAGCTCACCGAGGCGGGCGGTCAGGCTGCTGCGCCAGAGCCCGCCCAGCGCCATGGTGATCAGAATGATGAGGCTGGCACTCAGCAGCAGGTGCCGGATCGAGACGTTGCGAAGCAGTGCGGACATGAGAGACCTCGAACTCCTGTTGATAGTGCATTCAATAGTAGCCAAAGGGGGCGCATTTTGGCCCGTTGCACAAGGAGATAGGTCACAGTTGTGAGCTTGATCCGGCTACCGGTTCAGGCGGCATCCAGCCGGCCTGCGGATACTGGGGGGGGGGGGCGGAGAGGAGCGTGATGTTGATAACGTCACATCTTGGCACACCTCTGGGGTAGAATGCGCCCTCTTTGGATTTGAGTCGGTTTTTTTAGAGGTTTTTCATGCATTTCAAGACACTTGTTCCCGCCGTTGCTCTGCTCGTAGCCCTGACCGGCTGTACCACCAACCCCTACACTGGGGAATCCCAGACCTCCAAGGGCGCCTGGGGCGCGCTGGCTGGCGCGGCCACTGGCGCCGCCGTGGGCGCGCTCTCCTCCAGCAAGGGTGACCGCAAGAAGGGGATCCTGACCGGCGTGGCCGCCGGCGCCGCGCTGGGTGGTGGTATCGGCTACTACATGGACGTGCAGGAAGCCAAGCTGCGCGAGAAGCTGCAGGGCACCGGTGTCAGCGTGACCCGCAACGGTGATCAGCTGATCCTCAACATGCCGAACAACGTCACCTTCGACAGCTCCAGCGCCCAGCTGAAAGCGGCCGGTGCCAACACTCTGTCTGGTGTGGCCATGGTGGTGGCCGAGTTCGACAAGACTCGCCTGAACGTGGTCGGTCACACCGACAGCACTGGTTCCCGCGAGCTGAACATGAAGCTCTCCGCCCAGCGCGCTGATGCCGTCGCCGCCCAGTTGATCGGCCAGGGTGTGACCGGCAGCCGTATCTCCACCAGCGGCGTGGGCCCGGATCAGCCGGTTGCCACCAACAGCACCGCCGAAGGCAAGGCTCAGAACCGTCGGGTGACCATCACCCTGACCCCGACCGCCTAAGCGGTCCGGTTCGCAGCCATGAAAAAGGCCCCGCCAGCGATGGCGGGGCCTTTTGTTATCCGGCGTTGCGGGCTTTAGACGGCGGCAGTCAGCTGCACTTCGACCTTGTAGCCTTCGTGGGCCAGACGGGCCTGTACGCAGGCGCGGACCGGCGCTGTGCCAGCCGGGATCCAGGCATCCCACTGCTCGTTGAAGGCCGCGATGTCCGCAATGTCCTTGAGATAGATGTTGGCCATCAGGATCTTGTCGACGCCGGAACCGTTGGCTTCCAGCAGGCGCTGCAGGCTCTCCAGCACTTCACGGGTCTGCTGGTGAATATCGGCGGTCTCGGTGGCGGGTACTTCCACCACGTAGAGGGTGCCGTTGTGAATGACCACGTCAGACCAACGCTGGGTGGTGCCGATTCGGGTAATGGCTGGCATGGATTGCTCCGGTGTTGGGGCTCACTGACCCTTGCGGATCAGATAGCGGTAAGGGGCCTGCTCTGTCTCGCTGGCGACCAGGGTGTGATCCATGAAGCGGCAGAAACTGGGGATGTCGCGGGTGGTTGAGGGGTCGTCGGCACTGACCAGCAGGGTCTCCCCGTCAGCCATCAACCGCACTTTTTTACGAACCATCATCACTGGCTCGGGACAACGAAGCCCGATTGCGTCCAACTCGTGAGTTGCGTCGCAGAATAAAGCACTCATCAATAATCAACCTTCAACCAAATCAGCTGCCAATGATACTCACGGCGAAAAAATAATCAAACCACTCCGGCAACTGGCAGCATATGTAACCAAAGTGTTATCTGGGCCTACCCACTCACCGCCGTATGAGTAATATAAAAATTGAACCATATTCAACAAGGAGGTGTGAATATGCAGGTCTCCTACGGCAGATTACAAGCCTACGCAGGCATGGGGTTCTTGTCTTTCGCCATGATAGTGATGGGCAGCCCGATCGGTAACACCGGCACCTGGTTCGGTTCCATGGTGATGATCGGACTGGGGCTCTGGATCGAGCTCAGCGATTACTACGACGAGGATGAGGACGAAAACGATCAATCCTGACCCCAATACTTTCATAACGACAAAGGCGGATATCTCATCCGCCTTTGTCGTTTCTGGCCGCCGCGAAAAGCGTCAGCGGGTCGAGCGCATGGCCCGCTCCAGATGCAGTGCCGTCTGCTGCGGGTTGGCTCTGGGGTCGTTGAAGAAGTTGCTCAGCACATCCATGATCGCCTGGCGCATGTTAGTCGGCGTCGCCATCCCTTCCGCCATGCTGGGCAGCAGGTTGCCCTCCCGCTCTGCCAGCAGAAAATCCTGATAGGAGCGGATGGCGCAGCGGTCGAACTTGCTCATGTCCGGCTTGGTCAGCGCCGGTATCGAACCTTTCACCCGGTTGAACTCTTGCTGGAAGCGCGGCGTCATCAGCAGCTGGGCCAGCTCGCCCTGGGCCTGCAGCTGGGCAGGATCCCTCTGCTTGAACATGGCGATAGAGTCGAGGTTGTAGCTGAACAGGTTGGCACTGCCGGGGCTCGGCAGGCACTCGATATCCTCGCCGGGCCGGTAGTTGCCGGCGCTCAGCTCCCCCTTCACCCAGTCCCCCATGATCTGCATGGCGGCGCCGCCGCTCTCCAGCAGGTTGGTGGCCTGGTGCCACTTCAGGCCGGCGTATTTCTCCGGCACATAGCCGCGCAGCTGCTGAAAGCGGGTCAGCACCCGCACCATGTCGGGGCCGGTCAGGGTGGCGCTGTCCTGTTCCACGAAGGCTTTGCGGTAGAACGCCTTGCCCCCTTCGCCGAGTGCCACCGTTTCGAACAGCACCGCCAGCTGCCAGGGCTCGTTGCCGATGGCGAGCGGGGTGATCCCTTGCTGCTTGAGCCGATCGGCCACGGTCACGAACTGGGCCCAGCTGGTGGGCGGCGTCAGCTTGTTGCGCTCGAAGATCTTGCGGTTGAGCCACAGCCAGTTGACCCGATGGATGCCGGTCGGCACCGCCATCAGGGCACCGTTCTGGCTGAGGGTCTCCCGCACCATGGGCGGCAGCTGGAGATACCAGCCGAGGTGTTCGGCCATGGGGGTGAGATCGCGCAGGAAGCCGAGTCCGGCCCACTCCCGCAACTCGAACCCCTTGAGGTGGGCCGCCTCCGGCGGATTGGCCGCCAGTGCCCGGCTTTTCAGCACCGTCATGGCGTTCTTGCCGCCGCCCCCCTGCACCGCGAAGTCGTTCCACTGGTTGCCCTGCTCGGTCCACTCGGACTTGAGCACTTCCACCGCCCTGGCCTCGCCGCCGGAGGTCCACCAGTGCAGTACCTCCACCTGGGAGGCGCTTACAGGCAGGGAGAGCAGGGCGATGACAGAAAAAGACAACCACTTCATAAGGTTACTGCCTTGGTAGGGAGAGGGTGGCCTGCAGGCCGCCCTGCGGACGATTTTCCAGCACCAGATCGCCGCCGTGGGCGTGTGCTATGTTGCGGGCAATGCCCAGACCCAGACCGGTGCCGGCCAGATCCGTGCTGAGCCGGTAGTAGGGCTCGAAGATGCGTTCGAACTGATCCTCCGGCAGGCCGGGACCCTCGTCCATGATGAACAGGATCAGCATCTCCTCGTCGTCCATGATGATGATGCGCACCCGTTGGCCGTACTTGATGCCGTTGTCCACCAGGTTGCCGATGCAACGCTTGAGGGCCAGCGGCTTGCCACGGTAGGGCTGCTTGCAGTGGCCTTCGATGGTCAGCCGCTCGTCGTGCAGGTTCATGGCTTCCGCCATCTGCTCCAGCATGGCGTCGATGTCGAGCTGCTCGATGTTTTCGTGGATGTCGGTGTCTTTCACCGTCTGCAGCGCCCCCTTCACCATCAGCTCCAGCTCGTCCAGGTCCTTGTTGAACTTGGCGATCTGCTGCTCGTCGTCGAGCAGTTCGACCCGCAGCCGCAGCCGGGTGATGGGGGTCTTGAGGTCGTGGGAAATCGAGCTGAACAACCGCTCTCTATCGTCGATATAGCGGCGAATGCGGTGCTGCATGATGTTGAAGGCGCGGGTCGCCGCCACGATCTCGGAGGCCCCCTCCTCTTTCAGGGAGGGCTGGTCGATGTCCTTGCCGAGGTTGACCGCCGCCTTGGCCAGCCGGCGCAGCGGCCGGGTCTGCCAGCGCACCAGCAGGAAGGTGAAGAAGCAGAGGAACACCGTCATCAGGGCGATGAAGCGCACCTGGTTGCTGGGCATGACGGTATCGTCGAGCGTCATGTAGGGGGCCGGCAGCAGGGCTGCCAGATAGAGCCACTCACCCGGCTCTATTTCGATCTGGGTCACCAGCACAGGTGGATTGATTGGCTCCAGCGACAGGGTGTAGCGGGCCCAGGAGGAGGGCAGATCCGCCAGCAGGGTGTCGTTGTTGAAGACGTGCAGCTCTTCGGGGCGCGAGAAGTCCACCTTGATCGCCATGGCGTCGGAGAGTTTGCGGGTCAGCACCCCCTGCACCTCTTTGAGCACCAGCGTCTTGCGCTCGCTGTCGGGGATGGCGCTGATGTGGATCTCCTCTTCGTTCAGTGACACGAAGAAGCGGCTGCCGCCCATGTTGCGCAGCTGGTCCAGCGCGATGTGGCGGTACTGCAACGGCAGGGATTTGAAGAAGTTGACGGTGGAGGCGGCCGACAGCGCCAGGTTGCGGGTGGTGCTGAGCATGCCTTCCAGCTCCCGCTTCTGGATCTGCTGCATCCAGATGCCGGTGAGGATGGTCTGGGAGAGCAGGATCGCCAGCAGCAACAGCAGCAGCATCCGCGACAGCAGGGAACGGGGCACCAGCGCCCGCCAGAACCACCTGGTACTCATGGGATCTCTCGCCTTGTGTCGATCAGCATGCCGTCGCTACCTTGCTGGCTCTCATGGGATCTCGTGCACCTCGGCGATCAGCATGTAGCCACTGCCGCGAATGGTCTTGATGATGCGCGGGCTCTTGCCGTTGTCACCCAGCTTCTGGCGCAAGCGGCTGATCTGCACGTCGATGCCGCGCTCCATCGGCAGGCTCTCGCGACCGCGGGTGGCGTCCGAGATGGTATCCCGGTCCAGTACCACACCGGGCTGTTGCAGGAACATGCCGAGCAGCAGGGCATCGCTGCCGGAGAGATCCAGCAGACTGCCATCCTCGTGGGTCAGCTGGTGGCTCAGGGTATCCAGAGTCCACTCGGCGAAGCGCAGCCGGCGGCTCGGTTCTTTCTCTTTTTCCGGCTGGCGGAATTCGGCGCGGCGCAGCAGCGCCTTGATGCGGGCCTGCAGCTCGCGCGGGCTGAAGGGCTTGGCGATGTAGTCATCGGCACCGAGCTCGAGGCCGATCACCCGGTCCGCTTCGTCGGAGGCGGCGGTCAGCATGATGATGGGCACCTGGGAGTCGCGACGGATCTGCTGGCAGAGGGTAAAACCGTCGTCGCCCGGCATCATGATATCGAGAATGATGAGGTCCGGGTTGTGCTGGGCGAGCTGCTTGCGCATCTCGTTGCCCTCCGCTGCGGTCAATACCTCGAAGCCGGCCCTGGTCAGGTATTCGTTGAGCAGCTCGCGGATCTCTTGGTCGTCGTCGACGATCAGCAGTTGTTTGCTCGTTGACATATGTATGTGCATCCACCCATTTTTTTGTGCAGATTGAACCTGTCAGGGGCGCAAAAAGCAAGCAAGCCCCCCATCTAATGTGAGGTTATGGGCAATATCCTCCCATATCCTGCCGTGCAAATAAAAAAGGCCGACCCAAACGGGCCGGCCAATACGCAGATTCCGACGGCAGAAGTGCACCCCGTGTGGCGCACTCCACAGACTCGATGACGGGCCGAGCAGACCGACCCCAAAACAGGTGACAGGAGCCCGCTTCGCCGGGAAGCAGGAACGGGTTCCTCTCTATCAATACAGCCCCGACCGGCGAGCCGGTCAGGGGGATACTTACACTCGTTCGAACACGGTGGCGATGCCCTGACCCAGGCCGATGCACATGGTGGCAACCCCCAGGGTGGCGTCCTTCTCTTCCATCAGGTTGAGCAGGGTGGTAGAGATGCGGGCGCCGGAGCAGCCGAGCGGGTGACCCAGGGCGATGGCACCACCGTTCAGGTTCACCTTCTCATCCACCACGTCTTGCAGACCCAGATCCTTCACACAGGGCAGGGACTGGGCGGCAAACGCCTCGTTCAGCTCGAACAGGTCGATGTCGCCGATGGTCAGGCCGGCCCGCTTGAGCGCCTTCTGGGTGGCCGGCACCGGGCCGTAACCCATGATGGCGGCATCGCAGCCGGCGACGGCCATGGCGCGCACCCGGGCGCGCGGGGTGAGGCCGAGCGCCTTGGCGCGATCCGCACTCATCACCAGCATGGCGGCGGCGCCATCGGACAGGGCCGACGAGGTGCCGGCGGTGACGGTACCGTTGACCGGGTCGAACACCGGGCGCAGCTGGCTCAGGGTTTCTACCGTGGTCTCCGGGCGGATCACCTCGTCATAGTCGTAGAAGAAGCGGGCGCCGCTGGCGTCATGGCCTTCCAGCCCGACGATCTCCTTGGCGAAACGGCCTTCCACGGTGGCGGCGTGAGCGCGGCGGTGGGAGCGGGCGGCAAACTCGTCCTGCTGCTGACGACTGATGCCGTGCAGCTTGCCGAGCATCTCGGCGGTCAACCCCATCATGCCGGAGGCTTTCGCCACCGACTTGGCCATGCCGGGGTGGAAGTCCACCCCGTGGCTCATCGGTACGTGGCCCATGTGCTCGACACCGCCGATGATGAAGATATCCCCATCACCCACCTGGATGGCGCGGGAGGCGTCGTGCAGCGCCTGCATGCTGGAGCCGCACAGGCGGTTGACGGTGACCGCCCCCACCTGCTTGGGAATGCCGGCCAGCAGCGCGGCGTTGCGGGCGATGTTGAAGCCCTGCTCCAGGGTCTGCTGCACGCAGCCCCAGTAGATATCCTCGATCTCGTTCGGGTCGAGGTTGGGGTTGCGCAGCAGGATGGATTTCATCAGGTGCGCGGACAAGTCTTCTGCACGCACGTTGCGGAAGGCGCCGCCCTTGGACCGGCCCATCGGGGTCCGGATACAGTCGACAATGACTACGTCTTTCATGAATGGATCTCCTTTCCGCAATCAGTAGAAGGTTTTGCCTTGGGCAGCCATCTCGCGCAGCTTGTCGCTGACGCGGTAGAGCGGGCCCAAGTCGGCATACTGGTCGGCCATGGCCACGTAGCGATCCAGACCGATAGTGTCCAGATAGCGGAACACGCCGCCGCGGAAGGGAGGGAAGCCCAGACCGTAGACCAGCGCGATGTCGGCTTCGGCTGGCGTGGCGACTATGCCCTCTTCCAGACAGAGCACCACCTCGTTGATCATCGGGATCATCATGCGGGCGATGATGGCGTCCTTGTCGAAATCCTGTTTCGGCTTGGCGATGGGGGCCAGCAGCTCGTAAGCAGCGGCGTCGGCCACCTTTTTCGGCTTGCCCTTCTTGTCCTGCTCGTAGGCGTAGAAGCCCTTGCCGTTCTTCTGACCGAAGCGATTCACTTCGTACATCACATCGATGGCGGTACGGCCTTCCTTGCTCATGCGTGCCGGGAAGCCCTGCGCCATGACGTCACCGGCGTGGTGGCCGGTGTCGATGCCGACCACGTCCAGCAGGTAGGCGGGGCCCATCGGCCAGCCAAATTCCTTCTCCATCACCTTGTCGACGGCAGCGAAGTCGGCGCCATCGGCGACCAGCTTGTTGAAGCCGAAGAAGTAGGGGAAGAGCACGCGGTTGACGAAGAAGCCAGGGCAGTCGTTGACCACCACCGGGGACTTGCCCATGGCGGCGGCGTAGGCCACCACGCGGTTGATGGTTTCATCGGAGGTCTGCTCGCCGCGGATAATCTCTACCAGTGGCATGCGGTGCACCGGGTTGAAGAAGTGCATGCCGCAGAAGTTCTGCGGGCGCTTCAGTCCCTTGGCCAACAGGGAGATAGGAATGGTGGAGGTGTTGCTGGCGAGCACGGCGTCTTCGCCGATGATCCCTTCCACTTCGCCCAGTACGGCGGCTTTCACTTTCGGGTTTTCGACCACGGCTTCGACCACAACGTCCACGCCTTTGACGTTGTCATAGCTGAGGGTCGGGGTGATGGCAGAGAGCACCTGGCCCATCTTGATGCCGTCGATGCGGCCCTTTTCGAGCTGGCCGTTGAGCAGCTTGGTGGCCTCATTCATGCCAAGCGCCAGCGCCTTCTCGTTGATGTCTTTCATCACCGCCGGAATGCCCTTGCTGGCAGACTGATAGGCGATGCCGCCCCCCATGATGCCGGCACCCAGTACGGCGGCGTGGCTAGTGGCCTTGGCTGCCTGCTTGGCCGCTTTCTTGGCCAGCGCCTTGATGTGCTGATCGTTGAGGAAGATACCGACCAGCGCCTTGGCGACATCGGTCTTGGCCAGCTTGATGAAACCCTGTGCCTCGACGGCCAGCGCCTCGTCACGACCCATACCGGCAGCGGCTTCGACGGTTTTCACCGCCGTCATCGGCGCCGGGTAATGTTTGCCCGCCACGGCGGCAACCATGCCGGCGGCGGTGGTGAAACTCATCATGGCTTCCAGTTTGGAGAGGCGCAGCGGGGCCTTCTTGGCGGCGCGGCAGCCCTGCCAGTCCAGCTTGCCTTTGATCGCGTCCTTGATCATCTGCAGCGCAGCGCCCTGCAGTGCCTCTGGCGCGACCACGGCGTCGATGGCGCCCACCTTGAGGGCGTCATCGGCACGGTAATCCTTGCCGGTGGTGATCCACTCCAGCGCGTTGTCGGCGCCGATCACCCGCGGCAGACGGACGGTGCCGCCAAAGCCGGGCATGATACCGAGTTTGGTCTCGGGCAGGCCGATTTTGGCGCTGGTGTCAGCCAGCCGGAAGTCGGTGGAGAGAATGGTCTCGCAGCCGCCGCCCAGGGCGTGGCCCTTGATGGCACAGAGGGTGGGCACCGGCAGATCTTCGATGGCGCTGAAGATGTCGTTGGCCTTTTTCAGCCAGCCGAGCAGATCAGCCTGCGGCAGATCGAACAGTTCCAGGAATTCGGTAATGTCGGCGCCGACGATGAAGGCGTCTTTGCCGGAGGTGAGGATCAGACCTTTTAGTTCACGTTCTTGTTGTAATGCGGCGATCGCTTCGCTCAGGGAGAGCAGGGTAGCGCGATCCAGCTTGTTGACTGAACCCGGAGCATCGAACCTCAGCTCGGCAATGCCGTCTTCGAGGTAGCTGACCGTCAGGGTTTCGCCTTGGTAGATCATGAGAGTGTCTCCTTGTTCCCACATGGTGGGGGGTGGTGCTCCTTTATCCCCAGCAGGGGGCGAGGCTCACTATTGATCCAAAATAAGACAATTTCAACACCTATTTAAAACATTCGTTTAACAGATCTCGAGTAAAAGCTCGCCTCAGATTAACAACCAAAATAAAGGCGTCTGATGACGCCTTTATTAACCTTGTGTGGCCTCAGCTGGCCAACTCGGGCCGGTCGCGATACTGGCTCAGCACCTCGGGATCGGCGAGGGCGTGGGTGTTGTTGACGGGCCGGTTGTGCACCACTTCCCGCACCGCCAGCTCCACTATCTTGCCGGACTTGGTACGCGGAATGGCGTCCACCTGCAGGATGCGAGCTGGCACGTGACGGGCGGTGCAGTGCAGGCGTACCTGCTGGCGGATGCGCTCGCGCAGCGCTTCGTCCAGCATGAGGCCTGGCTTGAGCTTGACGAACAGCACCACCCGCTCGTCCTGTTGCCACTGCTGGCCGATGACGATGCTCTCTTCTACTTCCTCCAGCTGCTCGACGTAGCGGTAAATCTCGCTGGTGCCGATGCGCACGCCGCCCGGGTTGAGAGTGGCGTCGGAGCGACCGTAGAACAGGATGCCGCCGGTCGGGGTCAGCTCGATCCAGTCGCCATGGCACCAGATGTTGTCGAACCGTTCGAAATAGGCGGCGTGGTACTTGTCGCCGCTGTCGTCCCCCCAGAAACCGATGGGTTGGGCCGGGAAGGGTTTGGTGCAGACCAGCTCGCCCTTTTCCCCCTGCACCGGCTGACCCGCTTCGTTGAACACCTGTACCGCGAGGCCGAGGCCGCGTCCCTGGCTCTCGCCGCGGTAGACGGGGCTGATGGGGTTGCCGATGACGAAGCAGGAGCAGATGTCGGTGCCGCCCGAGATGGAGCTGAGCTGCACATCCCGCTTGATCTGCTGATAGACGTAGTCGAATCCCTCCGGCGACAGCACGGAGCCGGTGCTGCAGATCAGCCGCAACTGCGGCAGCTGGTGGGTCTTGATCGGGGCATAGCCCTGCTTGTGCAGCGCATCGAGATACTTGGCCGAGGTGCCGAACAGGGCGACCTCTTCGTCGCGGGCGAGATCCCACAGCACGTTGCCGTCCGGGTAGAAGGGGGAGCCGTCGTAGAGCACCAGGGTGGCGCCGGAGGCGAGGGCGCTCACCAGCCAGTTCCACATCATCCAGCCGCAGGTGGTGAAGTAGAAGATGCGCTCCCCCGGCTTGATGTCGCAGTGCAGCTGGTGTTCTTTCAGATGTTGCAGCAGGGTGCCGCCTATGCCGTGCACGATGCACTTGGGTTTGCCTGTGGTGCCGGACGAATAGAGGATGTAGAGCGGGTCATTGAAGGCCATTGGCTCGAACTGCAGGCTGGCATCCGGCTGGCTGGCCAGGATCTGGCGCCAGTCGTGGCCCAGCTGCAGGGGATGGCCCAGCAAGGGGATCATGACCGTCTGCTCTATGCTGTCGATCTGGCCGACGACCCCCGCCACTTTGTCCTGGATGTCGATGGCCTTGCCGTTGTAGCGATAGCCATCCACCGCAAACAGCACCCGCGGCCGGGTCTGGCCGAAGCGCTCCACCACGCTGGCTTCGCCGAAATCGGGGCTGGTGGAGGTCCAGATCGCCCCCAGGCTGGTGGTCGCCAGCATGGCCACCACGGTTTGCGGGATATTGGGCAGGTAGGCCGCCACCACATCGCCCCGGCCGATGCCCTGGCCACGCAGCCACTGGGCCAGCCTGGCGACCTGATCCGCCAGCTCGCGCCAGCTCAAGGTCTGGCTGGGGCTACCCTCGATGCGGGAGATGATGGCCGGCGTGTCATCCTGGCGGCGCAGCAGGTTTTCGGCGAAGTTGAGCCGGCTGTCGGGGAACCAGCGGGTGCGCTGCATCTCCTGGCGGTTCTCCGCCACTATGTTGCCGAGCTCGCCCTTGACGCCGCAGTGCTGCCACACCAGCGGCCAGAAACGGGTTGTCTTCTCCACCGACCACTGGTAGAGCTGGGCGTAGCTGTGCAGCTGCATGCCGTGGAAGCGGTTGACCTCGGCCATGAAGTGCTGGAGGTTGGATTGCTGAATCCGCTCCTGATCCGGTTGCCACAGGCAAAGGTTGTGCATGAGTAGTCCCTGACTGCATGTATCTACCGGCAGTGTATTGAATTGTTTTTTATTTGTTAATGGTTGGTTTTTGTTTCATAACAAAAGCCTTGTAACGTATGCGTTACCTCACGAAGCGATTGCTTGACGGTTCGAGCCTTGATTCGCTTGATGTTATGCTGAAACCACATTTCTCCCGGAGCAGGACGCCATGAGCAGCTACAGCCAACTTTTTGCCCAGCACCTCGACACCTTGCAGCAGCGCACCCGCGACATACTGCAACAGCAGGGACTGAGCGGTCTGGCCATCCACTCCGGCCAGACCCACCGCATCTTCCTCGATGATCAGGATTACCCCTTCAAGGTGAACCCCCAGTTCAAGGCCTGGTTGCCGGTGCTGGACAATCCCCACTGCTGGTTGCTGGTGGACGGCGTGAACAAGCCGGTGCTGCTGTTCTACCGGCCGGTGGATTTCTGGCACAAGGTGGCGGAGCTGCCCAACGCCTTCTGGGTCGACTTCTTCGATATCCGTTTCCTGACCCGTCCGGAGCAGATTGCCGATCACCTGCCGGCCAACAAGCAGGAGTGGGCCTATCTGGGCGGCCACCTGGAGGTGGCCGAGCTGCTGGGGCTGGGCCAGCCCAATCCGGAGGCGGTGCTCAACTATCTGCATTATCATCGCGCCTACAAGACGGCCTACGAGCTGGAATGCCTGCGCGATGCCAACCGCATCGGGGTGCGCGGCCACATTGCGGCCAAGGACTCCTTCATGGCGGGGGCGAGCGAGTTCGAGATCAACCTGGCCTACATGAAGGCGGTCGGGCAGGGGGCCAATGAGGCGCCCTACGGCAATATCGTCGCCATCAACCGCAATGCGGCCATCCTGCACTACACCCACCTCTCCGCCCAGCGGGTGCCCGATGCGGAGCGGTACTCCTTCCTCATCGATGCCGGTGTGGATGTGCACGGTTATGCCTCCGACATCACCCGGACCTGGGCCTGGCGTCGCGGTGAGTTTGCCGATCTGATTGCGGCGCTGGATGCCCAGCAGCAGGAGATCATCGAGGAGATCAAGCCGGGCCGCCGTTACAGCGAGCTGCATCTGCAGATGCACCACCGACTGGCGCGCCTGCTGCAAGCCACCGAGCTGGTGGATATGTCGGTGGACGAGATGATCCATACCGGGGTGACCAACGTCTTCTTCCCCCATGGTCTCGGCCACTTCCTCGGCCTGCAGGTGCACGACGCCGGCGGCTTCATGCAGGACGAGCGCGGCACCCACTTGTCGGCCCCCGAACAGTTCCCATATCTGCGCTGCACCCGGGTGATGGAGGTGGGCCAGGTGTTCACCATCGAGCCGGGTCTCTACTTCATCGACAGCCTGCTGGAGCCGCTGCGCCTCGGTGAACAGGGCAAGCGGGTCAACTGGAACAAGGTCGAGGCGCTGCGTCCCTATGGCGGCATCCGCATCGAAGACAACGTGGTGCTGCACGCCAACGGGGTGGAAAACCTGACCAGACAAGCAGGGCTCTGATGGCGGAAGACTATTCCATACCGGCCGCACCGCTGGAGGTGAGTGAGGAGATCAAGAAGAGCCGCTTCATCACTTATATCGCCCACACGCCGACCGTAGAGGCCGCCAAAGCCTGGATCGGCGAGATAAAACAGCAACATCCCGGGGCCCGGCATCACTGCTGGGCCTTTGTTGCCGGTGCCCCGCAGGACAGTCAGGTGTACGGTTTCAGCGATGACGGCGAGCCCTCGGGTACCGCCGGCAAGCCCATGCTGGCCCAGCTGATGGGGGCCGGTTTCGGGGAGATCGCCGCCGTGGTGGTGCGCTATTACGGTGGGGTACTGCTGGGCACCGGCGGCCTGGTCAAGGCCTATGGCGGTGGCGTGGGCGCGGCCCTCAAGCAGCTCGAAACCCGCATCAAGCGCCAGCAGACAGCCTCCCTTATCCAGTGTGACTATACCGACATGGGAGCGGTGGAAGCGCTGATCCAGGCGCATCAGGGTCAGTTGCTGGCGGCCGACTACGGCGCCTGCGTCACCCTGCAGGTGGCGTGGGAAGCCGCTGTTTGGAGCAGAATCGCACAGGAATTGACCGACCGAACCCAGGGTCGGGTATCCCTTCGTCCCTTAGATGGCTAGAATCCATCGCTCTTTTAGTCTGAAGAGGGAGCCGGAATGCAGATTCTGAGCATCATTCGTATCGTTGGCCTGCTGGTCGCGCTGTTCAGTTCGACCATGTTGCTGCCCGCGCTGGTCGCCTTTGGCTATCGTGATGGCGGTGGTGCCGAGTTCGTCAACTCCTTCTTCATCGCCCTGCTGCTCGGTGCCGCGCTCTGGTTTCCCAACCGCCATCAGAAGAAAGATCTCAGATCCAAGGAAGGCTTCCTCATCGTCGTGCTGTTCTGGGTGGTGCTGGGCAGCGTGGGGGCCTTGCCGTTCCTGCTGGGAGAGGTGCCCGGCATGACGGTATCGGAGGCCTTCTTCGAGTCGTTTTCCGGCCTGACCACCACGGGGGCGACCGTGCTCACCGGGCTGGACAACCTGCCCAAGGCGTTTCTGTTCTATCGCCA
>NZ_CP026217.1:4447500-4722500 GCF_002934425.1 Aeromonas sp. ASNIH4 | reverse complement strand
TCCCGACTTACCAACCCCATGCAAACTCCGAATACCAGTAAGTAATATCCGGGAGACACACGGCGGGTGCTAACGTCCGTCGTGAAGAGGGAAACAACCCAGACCGCCGGCTAAGGTCCCAAAGTTCTGGTTAAGTGGGAAACGATGTGGGAAGGCTCAGACAGCTAGGATGTTGGCTTAGAAGCAGCCATCATTTAAAGAAAGCGTAATAGCTCACTAGTCGAGTCGGCCTGCGCGGAAGATGTAACGGGGCTCAAACCAGGCACCGAAGCCGCGGATTTGCACTTAGTGCAAGTGGTAGGGGAGCGTTCTGTAAGTCTGCGAAGGTGTGTCGAGAGGCATGCTGGAGATATCAGAAGTGCGAATGCTGACGTAAGTAACGATAAAGGGGGTGAAAAGCCTCCTCGCCGGAAGACCAAGGGTTCCTGTCCAACGTTAATCGGGGCAGGGTGAGTCGACCCCTAAGGCGAGGCCGAAAGGCGTAGTCGATGGGAAGCAGGTTAATATTCCTGCACGACTTGTAATTGCGATGGGGGGACGGAGAAGGCTAGGTGGGCCAGGCGACGGTTGTCCTGGTGAAAGTGCGTAGGTGGTGTTTCTAGGCAAATCCGGAGACACAACACTGAGACACGAGACGAACGCACTACGGTGCGGAAGCCATTGATGCCCTGCTTCCAGGAAAAGCCTCTAAGCTTCAGATTACAAGTCATCGTACCCCAAACCGACACAGGTGGTCGGGTAGAGAATACCAAGGCGCTTGAGAGAACTCGGGTGAAGGAACTAGGCAAAATAGAACCGTAACTTCGGGAGAAGGTTCGCTCTTGACAGTGAAGTCCCTTGCGGATGGAGCAGTTGGGAGTCGCAGTGACCAGATGGCTGGGACTGTTTATCAAAAACACAGCACTCTGCAAACACGAAAGTGGACGTATAGGGTGTGACACCTGCCCGGTGCCGGAAGGTTAATTGATGGGGTTAGCGCAAGCGAAGCTCTTGATCGAAGCCCCGGTAAACGGCGGCCGTAACTATAACGGTCCTAAGGTAGCGAAATTCCTTGTCGGGTAAGTTCCGACCTGCACGAATGGTGTAACCATGGCCATGCTGTCTCCACCCGAGACTCAGTGAAATCGAATTCGCCGTGAAGATGCGGTGTACCCGCGGCTAGACGGAAAGACCCCGTGAACCTTTACTACAGCTTGGCACTGAACATTGAACCTACATGTGTAGGATAGGTGGGAGGCTTTGAAGGCGTGACGCCAGTTGCGCTGGAGCCGTCCTTGAAATACCACCCTTGTATGTTTGATGTTCTAACGCAGGCCCATGAATCTGGGTCGCGGACAGTGCCTGGTGGGTAGTTTGACTGGGGCGGTCTCCTCCCAAAGAGTAACGGAGGAGCACGAAGGTTGGCTAATCCTGGTCGGACATCAGGAGGTTAGTGCAATGGCATAAGCCAGCTTAACTGCGAGACGGACAGGTCGAGCAGGTACGAAAGTAGGTCATAGTGATCCGGTGGTTCTGAATGGAAGGGCCATCGCTCAACGGATAAAAGGTACTCCGGGGATAACAGGCTGATACCGCCCAAGAGTTCATATCGACGGCGGTGTTTGGCACCTCGATGTCGGCTCATCACATCCTGGGGCTGAAGTCGGTCCCAAGGGTATGGCTGTTCGCCATTTAAAGTGGTACGCGAGCTGGGTTCAGAACGTCGTGAGACAGTTCGGTCCCTATCTGCCGTGGGCGTTGGATGATTGAAGGGAGTTGCTCCTAGTACGAGAGGACCGGAGTGAACGAACCTCTGGTGTTCGGGTTGTCACGCCAGTGGCACTGCCCGGTAGCTAAGTTCGGAATCGATAACCGCTGAAAGCATCTAAGCGGGAAGCGAGCCCTGAGATGAGTCATCCCTGACCCCTTGAGGGTCCTAAAGGGCCGTTGGAGACCACAACGTTGATAGGTGGGGTGTGTAAGCGCGGCGACGTGTTGAGCTAACCCATACTAATTACCCGTGAGGCTTAACCATACAACACCCAAGAAGTGTTTCTGGCCTTGTGACAAATACGAAACTACTTATGTCAGCTTTCACAGATTGAAGAATTTGCCTGGCGGCCATAGCGCCGTGGAACCACCTGAACCCATGCCGAACTCAGAAGTGAAACGCGGTAGCGCCGATGGTAGTGTGGCATTCGCCATGCGAGAGTAGGACACTGCCAGGCACCCAATTAAACGGTGATGTGACGAATCACATAGCCGGCTGCGAGGATGACACCTCATTGAAGCGGCAAACAATTTAGCAAAAAGCTAACCAGACAGCGGAGCGGTAGTTCAGTCGGTTAGAATACCGGCCTGTCACGCCGGGGGTCGCGGGTTCGAGTCCCGTCCGCTCCGCCACTACTTAAGAAGCCCAGTCTAACGACTGGGCTTTTTTTCGTTTCCGACACCGCACTCATTTTCCCTCACATCAACACCGCCATCATCCGGTCATCGCCCCTGAGAGAGGTTGCCGCTATAATGGCCGCCCTCAAGCAAGGTGGTGGTATGAAAGCAGAGTATCTACAGCGATTCGGGGGCATTGCCCGTCTTTATGGTCAGAGTGCGCTGCGCTCCTTCAGCCAGGCGAAAATCTGTGTGGTCGGGATAGGTGGCGTCGGTTCCTGGGCGGCCGAGGCGCTGGCTCGGGCCGGCATCAACCAGATCACCCTGATCGACATGGACGACATCTGTATCACCAACACCAATCGCCAGATCCATGCCATGCAGGGGACGGTCGGCCGTCTCAAGACGGAGGTGATGGCCGAGCGCATCCGTGCCATCAATCCGGATTGCGAGGTGATCGAGGTGGACGATTTCGTCACCGCCGACAACCTAGCTGAGCATATCAAGCGGGAGTTTGACTATGTAGTGGATGCCATCGACTCGATCAAGGCCAAGGTGGCGCTGATTGCTTTCTGCAAGCGCAACAAGATCCCGGTGATCGTGGCGGGTGGTGCCGGCGGGCAGATGGACCCGACCCAGATCACCGTGGCCGATCTGGCCAAGACCATTCAGGATCCGCTGGCCGCCAAGGTGCGTTCCGACCTGCGCCGGCTGCACAACTTTAGCAAGAATCCGGCGCGCAAATTCGGGGTGGAGTGTGTCTTCTCAACCGAGCAGCTGAGTTATCCGGATGGCAATGGCGGCACCTGCCAGGCCAAGGCGGCCAGCGACGGCAATATGAAGATGGATTGTGCCTCCGGCTTCGGCGCCGTGACGCCGGTGACGGCTACCTTTGGCTTGGTTGCCGCGTCCCGGGTATTGAAGAAGATTGCCGAACGGGGAGCCCGTGCCGAGAAAGAGGCCGGGAATGAAGACACAGGGTCGATTAACGAAGCCTAATCGACCACTGAACAAGGCGGGTTAGACTGCCGCCTGTTCCCGGATCGCCAACACGATAGCTCTGAGCCCGTTGCCTCGCGACGGGCTCAAGTGTTTCTCAAGTCCCAGTTCGGTGAAATAGCCCTCCATGTCGAAGGACTGGATGGCCGCTGCGGGTTGGTGGTTGAGCGCCGCTAGCACGATGACGATAAGGCCCCGCACGATGCGGGCATCGGAATCGCAGGCAAAGTGCCAGTTACCATCCTCGCCTTTCTCCCCCTTCAGCCAGGCCTGGCTTTCACATCCCTTGAGGAGAAATGCCTCCTGCTGCCATTCACCGGGCAGTGCAGGCAGCTGTTTGCCGAGCTGGATGATGAGCCGGTACTGGTTTTCCCAGCCGTGGGCTGCGGCAAACTGCTGACGGATACTATTTGCGTCGGGCTCAACGCCTATCCGGGTATAGGTTGCGAGGCTGTTCATTGGATTGTCTGCCTTAGAAGAAGTCACTGAGTTTGTGCAGGGCGGCCAGCAGGGCGTCGACATCGTCCCGATTGTTGTAGCAGGCCAGCGAGGCGCGCAGGGTGCCGCCAATACCGAGCGATTCCATCAGCGGCATGGCGCAGTGATGGCCGACCCGCAGCGCGATCCCCTGCATGTCGAGCAGGGTGGCGGCATCCTGTGGGTGGATATCCTCCAGCAGGAAGGAGACGGCGCCGGCGCGCTGGCGAGGTTCGCCGACCAGACGCAGCCCCGGCACATGTTGCAGTCCGGCAACCAGATAGTCTGTCAGCGCCGCTTCATGGCTGGCCAGTGAGTCCCTGTCCTGCTCCATCACAAAGTCGATGGTAGCGGCGAGGCCAATGGCGCCGGCAATATGAGGGGTGCCGGCTTCAAACTTGAAGGGCAGGGAGTTGAAGGTGGTGCCGGCGAAGCTGACTCTGTCGATCATCTCCCCCCCCGCTTGCCAGGGTGGCATCCGTTCCAGCAGTTCGGTGCGGCCCCACAGCACGCCGATCCCGGTCGGGCCATAGAGCTTGTGGCCGGAGAAGGCGTAGAAGTCGCAGCCGATGGCTTGCACATCCACCTCTAGATGGGCCACCGCCTGGGCGCCGTCGATCAGGGTCCGAGCGCCGACCGCCTTGGCGGCGGCCACCATCTCTTTGACCGGATTGACGGTGCCCAGGGCATTGGAGACGTGGGCCACGCTCACCAGCCGGGTGCGTGGCCCCAGCATAGCGTGATAGGCCGCCAGATCGAGATCGCCCCGCTCATCGAGGGGGATGACCCGGATCACGGCACCGGTACGCTGGGCGACCAGCTGCCAGGGGACAATGTTGGCGTGGTGCTCCAGGGTGCTGAGCACTATCTCGTCCCCCGTCTGAAGCGCGCTCATGCCCCAGCTCTGGGCCACCAGATTGATCGCCTCAGTAGTACCACGGGTCCAGATTACCTCGCGACTGTGAGGCGCATTGATAAAGCGGGCAACCGTCTCGCGGGCGGCCTCGAAGGCTCGGGTGGCGCGGCCGCTGAGGGCATGGGCGGCGCGGTGCACGTTGGCGTTGTCGGCCCGATAGTAGTGCGCGATGGCGTCCAGCACCACCTGGGGTTTCTGGGTAGTGGCGGCGTTATCCAGATAGACCAGAGGGTGGCCGTTGACCTCTTGTGCCAAGGCCGGAAACTGGCTGCGCAGCCGAGCGTGCTGTTGCTGGTTCATGCTCCCCTCATATCATCTGGAAAAGTCGGCCATGATCCGGAAAATGGCGACCAAACACAAGGCGCAGTGGCGGGATATTGCCTGCGGTTTCGGCTGCCTGCGGGATCTCTGTTACAATGCCGCCCCTCATCATAAGCCAAGAGATCCGGCCCATGAAGCTCAACCCCAATCAGAACGAAGCGGTCAAGTTTGTCTCCGGCCCTTGCCTGGTGCTGGCGGGTGCCGGATCGGGCAAGACCCGCGTCATCACCAACAAGATTGCCTATCTGGTACAGCAGTGCGGCTACAACGCGCGCAACATCGCCGCCGTGACCTTCACCAACAAGGCTGCACGAGAGATGAAGGAGCGGGTCGGCCAGACCCTGGGTCGCAAGGAGGCGCGGGGGCTGATGGTCTCCACCTTCCACACCCTGGGGCTCGAGATCATCCGCCGCGAGCACAAGAGCCTGAACCTCAAGGCCAACTTCTCCCTGTTCGACGATACCGACCAGCTTGCGCTGCTGAAAGAGCTGACCGAGGCGGAGCTCGACAACGACAAGGACAAGCTCTCGGCCCTCATCAGCCAGATATCCAACTGGAAGAACGACCTCATCCTGCCGGCTCGCGCCATGCGCATCGCCCGCGGCCCGGAGGAAGTGTTGTTGGCCCAGCTCTATGAGCGCTATCACCGCCAGATGGTGGCCTACAACGCGCTGGATTTTGACGATCTCATCGTGATGCCGACCCTGTTGCTCAAGAGCAACGAGGAGGTACGCACCCGCTGGCAGAACAAGATCCGTTATCTGCTGGTCGACGAATATCAGGACACCAACACCAGCCAGTACGAGCTGGTGAAGCAGATTGTCGGCGAGCGGGCCCGTTTTACTGTGGTGGGGGACGACGACCAGTCCATCTACTCCTGGCGCGGTGCCAAGCCTCAGAATCTGGTGCTGCTGAACGAGGATTTTCCCAGCCTCAAGCTCATCAAGCTGGAGCAGAACTACCGTTCCAAGAAACGCATCCTCAAGTGCGCCAACATCCTGATCGCCAACAACCCCCATGTCTATGACAAGGCGCTCTTCTCCGAGCTCGATGAAGGGGTGAAGCTCAAGGTGCTGTTTGCCAAGAATGAGGAGCACGAGGCGGAGCGTATTGCCGCCGAGCTGATGGGCCACAAGTTCATGAACCGCACCCGGTTCAAGGATTACGCCATCCTCTATCGGGGCAACCATCAGTCGCGTATCTTCGAGAAGGCGCTGATGACCAACCGCATTCCCTACCGTATCTCGGGTGGCACCTCGTTTTTCTCCCGCACCGAGATCAAGGACATCATGGCCTACCTCAAGCTGCTGGTGAACCCGGACGAGGACACTGCCTTCCTGCGGGTGGTCAACCTGCCGCGCCGCGAGATAGGCCCCACCACCCTCGAAAAACTGGGCCAGTATGCCAACCAGCGCGGCAAGAGCCTGTTTGCCGCCAGCTTCGAGCTGGGGCTGGAGCAACACCTCTCCGGACGTGGTCTATCCGCCCTGCAAGCCTTTACCAACTGGCTGGTGCGGCTCGGCGATCAGGCACTGCGCGGCAATCCGGTGGAGGCGGTGCGGGACATGATCAAGGAGATCCACTACGAAGAGTGGCTCTATGAGACCTCTCCCAGCCCGAAGGCGGCAGAGATGCGGATGCAAAACGTCTCCACCCTTTACCGCTGGATCACCGAGATGCTGGAAGGGGATGAGCTGGAGGAAGCGATGACCCTGGCTCAGGTGGTTACCCGGCTCACCCTGCGTGACATGATGGAGCGCAACGAGGGCGAGGACGAGGCTGACCAGGTGCAGCTGATGACCTTGCACGCCTCCAAGGGGCTGGAGTTTCCCTATGTCTATATGGTGGGCATGGAGGAGGGCTTGCTGCCCCATCAGACCAGCATCGATGAAGACAACGTGGAGGAGGAGCGGCGCCTAGCCTATGTGGGCATCACCCGGGCCCAGACCGAACTGACTTTTACCCTCTGCAAGGAGCGGCGCCAGTACGGCGAGTCGGTGCGGCCGGAGCCGAGCCGCTTCCTGCTGGAGTTGCCGCAGGATGATCTGGAGTGGGAAAACCAGAAGAAGGTGACGGCCGAGGAGCGTCAGCAGAAGGGGCAGGTTGGGGTCGCCAACCTGAGAGCGCTTTTCAAGAAGGATTGAGTGGCGGTTAGCCGTGCTCGCTCTTGGTCTGGGTGAGCAGAGGAGTGATATCGGCTCCGGGCATGGGGGGCGAGATATAACGCCCCTGGCCCATCAGACAGCCTAGATCGATCAGTTTCTGCAACTGCTGCTGGTTTTCGATGCCTTCCACCACCAGAGTGAAGTCCAGATCCTGGCAGATGTCGCGCATGGCACGAATGAGGGCGAGATCCTTGGGTGACTGCAGCATGCGATGGGTGAAGCTGTCATCCACCTTGATGTAGTCCACCGGGAAGTGAAACAGGGCGTTGAGGGACGAAAACCCGGTCCCAAAGTCATCCAGACTGATCTGGATACCCTTGGCTCTCAGTTCGTGCAAAGAGGTGAGGGCATCGGAATCCTGCCGTGACAGCTCCCGCTCGTTGAACTCGAAGATCAGATAGCCGGGGGCTATCCCCTCGGATTCGATGATTTCAACCAACTTCATGATCTGCTCATGGCTGACCAGATGCTTGCCGGACAAGTTAATGGCCACCTTGAACTTGCTCTGGCCTGACAGCGGCAGCCACTCCTTCAATTGTTGGCAGGTGTGGCTCAGGATCTGGTAGTCCAGCTCCTGAATCAGACCGCACTGCTCCGCCAGCGGGATAAAGTCGAACGCATCCTTGAGTACCCCCTCTTCGGTGATCCAGCGGGCCATCACCTCCAGCCCGGTCAGCCGGCTGTCCTTGAGCCGGATCACCGGCTGAAAATAGGGGACGATGCGCCCTTCGCGCAGCGCTCTTGCCAGCATCTCTTCCGGCGAGGCCCAGGTCTGGACCGAGCACTCTTCCGAATAGCTGACGATGCGACTGCGGCCGTTGCGTTTGGCCTGGTACATGGCCAAGTCGGCCTGATGGAGCAGCTGGCTGATGTCGGAGGTCTGTTCCGATACGCTGGCCACCCCCAAACTGACCGTGATGCCCAGCTCGTTGCCCATCAGTCGAAAAGGGTAGGAGAGGCGGCTGATGATGCGGTTGAGAACTGGGCTGACATCCTCCTCGGTCTTGCTGTTGTCCAGATAGATGACGAATTCATCCCCGCCCAACCTGGCCACCATGTCGTTTTGCCGAATGCAGGTCTGCAGGCGGCGGCTCATCTCCTTGAGCAGCTGGTCACCGGCGCTGTGGCCCAGGGTGTCGTTGACCTGCTTGAAGTGATCCACATCGATGAAGATCAGCGAAAACCCGGGCGACTTGTAGCGGTGAAAGTGGGTCATGGCATGGTTGAGGTGATTCATCAGCAAGGCCCGGTTGGGCAGCTGGGTCAGCGGATCGTGCAGGGCGTCGAACTGCAGCCGCCGTTCCAGTTCCTGATGCTGCTTGAGCTGCTTTTGCAGCCGGAGGTTGGTCTGACGCAACTGCTGCAGGCGCTGGTTGATGGAATCTTCCGAGTTGATGTCGTGCAGCTGCTGGCGGATCCGCCTCAGCTCCAGCAGCAGGGTGAGCTGGCTGCGCAGGAAGTCGAGAAACAGCCGGTCATCAGTTTCCAGCGGATGCTGTAGGCTGATGAGAAAGTGGGCGAAGTACTGCTGCTGCAGACGCAGCGGTTGGCTGTACCAGTAGAGCTGCTCCTTGTGCTGTTCCATGTTGTTGGTGCTGTGGCACAACCCGGTGATGAACTCGTCGCTGTGGGGAGGCTGCTCCGGATAGATCTTCTCGAGCCGGTGGCTGTCGATACGCACCAGCAGCATGTCCTGAATGGCCAGCATCTGGCGCAGTACTGCCTCGAGCTGGGAAAACAGCGCCTGACTGGGTAGGGTGTTGGCCAGCCGGATGATGCGGTTGATGCTCTCGATCTTCTTCTGCCAGTCAGGGTCTTTGCGGATCAGCGGTGAGGCCAGCTCCGACAGCTGGGAGCCTGCCTGGGTCTCGTGCAATCGCTTGGCCAGGCACTCCAGCAACAGGCGCAGGGTTGGCAGCTCCTTGGGCTGGCAGCAGGCCAGCAGCCACTGGACCTGACCATGCTCGACCGGCAGCGAGCACCAGCCATCGGCTTCATCGAGCTGGGTCAGTTGATCGGTGATGCGCGACTCTTCCAGCCCCAGTTGCAACTTGAAGCTGTCGGAGATCTGGTATTCGCATACCCACTGCAAGCCGGCTTCCGACAAGCCGAGCATGCCGAAATGCTGCAGCGGGCAGAGCTGGTTCAACTGCTGGATCAGGGTGTCGTAATCTTTGGAAGTGGCGGCGGAGGGGGCGGGGAAATCCATAATAGCGGAGACCAACGCCAGCAAGGGAGTCGAGTAATGGGGTGCTATTGGTTGCGCTGACATGAGTAACTCCCGGTTTGCCTACCCTACAAAGAGTAGCCGGAAGTAATCAGATTGAAAGGGCCGCAAATGCGGCCCTTTCAAACACTTAGAGCTTGTCGATCATGTAGTGAATGGCGTTTTCGATCTCTTCATCGCTACAGGTGGCGCAAGTTCCTCGTGGCGGCATCACACCGGTCTTGCCTGCGAAGCCGGCAATGGCGTGTTTCTTAAGTGTTTCAATGCCTTGGGCAATACGCGGTTCCCAGGCAGCCTTGTCGCCACGCTTGGGTGCACCGGCGATGCCGGCATCGTGGCAGGCGAAGCAGGCGCCCTTGAACACGGCTTCGCCGTCGCGCGGACCAGATGCCGCTGCCGCCGCAGGGGCTGCGCCTGCGGTCGCAATCCCTTCCAGATCCTTGGCGGTATAGACTTGACCGACAGGCTTGATCCGCTCGGCAATTGCCTCCGGTGACATATCATCGGCAGCAAGCACCACGCCGGACAAACTGGCGGCCGTCATCCCGACCGCCAGCAAATAGCTCAGTTTTTTCAACACGCTCATGTACTCCCAGCAGGCTTTTATTATCCCTAGAAAACGACTGGATTATAACCGAATAGTTACAGCCATTTAAACGCTTGTGTGTGAAGTGTTAAGCACTCTGCGTGCAAAGTTTCTTCGTCAGATCACAAACTGGCGAGGCTGGCCCGAAAAAAAGAAACCCGGTTTTCACCGGGTTTCATCTCATGGCGGGCCGAAAGGCTTATTTATCCCAGCTGAGGATCACCTTGCCGGACTGGCCTGAGCGCATGGCATCGAACCCTTGCTGGAAGTCGTCGATGTGGAAGCGGTGGGTGATGATGGGGGAGAGATCCAGCCCGGACTGGATCAGGCTGGCCATCTTGTACCAGGTCTCGAACATCTCACGACCGTAGATCCCTTTGATAAACAGTCCTTTGAAGATCACCTTGCCCCAGTCGATGGCCATGGTAGCGGGGGGGATGCCGAGCATGGCGATTTTGCCGCCGTGGTTCATCTTGTCGATCATGTCCTGGAAGGCGCTGGGCATGCCGGACATCTCCAGCCCCACATCGAACCCTTCGGTCATGCCGAGTTCACTCATCACGTCGCTGAGCCGCTCCTTGGCCACGTTGACGGCGCGGGTGGCGCCCATCTTGCGGGCCAGCTCGAGCCGGTATTCGTTGACGTCGGTGATCACCACGTGGCGGGCACCCACGTGGCGGCAGACGGCGGCGGCCATGATGCCGATGGGGCCGGCGCCGGTGATCAGCACGTCTTCACCGACCAGGTCGAAGGAGAGTGCGGTGTGCACCGCATTGCCGAACGGATCGAAGATGGCGGCCAGTTCATCGGGGACGTTGTCCGGCAGCTTGAAGGCGTTGAAGGCCGGGATCACCAGATACTCGGCGAAGGCGCCAGGGCGGTTGACGCCGACGCCTATGGTGTTGCGGCACAGGTGGGTGCGGCCGGCACGGCAGTTGCGGCAGTGACCACAGGTGATGTGGCCCTCACCGGATACCCGGTCTCCGACCGCGAAGCCGCGTACTTCCTGGCCGATGGCGACCACTTCCCCGACGTATTCGTGGCCTACCACCATGGGCACCGGGATGGTCTTCTGTGACCATTCGTCCCAGTTGTAGATATGGATGTCGGTGCCACAGATGGCGGTCTTGCGGATCTTGATCAGCAGGTCGTTGTGGCCGAGTTCGGGGGCCGGTACGTCCGTCATCCAGATGCCGACTTCTTTGTGTAGTTTGGAGAGCGCTTTCATGGTTGTTCCTTCACGATGAATGCAGAAAGAAGGGGCGCCAGGCCCCTTGATTCAAATCAGATGATGTCGAGTTCGCGGCCGATGCGAATGAAGGCATCGATGGCCTTGTCCAGTTGCTCACGGGTGTGGGCGGCGGACATCTGGGTGCGGATGCGAGCCTGGCCCTTGGGCACCACAGGGAAGGAGAAGCCCACCACGTAGATGCCGGCGGCCAGCATGCGGCTTGCCATCTCGGCGGCCAGTTTGGCGTCACCCAGCATCACCGGAATGATGGCGTGATCGGCCCCGGCCAGGGTGAAGCCGGCGGCGCTCATCCGCTCGCGGAAGTATTGGCTGTTCTCCTTGAGGCTGGAGCGCAGCGCATGCCCTTCGGCCAGCATGTCGATCACCTTGATGGTGGCGGCGACGATGGAGGGGGCCAGCGAGTTGGAGAAGAGATAGGGGCGGGAGCGCTGGCGCAACCAGTCGATCACCTCCTTCTTGCCGGAGGTGTAGCCACCGGAGGCGCCGCCAAGCGCCTTGCCCAGGGTGCCGGTGATGATGTCGACCCTGTCCATCACGCCACAGTATTCGTGGGTGCCGCGGCCGTTCTCGCCGATGAAGCCGACGGCGTGGGAGTCGTCCACCATCACCAGGGCGTCGTATTTGTCGGCCAGATCGCAGATGGATTTGAGGTCGGCAATGACGCCATCCATGGAGAAGACGCCGTCGGTGGCGATCAGCTTGAAGCGGGCGCCGTCGGCGTCAGCCTGCTTGAGCTGGGCTTCCAGCTCGGCCATGTCGTTGTTGGCGTAGCGATAGCGCTTGGCCTTGCACAGCCGGACCCCGTCGATGATGGAGGCGTGGTTGAGAGCATCGGAGATGATGGCGTCTTCGGCACCGAACAGGGTTTCGAACAGACCGCCATTGGCATCGAAGCAGGAGGAGTAGAGGATGGTGTCTTCGGTGCCGAGGAAACCCGACAGTTTCTGCTCCAGCTCCTTGTGCTGATCCTGGGTGCCGCAGATGAAACGGACCGAGGCCATGCCGAAGCCGTGGCTGTCCAGCCCCTGATGAGCCGCTGCGATCAGGTCCGGGTGGTTGGCCAGCCCCAGATAGTTGTTGGCACAGAAGTTCAGCACCTGCTCGCCGCCCACCGCAATCCGGGCCTGCTGGGCCGAGGTGATGACGCGCTCCTGCTTGTACAACCCTTCAGCCTGCACCTGCTCAAGCTGCTCGGTCAGGTGACGATAGAATCCGTTAGACATCCTCGATCCTTATTGGCTATTTCAGCTGATTATCAACAATGGGCAGTATTTTACTGCAATCTGTTGCGGTGAATTCAAATGATTGTGCTGACATTCAACAATTGTGAAACAGATCTCACCCGGCTGGTTGGGCCAGTTGACGATAGTGCTGTTCCAACTGGCGGATCTGGTCGGCCACCTGGGGCTGCACATAGGGGCGCAGCAGGAACAGCACCCGCAAGACCCCCTGATAGAGCAGCGGCTTGGTGATGCGGGTGTTGGGGGCCTGGGCAATCTGGAACGGGATCCAGCAGGTGACCACCATCTTGATGGTCTGGCCCAGATCCGGCAGATCCTCGTCGCTGACATTTATGATGCCGCCCTCGCGCAGGCTTCTGAGCAGGGCCACCACGGCAGCGCGCAACTGCTCCTGGGCCTTGAGGTATTTTTGCTGCAGCGGCTCATCGCGGCTGAGGATGTCCGGCAAATTGGCGTAGAAGAAGCGGAACTGCCACATCAGATAGAAGATGGCATCCAGATAGCCCATCAGGTTTTCCAGCTTGATCTCGTCGCTGCGCGCCGGGGTGAAGCTCTCGCTCAGGTGGCGGGCGTACTGGTCGAAGATGGAGTGGATGATGTCTTCTTTATTGCGGAAGTGGTAATAGAGGTTGCCCGGGCTGATGCCCAGATGGGCGGCAATGTGGTTGGTGGTGATGTTGCGCTCACCCTGATCGTTGAACAGCTCGGTGGCGCTGTGAATGATCCTGTCTCTGGTTTTCATCGCTGTTCCCTCTGCCGGGCCCCTGGCCGGTGAAATCGTCAAGGTCGAATCCCCTTGCGGCCCGTGATAAACTTTTCGGCAATTTCAAATTGGCTCACTATACACAGCTTTAACAGGCAGTCACACGTGGCCATCAACGTACGCGAGGCAAACTCCATGATCGTAGTAACTGGCGGTGCTGGCTTTATCGGCAGCAATCTGGTCAAGCAGCTGAACGCTCAAGGACGGACCGATGTGGTGGTCATCGATGACCTGACCGACGGCACCAAGTTCGTCAATCTGGTCGATCTGACCATTGCCGATTACATGGATAAGGATGAGTTCCAGGCGCGGATCGTCTCCGGCGACGAATTTGAAGAGTGGGATGGCGGCATCGAGGTGATCTTCCACGAGGGTGCCTGCTCCGCCACCACCGAGTGGAACGGCAAGTTCATCATGGAGGTCAACTACGAGTACTCCAAGGATCTGTTCCACTACTGCATCGAGCGGGAAATTCCGTTCATCTACGCCTCTTCTGCTGCAACCTACGGCGGGCGCAACGACAACTTCATCGAAGATCCGAAGTTCGAGCAGCCGCTCAACGTCTACGGCTACTCCAAGCAGCTGTTCGACCAGTACGTGCGTCGCTGGATGCCGGAGATCAACTCCCAGGTCGTTGGTCTCAAGTACTTCAACGTCTATGGCCCGCGCGAGCAGCACAAGGGCTCCATGGCCTCGGTTGCCTTCCACCTCAACACCCAGGTGAAGAAGGGCGAGAATCCCAAGCTGTTCGAAGGCTGCGACGGTTTCCCCAACGGCGGTCAGATGCGCGATTTCATCTATGTGGATGACGTCTGCAAGGTGAACCTCTGGTTCTGGCAGAATCCGCAGCACTCCGGCATCTTCAACTGCGGTACCGGCCGGGCCGAACCGTTCCAGAACGTGGCCGAAGCGGTGATCAAGCATCATCAGAAGGGCGCCATCGAGTACATTCCCTTCCCGGATCACCTCAAAGGTCGCTATCAGAGCTTCACTCAGGCAGACATGACCAAGCTGCGCGGCGTCGGTTATGACGCCGAGTTCAAAACCGTGGCCGAAGGGGTCGCGGATTATATGGCGTGGCTCAACCGCTAACGGGTGAGCTTTACACCGCCATGTGCAGACAAGCCGGAAGCAGGCCATACCTGCTTCCGGCTCTGTTGTTTGCCACGGTTTTTCTCAGTTTCTACCGGGTAACCACGCAATGAACATATTGATGGCACTCTCCCAGCTCGAAGTGACGGGCGCTGAGGTCTATGCCACCACGGTCGGTAACGAACTGACCCGGCGTGGCCACCAGGTTTTCTATGTCTCGGACACCCTGACCAAGCCCACTCTGGGTGAGGTGTTCAAGCTGCGATTCAACAAGCGCAGCATTCTGCGCCGCTTCTGGCACGTCTTCTACCTTATCTATCTGATCAAGAAGCATCATATCCAGCTGGTGCATGCTCACTCGCGAGCCTCCGGCTGGAGCAGCTATGTGGCCTGCAAGCTGACCGGCACCCCGATGATCACCACGGTGCACGGCCGCCAGCCGGTGCATGCCTCCCGCAAGGCCTTCCATGCCCTTGGGTTCAGGGCGGTTGCCGTTTGCGAGGATATCGCCCACCAGATCATCGACAACCTTGGCGTTGACCCGGCTATCGTGCAGGTGCTGCGCAACGGCATCGAAACCGACAAGTTCCAGCCTGTGCCTGCCCCGACCAATGCCAGGCCGGTGATCGCCATCGTAGGCCGGCTGAGCGGCCCCAAGGGTGAGCTCTGCTATCGGTTACTGGATGAGGTGCTGGATCTGGACACCTGCCAGGTGAAGGTGGTGAGCGGCAGCCAGCTGCCGGCGCGTTTCCAGCGTTTTCAGGAGCGGGTCGATTTCGTCGGCTACGTGGAGGATGTCCCTGCGCTGATGGCGCAATGCGATCTGGTGATCGGTGCCGGTCGGGTAGCGATGGAGGCCCTGCTGTGTGGTCGTCCCGCCTTTGCCATCGGTGAGGCCAAGGCCATCGGGCTGGTGACCGGGCACAATCTGGATGAGGCGCTGGCCAGCAACTTCGGCGATATCGGCCCCCAGGACCTGGCGATCGATTTTGCCGCACTGAAGGCGCAGATTGCCCCGGCGCTGGCCAGTGGCACCGTCTCTGATGCTGTCCGTCAGCGCATTCAGGTCGAGTATGGCTTGGCGGGAGTCGTCTCCGGCTTGGAGTCCATCTATCAGGATGCGGTGGTCGAGACCCTGCGCCGCGAGATGCCGGTCATCATGTACCACCGTTTCATCGAGCATGACAGCGAGAAGGGAGTGCACGGCACCTGGATGCCGATCGCCATGTTCGAGAAGCATCTGCGTCTGCTGAAGTGGTTGGGTTATGAAACCCTGACGTTCCGCGACCTGGCGGACAAGGGCTTCATTCACCGGCTGCAGTATGGCAAGAAATACCTGATGATCACCGCCGACGACGGCTATCAGGACAACCTGACCCGCATGCTGCCGCTGCTGGAAAAATATGGTTACAAAGCCGTGGTATACGTGGTCACGGGAGAAGGTTATAACCGCTGGGATGTGGAGCAGGCGAGCAACCCCGACACCCGGGTGGACCTGATGAATGGCGAGCAGCTCAAGGCGCTGACGGCCTCCGGTCATGTGGAGATCGGCGGGCATACCCTGACCCACCCCAGGTTGAGCAAGCTTGCACCCGAGCAGCAAGCTCATGAAATTCAAGAGAACAAACGACAGCTCGAAGCCCTGCTCGGCCACCCTCTGCTGTCGTTCGCCTACCCTTATGGGGATATGGATGAGAACGCCAAGGAGCAGGTGGTTGCGGCGGGCTACCGTTTTGCGGTTGCCACCAACAGCGGGCCCAGAGCCATGCACCAGGACCCCTTCCGGATCCGCCGCATTGCCATTTTCCCGCGTACCGATGTTTTTGGCCTGTGGCGCAAAATCCGGGGTAACTATGTCTTCAGGAAGTCTTGATTGATGCTCAGCAGAAGCCTTGCCTTGCTCGATAGAACAACCACAGCCCTGTTTGCGCTGACCATCCTGTTCTCCTTTTGCGGCCTGTTTCTGGCCCCTTTCGGCCAGAGCATTCAATCGAATCTGCTGGCCGTGACCGGCATCTTCGGTTTGTTGAATTACTTTGTCGGCAAACAACGGGATGTGGGGCTCAAAGACCGTCGCATTCTCTGGGGGCTGCTGGTGTATGCCGCCATGATCTTCATCAACCGGTTGATCCACGGTGATCAATACGGAGTCATGCGCGGGCTGTTTTATGTCGTCGTCTTTGCGCTGATGATACCGCGCAAACTGAGCCTGCTGGTGCTGGGTTATCTGGCCATCGTGCTGGGCGGGATGGGATTGGGAATCCTCGGCATCTGGCAATACCAGCACGGCATTGCCAGGGTAGAAGGGTTTACCAACGCGATCCTTTTCTCGCAGGCTGCGCTGACGCTGGTCATCCTCAACTGGTTTGTCTTCCAGCAAAAACGGTTGCCTGGATGGTTGAGGGGGGGGAGCCTGGTTGGCTTGATTGCGGCCCTGTTTGCACTTTATCTCTCCCAGAGCCGGGGGGTCTGGCTCGCCTTCGGAGTTATTCTTGCCTACGTCATCTGTTACAAGGCCTACTTCAAACCGTGGAAATACATCGCGGTGGCTATATTGTGTACGGCCACGACGGGCGCCATTTATCAGACCAACCAGCTGGTTCAGGTTCGGGTCGCAGAGGCAGTCTCGGATCTCAACTCGGCAGAAAAAGGTTCGTACGACTCATCATGGGGCTTGCGCGTCATTGCCTGGCAGAGTGCCTGGTTGGGTTTTCTGGATTCACCTGTCGTTGGGGTCGGTACCGATGGGTTTGATGAGCTGAAACAGAAACAAGTGAATAATCATCAGATTTCCCAGCTGATTTTTCATCCGTCACTGGCTCACTCCCATAACCAATATATGCAGAATCTGGTCGTTCGCGGCAGCATGGGATTTATTGCACTGGTGATCTTTCTTGGCCTGCCGCTCTATCTGGCGGCGAACAATATAAGCAGGGTTTCTGCGGGTGTGCTGGTTCCCCTCGCGTTTGCTATTAACTCCCTAAGCGATGTGCCGTTTGAGCATCAAGGGGTGCTCTATCTGTACACGCTCAGCCTTGTTTTCATCTGGTTTGCCCATGAGTTTAAAAAGGATACCTGCACGTCATGATTCCGGTTTTTGTCATCAGTTTGGCTCGCAGCATTGAGCGACGGGCGATGGTTGTCCAGCAGATGGCGCATCTGGGCATAGATTTCGAGTTTGTAGATGCAACCGACGGGAAGGCGCTGAGCAGTGCCGAGCTGGCCAAGGTGGATTTGGAGCTGGCCAAAGAAGTGTGTGGCCATGAACTGAGTTTTGGCGAGATTGGCTGTGCCATGAGCCATATCCGAGTTTATGAGCGCATTGTCGCCGAGGGTATTGAACGCTGCGTGGTGCTCGAGGATGACATCTACCTGCACATGCACAGCAAGGCGATTATCGAGACGATAGTGCACGCCTGTCAGTCCGAGATCGTCTTCCTGCATCATGGCAAAGCCAAGCGCTGGCCATTCCTGTCATCCCTGCCCGGCGGCTACCGGCTTGCCAGATACCTGACACCCAGTAGCTCCTCCAAACGAGGGGTACTCTCTACCGCTGGGTATGTGCTGACCCTGGCTGGGGCGAAAAAATTATTGCAGTGCGCCTATCCGCTGCGGATGCCCTCCGACTATCTGACTGGCCGCTTGCAGCTCAACGGCCTGTCTGCCTCCGGGGTGGAGCCCTGCTGTCTGGATGTAGATCTGTTCACCACCACCATCGATGACAGAGCCTACGGCCACTATCTGAAATAGCACTGGGCGTGCCGGCAGCGGCTGTTGGTTGGCAGCCCTGTCAGCCTTGCCGACGCTGCCGGTCATACATGCTGGATAACCCATGAATCTCAAGACGTTGCTTACCCACTCCATTGCCAGATGGCTGATCGGCAGAGCGCCTGACGCCGCCCCATGCCCCGCCGGGGCGAAGGTGAAGCGGGTACTGGTGGTCGGTTATGACGCCATCGGTGATTTCATTCTCACCCTGCCCGCCATGGCCCGGCTCAGGGAGATCTACCCCGCCGCGCGCCTCGAGCTGGTGTGCAGCCAGCGCAACCAGCTGCTGGCGGCGTCGGTCGTCGGGATCGATGAGTGTCACGTGATCACCCTGAACGACACCCTGTGGCCGGCGAGCATGTGGTGCAAGCTGCGTGAACTCAGGCAACGGCAGTATGACCTGGTGATCAATCTGTTTGACGAGCCCGACGATATCGCCATGGCCAAGTTGCTGTTGCTGGCCAACGGGCGCTTGCAGTCGCTGCCCCTGCGCTTCAAGAGCGACGGGCAGCAGAAGTTGCTGCCGCTGTTCAACAAGAAGGCGACCATAGTGTCATCACGCCCAGTCCGGGATCACTTCGTCTATCGCATGCTCAGCGTGGCAGGTGATGCGGCTGGCGTGCCGGCCACAGTACCGTCACCCTGCAATGAGCAGCTCGATACCAGCGCGTATGGCCGCTATCTGCTGGTCAACCTGACGGGCAGCCAGGTTGGCAACTCGATGACGGAGGCGCAGATCGACGAGATCCTGGCCCAGTTGCCGACCTATCAGGGGATCTCCTACCTGGTATTCTCCAGGCAGCCCGTGGCGTGCCCGAGGCAGGACATGAGAGTGCTGTTTCCCGACACCATTCTCGATGCCGCCAAGATTATCAAGGATGCGCAAGGGGTCATCTCGACCGATACCTCCATCATCCATATCTCCTCTTCCTTCGGGGTGCCCACCCTGGTGTTGATGAACAACGAGCGCTGGCGCGATGCGTTCATTCCGCTGGCGGGTCGCAATATCATCCTGCGCTCGACCACGGACAATCTGGCGGCCCTGTCACCGGCGGAGATCAGCCGCCAGGTCGATGCCCTGATGGCGCTCTAGTCGCGTCAGCCTGTTATCATCCTTTTTCCAACTCAACGGCCCTTCTGGTGGATTCATGTCATTAATCAACGATCTGCAACTCCAGCGTGACATTCTTCGCCGCAAGCTGGGGCAGCTGCTGTTCGATCGCAAGCGGCCGGCCCCGCTGCATGAGCGCAAGGGGAAAATAGTGTTGCTGCGCTGGGATGCCAAGCTTGGCGATGCGATCGTCTCGTCCTGGGTGGCCCGCGAAATCAAGCGCGCCAGCCCGGAGCGGGAAGTGTGGATCGTCACGACTGCTGCCATGGCTCCCCTGTTTCGCGATCATTTCGGCATGGACAAGGTGATAGAGGTGCCCAAGCGGCCGGGTTATGGCCAGCTCAAGCGGCTGGCACACTCGCTGGGGGAGGTGGAGTGTCTGGTGCACTTTGGCAAGATGCTAAAAATGAAGGACATCTACTTCATCAGTCAGGTGAGGGCGGATTGGGTTGCCGGCATGGACGATGCCCTGCAGGCGGTCAACCTCAAGCTGGGCAAGGCTTCCAGCGGCATGCACTTCTCCGACAAGTTCGCCCTGCTGTTGCAGCGGCTCGGCGTGAGTAATCCGGACCAGCAATACATAGTCCCGACCATGAGCCCGCCCGATGCGCTGGCCAGCTGGTGGCCGGCAGAGCCGGTCCTCTGTTTCAACCCGTACGGCAGCGGCAGCTCTCGCCGCCTGCGGCCCGAGCTTATCAGCCAGATGCTTGAGCAGATGCTGGCGGCGGGCTCTTGCGCCATCTGCCTGCTCTATCCGCCGGGTATGGAGGAGGAGGTGACCGGGATCCGGGCCGGCTTGAGCCGACCGGAGCGCCTGCTGCTGTCACCGGATGCGCCCTCGCTGGCCGGGCTGTTCGCCCAGCTGCGCCAGTGTCAGGGGCTGATCTCGGTGGACACGGCGACGGTGCACATCGCCGCCGGGCTGCACAAGCCCATTCTTGGCCTCTACAACCCGGACATAGGGGGCGGCAACGAGAACTTCCTGGAGTGGCACCCCAACTCCCCGTCAGCCACCGTGCTGTTCTCGACCAATACCCGGGAGCAGGATATCAACTCCCTCGACCTGGCCGAGTTCGAGCGTACCTTCAGGGCGTGGCTGCTTGCCAACCAGGCAGCGCTGTCAGCCGCTCAATCACCAGCTCGGGCGTGATGGCGCGCAGCAGGGCTTCGTCGATGAAGTCCTTTTCCGCGTTTTGCGGCAGCTGGAAATCGGGTCCCTTGGCATCGAACACATCGATGGCCTGATAACGGGGATGGTTGACCGGGTTGGCGATGATCTTGTCGCCACCCGGGGCCACTATGGTCAGCAGGGGCAGGTCGATGGCCTGCGCCATGTGGCGGGGGCCGGTGTCATTGCCGACAAACAGCCGGCAGTGGGCGAATAGCCCCACCAATTCCCGTACCGAGCGGGTCTTGATGTGGTCGAAGACGCTGGCTTGCAGGGCGGCGGGCAGCAGCGGTTTCAGGCCGCGGTTGTACTCCTCTTCCCCCGGCCCGCAGTAGATCAGGATCTGGGCGTCGTGCTGCTCGATCAGCCACTGGGCGACCTTGGCAAAGCAGTCGATGGGCCAGCGCTTGTAGTGCCCGAGCGAGTTGACGCCCATGGCGATCAGCGGGCGGCTCAGGTCGACGCCGGCGGCCAGCAGGGCATCCTTTCCTTGTTGTTTCTCTTCTTCACTCAGCCAGAGGTAGTAGTTGCGATCCTCGCTGGCCAGCTTGAGCGGCTTGAGCAGCGAGAAGCGATCGTCAACCAGGGTGCTGTTGCCCTGGAATTCGGTGTCCTTGCGAAAACGCACGATGCGGTTGTGGCCGAGCCGCCAGGGGAAGGAGTCAAACCCGATGCGCAGGCGGGCGCCGGAGAAGAGGCAGCTGAGCAGGCCGATCATCTGGCCCTGGCTGTTGACCACCACGTCGTAGCGCTCGCGGCGAATGGCCAGCAGCAGATCCTTCATGTAGCGCCACTCATTGCGCCTGGCCTTCTCGATGATGATGAGCCGAGCGATATTGGGATTGCCCTGCGCCATACCCGCGCAATAATCCATGACCAGATAGTGAACCTCGCCGCTTGGGTCATTCTGCTTGAGGTTGTTGCACAGCGCGGTGGAGATCAGCACATCCCCTATCTGTTTGGTTTGAACTACAAGGTATTTCATAAGGCAGGCCTCAACAGAGGTCATGGTTGATCGTCAGCGTGACAGCATACCGCACAAGTGAGTCAGATGCTGTCGGTGCAACGTGAAAATCCGATCTGGCGCAGGCCGCCAACCTGGCGCGTCGTCAAATGAAAGAAGCCCGTCGTTGACGGGCTTCTTGTATCGATTACTCGATGTTCTGAATTTGCTCGCGCATCTGCTCGATGAGCACCTTCAGCTCGACGGCGGACTGGGTCACCTCGGCGTTGATCGACTTGGAGCCGAGGGTGTTCGACTCGCGGTTGAACTCCTGCATCATGAAGTCGAGACGACGGCCGCAGGCGCCACCCTTCTTCATGATCTTGTTGGTCTCGCTGATGTGCATCTCCAGGCGATCCAGCTCTTCGGCCACATCGATCTTCTGGGCCAGCAGCACGATCTCCTGCTCGATGCGGGCCGGATCCAGCTCGACCTTGGCTTCGGCCAGCCGGTCGGTGAGCTTCTGGCGCTGCCACTCGATGATCTGCGGCAGGTGCACGCGCACCTTCTTCACTTCTACCTGAATGCCGGCCAGACGCTGTTCGATCAGGGCCTTGAGGTTGGCCCCTTCGCTGGCGCGGGAGGCAAGGAAATCTTCCATGGTCAGGTCAAACCCGCCGAGCAGCTCGGTGGCGACCGCATCCATGTCCTGCTCGGCGGCAGCCATCACGCCCGGCCAGCGCAGCACGTCGACCGGGTTGAGCTGACCCTGGCCCGCCTCTTTCATCACCCAGTTGGCACTGTCGATGATGAGCTTGGCCAGCTCTTCATTGATGTGCAGCTGGCTGGCAGCGGCTTGGGCGGCCTCAAAGCGCAGGTTGCACTCCACCTTGCCGCGCTGCAGCTTGGCGCGGAAGCGCTCACGCAGAACCGGCTCCAGGCTGCGCAGTTGTTCCGGCAGGCGAATGTAGGTCTCCAGATAGCGCTGGTTGACCGAACGAATTTCCCAAACGGCTGTGCCCCAGTCGCCCTTGAGTTCCTTGCGGGCGTAGGCGGTCATGCTGTGAATCATTGATTGTTCCGGGCTTGATGAAGTGTGGGGCCAGTATACTCAGCCAGGCCTGCTCCGTCAGCCGACAGCGTGGTTTTAGCGGCTGATATTTGGGCTGGGATGGCTTAGGGTCTGCTGGTGCTTTGTCACGACCGCGACGGGGTCAGTTTTTGTGCGGGACTAGGCGCGAGGCGTGAAGTGTGGTCGTTCACATGAGCCGCCGAGTAACGACGTTACGCGCAAAAAACTGGCCCGTCCCTACGGGTTGCGCTGCAAATGACGTCATGCGTTGTTGCAGGGCTTGTCAAGGGAGTGGTGGCCATTGCCCGCGCCCCGCGCCTAGCTTGACGTCATTTGTCGCAGCAACGCGGCTTGCGCCAAAGCGCCAGCAGACCCTATACTCCTGCGCCAATTCAGCCAGCCCAGAGGTCCGTCCCATGTCACGTCCCAGCGATCGCACTGCCGCGCAGCTTCGTCCGGTCACCATTACCCGCCACTTCACCAAGCATGCTGAAGGGTCCGTGCTGGTGGAGTTCGGCAACACCCGCGTGCTCTGCACCGCCAGCGTCGACACCAGCGTGCCGCGCTTCCTGAAAGGGAAGAATCAGGGCTGGGTGACTGCCGAATACGGCATGCTGCCGCGCTCCACCCACTCCCGGATGAACCGCGAAGCGGCCTCCGGCAAGCAGAGCGGCCGCACTCTGGAGATCTCCCGTCTGATTGCCCGCTCCCTGCGCGCCGCGGTAGACCTGACTGCGCTGGGCGAACACTCCATTACCGTTGACTGCGACGTGCTGCAGGCCGACGGTGGCACCCGCACCGCCGCCATCACCGGTGCCTGCGTGGCGCTGGTGGATGCGCTGAACTGGATGGTCGAGAAGGGCATGCTCAAGCAGAGCCCGCTCAAGCAGATGATCGCGGCCGTCTCCGTCGGTATGTATGAAGGGGAAGCCATCTGCGATCTGGAGTACATCGAAGACTCCGCCGCCGAGACCGACATGAACGTGGTGATGACCGAAGATGGTCGCATCATCGAGGTGCAGGGCACCGCGGAGGCCGAACCCTTCACCCATGAAGAGTTGCTGGAGATGCTGGCGCTCGCCAAGGGCGGCATCGCCGACATCATTGCGCTGCAGAAGCAGTCGCTCTCCTGATTTTAAAAACGCGGCATTGACCGCGTTTTTTTATACCCCACGAAAGTAAACGACAAGCCAAGCAAGGAGCCAGAATGAAAGCCTACCAGCGTCAATTTATCGAGTTCGCCCTGGAGAAACAGGTCCTCAAATTCGGTGAGTTTACCCTGAAATCCGGTCGTAAAAGCCCCTACTTCTTCAACGCCGGCCTGTTCAACAGCGGCCGCGATCTGGCCCGTCTCGGCCGTTTCTATGCCGCCGCGCTGATGGATGCCGGCATCGAGTTTGATGTGTTGTTTGGCCCGGCCTACAAGGGGATCCCCATCGCGTCCGCCACCGCGGTACAGCTGGTGGAGCAGCACGACGTGGATGTGCCCTGGTGTTTCAACCGCAAGGAGGCCAAGGATCACGGCGAGGGCGGCAATCTGGTGGGCAGCCCGCTCAAGGGGCGCATCATGCTGGTGGACGACGTCATCACTGCCGGTACCGCCATCCGCGAGTCCATGGATCTGATCCAGGCCAACGGCGCCTCGCTGGCTGGCGTGCTGATCGCGCTGGACCGTCAGGAGAAGGGCAAGGGCGAGCTCTCCGCCATTCAGGAAGTGGAGCGTGACTACGGCGCCCACATCATCGCCATCATCCAGATGAGCGATCTGATCCAGTATCTGGAAGAGAAGCAGGCCGAGCAGCCGGAGCTGGCGGCGCAACTGGCCGCCATGAAGGCTTACCGCGCCCAGTACGGTATCTGAGTCGCAGTTCACACCGCGCAATCGTTGAAGGCGGCGCCCGTTGGCTCTCTGGCAGCAAACGGGCGCCGTTTTTTTTCATCTGCAAAAAGTGGATCATGTGGCTTGAGCTTACCCTTACAGTAAAGGTTAGGGTTTGTTGGTCGGTGCTCATTCTGGCCGACTGGTTCCGGGGAGGAACAACATGACCACTCATCTTCAATCACCCATTCATCTGCAGTTGCCGCTCAGCGGCATGAGCTGCGCCAACTGCGCCGGCCGCATCACGACCGCCCTCAACAAGCTGGAAGGGGTCGAGGCCACCGTCAACTTCGCACTGGAGCAGGCCGCCATCGACCTGGCCAGCCCCGACCGTTTGCCGGCGGTGCTGGAAAGCATCAAGGCGCAGGGTTACGACTACGGCAGCGAGACCATATTGTTTCAAATCACCGGCATGACCTGTGCCGGTTGCTCGGCCCGCCTGAACAAGATGCTGGCTGCGCTGCCCGGCGTCATCTCCGCCGACGTCAACTTCTCCATCGAGCAGGCCCGTATCGTGCTGGTACCCGGGATGCAGACGCCCGCCGCCCTGCGCGAGCAGATCGAGGCGCTCGGCTTTGGCGCCCAGCTGGCGCAGGGCTCGGCCAGCAGCCGCCGCCAGCAGTTGCTGGATCGGGAAGCGCAGGAGGCCGCCAGCGCCCGTCAGGCGCAAACCCGGGTCATCGTCTCGGCCCTGCTCACCCTGCCACTGCTGGCGGGGATGCTGGCCATGGCCGGTCTGCTGCCCTGGCATCTGCCCGCCTGGCTGGAGCTGGTGCTCGCCACCCCGGTGCAGTTCTGGATCGGGGCCCGCTTCTATCGCGGTGCCTGGCTCTCTATCAAGAACCGCTCCGCCAATATGGATGTGTTGGTGGCGACCGGTACCAGTGCGGCCTACTTCTACAGCCTCTATCTGCTGCTCAACCTGGGGATGGCCGCCAGCGGGCAGCTCTATTTCGAGGCAAGCGCCATCATCATCACCCTGATCTCCCTCGGCAAGTTGCTGGAAGCGCGGGCCAGACGCAGCACCCAGTCCGCTATTCGCGAACTGATGGCGCTGCGGCCGGAAACCGCCACCGTCTGGCGTGGCGAGAGCTGGCAGAGCGTCGCCATCGACGAGGTGCTGCGCGGCGATCGGCTGCGGGTGCTGGTGGGTGAGCGGGTGCCGGTGGACGGCAGAATCGTGAGCGGCGAGAGCGAGCTGGATGAGTCGATCCTCACCGGCGAGAGCCTGCCGGTACCCCGTGGCGAAGGTGACAAGGTGCTGGGCGGTGCCATCAACCGCTCCGGCGTGCTGGAGATCGAAGCCACCACGGTGGGGGAGGACTCCAGCCTCAGCAAGATCATCGGACTGGTGGAAAACGCCCAGATGGGCAAGGCGCCGCTGCAGCAGCTGGTGGACAAGGTCTCCGCCGTGTTCGTGCCGGTGGTGATGGCCATCGCCCTGTTCACCCTGCTGGTGTGGTACGCCATCAGCAACGACTTTGGTCAGGCGCTGCTGGCGGCGGTGGCGGTGCTGGTGATCGCCTGTCCCTGTGCGCTGGGGCTGGCGACGCCGGCGGCCATTGTCACCGGTACCGGGGTGGCGGCGCGCCACGGCATTCTGATCAAGGATGTCGATACCCTGCAGAAGGCCCACGCCATCAAGGCGCTGATCTTCGACAAGACCGGCACCCTGACCCAGGGCCGGCCAGTGCTGGCCAGCTGGAGCGGCAACGACGAGCAACTGCGCCTCGCCGCCGCCCTGCAGCAGGCGAGTGAACACCCGCTGGCGCTGGCCATGCGCGAGGCGGTCGGCAACGGTGCGACATTGCCTCAGCCGGAAGCGGTCGAGGTGCGGGTCGGTGCCGGTATCCTCGGTCAGGTGGCGGGTCACTCGGTCGCCATCGGTAATGGATCCCTGCTGGCTCAGCTCGGCATTGATCAGCCGCAACAGAACGAACAAGCTGCCGATGGCGCGACCCGGGTCTGGGTGGCCATCGACGGCGTGGTGGCCGGCATAGCCGCACTGGCCGATACCCTGCGCCCCGAGAGCCCGGATGCCATCGCCACCCTGCGCCAGCGCGGTATCGCCAGCTGGCTGGTGAGCGGTGATGCGCCGGCACCGGTAGCCCATATTGCCGCCAAGCTGGGGCTGGACGGGGCCTTCGATTCCGTGCTGCCGGCCGGCAAGGTGGAGAAAGTGGAGGCGCTGCGGGCGCAAACCAGCGGGCTGGTGGCCATGGTGGGGGACGGTGTGAACGATGCCCCGGCACTGGCGGCGGCAGATGTGGGCATCGCCATGGGCTCCGGCTCCGACGTGGCGATGGAGACCGCCTCCATCACCCTGATGCGGTCTGACCCGCGGCTGGTGGCCGATGCCATCGACATCTCGGCGGCGACCTGGCGCACCATCCAGCAGAACCTGTTCTGGGCCTTCGTGTTCAATATCATCGGCATTCCGCTGGCGGCGCTGGGTTACCTCAGCCCCGAGCTGGCGGGGGCGGCCATGGCCCTGAGCAGCATCACAGTATTGAGCAATTCCCTGTTATTGAAGCGTTGGCAGCCGCGGGCACTTGCCCAGGTCAGCCACAATCTCAGCACAGAATCGAACCGTTAAGGAGTCATCCATGAACATCAGCAAGGTAGCCAAGGCGACGGGACTGACCGCCAAGACCATTCGCTACTACGAGAGCATCGGCCTCATCTCGGCGCCGGTGCGCAGCGACAACGGCTACCGCAGTTACACCGAGGGGGCGCTGCGCGAGCTGCGCTTCGTCAAGCGGGCACGGGAGACCGGCTTCAACCTGGAGGAGTGCCAGGAGCTGCTGGCGCTCTACCGGGACGAGCACAGAACCAGCGCCCAGGTGAAGAAGCTGGCGCAGGAGAAGATCGTCGATCTGCGCGCCCGCATCGCCGGCTTGCAGGCCATGCTCAGCTCCCTCGAGGGGCTGGTCGGCTGCTGCCACGGGGATGAAAACCCCGAGTGCCCGATCCTCGACGAGCTGGAGCGCGGCTGAGCCGTCTCTGCCGGCAGGCCGGGGCCTGGCATCATCGACTGACTAACCGCTTAATAACGGACGTTTTATTGTTGGCTCCGAAGGGGTAGTGGTAGACTGTGCGGCTCTTGTACAGGGAGTACGCAGTTGACCCAGAGTGTGACACGCCAGGTGAAGCAGGCCATCATGGCCCAGCTCTATACCCACGCCTCATTCAGCCTGCCTTGCCTGGGTCTGCTGGCGCTTGGCTGGAGCCTGCTGTTCCACGACTACCTGCCCGCCGCCGAAGCGCTCGGCTGGCTGACCGGAGTGTTGCTGCTGATCTGCCGAGGCTGGCACCTGCGCTGGCGCCAGCCCAGGCTGGCGCAGATCCCGCTGCCGGTGCTGGAGCGTGAGCTCTTCATCGGGGTGACCATCACCTCCATCATCTGGGCGCTGGGCGTGCTGCTCTACATGGACAAGCTGCCCGACACCTATCGTGCCGCCATGATGATGCTCTCCAGCCTGATTCTCACCGGCAGCGCCATCATGCTGTTCGGCAGCCGCCGCTCGCTTTACGGCGCCGTCTTGCCGCTCGGGCTGGCCATGCTGTTCGAGCTGGGGGCGGGCAACGAGCAGGAGCGGATCGTCTCCTGCATGCTGGCGGGCTACCTGTTCGTCTTCCTGCCGACCCTGCTGCGCCGCCTGCGGCGGGATCAGGTGGCCTCGCTTTACCACCGTTTCTCCAACGCCGATCTGGTGGCCGAGCTGAAGGCAGTCTCCGAGCACCTCAAGCTCACCTCCCGCTTGGACGGGCTGACCGGCATCGCCAACCGGGCCCACCTCGACTACTGCCTCGAGCGCGCCTGGCGTCGCTGTCACCGGGCCCGGGCGCCGCTGTCGCTGGTGCTGGTGGATGTGGACTACTTCAAGCAATTCAACGACCTGTACGGCCATCAGCTGGGGGACGAGTGCCTGCAGCAGGTGGCGGGTCTGCTGGCCGAAGTACAGCGGCGCGAGGACGATCTCGCCGCCCGCTACGGCGGGGAGGAGTTTGCTCTGCTGCTGCCCTGTACCAGCATGCAGGGGGCGCTGCAGATCGCCGAGAACGTGCGGGTGGCGCTGAAGGATTTGAGCATTCCCCATCAGAAATCCCTGGTTTCCGGCCGGGTCAGTTGCAGCTTCGGGGTGGCGACCCTGGTACCGGATCAGAGCCTCTCCATCAGCGAGCTGATCCAAAAAGCGGATGCGGCCCTCTACCAGGCCAAGCATAATGGGCGGGATCGTATCGAAGTAGCCTTGATGGGTAAGGTTGCCTGAGTTTCACAAGACAGATTAAAGAGGTCGTCTATGCAATGTCATCGTATCGAAGAGCTGCTGGAGTTGTTGCAGCCTGCCTGGATCAAGGAACAGGATCTCAGCCTGGTGCAGTTTGTTGCCAAACTGGCCGAGGAAGCGGGATTTGAAGGTCCTCTGTCCGAGCTGACCGACGACATGCTGATCTATCACCTCAAGATGCGGGAATCCGACAAGCAGGCGATGATCCCCGGCCTAGCCAAGGATCACGTGCCCGACTTCAAGGAAGCCCTGCTCAAGGCCCGCGGCATCAAGTAAAGATTGCTCCAGCTGGAGCCTTTATTGGTGTTCAAAAGAATCTCTCAAAAAGGCGTTTCGTCAACTGGCGATACGTCTTTTTTGTTGCTTGAAATTGCGACGCCACTCGAACATTAGATACATTTTACCCACACAATTAGCAGGCTGTTTAAGATATAATCCGCTCCATAACAATTAATGAGTGGAGCGAAGTGTTGCAATGGCCGACCAGGACAAGATCGATATCAAGGATGTCACCGGCGATGTAACGGGGACATACAACCCCAATACCTTCAAAGCGAGCGATGACAGGTTCAATCCCGGCAACCGCATCTACGTGAGGGCCCAGACCGGCTACTGGCAGCGGGTGCGCAAGGCCATGGGCTGGTTCTTCGTGGTGCTCTTCGTCGCCATTCCCTGGTTGCGCTATGACGGTCGCCAGGCCGTGCTGTTCGACATCGGTCACCAGCAGTTCCACATCTTCGGTGCCACCATCTGGCCGCAGGACCTGACCCTGCTGGCCTGGATCTTCATGATTGCCGCCTTCGGGCTCTTCTTCGTGACCACCTTCCTCGGTCGGGTCTGGTGTGGCTATCTCTGCCCGCAGACGGTGTGGACCTTCATGTTCATCTGGTTCGAAGAGAAGCTGGAAGGGGCGGCCAACAAGCGCCGCAAGCTGGATGCCTCGCCCTGGAACGCCGAGAAGCTGGCCCGCAAGGGGGCCAAGCACCTGGCCTGGATCCTGCTGTCGCTGGGTACCGGCCTCACCTTCGTCGCCTACTTCCAGGACGTGTTCCAGCTGGTGCCGGACTTCTTCACCCTGCAGGCCAGTGGCTGGGTCATCTTCTGGGTGGTGCTGTTCGCCGCCTGTACCTACGGCAACGCCGGCTGGATGCGCGCCATCATGTGCATTCACATGTGCCCGTATGCTCGCTTCCAGTCCGCCATGTTCGACAAGGACACCTTCATCGTCGGCTATGACGCCAAGCGCGGTGAAACCCGTGGCGCCCGTGCCCGCAAGGCCGACCCCAAGGCGCTGGGGCTGGGGGACTGCATCGACTGCGACCTCTGCGTGCAGGTCTGCCCGACCGGCATCGACATCCGCGACGGCCTGCAGTACGAGTGCATCAACTGTGGTGCCTGCGTCGATGCCTGCGATCAGACCATGGAGCGGATGGGTTATCCGAAGGGGCTCATCAGCTACACCACCGAGCACAAGCTGGCCAACGACTCCACCCACGTGGCGCGGCCCAAGCTGATTGGTTACGGCCTGGTGATGGCGGTGATGCTGGGGGTGTTCGTCTACAACGCCATGTCCATCATGCCGATGGGGCTCGATATCCTGCGGGATCGCAACCAGCTGTTCCGCGAGAACAGCGAGGGGCTCATCGAGAACACCTACACCCTCAAGATCCTCAACAAGACCCTGCATCCCCAGACCTATCAGCTGGATGTGGAGGGGCTGCCGGAGCACGAATGGTTCGGCCCGCGCGAGGTGACTCTCAAAGCAGGGGAAATCTTCACCCTGCCGGTGAGCGTGGCGGTCGACCCCTTCAATCTGAAGAAGCCGACCCTGGACATCCGCTTCGTGCTCAAACGCGAAGGGGCGGCCGCAGACGACAGCAAGGGGATCCTGCGCCAGCCAAGCAAGTTCATCAGCCGGCTGTGACCGCCGTCATGGCCGGTTTTAGCCGGTCATCGGGCGCGGCAATGATAAGCAGTAGTGATAGAATGGGGCGCAACGGCGCCCCTTTCTCATGGTGGATGACATGCGTTTCAACTATTCCGACCTCAATCCCGATCTCATCATGGATGCGCTGGACCTCAGCGGTCTGCGTATCGACTCCGGTCTCATCGAACTCAACAGCTACGAAAACCGGGTCTACCAGTTTCAGGATGAAGATCGTCGCCGCTACGTGGTGAAGTTCTACCGTCCCGGTCGCTGGAGCCGGGCCCAGATCCTCGAAGAGCACGACTTCGCCGCCCGCCTCAATGAGGCGGAGATCCCGGTTGCCGCCCCCATCGCCTTTGCCGGCGAGACCCTGCTGGAGCATCAGGGCTACCCCTTCGCCATCTGGCAGAGCGTGGGGGGCCGCCAGTTCGAGGTGGACAACCTCGACCAGCTGGAGTGGGTGGGGCGCTATCTCGGCCGCATCCACCAGATAGGTGCCAGCCGCCCCTTCCATCACAGGGTCCGGCTCGATGTGGAGAGCATGCTGCACGAACCGCGTCAGCTGCTGGCGTCCGGCGAGTGGCTGCCGAGCGGGCTGGCCAAGTCCTTCTTCGGGGTACTGGACGAGCTGAACAAGCATGTCAGTGACGCCATGACCCTGGACGTGGCCCAGATCTCCCTGCATGGCGACTGCCACCCGGGCAACATCCTCTGGCGCGACGGCCCGATGTTCGTCGATCTCGATGACTGTCGCAGCGGCCCCGCCATCCAGGATCTCTGGATGATGCTGAGCGGCGAGCGGCACGAGCAGTTGATCCAGCTCGATACTCTGCTGGCGGGCTATGAGGAGTTCATGGAGTTCGACCCGCGCGAGCTGACGCTGATCGAGCCGTTGCGGGCCATGCGCATCGTTCACTACATGGCCTGGCTGGCCCGGCGCTGGGAAGACCCTGCCTTCCCGCGCCACTTCCCCTGGTTCAACACCGATCACTACTGGCGCCAGCAGATCGCAACCTTGCACGACCAGCTGGAAGCGCTCAAGGCACCGCCCCTGACGCTGACGCCTGGCTGGTGATGAGGGAAAGAGAGCGGGCGGCAGACGGGACTCGCGCACCCAGCTTGACCATTGACTGCGCAGTGGTGACGCAATAGGCTTGGCACTGCTTCGGTTCGCCGGGCGTGCCTCACAGTGATCCCTTAACAGGAAACGTCATGAAAAAAGTACTATTTTTCCTTGCTGCCATGCTGATGATCCCCATGGTTCACGCCGCCCCCGAATTCAAGGAAGGCGTCAACTACGATGTGGTCAAACAGACCGGTAGCGCCCAACCGGAAGTGCTGGAGTTCTTCTCCTACTACTGCCCCCACTGCGCCAAGTTCGAGCCGATTGCCGAGGATCTGAAGAAGAACTTGCCGGAAGGCGTGCCGATGAAGAAAAACCCGGTGGCCTTCCTGGGCCGCGAGATGGGTCCGGAGATGCAGCGTGCCTACGCCGTTGCCAGCCTGCTGAATGTTGAAGGCAAGCTGACCCCGGCCATCTTCGACAAGATCCACACCCAGCGTCAGTACCCGCAGAGCCGTGCCGACGTGAAGCAGATCTTCGTGGACAACGGCGTGCCGGCCGAGGAGTTCGACGGTGCCGTCGACAGCTTCGCCGTCTCCGGCATGGTCTCCCAGTTTGACCGCAACACCGAGAGCTACAACATCCGCGGTGTGCCGGCCTTCCTGGTCAACGGCAAGTACATGGTGAAGATCGAATCCATTACTTCCCAGGAACAGTTCAACCAGCTGGTGAAATTCCTGCTGGCCAAGAAAGACTGATCCCGCCAGACCCGATGAAAAAAGCCCGCCGGTGCAAACTGGCGGGCTTTTTGTTTGCCATCGGATTGGCACAAGTCAGACCCCGACGTGGAACGCCTGCTTGAGATTGCGGATGAAGTCCGCATCCCGGCACAGGGTCTTGCCGGGGCTGTCGGAGATCTTGGCGACCGGGCCGCCGTTGCACTCCATCAGCTTGAACACGATGTTCATCGGGCTCACGCCGGGCAGATCGCAGGTGAGCTTGGTGCCGATGCCGAAGCTGGTGTTGATGCGACCGCGGAAGTGGCGGAACAACTCGACCGCCTTGTCGAGGTTGAGGCCATCGGAGAACACCAGCGTCTTCTCGGTGGGGTCGATGCCGAGCCGCTGATAGTGGCTGATGGCCTTCTCGCCCCACACCACGGGATCGCCGGAGTCGTGGCGCAGTCCCTGATAGCGGCTGGCCAGCTCGAAGTCAAAGTCGCGCAGGAAGGCATCCATGGTGATGCAGTCGGTGAGCGCGATGCCGAGGTGATTGGTGAATTCATCAAGCCAGCTGGTGAGGGCGGCCCGCTGGCTGTGCTCGAGCGGGAAGCCGAGCTGCTGGTGAGCCTGGAACCACTCGTGGGCCTGGGTACCCACCGCCGGCAGGCCGTATTTCTGGGCCAGCAGGTAGTTGCTGGTGCCGCGAAACGCCGGCAGCCGCTCCTTGAGGCGACCCACCACCGCATCCTGCACCGCGAGGGAGAAGCGGCGCCGGGTGCCGAAGTCGATAAGGTTGAACTCGTCCATCTCCTCCCGGCTCAGCTCCCGCTCCAGCTTGTCGATCTTCTGATCTAGCCGCTCCAGCGCCTGACTGACGCCGAACTGGGGGTAACGGAAGCGGTTGCGCATCTCGCTGATGATGGCGAGCACCGGGATCTCCCACAGGATCACGTCCTGCCAGGGGCCCTCGACCCGCACGTTGATGCGACCATCCTGCTCGAACACCTTGAGCAGGGAGGCATCCAGCGGCTTGCGGCGCAGGTGGTCGAGGTAATCGGCGGTGAAGAAGGGGCGCTCGGCCAGGAAGTTGAGCTCGGGCCTGGTCAGCCGCAGCGAGCCGGCAAGGTGCAGCTGCTCCTCGATCTGGCCCATCATGGGCAGCAGATCCTCTTCGTTGCGGCTGTGAAACTCGGCCACCACCTCGGCATCCGGATAGCGATGGAACACCGCCTGCTGCATGTGCAGCTTGTAAGCATCGGTATCGAGCAGGCTGTTGAGTATGGGTGGCATATCAGACTCCCCGCAGGCGGGTGAACGCAAGAGCGCTCCCCTGCCGCTTTTGTAGATTGCAGACGCCGGTATCGGGCAGGCTGATGAGAATGAGGGGCATATCAGGCGTCCAGCAGGCGTTGTACATCGATCAGGCTCTGGGCGAGTTCGGCGCCGGCCTCGATCATCTGGGTGTGGGCGCTGGCAACCGTCTCGGGGGCGATGCCACGACAGGCATCGAGATGGACGATCACCCGGAAACCGGCGCGGCGCAGCTGCAGCACGCTGGTCTTGACGCAGTAGTCGGTAGCAAGGCCGCCGGCCAGTACGGTAGTGACGCCGCGGGCGTGCAGAAACTCGATGAGTCCGGTGCTGCGGCGCTCGGCCAGATCGTGGAAGCAGGTGCCGTAGGGGTGCAGATCCGGCTCGACTCCCTTCCAGACGAAGAAGTCGTAATCGACCGGGGCTGGCAGGCCGTCGAGCAGTTCGAAGCCGCGGGTACCCGGCACGCAGTGCACCGGCCAGGTGAGGTCGGCGTTGGGCAAGTCCAGCGGCAGCAACATGCCGGCGGGATCGCTGACGACCCAGGCGGCGTTGGCGGGATGCGAATCCTTGCTGCCGATCCGCAGGCTGGCGAGGGTGGCCTGAGCGTTGAGCGCAGCCACAATATCATCCCCGCCCGCGACGGGCAGTTCGTTCGGGCAGAGGGGGGTAAAGCCCTTCTGCGCATCAATATCCAGGCTGGCGACGGTTCCCATTGAGTGGCTCCTGCACATACTATTCGTGTGATATTATCTACCAAACATTAATCGAAGGCGAGCAGGGCGATCGGCATGTTGAGAATGAGTCTGGATATGGTGGTGCTGCGGTTGAACGAGGAGCGGCTCGAGCTGCTGCTTGAGACTCGCGATCGCCCGCCCTTTGCCCACTGCTGGCAACTGCCGGCGCTGCGCATCGACGAGACCCGGGATCGGGATCTGGACGCGGCTCGCCATCGCCTGCTGACCGAGTGGGGGCTGGGCCACTGCTACAGCGAGCAGGTCTGCACCCTCGGCAATCTGGAGCGGGATCCCCGTGGCTGGTCCACCACCCTGGTCTATCTCTGCCTGGTGGACTCCGAGGTCGAAGCCGTGCACGGCTGCTGGCACCCGCTCTGTGATCTGCCGGGGCTCAGCCTCGCCTTCGACCACACTCAGCTGATTGCCCGGGGGCTGGAACGACTGCGGATCAAGAGCCGCTACAGCACCTTGCCGTTGCAACTGCTGGGGGCCGAGTTCACCCTCTCCGAGGTGCAACGGGCTTTCGAAATCATCCTGCAGACGCCGATGAACACGGCGGCCTTTCGCAAGCGGATCCACCGCGCCGGCATCCTGCTGGATACCGGCCGCAAGCGTACCGGCAAGCAGCGCCCCGCCATTCTCTACCGGATGGAGAGCCCCTGCTGCGTGATGTTCGATCAGGTGATGAACGGAGCGGAGGCATGAGCGCATCCCCTGTTCGTGTGCTGGTCAGCGCGTGTTTGCTGGGCCAGCCTGTGCGCTACGACGGCCAGAGCAAGGGGATCGTCAGCGACTGGCTGAGCGAGCTGGGGGCTGAAGGGCGAGCGCTGGCGTTTTGCCCCGAGGTGGCGGGCGGCCTGCCGACCCCGCGTCCTCCTGCCGAACGGCAGGGCGAGCGGGTGGTGACCGCGAGTGGACTGGATGTGACGGCAGAGTTCGATCACGGCGCCCGGCTGGCGCTGCAACTCTGCCAGGCTCAGGGCATTCGCTTCGCCCTGCTGAAGGAGGGGAGCCCCTCCTGCGGCAGCGGCCGCATCTACAACGGCCGCTTCGAGGGTGTCTCTGTGGCGGGCGAGGGCATGACCACGGCCCTGTTGCGCCGCCACGGCATCCGGGTGTTCAGCGAGGATCAGCTGCCCGAGCTGGCCTCGGCGCTCGCCTTGGCTGCCTGCGGCTCGGCCTGAGCCGCCGCATCGGCTGCCTGCCACTGCGCCAGCACGGTGTCCTTCTCCTGCCAGCGCTGGTTCAGCCACTGCTGGAAGCCGCGTTTGAACTGCTTGTCGTTGAAGTAATCCCCCACCAGCTGCTCGTCCACCGGCAGCTCCTCGATCCGTACCCGAATGCGCTTCATCCGCCCCATCAGGAAATCCTTGAAGGGGGTTTCGGGGTTGTCCGGGTAGCTGATGGTGACGTTGATCAGGCTGTCGAACTGCTCTCCCATGGCCGCCAGGGTGAAGGCCAGCCCTGCCGCCTTGGGCGACATCAGGTGCTGGTAACGGGAGCGGGAGGCGTCGCGCTTCGCCTCGGTGAAGCGGGTCCCCTCTACGAAGTTGATTACGGTGGTGGGGATGTGGCGAAACTTCTCGCAGGCGTTGCGGGTGGTCTCGATGTCCTTGCCCCGCAGGTGCGGGTTCCTCAGCAAAAACTCCCGTGAGTAGCGACGCATAAAGGGCATGTCGAGCCCCCAGCAGGCCAGCCCCAGCAGCGGGATATAGATCAGCTCGTGCTTCATGAAGAACTTGGGCACCGGCAGCCGGTCGCGAAACAGATGACCCAGCACCACGATATCGGTCCAGCTCATGTGGTTGCTGACGATCAGGTACCAGCCATCCTTGCGCAGCCGGGTGTCGTCCTCCACCTGCCAGTCGATGCGGGTGGTGAGGCGGATCACCAGGGCGTTGCAGGCCAGCCACAGGCGCATGAAACGGTTGTTGAGGCGACTGCAGGCACGGCCAAAGGCCGGGATCGGCAGCAGCAGCTTGGCCAGTGACACCAGCAGGATGAGGCTGGCGCACAGGGCGGTAAACAGTATGGTCAGGCCGGCGCTGATGAGCAGCACCAGCGGACCCGGGAGCAGGGTTAGCATGGCGTCGTTGAGGGCGTCTTGTCCGCCAGCAGCTGATCCAGGGTCTGGTCTTTCTCGTGCCAGATCCCGTTCAGCCACTGTTGAAACTCTTGTTGGAACTCGGGGTCATTGAAGTAATCCCCCACCAGATTGCGTTCGATCGGCAAAAAACGGACTCGAACCTTGATCTCCTTGACCCGACCGCACATGAAGTCCCAGTAACTGGGGATGCCGTCCGGATAGGCGATGGTCACATCCACCAGCTTGTGCAGCTGATCCCCCATGGCCGCCAGGGTGAAGGCGATGCCGCCAGCCCGCGGGTGCAGCAGGTGGCGATAGGGTGCTGCCTGTTTGTCGTGTTTGCGGGCGGTGAAGCGGGTGCCCTCCACGAAGTTCATCACGCTCACTGGAATGTGGCGGAACTTGGCACAGGCCTGGCGTGTGGTCTCTATGTCTTTTCCCTTCAGATGTGGCTTCTTTTCCAGCAACTTGCGCGAATATCGCCGCATGAAGGGGAAATCCAGCGCCCACCAGGCCAGGCCGAGAAAAGGTACCCAAATCAGTTCTTTCTTGAGGAAAAACTTCAGGAAGGGGATTTTTTGATTAAAAATCCGCTGCAGTACCAGTATGTCGACCCAGGATTGATGGTTGGCAATCACCATATACCACTCATTCCGGCGCCCTTTGTCCACTCCGACCACATCGAAAGGGGTTCTGATGATGGTTTTCTGGATCAGGTTGTTGAAACCGATCCAGCAGCCGGCACTGCCATCCAGCAGCGCGTTGCAGAGGGTGCGCCAGCCCTTGAGGGGCAGCAACAGCTTGAGCAGGCCCAGCGTGAGGATGGGGATAAACCAGAACAGGGTGTTGAGAAAATAGAGCAGGGTCGAGAGGCTGCCGCGCAGTCGCTCAATCAGCTTGTTGGGCATGGGTCGGGTCCGTCTTGCTGTCGATAAGGGGCCATCAAGTGGTCAGATCTGTGGCCATAATATCAGCCGATGGCCCGCGAGACCATGCGAGGGGCCATCGCGGTCTCTTTCTGCCCCGTATCAGCCGCTGCGCAGCCGCGACAGCAGCCGGTCCATGGCCCGGTAACCGAGCGCCTCGATCAGGTGCTCCTTCTCGATGGCTTGCCGTCCTGCCAGATCGGCTATGGTGCGCGACACCCGCAGGATGCGGTGCCAGGCCCGGATGCTGAGCCCCAGCTTCTGGATGGCGTTCTCCAGAAACTCGGCATCCTGCGGCGATAAGCGGCAAATTTCTTCGATTTCACGGCTATCAAGCAGGTTGTTGAGCTTGCCGTTGCGGCTCAGCATACGCTCCCGCGCCGCCAGCACCCGTTCGCGGATCTGCTGGCTCGACTCCCCCCGCTCCGCCTTGCCGGTGAGACTCCCCTTGGGCAGCAGCGGCACCTCCACCGTCAGGTCGAAGCGGTCGAGAAAGGGGCCGGAGAGCTTGCCGAGGTAGCGCAGGATCTGATCCGGGCTGGAGCGGGTCTGGCCATCGCCATAGTGGCCGCAAGGGCTGGGATTCATGGCGCCGACCAGCTGGAAGCGGGCGGGAAAATCCACCTGGCGGGCGGCCCGACTGATGGTGATATGGCCGGTCTCCAGCGGCTCGCGCAGGGAGTCGAGCACCTTGCGCTCGAACTCGGGCAGTTCATCCAGAAACAGCACCCCATTGTGGGCCAACGAAATTTCGCCGGGCCTTGGGTGGCTGCCACCCCCCACCAGCGCCACCGCCGAGGCGCTGTGATGGGGCGTGCGATAGGGCCTGTGATGCCAGTGACCGGCGCGCGGGGTGAGGCCGCCGATGGAATGGATGGCGGCGGTCTGCTGCGCTTCCTGTTCGCTAAGGGGCGGCAAGATACCGGGCAAGCGGCTGGCCAGCATGCTCTTGCCGGTGCCGGGCGGGCCGATGAACAGCAGGTTGTGGCTGCCGGCGGCAGCGATCTCCAGCGCCCGCTTGGCCTGAGACTGGCCGATCACGTCCTGCAGGTCCGGCACATCGGGCAGGGCCTCCGTGCTCTGGGGATCCGGCAGTGGCAGCTCGTACTGGCCCGCCAGCCAGGCGGTGACGGCCAGCAGCTGATGGGCGGTGCGCACTTCGGCGTCCTGGATCAGTGAGGCTTCGGGGCCGTTCTCTCGCGGCACCAGCAGAGTGCGCCCCGCATCGCGGCAGGCGAGCACGGCGGGCAGCACCCCGAGCACGGGACGGATCTCGCCGGTCAGGGCCAGTTCGCCTAAAAATTCGTGATCTAGCAGGTATTTTGCAGGTATCTGCTTGGAAGCCGCGAGAATGCCGATGGCGATGGCCAGATCGAAGCGGCCCCCCTCCTTGGGCAGATCGGCGGGGGCCAGATTGACCGTGATGTGTTTGCTCGGGAACTCGAAATTGCCGTTGAGCAGGGCGCTGCGCACCCGATCCCGCGACTCCTTCACCGAGGTTTCCGGCAGGCCCACCATGTTGAAGGCGGGCAAACCGTTGGAGAGGTGTACCTCCACCGTCACTTGCGGGGCCGCGACACCTAAGCTGGCACGGCTATAAACCACAGCTAATGACATAAATCCCGTCCTTGGTTTGATGTATGTGCTGGTTAACCGTTTTTTATTAGTTTTTTGTTCCAATCGACGCGTTTGGACTCAGTCAAAATCAGAGTCTTGTCAGGCAAAAAACGCTTGCCCAATAAAAATCACCGTGCTAGTTCTAATAGCCATTCGCGGTAAAAACCGCCCAATTTCACAGGATTTCCGGTTGTAACTATGAACATGGCCTCCCGTTTCGTCAGCATTATTGTGGTCCTAGTGGTGATTATTATCTCACCGCTCGGGGCTCGTTTAGCTGCACGGAACAAGGGATAGACCCACCACCGGACAGAACGAAACAAGCGACCCCCGAGCCTCACAGCTCGGGGGTTTTTTTTCGACCACAGGACAGGATTTTCCAGATGAACGGCGCGCAGTTTTTGGTACAGGCTCTCAAGCAACAGGGTGTGACTCAGGTGTTTGGTTACCCGGGCGGGGCCATCATGCCGGTCTACGATGCCCTGTATGACGGTGGCCTGGCCCACCAGCTCTGCCGCCACGAGCAGGGTGCCGCCATGGCGGCGGTCGGTTATGCCCGCGCTTCCGGTCAGGTGGGCGTCTGCATCGCCACCTCCGGCCCCGGCGCTACCAACCTGGTGACTGGCCTCGCGGAGGCGCTGCTCGATTCGGTGCCGCTGGTGGCCATCAGCGGTCAGGTGCCCTGCGCCGCCGTCGGGACCGATGCGTTTCAGGAGGTCGACGTGCTCGGCATGTCCCTCTCCTGCACCAAACACTCCTTCATGGTGACCGACGTGGCCGATCTGCCGCAGGTGATCGCCGAAGCCTTCGCCATCGCCAGTGAGGGGCGCCCGGGCCCGGTGCTGATCGACCTGCCCAAGGATGTGCAACTGGCCAAGGTGCCAACCCAGAGCCCGCTGTTTGCGGTGGCTGAGCCCGAGCACCTGAGCCAGGCCGAACTGACGGCCGCCCGCACCCTGCTGGCTGTCGCCGAGCGCCCGGTGCTCTACGTCGGTGGCGGGGTGGGCATGGCCAATGCCGAGCAGCAGCTGCGCGAGTTTGCCGCCGCCACCGGCATGCCTGCGGTCACCACCCTCAAGGGGATAGGTGCACTCGACCCCGACAGCCCCGTTTATCTCGGCATGCTCGGCATGCACGGTACCAAGGCGGCCAACTACGCGGTGCAGCAGTGCGACTTGCTGCTGGTGGTGGGTGCCCGTTTCGATGATCGAGTGACCGGCAAGCTGGAGGAGTTCGCCCCCGAAGCCAAGGTGATCCACCTCGATGTGGACGCCGCCGAGTTCGGCAAGCGCCGCGCCGCCGAGGTGGGCATCACTCAGGATCTGAAACAGGTGCTGCCGCACCTCGCCATGTCCCTCTCCATCGACCCATGGCGTGAGCACTGCGCGAACATGGCCCTCGAGTACGCATTTCGCTATGACCATCCCGGCCAGCCCATCTATGCCCCGGCGCTGCTCAAGCAGCTCTCCGCCAGGTTGCCAGAGACCAGCGTGGTGGCCTGCGACGTGGGTCAACACCAGATGTGGGTGGCCCAGCACATGCGCTTCACCAGCCCGCGCAACCACCTCTCCAGCGCCGGTCTCGGCACCATGGGCTTTGGTCTGCCGGCCGCCATCGGCGCCAAGATGTCGCGTCCCGAAGATGAAGTGGTGCTGGTGAGTGGTGACGGTTCTTTCATGATGAACGTGCAGGAGCTTGGCACCATCCGCCGGGCCCAGCTCAAGGTGAAGATGGTGCTGCTGGACAACCAGCGCCTCGGCATGGTGCGCCAGTGGCAGGAATTGTTCTTCGACGGCCGCTACAGCGAGACCATTCTCTCCGACAACCCCGATTTCATCGCCCTGGCTGCCGCCTTCGGTATCCCCGGCGAAACCATCACATGCAAGGACCAGATAGCCGGCGCCCTCGATCGCCTGCTGGCCAGCGAGAGTGCCTACCTGCTGCATGTGGCCATTTCAGAGGAAGAAAACGTCTGGCCCCTGGTTCCGCCAGGAGTCGCCAACCACCAGATGATGGAGCAACGCCCATGAGTCAGTTCAATACCTTGCAAATCCATGCCCAGCCCAGACCCGAAGTGATGGAGCGGGTGCTGCGGGTGGTTCGTCACCGCGGTTTCAACCTCTGCGCCCTCAACATGGAGCAGGATTGCCAACAACTGCGGATCACGGTTACTGTCGAGTCGGTGCGTCCCATCCAGCAGTTGTGGAGCCAGCTGGTGAAGCTGGTGGACGTTTCCCGGGTCGATGCACTGGAACAGCAACCCCGGATCAGAGCTTAAGGAGCCAAGCCAATGTCACAGCCTTCCCAATCCGCCACTCACCCCCAATACATCTGGTTCAACGGCAAACTGGTGCCCTGGCAGGATGCCCAGGTGCACGTGATGAGCCACGCCCTGCACTATGGCTCCTCGGTGTTCGAAGGGGTGCGTGCCTACGACACTCCCAAGGGCACCTGCATCTTCCGTCTGCAGGAGCATACCCGCCGCCTGTTCGACTCCGCCAAGATCTACTGGATGGACGTCCCCTACAGCGAGGCCGACGTGAATGAAGCCTGCCGCACCGTGGTGCGCGAGAACGGCCTGAAGAGCGGCTATCTGCGCCCGCTGGCCTTTGTCGGCAACGTGGGGCTGGGGCTGCATCCGCCGCTGGATGCCAAGGCCGACCTGATGGTGGCCGCCCTGCCGTGGGGCGCCTATCTGGGGGAAGAGGGGCTGAAAAACGGGGTGGATGTGTGCGTCACCTCCTGGAACCGGCTCGCTCCCAACACCATTCCCACCGGCGCCAAGGCGGGCGGCAACTACCTCTCCTCCCAGCTGATCAGCCGGGAGGCCAAGCGCAACGGCTTTGCCGAGGGGCTGGCGCTGGATGTGAACGGCTACCTGAGCGAAGGGGCGGGGGAGAACCTGTTCCTGGTGAAGAACGGCGTGCTGTTTACCCCGCCCGCTACCGCCGCCATCCTGCCCGGCATCACCCGCGACACCATCATGACGCTGGCCCGCGATCTGGGTTACGAGGTGCGCGAGCAGGCGCTGCCCCGCGAGGCTCTCTATGTCGCAGACGAAATCTTCATGACCGGCACGGCGGCCGAGGTGACCCCGGTGCGCTCCGTCGATCGGATGAAGGTGGGCGCTGGCTGCCGCGGCCCGGTGACCGAGCAGCTGCAAAACGCCTTCTTCGGCCTGTTCAATGGCCAGACAGAGGACAAGTGGGGCTGGCTGACACCCGTCAACGACTGATGAGAGAGGGGAGGCGTCATGCCTCCCCGAGTCGCTTCCGGTCAGGGCACTGCGCTGTGCCCTCACCAGGATCGATTCCCGATCCGAGAGTCACTTTTTCATTTCCAAAGATAATGAGCCCGCTGGGCATTCAGGGAGTAGAGACATGCCGAAGTTGAGATCCGCCACCACCACCCACGGACGTAACATGGCCGGGGCCCGCGCCCTGTGGCGTGCCACCGGAATGACCGATCAGGATTTCGGCAAGCCCATCATCGCCGTGGTCAACTCCTTCACCCAGTTCGTGCCGGGCCACGTCCACCTCAAGGATCTGGGCCAGCTGGTGGCGCGGGAGATTGAAGCCGCCGGCGGCGTTGCCAAGGAGTTCAACACCATCGCCGTGGATGACGGCATCGCCATGGGCCACGGCGGCATGCTCTACTCCCTGCCGTCGCGCGAGCTTATCGCCGACTCGGTGGAGTACATGGTCAACGCCCACTGCGCCGACGCCATGGTCTGCATCTCCAACTGCGACAAGATCACCCCGGGGATGCTGATGGCCGCCCTGCGCATCAACATCCCGGTGATCTTCGTCTCCGGCGGCCCGATGGAAGCGGGCAAGACCAAGCTCTCCGACCAGATCATCAAGCTGGATCTGGTGGACGCCATGATCCAGGGCGCCGACCCCAAGGTCTCCGACGCCCAGAGCGAACAGGTGGAGCGCAGTGCCTGCCCTACCTGCGGCTCCTGCTCCGGCATGTTCACCGCCAACTCCATGAACTGTCTGACCGAGGCGCTGGGTCTCTCCCAGCCGGGCAACGGCTCGCTGCTGGCGACCCACAGCGACCGCGAGCAGCTGTTCAAGCTGGCGGGCCAGCGTATCGTGACCCTGGCCAAGCGCTGGTATGAGCAGGAGGATGCCTCGGCGCTGCCGCGCAACATCGCCACCAAGGCGGCGTTCGAGAATGCCATGGCGCTCGACATTGCCATGGGCGGCTCCACCAATACCGTGCTGCACCTGCTGGCGGCGGCCCAGGAGGCGGGCGTCGACTTCACCATGGCCGACATCGACCGCATGTCGCGCAAGGTACCGCAGCTGTGCAAGGTGGCGCCTTCTACCCAGAAATACCATATGGAAGATGTGCACCGCGCCGGCGGCGTGGTCGCCATTCTGGGCCAGCTGGAAAAAGCGGGTCTGGTGCACGGGGATACCCGCAACGTGCTGGGCACCTCGCTGGTGGAGCTGCTGGCCGAATATGACGTCAGCCGCCAGCCCAGCCAGGAGGTGGTGGACTTCTATCGCGCCGGGCCAGCCGGGATCCGCACCACCAAGGCGTTCAGCCAGGATTGCCGCTGGCCGGAGCTGGATCTGGACAGAGCCGAAGGCTGCATCCGCTCGCTGGACAATGCCTACAGCCTGGAAGGGGGCCTGGCCGTGCTCGCCGGCAACCTGGCGCTGAACGGTGCCATCGTCAAGACCGCCGGGGTGGATGAGGAGAACCTCACCTTCCGCGGCCCGGCCCGGGTATTCGAGAGCCAGGACACGGCGGTCGCCGGCATTCTGGATGGCACCGTCAAGGCCGGTGAAGTGGTGGTGATCCGCTACGAAGGGCCGAAAGGGGGCCCCGGCATGCAGGAGATGCTCTACCCCACCACCTATCTGAAGTCCATGGGGCTCGGCAAGGCGTGTGCGCTGATCACCGATGGCCGCTTCTCCGGCGGCACCTCGGGCCTCTCCATCGGCCACGTTTCGCCGGAGGCGGCCTCCGGCGGCACTATCGGTCTGGTGGAGGATGGCGACATCATCAACATCGACATCCCGGCTCGCAGCATGGTGCTGGAGGTGGCCGACAGCGTGCTGGCTGCCCGCCGCGTCGCCGTCGAAGCCCGTGGCTGGAAGCCGCTCGATCGCCAGCGTCAGGTCTCCTTTGCCCTGCGCGCCTACGCCATGTTCGCCACCAGCGCCGATAAAGGTGCGGTGCGCGATCGTTCGATGCTGGGGGAATAAATCATGGTCTCTGCAGCGGATTATCTACGCAAGGTGCTGCTCTCCCCCGTCTACGAGGCGGCGCGGGTCACCCCCCTGCAAACCCTGAAGAAACTCTCCGAGCGGCTCGGCAATCACGTCAGCCTGAAGCGGGAGGACCTGCAACCGGTCCACTCCTTCAAGCTGCGCGGCGCCTACCACAAGATCGCCACTCTGACCGAGGAGCAGAAGGCGCGCGGCGTCATCGCCGCCTCCGCCGGCAACCACGCCCAGGGGGTCGCCCTGTCGGCCGCCAAGCTTGGCATCAAGGCGATCATCGTGATGCCCAAGACCACGCCGGACATCAAGATCGATGCGGTGCGCCGGCAGGGCGGCAACGTCATGCTGTTTGGCAACAGCTTCGACGAGGCCTATGGCGAGAGTCGCCGCCTCGCCGAGTTGGAGGGCTACACCCTGATCCCGCCGTTTGACGACGTCGAGGTGATCGCCGGGCAGGGCACCATCGGCAAGGAGCTGCTGGAGCAGGATACCCACCTCACCCACGTCTTCGTACCGGTGGGCGGCGGCGGGTTGGCTGCCGGGGTGGCGGTCTACATCAAACAGCTGTTGCCGGATGTGAAGGTGATCGGGGTGGAGGCGGAGGGCTCTGCCTGCCTCAAGGCCGCGCTGGCGGCTGGCGAGCCGGTCAATCTGGAGCGGGTCTCGCTGTTTGCGGACGGGGTGGCGGTCAAGCGCATCGGCGAGGAGACCTTCCGCCTGTGCAATCAGTATCTGGACGAGGTGGTGACCGTCTCCAACGACCAGATCTGCGCCGCGCTGAAAGACATCTTCGACGACTGCCGCGCCATCGCTGAGCCGTCGGGGGCCCTCTCGCTGGCGGGTCTCAAGGCCTACAGCGAGCGGGAGCAGGTGAAAGGGGGGCGGATGGCGGCCATTTTGTCCGGCGCCAACGTCAACTTCCACAGCCTGCGTTACGTGTCGGAGCGCTGCGAGATCGGCGAGAAGCGCGAGGGCATGCTGGCGGTGACCATCCCCGAGCGCAAGGGGGCCTTCCTCGACTTCTGCCGTCAGCTCGGGCCGCGCATGGTGACCGAGTTCAACTACCGCTACGCCGATGCCGAGCAGGCGTCGCTGTTCGTCTCGGTGCGCCTCACCGGCGGTGACGAGGAGCTGGGCCAGATCATCGATCAGCTCGGCGGCAACGGCTACCCGGTGGTCAACATGACCGAGAGCGAGCTGGCCAAGAACCACGTGCGTTACATGATTGGCGGCCGCCCGGCCCGGCCCCTCGGTGAACGCCTCTACAGCTTCAAGTTTCCGGAGCAGCCGGGCGCTTTGATGCGTTTTCTGGAGACCCTGGGTTGCCGCTGGAACATCAGCCTGTTCCACTACCGCAACCACGGTGCCGACTACGGCCGGGTGCTCTGTGCCTTCGAGCTGCCGGACGAGGACGTGGCCGCCTTCCACGATTACCTGCACGAGATTGGCTACGGCTGGAAAGAGGTGAGCGACGACCCCGCCTACCGGCTGTTTCTGGCCAGCTAGGTGGGTTGCAAGCAGCAAGAGGGAGGCCATCGGCCTCCCTTTTTCATGGCGCTGGCCGGCACATCCGCGGATACCCCCTGCATGGGGCGTTTTCCTGCCGGGAATGCTGTGCGCTTCACACTCTTGAGTCCCAAGTCATTTGAGGCTGGCAGCAGATGGGATAACCTGATGGACGGGGCCGGGTTTGCCCCATCAGGGAAGAGAGGCGCAAGAGCGCCCATCACGACTCATTGCAGAGGCTTTCACCATGAACAAATCGATACTTGCCGTGCTGGTCAGCGGCCTGCTCGTCAGCGGGGCCGTGCAGGCTGCCGCTCAGGACAACACCTGGTACGCCGGCGGCAAGGCCGGCTGGTCCAAGTTCTTCGACGTGGATCAGAAGCAGGTCGTCTCCGACACCCTGGGGGCGCTGCAGAACACCAGCACCAGCAAGGATACGCTCGGGCTGGGCGCCTTTGCCGGCTATCAGCTCAACCCCAACCTGGGCTTCGAATTCGGTTATGACTGGTTCGGCAAGTACACCTCGTCCGGCGAATTGAGCGGGGTGAGGGTGGAAGGGGAAGCCAAGAGCCAGATGATCCAGACCACCATGAAGATAGGGTTCCCGGTCAACGATGCGCTGGATCTCTATGGCCGGATCGGCGGCGGCTACGCCTGGACCAACAGCGAACTGTCGGCCCAGACGGCCACCGACTTCATCAAGGATACCGGCAACAAGCATGGCGCCGTGTTCGTCGGGGCGCTGGGGGCCGAATACGCCATCGACCGTGACTGGGCCGCCCGCCTCGAATACCAGTACACCACCCCGCTTGGGGATACCTCCCTCGATCGTTCCGGCATCGAGATGGACAACGGCATGCTGGCGTTTGCCATGCTCTATCGCTTCGGCCAGCAGGGCGGCGAAGTGGCGGCGCCCGCCCCGGCCCCGGCTGTGGCGCCTGCTCCCGCCGTGGTGGTGGTGCCCAAGACCTTCAGCCTGAGTTCGGACGTACTGTTCGAGTTCAACAAGGCGACCCTGAAGCCGGCTGCCAGCCAGGCGCTCGACAACCTGTTCAGCCAGATAGTGGCGGCCAATCCGAAAGACGGGGTGGCGACCGTGATCGGCCACACCGATCGCATCGGCTCCGACGCCTACAACCAGGCGCTCTCCGAGCAGCGCGCCCGCAGCGTCGCCGACTACCTGATCGCCAAGGGGCTGTTTGCCGACAAGGTGCGGGTCGAGGGACGCGGCAAGTCCTCCCCGATCACCGGCAACAACTGCAGTAGCGGCTCCAAACCGGCGCTGATCGCCTGTCTGGCACCGGATCGGCGGGTGGAAGTGCGGCTGGAAGGGGTCTCCCAACCGGCGCAATGACCACGGCTGTCTGCTGAATGACGAGGGAGGCCCAGGCCTCCCTTCTCATTGCCGCCAGCGGGGGCGGTTATGTGCGGATGCCGATGCCGCAGCCCTCTGATATAGCCAATCGGTGTTAAGCCCACCCCGGCAGCTGGTCGATAACTGACCAGATGTATGGCGCCGAGGGCGAAGATATGCGCATCGATCACTACGACCTCCAGGGGGAGGTGCAATACCAGCAGCAACAGGCGCAGTCCCGCAAGGTGCGCCGGCTCGGCCCCGTGCCGGCTGCCAGCCAGGCGCAGTCCCCTGCCACGGCGCCGGCGGACTTGACGCCTGCGGCCAGCGGTGGCAGCCAGCTCACCTTCACCCGCAGCAGCCTGCTGACGCTGCAGATGGCCAGCCGTACTGCTGCCGGCCCGGTGCCAGCGGCTTCCACACCGGCCCCCGCCAAGCCTGCCGAGACCGGCAAGGGCGAACAGGATGGCATTCCCAACGACGGGCTCGACAACCGCCAGCGGCTCATCAAGCTGATGATCGAGGCGATGCTGGGCCACGAGATAGAGTTGCCGGACCCGATCAAACCGGCCGACCAGAGCGCGGAGGGAGTACCCGCGCCGATGGGTGAGGGGACTCAGCCCGCCGCCGAGCCGGATCAGCTGGTGGAGGTGACCGACAGCCTGCTGCAAAAAGAGCAGCTCAACGTGGTGGCGGCGGCAAACGTGCAGACCCAGGATGGCCAGACCCTGCAGCTGGATCTCGGTTTTGTGCTGGACTGGCGCCAGCTCGACATCAGCCAGCGTCGCACCACCCTCAATGCCCTCAAGGATCCGCTGGTGCTCAGCCTGGACGGCAAGATAGCCGGCCTGACGGACGCCAGGGTCAATTTCGACATCGATCAGGATGGCAAGGCGGACAGCCTGCCCGGCCTGAGTGAAGGGAGCGGCTTCGTGGCGCTGGATCGCAACGGCAACGGCACCATAGATGACGGCGGCGAGCTGTTCGGAGCCCGCTCCGGCAACGGTTTTGGCGAGCTGGCGACCCTGGATGAGGATGGCAACGGGGTGCTGGACGAGCGGGACAGCCAGTTCTCGGCGCTGCAATTCTGGCAGCCGGAACAGTCCCCCATCGCTCTGGTGGAGCTGGGGATCGGTGCCATCCTGCTGCATCCCCTCGACACCCCCTTCAACCATCTGGGGGAAAGCGGCAATCAGGGGGTACTGCGCCAGTCCGGTCTCTATGTGACCGAGCAGGGCAAGGGAGGCTGGGTGCAGCAGGTCGACCTGCGGGTCTGAACCCTGCACCCGCATGGCAAACCCGGTCGCTGACGCCGCGCGCCAGCGACCGCTTCACCATCAGCGACAAGAGCCTGACTCAGTTCAGCTCGGTGGGGTCTATGTCGAGGCTCCAGCGCACCCGCTTGGTCTCGGGCCACCCTTCCAGCTCCTTCACCGCCCAATCCAGCAGTTGGGCCAGTGGCGCCCGGTTCGGCCCCTGCACCAGCAACTGCATGCGAAACTTGCCCGCCTTGCGCTCCATGAAGCCGCTGATGGGCCCCAGCACCTGAACATGGGGATAGCGGGCGCTGCGCAGGGTATCGGCGAGGCGGCCGAGGAACAACTGCACCTCGTCGCGGCCGTTGGCCTCGGCCCGAAACAGCCCCTGATAGCTGAACGGCGGCAGCCCCAGCAGGCGACGCTCTTTCAGCGCCGTGTCGGCGAAGTGGCCATAGCCGTTCTGGGTCAGATCCTGCAGCAGGGCGTGCTCGGGATGGTGGCTCTGCAGCACCACCAGCCCCGGCTTGCTGGCACGACCGGCACGGCCCGCCACCTGGGTGTAGAGCTGGGCCAGCTTCTCGGCGGCGCGAAAATCGGCGCTGAACAGGGCGCCATCCACATCCAGCAGTCCGACCAGCGTCACATCCGGGAAGTGGTGGCCCTTGGCCAGCATCTGGGTACCGATCAGGATCTTGTACTTGCCCGCCTTGATGTCGCCTAGGTGGGTCTCCAGCTCCCCCTTGCGACGGGTGTTGTCCCGATCGATGCGCACCACCGGATATTGCGGGAACACGGTGCCGAGCAGCTGCTCCAGCTGTTCGGTGCCGACCCCGGAGCCGATCAGTTCGTTGCTGCCGCACTCCGGGCAGTGGTGGGGCAGCGGGCGCACACTGTCGCAGTGGTGGCAGTGCAGCCGCCGTCCGGCCTGGTGCCAGGTGTACCAGGCGTCACAGCGCTCGCAGGCGGCACTCCAGCCGCACTGGTGGCAAATCAGGGCCGGGGCATAGCCACGGCGGTTGAGAAACAGCATCACCTGGTTGCCCGCCGCCAGATGCTCCGCCATCAGCTGTTCCAGCTGGGGGGAGAGTCCGGCCTGCAGCCGCACGTTCTTGATGTCCAGGATCACCTGACGGGCAGTCTGGGCATTACCGGCGCGGCGAGTCAGGCTGAGGTGGTGATACTTGCCGCTGCGGGCGTTGTGCAATGTCTCCAGCGACGGGGTGGCCGAGCCAAGCAGGATGGGGATGCCGGCGCGATGGGCCCGCATCACCGCCAGATCCCGCGCGTGGTAGCGAAAACCGTCCTGCTGCTTGAAAGAGCCGTCGTGCTCCTCGTCGATGATGATGATGCCGAGGTTGTGAAACGGGGTGAACACCGCGGAGCGGGTGCCGATCAGGATGGCGGCGCCACCGTCGCGGCAGGCCAGCCAGGCATCGAGCCGCTCCCGATCGTTCATGGCGGAGTTCATCGCCACCACCGGCACGTTGAAGCGGCGCCGGAAGCGGTTGATGGTCTGCGGAGTGAGGCCGATCTCCGGCACCATCACCAGCGCCTGCTTGCCTGCCTTGAGCAGGGGCTCGAGGATGCTCAGATAAACCTCGGTCTTGCCGGAGCCGGTAATGCCGTCCAGCAGGAAGGCGCCAAACTGGTCGCTCTGGCTGGTGACGGCGGAGACCGCCAGCGCCTGCTCGCCGTTGAGGCGCAGCCCCTCGCCCGGCTCGAAGCGGGCGACCCAGTCGCCGTCATGGCTCGGCTCCAGCGAACGCTTCTCCAGCAGCCCCTTCTTCTCCAGCGCGGTGAGGGCGGCGCTCTGGATCTCCTCCTGCTTGAGGGCGGAGGGGGTCTGCGGCCCCTTTCGCAGCAGGGCGAGCGCCTGCTGCTGCTTGGCCGCCCGCTTGAGCTCGTTGAGATCGACCGCCATGCCGGCTTCGGTGGCGAACCAGAACTCCAGCTCGCGATAGGCGGCGGGCTCCCCCTTGCGCACCAGCACCGGCAGGGCGTGCGGCAGCACCACCCCCAGCGGGTGCTGGTAGTAGCTGGCGCTCCAGTTCATCAGCGCCAGTATGTCGGGCCCCAGCACGGGGGCGCTATCAAGCACGCGTTTGATCGGCTTGAGCTTGTTGCGCGGCACCTGGCTGTCGGCCGGGTGATCCACCACCAGCCCGACCAGGGTTTGCGGGCCGAACGGGATCTCGACCCGGCAGCCGGGAGCAGGCAAAGGCAGGGGGGAGAGATAGTCGAAGTGACGGCGTAACGGCACCGGCACAGCCACACGAACCAGATCCAGCGTTTGGGAAGAATTCACCAGAGATTGCCTATTTTTTCTGCGAAGCCACTTGCCTGAACTCAGGCATTTCCTATATTATTCGCAGCCTTTGAAACTGTGTTCAACAATCGTGTGGTGTCCGACAGAAGATCGGATAGCGACACGGCCTGATAATTGAGGTTGTCCATGAAAGCTGGTATCCATCCTGACTACGTAGCCATCACCGCCAAGTGCTCTTGCGGTAACGTCATCAACACCTTCTCTACCCTGGGTAAAGATCTGAACCTGGACGTGTGCTCCGAGTGCCACCCGTTCTATACCGGCAAGCAGAAAGAAGTTTCTAGCGGCGGCCGCGTAGACAAGTTCAACAAGCGTTTCGGTGCGATGACCACCAAGAAGTAATTCTACTTCTGAAGAATTCTGAAAAAGGCGCCCGATGGGCGCCTTTTTTATTGGTCGGCGTTCTGTAACGGCCCGCTTTGCCCTATGGTGGGACTCTCCTTTCTCCCTTTGCGGGAACAGGGGCGAAGATGAGGGGCGGTAACATGGGCAAGACAGGGAGTGTGCAGATGCGTGATTGTCTGGTGATGGGGGCGGCGGGCTACATAGGTTCTTACCTGGTGCCCCATCTGCAAGAACTGGGTTATCGGGTGATTGCCGGTGCGCGGCGCCCCTGCCGTCTGCCGCCCGGGGTGGAGTTTCGCCTTGCCGACAGCCTCAAGCCGATCACATTGCTGCCCGCCCTGGCCGGCATCGACACCGTCTTCTATCTGGTGCACGCCATGGGGGCGGGGGCCGACTTCCACCGGCTGGAGCAGCAGGGGGTGAAGAACTTCGCCGCCGCCGCCCGCGCCGCCGGGGTGCGCCGCATCATCTATCTGGGCGCCATCCAGCCGGCGCAGTGCAACAGCCGTCACCTCAACTCCCGCCGTTATTGCGGTGAGCTGTTTCGCGAATCTGGCGTACCGACGGTCGAGCTGCGCGCCGGCATCATAGTGGGGCCCGGCTCAGCGGCCTTCGAGGTGATGCGGGATCTGGTGTTCAACCTGCCGATGATGGTGACGCCCAAGTGGGTGCGTTCGCGCACACCGCCCATTGCGCTCTCCAACCTGCTGCACTATCTGGGTGGGCTGGTGGAGGCCGAAGGGGTGGACGGCCAGATCTTCAATGCCGCCGGTCCCGAGCTGCTCAGCTATCAACAGCAGTTGCAGAAGTTCGCCGCCCACATCGGCAAGCGCTGCCCCATCATCCCGCTGCCGTTTCTCAGCCCGCGCCTCTCCGCCTGGTGGCTGCAGTTTGTCACCTCGGTGCCGCAGCCGGTGGCCAAGGCGTTGGTGGGTGGCCTCAAGCACGACATCCCGGCCGACGACGGCCCACTGCGGGCCCTGCTGCCACAAACCCTGCTCAGCTTCGACGAGGCGCTGGCCGAGAGCCTCTCTCTGGAGCAGCGGCTGGGCGCCGAGCAGCAGGGGGAGGAGACCCCGCTCGGACTGCGCTGGCGCCATCCCGAGTACGGCTTCTATGACCGCACTGCCAGCGGCGATGCCATCTGCCTCGCCTCGCCCGAGGTGGTGTGGCAGGTGCTGCAGCAGCTGGGGGGCGAGCAGCGCTACTTCTACATGAACCAGCTGTGGGTGGTGCGCGAATGGATGGATCACCTGATCGGCGGCCCGGCGCTGACCCGCGGCCGCACCAATCCGGATCGCTTCGTGAAGGGCGACATGCTGGACTCCTGGCAGATCCTCGGGGTGGACGAGGGGCGCAGGCTGGATCTGCTGTTCAACATGCGGGCCCCCGGCGTGGGCCGGCTGGAGTTCAACATACTGCCGGAAGAGTCGGGGTTGACCCGGCTCAAGGTGACGGCCCACTGGCATCCACAGGGGGCCTGGGGGCTGGCCTACTGGCTCGCCATGCTGCCGTTCCACCTCTTCATCTTCCAGGGCATGACGGAGGCGATCGCCAGACAGGCGGAGGCGAAAGCCGGCATTCCGGTGATGGGGTGAAACCATATCTATAACTAAATGGGTATTCGTGGTTGGCATGACATGCTAATTACTGGCTTGTCAGTGGCTGGGTAACGATACTTTCCTCTGTGAAAGCCCGATGGTTTTCTTTATGATCCCCAGCCCTCGCCCGTGGGCGAGCCAATGCACCACTCAATTCACTACCGTATCGGGGTCCCCCATGTCCGATCAGCGTCACGATCTTCGTCAACAAGCACTCGATTACCACGCCCAGCCCGTGCCGGGCAAAATCGCCATCGCCCTCACCAAGCCCGCCGAGACCGCCCGCGATCTGGCGCTGGCCTACAGCCCGGGCGTTGCCGAGCCGGTGCGCGAGATCGCTGCCAACCCGGCCGATGCCTACCGCTACACCGGCAAGGGCAACCTGGTGGCCGTCATCTCCAACGGCACCGCCATTCTGGGGCTGGGCAATCTGGGGCCGCTGGCCTCCAAGCCGGTGATGGAGGGCAAGGCCCTGCTGTTCAAGCGCTTTGCCGGCATCGACGCCATCGACATCGAAGTGAAGCACGACACCAGCGCGCAGTTCATCGACACCGTTGCTGCCATCGCCGATACCTTCGGCGGCATCAACCTAGAAGACATCAAGGCCCCCGAGTGCTTCGAGATCGAGCAGGCGCTGATCGAGCGCTGCGACATTCCGGTGTTCCACGATGATCAGCACGGTACCGCCATCGTCACCGCCGCCGGCCTGCTCAACGCGCTGGAAGTGCAGGGCAAGCAGATTGGCGACAGCCGCATCGTCTGCATGGGCGCCGGGGCTGCCGCCACCGCCTGCATGGAGCTGCTGATCAAGTGTGGCGCCAAGCCCCACAACATCTTCATGCTGGATCGTCAGGGCGTCATCCACAGCGGTCGCACCGATCTCAACCAGTACAAGCAGCGCTTCGCCAACGACACCCCCCTGCGCACCCTGATGGAGGTGATCGACGGGGCGGACGTGTTCGTCGGCGTCTCCGGCCCGGATGTGCTGCCCGCCGAGGCGGTGGCACTGATGGCCCCCAACCCGGTGATCTTCGCCTGCTCCAACCCGGACCCCGAGATCAAGCCGGCGCTGGCTCACGCAGTGCGCGGTGACCTCATCATGGGTACCGGTCGTTCCGACTATCCGAACCAGATCAACAACGTACTCTGCTTCCCCTTCATCTTCCGCGGTGCCCTCGACGCCCGTGCCAGCCGCATCAACGATGCCATGAAGATCGCGGCGGTCGAGGCGATCCGTGGTCTGGCCAAGGAGCCGGTGCCGGCCGAGGTACTGACCGCCGCTGGCGTGAGTGAACTCGCCTTCGGCAAGGACTACGTCATTCCCAAGCCGATGGATGCCCGTCTGCTGCCGCGCGTCGCCCGTGCCGTGGCGCTGGCAGCGGTGGAGTCCGGGGTGGCCCGCATCGCCCTGCCGGCGGACTACATGCTGGGCTGAGCCAAGGCAAGCGCGCAGAAAACAGAAGGGGCCCCATGTCGGGGCCCCTTTTCATTACGGGAAGCTTGTTGGTCGATTACTTGGTCTTGGGAGCAACCTTGACGGCCGGTGCCTTGGCGTGGGCAGCCTTGTGGTGTTTTTTCACGACCTTGGTCTGGGTAGCCTGGGGAGCGGCAGCCTTGGTCGGGGTGGCAGCCATGGTGAAGCCGGAGGTCAGGGCGAAGACAGCAGCCAGGCTCAGGGGGATCAGCTTGTTCATATTCCAGTTCCTCATTCGGGTTGATGACATGGAGCGTTTCTCCATGACTTCATCCTAGGGCTGTTCGACCTGCGGTTCAGTGAGTGACTGGTGACGGTTTGTATCCAAATGTACAGGCAGCATCAGGCAGAAACGGGCACCGCAGCTGCTCGGCAGCAGCTGCACCTCGCCGCCGTGGTGGCGGGCGATGCTGCGTACGATGGCCAGCCCCAGCCCGGCGCCGCCGGTGCGTCGGTCGCGGCTCTGATCCAGCCGCACGAAGGGCTCGAAGATCTGCGGTGCCAGCGCCGGATCGATACCGGCGCCGTCGTCGGCCACCTCCAGCAGATAGTGATCCTGCTGACGCACCATGCTGAGGGTGACCCGGCCAGCGGCGTGGCGCAGGGCGTTGCCTATGAGGTTCTCCAGCGCCCGATCCAGCAGGCGAGTATCGCCGCGCCAGGGCAGGGCCATGGCCGGGCGCACGAAGTCGAGCCGCTTGTCCGGCCGCAGCGCCTGCCAGTCGGCGAGGCGGCTGCCGGCCCAGCTGCCGAGCTCCAACTCGCTGCATTGCAGCGGCAGCTCGGGGCGATCGAGCCTGGCGTAGGTGAGCATCTCCTCGATGAGGGCGTCCAGCGCGCCGAGATCCCGCTCCAGCCCCTGCTGCTCCTCGGCCGAGGGCGCCGGGTCCAGCATGGCGAGCCGGTAGCGCAGCCGCACCAGCGGGGTGCGCAGCTCGTGGGCGATGGCGTCGGTCAGCTGCTTGCGGCTGGCCAGCATGGCCTGCAGCTGCTCGGTCATCTGGTCGAAGGTGCGGCCGACCCGGCCCAGGCTGCTACCGGGCGGCAAACGGGTGCGACAGGAGAGATCGCCGTCACCGACCCGGCGGGCGGTCTGTTCAAGCTGTTGCAGGCCGCGCCAGTGCGGGCGCAGCCAGAGCAGGATCGGCAGCCCCAGCGAGAGACCGATGACCAGCAGCAGCCCCACGTCGACCCAGTGCAGCTCGTGCAGGTAGGAGAGATAGGGCACGGGGCCGACGATCAGCACCTGATCGGTGCCCGGAATGCGCTGCAGGAAGGTGTCATCCTCCTCGACGATGACGATGTTGCCGGCCTCCAGGAAGGCCTGATCCTCGTTGGCCAGCGGCTGGTTGGCGAGGGCGCCGATCTGCAGCGGCAGGGTGAGCTGGCGGCTCTGCTCGGCCATGCGGGCGGGCCAGTGCTCCGGCGGCAAGCGGGCCAGCTCGCCGGTGAGCAGGCCGAGGGAGCCCTGCATCATCCGCTCCAGATAGCGATCTCCCGCCCGCTCGGCGGTGACCTGATAGACCATGCCGACCAGCAGGATGGCCAGGGTGAAACAGCCGATCAGCAGCAGATAGAACTGGATAAACAGGCGGCGCATGGGTGTGCTCTCCCGAGGTCAGTGGCGGACGGCCCTATTATTCCCAGGCGTGGGGCACCAGCAGGTAGCCCTTCTGGCGTACCGTCTTGATGCGGGTCGGGTTGCTGGTGTCGTCCCCCAGCTTGCGGCGCAGGCGGGAGATGGCCACGTCCATGCTGCGATCCTGGCCGTCGTAGTCACGACCGCGCAGGCTGCGAAACAGCGCCTCCCGCCCCAGGATCTGGCCGGCGTGGCAGGCCAGCTCCCACAGGAGATCGAAATCGGCGGTGGAGAGCGGAATGCTGTCGCCGTCGAGGCGCACGTCCCGGCCCGGCCCGTCGATCTGCAACCGGCCGAACTGCAGGCGCTGGGGCGGCGTGCTGGCGACCACGGGTTGCGGGGCCTGTTGTCCCTGCTGGCGAAACTGGACCCGCAGTCGGGCCAGCAGCACGGGGGGCGGCGTGGTCTTGAGGATGTAGTCGTTGGCACCCAGCTCCAGGCTCAGGATCTGGTTCATGTCGCTGTCCAGCGAAGTGAGCATGACGATGGGGCCGGCAAAGCGCGGGCGCAGATCCCGGCACAGGGAGAGACCATCCTGACCCGGCAGCATGATGTCGAGCAGCACCAGGTCCGGCTGCTCGGCCTCGACCCTGGCCAGTGCCAGGTCGCCCCTGGGCTCCAACAGCACTTCCATGTCGTGGCGGGCCAGCCAGCTGCTGATGAGCTGGCCTATCTCGGGATCATCTTCAACAAAAAGAATGCGTTGCATGGTGGCATGACACCCAGACTGTGGCGCGGATGCGCGTGCCGCCAGCATAGCGGCTCCGGCCGTCCCATGCACAGGGTTAAATAATCAAACAGGGCCCGCGGGCCCTGTCTTGTTTTGCTGGTCGAGCGATCTCCCCTGTGACATCAGCTCACTTTGCGCTTGAGATAGACGCCGGCTTCCATGTGGTGAGTCCAGGGGAACTGGTCGAACAGGGCGAAGCGGGCGATCTCGTGGGTGTCGCCGAGTACCGCCATGTTGGCCTGCAGGGTCTCTGGGTTGCAGGAGATATAGAGGATGTTGTCGTAATCCTGCACCAGTTTGACGGTGGCGTCGTCGAGGCCGGCCCGGGGCGGATCGACGAAGATGGTGTTGCACTGGTAGGCGCCCAGATCGACCCCCTTGAGGCGGTTGAACTCCCGCTCGCCGCGCATCGCCATGGTGAACTCCTCGGCCGACATGCGCAGGATGATCAGGTTGTCGACGCCGTTGGCGGCGATGTTGAACTGGGCAGAGTCCACGCTCGGCTTGGCGATCTCGGTGGCCAGCACCTTGCGGAAGTTCTGCGCCAGGGCGATGGAGAAGTTGCCGTTGCCGCAGTAGAGCTCCAGCAGGTCGCCCTCGCTGCCCTTGGTCACGTCCAGCGCCCAGCCCAGCATCTGTTCGTTGATGGCGGCGTTGGGCTGGGTGAAGCTGTTTTCCACCTGCTTGTAGACCAGCTCGCGGCCCTGCACATTCAACCGCTCGATGACGAACTCCTCCCCCAGGCAGATCTTCTGCTTGTGGGCGCGGCCAATCAGCTGCAGATCGAACCCCTTGGCCCGCAGGTCGGCCTGCAGCGCTTCGGCGGCCTGCTGCCACTCGCTCTCCAGCTTGCGGTGGTAGAGCAGGCTGACGCAGATCTGGCCGGACTGGGTGGAGAGGTAGTCGATCTGGAACAGCTTGCGGCGCAGCACGGGGTGCGGGCGCAGCCCTTCCAGCAGCACCGGCATCAGCTGGTTGATGAGGCGGCTGGCGGTGGGGAACTGATCGACCCGGATGATCTCCTTGGTAGCCGGCGCATACATGCAGTGATACAGGTCGTCACCGTCGTGCCAGATGCGAAACTCGGCGCGCATCCGGTAGTGTTCGGCGGGGGAGGCGTGCACTTCCAGCGCAGGCAGGGTGAAGTTGGCAAACAACCCGCAGAGGCGCTCGCGCTTCTCGTCGAGCTGGGCCTGGTAATCGGCCGGGGTTCGAAGGGGCGCCGGGTCGGCGGAAACCTGCTGGGATTGGGTCATGATTTACCTCACATGCACACCGGTCTGGCCGGGTCGAAATCGGGGGAAGCCTGCAGCCACCCAAAGGGGCCCGATTTTAAAAGGCCGCCGCAGATTGTCCAGTATTTTGTGGTCAAGAAGTGTGCAGTCAGGCCGATAGCTGATCTACAGGCATGGTGGGAGGACACATTATGCAGATCGACGGAGTGGGCGCGGCCCAACCCAAGGGAGTGGGTGTTGCTCCCAAATCGCCCCAGCAGGCGGACTCGAAACCGGTAAACAACGAGGACGAAGTCTCGTTGCACAAGGCGCCGAAATGGGCGCAGGTGCTGGTGCAGCAGGCGCTGCAGTTCGCGCTGGAGATCAATGGTCAGGGTTACAAGGCGCCCAAGGCGCAGGATCAGCCGGAGGCGGTGACCCCGGATACCCTGTTCGACTTTCAGTCGGTGGCCGACAACGTGCTGCAGTTCGTCACCGGCCGGCTGGGGGCTGCCCGGGCTGACGGCAAGTCGGACGACAGCCTGACCGGCATGATGGAGCAGGCCCGCAAGGGGGTGGACAAGGGCTTTGGCGACGCCAGGAAGCAGCTCGGCGACTGGGCGGACAACTCCGACATCAAGACCGGCATGGATCAGAGCTACAAGCTGATCCAGGAGGGGCTCGATCAGTTCGAGAAGGAGTTCTTCGGCAAGGTCTCCACCACCGACATGGGGCAGGCCGAGATGGCCAGCCGCCAGCAGGGCTCGCTGGAGATCCAGACCAAGGATGGCGACAAGGTGGTGCTGCGCTTCAACGACAGCTGGCAGACCAAGTCCCAGAAGGATGACAGCGGCAGCCAGTTCAGCCTCAAGTCGAGCCAGAGCTTCAGCTTCTCGCTGGAGGGCAACCTGAGCAGCGAGGAGATGGACTCCATCGGCAAGCTGGTCAAGGGGATCGACGATCTGGCCGGCAACTTCTTCTCCGGCAATTTCGACGACCTGTTGAAGAAGGCGGGCGAACTGAAGCTGGATGACAGCCAGCTGGCCTCCTATTCGCTCAAGCTCAAGCAGAGTCTCAAGCTGAGCCAGACCTATCAGGGGGCGCACTCCCTGCAGGAGATGCTCAAGCCGCTGGCCGACTACCTGCCCAAGCTGGATCAGGTGCAGCAGCAGGCGGATTCTCTACTGCCGGCATCCCAGCAGCAGGCGCTGACGCCGGCGGTGCTGGCGGCCCGTGGCCAGAGCGATCCGGCCCAGGTGGGCAGCTTCACCAGCTTCAACCAGCGGATGCTGGATGCGCTGCGGATGATCGGCCAGTTCCAGCCGGCGACGGATGCCAGCAGCAAGAGCGTCTGAACGGTTTCGAATCGAGGACCATGACCGGCCGTTTGCCAGCTCCTGCGGGGGCTGGCAAACTGGCCTTTTTCCCGATCCGGCCAGCCCATGAACCCGAAAAAGCCCAGAGACAAGCGCGAGCTTTGCTACCCCTTCATCTTCGAAACCCAGTTCCAGTGTGACTACGAGATCGCCACCGACGAGCTCTGCTGCCAGGTGGGCGCCGTGTTGTCACACCTGACTCCGGATGCCGAGATTGCGCCCATGCAGGCGGATCTCGCGGCGCTGCAGCGGCTTATCTACAACCTCAACGGCTCGGTGCGCGGCAGGCTCGGCATCTTCGAGGAGGATCTGGCGTGGCTGAAGGGGCGTTACGATCACTACAACGAGGCAAGCCGCGGCCGGGTCACCGGTTTCGTGCTGCCGCAAGGGCCGCAGCCGATCCCGACCCTGCATTTGTGCCGCTGCGGCAGCAAGAAGGTGGTGCGGCTGCTGGTGCGGCTGGAAGAGAGCGGGGTGCGCTTCGACCTCATTCTCTATCGGTTCGCCAATCTGCTGGCCAACTTCTTCTTCGTGCTGACCGTCTACCTCAAGCAGCTGTGGCAGGTGGACGAGGTACCCTACGTCAGCATCAACTACTGAATACGGCCAAAAAAGCTTTTGTTTTTCATGAAGATCGAACACGATCATCCCATTTTTCGGTCACCGGGATGGTTCCGGTAGCGCAGCGGGGAAGGTCATGACCATGCTTCATCTCAGTGGCAGTTCGTTCTTGATGCCGGGCAACCTCGCCTGGCGCCCCCTGGCTGAATACGGCGAAGTGCAGGTGGCCCCCCATGGCCAGTGGTTGCAGACCCTGATGCACCAGAGCGCCGATGCCGCGGCCGAGACCCACATCATCATCTGGCTGTGGGAAGATCTGGTGCCCGCCCGGAGCCTGCAGGAGTGGGGCCGTCTGGCGCAGGATGAGCAGCTGCTGGCGGTTGCCGCCTTTGTCGACGCGCTCTGCCAGCCTCTGTTGCAGCATCTGCAGTGCCGCCCGCAGGATCATCTGCTGGTGGGGGCCTGCAGCCATGCCCCGCTTTCCGTCTATGGCCCGGCTCCTGCCGTGCTCGCCGCGCTGGCCAGTGCGTTCGAGCAGCAGATGGCCCGCCTGCGCCTGCAGCAACCCGGCCTGGACGACCTGCACCTGCCGCTCTGGCTGCAACAGCATGGCCGCCAGCACTGCTTCGATCGGCGCAACCTCTATCTGATGTCCTGCCCCTTCTCCATGGCCGGTCTGGCCAGCCTGGCGCAGTGGATGCTCCCCTTGCTGCAGCGGTTGCAGCAACCCGCCCACAAGGTGCTGGTGCTCGACTGCGACAATACCCTGTGGGGCGGCGTGGTCGGTGAAGACGGTGTCGGCGGCGTCCTGCTGGGACAGGACGGGATGGGCCGGCTCTACCAGGCCTTCCAGCAGGCGGCCAGCCACTGGCACGGACAGGGCATAGTGCTGGCGCTCTGCTCCAAGAATCTGGCGGACGATGTGTGGCGGCTGTTTGACGAGCATCCGGGCATGGTGCTGACACGGGCGCAGATCGCCGCTGCCGAAATTGGCTGGGAGCCCAAGTCCCAGGGGTTGCGGCGGCTGGCAGCCCGCCTCAATGTCGGGCTGGACAGCCTGGTCTTCTGGGATGACAGCGAGCTGGAGCGGGCCGAGGTGCAAGCCAACTGCCCCGAGGTGATGGTGATGACCCCGCCGGCTGATCTCTGGAGCTGGCCGGATGCCCTGCTGACGCTGCCGGCCCTGTGTACTCGCCACCAGAGCCGGGATGACGGCCTGCGGCAGCACTCCTATCAGGCCCAGGCCGAGGCCGAGGCGGTGCGCCGGCAACTGGGCGACGAGCACGCCTTCCTGCGGCAATTGGCGCTGCAGGCCGACTGGCAGCCGCTCTCCCCGGGCAACCAGTTGCGAGCCGAGCAGCTCAGCCAGAAGACCAATCAGTTCAACCTCTCCGGCCGCCGTTATCAGGCGGCGGAGCTGGCCCGGCTGGCCGCCGAGGGAGGCGACGTCTGGCTGGCCGGCCTGCGAGACCGATTCGCCGATCACGGCATGACGGCGCTGCTGGTGGTGCGCCCGCTCGACGAGGGCAGGGCGCTGCTGGATACCCTGGCCATCAGCTGCCGGGTGCTGGGTCGCGGCTTTGAATACTGGCTGCTGGCGCAACTGGCAAGCCATCTGCGGGCGCAAGGCGTGACCGAGCTGGTCATCAGCCTTATTGCCACCACCCGCAACCAGCCGGCGCGGGATTTTCTGGCGAGCCTGCCAACCCGGCCGATAACCACTCCAGCGGGGTTGCTGCCGCTGGCGGACGAGCTGTTCCTCAGTCTGGATCTCTGCTCTCTTTCTCTCCCGTTTTTGGAGTTCTACGCCAATGAATGACCTTATCGCGCTGGCACACCAGCAGTTCCCCCAGGCCAGCGTCAATGCACAGTCTGCCCTCGGCAGCTTTCCCGAGTGGGATTCTCTGGGTCACTTCAACCTGCTGTTGCTGGTCGAGCAGCACTATGCCGTGCGGTTCGAGCCGCACGAGCTGGCCGAGTTGAAGAGTCTGGCCGACATCCAGCAAGCTCTGCTGAGCAAAGGGGTTGCCGTGTGAAACAGGCGCTCGAGCAGGCGCTGACCGAGCTGGGGATCCCCAGAGGCGGCGCCCTGATGGTGCACTCGGATGCCATGGTGGTGGCCCAGTTTGCCGGCATGGGCAACGCCGCGGGTATCGCGGCCTTCTGGACATGCCTCGAGCAGTGGCTGGGCGGGCACCTGCTGGTGCCGACCTTCAGCTACAGCCCGATGGCGGACGAGAGCTTCGATCCGGCGCAGACCCCGAGTAAGGTGGGCTTGATGACAGAGCTGTTCCGCCAGCGTGAAGGGGTGGTGCGCACGTGGGATCCCGTCTTCAGCATGGCGATCAGCGGCCCGCAGGGGCCTGCGCTGGTGGCGCGGGAGTGTCACGACTGTTTCGGTCAGGAGAGCCCGTTCGGCTGGCTGGCGGAGCAGGATGGCTGGCTGCTGGGGCTGGGTTGCCACCCCGACCGCATCACCTTCACCCACTACGTGGAGCAGCGGCTGGCCGTCTCTTATCGCTATCACAAGATGTTTGCTGGCCGGGTGCGCGTCGATGGCCGCGTGCGGGAGTGGCAGGCGGATTACTATGTGCGCGACCTGTCGCTGGCCAGCGAAATCGACCTCTCCCGGCTGGTGGCCCTGCTGCAGGAGCGGGGCGCCTGGCGCCAGACGCTGTGCCAGCGGGTGCCGGTCTGGGCGGTGTCGTGCCGCGACTTCATTCTGGCTGCTAGCGAGTTGCTGGCGGCGGCGCCATACGCCCTGATCCGGGCGGGAGGAGAGTCCCATGCAGTTTGATCACATCGGACTGGTGGTGCCGGACTTGGCGAGCGGTGTGGCCTATTGCCGCGACGTGCTGGGGCTGAGCCGCTTCTCGGCGGCGGTGGAAGATCCGCTGCAACGGGTTTGGGTGCAGTTCGTGCACGACGAGCATGGCCTCTGCTACGAGCTGGTCGCCCCGGCCGGCGAAGAGAGCCCGGTTGCTCAGGTGCTCAAGACCCGGCGCAACGTCATCAACCACCTTGCCTATCGGGTGAACAACCTGCAGGAGAGCGCTGAACGGCTGCGCGCACGGCGCCACCTGCCCCTCGGGCCCAGCCAGCCTGCCATCGCCTTTGGCGGCGCCCACGTCCAGTTTTTCCTGAGCCCCCTTGGCCACATTGTCGAATTGATCGAGGCATCCACCCCATGAGTTTTTCACCCAAGAGTGGTTATCTGCCCACTGACTGGGACGACCAGGCACAAGTCGGTGAGCAACTGCATCGACTGCTCACCCTGCTGTTTCCGCTCAACCGCAGCCTGACCGGGGACGGGGTGCGGCAGTCGCTGGCCCTGTGGCGCGAGCACTGCCTGCCCGAGCTGCAGATCCATGAAGTGGCCAGCGGCACCGAGTGCTTCGACTGGACCGTGCCTGACGAGTGGAACGTGCGGGAGGCCTACATAGTGGGGCCGGATGGACGCAGGGTGGTGGACTTCCAGGCTCACAACCTGCATCTGGTCGGCTACTCGGAGCCGGTGCGCTGCACCCTCTCGCTGGCCGAACTGCAGCCCCATCTTCACTCTCTGCCCGAGCAGCCGGACGCCATTCCCTATGTGACCTCCTACTACAAGCGCCGCTGGGGCTTCTGTCTGCCCCATCGGCTGCGTGAGGCGCTGCCGGAGGGGGAATATCAGGTGGTGATCGATGCCACCCTGGCCCCAGGTTCGCTCACCTATGGCGACTGGGTGCTGCCGGGGGAGAGCGAGCAGGAGATCCTGCTGTCGAGCTACACCTGCCACCCCTCCATGGCCAACAACGAGCTCTCCGGCCCCTGTGTCGGGGTCTTCCTGATGGCCTGGCTGGCGTCACTGCCAACACGCCGCTACAGCTACCGACTGATGCTGGTGCCTGAAACCCTGGGGGCCATCGTCTATCTCTCCCGCCATCTGGACCAGCTCAAGCAGCGCACTCTGGCCGGGTTCAATCTGACCTGCCTTGGCGATGATCGCGGCTACTCCTTCCTGCCTTCCCGCCAAGGCAACACGCTGGCGGATCGCATCGGTCGCCATGTGCTCGGCCATCTTGCGCCGGGCTACAAAGCCTACAGCTTCCTGGAGCGGGGCTCCAACGAGCGGCAGCTGTGCGCGCCCGGCATCGATCTGCCGGTCACCTCGGTGATGCGCAGTCGATACGGCTGTTATGCCGAGTACCACACCTCGCTTGATGACCTCTCGCTGGTGACGCCGGCCGGTCTGGCGGGCGGCTTCATGGCGCTGCGCCGGGCCATCGAGTGTCTGGAGCTGGACGAGCGCTGCGAGGTCACCGTGCTGGGCGAGCCCCAGCTCGGCAAGCGGGGGCTCTACCCGGATTTGTCGACCCGCTATTCGGGCTGGCAGGTGAGGGAGATGATGAATCTGCTGGCCTACAGCGACGGCAAGCTGACCCTGTTCGAGATCGCCGAGACCATAGGGGCGCCGTTCTGGCGGGTAGAGCCGCTGGCGCGGATGCTGCTGGATGCCGGGCTGCTGCGTCGCCTCAGCCCGCAACCGGACTACTCGATCACCAGATAGGCCGGTCCCGGGTTGTGCGGGGTGCGGCGGATGGCGTAGCGATCCAGCCCCAACACCTCCTTGAGGGCCAGGGTCTCCCCCGGGAAGGCGGGCCAGTTGAGCTCATCGAATGCCAGCACCGATCCCTTGGTCAGGTGCGGCTTGATGAGCTCGAGGCAGCGGCGGGTCGGCTCATAGAGATCAAAGTCAAAATAGGCCAGCGCAACCATGGTCTCCGGCTGACGAGCCAGATAGGCCGGCAGCGTCTCGGTCACATCCCCCTTCACCAGCTCATGCTTGACGATATGGTCCAGCGGGCTTTCCGCCTCATGGGCGGCGAGCAGTTGGGCCAGATGCTGCTCATAGCCCGGCGTCACCCCGTAGGCGCCGGGCTGGATGGCGGCGTCGCTGCCATCCTGCGGGGCGTGGGAAGGGAAGCCGCTGAAGGTATCGAATCCCACCAGCTTGCGGTTGTAGTTGTAGGGTTCATACATGCCGCGAAACGAGGAGAAGAGCGCCAGGTTCTGGCCCCAGCGGGTGCCGAAATCCATGATGACGCCGTGGACCGGCACGATCTTCTGATATAGCTCGTGCATGAACAGGATGCGGGAGAGCGACTGGCGCTTGAGGTAGAGGCCCAGGTTGTTCTGCAGCTCGGCCGCGGGCAGCGGGCTGGCGTGCAGCAACTCGCTGAAGGTCTGGCGGCGTGACAGCTCCTGCTCGGAGGCGTTGGACATGGCCTTGATCATCAGTGGTCTCCTGTGGTGTCGCCGGCCGGGGTCGACAGGCAGTGCACCACTTCATATTCGAGGTAGTCGGCCAGTCCCAGCCAGTCCTGGCGCTCCTGGCACTGCAGCAGGGCGGCTACCAGTCCGGGCGGCAGGTTGCCCTGCTCGGTGAGTACCGCTTGCAGCAGTTCCGGTAATGCCTGACTGGCGGCAACCGACTGCCCCAGCCGAAACTGGTGCGCCAGGGCGGTGAGGCGGGTGATCTGGCCGTTTTTCATTGTACGTACTCCGGGTGATAGCGGCAGCCGGCGATCTCCGCCCCTTCCCGGCTGCAGTTCCAGAACTGCACCTCTGGGTGGCGTGCTATGTAGCGCTCGAGCTCGGTGCGGTAGGCGGAAAAGTTCGGATTGGTCTTGACCCGCCGGCCATGGCCGTCGAGGGCCCAGCTGAGTGCCAGCGCGGCGCTGGGGCCGAGCGCACCGTCGGCCCAGCCCGAGTGGGTGAGCTCACCGGGAAAGGCGAAGTCGGTACCCAGCAGGATGACCTGGTGGCAACCCATCTGCACGGCAAGATCCACGGTGGGATGAATGACGCTGCCGCCCGAGTGCAGCACGCCCTTGGGGAGCGTCTGCCGCAGCTGCTGATACATGGGGCTGCGGGAGTAGGCGGTCTTGCGCGGCCCCTGCCAGGCCAGCAGGGCTGCCGTGGGAACCGTGGGGTAATAGACCAGGGTGGTCTGGGCCGACTGGGCGGCGGGCAGTCGGTTGCCGTCGATGGCGTCATCGATGGTGACGACGATGTCGGGCCGGATGCCGTGGCCAAGCAAAAACGCCAGCGCGGTATCGACGCTGATCAGCAGGTAGTCCTGCCGACGGCGCTGCAACTGGGCCTGCAGGGTGGCCAGGTTGTGCTGCAGGGTCGGGCCGCTTGCCACGATCAGGGCCTGCTTGCCCTGAGCCAGACCAAACAGGGATGCCACATCGCCGTCCCCGGCCAGCAGATCGCGATTTTCGGCCAGCCGCCTAGTGACGTCGGGGTGCTCGGCGTCGAACCTGGCCCGGGCGAACGGCAAGTCTATTTCACCCACCAGCCGGTCGCGGATGCGGGCGGCGGCATCTTCCACCAGCAGCAGCTCGGGCGGCAGGGCGAAGAAGGGCAGCCGTACCTCCCCCTCGTCGCCGGCCATCATCAGCTCGACCCTGGGGTCCGTCAGCCAGTCCTGCTGATCCAGCAGCCGCAGCACCAGGGCAAACAGGGCGCCATTCATGATCTTCACTTCCAGCCGCTTGAGGCTGCTGCGCCCCAGCAGGGCGCGCGGCAAATCGCCGAGCCCGGTGCCGTAGAGGTGCAGCACCGGCTGTTCGGGCAGGCTGGCGGCCTGCAGCTCGGCTTCCTTCACCCGGTCGTGCCGGCTGGTGAGCTGGATGCCGTGGAGGCTGAGGGTGGAGCCGAGCCCTTCGGTCAGCTCGGCCGGCAGGCTTTCCACGTCCTGTGCCAGCAGGCGGGGCCAGAGGGCGGGCCAGCGCTGGCTGATGAGCCTGCCGTGCTGGTTGAAGAGATCATCATTCATCGTTGTCTATCCACTCCCAGCTCAGCGGTTGATTGGCGCTCAGGCTGCGGTTGACCCGCTTGCCGATGAGCCGATCGTAATCGGCGGGGGGCAGGCCGAGGGCGGGGCGCACCGACTTGATGTGCTCTGCGGTGAGCACCTCGCCGGCGGCCATCTCCTTGACCAGATAGAGGGAGCGGCGAAACGCACGGTTGCCCTGTTCACTGGCGGTGAGCTGGTAATCGGCCACCCCGAGGGCGGCATGAGCGGTATTGACCGAGGCCACCAGCTCGGTGAGTTCGGCCGGTTCCATGGAGAAGGCGCAATCCGGCCCGCCGTCGGCGCGGGCCAGGGTGAAGTGTTTCTCGATGAGGGTGGCCCCGAGCGCGGTGGCGGCGATGGCCGTGGCCGATCCCAAGGTGTGATCGGAGAGCCCCACCTCGACCCCGAAGCGCTGGCGCAACATGGGGATGGTACGCAGGTTGTATTCGGCCGCCGGCGCCGGATAGCCGCTGACGCAGTGCAGCAGGGCCAGCTGGCCGTTGCCGTGCTTGAACGCCATCTCGACCGCGGCGGCGATCTCGGCCTCGTTCGCCATGCCGGTGGACATGATGAGTGGCTTGCCGGTCTGGGCTGCGTAGCGGATGAGAGGCAGATCCACCAGCTCGAAGGAGGCGATCTTGTAGGCCGGGCAGTCGAGGGATTCCAGCAGATCCACCGCGCTGAAGTCGAACGGACTGCTGAAGACCGTCAGGCCCAGCTCGCGCCCTTTGGCAAACAGGGCCTGATGCCACTCCCAGGGGGTGTGCGCCCACTGGTAGAGATCGTACAGGTTGTGACCATCCCACAAGCCGCCATGGATCTGGAACTCGGGCCGGTCACTGTTGAGGGTGATGGTGTCGGGCCGGTAGGTCTGCAGCTTGACCGCACTGGCCCCGGCCTCCTTGGCGGCGGTCATGATGGCTAGTGCGCGATCCAGGTTGCCGTTGTGGTTGGCCGACAGCTCGGCGATCACATAGGGAGCCTGCGCTGGGCCGATGGATTGATGGGCGATCTGCATCTGTGTTCAGACTCCTGTGCCAAGTTGCCAGCCTTGCGGCGCCGGCTGCCAGGGGGCAGGGGGCGCTATCTGCGGTGGCTCGGCAAGATAGAGGGGAAATTGGGAGAAAATTGTCTGCAAGCGATGTGCCAGCTCTTGCCACTCCGCTGGTTGAAGTGGCCGGGCGGCCTGCCATGTCAGCCGCTGGCCGTTCAGGGTCAGGGTGAGCAGCAGTTTGCCATCATGGCGTAGTTGCCACTGCTGGCCATCTGGTAACAGCTGATAATCCGATTGTTGCAGCAACCGGGCGGTGAGCCGATCCAGCCCCAGCCCGTCCACCTGCTGCTGGCCGCGGCGGCGGTAGTCGTCTGACTGTTGTTCCAACCGTTGCAGAGCCTGCAGCAGCCGCTCAGACTCGGCCAGCTCGCTCAGGGTCAGCCGCTCGGCCAGCCGAAAGCGGGCGATCACCTGGTCGTTGAACTGCTGGTTGTCGACGATGGGCACTGCCAGGGTCGGCAGGCCGAGACAGGCCCGCTCCCAGGTCATGCCGCCGGCGGCGCCGATGGCGAAGTCGTGCCGGCTCATCAGGTCGGCCATCTGGTCGGTCTGGCGCAGCAGCACCAGGTCGAGGTCGGCCAGTTCGGCCACTCTCTGTTCCAGCTCGGGCCAGAAGGGATTGGCGCCGCCCGCCACCAGGGTCCACTGGATAGTGCAGGCCCAGGGCAGCCGTGCCAGGCTGTTGAGGGTAATGAGGCAGGCGCCGGCCGGGTCGGCACCGCCAAAGCAGATAAGCCCCCTTTGCCACCGGTCTGTATGTTGACGTGCCAACTGGCGATAGGCGGGGCGCAGCAAGGCATAGTCGGTACCCAGCAGCAGTTGGCAGCCGGCGGGGGTGAGCGGCTGGTAATCGGCGGCGCAGCGCAAGGGGCCCTGATCCAGCAGCAGCTGGCAGTGGTGCGGTCGGTCGGCCAGATCATCGATCACCAGCACGCGGCCGCAGTGGGCGGCCAGCTGTGTTTCGAGCCGCTGGTCAATCTGGTAGTGATCGACGATCAGCCAATCGGGCTGCAAGCCAGGCAACGGGCCGGCGTCATCGAGCGCGCTCAGGGGATGATGGTGATGGGGCCGCAGCAACGACAGCAGGTGCGCCGGCAGCTCGTGGCAGAGGAAGTGGCACTCGGCCCCGGCGGCGTGCAGCCGATCGGCGATGGCCAGGCAACGCATCAGGTGGCCCAGCCCTATTTCGGCGCCGGCGTCGAGCCGGAAGGCAACCTTAAACGTCATCTTGGGCCAGCACTTGATAGAGCAGTTCGGCCAGGTTCCAATCTTCCGGCGTGTCGATGTCGACCACCCTGTGCCTTGGCAGTATGTGGCCAATTCCTTCTCCCCCCACCGGGCTGATCCCCCCCAGCCAGGCCGCGCGGCTACCCCAGTAGAACTGGCCGGCATCCTGATAGGCGGGCTCCAGATCCTGAGAGCGTTTCGCCATCTGCTCCGGCCAGAACGGCGTGACCCTGCCTTGCGCGTCCATGCGCACCGCCCGCTGGATCGGGAAGCCGAATTCGGCCACCGTGTAGACGAAGGGAGCCTTGCTTGTGATCAGCCGCTGATAGGCGGCCTTCAGGTCATCGGCCTGGATCAGCGGCACGGTGGCATAGATGCAGCAGTAGTGCTCCGCCTGGATGCCGAGCTGGTCGAGCCGCTGGATGGTGTCGATCACCACAGGGGTGGTGCCGGTATGGTCATCGGCCAGCGCGGCGCCCCGCAGGAAGGGCACGTCAGCCCCGAGGCGACGGGCCACCTCGGCGATCTCCGGGTCATCGGTTGAGACCACCACCCGACTGAAACAGCCCGAGTCTCTGGCCGCCTCAATGGCGTAGGCAATCATGGGCAAGCCGCAGAAGGGACGGATGTTCTTGCGGGGAATACGCTTGCTGCCGCCCCGTGCCGGGATGATGGCGATGGCCATGATGCTCTCTCCCTGAGGAGCCCGACGTGGTCGCCGGGCCGGATAATTGATGACAACTCGTTGATTATTTTTGAGATTATACCGAGTTTTCATCTTATATTATTGAGCTTTGCTACGGAATTGCCCGGCGATGGTCGATAACATGGGCAAGTGATGGGACGTCATTGGTATTGAACATGAGTTATGGTGTCGAATTGCGCCCGCTCCAGCCCTGGGATCTGCCCACCCTGCGACGCTGGCGCAACCAGGACGAGGTGCGGTTGCAGATGGTGGAGCAGGCGCTCATCTCCCCCCGCCAGCAACGGCAGTGGTTCGTCAGCAGCCTGGAACGGCCTGACCAGCAGCACTGGGTGCTCTGGTGTCGTGGCCTGCGGGCCGGCTACGTCAACTTGAAAGGGGAGGCGCGGCAATCGCTGCAAGGGCAGCCGGTGGCCGATGCCGGCCTCTATCTGGGCCACTCCAGCGTGCGCCACCCCATGCTGGCCGTCGCCGCCGCCCTGTCACAGCTTGATCAGGGCTTCGATACCTTCGGGCTCGGCTGCATCCGCACCCTGGTGCGCACCGGCAATGACGCCGCCCTGCGCCTCAACGCGCAGCTCGGCTATCGCCAACAGGGGCAACAGGGCGACTTCATCGCCCTCGAACTGCAGCCCGCCGACTATTATGCCGCCCGAGAACGGCTACGGAGATTTTTCAGATGACTACAGCGTTGGAACAGGTTTTTGCCGATGCCCTCGGCATCGACGTCGGCAGCGTCAGCGACCAGCTGGCCTACAACAGCATTCCCCAGTGGGACTCTGTCGCCCACATGGGCCTGATCGCCCAGCTGGAGGACTGCTACGGCGTGCTGCTCGATACCGATGACATCATCGACATGAGCTCGGTCGCCAAGGCGCGGGAGATCCTCGTCAAGTACGGGGTCGCCCTCTGATGCAGGGGCTGCTGCAAGGCAAGCGGGTGTTGATCACCGGCGCCGGGCGCGGCATCGGGCTCGCCATTGCCCGGCTGTTTGCCGCGCAGGGGGCCGAGCTGTGGCTGGCGGGGCGCGACGAGGCGGCCCTGAGCCGGCTGGCCGATGAACTCGGCGCCGAGTTCGGCGTGCCTTGTCAGCCGCTCTGTGTCGACGTGGCGCAGCCGCAGGCGGTCAAGCAGGCCTTTCAGCAGCTGTTTGCCCAGACGCGCCAGCTGGACGTGCTGGTCAACAATGCCGGCATGCTGGAAGAGGGGCTGCTCGGCATGGTCAATCAGGCCCAGCTGGAGCAGACCTTCAGTCACAACACCTTCAGCGTGGTCTATTGCAGCCAGTATGCCGCCCGCCTGATGCAGCGCAGCGGTGGCGGCAGCATCATCAATTTGGCCTCCCTGATGGGGCGGGTGGGTGCGGCCGGGCTTTGCAGCTATGCCGGCAGCAAGGCGGCGGTGATCGGCATCACCCAGTCGCTGGCCAAGGAGCTGGCCGCCAGCCGGATCCGCGTCAATGCCATCGCCCCCGGCTTCATCGACACCGAGATGGCCCACGCAATCCCGGACGACAAGTTTGCCGAGCGGCTCGCCAGCATCGCCATGGGGCGCATCGGCACGCCGGACGAAGTGGCCGGGGTGGCGCTGTTCCTCGCTTCCGACCTGGCAAGCTATGTGACCGGCCAGGTCATCGGCGTGGATGGAGGCATGACGGTCTGATGGATCACGCGCACGCACTGCTCAGCCACCTGCGGGAAGACAACCCGTTACCGGCCTGGCGTGACCCGCAAGAGGGCTGGCTCTCCTACGGCGAGCTGGCACGGCGGCTGGCGCGGCTGGCTGCCGGCTATCCGGACGAGCGCAGCCTGGTCTATCTGCCCTTTTTCACCCGCACCACCCACCTGCTGCACTATCTGGCTGCGCTCAAGCTGGGGCATGTCGTGATGCTGGCAGATCCCGCCCTCCCAGCGAGTCAGCACGATGCCAGCTGCCGGCAGTTTGGCGTGAGCTGGCGGGTCAATGACGCTGGCCAGCTGGAGCGGCTCGCCGCGACGACGCCCACCCTGCACCCGGAACTGTCAGTATTGCTGCCGACTTCGGGCAGCACCGGCAGCGCCAAGTGGGTGCGGCTGTCGGGGCGCAATCTGGCAGCCAACGCCGCCTCCATCGCCGACTATCTGGCGCTGACGGCGGCCGAGCGGGCCATCACCAGCCTGCCGCTGTACTACTCCTACGGCTTGTCGGTGCTCAACAGCCATCTGCTGGTGGGCGCCTCTCTGGTGCAGCACGAGGGGAGCGTGCTGGAGCGCGACTTCTGGCAGCAGGTCGATCTGCACGGCGTGAGCAGCTTTGCCGGGGTGCCCTTTACCTATCAGATGCTGGCTCGGCTGCGCTTTGACTGGGCCCGCTACCCCTCTTTGCAGACCCTGACCCAGGCGGGCGGGCGTCTCGAACCCGCGCTGGCGCAGCAGTTTGCCGAGCAGGCCCTGCGGCTGGAGCGGCGCTTCTTCGTCATGTACGGCCAGACCGAGGCCACCGCTCGCATGGCCTGGCTGGCGGCGCCAGAGGTGGCCGCCCATCCGGATGCCATCGGCCGCGCCATTCCCGGCGGCCAGTTCGCTTTGCGCGCGCTGGAGGGGGGCAAGCCCGGGGAGGGGGAGCTGGTCTATCGCGGCGACAACGTCATGCTGGGCTACGCCGGCACGGCCGAGGATCTGGCGCTGGGTGCCCAGCTGCAGGAGCTGGCCACCGGCGATCTGGCCCGTTGTGACGGGGCGGGCCGCTACTACATCTGCGGCCGGCTCAGCCGTTTTCTCAAGCTGTTCGGCAAGCGGGTCAGCCTGGCGGAGGTCGAGAGCCAGCTCCATCGTTGGGGCTGGACGGGGGCCTGCGGCGGGCGTGACGACTGCCTGCTGGTGGCCGTCGAACCCTGTAGTGACCAGACGGCCGACGGCTTGCAGCGCGAGCTGGCGCAGTGGCTGCAGGCCCCGCCGCGGGCGGTGCAGGTGGTGCAGGTGACACAACTGCCGCGCACCGCCAATCACAAGATTGACTACGCCGCTCTGGCCAGACTGGCGGGGGAAGCGTGATGGAGCACTTGCTGAGCGCGCCGGTCTTCGCCCTGCCCCAGGCCGCCAAACAGGCGCTGCTGCTGGCGCGGCTCAACGCGCTGACAGCGCATCATCGGGCGCACTGCACGGCCTATGACAATGTGCTGCAAGCCTTCGGCTGGACGGCCGCGGCGACCGACTACTGTGCGCTGCCCTATCTGGCGGCCCGGCTGTTCAAACTGGCCCAATGGCAGAGCGTGCCGCAGAGCGAGGTGTTCAAGGTGCTCACCTCGTCGGGCACCACGGGCTCGCCATCACGGATCGTGTTGGACAGGGAGACCGCCGCCCTGCAGAGCAAGGTGCTGGTGAAGATCCTGCAGGAGTTTGTCGGCAAGCAGCGCCTGCCCATGCTGCTGGTGGAGCAGCCCGCCCTCATCCAGAACCGCAGCGGCTTTTCGGCGCGCGGTGCGGGCGCGCTGGGGCTCTCCTTCCTCGGTCGTGACCACACCTATGCCCTCGACGAGCAGATGAGGCCCAATTGGCCGGTGATAGAGGCTTTTTGTGACAAATATGCCGGCCAGCCGGTGCTGCTGTTCGGCTTCACCTTCATGGTCTGGCAATGCCTGCTGGAGCCGCTGCGCGCGCGCGGCCTGCAATTGCCGCTGACACAGGGCATTTTGTTTCACAGCGGCGGCTGGAAGAAGCTGCAGCACCTGGCGGTGGACAATCCTGCCTTCAAGGCCCGTTGCCGCGAACTGCTGGGGCTGGGCCGGGTGCACAACTTCTACGGCATGGTGGAGCAGGTGGGTTCCATCTTCGTCGAGTGCGAGCAGGGTCACCTGCATGCTCCCGTGTTTGCCGATGTACAGGTGCGTGATCCGCTCACCCATCAGCCGCTCGGGATTGGCAGCCCAGGCCTGCTGCAGGTGCTTTCCGCCATTCCCGGCAGTTATCCCGGCCACAGCCTGCTGAGCGAGGATCTTGGCGTGCTGCTGGGAGAGGATGACTGCCCTTGTGGCCGCCATGGCCGTTATTTTCACGTAGCGGGACGCCAGCACGGCGCCGAGGTGAGGGGATGCAGCGACACCTTCCAATGACCCCGCCCGGGGTGACCACCGGGCTCTGGCAGGAGGGGCCGGCGGTCGGCTTCGTGGCACCGGCGGCGAGCTGGCAGACTTTCTGCCCGCAGCCCTTGCCCTGCTTTGCCCCCGTCATCTGCGACTTCGTGGCGGCGCTGTCGACCCGCCTGCAACAGGAGGGGCGTCGTCACCCCGATCTGGCCGCGTTCGGTTTCTGGCTGCGGCCGCGCCAGCTGGCCAGAGAACAGCAGCGTTTGCAGGGACGAGGGCCGCTGGGGGTCACTTTTCACCTGGTGCCCTCCAACGTGCCGACGGTGGCCTTCTACTCCTGGCTGGTGGCTCTGCTGATGGGCAACCCCTGCGTGGTGCGGCTGTCGTCACGCCGCGATCCGCAGCAGGAGGCCATGCTGGCGATCCTCAACGAATTGTTCAACCTCGGTGAATGGCAAGAGATCGCAGCCCGTACCCGTTTCATTCGCTATGACCACGACGAGGGCATCACAACCAGGCTGTCGGCGCGCTGCCGGCTGCGCATCATCTGGGGCGGCGACGAGACTATTCGCCAGGTGCGGGCCATTCCCCTGGCCCCCATGGCACAGGAAGTGGTGTTTCCGGATCGCCGCTCGATGGCGGTGCTCGACAGCCGCTGGCTGGCCGGACTAGATCCGCAAGAGTGGCAACGGACGCTGGATGCCTTGCAGCAGGACTGCACCCGTTTCAATCAGCAGGCCTGCGCCTCGCCGACCACCCTCTGCTGGCTGGGTGAACCCGACGAGGGACTGCGCCGCCGCTTGCTGGAAACCCTGTTTGCTCCCTTTGCCGCCGATCCCGCCCTGGCGATGGAACGACTCATCCACAGTCAACAAAATGCCGCCGAGCAGGGGGCAATGAAGGTGACCAGCTTGCCCGGCGTCACCTTATTGACTCCGACCCGCACGCTGCGGCTCGCACACGTCGGAGGAGGTACAGTTGCCGAATTTGTGGCCGATACCCTGAATGAGCTGTTGGCACAGCCCTGGGACATGCAGACCTGCGTCTGGGTCGGCGGTGACAGGGGCGGGGTCGAAGCGGCGCTGCCGACTGCCCCCACCTGCCGGATTGACCGGGTGGTGGCGCCGGGACAGGCGCTCGCATTCGAATGGCACTGGGATGGCATCGACATGCTGCAACTGTGCAGTCGTGGCCTCAGCCGACGTGAATAATCGGGTGTAGCTCACATAAATCCAGCAGCTTCAATGGATTAGCTTGGTCAGGCATACCTCTTGCAGTAAAACCTGACAGAGAGGGAGAAGGGTTGACAGGGACCGTGCGGTAGCCTTGCCCATTTTCTCCCATCTGCTTCTTTTCTATTCATTTTCCCTTGGATTTCCCTATGAAAGTCAGCGTATTGGTGCCCGTCTACAATCTGGCGCGCTTCATCGAACCCTGCCTGCTCAGCCTGCTCGAGCAGCAGACGGATTTCGAGTTCGAAGTGATCGCCATCGATGACGGCTCTAGTGATGACTCCTGGTCCATCATGCAACGGCTGGCACGGCAGTGGCCGGCCCTGAGGGCCCTGCAAAACGAACAGAACATGGGGCTGGCCAGAACCCAGAAGCGGCTGCTTGGTGAAGCACAAGGGGCCTACCTTGCCTATGTGGATGGCGACGACCTGGCCTTGCCGGGCAAGCTGCAGCGTCAGGCCGACTATCTGGACGCGCACCCCGGCTGCACGCTTTGCTATCACGAGGCGGAGATGTTTGATGATGAGACCGATGCGCGCATCAAGCTCTTCACCCGTGATTACTACAATGCCCGTTACCTCGAACCCGTGATGACGCGGGAGGCGCTGATCCGCTTCGGGGTCTTCGTCAATGCCAGCTCCATCATGTTCCGTCGTTATGACGGCATGGCTGATGCCATCGATGAGGGGTGCAAGATCATTCTCGATTACCCCTGGCACATCCTGAATCTCTCCTTCAATCCGGGCACCCTGGATTTCGTCCCCGAGCTGTTGGGGCGTTATCGCTTCCATACCCAGAGCTTCGGCGGGCAGACCCGCCAGTCGGCAGAACGCCGTGAACAGTCGCTGCGCGACCTGCTGCGCGCCTGTGACAATGCGGCTGCGTTTGGCGCGGACCCGGTGATCATTGCCCAGGGGCGTGCCCATCACTACTACTCTGCCGCGCTCTATTTTTTGCGGCAGGATGATGTCACCCGCTTCACACAGCTCATCGAGCAGTCGGCTGTAGAGGTTGCGGAGTTGGCACCCGGTTGGTTTTTCGACGAGCGCCATCAGCTGGCGTGGGCGCAGCGAGCCCATCCTGCCCGGGTCATGCAACAACTGTTTGGAGAAGCGGCGTGAGTTATCAGGCAATCGTCATTGGTGCCGGGCTGTCGGGCGCCGTCATGGCTGAACGAATGGCCAGCCAGCTTGGCTGGAAGGTGCTGGTGCTGGAACAGCGCGACCACATCGGGGGCAACTGTTTCGACGAGTATGACAAGCATGGCGTGCTGATCCATCGCTATGGGCCGCACCTCTTCCATACCGACAGCAAGGAAGTGTGGGATTACCTGTCGCAGTTTACCGAGTGGTTGCCTTACGAGCATCGCGTGCTATCGCGCATCGACGGGCAACTGGTGCCTATCCCGTTCAACCTGACCAGCATCGAGCTCTGCTTCCCCGCCGACAAGGCCAGCGCCATGATTGAGGCCCTGCGCACCCGGTTCGGGGATGGCGCCAGAGTGCCGATTCTCGAACTGCGCAAGGAGCAGTCTCCCCTGCTGGGTGAACTGGCGGATTTCATTTATCAGAAGGCGTTCGTCAACTACACGAGCAAACAGTGGGGAGTACCGCCCGAGCAGATCTCCCCCGAGGTGACGGCGCGGGTACCCGTGGTGGTCAGTCGGGATGATCGCTACTTCACCGACCCCTGGCAGGCGGTGCCGGCCGCAGGCTATACCGCCATGTTTGAGCGCATGCTTGCGCATCCGCTGATTGACGTGAAGCTGTCGACCCCAATGGCACTACACGTCAGGCTGGATTGGCAGCAGAAGCGGGTGCTGCTGGATGGCGAGCAATTTGATGGCCCCTTGGTCTATACTGGGATGCTGGATCATCTGCTGTCGGCAGAGGGGAATTACCTGCCATACCGTTCACTGCGTTTTGAGCATCGCCATCTGGCGCAGGAACAATTTCAACCGGTTACCACCGTCAATTATCCAAATGAAGAAGCCTTCACGCGGATCACCGAGTTCAAGCATTTCAGCAGGCAGGTACATCCCGGTACCAGCATCGTTTACGAATATCCCTGTGACTATCAGCCGGACCAGGGGCTAGAGCCTTACTACCCGCTATTTACCAATGCAGCCAAACAGCATTACCAAGCGTGTCGTGATGAGTTGGTCCAGTTCCCGCAATTGATTGCTTTGGGCCGCCTTGCCGAATATCGCTATTTTGATATGGATGATGCGGTTATAAATGCTTTATTGTATTTTGATAAAATGCGGGATATTCGGTTGCCATTAATATCAGTGGTTATGCCCGTCTACAATTGCGAAGAGTTTGTTGGAGAGGCTGTCAATAGTATTCTTTCTCAAACCTTTAGAGATTTCGAATTCATCATCATAGATGATGGGTCAACAGATAATACACACCACATCCTACAAGCTCTTTCCAAACAAGACCAGCGAATAAGACTATATCGTCAGGGCAACAAAGGTCTGGTATATAGTTTGAATAAAGCCATTAAACTTGCACGAGGGACTTTCATCGCTCGAATGGATGCTGATGATATCTCTATAAAAGATAGATTCGAACGGCAAGTTGAATTTATGAAGAGTCATCCTGATGTATATATATTAGGAGGGTGGGCTAAGCTTTTCGGTGAGATAAATGAAGTATGGCACCACAGACAAGATGACAATTTTATAAAAAATTTGCTTATTTTTAGAACATCTGGTTTTCAGCATTCGTCGGTGTTAATTAGAAAGTCTGTGTTTGATAAATATGAATATGAGTCTCAGTGGCCTCATATTGAGGATGCAGCCCTTTGGTGCAAAATAGCGGCCAATGAGAAATGGAAGTTTCACAACCTGAGATGTATTCTTGTTTACTACAGGACACATCACCAACAGGTAAGCGAGATATATAGAGAAGTACAGTCAACAGGCTTCACCAAAATTACGGAGCTATATGTTAATCAGCTTGGTGGAAATATTGGCTCTCTTGCTCTATGGCGTAAAATAATTGAATTATCCTCAATGGATACGTCGGAAGTGGTAGCTGCTGGCTTGATTTTGACTGATATCAGGGCAGAGTTAAAACTACCTGATGAATTTTTTGTAATTGAAGAGCGATGGTTAAAAATTTGCTTGGCAAACAAGGTATCACACCACCTTTATAAAAGCCATGGGCCATGTCGAGATGATTTTGTATTCTTGGCTGAGTCACAACTAGCTTGATGGACATAAAAATGAAGAAAGTAATTGTCTTTGGTGCTGGTGGGTTGTTTAGAGTATTCCTTCCATTTATAAAATCTAGGTATCAACTGGCGGCTATTTCAGACAACGATACAACGCGACATGGACAATTTTTTGATGGGGTTAGGATTGTATCACCTTCGGATATTATATGTTTGGATTTTGAACTTGTCATTGTCGCGAGCATGTATTTTGAAGAGATAAAGGAAAATCTCATTTCTCTTGGTATAAATAATAATGCTATTGTAAATATATATGATGATCTTTTGATTCGTGAAAGTGTTGCTAATTATTTGAATGAGCATGATGAGCTCCTTATAGCCGTAAATAAGATAGCATCTCTTTCATTAACAAAGAAGAGATTGATAGTGATGAACTCTTTAGGGAATGGTGGGGCTGAAAGAGCATTATTAAATTTATGCCGCAGAATTGAAGAGAAAGAAAAAATATTTCTGATTGTCATTGAAGGAGGCGGAGAGTATTTTGATGCGCTTAGCCATATTCTTCCCGTAGTAGAGATCTTTTCATCTATCGAAAACAGGCTGCTATCTCGTTGTTTTTTTATGCATTTTTCCGCCAAGGACATATGTGCTCGATTATTCTGCCAAAATGAATACGATATTGCTATTGCATATATTGAAGGACTCTCTACTTATCTTGTCTCAGGAATAAATAGCAACGATAAAGTCGCTTGTGTACATGCGAACTTATTTTCTCATCATATTAGTGCTCCTTATTACGCATCATTGAAAGCAGAGTATGATGCTTATGCTAATATGGACCGGCTTATCTTTGTATCTAATTCTGTCAAGAATGGGTTTAATGAGAGAATAGGATTGAGGGGCTATGAGTCAAACGTAATAGGAAATATCTTTGATATTGAGGTTATCAATAGTAACGCCAACATTGAGGATGACTCTCAAATATTATATCCATATATCGTTGCTGTTGGGAGACTAGTTGAAGTTAAAGGGTTCGATAGGTTGATTCGTGCCTTCACCAAGATTAAAAAAAATGGCCTGGAAGACCTCAAGCTGGTTATTATAGGGGATGGCCCCCTAAAGTCAGCTCTGGATGACCTGATATATTCATTAGATATGAAAGAGTATATAATTTTATTAGGGAAGTTAGATAATCCTTATCCATATATTAAGTCAGCTCAATGTTTAGTATCGTCCTCTATTAGTGAGGGGCATCCACTTGCCATTGGCGAGGCAATAATTCTTGGCATACCTATTATTGCCACTAATTGTGAAGGCAACTCTGGCATGGTGGCACATGGCAGTTATGCTTGTTTGTGTGATAACAGTGAAAGTGGATTGGTGAGTGCATTAACATATTTTCTTGATTCCCCAATGTATCGAGCTGTATTGCAGTTTAAATCTGCTTGTGGACAAATTATTTTATCGGGTAAAAACGAAGTCAAAAAATGGAATGAGATTATCAATAAATCAGTATGTTAGAGAGATATATAATTCGTCTACTAAATCAATGATATCGGTGAGCGTATGAATATGGTAAATAAAAAAGATGTCCTTGTATTTGGTACAGGAAGTCTCTACAAGCTGAATAAGGAAGAACTGGCAGATAAATTTAATATTATATCCTTCATTGATAACAATCTTCGTTCTGATTCAAATGAGTTGGATGGTCTTCTTATCAGAAGACCGGAAGAGATTATATATCTTAGTTATGATCTAATAATAATCGCTAGCTCCTTTGAAAATGAAATATATGAACAGTTGTTGAACTTACATGTGCCAACTCAAAAAATTGTTTTGCTCAGATCAATAGTTAAGAGTAACCAATCTAAAATAATATCACATTCCGATAGTAGAGGACTGTTCTATAAACCAACAGGTATCAATGGTGACAATCTTGCCATTGTAATTCTATCCTACGGGCGAGTTGATATGACTGTTAGGTTATTGACATCGATCAAAGATAGAATTTCAGACTTTGCTGGAGAAATAATCTTATTTGATAATGGTTCTAAAAAAGATGAAATAATTAAATTGCAGAGCTACTTGGATGATTTCACCATAAATCACAGAATGATATTAAACAATGAGAATTATGGTGTTGCAAAAGGTAGAAACTATGCTCTGCAATATGTTACGAAAGAATGGGTTTTTTTCGTAGATAACGATATTTTCTTTATCGATAATCCGCTCCACTCTATTTGCCAGACTATTATTGACTTTCAAACACCATATATAAATTTACCATTATTAAATGGTGATGGAGATACAATATATTCATTTGGTGGAAATGTCGTGATTAAAGGAGACAATGTCAGTGTTACACCATTCATTCCTGGAGGGTGCCATAGATTAATCGTGGAGAATACCAATGGCTCTGAGATAGTTTTTGGTTCATTTCTATTTGGTGGTTCTGCAATTTACCATGTTAATTCTTTTATTTCTCATGGGATGTTTGATGAAGACATGTTCATTGGATTTGAAGATGTGATATTTTCAATATCTCTATTAAAAAAAGGCGTTAAGGTTGCAAACATATCTGATTTTTATATGGTCCATGATCATGCCAGACCATCAGATGAGGAATACAATAACGTGAGGTACGATTTAAAAACCATAAAAAGTTCAGCTGATGTTGCTTTCTCTAAGTATGGTGTTCGAATGTACTCAGATGATGTTGAAAAATGGCTTTTGAAATGTAAGTAAAGTATTTTATTGATCATGGTAAGGATAAGGTATGTTTATTAATAACTGCGATTTTTTTTCTTTCATAGAAGGCAGGGAAGTGTATCTATCTCCATATAATGATCTTTCATTAAGTTTAAAGGAGAGGATAGCAGAGCAGTATAATTGTATATTTTCTGGTTATATTGATACAAAGAAAGAAGGTTATAATGTTTATCGTTCATCAGTTGTCAGGAAGGATGATGTTGTTATTATAAGTAGTCCGGCATATTGGGACGATATAGCGAGAAGTATTTCGAATGCAAGTGTGTATGTTAATACTAAGCATGGCTTTGTAGAGTATCAAAAATATATACAGGCAATTGAAAGTAAAAAATATAGTGAATTATGCATCAGGTTTATCGATAAAAGTTCAGTGCCATTTTCAAATGAAATATTAAGGCTATTAAAAAATAAATTCTATTCAATCGCAGTTATATCTAACGATATGCCCCTCCCAGAAGGGAATTTCATTCGATGGGAAAACCATAGCATCAATTATAGGGAGTGTTTTTTATCTCTATCTTTAAATTGCATGGTTCATGAGAGGTCATTATGTAACCTGACGGTATTTTTTTCTGAAGAAATAAATGGAATACCGCTCACTTTATCTATCGATGATAATGTATCCTATACTAATATAGTATATTTCGATGGTGCTTATCCTTTTAGACATACGTTAACCGAAAATGAAGATATATATATTGGGCATTCAACCGTGGATGTACCGGTAGCCGCAGAATTGATAGATAAAGATATTTCAATATTAACTAGTGGTCCTTACATTAAATATATAGATTTGATCGACTCATCAAAATACGGTATACCATATAAGTATTTATATCCAAACAAATATTACCATTATAATGATCTTGAGGAGACAGATACCTGGCAATTAGAAGTATATCTTTTTGCTTTAGGACTAATGGTGAAAAATAATTTTTCGAGTATAGCTGACATTGGATGCGGCTCTGCTTATAAACTTATAACTTATTTCAAAAACTATAACACGATAGGTATAGAACTGCCGGAGAATGTTGCCGCCCTTCGCAATAAGTATCCCGATAGAACTTGGTTGGAGACTGACTTCATCCCCAGAAATCAGTTTAGCTGTGATATTATTATTTTTTCTGACGTTATTGAACACCTTCCTGATCCTGATGATGCTCTAGAGTATATAAAGCAACAAAACTTTAAGTATCTAGTTCTATCTACACCAGCGAAAGATTTTCTATATGGGAATAATGATCCATTCTTTTATGGTCCCCCTCGAAATCCAGCACACCAGCGTGAGTGGACCATGAATGAATTTAGTCATTATATAGGCAGTCATTTTAATATTATAGACCATAGACTTTCAAACTATAACCAGTCCACACAAATGATAATATGTGAAAAAAAAGAACTATAATTTCACGTATTCTTCCTGCCAATATAATATATAATTATGGATTTTTATTCCTCACCATGATAAATATTAAAGTTCAAGAAATAAAAAGTGATAGTAATAACTTCAATGAAGGATTCATAACACTATCCTCCTTAATTAATTATTGTGAAATAGGGAGTGATAGTTTTAAACAAAATATAGATAGTATCTTCGATAATCAACTAAATAAATTAATTACTCTGTCAAAAGAAAGTAAATTAGTCGGTTTCAGATTATATCCTGCATCTTATACACACAAACTAATTGAACTAGTCCGTGAATTAAAAGAATATTCGTCGACACATGGTGTTATTGCATTTGTGATTATAGCGAAAGAAGAGTTTCTGAGTAATCCAACATGGTATATTGATAACTTATATGACTGTAACGTCTTTCTGTGCCATGGGAGAGACTTCTCGAAACTAGATTTTTTATCTTCTGTTGTGATACAAGAGCATTATATGTGTTATTCATTTTTCTTACCTAAAAGTATAAGGAAAATTGGAATTTCACATGGTGTTGACGTTGATGTTAATGTTTCTTTATATGAGTTTGGCGGTGCTTATGAGTTTGACACCCTACTTATTGGCTCCAAGAGGCAGAGTGAATTTGAAAGAAAGAAATATTTAAATGTATACACTAAAGAGGTTATGAAGCATACTTCTGATTCGGTAAAATTAATCCCTTTTGGAGTTCCAAAGTTAGATCGATTTATAAATAAAGCTACCAATAATCCAAAAGATATCATATATCATATATCTCACTTGTCTGTAGAGGAGGAATGGGTATTATCCTCTATCGAAAGCACTATTCTTTATATCCTTGATACTTTCCCAAATAATAGACTGGTCTTCAGACCCTATCCTGATGATATATATCATCCGGCACTGCAAAAAATATCGAAACTTCATTCGAACAATAAAAACTTTATATATAGTGTGGCACCTGATTATGTTGATGATTATATAAATGCTGCGGTGATGATAACTCATTATGAGTATCGAGAGCATATATTTATGGCGTCAGGTGGTGTAAATATAATTTACTCTCCTTTCAGTCGGATAAAAAACACTCATACAGACACAAGGGATAAAAAAAGAACTATTATTGCATCTACTACATGTGAATTAAAATCAGGCATTGAGTATGCAATTGCAAACTCAATGAGTTTAACAAAGAGTGAACGGATATTATTTTCTGAAAGTCATGGATATTATAATGTAGGGCGCTCTATATCTACTTTGGCAGAGATTTTGTCAGGTAAAAGTGTGAATATCATTGATAATTACCCTTTAGAAAATATTGATCTGATATCACATAAAATACTCCTAAGATATTTCTCACTGAATAATAAAATACCATTTCATAAATTAATGCTGCTTCTCATAGATAAAAATGATGATGATCATAGATATCTCATTTTCCTTGCAGAGGCCTGCCGCAGAGCGCCTGAATTTGCTGAAGAGTATTGGCAACTTGGGCTATCTGCTGTTTGTGACTTTCTTTATAAGATTAATGACTCTATTGACTGTGATAAGTTAACATATCTGCTTGATATGTGGTGGAATGATGCTGGCGAGGAATTTTTTTCAAGAAGCATAGCTGCTTTTTTGGGAAAGGGTGGCGAAACTTCAGAACAAGTGGAGACTGTATTTTCCTTAATGACGAGTAGGATGAAGCAGTTTAATCCAATAATACATTGCGACTACTCTATTGAAAACGTTGACGATGGCCACAGTCTGAAAAGAGGGCGTGTATGCTTGTTTGGGTCTGGAGAAATTAGTAAAAAATTCATAAAATGGAATCGTGAACATAATAATAATTTTTTGATTGATCATGTTTTTGATTCATCGCCAGAAAGAATCGGGAAGCATATTGACAATCATCAGATCATGTCTACCAATGCTATCGATTTAAATAGTAGTATTGATAGCATAATTATATGTTCATATTACTCCATGCTGGATATATATATTCATTTGCGAAAGGAATGTAATTTTAAGGGGGGGGTATACGTATGGCATAATAACTATTTTAGCGTATATTAATTAGTGCGACTCTTCATTGTCATTGTAGAAAATTCTGTTAAGAAATCCTTGATGAGTATTGTATGATATTCGACACGACTATCTTAAGCGGATATAGGGTTGGTACTGACTCTATATGTAAATTTATAAGTAAACATCCTGATTTATATTGTCCTGGTTATTATGGGACGTCATTTTGTGTCGATAAGTATAATGATAAAAAATATATAGATTATCTTAAGTGTACACATAATGTATTTATCTGGCATGATCATGATGTCAGCCAATTATTAAATGGTAGGAGGCCTATAAGGTACGATAGGCTTCTGCATCCAGTAAGGCATCCATATGATCAAGCTAAGGCATGTTACAACACATCACTACGACAATCTATTATCAAAGATATAAGCCATCCTTGTATTGAGTCCTATATGTCTAATGCAGGAACTTTTGATTTTAATCATTCATTAAAATATTCTAGGTACTATGATTTATTTAATGACGTTAAGATTGTTGAATTCTCTAGGTTATCAAAAAATTTTTTTATGGAAACAATGAATGATGTTTTGTCTTGGATCGGTGTAGAGAAAATAAAAACAAAAGTAGAGTTTGAGCATGATTATAGGGATATAGACTTTTTTATCGAGAATATGCCACTGGTTATAAAGGAAGGAGTCGATGGACTTTCCCTATATTTGGTGAGGAAAAATAACCCTATACCACAAGGTGCATATCTTTTAGGAGAGGTTATCGGTTGTAAATTTGGTGATCTACATGTTTATATTACAGTTGAAGAAATGTATTCAAAAAGAGGTGTTGTAAAAATAATAGGAATTGAAAAAATCAAAGGTATAATTGAAAGTAAGATTGATGAATGGTCATTACTAGTTTTACTTAAATTTGATGTTTATAACGAAAATAAGCTTCATTACCTACCCGATTCGATCATACAAAGTTTAAATATAATTTGTCGATCTGATTATCAGAATGTTATTAAAAAATACCCTGAAATAGAAACCATATGGGGTGATGAATGGAGGTGATCGTAAATAATGACTTCTTGGCTGTTTTTAATAGTTGTTATAACCAAGAACATAATGATGAAATATTCTCTACCATAATAAAAATGTTTAACGAAATTCTTAATAAAATCCATTCATCAAATGGTGCTCCTATTTATATGTTTGGTATGGGGCGAGGAGGGTATTCACTAATAACATCAGGGATATTTAACGGTTTGTTGTCCGGCATCATTGATAATGACGCTAGGAAGTGGGGTAAGGAAATAAATGGTATTTTAATTTTACCTCCAGATATTCTGATAGAACATCCTGAATCGATAGTTTTTGTTATTAGTGAATGGTCTCATGAAATAGAGTTACAGCTATCAAAAATTGGAGTATCAAATACTATCAATATAATGGCTCTATATTCTGCTTACAAAAAGGCATTGGAGAATATGCCAGTATAGATGTCATTCTATGCATATCCATTATATGTCCTGCATACATGGTTCAGTACAGAACGATAGTTTTTACATTCTAAAATATAGATTAGTATTTAATATTTGGTGACTATAGCATGGTAATATGGATTACTGGATTATCTGGTGCTGGAAAAACAACTGTGGGAAAGTATCTGGTAAAGAAATTGAGAGCAGAAGGGAAATGTATTGTCCACTTGGATGGTGATGAACTAAGGTGCGCTCTTTTTTCAGATATTACTGACGATCCCCACTCACCAATTAATAGATTGAGAATAGCTTATAAGTACTCTGCTCTTTGTGACATGCTGTCTAAGCAAGGTTTAATAGTTGTAATATCTACGATATCACTATTTCACGAAATACATAAATGGAATAGAGATAATATACTGGGGTACTATGAAGTATATTTAGATGTTCCTTTGAATGTTCTTTCATCTAGGAATCAAAAAGGCCTCTACAAAGACTATGCTGCTGGTCATATAGATAATATATGTGGACTTGATATCCAAAGTGAATATCCAAAGCATCCAGATTTAAAAATAAATTACTCAGAAGAAATTGATGCAGAAGAAAATGCTGAATATATATACAATAAATTAAAGGGAGTGATAAATGAATGTAAATAAAGGTGATTTTACTGGTCTGGCTGAACGATATTCAAAAAATCGACCGGATTATAGTGCTTCTGTATTAAGGGCCCTGCTGTCTCTTGTTGATAAGCCTGTGCATGAGATCGATTTTGTTGATGTTGGTGCTGGCACTGGAATTTGGACTCGAATGGTCAGGGAGGCTGGCGTTAAGAGTGTTATTGCTGTTGAGCCTAATGACGACATGAGAAGATTTGGTATCTCAGATACATCCAATAATACTAAATTTCCTGATGTGATATGGAGGCCTGGCTCTGGTGAAAATACGGGGTTATTATCCGAAAGTTGTGACTTGATTTCTATGGCCTCATCATTTCATTGGGCTGATTTTGATCAGGCGACGCAAGAATTTCATCGAATCTTAAAAGACAATGGTCGATTTGTTGCATTATGGAATCCTCGCCTGATAGAAACCAACCCACTTTTAGTGGAAATAGAGAACCATTTAACTTTCTTAAAAAGTGATATAAATAGAGTATCATCTGGACGATCAGGTATTACTGATGTTTTAACGGAAAAATTAAACGACAGCCCATACTTTGATGATGTGATATACATAGAAGGTCGTCACTCTGTATACATGACACCAGAGCGTTATTTGGGGGCATGGCATTCAGTTAATGATCTTCAGGCTCAACTTGGTCGCAAGCTGTTTGATGACTTTATTAATTTTGTTGAGTCCAAGATTAAAGGACTGAATTTTATTGAAGCTGAGTACTTAACAAGAGCCTGGTCTGCCAGAAAAGCCATCTAAATCATTATCATTAATAAAAACTTACATGGCTTAATTAAAATAAAATCAGTGGCCACTGTTTAGATGCGGTGGCTTTTTATTATATATGGTGACTAATGATGCTTAAATTTGGTACTAAAGCGGAAACACTGGCTGCCTTAAATGGGGTCAGGCTAAGTGCGAGCATTCCATTTTCTATATATTTTTCTTATGGAGAATGGATTGAGGATCACCATGCTATCATAAGGTCAGTACACGATAATATTCCTGGTCGATTAATTGTAAGATCTAGTTGTTTGGCAGAAGATAACCATTTTCATTCTAATGCGGGGGCATTTCTCTCTGTTGCGAATGTCGAAATTGACTGTTTGGCATCAGCTGTCTCTCAAGTCTTTTCATCGTATGGCGATCACCCTGACGATAATGAACAGGTGTTAATACAGCCAATGCTGGAGCATGTTGTCTTGTCCGGCGTCGCGTTTAGCCACGATCCAAGTACTTGCTCTCCTTATAGAGTGATTAATTGGCATGAAGGTAATGATACTGCTTTTATCACATCAGGATGTGGAGGGAGAATATGGGTCTCATCCAGCCATGTTTCTGCAAATAAAATTGAAAATCCTTATATATCACAAGTTATAAAATTGATTGATGAGCTTTTGATATATTTTGGAGGGATGCCTGTCGATTGTGAGTTTGCTTTTACAAAATCAGGCGACCGTTTGACTCTGTGGTTATTACAAGCCAGACCCCTCATATTGAAAGCTCAGCCTGACTCGGATAAAGAGCATCATAATAAATTAAGACAGATTGTAGATAAAGTGGAATTGGGCATGTGTGAACACCCATTTCTGATGGGAAAGAGGACGGTTTACGGTGTGATGCCTGATTGGAATCCTGCCGAAATAATTGGGTTAAGACCAAAGCCACTGGCTTTATCACTATATCGTGAACTTATAACAGATAGCACATGGGCCTATCAACGAAATAACTACGGCTATCGTAACCTTAGAAGTTTTCCTTTGATGCTACATTTTTATGGCATGCCATATATTGATGTTCGCATATCATTCAACTCATTCATTCCTGCCAACTTGCCAGATAATGTTGCCGGAAAATTGGTCGATGCATATATAGACAGACTACTTGAGAAACCTTATTTACATGATAAGGTAGAATTTGAGATAGTCTACTCATGCTATACACTTGACCTTCATGAGCGACTGCAGTCATTGAAAAATGAAGGTTTCTCTGAGCGTGAGATAGCAAGCATTACTGAGCATCTCAAAGAACTGACCAACAAGATTATTGATCCGGAGTTGGGGCTTTGGAAAGAGGATGCAAGCAAGCTTGATATTCTTAAAGAGAGAAGAGAAATACTTCTGCAATCAAGCATTGGTACATTAGATACCATTTACTGGTTGATTGAAGATACCAAGCGTTATGGAACTCTACCTTTTGCGGGATTGGCACGTGCCGGTTTTATTGCTGTACAATTTCTAAAGTCTCTGGTTAGAGTCGGCGTGTTTACTCAACATGATTATGATGCTTTCATGAATAGCTTGACTACAGTTAGTGGTCAGTTATCCCATGATAGAGCCATTTTAAGCAAGGAGCTTTTTTTAAATAAATATGGGCACTTACGCCCTGGAACATATGATATAGAATCCCCCCGTTATGATGAGGCCCCAGATTTGTATTTTGATTGGAGCACTTCCTCATCAAGTTCGACAGCAATAAATCCTCCTTTTTCGCTGACCATTAATCAAATGAAGTCAATCTCTGCGTTGCTTAAAGAGCATGGATTAAAGTCGGATGTGGTGGGCTTGTTTGAATTTTTGGAGTCAGGGATTGAGCTAAGAGAATGGTCTAAGTTTGAGTTCACACGGAATTTGTCAGATATAATTGCATTAGTCGGTTCTTACGGTGAGTCTTTAGGCTTTAGTCAAGATGAAATGTCATATTGTGATATTGCTGTCTTCAAGGAGTTACAAGTCGGAGCTATCAATCCAGTCGATTCTATTCGACGCTCGATTGATGTAGGAATGAGTAGATATAAAGATAGTTTGAAAATAATTCTGCCTCCCGTAATTACATCACCGGATGATGTTTGGGGATTTGAATTGTCCGAAGCAAATCCAAATTTTATCACCCAAGGGATTACGACTGGACATGTGGTAACTGACTCCAATAAAGATAACTTCAGTGGAGCGATTATATTTATTCAGAGTGCAGACCCTGGCTATGACTGGATATTTTCATATCCAATAGCAGGCTTGGTGACCGCCTGGGGGGGGGCAAACTCTCATATGGCTATTCGTGCTGGTGAACTGGGTATTCCTGCAGTGATTGGTGCAGGTGAGGTTCTTTTCAAAAAATGGTCATCATTCAGCAGAATAAAAATCAATTGTGCTGCTAAGAAAGTCGATATATTGAGTTGAACCAGATATGTTCAAAGTGATAGTTACTCAGCGCGTGGACCATCTCAAGGAACGGAATGAGAGTCGTGACGCCTTGGATGAGAATCTTTGTCGATGGGTTATAGCTGCTGGCGGTCTACCTTTTCCAGTGTCTAATGTATTGGATGATGTATTGCTGTTTGAATATCTTCATCATATAGATCCTGATGCGGTCATTCTCTCTGGCGGGAATGATATTGGTGATTTTCAGTGTAGGGATAATACGGAGGCCCAGATACTGAACTGGGCTCACTCACATAAAGTACCTACCTTGGGTATTTGTCGTGGAATGCAAATGCTGATCACTTGGTCTGGGGGTACATTGAATGAGGTGGCCGGGCATGTAGGGCAAAGACATAATATACATGGTGATATCTCTGCCAGCGTTAATAGTTTCCATCGTTACGGTGCATTATCTGTTCCCGAAGAGTTCACTGTTATAGCAAGATCTGCAGAAGGCTGTATTGAGGCGATTGCACATAGAGATTGGCCGTGTGAAGGGTGGATGTGGCATCCAGAGAGAGATTTACCTTTTAGTCCATTATGGCTTGATAGATTTTATAAAATGGTGACGAGAGGATAATATGACAAGAGCGATTATTTTGGCAGCAGGGCGAGGCAGCCGAATGAAAGAAATAACAGCAGAGAAACCAAAATGCCTTACCATGTTGTATGGCAGACCTCTTCTAGAACATCAACTTTCAGCCTTAAGAGCGGCCGGCATTACAAATATCGCAGTTGTAACAGGTTATATGAGAGAGACTCTCACATCCTATGATTTAGTAGAGTTTCATAATTCAAGATGGGCTGAAACCAACATGGTTGTCTCGCTATGCTGCGCTCGAGAGTGGCTTATGGATGAAGAGTGTATTGTTTCATACTCCGATATATTTTATAGCCCAGAGGCTGTAACTAGCTTGCTTAATACTAATGATGATATTGCTATTACTTATGATCCAAACTGGTTGAATTTATGGCGCCAGCGTTTTTCTGACCCCTTATCTGATGCCGAGAGCTTTAAACTAGATGAGGAGAGCTATCTCCTCGAAATAGGAAATAAAACTACAGATACTGCTTTGATTCAGGGGCAGTATATGGGGCTATTGAAGTTTTCCCCAGTAGGTTGGAGGCGTGTAGAGGAATATCGTGAACAGCTACCTGTTGTAATGCAAGATAATATGCATATGACTGGAACTTTAAATTCAATTATTCAAAAAAATGATATAAAGATTAAAGCTATTCCTTATGAAGGCGAGTGGGGGGAATTTGATTCGCCAGAGGACTTAGCGTGTTATGAACAATCATGAGTTACCATCGGGTAACTCATGATTATCAGAAATTTTTTGTCTGATGGATGACCTCTATCAGAGCTTCTTCTTGTTCCAATAAGGTAGGGTACAGCGGTAAAGTAATCAGTTGCTCGTAGAAGCATGCAGCCTCCCCATAATCACCTGTATGATAAGGATGATTCCCTATCGGGATGTAGTGCACATTTACGCCTATACCATGTGCTCTGAGCTTTTCGAACTGTGTTTTACGATATTTCGCTGGAACTTTGATAACAAACAGATGCCAAGCTGAGAGTCGATTATTACGGTCTGATAGAACTTCCAAGCCAAGACGTGGTAATTCGGCCTGATAACGCGCTGCAATTTTCCGTCGTTTAACCAAGAACTCCTCGAGCCGAGCCATCTGGCTCAATCCCAGTGCTGCCTGAATATCTGTCATGCGGTAGTTGAAGCCCAGCATTTGTTGCTCGTAGTACCAGGGGCCGTCCGGCTCATTGATGAAGTCTTCCGGATCCCGGGTGATGCCGTGACTGCGCAACATACTCATGGTTTTGGCGAGCGCAGGGTCGTTGGTCATCGCCATGCCGCCTTCGCCGGTGGTGATGATCTTCACCGGGTGGAAGCTGAAGACGGTGATGTCACTGTAGCGGCCGTTGCCGGTTGGTTCACCCTGATAGCGAGCGCCGAGAGCATGACAGGCATCCTCGATGATCCGAAAGCCGTACTTTTGTCCCAGGCGATGGATCTCCTGCATGTCGCAGGGCAGGCCTGCGAAGTGTACCGGGATGACCACCTTGGGCAGACATCCTTGCGCCTTGGCGGCTACCAGCTTGCGCTCCAGCTCCATGGCGCACATGTTGCCGGTATCGGGTTCGATGTCGACGAAGTCGACCTGGGCTCCGCAATAGAGAGCGCAGTTGGCCGAGGCGACAAAGCTGATGGGGGAGGTCCAGACCCAGTCACCCGGGCCGACACCCAGTGCCAGACAGGCGATATGCAGAGCGGCCGTACCTGAGTTGACTGCGACCCCGAAGCGGGCACCGCAGTAATCCGCCACTGCCTGCTCGAAGCGCGGCACTACGGGCCCCTGGGTCAGAAAATCGGACCTCAATACTTCGACCACGGCTTCGATATCCGCTTCGCTGATCGACTGTCTGCCGTACGGGATCATTCCATTACCACCTTGCTGTTCAATGCTTTCAGCTGTTCAACCGTCAGGAAATCATCGTTGTCGCGGGAGTTGTACTCGAATCCCTGGGCCACCATGGTTCCCTTTTCACCTGAGGCGGTGACGGAAAAGTCATTGTTGCGATTGTTGAAGTTGATGGTCGGTCCGATGATGAAGAAGTCATCGAACTCGAAGGTGTGGTAGGAGTCGTCACACGGGCACATCACTTCATGCAGTTTCTCACCCGGGCGGATGCCGATGATCTCCTGGTCCAGCTGAGGGGCCATGGCGGTAGCCAGGTCGGTGATCCGCACCGAGGGCAGCTTGGGCACAAAAATCTCACCCCCCTTCATGCGCGGGAAGTTGTTCATCACGAAGTCCACCCCCTGCTGCAGGGTGATCCAGAAACGGGTCATCTCGGCGTGGGTGATGGGCAGTGTAGTGGCGCCCTGATCGATCCGTTTCTGGAAGAAAGGCACCACAGAACCGCGCGATCCCACCACGTTGCCGTAGCGCACCACCGCAAAACGGGTTGGATCCTGGCCGGCGATGTTGTTGGCGGCGACGAACAGTTTGTCGGAGGCCAGCTTGGTAGCGCCGTACAGGTTGATGGGGTTGGCGGCCTTGTCGGTGGAGAGGGCGATTACCTTCTTGACCTGATTGACCAGGGCGGCCTGGATGACGTTCTCGGCCCCGTGGATATTGGTCTTGATGCACTCCATGGGGTTGTATTCGGCAGCCGGCACCTGCTTGAGGGCCGCCGCGTGCACCACATAGTCCACCCCGCGCATCGCCATGGTGAGCCGGTTGGCGTCCCGCACGTCGCCGATGAAATAGCGCATGCAGGGGGCGTTGAAGACCTGTTGCATCTCGAACTGTTTCAGCTCGTCGCGGGAGTAGATGATCAGCCGTTTCGGCTTGTAGCGTTCCAGCACTGTCTTGACCAACATCTTGCCAAACGAGCCAGTGCCGCCGGTAATCAATAGGGTTTTATTGTCGAACATGACGGATTCTCGCTAGTGATGCCAAGTGACAAGCAATTAATGTGCCTTGGGCCAGTTTAGCCGAAAAGGGTCGGAAGTGGTCTTGTATGATGCCAGTTTTATTCCACTCTGAGTGAACTAACTAGATGATTCATAGAGAAATCCAACCCAGCTCAAACAACTTTATGCGATCTCGGGGGCTTTAACAAAAAGCGGAACACAGGGTTCCGCTTTCTTGACGCCTAGCTGGAGAGCAGCACTCTGGCCGAGTTGGCGGGGATGGTGAGCTGCACCTCGCCCAGCACCACTTCGAATTTGTCGCCGTTGAAGGCGTCGGTGAAGCGGCTGGCCGGGCTCGCGGTCTGCCACAGGGGCAGGCTGATGGTGCGCAGCTCGTTGGGGTGACGGTTGCAGGCCACCACCACCTGATCGCTTTGCAGGGTGCGGGCAAACACATAGCTGTGCGGGCCGGCATAGAGGGTCTGGATGTCGCCGCGACGTAGGGCTGGACGCTGCCGGCGGATCTGGATCAACCGACGGTAATGGTCGTGCAGCACGTGATCCCAGGCGGTGGTCTCCCACGGGAAGCAGCGACGGCAGTCCGGATCGTTGCCGCCAGAGAGCCCCACTTCATCGCCGTAGTAGATGGACGGCACCCCGATGTAGGTGAGCAGCAGGGTGGCCGCGAGCCGCATCCGTTGCTTGTCCTCCCCCAGCAGGTGGAGGAAGCGCGCGGTGTCGTGGCTGTCCAGCAGGTTGAACTGGGCCAGCTGGTTCTTGAACGGGATATGGGCCCGCGCCAGCTTGAGCCAGCGATCCAGCTCTTCGGCGCTGATCTTGATGGGGTGGTAGGCGATGTCCTGACCCGCCAGGAAAGCGCGGATCGGGTGGGCGAAGCCGTAGTAGTTCATGGCGCCGTCTTCCTGCTCCCCCTGCAGCCACTGGCTCGCCTCGAAGAAGTGCTCGCCCAGCACGTAGGCGTCCGGGTTCTCCTGCTTCACCGCGCCGCGAATGGCACGTACGTGGCCGCGGTTGCCCTCGGCGGTGCCACGCTCCCCCAGCATGTGGATGACGTCGAAGCGCCAGCCATCGATCTGGTAGGGGGCACGCATCCAGTAGCGCAGGATGGCGTCGTCGGCGCGGTAGACGGCGTCCTGCACCTGTTCGCTGGAGAAGTCGAGCTTGGGCAGGCTGCGGATGCCTTTCCAGCTGACGTAATCCCCTTCGCTGTCAAAGGTGTAGAAGCTGCGCCACGGTGAGTCCGGGTTGCTTTGGGCGCCGAGCGGCGGGCAGAACCAGGGGTGCTCGGTCGAGGTGTGGTTGACCACTGCATCCAGGATGATCTTCATGCCGCGCTGGTGCAGGTTGCGGGTCAGCTCGGCAAACTGGGCGTTGGTGCCGAGGTGCGCATCCACCTTGAAGTAGTCCTGGGTGTCGTACTTGTGGTTGCTCGGCGAATCGAAGATGGGGTTGAGATAGAGCGCCGTCACCCCGAGAGATTGCAGATAGTGCAGCTTGGCATCGATGCCCGCCAGGTCGCCACCGTAGAATTCGCAGGCGCCGTGGCCTTCTTCGTGGCGGCTGACCGGCTCGCCCCACACCTTGCTGATCACCGCCTTGCCGCGGTACTCGTACTCGTGATGCTTGACGCTGAGCGACGGGTCGCCGTTGCAGAAGCGATCGGGGAAGATCTGGTAGAACACCTGGTCCTGTACCCAGGCCGGTGGCTGGTGCAGGCTGTTGAAGCGAAAATGCTGCTCGCGCGGCGGCATGGCGGCGCTGACGCCGGCCCCGTGCAGCCACCACTGTTCCTCGTCGGTGAGGCACTTGAAGCAGTAGAGGTGAATGTCCTGCCCCTTGATGAGCGGCAGGGTCGCCTGCCATACCTGCAGCCGGTCGCGGGTGGAGACCGCCGTCATCGGGATCAGGTACTCCTCGTTGTCCGGCTCGTGGCGCAGCCACACCTCGCGGATCGGGGCATCCAGCTCGCTGAACAGGGTCAGTTGCAGGGCATCGGCGCTCTCTTTGAACCAGGGCGCCACCTGGGGATGAAACAGAAATGGATGGGTCATGATGCTTATTGAGTCAGAAGATCGGCGAGGGCATTGCCCTGTTCATGCAAGGTTTCGAGCTGGCCGGCGAGCGACTTGGGATCCAGCCCCAGCTGGTCGGCCAGTGGCTTGGGGAAGCGGGCAATGATGGCCTGGGCCGGCACTCCCGCGTTCCAGGCGAAGGAGATGAAGACCGCCAGGCGGATCAGCACTGCCTCCTTGCTGACCGGGTCATGGGAGAGGGGATCTAGCTGCTGGGAGATGGCATCGACGAAGGCCTCGGAGAGGTTCCAGCGCCGTGCCAGCTCGGCGCCGAGCTGGGCGTAGTCGTAACCCAGCATCTCGCGCTGGGCCTCGACCCGGCTGCTCCCCTTCTGGATCGCCAGACTGATGAGCTCCGCCTCTTCCGGCAGGGTGCTCTGGATCAGCAGCTCGCCGATGTTGTGAATGAGGGCGCAGGTAAAGGCGGTCTCGGGGTCGAGCACCTTGGCCTCCTGGGCCAGGGTCTTGGCGATGGTGGCGACCTGGAAGGTCTCGGTCCAGAACTTGTTCTTGTCGAAGCTGGGAGGCGCCTTGAAGCTGCCGATGATACCGGAGGCGACCACCACAGAGCGCAGCCGGTTGAAACCGAGGCGGATCACCGCCTGTTCGATGGAGGTGACTTCGTTGCCACGGCGCAGGGCGGCCGAGTTGGCCATTCGCAGCACCTTGACGCTGATCACCTGGTCCATGGCGATCTTGGCCGCAATCTCGTCGATGCGGGCATTTTCATCGCTGAAGCTCTGCATCAACTCATGCAGCAGTTGCGGAATAGTGGGGAGTTGTTTGATCTTGTCAAACAGACGGTCCATCGACATGGCTGAGGCAGCCTCCATTGCGAGCACTGCCTCATATTGTGCCACAGGCGGGGCACATGTTCCTGTTTGTGATGCCGGTTTGTGAGCCCTAGAGCACCCAGTCGCGCAGGGTGTATTCCAAACGATGCCGTTTGCCCTGCAGGATCAGGGTCTGGGTAGTGCCATCCAGGGTGGCCCCTTCGGTGAGGGTGGTCAGCACCGCCTGCTCCACCGCATCGAGCGGGGCCAGACAGGCCATCTCGGTGCTGCCCAGACTGGTCACCCAGAACTTGTTCCCCTCGAGGTGGCCCTGACCGAAGTAGCGGTTGCAACCGGCGATGCCGTTGACGGTGAAGTGCTCACCTATCTCGAAATCGGGCGGGTTGTCTCGCGGCGCGGCAACGGGCTGGCCATCCAGCTTGTCGAGCACCCAGTGGTGGTGCTGCAGGTCTTGCGAGGCGAAGCGGGGAGTACTGCTGCAGGCGCTGAGCAGAAGCAGGGCGAGCAGCAGTAGCAAGAATCTGGGCATGAAAGGGCTCCGGTAGTGGGAGTGACAAGCATACCCTCTGTGCGTGCCCTCAGGCAGGGCGAGGGGGAGTGCCCCCGACTGCTTCTGTCGCCCTGTGGGTGGGGCCTGTGTCGTTAAATGGCAACACAGCCCCCATGCCTGGCTGCATTTGGGTCAGATCGGGGTGGATTGACCGCTGCCAAACAGCCGCTCGGCGTAACGGGCCAGACCGGAGGCGACCGAGCCGAAGTCATCACCCCCTTCCAGCGGCACCTGGGGCAGCTTCTGGCGGATGAAGGCCTGGATCAGCGGGGAGCGGGCGCTGCCGCCGGTGATGAAGACCCGATCCGGTTGCACGCCGGCGGCGGCGATGGCTTCATCCATCAGCTCGCCAATTTTCTCCAGCAGCAGGGCAGAGGCATTGGCCAGCTGTTCGCGGGTCAGCTCCGCCGCCAGCCCTTTTTCCAGCTCGCTCAGCGATTGGTGATTGGACTCCTGCGTCGAGAGGGCGATCTTGCCCTGCTCGGCACGCCACACCAGTTGATGGCTCAGCTTGTGGGCGCGCAGGCTGGCGAGACGGCCCAGCTTGCTGCCGGGCTGGCTGTCGAGTTGCAGATCCTGCAGCTGGCGGGCGGTCTCCAGGCTGTAGAAGCGGCTTTGGGCGCTGACGTCGTTGATGGCGGCGGCATCCCAAAACAGCGGGTGGGGGAGCGGCTTGCCGGTCTTGAGGGTCTCGTGCATGCCGAGCAGGGGCATCATGCCCTCCACCGTCAGCCGGATGTCGAAGTCGTTGCCGCCGATGCGCTGGCCGCTGTGGCCGAGCAGATCGCCGTCGCGATCGAGCCTGTCGCGGTGGCTCGGGCCCATCCGCAGCACCGAGCAGTCGGTGGTGCCGCCGCCGATGTCCACCACCAGCACCACCGCATCCTCGGTCAGGCGGGCCTCGAATTCGAAGCCGGCCGCCACCGGCTCATAGAGAAACTCCACCTGCTCGAACCCGGCGAGGCGGGCCGCTTCGCTCAGGATGGCGATGGCCTGACGGTTGCTCTCTTCCCCCGCCAGCCCCTGGAAGTTGACCGGGCGGCCGACCACGGCCCGGCGGATCGGTGCGCCGAGCTGCTGCTCCGCCTCGCGCCGCACGTGCAGCATCATGGCGCAGACGATGTCTTCGAACAGGGCGATCTGTGGTGCCTTGAGGCCGTAGGCGCCGAGGAAGGATTTCGGCGACTTGAGGTAGTAGCCGTCGTCCGGCTCTTCCAGATAGCGCTCCAGCGCCGCGGCGCCAAAGCTGAGCTCGTCGATCAGCCCCTCTTCGCGCATCTGGCGGCGTACCGCCTGGGCCCGGGTGACCACGGGGCCGCGCAGCTTGAGATACTCGCTCTGCTGGGCGGGTGCCAGCCCTTCGGCCAGCAGGCCGGCGATGGCATCCCGGTGGGGAGCGTGCAGGGTGGAGGGAAGGTAGTGGGCACCGCTCAGGTTCAGCAGCCTGGGGCTGCCTTGTTCCATCACGGCGACGGCACAGTTGGAGGTACCGTAATCAAATCCGATAAACATGGGCAGCCAGACTCCTGAGCAAAAAAGGGCTGGTAGCCTACCCGAAGGCGCCGGGTCTCACAACCCGGCGCCTCGCTTATTGCGCGGTGGTTTACTCCACCTCGTTGTCGCAGCGACCCTGACTGTCGATGGCGCGGATGTTGCTGAGGGTGGTGTCGGCGATGGCGTGCAGCGCCTCGCGGGTCAGGAAGGCCTGGTGACCGGTGAACAGCACGTTGTGGCAGGCCGACAGGCGGCGGAACACGTCATCGGTGATCACCTCGTTGGACTTGTCGGCGAAGAAGAGATCTTCTTCTTCCTCGTAGACGTCCAGCCCCAGCGCGCCGATACGAGCGGTCTTGAGCGCCTCGATGGCGGCGTTGGAGTCGAGCAGGCCGCCCCGGCTGGTGTTGATGATCATCACCCCGTCCTTCATCTTGGCGAACGCCTCCTTGTTCAGCAGATGGTAGTTCTCCTTGAACAGCGGGCAGTGCAGGCTGATGACGTCAGACTGGCGGAACAGGGTATCGAGATCCACGTACTCGGCACCGAGATCGATGGCCGCCTGGTTCGGATAGGGATCGCTCACCAGCAGGCGCATGCCGAAGCCCTTGAGGATGCGCAGGGTGGCGATGCCGATCTTGCCGGTGCCGATGATGCCGGCGGTGCGACCGTGCATGTTGAAGCCGACCAGCCCCTCCAGCGAGAAGTTGGCGTCACGGGTGCGCTGATAGGCTTTGTGGATGCGACGGTTGAGAGTCATCATCAGGCCCACCGCATGCTCGGCGACCGCTTCCGGGGAGTAGGCGGGAACTCGCACCACCTTCAGCCCCAGCTCCTTGGCAGCGACCAGATCCACGTTGTTGTAGCCGGCGCAGCGCAGGGCGATCACCTTGGTACCGTGGGTGGCCAGCTCGGTCAGCACCTCGCGGTCGGCATCGTCGTTGACGAACAGGCACACCACGGGGAAGCCGTGGGCCAGCCGGGCAGTCTTGGCCTCCAGCCGCACGTCGAAGAACTCCAGTTCATAACCGTACTGGCTGTTGGCCTGATTGAAGTGCTCTTTGTCGTAGCTCTTGGTACTGAAAACGGCGACTCTCATGGTGTGCTCTCCGCAGATAATGATGTAGTTAAATTACAACAAATATGGGGCGTCATCACGGGATAAATGGTGGGGATTCAGCCCCACGGCATGATGGGCACGGCGCTGACCGCGCTCTTGTAAGAGCCATCCACCAGCTTGGTGCTGTAAGTCAGATAGACCAGCGCGTTGCGCTTCTGATCGTAAAAGCGCACCACTTTCTGCTCCTTGAACACCAGCGAGGTGCTGACGTCGAACACCTCTTCCCCCGCCTTCAGCTTGGCGGGCAGGGTGATGGGGCCAATCTGGTGACACGAGAGGGAGGCGTGGGAGGGATCTTCCGCCAGCCCGAGTCCGCCCTTGACGCCGCCGGTCTTGGGGCGCGCCAGGTAGCAGGCGACGCCGTCGATGCGGGGATCGTCGAATGCCTCCACCAGGATCTTGTGGTTGGGGCCAAACAGCTTGAAGGCGGTGCTCACCTCGCCGACCGGGTCGGCATTGTCGGCCAGCGCCGGGCCGGCAATCAGTGCGCCCAGCAGCAGCGGCAGGGCGCGAGCAAGGATCTGAGGATGTCTCATGGTCTCTCCTGTTGGCTTCCCTCAGTAGGGAATGCCCAAACGACGATAGAGGCTGGCCAGCACCCAGGCGGGGCCGATCAGCAAAAACTGCAGGTCGGCGAGGAAGGAGGGGCGTTTGCCCTCGATCTTGTGGCCGACGAACTGGGCGATCCAGAGCAGCACAAACCCGGCCAGCGCCGGCCACAGCAGGGGGCCTTGCCAGCTGTGGCAAATGACCAGCCCCAGTGCGGTCAGCACCGTCATGCCCACAAACAGCGCAAACGACAGCCGCAGGTAGAAGGCCAGCACCGGGATGGCGACCAGAGCGGCCCAGTTGAGCGACGGCGGCAGCGGCCCGGCTGGCAGGCACCAGAGCAGGGCCAGGGCACAGAGATAGATACCGGGCACTGCCAGCTTGTGGATCGCCACATTGACCGGGTGCCGGTGGCTCTGGCCGTACAGTTCAAACCACTCCTCGATTCCCTTCATGGCACCTCCCTGGCGCGCTGCTGGTACCACCTCGCCTTAAGGTGGCAGATTCGTCATCCCTGCGGGGGATACTCCCAATATTGGGCCGGAATGGATTTTAGCAACGGTGTCATGTCGGGATTGGGCAGGGAGATGGTGACCCGCCGCTCGAGATTGGCGCTGGCCAGAGCCTCGCGGATCTTGGGATTCTCCCGGAAGAACTTCATGAAGCTGCCGTCGGCATAGGCCCGCTCAAGCCCGGTCTGGATCGCCTTGGCCAGCTTTGGGGATTCCGGGCTGACGAAGAAGAACTCGGCGAAGGGGTAGCGGATCAGCAGGTGCTGATCGATGACTAGGTTGGGATATTGCGCCACCAGCTCGCTGCGCTCGGCGAAGATCTCCACCAGGTTGCGCGGGAAGAAGTCCAGCTTGTCACCGTCGTTGATCAGCCGAAACAGGTTGCTGTAGCGCCCCGAATAGGTGGGGATGCCGGCGTTTTCGAGGATCTTGTTGTCGGCCCAGCCCACCCCTTGCGCCGCCTTCAGCTTCTTGAGATCGGCCAGCGAGTTGATCTGGTTGAACTTCTCCTGGGCATCGGCGTGGATGAAGGAGAGCCGCAGTCCTTCCAGACCGCGAAACAGCGGGATCGGCACGGCAATGAGCGAGGATTCGAGGGCGCTGGAGGTGCCCATCCAGAACACATTGATGGTCTGGCCCTTGCTCAGCTGCTGCTGCAGGCTGTACTGGTTGAGATTGAGTTCGACCTGCTTGATGCGAAACGGCTGGCCGGCATGGGTCAGCGCCAGTTCCAGCAGTTTGAGCTGGTACTCTTTGTCGAGGTCATTGATCGGCCGGCTGGGAACCTTGACCGTGAGGGTCTGTGCTTGTGCCAGCAACGGCAGACACAAGCACAGTTTGAGGAACCATTTCACTCTCTGCTCTCCTGTAGATTCCGGGCTTGCCCGGAGTCTAACAGAACTTATCACTCTCTTGCTGCGTAGCCGTGATCCGCCAGGGTGAGCAGCCTGGTGTCCTCATTGTCACCTGCATGGCCCACCCCGCTGGCGACGCTCGCCGCACGAATGTGAGCAGGCAGCGAGGCGTCAGGCGACGCGACGATACACGTGGGTATCGTTGAACTCCTTGGTGCTCTGGCATTCAACGCAGAAGCGGGACTCGGGACGAGCCTGTAGCCGCTTGAGGGAGATCTCGTCACCGCAGGATTCGCAGTAACCGAAATCCCCTTCGCTGATGCGCTTGAGGGCACCACGCAGCTTGCGCAGATGCAGCTTGTCATGCTCGATGCGGTTCAGCTCCAGACGACGGGCTTCCTCGATGCTGGCACGGTCAATTTCATCAGCCATCTCGTTGGTATCGGTGGCGATGGCCTGGCTGGCCTGGGAGTTGAGGCGATCTTCGAGTTCGAGGATCTGGCGCTCGATCTGTCCCTTGTAAAAGGCCAGTTGGTCTTCAGTCATGAAATCACACATACGATTTACTACCAGTCAGTTTACTAACCCAATTATCCCTGTTTATGGGGGCTGTCTGCCTGCAGACCAAGCCCTGTGTCCTGAATTTGCACCAAATCCAAGCAGGAGAGTGCAAATCAGGGCGGGCCTTGTACCAAAAAAATGCAGGCATGCAAAGCAAAGAGGACAAGTATTGTGCGCCCTTGCAAAAAAATGACCCGATTCAGACAGGGGCTGACTGAGAACATGGGGGATCCTGCAAGCTTGTTGGCACCGGGCTTGCAGTGAGTCGTTATCACGCCAGGGTGTTTAGTATTTGTCCCCGCGATGGTCATTATATGCGCCGTTATTTATAGTTTTTTAAACACCACCGCTTGACATTGCCCCTGATGGCGGGCTTTTATGGTGGTGTTGATTACAATTTGATAACAAGGGTGTTCCATATATTAGACACCCTTGCCAATGGCAACCGTAGAGTCGGGGTTTAACATGGACAGTATCAAGGGCTGGATGGAGAGCAATCGCATCACGGAAGTGGAGTGCCTGTTTCCGGATTTCACCGGCAATGCCCGAGGCAAGATAATTCCAGCCAACAAGTTTCTGCGCGAGGGGGGCATGCGGCTGCCCGAGGTCATCTTCACCCAGACGGTGACCGGCGAGTATCCGGATGACGACAGCATGATCGACCCGCTGGAGCGGGACATGCAGCTCTATCCCGATCCCAACACCATTCGTTTCGTACCCTGGGCGCTGGAGCCGACCGCCCAGGTGATCCACGACTGTTTCGACATCAATGGCAAGCTGATCGACATCGCGCCGCGCTCCGTGCTGCGTCGGGTCCTGTCATTTTACGAGAAGCAGGGCTGGAAGCCGGTGGTGGCCCCCGAGCTGGAATTCTATCTGGTCAAGCGCAACGAAGACCCTGACTATCCGCTGGTGCCGCCGGTAGGGCGCAACGGCCGCCCCGAGACGGCCCGCCAATCGTTCAGCATCGACGCGGTCAACGAATTCGACCCCATCTTTGAAGACATGTACGACTACTGCGAGGCGCAGGAGCTGGAGGTGGACACCCTGATCCACGAGTCCGGCGCCGCCCAGATGGAGATCAACTTCCTGCACGGCGACGCCGTCGATCTCGCCGACCAGGTGTTCCTGTTCAAGCGCACCATGCGGGAAGCGGCCCACCGCCACGGGATTTACGCCACCTTCATGGCCAAGCCGATGAGCGACGAGCCCGGCTCCGCCATGCACATCCACCAGAGTCTGGAAGATGTGAACGGTCGCAACCTGTTCGGCACCGAGAACGGCGGCCACTCCGAGCTGTTCATGCACTTCATCGCCGGCCTGCAGAAATACACGCCGGCGGTGACCGCGCTGCTGGCCCCCAACGTCAACTCCTACCGCCGCCTCACCTTTGGCGAGAGCGCGCCGCGCAACGTGCAGTGGGGGGTGGAGAACCGTACCTGCGGGCTGCGGGTGCCCTTCTCCGAGGCCAGTGCCCGCCGGGTGGAGAACCGCTTCGCCGGCGCCGACGCCAACCCCTATCTGGCGCTGGCCGCCACCCTGGCCTGCGGCTACCTCGGCATGATGGAGAAGCTGGAGCCGCTGCCGGAGATGAAGTCGAGCGCCTATGAGCTGCCCTACAGCCTGCCCCGCTCGCTGGAGGAGGCATTGAGCCACCTGGAGCAGTGCGACCCCATCAAGGAGATGCTGGGCGAGCGCTTTACCCGGGCCTTCGTGGCGGTCAAACGCAAGGAATATGAGACCTACTTCGGGGTGATCAGCCGCTGGGAACGGGAGTTCCTGCTGCTGAACGTGTGATCCGGATGCGCGCCGGTCGCGCATCACCCCGCCCGGAGGGGCCGCCGGCCCCTCCCGCATGAATCGAGACAGTTGGGGCGCAGGCACTGCACGACACCCGGTGCGTCACCGTGACCGGGGGAGTTGTCTGCCCCTCATCAACTGACCAACAAACATCGCTTAAATCGAAGGAACCGAGGAGCAAGCAATGCAGCATACCACCCGTGAGTGGCAGCAACTGGAAGCCAGCCATCACCTGCATCCGTTTACCGACTTTCAGGCGCTGAACAAGAAAGGCAGCCGCATCATCACCCGGGCCGAGGGCGTCTATCTGGAAGACTCCGAAGGCAAGCGCATTCTGGATGGCATGGCCGGCCTGTGGTGCGTCAACCTGGGCTATGGCCGCCAGGAGCTGGTGGACGCCGCCACCCGCCAGATGCAGCAACTGCCCTACTACAACCTCTTCTTCCAGACCAGCCACCCGCCCGCTGCCGAGCTGGCGACCCTGCTGGCCGAGATCACGCCGCCGCACCTCAACCACGTCTTCTTTACCGGTTCGGGCTCCGAGTGCAACGATACCGTGCTGCGCATGGTGCGCCACTACTGGGCCAGCAAGGGGCAGCCGGACAAGCAGGTGATCATCAGCCGCCACAACGCCTACCACGGCTCCACCGTGGCGGGGGCGAGCCTGGGTGGCATGAAGGGGATGCATGCCCAGGGCGGGCTGCCTATTCCCGGTATCGTGCACATCGATCAGCCCTATCACTTTGGCGAGGGGCAGGGGATGAGCGCCCACGAATTCGGGCTGGCCCGTGCCCGTCAGCTGGAGGAGAAGATTCTGGCGCTGGGGGTGGACCAGGTGGCTGCCTTTATCGGCGAGCCGATCCAGGGCGCCGGCGGCGTCATCATCCCGCCCGACAGCTACTGGCCGGAGATCCAGCGCATTTGCGACAAGTACGGCATCCTGCTGATCGCCGACGAGGTGATCTGCGGCTTTGGTCGCACCGGCCACTGGTTCGCCAGCGAAGGCTTCGGCATCAAGCCGGATCTCATGTGTCTGGCCAAGGGGATCACCTCCGGCTATCTGCCGATGGGGGCCGTGATGGTGGGGGACAGGGTCGCCAAGGTACTGGTGGAAGAGGGGGGCGAGTTCAATCACGGCTTCACCTACTCCGGTCATCCGGTGGCCTGCGCCGTGGCGATTGCCAACATTACGCTTATGCAAAACGAAAGCATAGTTAAGCGAGTTCATGATACCATCGGCCCCTATTTGCAGCGCCGCTGGGCGGAGCTGGCGGACCATCCGCTGGTGGGCGAAACCCGTGGCAAAGGCCTGGTGGCCGCGCTGGAAATAGTGCAGGACAAGCAGACCAACAGCCGCTTCCCGGCTGGGCTGCAGGCCGGTATGACCTGTCGGGAGTTCTGCTTTAACAATGGCTTGGTGATGAGGGCGGTCGGCGATACCATGATCATATCGCCCCCCTTGGTGATCACCGAGGAACAGGTGGATGAATTGGTCAATCTGGCCAGGCTCAGTCTCGATCTGACGGCGGCAAAGCTGCGGGGATAGGCGGGCGCCGGGCAGGTTGGCTTGCGCATACAATTTGCTTAGGAGACAAGGACGATGTCTTTCAAAACGGGAATGATTGCAGCCTCTGTGGCACTGGTCATGATGAGTACCGGGGCGATGGCCGAGGACAAGGTGTTGCACGTCTACAACTGGAGCGACTATATCGCGCCAAACACGCTGGAAGACTTCCAGAAAGAGACGGGCATCAAGGTGGTCTACGACGTGTTCGACAGCAACGAGGTGCTGGAAGCCAAGTTGCTGGCCGGCAGTTCGGGCTATGACATCGTCGTTCCGTCCAACCCCTTCCTGGCCAAGCAGATCAAGGCGGGCGTGTTCCAGAAGCTGGACAAGTCCAAGCTCTCCAACTGGCAAAACCTGGATACCTCGTTGCTCAAGGCGCTCGAACCGAGCGACCCGGGTAACCAGTACTCCATTCCTTACCTGTGGGGCACCATCGGTTATGCCTACAACCCGGAGAAGGTGAAAGCCGTGCTGGGTGACAAGGCGCCGGTGGATTCCTGGGATCTGGTGTTCAAACCGGAAAACATGGCCAAGTTGAAGGAGTGCGGTGTCTCCTTCCTCGACTCGCCGACCGAAATGCTGCCGGCCGCCCTGCAATACCTGGGCTTCAAGCCGGACAGCCAGAAGCCGGACGAGCTGAAGAAGGCAGAGGCGTTGTTCCTCTCCATCCGTCCCTATACCGCTTACTTCCACTCCTCCAAGTACATTTCGGATCTGGCCAACGGCAACCTGTGCGTGGCGGTCGGTTACTCCGGTGACCTGCAGCAGTCCAAGGCGCGTGCCGCCGAGGCCAAGAACGGTGTCAGCCTGACTTACACCATTCCGAAAGAGGGGGCAGGCAGCTTCTTCGACATGATCGCCATCCCGGCGGATGCCAAGAACGTCGAGGCGGCCCACACCTTCATCAATTACCTGATGAAGCCGGACGTGATCGCGAACATCACCAACGTGGTGCAGTTCCCGAACGGCAACAAGGCGGCCACGCCGCTGGTGGACGAGGCGATCCGTACCGACCCGGGTATCTACCCGACGCCGGATACCCTCAAGAAGATCTACACCTTCCCGGATCTGCCGGCCAAGGTGCAGCGTCTGATGACCCGCAGCTGGACCAAGATCAAGTCAGGCAAGTAAGAGTGACGAGTACCCCTCCCGGTCCGCAGTTCGGCCGGGAGGGTGGTGACCACCCGACAGGTTGGACGGCGCGTATGGATGCGCGACTGGCAAAATCACACAAATGAGGACTGATAAGTGCACATGACCAAGATGGCAACGCTGGCCCTGACCCTGGGGTTTGCAAATCTGACCCAGGCAGCCCCTGTGGTTCATTTTTACAACTGGTCCGATTATATCGGCGAGACCACCCTCAGTGACTTTCAGCAGAAGACCGGGATCAAGACCATCTACGACGTGTTTGACTCCAACGAGACGCTGGAAGGCAAGCTGCTGACCGGACGCACCGGCTACGATCTGGTCGTGCCCTCCAACAATTTCCTGGCCAAGCAGATCAAGGCGGGGGCCTTCCAGAAGCTGGACCTCACCCTGCTGCCAAACCTGAGCAACCTGGACCCCATGCTGCTCAAGCAGCTCGAGAAGGTGGATCCGGGCCATCAGTACGCCGTGCCCTACCTCTGGGGCACCAACGGCATCGGCTACAACGTCGACAAGATCAAGGAAGTGCTGGGTGTCGACAAGATTGACTCCTGGGCGACCATCTTCGAGCCGGAAAACATGAAGAAGCTCTCCCAGTGCGGCGTGGCCTTCCTCGATTCGGCGGACGAGATGATCCCGGCTGCCCTCAACTACCTGGGGCTCAACCCCAACAGCCATGAGCCGGCGGACATCAAGCGGGCCGAAGAGCAGCTGCTCAAGGTGCGCCCCTACGTGGCCTACTTCCACTCCTCCAAGTACATCGGTGACCTCGCCAACGGCAACATCTGCGTGGCGGCGGGTTTCTCCGGCGACATCCTGCAGGCGGCGTCCCGGGCCGAGGAGGCGGGCAAGGGGATCAATATTGCCTACAGCATCCCCAAGGAGGGTGGCAATCTCTGGTTCGACATGATGGCGATCCCGGCCGATGCCACCAACGTGAAAGAGGCTCACGCCCTGATCAACTACATTCTCGAACCGCAGGTCATCGCCAAGGTGAGCGACTATGTGGGTTACGCGAACCCGAACATCAAGGCGGGAGAGTTCATGGACAAGGCCGTTCGCGAGGACGAGTCAGTCTATCCCCCCCAGGCGGTGCTTGGGCGTCTGTATGTGCAGGAAGCACATCCCCGCTCGGTGCAGCGCCTGATCACCCGGAGTTGGACCAAGATCAAATCCGGAACCTAACCTTGGCGCCCATCCCGGGGCGCCAGATTGTATTGATGGATCGGCCCAGGCCGGAATCACCTTTGGGAGTTTGGTAATGGCGATAGCCTCCAGTGCCTACAAGAAAGCCCTCGAGGGCAGCCAGCAGCGTAAAGAAGTGCTGGTCAAAATAGACAGGGTAAGCAAGCAGTTCGACGAAACGCTGGCGGTCGACAACGTGTCTCTCAACATCCACAAGGGCGAGATCTTCGCCCTGCTGGGTGGGTCCGGCTCCGGCAAGTCCACCTTGCTGCGGATGCTGGCCGGGTTCGAGCGACCCACGGAAGGACGGCTGTTCCTCGACGGCGTCGACATTACCGACATGCCGCCCTATGAACGCCCCATCAACATGATGTTCCAGTCCTATGCCCTGTTCCCCCACATGACGGTGGCCCAGAACATCGCCTTCGGCCTCAAGCAGGATGGCCTGCCCAAGGCGGAGATCGATGCCCGGGTGGAAGAGATGCTCAAGCTGGTGCAGATGACCCAGTACGCCCGCCGTAAGCCGCACCAGCTCTCCGGTGGTCAGCGTCAGCGGGTGGCCCTGGCCCGTTCCCTGGCCAAGCGTCCCAAGCTGCTGTTGCTGGACGAGCCCATGGGGGCGCTCGACAAGAAGCTGCGCTCCACCATGCAGCTCGAGCTGGTCGAGATCATCGAGCGGGTCGGCGTGACCTGCGTCATGGTGACCCACGATCAGGAAGAAGCCATGACCATGGCCGAGCGGATCGCCATCATGCACCTCGGTTGCATCGAGCAGATCGGCAGCCCGATGGATATCTACGAGACCCCGGCCAGCCGGCTGGTGTGCGAGTTCATCGGCAACGTCAACCTGTTTGACGGCCTGCTGGTGGAGGATGAGCAGGACCACGCCATCATCGCCTGTGCGGATCTGGAGCAGCCCATCTATGTGGGTCACGGCATCAGCTCCCGGGCGGAGAACAAGAAGGTCACCTATGCCCTGCGTCCGGAAAAACTGCTGATGAGCCTGCAAAAGCCGGAAGAGATCGAGCATCCGGACTTCAACTGGACCAAGGGCGAGGTTTATGACATCGCCTATCTGGGCGGCCATTCCGTGTATCACATCCAGTTGCCCTCGGGCAAAATCGTTCAGGCTTTCATCGCCAATGCCGAACGCCACGGCAAACGGCCGACCTGGGATGACCAGGTGTTCCTCTACTGGGAAGATGACAGCGGCGTGGTGCTGCAATCATGAAGGCATTGAGACGACTCAAACAGGTGGGAGGGCGGCAGCTGGTCATCGGCATCCCCTTCTTCTGGCTGTTCCTCTTCTTCCTGCTGCCCTTCATCATCGTCGTGAAGATCAGCTTCGCCGAAGCGGACGTGGCCATCCCCCCCTATACGGACGTGGTGAGCTGGGCAGACAATCAGCTCACCATACTGCTCAACCTGGGCAACTACCTGCTGCTGCAGGAGGATGAGCTCTACATCGCGGCTTATCTGGGGTCCCTCAAGATAGCCCTGGTCAGTACCCTGCTCTGCCTGTTGATCGGTTATCCCATGGCTTACGCCATTTCGCGGGCCAACAAGGAGACCCAGACCGTTCTGCTGCTGCTCATCATGATGCCGACCTGGACGGCGATCCTGATCCGGGTATACGCCTGGATGGGGATCCTCAGCAACAACGGCCTGCTCAACAGCGTCCTGCTGGGCATCGGGGCGATCGACGAACCGCTGCAGATCCTCAATACCAACCTGGCGGTCTATATCGGCATCGTATACTCCTACCTGCCGTTCATGGTGCTGCCGCTCTACGCCAACCTGGTCAAGCACGACCAGAGCCTGCTGGAGGCGGCCTCCGATCTGGGGGCCCGCAACCTGACCCGGTTCTGGCAGATCACGGTGCCACTCTCCAAGAACGGCATCATCGCCGGTTGCATGCTGGTCTTCATCCCGGTGGTGGGCGAGTTCGTCATCCCCGAGATGCTGGGTGGTCCGGAGACCCTGATGATCGGCAAGGTGTTGTGGCAGGAGTTCTTCAACAACCGTGACTGGCCGGTGGCCTCCGCCCTGGCGGTGGTGATGCTGGCGGTGCTGATCATTCCCATCATCCTGTTCAACCGCAACCAGGCCAAAGAGCTGGAGGGCAAGGCATGAGACGTTTCGGTTTTGCCAAGCTGATGCTGTGGCTGGGGCTGCTGTTCATCTACCTGCCCATGATCATCATGGTCATCTACTCCTTCAACGCCTCCAAGCTGGTGACGGTGTGGGGGGGCTGGTCGCTCAAGTGGTACTTCGGCCTGCTCGACAACAAACAGTTGATCGGGTCCGTGTTCCGCTCCCTGGAGATCGCCTTCTACACCGCCATCGCGGCGGTGGCGCTAGGGACGGTGGCGGCCTTCGTGCTGACCCGGATCCCTCACTTCCGTGGCCGGACCCTGTTCGGCGGCATGGTGACGGCGCCGCTGGTGATGCCTGAGGTGATCACCGGTCTCTCCCTGCTGCTGCTGTTCGTGGCCATGGCCCAGCTGGTGGGTTGGCCCGCGGAGCGGGGCATGCTGACCATCTGGATAGCACATACCACCTTCTGTACCGCCTATGTGGCGATCGTGGTGTCGGCGCGGCTGCGGGAGCTGGATCTCTCCATCGAGGAGGCGGCCATGGACCTGGGTGCCAAGCCCTGGAAGGTGTTCTTCCTGATCACCATCCCGATGATAGCCCCGTCGCTGGCGGCGGGTGGCATGATGTCGTTCGCCCTGTCGCTGGATGATCTGGTGCTGGCGAGCTTCGTCTCCGGCCCGGGTTCGACCACCTTGCCGATGGAAGTGTTCTCGGCGGTGCGCCTCGGCGTGAAGCCCGAGATCAACGCCATCGCGAGCCTGATCCTGCTGTCGGTATCCCTGTTCACCTTCGGTAGCTGGTATCTGATGGCCCGGGCGGAGAAACGCCGCCGTGCCGAAATCGCCATGACCACCCAGATGCAGGCAGTTGCCTGACCTGCCCCGTGATAAGATCCGCATTCCCCCATCCGTCAGGAGAATGGAATGCGGATCTCCCTCTTCATCGGCCAGAGCGCCGAACTGAACCCAGAGCAGGCCCCCGGCCTCATCAGTGCCATCCACAAGCAGCCTGCCGACGCCCCTCTGTGGTGCGATTTCCTCGGCCTTCGCGGGGATGAGCAGAGCGACAGACGCCATCATGGCGGCCCGGATCGGGCCCTGCACCATTACCCTGCGGAGCACTACGCCTGGTGGAAAACCTGGCAAACCGCGCTGGGACTGCCTGTACCACGCACACCCTGGCAGCCTGCTGCCTTTGGCGAGAATCTCTCTGGTCTGGGGCTGACCGAGGCGCAGGCCTGCATCGGCGATGTCTATCGACTTGGAGAGGCGCTGATCCAGATAAGCCAGCCCAGATCCCCCTGTTTCAAGCTCAACCAGCGCTTTGGCTATGGCCAGCTCTCCCAGGTGATGCAGTTGAGTGGCCGCTGTGGCTGGCTGCTGCGGGTGCTGGAAGAGGGAAGGGTGGATCCGCAGGGGGAGCTGACACTGGTGGACAGACCCTACCCTGAGCTGACGGTGAAGCGCACCGCCGACATCCTGTTCAACCAGGCTCGCAACGAGGAAGACCTGCAACTGCTGCTGGAGAACCCGGCGCTCTCTCCCAATTGGCGCCAGCATGCGGCTCATTGGCTGGAACATGGAGTGGTGGCGGATTGGAGCCGGCGTTTGCTGGGGCCGACCGAGTTCAGGTTGCCTCGACAGGGCTGAAGGCAGGCGGAAAGATACCTTGTGGGCGATTTTTTCTGCGACTCGCTGAATTATTGAGCGTAAAGCCATTTTTTTAGAGTGAATGCAAAAAAAGGCTTGTGTCGGGTCGGGGCTTTCGGTAAATTCTCGCCCCGCAGACATCGGTGTGTAGCGCAGCTTGGTAGCGCACTTCGTTCGGGACGAAGGGGTCGGAGGTTCGAATCCTCTCACACCGACCACATTTGAAAAGGCCGCTCAATGAGCGGCCTTTTCGCATTTGGTCTGTTGAGGCAAAGCTGACATTTCCATTGTCGATTGCTTCTCCTGCTCCGATTTCCCTCATTTGCCCAACTAAAAGGGCCACCGCTCGGTGGCCCCACTGGTGGAGTCTGATCCTGACTCCGGCACTCTAGATTGTGACAATCTCGTTATGGGTCTTGTCGATGGTGCCCTCCTTGCGCCCCAGGCGCTCATTCAGATATGCCAGTGTTGATGCCGCAATGCCTTGAAACCGTGTTGGGTTTGCAGGGCCGCATGCTTGGGGTACTCACTAATGAAATGTGCTATTCCCTCCATCAGTTGTGAACGCAGCGAAGACACGGGCTCATGCCAGGCTTGCAGGCAGAGATGACCAGGGATCAGCTGCTCTCGATACGCTTCCAGCAGCGATTCCGGCCAAGGCTCGATATGGGAATCGTGACGCAGTAAATAGTGGGCGGCGGGTTCACGGGCATAGATGAACTGAACTTGGGCCAGGTCGCGTTGGCTTAGCGTTTGGCTGCCGATATGGCAAGTCAGATATTTTCCCGTCTTCAGATTCAGGAAGTGACCGCGTTGCCGACAGGCAATGATGCGATACCAAGGCAGGGGTGAACAGAGAGAATACCCCTCCAGCTCCTGTTCCAACCAGTGACGGCACTCTGGGGTCTGCACTTCTTCGCGCATGGCCTCAAGTCGTGTCAGCAAGGCTCTGGATGGTTGGGTAGCCAGTATCGCGCTCATCGTCTGCAATCCTCCCTCTGCACAGAATCCCGATTTTCAGTATGGACCCTGAGCGGAAGAGGGGGTAAGAATTCTAATGATTAAAATCAGCTTAGAAGCGCACTTTTTATGCAATAAAAACCATTAGCAGACGAGGTAGGTGCCCGTGCCGAAGGCGATGTGGGTGCCCTCTTCGTTGTGCAGCTCCATGCGGGCGACCGCGACCTTGCTGCCTGCCCGGATGATGTGGGCGGTGGCGATGAACTCGTTGCCGCGACCGGGACGAAGATAGTCCACCCGCAGATCGATGGTGCCAAGCCGCGAGAAGCGCTCCTTGAGATAGCTGGGGGAGAAGTCCTCCAGCTCGTCGATGCAGGAGGCTGCGACTATCATGCCGCCCGCCACGTCGAGCAGGCTGGCGGTGACGCCGCCGTGCAGTATGTTGTGGAAAGGGTTGCCGATGAGCTTCTGTTCCATCTTGATGCGCAGCTCCACTTTATCGAAGTCGTAGTGGGTGACTTGCATGCCGATCAGCTTGTTGAAGGGCATCTTTTCGGCGAACAGGTTGGCTATGCCACTGAGCGCCATCTTCTTGAGCATCTGTTTCATTCCTTGAGTCCGCCCTGTCATCAAAGCCGAGTAAAAACTCCAGCCAGTCTGCAGCACTTCTTTAACAGTCGCAATGGCAGGTTTATTGTGGGCGGCGGCTGCTTTAGAATGGCGACCCCAAAGGAGAGCCCATGACCGTCATTGCCGAAACCCTGCCTGACCCTCAGCCAGAGAATCCCCTTGCCCTGTTGCAGGCGGTGTTTGGCTATCAGCAGTTTCGGCCGGGCCAGCTCGAGATCATCGAGCAGATAGTGGCGGGGCGCGATGCCCTGGTGCTCAAACCCACCGGCGGCGGCAAGTCGCTCTGCTACCAGATCCCGGCGCTGCTGCGACCCGGGCTCGGGGTGGTGGTCTCCCCCCTCATCTCGCTGATGAAGGATCAGGTCGACACCCTGCGTGCCAACGGCGTGGCGGCGGTCTACATCAACTCGGCCCTGAGCCGGGAGGAGATGATCCAGAACTTTGCCGCCATGCGCCGAGGCGAGATCAAGCTGGTTTATGTTTCCCCCGAGCGTTTGCTGCAGCACGAGTTCATGGACCGGTTGGCGGAGCTGCCCCTCGGCCTGTTCGCCATCGACGAGGCGCACTGCGTCTCCCAGTGGGGGCACGATTTTCGGCCGGAATATGCGGCGCTGGGACGGCTCAAGCAGTGGTTCCCCCAGGTGCCCGTGGTGGCGCTCACCGCCACCGCCGACGAGGCGACCCGCAGCGACATGCTGCACCGGCTGGAACTGAACGATCCCTTCATCCACACCGCCAGCTTCGATCGGCCCAATATCCGCTACAGCCTGGTGGAAAAGTTCAAGGCGGCCGAGCAGCTGCTGCGCTACGTGCAGAGCCAGAAGGGCAACTGCGGCATCGTCTACTGCTCCAGCCGCAACCGGGTGGAGGAGGTGGCCGAGCGGCTCTCCCGCCACGACTGCAAGGCGGCACCCTATCATGCAGGGCTGCCGCTGGAGCTGCGCCAGCAGACCCAGGAAGCCTTCCTCAAGGATGACATCGAGATCGTGGTGGCGACGGTGGCGTTCGGCATGGGCATCGACAAGCCCAACGTGCGCTTCGTGGTGCACTACGACATCCCGAAGAACATCGAATCCTACTATCAGGAAACCGGCCGCGCCGGGCGTGACGGCACTCCCGCGGAGGCGCTGCTGCTCTACGATCCCGCCGACATCGGTAGGGTGCGCCGGCTGCTCGACAACATCGAAAACCCCCAGCAGTTGCAGGTGGAGCAGTACAAACTCAACGTGATGGCGGCCTTCGCCGAGGCGCAGACCTGCCGCCGTCAGGTGCTGCTCAACTACTTCGGCGAGTACAACGACAAGCCGTGCGGCAACTGCGACATCTGCCTCGATCCACCCCAGAGCTATGACGGCACCGAAGATGCCCAGAAGGCGCTCTCCTGCGTCTGGCGGGTGGGACAGAATTTCGGGGTGGGTTATGTGGTGGAGGTGCTGCGCGGTTCGCTCAATCAGCGCATCAAGGATCACGGTCACGACAAGCTCTCGACCTACGGCATCGGCAAGGATCAGAGCCACGAATACTGGATGAGCGTCATCCGCCAGCTGATCCACAAGGGGTTGCTGACCCAGAACATCACCCGCAATCTGGTGTTGCAGCTGACCGAAGCGGCCCGACCCGTGCTGCGTGGCGAGATGAAGCTGGAACTGGCAGTCCCCCGCCTGCAGCCCATCTCCAGCCGCAAGGAGAAGCGCAACGGCCTGCTCGACAACGCCAACTACGACAAGCGGCTGTTCAAGGAGCTGCGCGCCCTGCGCAAGCAGATCGCCGAGGATGAAGAGGTGCCGCCCTACGTGGTGTTCAACGACGCCACCCTGGTGGAGATGGCACAGCTGATGCCGATGACCGAGGAGGAAATGCTGGCGGTCAACGGTGTCGGTCACCGCAAGCTGGAGCGCTTCGGTGAGGCCTTTATGGACCTGATCATCGACTACTGCCGCCGGTAGGGTCGGCCCTGGTAGACCTTGTCATCGACCGCAGCAGGCCCAGGCCGGTAGGCTGGCACAACAAACAGTGGAAAGGCGCCCGTTGGTCGGTGCCATGCATTATTTGAGGTTGGCGTAATAGGCCGCCAGATTCTCCATGTCCGCCTCGGTCAGCATCGCCATGAAGGGAACCATCAGTGGCTCGGTACGGGAACCCTCCTTGAACGCCTTCATCTGCTTGAGCAAATAGGCCTGGTTCTGGCCCGCGAGGTGGGGGTAGGTCGGGACGCTCGCCTTGCCATCCGCGCCATGACAGGCGGCACAGACCAAGGATTTGGCCTTGCCTGCGTCTATGTCGGCCGCCTTGGCCTGATGGCCCCAGGCAAGCGCCAGCAGGGGCAGGGTATAGATCCACTTTTGCATCGTCTTCTCCTTGAAATGAATAATCGTGATCGCCTGTTAGCCTCGACGAGCCGACGGCGGTATAAAGAGTGACACGAGCATACGCAGGGACAACCCCCATCACCATGAAGTTGATCAACACTTTTGCCACCGAACTCCCCTGGGCTTGCGAGCCTGTTGCCCCGCAGCCGCTGCATGGCCCCAGATTGCTGCATCTGAACCGTGCGCTGCTTGGGGAGCTGGGGCTCGGGGAGGTGAGCGAGGCGCAGTGGCTCGCTTGTTGCGGCCAGGGGCAGCCCCTGCCGGGCATGCAGCCGGTGGCTCAGGTCTATGCGGGCCACCAGTTCGGCGGCTACAGCCCGCGTCTCGGGGATGGCCGCGCCCTGCTGCTGGGGGAGCAGCTGGCGCCTGATGGCAGCCGCTGGGACCTGCACCTCAAAGGGGCGGGCAAGACGCCATTCTCCCGCTTCGGCGACGGCCGTGCCGTGCTGCGATCCAGCATTCGCGAGTACCTGGCTTCCGAGGCGCTGCATGCCCTCGGCATTCCCACCACCCGGGCTCTGGTGCTGCTGGGCAGTGACGAGCCTGTCTACCGGGAGCAGGTGGAGAGCGGGGCGACCGTGCTGCGCACCGCGCCGAGCCATCTGCGCTTCGGTCACTTCGAGTATTTCGCATGGAGCGGACAGGGGGAGAAGATCCCGGCCCTCATCGACTATGCGCGGCGTTACCACTTCCCCGAGCTGACCGATGGCGCCGAGCTGTTTGCCGAAGTAGTGCGCCGCACCGCGCGGCTCATCGCCAAGTGGCAGGCGGCGGGGTTCTGTCACGGGGTGATGAACACCGACAACATGTCCCTGCTCGGGCTGACCCTGGATTACGGCCCCTACGGTTTCATCGACGCCTATGTGCCGGACTTCGTCTGCAACCACTCGGATCCGGATGGTCGCTATGCGCTGGATCAGCAGCCTGCGGTCGGATACTGGAACCTGCAGAAGCTGGCACAGGCGCTGGCCGGCCATGTGGATGGCGACGCGCTCGCGTCGGCCCTGGCCCAGTACGAGCACCAGCTGATGTTGCACTACTCCGAGCTGATGCGCGCCAAGCTGGGGCTGGCGGTGTGGGAAGAGGAGGATCCGGCGCTGTTCCGCGAGTTGTTCCGGCTGCTGGCGGCGCACAAGGTGGATTACCACCTCTTCCTGCGACGTCTCGGTGAGGTGACGCGAGAGGGAGCGTGGCCCGCCCGCCTGCTGGCCCTGCTGCCCGATCCTGCCGTCTGGCAGGGGTGGCTTGAGGCCTATCGGGCGCGCCTCGCCCGGGAAGGGAGCGTGGATGGCGTGCGCAAGGGGCAGATGGACGCTGTCAATCCCAAGTATGTGCTGCGCAACGCCCTGGCCCAGCAGGTGATCGAGGCGGCAGAACAGGGCGACATGGCGCCGTTCGAGCGGCTGTTTGCGGCCCTGCAGCACCCCTATGATGACCAACCCGAATACGAGGGTCTCGCCACCCCGCATCCGGGCTGGTATTGCGGGGGCGAGCTCTCGTGCAGCAGTTGAGGAGCAACGGATGAACTGGCATATCACGCAGACAGACAGGGAAGCCGGGGTGGTGATGCTGACCTGCCCGGCGCTCGACTGGGACAGTTTTCCAGTGCTGGCCGAAGCCCTGCTGCAGGAGTGGGAGCTGGCGGCACTCGAGCGGGAGTGGGGGGCCGATCGTCACGGCTGGCTGCTGGAGTTTGAGGGGAGCCGCCTTCGGCTCGAGTTCGAACACCACAGCGGTTGCTGGCTGGCGGCGGTGCAACCGGCGGACATCGAGGCGCTGCTCTGGCTCGCCCGGCAATACGGGAACTGACCCCTGGCCGGTTCCGAATGTGAGTCGCCACTGTTCGAAATAGCCGCATAAAGATTGAACTATCAATTTGGGGGCGTATAATCCCGCCCCTCGATTATCGCCATGGTGGCGATATGGGTTCCCTAACCCCATTAACCAAAAAGGTCACAATATGAACCTGACTCCGGCTCAGTACCAGACGGCACTGATGCGTCTCTCGTTGTTCCACATCCTGATCATTGCCAGCAGCAACTACCTGGTGCAGCTGCCGATCACCATCTTTGGCTTCCACACCACCTGGGGTGCCTTCAGCTTCCCGTTCATTTTCCTGGCCACCGATCTGACGGTGCGGATCTTCGGCGCAGGCCTGGCGCGCAAGATCATCCAGACCGTGATGCTGCCGGCATTGACCGTGTCCTACGTGCTCTCGGTGCTCTTCTTCGAAGGGAGCTTCCAGGGGGTGGGCAATCTGGCAGAGTTCAATCTCTTTGTTGCCCGGATCGCGTTAGCCAGCTTTATGGCCTATCTGGTGGGCCAGTTCATGGATGTGGTGGTGTTCAACCGCCTGCGCCTGCTGAAAGCCTGGTGGGTGGCACCGGCGGCCTCCACCCTGTTCGGCAATCTGGTGGATACCATCGCCTTCTTCAGCATCGCCTTCTGGCGCAGCACAGATCCCTTCATGGCCGAGCACTGGGTCGAGATCGCGACCGTGGATTACGTATTCAAGTTGCTGATAAGTCTTGGGTTGTTTGTGCCGCTTTACGGTGTGCTACTGCGCTATCTCAGCCGCAAGCTGGTGGGGGAGGCCGGATTGGCTGGCCTGCAAGCTGCTACGCGACAAGCCTGATGAGATTGACCACCCCCATGGGTGGTCAATTTTTTTGTGATCTTCACAAATAAGGCTTGCACAGCTAAATGATAATGATTATTGTTAACTTGTTTTCCGGGAAAGACTTCATTCGTTCCAACGTGATGGACTTCTTGTGAAGGCACGACATTGCTCACATTGCTTCCAGTTAAGGGGCCAGTAGTTTACTGGCCCTCTTTTTTTGCGTCTTTTCCGCCATCAGCGGGCATAAAAAATGGGAGCCAGGGCTCCCATTTTCACTCTGCTCCGCTTACTCGATGTCGAGGGCATCGGGGGAGAGGATCACCCCTGTGGTATCGGCATAGAGGTGGTCATCCGGCAGGAAGGTGACGCCGCCGAAGTTGACCGGCAGATCGGTTTCCCCGATATCCTTGCTGTCGGCGCCCACCGGAATGGCCGCCAGGGCCTGAATGCCGATGTCGAGATCTTCCAGGATATCGACCTCACGGACGCAACCGTAGCAGACGATCCCTTCCCACTCATTTTCCGCCGCCGTGGTGGCGATCTCGCTGTCGATCAGGGCACGACGCATGGAGCCGCCACCGTCGATCAACAGCACGCGACCAACGCCGTTCTCTTTGACGAGTTCACGGATCAGACCGTTCGATTCAAAGCACTTGACCGTGGTAATGACGCCGCCGAAAGAGGCGCGGCCGCCGAAGGAGCAGAGCATGGGTTCGAGTACATCCACCATGTCCTGATAGATGTCGCACAGTTCTGAAGTGTTGTATTCCATTGTGTCAGATCCACCGCTGGAAACAGGTGGATCCAGTATAAGGAGTGGGGTTGGCATTTCAACGACTATTCCTTGCCCAGTGGCGGGAAATGCCGTTTTTGCGTGAAAGCGGCCCCGCGTCATGGCAGGCGCCGCAGACGGTCAGCCTCGGGCCCTAGAGCAAGAACAGGGTCGCCAGCCCCAGGAAGATGAAGAAGCCGCCGGTGTCGGTGATGGCGGTGATCATCACGCTGGCCCCCACCGCCGGGTCGCGCCCCAGCCGACTCATGGTCATGGGGATGATGACCCCCATCAGCGCCGCCACCAGCAGGTTGAGCATCATGGCGAGCGTCATCACGCCTCCCAGCGCCGCATCCTGATAGAGCAGGAAGGTGGCGATGCCCATGATGCCGCCCCACACCAGACCGTTGATCAGGGCCACCCCCAGCTCGCGCCACAGCAGGAAGGAGACGTTGCCTGTCTGGATATGCTGCAGCGCCAGCGCCCGCACTATCATGGTGATGGTCTGGTTGCCGGTGTTGCCGCCGATGCCGGCGACGATGGGCATCAGGGCCGCCAGCGCCACCAGCTGGGAGATGGTGTGCTCGAACAGGCCGATTACCCGCGATGCCACGAAGGCGGTGCAGAGGTTGATGGCGAGCCAGGCCCAGCGGGTCTTGACCGCCTTGGAGACGGGGGCGAACACGTCTTCTTCCTCGCTGATCCCCCCCATGCGGCGCAGATCGGTGTCGCTCTCTTCATAGACCAGATCCACCACCTCGGCGACGGTGAGCCGGCCCATCAGCTTGCCCCTGGCATCCACCACGGCGGCGGAGACCAGGTCGTCCCGCTCGAAGGTGCGGGCGGCGGCCTCGTCGTTGTCTTCCGGATCGAAGGTGACCGGATCCTTCTCCATCGCTTCGCTCACCAGGGTTTCGGGCCTGTGCAGCAGCACGGCGGTGAGGGGCAGCTCCCCCTGCAGCCGGTTGCGCCGATCGGTGACGAACAGCTTGTCGGTGTTCTCGGGGATCTGGCCGCGCAGGCGCAGATAGCGCTGGACGGTGGCCAGGGTCACGTCGGGCCGCACCGTGATGAGCTCGAAGTCCATCATGGCGCCGACCGTGTGCTTGCCGTAGCGGATCACCTCCCGCACCTTGTCCCTGTCCACCGGCGCCATGGAGGTGAGCAGCCGCCCCATCAGGTTGCGGGGCAGGTGCTGGCCCAGGTAGATCTGGTCGTCGATGTCGAGGGTGCTCAGGGCGTGCAGCAGCTCCTTGTCGCTCATGCCGCTGATGAGGCTGTCCCACACCGTCTCCGACGCCTCCACCAGGATCTGGCCGTGCTTGTCTGCATCCACCTGCTGCCACAGCACGTGGCGCTCGTCCGGCGGCAGGGATTCCAGCGCATCGGCGATATCGGCGGCGGGCAGGCTGTTGACCAGCCGGGTCAGCTCGCTGGTCTGGTCCCGAAGCGCTGCGTCCTGCTCCCCTTGCGGGTCGAGCAGGCTCTCGGTGAGGGCATCATCAGCCAGCAGCAGCGTGAGGATGCGGGCTCTGTCGTGTTCACGCTGTTTGGCGCTGTTCTTGGGGGGGAGGGACATGAAGCAGAATTCCTGAATTCGGTGATCCGGCGGACAGTCCCCATAGGATACCAGACTCAAAACAAGAGGTTATGACAGTAAATGCAGAAAAAGAAACGCCACCCGAGGGTGGCGTTGGAATGGATGCAGCGATCAGGCCGAAGCCAGGGCCGCGTCTGTGGCGCCTCCTTGCCCGAACCAGGCGAGCTGGTCCGCTAGGGTCACCACCGAACCCACCATGATGAGGGCCGGGCTCTCGACCCCCACAGCCAGCGCGGGCAACTGATCCAGGGTACCGCGAATGACCCGCTGGCTTGGCTGGGTGCCGCGCTCGATCAGCGCCACCGGGGTGTGGCCCGCCTTGCCGTGGGCCAGCAGTTGCTCGCGGATGGTGGCGCAGGATGAGAGCCCCATGTAGAACACCAGCGTCTGTTTGTCCTTGGCCAGCAGCGGCCAGTCGAGATCCCGGGCGCCGCCCTTGCCGTGGGCGGTGACGAAGCGCACGCTCTGGGCGTGGTCGCGGTGAGTCAGCGGAATGCCGGCGTAGGCGGCGCAGCCGCTGGCCGCCGTGATCCCCGGCACCACCTGAAAGCCGATGCCGCTGCCCACCAGCGTCTCCAGCTCCTCGCCGCCACGGCCGAAGATGAAGGGGTCGCCCCCCTTCAGCCGCACCACCCGCTGTCCCTTCTTCGCCTCCTCCAGCAACAGCTGGTTGATCTCCTCCTGCGGCACGCAGTGGTTGCCCGCCTGCTTGCCGACGAAGATGCGCTTGGCGTCGCGGCGCACCAGCGCCATCACCTCGTCGGAGACCAGCCGGTCATAGACCACCACGTCCGCCTGCTGCATCTGGCGCAGGGCGTGCAGGGTGAGCAGGCCCGGATCGCCGGGGCCTGCCCCCACCAGTACCACCTCGCCACCGGTCTGGCTTTCGTCGGCAAACAGGCTGTCGGCCAGCTGATTGGCAGAGGCGCTATCGCCCCGTGCCAGTGCCTGCCCGAGCCGGTCCGCCCCGAGCAGCCGTTCCCAGAAGCGGCGCCGCTCGCCCATGCTGGCGAAGCGGCCCTTGACCCGCTCCCGCAGGCTGCCGGCGAAGGTCGCGACGGCGCCCAGATGTTGCGGCAGCAGGGCTTCGAGTTTTTCCCACAGCAAGCGGGCCAGCACCGGGGCCTTGCCGCCGGATGAGATGGCCACCATCAGCGGCGAGCGATCGATGATCGACGGCATGATGAAGCTGGAGCGTTTCGGGTCATCCACCACGTTGGCAAAGATCCGCGCCTGATTGGCGCTCTGGTAGACCAGCGCATTCACCTCGCGCCGATCGGTGGCGGCCACCACCAGCCACTTGCCCGCCAGTTGTTCCGATGCAAATTCACCGGCGAGCCACTCGATGCTGCCGTTGGCAGCCAGCTCCGTCAGCTCGGGGTCGAGCTCGGGCGCTACCACGGTGAGCTGGGCACCGGCATCCAGCAGCAGGCGCGCCTTGCGCTCTGCCACCTCGCCGCCGCCGACCAGCAGCACGGGTTTGTTGTCGAGTCGGCAAAAGATGGGCAAGTAGTCCATGGGGCCTCCGGATCAGGCGGTTTGGGTCTGGCTGGCGGTGCTGGTGGTCTCGTTCACCGCGACCGGGCGCTCAGCCTTGGGGGTGGCATACCAGTAGCCGAGGCCCATGAAGAGGGCGCCGGAGACGGTGTTGCCCAGGGTCACCCACAGCAGGTTGTGGCCGATGCCGCCCAGGGTGTAGGCCTCGGAGTGGGCACCGAACCAGGAGAGGGCGAACAGGGTCATGTTGGCGATGGAGTGCTCGTAGCCGGAAGCGATAAAGGCCAGCAGGCACCACCAGATGGCGATGAAGCGGGCGGCCCCTTCGGTGCGCAGCGCCATCCAGATGGCGAGGCAGACCAGCCAGTTGCAGAGGATCCCCTTCATAAACAGGGTCAGCGCCGGGGCCTGGGTCTTGGCCAGCGCCACCTTGTGGGCCAGACTGCCCGTGTCCGGCAGCAGGCTGCCGCCGTAGGAGTAGATGAGCGCCACCAGGATGGAGCCAATCAGATTGCCCGCCCAGGTCTGCGGCAGGATGCGCAGCAGGTCGGCCATGGTGATCTTGCCCGTTTTCACCCCGAAGGTGAGGAACATGGTGTGGCCGGTAAACAGCTCGGAACCGGCGATGATGACGAGGGTCAGGGCGATGCCAAAGGTGGCCCCCATCACCAGCGGACGGATGGCGGGATCCACCAGATTGCCGAGGGTGAAGATAAGGATGATGCCGAGGCCCACATAGGCCCCCGCCATGGCGGAGCTGAGCCAGAAGCCGAGCTTGTCGCTGCGCTCGAAGCGGTTGATGCGGGCCGCGTTGGCTGCGCACTTGTTGATGGTTTCCGTGTACATCTTGTGAGTCCTTAAAAGGGCTGCCTGCAGGCAGCCCTGACTGTTTTTTAACCCCCTCCCTGCCTCCCCCTTGTCAAGGGGGAGGGGCTTTTTGCTCCCTCACCTGTGAAGGGGAGGGCCGGGGTGGGGTCTGGTGTTAGACGGCGATCCAGACCTGCTGATCACGCACTTCAACTGGATAGCTCTGCACCGACATCGCAGGGTTGTCGAAACAGTGGCCATCGCTCAGGCGAAAACGCTGCTTCTTGAGCGGGCTGGCCACCCAGAGATCGCCGTCGTGTTCGCAGATCAGGCCCCGCGACAGCACGTTGGCGGCGAAGAAGGGATCCCGGTTGTCGATGGCGAACACCTCGGCGGCCGCGCTCGGGCGGAACAGGGCGATCTGACGACCCTCGATCAGAGCGCAGACACCGGTTCCCGGCAGGATGTCGTTGAGTTGGCAGGCTAATTTCATCATTTGGTCTCCACCTCGATCTGGTAGACGGGGATGCGCTCGGCCGGAGTGGCGGGTCTGTGCTGGTCGCGTTCGCTGACGAACTGCACGTCCGGGTCGCGCTTGTCGCTGTTGATGAAGTGGCTGAAACGCTTGAGCGCTTCCTCTTCATTGAGGGTGCGCGACCATTCGCACTCGTAGCTGTCGATGAGGGTCTGGATATCGCGCTCCAGTGTCTCGGCCAGCCCCAGCTTGTCGTCGACGATCACTTCGCGCAGGTAGTCGACACCCCCTTCCAGGTTGCCGAGCCAGACCGAGGTGCGCTGCAGTTTGTCGGCGCTGGTGATGTAGAACATCATGAAACGGTCGATCAGCTTGATGAGGGTCTCGCGGTCGAGGTCAGACACCAGCAGATCGGCGTGGCGCGGCTTCATGCCACCGTTGCCGCCCACATAGAGGTTCCAGCCCGCATCGGTGGCGATGATGCCAACGTCCTTGCCCTGCGCTTCCGCACATTCGCGGGTGCAGCCGGAGACGCCGAACTTCATCTTGTGCGGGGTGCGAATCCCCTTGTAGCGGTTCTCGAGGAAGACCCCGAGGCCGACGCTGTCCTGCACACCGAAGCGGCACCAGGTGCTGCCGACGCAGGTCTTGGCCATGCGCAGCGCCTTGGCGTAGGCCTGACCGGTCTCGAATCCGGCTGCCAGCAGTTTGCGCCAGATGGCGGGCAGATCATCCTTCTGGGCCCCGAACAGACCGATACGCTGGGCACCGGTGATCTTGGTGTAGAGCTTGTAGTCGCGGGCCACTTCGGCCACCGCCAGCAGCCCTTCCGGGGTTACCTCGCCACCGGCCATGCGCGGGATGACGGAGTAGCTGCCGTCCTTTTGCATGTTGCCGAGGAAGATATCGTTGGTGTCCTGCAGCGGGATGTTGCGCGGGCTCAGCACATGCTCGTTCCAGCAGGAGGCGAGGATGGAGCCGACGGTCGGTTTGCACACCTCGCAGCCATAGCCTTGACCGTGCTTGGCCAGCAGTTCGTCGAAGCTCTTGATCCCCTCCACCTTGACCAGATGGAACAGCTCCTGACGGGAGTGGGGGAAGTGGGCGCAGAGGTGGTTGTTGACCTCGATGCCCTGCTTCACCAGTTCGGCGTTGAGCACCTGACTGATGAGCGGCACGCAGCCGCCGCAGCCGGTACCGGCCTTGGTGTGCTGCTTGATGGCGGCAAGGGTGGTGTGACCCTCGGCCACCGCCTTGGCGATGTCGCCCTTGGAGACGTCGAAGCAGGAGCAGATCTGGGCGCTTTCCGGCAGGGCATCCACCCCCAGCGTCGGCTTGGCACCGGCGTAGGCGGGCAGGATCAGGGTGTCCGGGTGGCTCGGCAGCGGCAGGGCGTTGAGCATCATCTGCAGCAGGTTGCCGTAATCTTCCACGTCACCCACCAGCACGGCGCCGAGCAATCGGCTGTTGTCTTCGCTCACCACGATCTTCTTGTAGACACCGGCCTGGTCGTCCTGGAACACATAGCTGTGGCTGCCCGGGGTGCGGCCGTGGGCATCACCGATGGAGCCGACGGAGACGCCGAGCAGCTTGAGCTTGGCGCTCATGTCCGCCCCTTCGAAACGGCTGTCGCCGCCGAGCAGATGGTCGACGGTGATCTGGGCCATCTTGTAGCCCGGTGCCACCAGCCCGAAGAAGCGGCCCTGCCAGGCGGCGCACTCGCCGATGGCATAGATGTCGGGGTCTGAGGTGAGGCAGTGATCATCGATGACGATGCCGCCGCGCTCGGCGATGGCGAGATCACCGTAACGGCCGAGGGTATCTTGCGGGCGAATGCCGGTGGAGAAGACCACCACGTCCACTTCCAGCTGGCTGCCGTCAGCGAAGGCGAGGCGGTGTTTCGCCTGCTCGCCGCCATGCATCAGGATCTCGCTGGTGCTCTTGCTGGTGTGTACCTGCACCCCCATGGATTCAATCTTGCGGCGCAGCAGCTGGCCGCCCTGACCGTCGAGCTGCTCGGCCATCAGCACAGGGGCAAATTCCACCACGTGGGTCTCGAGACCCAGCGCCTTGAGGGCGCCGGCGGCTTCGAGGCCAAGCAGACCGCCCCCGATCACCACCCCGCTCTTGCCGCTCTTGGCGGCGCTGCGGATGGCTTTCAGATCCTCGATGGTGCGATAGACGAAGCACTCATGGTGCTGGCTGCCCTGGATGGGCGGCACCCAGGGGTAGGAACCGGTGGCCAGCACCAGCTTGTCGTACTCGACCACAGTGCCCTTGTTGGAGTGCACTTCGCGGTTGGCCCTGTCGATTTTTTTCACCGCTTCGCCGAGCAGCAGGCGGATGCCGTGCTTGTCGTAGAAGCCGGGTTTGACGAGGGAGAGATCTTCGCTGGTGTGATGGGAGAAGTAGGAGGAGAGATGGACGCGATCGTAGGCGGGACGGGGTTCTGCACCGAAGACGGTGATCTCGTAGCGGCCCGGGTCGGCCCGCTCGATCAGCTCTTCGATGAAGCGGTGCCCCACCATGCCGTTGCCCACAACGACCAGTCTGACTTTGCTCATAGTTGCCTCAAGTTTGGAGTAATAAAACATCATTCTGAGGCTAGGCTACCCAGTCGGCAGGGGTGGGCGATTGATGCAAATCAAGTGTCTATTTATATATCTCCTCAGGGGTAATTCGAGAAAATTCAACACTATACAAAAATAGGTATACCAGTTAATGATTTCTGGGCTGGCTCGGGGTGAGGAATGGTGGAGGGAAAGCCTGGTTTACCCACTGCCGGGGAGTGAAAACTTATGTCGGAAAAAGGCCGGTCTCGCACTGGGCGAGACCGGCATCAGCTGATCAAGGCGGCACGTCAGGCGATATGGCGGCGGAACATGGCGAGCGCCAGCGACAGGGTGACGCCGGCGATGGCGAGCAGCGGCCAGAGCAGGGGCCAGGCCGCCGACCAGTCGAACCCCTTCAAAAAGACCCCCTTGAGCAGCACGATGAAGTGGGTGAGAGGGTCGATGGCAGCCAGCCACTGGAACACCTGCGGCATGTTCTCCACCGGCGAGATATAGCCCGAGAGGATCACCGCCGGCACGGTGAAGGAGAAGACCCCGAGAAAGGCCTGTTGCTGGGTCGAGCAGAACGACGAGATGAAGAGCCCGATCCCGGCCAGTGCCAGGCCGTAGCAGACCATGCCCGCCATCAGCAGGCTGAGGCTGCCGGCAAAGGGGAGGTGAAAGACAAAACGGGCGGCCAGCGCGACGATGATCCCTTGTCCCACCGCCACCAGGATGCCGGGCACCGCCTTGCCCGCCATGATCCAGCCTGCGGTGAGGGGGGAAACCAGCAGCTGATCGAAGGTGCCCTCCTCCCGCTCCCGCGCGACCGAGAGGGCGGTGACAATCAGACAGCCGGTGGTGGTGATGATGGCCACCAGGGCCGGCAGGATATGCCAGTGGAACTCGACGTTGGGGTTGTAGAGGTTGCGCACCGCGAGGGTCGGCGGCGCCTTGCCTGCGTTCCCTTCTTCATTCTGCCAGCGGGCGATCACCTGACTGATGTAGCCAGCCGCCACCTGACCGCCGTTGGAGCGACGGCCATCGATAATCAGCTGCACCTTGGCCGGTTCGCCCCGAGCCAGCCGGCGCGAGAAATCCCCCGGAATAATCAGCCCGAGCAGTGCCTGCTGCCCGGTGATGGCCTCGGTCATGCCCGCCTCGCCTTGCACCGGGATGATGGTGGTGAAGGCGGGCATATGGGTGAGGCGCTCCAGCAGCTCGCGGCTCTGGGCACCGCCATCCTGGTTGTAGATGGCCAGCGTGTTGCCGGTCACCTCCAGAGTGGCGGCGAACGGGAAGAGGGCGGTTTGCAGCAGCACCGGCATGATGAGCAGAAAGCGCCCCTGAGTATTGCCCATCAGGGCCTGCAGCTCTTTTCGGATCAGCCACCAGAGTCGGATCAGCATGGGTTACTCCAGAGTGCGCCGCGTCTTGCGGGCGGTCAGGGCCAGCCAGAAACCGGCCAGCAGCAGCAGACAGAAACCGTTGACCAGCAGGATCGAGAAGACGCTGCCCGCCTGATAGAGGGTCTGCAAGGAGCTCGCGAAGTAGCGGGCCGGAATGAGGTGGGTGATGGCCCGAAGCAGCGGTGGCATGCTGGCGATCTCGAACACGAAGCCCGACAGCATCACCGCGGGCAGAAACGCAGCGATCAGCGCAGCCTGTGCGGCATTGAACTGGCTGCGCATCACGGTGGAGAGGAACAGCCCGAGCCCGAGGGCGCTGCCGAGAAAGACGCTGGTGACCAGAAAGAGCAGCAGCAGGGAGCCGCGCCACGGCACCGCCATCACCGCCACCGAGAAGAGCAGGCAGAGCAGCATGGCAATGATGCCAAGGCCATAGTAGGGCAGCAGCTTGGAGAGCAGCAGCTCCCCCTTGGTGACCGGGGTGGCGAGCAGCGCCTCCATGGTGCCGCGCTCCCACTCCCGCGCCACCACCAGCGAGGTGAGCAGGGCCCCTATGATGGTCATCACCACCGCAATGGAGCCCGGCACCAGAAAGTTGCGGCTCACCAGCGCCGGGTTGAACCAGGCGCGGCTCTCTATCGACACCGGCATGGCGACCCCCTCGCCAGCGAGCCATCCCTGCCAGATCCCCTGCACATAGTTGGTGACGAAGTTGGCGGTGTTGGGCTCGGAGCCGTCGGTCAGCAGCAGCGCCTGCGGCGTGCCATTACCCTGACCGGCCAGCGCGCGGGAGAAGCCGTCATCGATCATCAGCAGGCCGCGGATCTCGCCACGGGCCAGACTGGCGAGCAGGGACTCCTTGCTCGGGCCGCTGTGGATCTCCAGCGCGGTAGAGCCGCGCAGGGCCTGCTCCAGCCGCACCGCCGGGGCGCCGCTGTCGGTGCGCCAGATGCCGAGGCGCAGATGGTCCACATCCAGATTGATGGCGTAGCCCATCACCACCAGCAGCACCACCGGCATGATGAAGGCGATGAGGATGCTGCTCGGGTCACGGACGATTTGCAGCGACTCCTTGCGGCAGAGGGCCAGCAGTCGTCGACGGTTGATGCTCATGCGTCCTCCTCGCTGGCCCGCTCGACCAGGGTGATAAAGGCCTCTTCCATTGTTGGCAAAGAACAGGTCGGCAAGGAGCCGGTTTGCAAAGGGGTCGCCGCCTCTTTGGCAGCCAGCCCCTTGAGATCGTCCGGGGTGCCGAGCGCCAGCAGCTTGCCGCGATAGATGAGGGCGATGCGGTCGCAATACTCCGCCTCGTCCATAAAGTGGGTGGTGACCAGCACGGTGACGCCGTGGTCGGCCAGCGCGTTGATGTGCGACCAGAACTCGCGCCGGGTCACCGGATCGACCCCGGAGGTGGGCTCGTCGAGAAACAGCAGCGGTGGCTCGTGCAGCAGGGCGCAGGCGAGCGATAAGCGCTGGCGCAGGCCGAGCGGCAGGGATTCCGCCTTCTGATCGAGCCAGGGGGCGAGGGCAAAGGCAGCCACCATGGCATCGATCCGCGTCTGCTGGTGGCGGCCGAACAGGCCGTAGATACCGGCGAAGAAGGAGAGGTTCTGGGCCACGGTGAGCTGCTTGTAGAGGGAGAACTTCTGCGCCATGTAGCCGAGGCGCTGGCGCGCTGCCGAGGGGCTGTGGGCCAGATCGATGCCGGTTACCAGCGCCTGTCCCTCGCTCGGGCGCAGCAGGCCGCACTCCATCTTGAAGGTGGTGGACTTGCCCGCCCCGTTGGGGCCGAGCAGGCCGAAGATCTCGCCGCGGCGCACCGCAAAGCTGACATCATCGGTGGCGGCGAAATCGCCGAACCGCTTGGTGAGGTGGCGCGCCTCGATCACCGCCTCGGGGGAGACCCCCTGCGGCAGTTCGGCTTCCCGCATCCCGGCTGCCAGACTCGACTCCCCGCCGGGGCCGCCGCCGAGCAGGTCGATAAAGGCATCCTCCAGCCGGGGCTGGGCCGGTTGAAAGGCGCCGTTGGCGAGATGCAGCTCCGGGAGCGGCGGGGGCGTCATGCCCGGGTGCAGCAGCAGGCGAACCCGCTCCCCCGCCACCGCGCCATCCATCACCGACGGGTGAGCCAGTGCCCGGCGCAGCAGGGCGCGTCGCTCGCGGCCATCCAGCTGCCCCGCCTCCAGCAGCCAGCAGCGGCTGGCCATGGCCCCCATCAGATCGGCCGGGGTGCCGCTGGTGCGCACCTCGCCATCTGCCATCAGCAGCACGTGGTCGCACAGCTCCGCCTCATCGAGATAGGCGGTACTCCAGAGCACCGTCATCCCCCCTTTTGCCAGCTCCCGCACCATCTGCCAGAGGGCGCGGCGGGAGATGGGATCGACCCCGACCCCGGGTTCGTCGAGCAGCAGCACATCCGGGGTGCCGAGCAGGGCGCAGGCCAGCCCGAGTTTCTGCTTCATCCCGCCAGAGAGCTTGCCGGCTGGCCGCGCGGTGAAGCGGGCAAGATCGGTGAAGGCGAGCAGCCGCGCGAAGGTGGGCGTGCGTTCGGGCTCCAGTACACCGCGTAGGTCGGCATAGAGGGTGAGGTTCTCCAGCACGCTGAGATCTTCGTAGAGGCCGAACTGCTGGGGCATGTAGCCGAGGCGCTGACGCAGCAGATCCCCCTCGCTCACCGGATCCAGCCCCAGCACCCGGATGGTGCCCGCTTCCGGGATCAGCAGACCGGCCAGCAGGCGTAGCAAAGTGCTCTTGCCGGCGCCGTCGGGGCCGACCAGCCCGGTGATGCCGCCAGCCGGAATGGTGGCCGAGATGGCGTTGAGGGCGACCCGCTCGCCAAAGCGTTTGGTGAGCCCCTCGAGGGAGATGGCGCAGCTCATGGCGCCAGCCTGACGGTGACCGGCATCCCTTGGCGCAGGGCCGGGTCGGGATCCTGTACCACGATGCGCAGCCGGTAGACGAGGTGGGTGCGAAGATCCGGCGTTTCCACCGATTTCGGAGTGAACTCGGCGGTGGGCGAGACAAATCCCACTACTCCGTGATAGGGCTGATCCGGCCGCGAGTCGGTGGTGAGGGTCACCCTGGCGCCGCTCGGGAAGTGGCCGAGCCAGGGCTCCTCCACATAGGCGCGCACCCAGACCGGCGCGGTCAGGGAGAGGTTGAAGGCGGTCGCTCCGCTCTGCACCATGCTGCCGTTCTCGATGGCGCGGCTGATGATGATGCCGTCGCTGGGGGTGGTCAGGCTGGCATCCGCCAGCGCCAGCTCGGCACTGGCGAGCGCCGCTTTGGCCCCTTCCAGCTGGGCATCGGACTGGGCGATTTCCTCCGGGCGGTAGCCGGTTTCGAGCTGGGCGAGCTGTTCGCGGGCCGAGCGCACCTGCGCCTGGGTCTGATCCCGCTGGGAGCGGGCAGTATCGAGCTGACCGCGGGAGATGGCGCCGGTGGCGGCCAATGCGCTCTGGCGGCGCCACTGCTGGTTGGCCTCCAGTGCAGCGGCTTCGGCGGCGGCAAGTGCGGCCCGGGCGCGGTCGGTCTCTTCGCTGCGATAGCCTTTGTGGATCAAGGCGTTGGCGGCAGTGAGCGCAGCCAGATTGGCGCGGGCGCTGTCGCGGCTGTGGGTGAGGGGAACCGGATCGAGGCGGGCCAGCAGTTGACCCGCTTTCACGCTATCCCCCTCATCGACCAGCACCTGATCGACGCGGCCGCCGACCCGAAAGGCCAGATTGACGTCGCGAATATCGACGTTGCCGTAGAGGATGGATCCGTCGGCCGGGCGCCCCTGCCACCAGAGGTAGCCACCGATAACAGTTAGCAGCAGGGCTACGATTGCAATGCGTTGTTTCATGCTGCTTCTCCTTGAGGATGGCTCTGCAGCCAGAGGTCACCACCGAGAACGGCCAGCAGCAGAGCTAGCATCGCGATGCGTTGTTTCATGCCGTTTCTCCTTCTTTCATGTCGGTGGGGCGCAGGCCGCGCAGGGCCCATACCAGCCGCTGTCTGGCGGCCTCGGGGCTGTCTATCTGGCTGAGAAAGGGGGCAGCCTGTTCGGGCAGCCAGCCGAGCTGACGACCGCTGCCGGCGATCACCAGCGGCAGGCCGACCGACCCCATGATGAAGATCATCAGCTGGAGCGGGTGACCCGCGACCAGCGACCCTTCCGCCTGTGCCATCCGTACCTGCTCGATCAGCAGCAGGGGATGACGGCGCGGCAGACTGAGCAGAAAGCGCTGGGCCGCCCCTTCACCCGCCAGGGCATCGCCAAACAGGTGGTTGATGAAGCCGCGCTGGCGCGCCACCAGCCCGATCAGCGCCTCCATGGTCGCCTCGAACATGGCGATGGCAGAGGAGTAGGAGCCTTTGGCTGCCACCGCCTTGAGCTCGTCATAGAGGGGGGCGTACCAGAGCTCGACCAACTCGTCGATAAAGGCGTCGCGGTTGCCGAAGTGGTAGACGAAGGAGCCGAGGTTCACCTCGGCCGCTGCCGCCAGCTCGCGCACCGTCAGGCCGCGCAGCCCCTTCTCGGTGGCGATGGCGAGGCCGGTATCGAGCAGTTTCTGACGGGGGGGGTGCATCTGGCTGGCGCTCCTGGTGTATGCATTTTGTACGCAATTATACGTCCGTATAAAAAATGCGGAAGCGGGTGGCAGGATCTTTTTGCCCGCAATGTGATCCGCCCCGCTCTGAGGGGCCGTGATCCCCGTCCGGCAGGGGGAAGGATCCATCGCTTGTGCCCAAGCCACGGGCATGTCGGTGTGACGGGGTGGTGAAAGGCGCTTCTGGTCCCGGGTGCGGGTGCCCGGGCCACAAGAGGCTGGTGATGAAGCCGGGAGCTGCCTGACCCGGATCAGGGGGTGTCGGTGGCCTCGGTGTGATAGGGGGGCCGGGCACAGGTGTCCCGTATCAGGGCGCGCAGCCAGCGGTGGCCCGGATCGGCATCCTGACTGGGGTGCCAGAGCAGGGCGACCCGGATCCCTGGCAGAGCGAAGGGCAGGGGCAGGGTGACCAGATCGCCGAGCAGGCTGGCGCAGTGCAGGTGCGGCACCGTCGCCACCAGATTGCTCTCCCTGACCAGGGCCAGCGCCGTCGCAAACCCGGGGACCAGGGTAGTGATGGTGCGCGCCTCCCCTGGCCTGCGAGGATCTCGTCGATGGGGCTGTGAGGCTGGCCCCGGCGGGAGACCAGCACGTGGCGTGCGGCGGCATAGCGCGCCACGGTCAGGGTGCCGTCGCAGAGGGGGTGGTCCGGGTGCACCACGGCGACGAAGTGGTCCTGGAACAGGGCCTGGGTGCGCAGCTCGGGGGCCGTGGTGGCGCCGATGACTCCGGTCTCGAAGTCCAGCTCGCCACGGCGCAGGGGGCCGCTCTCCTTGTCGGGTTTGGCCAGAAAGTGGAGCCGCACCCCTGGGGCCTCGACGGCAAGGCGCGCCAGCAGGGCGGGGCCTACCGCCTCCACGAAGCCGTCACTGGATCGCAGGCGGAAGGTGCGCTCCAGGCTCGCCGGGTCTACTTCCTGCTGGGGGCGCAGCACGGCCCGGGTCTCTTGAACCAGGCGGGCAACCTCATCCCGCAGGATCTGCGCCCGGGGGGTGGGGATCAGGCCGCGTCCCGCCCGCACGAGCAGCGGATCCCCCGTGGTCTCCCGCAGCCTTGCCAGGGCCCGGCTCATGGCGGAAGCACTCAGGCCTAGCCGTCTGGCGGCGCCCGCCACACTGCCCTCTTCCAGCAGGGCATCCAGGGTGATCAGCAGGTTGAAATCCGGGGTCATGATCGTCTCCTCGCAGGCGGCGCCTGACGGGCCGACCCCTTCATGATACCCGAGTTGCCGTCTCTTCATATGGCGCCTGATGCAACTATAAGCTGCAATACGTGCGTCTTCCGCCTTGTCATCCCCCCCGCTAGCCTGAGTGCATCATCACTTGCCGGAGAGACTGCCATGTCCACACCACTTCTTGTTTCCCCTCCTGTGACGCGCCGTCTTGGCCTCGCGGGGCTCGGGCTCGCCACCCTGCTGCCCATGCTGGCGGGCAGCATGGCCAACCTGGTGCTGCCTGCCCTGGGGCAGGACTTCGGCGTGCCCTTCGCCAGCCTGCAATGGGTGCTGGTTGCCTACCTGCTTGGGATCACCAGTCTGACGGTGGTGGCGGGCCGGCTCGGGGATCGTCTGGGGCGGCGTCGCTTGCTGCTCTGGGGGACCGGGGTCTTTGCGCTGGCTTCCCTGCTGTGCGCCCTGGCCCCTTCCATTGGCTGGCTCATTGCCGCTCGCACCCTGCAAGGGGCGGGTGCGGCCTGCATGCTGGTGCTCTCGCTGGCCATGGCAGGAGAGCTGGTGCCGCCAGCCCGACGGGGCTGGAGCATGGGATTGCTCGGCACCCTGTCGGCCTGCGGCACGGCGCTCGGCCCCTCCTTTGGCGGCCTGTTGATCGGCGGATTTGGCTGGCAGGCTCCCTTCCTGCTGCTGCTCCCCCTGACGTTGCTTGCGCTGGGGTGTGCCTGGCGGGATCTGCCCCGGGATGAGGCGGGCTCTGCCGAGGGAGGCCTCCCGCTCACCAGTCTGTTGCTGCTGGTGACGGCGCTGCTCTGCTACGGGCTGGCACTGACCCGGGGCAGCCCACTCGGGGTCTGGCCGGGGATAGGGGCGCTCGTCGCCATGGTGCTCTTCGTGCGTGCCGACTCGGGCGCCCGTCGCCCCCTGCTGCCCCTGGCGCTGTTGGGGGCGTCCAGGCGCAGAGGCGGGATCATCGCCAGTGCGCTGGTGGCCAGCGTCATGGTGGCGACGCTGCTGATCGGTCCTTTCTACCTTCACGGCGCCTTTGCCCTCGACATGGGGACGGTGGGGCTGATGATCTCCATGGGCCCCCTGCTGGCGGCGCTGTCCGGCATGCCCGCCGGCTGGCTGGTGGACAGGGTGGGGGCGAACCCTGTGGTGCGCCTCGGCCTGGGACTCATGGTGGTGGCCGCCGTCTTGCTGGCCCTCCTGGACAGGGCGCTCGGGCCCCTCGGCTACCTGCTGCCCATCCTGCTGCTCACCGCCGGTTATGCCCTGTTCCAGACCGCCAACAACAGCGCCGTGGTGGGGGAGGCGGAGGGGGCGAGCCGTGGCGCCGTGGCCGGGCTGCTGACCCTGTCGCGCAACCTGGGCCAGCTGACGGGGGCGGCGGGGCTGGGGGGCCTGTTCGCCGCCCTGGCGGGGTGGCCCGATCTCGCCCTCGCGACGGCGGACGAGCTGGCGTTTGCCACCCGGGTCACCTTTGCCCTGACGGCCTTGCTGCTGATGAGTGCGCTCTGGTTGGCGGGAAGGGAGGAGCGTGCCGTGCAGGGTGATGTGGCCCGGGACGGCTGCGAGTCGGGAGAACGCTGAAAACGAAGACGCCTCCACAGGGGAGGCGTCTTGCTATGGGATTGAGCAGGATAGTAAACCGCTCAGCTCCTCGTTATCGATCAACCTGTTACAGAATGAAGCGGCTCAGATCCTCGTCTTCAATCAGCTTGCCGAGGTGGGCGTTGACGTAGTCGGTGTTGATGACGAAGGTCTCGCCTGACTTCTCGGAGGCGTCGTAGGAGATGTCTTCCATCAGCCGCTCCATCACGGTGTGCAGACGACGGGCGCCGATATTCTCGGTGCGCTCGTTGACCTGCCAGGCCGCTTCGGCCAGACGGCGGATGCCATCCTGGGTGAACTCGATGTTGACCCCTTCGGTGGCCATCAGCGCCTTGTACTGATCGGTCAGGGAGGCGTTCGGCTCGGTCAAGATGCGCTCGAAGTCTTCGGTGGTCAGGGCGGTCAGCTCGACCCGGATCGGCAGACGGCCTTGCAGCTCGGGGATGAGGTCGGATGGCTTGGCGATCTGGAAGGCACCGGAGGCGACAAACAGGATGTGATCGGTCTTGACCATGCCGTGCTTGGTGTTGACGGTGCAGCCCTCGACCAGCGGCAGCAGGTCGCGCTGAACCCCTTCACGGGAAACGTCCGGGCCCGAGCTCTCGCCGCGCTTGCAGATCTTGTCGATCTCGTCGAGGAAGACGATGCCATTGTTCTCGACGGAGGCGATGGCCTTCTGCTTCAGCTCTTCCGGGTTGACCAGGCGGGCCGCTTCCTCTTCGATCAGCGCCTTCATGGCCTCCTTGACCTTGATCTTGCGCTTCTTCTTCTGGTTCTGGCCCAGGTTCTGGAACAGCCCCTGCAGCTGGTTGGCCATCTCTTCCATGCCCGGCGGGGTCATGATTTCGACACCCATGGGGGAGGCGGCCAGATCCAGCTCGATCTCCTTGTCATCCAGCTGACCTTCCCGCAGTTTCTTGCGGAAGATCTGGCGGGTGTTGGAGTTGTCGGCTTTCTCTTCCTCACCCCAGCTGTTGCGCGGGTTGGGCAGCAGGGCGTCGAGGATGCGCTCTTCGGCGGCTTCCTCGGCGCGGTATTTCATCTTCTCCATCTCGGTCTCGCGCACCAGCTTGATGGCGACATCGGTCAGATCGCGGATGATGCTGTCCACTTCCTTGCCCACATAGCCCACTTCGGTGAACTTGGTCGCTTCCACCTTGATGAAGGGGGCGTTGGCCAGCTTGGCCAGGCGACGGGCGATCTCGGTCTTGCCGACGCCGGTCGGGCCGATCATCAGGATGTTCTTCGGGGTCACCTCGTGGCGCATCTCCTCGGAGAGCTGCATCCGGCGCCAGCGGTTGCGCAGGGCTACGGCGACCGCGCGCTTGGCGTCGGCCTGACCAATGATGTGTCTGTCCAGCTCGTGGACGATTTCTCTCGGGGTCATCTCGGACATGGTGGCGTTCCTGTATCCGGGGCGGGCAGGGCCCACCCCTTGGAAAATGGGGTGTCTGGCAAGGCGGCCTTATTTGGCTGCGTAGTCCAGTACTTCGATGGTGTGGTTGCCGTTGGTGAAGACGCAGATGTCGCCCGCAATCTTGAGGGACTTCTCGACGATGGTCCTGGCATCCAGCTCGGTGTTCTCCAGCAGGGCGATGGCGGCGGACTGGGCAAAGTTGCCGCCGCTGCCGATGGCGATGAGATCGTGCTCCGGCTGCACCACGTCACCGTTGCCGGTGATGATGAAGGATTTGTGCTCGTCGGCGACGGCCAGCAGGGCTTCGAGGCGGCGCAGGGCGCGATCGGTGCGCCAGTCCTTGGCCAGCGCCACAGCGGCGCGCTCCAGGTTGCCCTGATGGGCCTGCAGTTTGGCTTCGAAGCGCTCGAGCAGGGTGAAGGCGTCGGCGGTGCCGCCGGCGAAACCAGCCAGTACCTTGCCGTTGTAGAGGCGATGAACCTTGCGGGCGTTGCCCTTCATGACGGTGTTGCCAAGAGAAACCTGGCCATCGCCACCGATGACGACCTGACCGTTGCGGCGAACTGAAACTATGGTAGTCACTTCATTTACCTCGCTTGAGCCGAATGACGGCCTGACTGTGCATGGAGGAAAAGATGGGGATGGCAAAACGGCTTTTCAAGCCTGTGCCGAGCACGGATCGCGGAGGAGGGATCGGGTGGGCGCGGGATGGCGCCAAAAGAAACAGGGCCGGGTGTTGCCACCCGGCCCTGTGCATGGACGCGGCGATCACCCCTTCTTGGGGATGCAGCCGCTGATGCCCGAGCCCTGCAGCTTGCGGTTGGCCGCATCGGCCGCCGCCTTGCCGTTGAAGGGACCGACCATCACCTTGTAGACGGCGCCACCGGCCCCGTTCACTACCTGCAGGCTGGAGGAGAGCCCGGCGGTGAAGGCGATGCGCGCCTTGAGGGATTCCGCGGAATCCTGGGAGCGCAGGGCGGCACACTGCATCATGTAGCGACCGCCGTCGGCGGCTGCGGTCTGTGCAGTCTGGGTCGCCGCCTTGGCCCTGGCGGCCTCGGCACGCTCCCGCTCCAGTTCGGCGCGGATCTCTCGCTCCATCCGCTCACGCTCGGCCTTCTGGTCGATCACCTGCTCCCGGGCGCTGGCGACCGGGGTGCCGGTGGCCGGCTTGGCCGGTTGCACCGGTTGCGGCTGATAGGGCTTCACCTGACCGATGGGGGTTCCCGGCTGGGGGATGTCGGTCGCGACCGGCTTGGGCAGCTTCTCCGGTTGCAGGGTCATGGTCTCGGCAGGCGGGGGCGGCAGCACGCCCGGCTGGGGCGGCGGCTCTATGATGTCCACCTGCTTGTTCTCCAGCCGCTCGATGTAGCTCCACTTCTCCTGGGGCAGGGTATTGCCCTGTGCCTTGGGTTTGTTGGCCTTCACCTGCTCTTCGATGGTGGGGGCATCGGCGCCCTTGCCGTTGATGAGGTAGAGGAAGGCGCCAAAACCGACGACCAGGGCCCCGGCCAGCAGTGCCGGGATAACAGGAAAGCGGCGAGGGGCCGCTTTCTTGATGTTACGGCCACCCGCCCGTCGTCTCGGGCTGTTGCCGACGTAATCCCGGGTCGCCATCTATTACATGCGCTCCAGGGTGTGGATGCCCAGCACGCCCAGGCCCAGCTTGAGCACCTTGGCGGTGGCGGCGCACAGCAGCAGACGGCTCTGGCGGGTCGCCTCGTCCACGCCGTCCTTATTGATCGGGCAGGCTTCGTAGAAGGTCATGAAGTTGCCGGAGAGCTCGTACAGATAGGTACAGAGCAGGTGCGGCATCCCCTTGTCCGCCACGCCGTTGACCGCGTCGGAGAACTGGATCAGCTTCTGGGCCAGGGTCTCTTCGGCGTCTTCGCTCAGGACCACCTTGCCGCTCAGGGTGTCGGCATCGACGCCGGCCTTGCGGAAGATGGACTGGATACGGGTGTAGGCGTATTGCAGGTACGGCGCCGTGTTGCCTTCAAAGGAGAGCATCAGATCCCAGTCGAAGATGTAGTCGGTGGTGCGGTTCTTGGAGAGATCCGCATACTTGACCGCGCCCATGGCGATGGCGTGCACCACCTGGGCCTTCTCTTCGGCAGAGAGGTCGCTGTTGCGGCTCTCCAGCAGGGCGCTGGCGCGCTCTTCCGCTTCGTTCAGCAGGTCGACCAGCTTGACGGTGCCGCCGGAGCGGGTCTTGTAGGGACGACCGTCCTTGCCCAGCATCATGCCGAAGGCGTGGTGCTCGAGGGGCACGGACTCCGGTACATAGCCCGCCTTGCGGGTGATGGTCCAGGCCTGCATCAGGTGCTGGTGCTGACGGGAGTCGATGAAGTACATGACCCGGTCGGCGCCCAGGTTCTCGTAACGGTATTTGGCGCAGGCGATGTCGGTGGTGGTGTAGAGGAAACCGCCGTCGCTCTTCTGGATGATGACGCCCATGGGCTCGCCATCCTTGTTCTTGAACTCGTCCAGGAAGACCACGGTAGCCCCTTCGCTCTCGACCGCCAGCCCCTTGGCTTTCAGGTCGGCAACGATCTCCGGCAGCATGTCGTTGTACATGGACTCGCCCATGATGTCCTTGTTGGACAGGGAGATGTTCAGACGGTCGTAGTTGCGCTGGTTCTGCTCCATGGTCATGTCGACCAGCTTCTTCCACATGGTGCGGCAGTACTCATCGCCACCTTGCAGTTTCACCACGTAGTTGCGGGCGCGCTCGGCGAAGGCTTCGTCTTCGTCATAGTGACGCTTGGCCTGGGTGTAGAAGGCTTCCAGGTCCTTGAGCTCCATGTCGGAGGCGTGCTCGTTGGCCATCTTCTCCAGATAGGCGATCAGCATGCCGAACTGGGTGCCCCAGTCGCCGATGTGGTTGGCACGCACCACCTTGTGGCCCAGGAATTCGAGGGCGCGGGCGGCCACGTCACCGAGCACGGTGGAGCGGATGTGGTGCACCGCCATCTCCTTGGCCACGTTGGGGGCGGAGTAGTCCACCACCACGGTCTGCGGCGCCGGCAGCTTCACGTTGGCGTTGTCGGAGGTCACCATGGCTTCCACCTGACCGGCCAGCCAGCACGGGTCGAAGAAGAAGTTGATGAAGCCGGGGCCGGCGATCTCGACCTTGGCGATCAGATCGGAGGCGGGCAGGTGCTCGATGATGGCAGCGGCCAGCTCGCGGGGATTCTTGCGGGCCGGTTTGGCCAGCAGCATGGCCAGGTTGGTGGCCAGGTCGCCGTGAGCCTTCTCCTTGCATCGGTCTACTTGCACCCGGGCTTCCAGGTCGGCCGGCAAGACGCCTGCGGACTTGAGATTGGCTACCGTTTGTTCAAGTAGATGATGAATATGCTCTTTCATAACTGACCACCGAGGTTGCGCGTCGAAAAGTGACTGACTGGATAAGGGCGTGAATTTTACCCGCATCGGGCCGAGAAAACTATAGGAACGGCCCGCACCCGTAGGTGTGGCGGATATTTCACTGCGTTTTCCACCACATTGCAGGATATTGATTTGGATAAGTGGTGGTTATCCATTTCTACTGCATAACGAAACGGCTTGTCCAGGCTATTTTCCCCTGATTATGGCAGGGTTATTTATACCGATTCGATCTGAATGATCCCGCTTCCCGTGGCGGTCGTATCCTTTGAGGACGCCGTTGGAGGATGATTCCCATGACACTGGTACTGTTTCCACTCTCCGCTCACCTGCTGCCGGGCGGCATCATGCCGCTGCGCATCTTCGAGCCCAGATACCAGCGCATGATCGCCGAGTCCCGGGAGCGGGAGTTCGCGCTCTGCATGCTGGACCCCCGCCAGCCCGACGCGCTGCGCAACATGTACCCCATCGCCACTCGGGTGCGCATCATCGATTTCGATCTGCTGCCCGATGGTTTGCTCGGCATCACGGTACTCGGGGTGGAGCGGGTGCGTATCACGGATCTCTGGCAGGAAGAGGACGGTCTGCGGGTCGGCGAGGTGGAGCCCCTGCCCCCCTGGCAGAGCGGCAGGCTCCAGGCGGATCAGCACTCCCTGGCCAAGGCGTTGCAGGACGTGTTCAACGACTATCCGGAGTACGCGGCCCTCTATCCGGAGCCGGACTGGGAAGATGCGAGCTGGGTCGCCCAGCGCTGGCTGGAGGTACTGCCCATCCCGGTGGAGCAAAAACAGTGGCTGGTGGCGGCCAAGGACAACCAGCCCACCCTCTCCCTGCTGAGTGGTCTGCTGGTCGCGAGCCATTGAATTCCCCTTCCCGGTGATCCTTTTTCCTCGCTCACCGTATTGGGGGTGAACACCACACGCGAGGGATGGCGCAATGGCATATACTGGCCAACCACAATCGGCTCCACGCAGGACATCGCCCCCCATGGACAACCCAGACGGCGACCTCACATCTTTGCTGGTCCGGGTGGCCGAGCGTGCCGACAAGGCTGCCTTCGCCACCCTGTTCCACCACTTCGCGCCGCGCATCCGCAGCTACGGGCTGCGCCACCTCGGCAGCGAAGCCAACGCCATGGAACTGGTGCAGGAGACCATGCTGCTGGTCTGGCAGAAGGCACGGCTCTATCACCCCGACAAGGGCGCCGCCACCACCTGGATCTACACAGTGATGCGCAACCAGAGCTTTGACATGCTGCGCCGCCGCCGCGCCAGCAAGGAGGAGCTCTGCGCCGAGGAGATCTGGCCGCTGCTGGAGTTCCGGGCCGAAGAGGAGCACCTGAGCGGCGGTGAAGACGCGGTGCTGACCCGCCAGATGGCCCACTATGTCGCCACGCTGCCGGAGCCGCAGCAGCAGGTAGTGCGCGGCATCTACCTGCAGGAGCTCTCCCAGCAGGAGCTGGCCGACCGGCTCGGCGTGCCCCTTGGCACCATCAAGTCCCGGCTGCGGCTGGCACTACAGAAACTGAAGGAACAAGTGGAGCAAGGCCATGATTAAGACCCATCCGACTGAACCCATGCTGCGCGCCTTCGCCGCCGACGAGCTGCCCCTGCCGCTGGCCGTCGGTGTCTCCGCCCATTGCGAGTTCTGCCCCGAGTGCGCCGCCCGGGTGAAGCAATTTGAAGAGGCGCTGGCGAGCCTGCATCTCGCCCCTGACGCGCCGGACGAGGCGCTGCCCGCCGGATTCGATGCCATGCTGGCGGGCATACTGCAACAGCCGGTGGCGACGGAGGCGGCGCTCGCCCTTCCCGAGAGCCCGAGGCCAGAGCTCAGGGTGGCGGGTCACAGTTACCGGCTGCCGCGGGCATTGGCAAGGCATCATGCCCCCAGGTGGCGTCATCTCGGGGCCATCCGTCAGGTCAGCCTGCCCCTGGACGAGATGGGGGCGCGGGCCAACCTGCTCCACATCGAGGCGGGGGGGCGGATCCCGGAGCACACCCACAAGGGATATGAGCTGACCCTGCTACTGGCGGGCACCATCGAGGATGGCGACACCCGCTATCAGGCGGGGGATTTCATCTGGCGTGACGCCAGCCACGCCCACAGCCCCCGTACCCCGGACGGCTGCCTCTGCTACACGGTGCAGGATGCCTCCGTGCAGTTCACCAAGGGGCTGTCACGGCTGCTCAACGGCATCAGCCAGCACCTCTATTGAGTTGGGTCACGGCTGCCCGGTGATCGCGGGCTGCTGCGCGACTGAGGCGGTATCACGGCATGAAAAAAGGGACCCTCGGGTCCCTTTTGTGTTGCTTGGCGGCGAAGCCCATCAGGCCACGAAGACCAGGTAGACGACGAAGGCCAGCAGGAAGCGGTAGATGGCGAACGGGATGAAGTCGAGACGACGGATCAGCGCCAGGAAGGTCTTGATGGCGACCATGGCCACCACGAAGGCGGTGACGAAGCCCACCGCAAACATGGGGAAGTCCGTCATGGAGAGGAAATCGCGGCTCTTGTAGAGATCCAGGCCGCTGGCCGCGATCATCATGGGTACCGCCATGATGAAGGAGAATTCCGCTGCCGCGTGGCGGCTGATGCCCATCAGCATGCCGCCGCTGATGGTGGCGCCGGAGCGGGAGAAACCGGGCCAGAGTGCCAGGCACTGGAACAGGCCGATGCCGAAGGCCTGCTTGTAGCTGATGTCGTCCAGGGTCTCCGCGGTCACGGCGGGGCGGAACTTTTCGGCGATGATGAGCAGGATGCCGCCGGCCACCAGGGCATACATCACGGTTTCCGGCCCGAACAGATTGGCCTTGATCCAGCTGTGGATAGCCAGCCCGACGAGCACGGCGGGCAGCATGCCGAGGATGACGTGCGCCAGGGAGAGGGTCGCGTGGCCCGGGGTCGGTTTCTGACCGAAGTGAATGCCGATGAGTCCGAACAGGCGGCGCCAGAACATGACGACCACTGCCAGGATGGAGCCGAGCTGGATCACCACCTCGAAGGTGGCGGCCTTGGGTCCTTCAAACCCGAGGAGGTGGCCGACGATGATCATGTGGCCGGTGGAGGAGACGGGGAGGAACTCGGTCAGGCCTTCCACTATGCCCAGCACAAAGGCGACGAACAGGGCGTAGGATTCGGTCATGGTGCAGATCTCTTGGTTATGGGGTCTGGATAAAATCAACCCCGAACGGGTCGGGGCGGCCAATGATGGCGGAAAATCGCGCGGGCAGCCAGTGAATATTGGGGATTTCAGCGCCCTGTTCCGGCCGGGAAAGGGCGCTGGCGGACCATGCAGGGCGCGGCTTGCAGCATGCTGTCAGAAGCCATGACTGCCCCGTCACGTTCTGACAGGTCAGTCACGCCTGTTGACCTCTGTTTTATGATCTCTTTGTGCTGTCAGGCCAGTATGGACAGGATTTTCTGTTGAAGATCATCGTCCAGGGGGGGCTGCCCCAGGGCGTCGACGGCGCTCGTTATCTGTTGGGGATGGCTGGCGCCGATCAGGGCGCAGCTCACCACGGGGTCGCGCAGCACCCATTGCAGTGCGAGTTGCGACAGGGACTGACCCCGTTGCAGGGCCAGTGCATGCAGGGCGCGGACGGTGGCGAGCTTCTCCTCGGTGATCTGGTCCGCCGTGAGGAAGGGGCTGGCACTGGCGGCGCGGGAATCCGCGGGAATGCCCGCCAGGTAGCGATCGCTCAGCAGCCCCCCCGCCAGAGGCGAGAAGGCGACCACCCCCATGCCGTGCTCCCGGCAGGCCGGCAGGGTGTCGGGCTCAACATCGCGCTGGAACAGGGAGTATTTGAGCTGGTTGACCAGGCAGGGGGTGCCGAGCTCCGCCAGCCGGGCGGCAGCCTTGGCCGCGAGCGGGGCCGGGTAGTTGGAGAGGCCGATGTAGAGCGCCTTGCCCTGGCGCACCATCAGGGCCAGGGCCTGGCAGGTCTCCTCGAGTGGGGTGCGGGGATCCGGCCTGTGGTGATAGAAGATGTCCACGTAGTCGAGGCCCAGACGGCGCAGGCTCTGGTGCAGGCTGGCGAAGAGGTACTTGGCGCTGCCGCCATCGCCGTAGGGGCCGTCCCACATCACGTAGCCCGCCTTGCTGGCGATGATGAGTTCATCCCGATAGGGAGCCAGGCTCCTCTTGAGCAGCGTGCCGAAGGTCAGTTCGGCAGATCCCGGCGGCGGCCCGTAGTTGTTGGCGAGATCGAAGTGGGTGATCCCCAGATCGAACGCCTGATGCACCATGGCCTTCGCGGTGGCGGGATCGCTCCCGGCGCCGAAGTTGTGCCAAAGGCCCAGACCGATGCCGGGCAGGCGCAGGCCGTGGCGGCCCGCCGGTCGGTAGGGCTGGCGCTGGTAGCGGTCTGGGGCGGCGAGGTAGTTGTCATCCATCACGGTGCGGTTCCTTGGCTGATGTGCAATGAGGAGCGACGGACCTTGCGGCGGGCCTCACTCCGGCTGATTCGGTGGTGCCATCGGGGCCGGGGCCGCCATGACGTGGCGGCGCGCCCGGGCCCCTTCGTCTGCTCGAGCGGGGCTGTCAGGGGGCAGGAATAAAGCGATAGCGGGTCTGGTGGCGATAACGCTGCCCCGGCAGCAACCAGGGATCGCCGAGGGCGGGCCGGTTCGGGCTGTCGGGCAATTGCTGGGCCTCCAGGCAGAAGCCGTCGTAATCCCGGTAGGGTCGGCCCTGACGATCCGGTGTGCCGGTCAGCCAGTTGCCGCTGTAGAACTGCAGGGAGGGCTGGTTGGTGTAGACCGCCATCGCCAGCTTGCCATCCCCCGAGATCACCCGGGCGGCCCATGGCTGATTGGATCCACCAAACGGCTCATCAACAGGCTCAAAATCGCTATTGTTGAGCAGAAATGCGTGATCGTACCCCTTGGCCAACTGCTGCTGGGGGTGGTCCAGCCACGCCTGGCCGATGGGGCGGGGGGCGCGCAGATCGAAGGGGCCTTCCACCGGGGCGATGGCCAGCGGCAGGCTCTGGTCATCCGTGGGCAGGTAGCGGTCGGCGTCTAGGCTGATGGTGTGGTGGCGGATGTCGCCACCGCCATCCAGGTTGAAGTAGGCGTGGCTGGTGAGGCTGACCGGACTGGGGGCGTCCGTGCTGGCGCAGAAGTCGACCACCAGATCGCACTGCTCCAGCCGATACTCCAGGCTCACCCTCAGATTGCCGGGAAAGCCCTGATCCCCCGCCCGGGAGAGGAGCGCCAGCTTGACCCTGTCCGCCTCCTGCTCCTTGATCTGCCAGGTGCGGCGATGGAACCCGTCGCGCCCGCCGTGCAGGCAGTTGGCCCCCTGGTTGGCGTCCAGCGTCCAGCACTGGCCTTCCCGCTCAAGGCGGGCGCCGCCGATACGGTTGGCAAAGCGCCCCGCCACGGCCCCCAGCCATACCTGCTGGGTGAGGTAGGCCTCGTCGGCGCAACCCAGCAGCACCTCCCGCCGCTCTCCCGCCACCGGCAGGGTGAGGGAGGTGAGGGTGGCCCCGTATGCGAGACCGCACAGCCGCAGTCCCTCCTCGTTTTCCAGTTCGAATCTCATCATGGTTTGCGGTTCCCCGTCGTGATCCCGTCGCCCCCTGCCGGCGTCGCGAGTGCCGGGCAGGGGGCGTCACCCGTTGTCAGGCGTGCGTTACAGTCTGCCGGCCCCTGCGCTGGCACGGCAGACGTAGCAGTCCGCCTTGAGGCCGAAACGGGCCGTGTACTCCGCCTCCACCACGGCGATCACCTCGGCCACCTTCTCGGGGCGCAGCAGGGCGACCACGCAGCCACCAAAACCGCCGCCGGTCATGCGCACACCGCCTTCGCTGCCGAGCCGGGCCTTGATGATCTCCACCAGGCCGTCGATGGGGGGCACGGTGATCTCGAAGTCATCGCGCATGGCGGCGTGGGACTGGCCCATCAGCTCGCCGAGGCGCACCAGATCGCCCTGTGCCAGCGCATCGGCCGCCGCCAGGGTGCGGGCGTTTTCGCCGACCACGTGGCGGGCACGGCGATAGCAGGCCTCGTCCAGACCGGCCTTGCCCGCTTCCAGAGTGGCCAGATCCAGGTCGCGCAGGGCCTTGACCCCGTAGTGACGGGCGGCGGTTTCGCACTGCTGGCGACGGGTGTTGTATTCGCTGTCCACCAGGCCGCGGCGCACGTTGGAGTTGACGATGAGCACCGCCAGATCGGTGGGCATGGGGATGAGCTGGGTCTCCAGGGAGCGGCAATCGAGCAGCAGGGCGTGATCCTGCTTGCCGCTCGCGGAGATCATCTGATCCATGATGCCGCAGTTGCAGCCGACGAACTGGTTCTCCGCCTGCTGGCCGTTGAGGGCGATTTCCGCCTGGCTGATGGCCAGCCCCTGGGCCTCCTTGAAGGCCTGGCCGATGGCCACCTCCAGGGAAGCGGAGGAGGAGAGACCCGTACCCTGGGGCACGTTGCCGGAGACCACCAGATTGAGGCCGCGCAGGGCGTGGCCCCGTGCCTGCAGGTGTTTCACCACGCCGCGGATGTAGTCGCTCCAGCGCTGGCTGGGGTGGTGCTCGATGGGTTGATCGAGACTGAACCGGTCGCGCTGGTTGTCGTAGTCGGCGGCGATCACTTCGACCAGGTTGTCGCCGCGCAGGCCGATGGCGACGCAGGTCTCGTAGTCGATGGCGCAGGGCAGCACGAAGCCGTCGTTGTAGTCGGTGTGCTCGCCAATGAGGTTGACGCGGCCTGGAGCCCGCACCAGCAGGTCGGGTTGTTGCTCAAACTGCTCGGCAAACACGGCGCTGACGCGCTGGCTCGGGGTCATAGGGCCTCCTCGTTGGACTGGTTCTGGTCGTTGTAGTGGATGGGACTGAGGGCGCGCAGCCGTTCCGCCGCCTGTTCCGGGGTGAGATCGCGCTGGGTTTCGGCCAGCATCTCGAAGCCCACCATGAATTTGCGCACCGTGGCGGAGCGCAGCAGGGGCGGATAGAAGTGGGCGTGCAGTTGCCACGCCTCGGGGCAGTCAGAACGGGGCGGGGCGAAGTGCCAGCCCATGGAGTAGGGGAAGCTGCACTGGAACAGGTTGTCGTAGCGACTGGTGAGCTCCTTGAGCGCGATGGCCAGATCCTGTTGCTGTTCCCGGGTGAGATCCAGCATGGAGGGGACATGGGCCTTGGGCAGCAGCAGGGTCTCGAACGGCCAGGCCGCCCAGAAGGGCACCACCGCCAGCCAGTGGGCGGTCTCCACCACGATGCGGGAGCGATCCGCCAGCTCCCGCTCCACATAGTCCAGCAGCAGGGGGCGGCCGTGTTCGGCCAGCCAGGCGCGCTGGTGCGCCTCTTCCCGGGCAATCTCGTTGGGCAGGAAGTCGCTGCCCCAGAGCTGACCGTGAGGGTGCGGGTTGGAGCAGCCCATGACGGCGCCCTTGTTTTCAAAGACTTGCACCCATTCCCACTGGTCAGAGAGCTCGGCCACCTGGTCCATCCAGGTGGTGATCACCCCTTCGATGGCGGGCAGGGGCAGCTCGGGCAGGGTTTTGCCGTGATCCGGCGAGAAGCAGATGACCCGGCTGGTGCCCCGGGCGGCTTCCAGCTTCAGCAGGGGATCCGGCGCCGCGTCGGCGGCCGGGGTGTCCTGCATCAGGGCGGCGAAGTCGTTGGTAAAGACGAAGGTGCCCTGATAGTCGGGGTTGATATCGCCGGTCACCCGGGTGTTGCCCGCACAGAGGAAGCAGTCGGGATCATGGGCCTGGCTCGGCGCCAGGCTCACCTTCTCGACCTGGCCTTGCCAGGGGCGCTTGGCCCTGTGAGGGGAGACCAGCACATACTGGCCGGTGAGCGGGTTGAAGCGGCGGTGGGGGTGATCAACGGGGTTGAACATCATCACTCCAGTCTGTGAGTTGAATACATCCGAAGGCGCAGGCCAGGGCCTACGCCTCGTAACCATTGGGGTTGGCGGACTGCCAGTGCCAGCTGTCGGCGCACATGGCGGCGAGATCCCGGCTGGCGTGCCAGTTCAGTTCCCGAGCGGCCTTGGCGGGATCGGCCCAGCACTCGGCGATGTCGCCGGGGCGCCGTGGCTCGATCCGGTAGGGAAGGGGCCGACCGCAGGCGGCCTCGAACGCCGCGACCATCTGCAACACGCTCTGGCCCTGGCCCGTGCCCAGGTTGTAGGCGTGGACACCGCCCCGTCCGGCGCAGTGTTCCAGAGCCTTGACGTGCCCTTCGGCGAGATCCATCACATGGATGTAGTCGCGCACCCCGGTGCCGTCGATGGTTGGGTAATCGTTACCAAAGACCGAGAGGCAGTCGCGTCGGCCGATGGCGACCTGGGTCAAAAACGGCATCAGATTGTTGGGGATGCCCTGGGGATCCTCCCCCAGGGTGCCGGACTCGTGGGCGCCGACGGGGTTGAAATAGCGCAGCAGGGTCATGCTCCAGTGGGGCTCGGCCCGCTGCAGATCCTCGAGGATCTCCTCGATGATCAGCTTGGATCGGCCATAGGGGTTGGTGGCGCTGCGGGGGAAATCCTCCCGGATCGGGGTGCTGGCGGGATCGCCGTAGACGGTGGCCGACGAGCTGAACACCAGATTGCGTACCCCGGCCTGTTTCATCGCCTGCAGCAATACCAGGGTGCCGCTCAGGTTGTTCTCGTAGTAGTCCAGCGGGATGCGGGTCGACTCGCCGACCGCCTTGAGGGCGGCGAAGTGGATCACGGCGTCGATGTGCTGCTCCCTGAAGATGCGATCCAGCAGGGCCGGGTCACGGATGTCCCCTTCGTAGAAGCGGGGCTCGCGCCCGCTGATGGCGGCGACACGGGTCAGGACGCCCGCCTTGCTGTTGCAGAGGTTGTCCACCACCACGGGCTCCATGCCTGCGGCCTGCAAGGCCAGACAGGTGTGGCTGCCGATGTAGCCGCAACCGCCGGTGACCAGTACTTTCATCCGTTGTTCCACCCTCAACTCCTCGCATCAGGAAAGCCTGAGCAGGAGTCTAGCCGAGGGGCTGACGGGCAAACTGTGAGCTGCTTAACAAATATATGTAAACGATTACACTTGTTTTCATCGACCAATGTGGCAAGTTCTGATTTTTCCCCCTGTTATCAGTGACATTGAACGGTATAATGCGGCCAGTTGCAGCGTGAAATAAGTGAAAACAGCATGAGCACCATCAAGGATGTCGCCCGTTTGGCCAATGTGTCAGTGGCAACGGTTTCACGGGTGATGAACAACTCACCCAAGGCCAGTGCCGCCTCCCGCGAGGTGGTGCTGAAGGCCATGGCCGAGCTGGGCTATACCCCCAACGCCAACGCGCGGGCCCTGGTCAGCCAGACCTGTGACACCATGGGAGTGGTGGTGGGTGACGTGGCGGATCCTTTCTTCGGCGCCCTGGTCAAAGGGGTCGCGGCGGTGGCGGTGGAGCAGGGCTTGCACCTGTTGATGGGTAATGGTTTTCACCGCGCCCAGCAGGAGCGGGAGGCCATCGAGCTGCTCATCGGCAAACGCTGCGAGGCACTGGTGGTGCACAGCAAGGCGCTCGGCGACGAGGAACTGGTCGACTACGCCCTGCGCGCCCCCGGCATGGTGCTGATCAACCGCGACATTCCGAGTCTGAGGGGGCGCTGCATCGCTCTCAACAACCGCCAGGGTGCGGCGACAGCCACCCGTCATCTGCTGGATCTCGGCCACCGCCATATCGCCTTCCTGAGTTCGGATCACGCCATCGAGGATGCGCTGTTGCGCCACCAGGGCTATCAGGATGCCCTGGCGGAGGCGGAGGTCTTCGCCGATCCCGAGCTGGTGGAGAGCGGCATGCCCAATGAAGAGGGGGGCGAGCGCGCCATGCTCAACCTGCTGGCCAAGGGGTTGCCCATCACGGCGGTGGTGGCCTACAACGACGCCATGGCGGCAGGGGCCATCTCTGTGCTGGCGGACAACGGCCTCAAGGTGCCGGAAGAGGTGTCTGTGGTGGGCTTCGATGACATCATCTACGCCAGATACCTGAGGCCCAAGCTTTCCACCATGCGCTATCCCATCGAGCTGATGGCGGCCCAGGCGGCCAAGCTGGCGCTGCAACTCGCCGCAGGGGAGAGCGAATCGGTGCAGAGCCGCATCTATACCCCCACCCTGATCAACCGCCATTCGGTCGCTCCCGTCAGGTCCTGATCGCAGCGCTTGCGCCCGTCGGCGCAAGCGCTGCACCTGGCAAACTTGTACTGCAGCACATAAAGCGCCCCATAGCTCAGACGATAGATAGCTCAGAGCATGGCTAGCGCAGACCATAAAGGACTGTCTGAGGAGTGAGAACCGTCCCCTCACGCCCCCTGCCTGCCGAACTCGCCAGTTCTTCCCGCTCGTCTGTCACGAGCCCCTCTCCCCCGGTCTGCCGAGCCTCACTTCTTGCCAGATCCTGCCAGACGCCCGCCATGGCTTTTCTCTGCGCCGGGCAGGGGCTCTCGTGGCCTCTGCACACTCCTTCGAGAGGCCGGGCTGCGTGCGTGCCCGGAACCGGGTTGAGGCGCTCCAGCGCCTGATGGAGCGAGGGGGGCGCGATGTCGGGTCTTTGCCATGGCTTGCTCCGCTGGCTCGGCCATTGCCTCCCGGTTTCACACTCCCGGGCATCTTCTGCCCTTCCGAAGGTCCGCTTTTTCCCCCATGGGGTCATTTACCCGGATTTATCCGATTTTTACTCCGTTTTACTTAACAAAATGAGTGTAATCGTTTACATCTGTGTGAGCGGGATCGCCGATCACCGGGCAAAACTCTCCTACACTGCAGTGGTTTTCAGCGTGAATGCAGGGAGAAGTGAAGCATGCTCAGGGAGATAGTGGCCCGTCAGGATTGGCAGACCCAGGGGATCACCGCCGTGAACCGGTTGCCAGCCCATACCCCCTTGTCCAGTTGGCGCAGTGAAGGGGAAGCCAGGATGGGGGGGTTGTCACCTTCCCGCCTGCTGCTGGACGGCGAGTGGCAGTTCTCCTGGTTCGAGGCCCCGGAGCGGGTGCCGGAGCAGTGGCTGCTGGAGGATCTGCCGGATGCCTGCCCCATCAAGGTGCCGGGCAACTGGCAACTGGCTGCGGCCTACCCGGGGGCGCGGCCCGTCACGGATGTGCCCATCTACACCAACATCAAGTACCCCTTTCCCTGCGACCCGCCCCGGGTGCCTGCCGAGAACCCCACCGGTTGCTACTCCCGCGAGTTCACCGTTGCTGCGAACTGGCTGGCCGAGGGGCAGACCCGGATCATTTTCGACGGGGTGGACAGCGCGTTTCACCTCTTCTGCAACGGCCGCTGGGTCGGTTACTCCCAAGACAGCCGGCTGCCGGCGGAATTCGATCTGACCCCCTTCCTTCAGGCCGGGGCCAACCGGCTCGCCGTCCTGGTGCTGCGCTGGTCTGACGGCTCCTATCTGGAAGATCAGGACATGTGGCGCATGAGCGGCATCTTCCGCTCCGTCAGCCTGCTGCACAAACCGGCCCGTCATCTGATGGATATCCGGGTGACGCCCGAGCTCGACGCCTGCTACCGGGATGCCCGCCTCAAGGTTGAATTGCAGGCGGCCAACGGAGCCGGTCTGTCGGTGGAGGCCAACCTCTATGATGGCGACGAGCGGGTTGCGACCCTGCGCCAGCAGATTGGCACCCTGGCCATCGACGAGAAAGGGGTGTATGACGATCGCGCCGAGCTGTGGCTGACGGTAACGGCGCCACACAAGTGGAGCGCCGAGACCCCGTACCTCTATCGCCTGACCCTGACCCTGCTGGACGAGCAGGGAAACGTCCTCGAAAGCGAGGCCCATGACGTGGGCTTTCGGGCGGTGGAGATCCGTGGCGGCCTGCTGCGGGTCAACGGCCAACCACTGCTCATTCGTGGCGCCAATCGCCATGAACACCATCCCGCCACGGGTCACGTGGTGACCCCGGCCGACATGGAGCAGGATCTGCTGCTGATGAAGCGGCACAACTTCAACGCGGTGCGCTGCTCCCACTATCCCAATCACCCCGAGCTCTATCGCTTGTGCGACCGGCTCGGCCTCTATGTGGTGGACGAGGCGAACCTGGAGACCCACGGCATGACCCCCATGGGGCGGCTGGCGCGGGATCCCGCCTGGAGCAACGCCTTCCTGGAGCGTGTCACCCGCATGGTGGCCCGGGACTTCAACCACCCCTGCATCATCATCTGGTCCCTGGGGAACGAATCCGGTTATGGTCCGGCCCACGACGCCATGTATCGCTGGGTGAAGGGGGCGGATCCCAGCCGCCCGGTGCAGTACGAAGGGGGCGGGGCCGACACCCCGGCCACCGACATCATCTGCCCCATGTATGCCCGTACCCACCAGGATCAACCCTTCCCGGCGGTGCCCAAGTGGGCGCTGGCCAAGTGGATCGGCCTGCCGGAAGAGACCCGGCCGCTGATCCTGTGCGAATACGCCCACGCCATGGGCAACAGCCTGGGGGGCTATGCCCATTACTGGCAGGCATTTCGCGATCATCCGCGGCTGCAGGGTGGGTTTGTCTGGGATTGGGTCGATCAGGGGCTGGACAAGCAGACCGACGATGGCCGTCATTTCTGGGCCTATGGTGGCGATTTCGGCGACACTCCGAACGATCGCCAGTTCTGCTGCAACGGCCTGCTGTTCCCCGATCGCACCCCCCATCCTTCCCTGTTTGAAGCCCGGCGTGCCCAGCAGCCCTTTGTTCTGACCCTGCAGGGTCGCCAGCCGCTGACGGTGGAGATCCGCAGCGAATACCTGTTCCGCGAGACGGACAACGAACGCCTGCTGTGGCGTCTGTGTGAAGACGGCGTGGTGGTGAGCCAGGGTGAATGCCCGCTCGCGCTGGCCCCCCGGGGGAGCGTGACGCTGACCCTGCTGGAGCAACTGCCGGCCTTTGCGCCGGGGGCGCTCGCCTGGCTGGATCTCGCCATCGTGCAGCCCACCGCCACGGCCTGGGCCGGAGCGGGTCACGAGGTGGCTCGCCAGCAATGCCTGTTGCCCGCGCCCCTGGCGCTGCCATCGGCCTGCCCGGCGGTCAGCCTGACCGAGCAGCGCGATCACTGGGTGCTTGGCGCCGCAGATTCCCTGTGGCAGCTCGACAAGGCCAGTGGTCGCATCGTCAGCTGGCAGAAGCAGGGCCGCGAGCGGCTGCACGACGCCATCGCCGATCACTTCTATCGGGCGCCGCTCGACAACGATATCGGCACCAGCGAGGCGGATCATGCCGATCCCAACGCCTGGATTGCCCGCTGGCAGGAGGCCGGACTCAATGATCTGCAGCACCGCTGTCTCGGCCTGGAGGCGAGTCCGGAGCTGGGTCTCATCACGGCGCACCACGGCTACTTCGTGGGTGACGAGCCGAAGATCCTGACTCGCTGGCATCACAGGGTGGACGGGGAGGGCGCCATGCACCTCGCCATCGAGGTGGAGGTGGCCGCCGACATGCCCTCCCTGCCGCGCATCGGTGCCCGGCTCTGGCTGGCCGATGAACCGGCCGAAGGTGCCCCGGTAAGCTGGCTGGGGCTTGGCCCCCACGAGAATTACCCGGATCGCCGGCTCGCCGCTGATCTCGGTCGCTGGCAATTGCCCATCGAGGCGTTGCACACCCCTTATGTCTTCCCGACCGACAACGGGCTGCGCTGCGATACCCGCGCACTGCAACTGGGGGATCTGGTGGTGGAGGGGCGCTTCCACTTCAGTGTCAGCCGCTACAGTCAGCAGCAGCTGACCGAAGCCCGTCACCAGACCGATCTGGTGGCTCTGGGGGGCACGCACCTGTGCCTCGATGGCTTCCACATGGGGGTGGGAGGCGATGACTCCTGGAGCCAGAGCGTGCGGCCCGAGTTCTGGCTGTTGCCGGGGCGTTATCAGTGGTACTGCCGTCTGGGCTAGCCGGACCCGCCGTCGGGAGATGGCGAGACCCAAAGGCGGTTTCTCGCATAACTATTTAATTTTTAACAATATTACGGCTATGTAACAGAGTGTAAACGTTTTCATTTTGTTGCCAGGATCACAGACCGCCTCACAACAAACTGATTACATTAGGCTGGCGCCAGCTCAAACGGTGTACAGCATTCCCTACAAAAAACAGATAGAGATCGGAGCATAACAATGAAAAAACTCACGACAGTTGCCACCTTGCTGATGGGACTGATGGCGGGAGCCCAAGCCCAGGCCGATACCCGTATCGGGGTCACCGTCTACAAGTACGACGACAACTTCATGGCCGTGGTGCGCAAGGCCATCGAGAAAGAAGCGGCGGCCACCCCGGGTGTGGAACTGCTGATGAACGACTCCCAGAACGACCAGTCCAAGCAGAACGACCAGATCGACGTACTGCTGGCCAAGGGCGTGAAGGCTCTGGCCATCAACCTGGTTGACCCGGCGGCGGCCCCTGTCGTGATTGAGAAAGCCCGTGCGGACGAGATCCCCGTGGTCTTCTACAACAAGGAACCGAGCGCGGCCGACCTGGCCAGCTATGACAAGGCCTACTACGTTGGCACCGACTCCAAGGAGTCCGGCATCATCCAGGGCCAGCTGATCGCCAAGCACTGGAAAGCGCACCCCGAGTGGGATCTGAACAAGGATGGCGTCATCCAGTTCGTGCTGCTCAAGGGTGAGCCTGGCCACCCGGATGCGGAAGCCCGCACCACCTACGTCGTCAAGACTCTGAACGATGGCGGCATCAAGACCGAGCAGCTGCACATGGATACCGGTATGTGGGATACCGCCATGGCCAAGGACAAGATGGACGCCTGGATCTCCGGTCCGAACGCCAACAAGATCGAAGTAGTCATCGCCAACAACGACGGCATGGCGATGGGCGCCGTGGAGTCCCTGAAGGCCCAGGGCAAGACCGCCATCCCGGTGTTCGGTGTTGACGCCCTGCCGGAAGCCCTGGCCATGGTCAAGAGCGGTGCCATGGCCGGTACCGTGCTGAACGATGCGGCCAACCAGGCCAAGGCCACCTTCGAGCTGACCAAGAACCTGGCCGAAGGCAAGCCGGCCGGTGAAGGCACCAACTGGAAGATCGACAACAAGGTCGTCCGCGTTGCCTACGTGGGCGTAGACAAAGACAACCTGTCCCAATTCGAGTAATTCCTCCCCTCAGGGCAAGGGAGATCCCCTTGCCCTCTTTTCAACCAGATGTGATGGCTGATATGACAACACGGCAACAATCAGAATGGCTGTTGGAGATGATTGACGTCAGTAAGAGCTTTCCTGGCGTCAAGGCACTCGATAATGTCAATTTACGGGTCCGTCCTCATTCTGTGCATGCGTTGATGGGCGAGAATGGCGCAGGGAAGTCCACGCTGCTCAAGTGCCTGTTCGGCATCTACGAGAAGGATCAGGGCAAGATCTTCTTCAAGGGACAGGAGATCAACTTCACCTCGTCCAAAGAGGCGCTGGAGAATGGCGTTTCCATGGTGCACCAGGAGCTGAACCTGGTACTGCAACGCACCGTGATGGACAACATGTGGCTCGGCCGCTATCCCACCAAGGGACTGTTTGTCGACCACGGCAAGATGTATCAGGACACCAAGCATATCTTCGAGGAGCTGGACATCGACATCGACCCCAGGGTCAAGGTCGGCACCCTGTCGGTTTCCCAGATGCAGATGATCGAGATTGCCAAGGCATTCTCCTATGACGCCAAGATCGTCATCATGGACGAACCCACCTCCTCCCTGACCGAGAAAGAGGTCAACCACCTCTTCAAGATCATCAACAAGCTCAAGGAGAAGGGGTGCGGCATCGTCTACATCTCCCACAAGATGGAAGAGATCTTCCAGCTTTGTGACGAGATCACCATATTGCGGGATGGCCAGTGGGTGGCGACCCAGCCCCTCAAGGGCATGACCATGGATCAGATCATCGGCATGATGGTGGGCCGCGAGCTCACCCAGCGCTTCCCGGAAAAAACCAACCAGCCCAAAGAGGTGATCCTCGAGGTCGAGCACCTGACGGCCAAGAACCAGCCTTCCATCAAGGACGTGACCTTCAACCTGCACAAGGGGGAGATCCTCGGCATCGCCGGTCTGGTGGGGGCCAAGCGCACCGACATCGTGGAGACCCTGTTCGGCATCCGCGATCGCAGCGAAGGGACCATCAAGCTGCACGGCAAAGAGGTGGCGAACCACAACGCCCACGAGGCGATCCAGAACGGCTTCGCCCTGGTGACCGAGGAGCGCCGCTCCACCGGGATCTATTCACGCCTCGACATCGCCTTCAACTCCCTGATCGCCAACATGGACAACTACAAGGGATCCATGGGGCTGCTCAGCGACAATAAGATGAAGAGCGATACCCAGTGGGTCATCGACTCCATGCGGGTCAAGACACCGACCCAGCAGACCCAGATCGGCTCCCTCTCCGGTGGCAACCAGCAGAAGGTGATCATCGGTCGCTGGCTGCTGACCCAGCCCGAGATCCTGATGCTGGATGAACCGACCCGGGGTATCGACGTCGGCGCCAAGTTCGAGATCTACCAGCTCATCCTGGAGCTGGCGAAGAAGGACAAGGGCATCGTCATCATCTCCTCCGAAATGCCGGAACTGCTCGGCATCACGGACCGCATCATGGTCATGAGCAATGGCCGGGTCGCGGGGATCGTCAACACCAAAGAAACTGACCAGAGCGAGATCCTGCGCCTGGCATCTCTGTACCTATAAAGACAGGAAGACATTATGGAGTCGGCTAAAAATTTCAATCTGATGCAGGCGCTCAAAGAGAACGGCATCTATGTGGTGTTGCTGGTGTTGCTCATGATCATCGTGATCAAGGAGCCCTCCTTCCTCAGCCTCACCAACCTCAGCAACATCCTGACCCAGTCCTCGGTACGGGTCATCATCGCCCTCGGGGTGGCGGGCATCATCATCACCCAGGGTACTGACCTGTCGGCCGGTCGCCAGGTCGGCCTGGCAGCGCTGATCGCGGCCACCATGCTGCAGGCCCTGACCAACGTCAACAAGGTCTTCCCCACCCTGGGGGAGGTGCCCATTCCGGCGGTGATCCTGCTGGTGTGCGTGGTGGGGGCCCTGATTGGTCTGGTCAACGGCCTGATCGTCGCCTACCTGAACGTGACGCCCTTCATTACCACGCTGGGCACCATGATCATCGTCTACGGCATCAACTCCCTCTATTTCGACTCCGTAGGGGCTTCTCCGGTAGCCGGGTTTGATCCTCGCTTCTCCAACTTTGCGCAGGGCTTCATCCGGATTGGCGGGTTCAAACTCTCGTACCTGACCTTCTATGCGGCCATCGCCAGCGTCTTCGTCTGGGTGCTGTGGAACAAGACCCGCTTTGGCAAGAACATCTTCGCCATCGGTGGCAACCCGGAAGCGGCCAAGGTGTCCGGTGTCAACGTCGCCGTCAACCTGGTGGTCATCTATGCCCTGGCCGGTGTCTTCTACGCCTTCGGCGGCATGCTGGAAGCGGGGCGGATCGGCAGTGCCACCAACAACCTCGGCTTCATGTACGAGCTGGATGCCATCGCGGCCTGCGTGGTGGGGGGCGTTTCGTTTGCCGGCGGTGTGGGAACTGTCGCGGGTGTGATCACCGGCGTACTTATCTTCACGCTGATCAACTATGGTTTGACCTACATCGGTGTCAGCCCTTACTGGCAGTTCATCATCAAGGGCGGCATCATCATCCTGGCGGTAGCCCTGGACTCCATGAAGTACGCCAAGAAGAAGTAAGCATTGGCAGGGAGGGCCGGGTCATTCCGGCCCTTTCTCTTTGGAGGGACCCATACCATGGCATTCAAAGTCAAAATCAACGTGCTGCTGCTGCTCGCCATTCTAGTCACCATCGGTACCGCCTGGTTCAGCGTCAACCACTTCATCAGCGGCTACATCCGCACCCAGGCCACCCAGAACATCAACGAGCAGATCACCCTGGTCAGGGAGAAGCTGGCGGGTGACATCAACCAGAAGGTGCTGCTGGCCGCCAACCTCAACCTCGGGGTGACCAGCGTCAAGAAGGCGCTGCAGGAGACCGGCTTTCACAACATCGTCAAGCTCATTGGCGACATGGCATTCGACGCGAACGGGGTCATCGACGACAAGGCCAGGGTTGACGCCCTGCGCAAGCTGATCCCCGCCGCCAACAACCAGATCACCGTCAGCCCGCTGGAGCAGCTGGACGGCAAACCCGTCATCTCCATTCTGGTGCCGCGCGGTGCAGACTCCGCCTACCTCTACTACCTCGACATGAGCGAGTTCAAGACGCTGCTGACCAAGGTAAGCGGGGAAGGGCGTTACTTCTCCCTCACCGACAGTCAGGGACAGGTGCTCTACAGCAGCAAGCCCCAGGGAGAGAGCGAGAGCCGCCCCAACAAGCTGGATATTCGCGGCAGCGAGTGGACCCTGACCGGTTATGTGGATCTCGACTATATCCGGGCCATGACCCAGGCGCTCAACGGCAAGATCACCCTGGCCCTGCTCGGGGTGGCGGCGCTGGTACTGGCCCTCTCCATGGTGGCCCTCAATCTGGCCTATAGACCCATCCTCTCCCTGCGCGACCTGGTACAGGAGCTCTCCCAGGGCAATGGGGATCTGACCCGTCGGCTCACGGTGACCAGCAAGGATGATCTCGGCCAGATCTCGGCGGGCATCAACCGTTTCATCGAGCAGTTGCAGGGCATGATGGGGGAGGTGAGACAAGCGAGCGGCCAGCTCAATGAAGGGATATCGGCATTGGCGAGGCAGACGGGGTCAGCCCAGGGCCTGCTGGCCGAGCATGTGCGGGAGACCGAACAGGTGGTCACCGCTATCAACGAGATGAGCCGTACTGCCGTCTCGGTATCGGAGAGCGCGGCCAATACTGCCCAGCTGACCGGCCAGAGCCAGCAACTGGCCAACCAGTCGCGTCAGGTGGTGGATCAGGCCATGGCCAGCGTCACTGCGCTGGTGACGGAGGTGGAGGCCACGGCACACTCCATCGAAGCCATGCAGCAGGATGTGCAGCAGATAGGCTCGATTCTCGGGGTCATCGGTGGCATCGCAGAGCAGACCAACCTGCTGGCCCTCAACGCTGCCATCGAGGCAGCCCGGGCTGGTGAGCAGGGGCGGGGGTTTGCGGTGGTGGCGGACGAAGTGCGCTCTCTGGCGGGACGCACCCAGAAGAGCACTGCCGAGATCCAGACCATGCTGACCCGGCTGCAACGGGGCACCCAGACCGTGGTGGCTGCCATGGGCAACACCCGGCAGAGCTGCCAGGATGCGGCGGAAAACACCAGCAAGGTGAATGCGTCACTGGATCTGATGGCGGGAGAAGTGGTGGAGATCAACGATCTCATCAGCCATATCGCCACGGCCGCGGAGGAGCAGAGTGCCGTCGCCGAGGAGATCAATCGCAACATGAGTGCCATCGCCGAGGTGATCACCCAGCTCAAGGGGAATGGCGAGCGCACCGTGGACAGCTCGAATGCCATGCAGCGCACCTATGACAGGCTGCGGGAGATAGTGGGGCACTTCCGGCTGGAATAGCGCCGGCTGGGCGAGTCCCGGCTACCTTGGCCAGCAATGCCGTGGCCGGGGTAACCCATCAGCGGGCAGACGTGAAAAAAACCCAAAAAAAGATGGGGGCGACTTGCGTCGCCCCCGATAGTCTTATCGCTCATATCCTTGAACGAAGTTGCTCCCTGCAATCCCTGACTATACCTCTTCCTTTAGGTTTCCCCTTCCCAATCCTTTGGGGTGTCCTTTAGCCATCATGGCCTGACGAGTCATCCGTTCCCGTCGCACTTTCTCCGTCCTGGGAGGTGTCCTTTACCACATCCTGTGGTGAGTCCATTTGCCCAACCCTGGCAGCCAGTCTTCCTGACCGACTTCATTGCGTCCGTGCAGGAGTAACTATAAGGATTTCGCGCAGGGCGACAATGACATGCTGAAAAACGTTTTATTCAAACTGGTTTCCCGAGAAAGGATAATGAAGTTATCTTTTTTAAAATCATGGCTTTAATGATCTCTTATGCTGTTTTTTCACGCGTATCTTCCGACTATGGCGAGAATTTTGTTGGCACTTTGCTTACGCAATCGATGGCGAATGTCTCACAGGACGTTTAACTGCGGTTCAGAATCCGGGGAGACCGGTCAGTGTCGATCGCAGATGAGGGTGGAGGAGGGCAACGGGCATGATGCAGGTGGCGTGGTCCGGATCCCATTCAGGAGATAAAGGAGGTAAAGGAGGGAAAGCTGAGATGACCCAAGAGGAGATCGCCTCCCCTTGGGCGAGAGGGTCAGGGGTGCTGGCTGCCACCGTACCATTGGCATAGGTAGGCGGGTACCAGCATCTGGGGTGCCTGGTCAACGTGACAGACCACCAGCGGCATGGCGGGGGCTCCCTGGGCATGCACCAGGGCAGGTGTCATGGGCAGGACCAGGGCGACGAGCAGAAACAGCGACGGGATCTTCATGGTTATCTCCTTGGTGACGGGAACGAATGTGACAAGCATCACTTTTCCTGATTACCCATGACCCTCAGCCAGCTTCAAGAGCCGATATGGCATCGGAGGGCTTGCCACGACTGCATGCCCCAATTCAACCAACATGCTCTTGAGGTCAAAACGATGATTAAACCGGAAGCAGTATTCCGCAAGATGCCTTGGTAAATGCTTCGCTCCGAGCGTATGGCAACTGCCCCGCAGCGAGTTTTTCACATTTCCTATCATCGTGTTTACCCAGTTGAATGCCGGATGATCCAGCCAGTCCAGGTTGCCCCCGGTGACAACACCCAGGTGCTCACAATTGGCCTCCTTGACCGCTTTAAAACAGGCCAATCCATCGGATATCACCGCGCTACCACTGGCAATATGCCGTTTTGCCCAATCAGCAACGGACTTGGTTTTGAAACCATCGACCACCGTCATCCGCATCTTGATTGGATGTCCTTCCTTGTTCAGGGCCACTGCTGCCATAAACGGCGTCTTGCCTGCCGCGCCCCGACCCCGTTTGCCACCACGGCGCTCGCCACCCCAGTAGACATCATCGAGCTGAATGATGCCGCTGATGGGCTGCTTGTCATCGGACTCTTTCATGGCTTGCAGCAGCTTGTGCTTGAGCATCCAGGCGGTGTCATATTTGACGCCCAACTGGCGCTTTAGCTCCATCGCTGACAAGCCTGTTTTGGTTTGTGACAACAGGTGCATTGCCAGAAACCACTTGGTCAGTGGGAGCTTGGTGTTTGCGAAAATCGTATTTCCAGTCAATGACATCTGGTGACGGCAGTGATTGCATTGCCACACACGTGGCCGCCTTCTCAGGCGACAACAGGTCTTGTTGGCACATTCAGGGCAGACAAAGCCGTTAGGAAAACGCCAAGTGAACAGCGCATTTTCGCACTGAGCCTCAGTGCCATAGTCCTTGAGAAACTCAAACAGACTGTAGCCTTTCTGGAATTGGATTTTGCTTTTGGCCATGATCTCGCACCTCGATAACTGTACGTAAGATCAGTATAGTTCGTGGTAACTGACTGCTAATCATGGGTAATCAGGTCACTTTTTGAGTTAAGGCGAACCCGAAATCGGCGCAAGGTGACTGAAAAAATTCAACTAATGAAAAAACTTTGAATCCCGGTTGCACTCCGGTCGGTGAAAAAGTCGCCATCAGGATGCGTGCAAAATGCATATCCATATAAAAGAGATAGTGCACACGACTTGGCAATGAGGCTCGCCATCTGGCCCGTGCAGGCCGCCATGATCTGGGACAATAGATGGATTATTCAGCGATAAAGGAGCAGGTGATTATTTATGTGAGAGCAAACGGGATGATAAGCGAGGATAAATTCAAAGGTGGGTGAAGTTTATTCAAAAAATGAGCGATTTGATTTTAATGTAATGATTTATTTGATATTTTTTATTGGTGACTATCCATTTGTGGATATCATGGATGAATGGAATTGCGTTCTTTGTGGAATATATTGGGGATTTATTGCGTATTTATGCCGGATGGAGGGTGAGGGAAATGTCAGATATGTAAACTCCATCATAAATTAACTTCTGAATTTATGCAGTCTCGGGTGAATGTGATCAATGTCCAAGTTTGGTGGAGCTGCCAGACCTAATCTCTGCGTCGAAAGGCAATGGCAGGATAGAACACAAGCCGAGTACCCTACATAAAGAATATTCCGCCTTAGCCACGAGCCTGAATAGAAGGAATCTATTCAATCACTCGCAGGGACCACTGCTAGACGGAATATCATCATGAGCAAATTTTATGTAGGTTCTGAAGTTGGCCAGTTGCGCCGTGTCATGTTGCACCGCCCCAACCTCAGTCTGAAGCGTCTGACCCCTTCCAACTGCCAGGATCTGCTGTTTGACGACGTCCTGTCCGTGGAACGTGCCGGTCAGGAGCACGACAAATTCGCTCAGGTACTGCGCGATCAGAATGTCGAAGTCTTCCTCCTGACCAATCTGCTGGCGGAAACCCTGGACGTGCCGGAAGCCAAAGCCTGGCTGCTGCAACACCAGGTCTCTGACTATCGCCTCGGCACTGCCCTGGCCAACGACGTGCGCTGCTTCCTGGCGGATATGCCTCACCGCGAGCTGGCCCGCATCCTCTCCGGCGGCCTCACCTACTCCGAGATGCCCTACAGCGGCGTCAACATGGTGGTCGGCATGCATGCCCCGACCGATTTCATCATCGAACCGCTGCCCAACCACCTCTTCACCCGCGACACCTCCTGCTGGGTCTATGGCGGCGTCTCCATCAACCCCATGGCCAAGGCTGCCCGTCGTCGCGAGACCAACCACGTGAAGGCCATCTACCGCTGGCACCCGCAGTTTGCCGGTCAGGAGTTCATCAAGTACTTCGGTGACGAGGAGCGCGACTACGACAACTCCACCATCGAAGGGGGCGACGTTCTGGTCATCGGCCGTGGCGCCGTGCTCATCGGCATGTCCGAGCGCACCACGCCGCAAGGGGTGGAGCATCTGGCCCGCAGCCTGTTCAAGCACGGTCAGGCGAAACAGGTCATCGCCATGGAGCTGCCGAAACACCGTAGCTGCATGCACCTCGACACCGTCATGACCCACATGGATGTCGACACCTTCTCCGTCTATCCGGAAGTCATCCGCAAGGACGTGAACTGCTGGAGCCTGACCCCGGGTGGCGCCACCGGCATGAACATCAAGGAGGAGGGTTACTTCGTCACCGCCATCGAGAAGGCGCTGGGGGTGGATCAGCTCAAGCTCATCACCACGGGCGGCGACAGCTTCGAGGCCGAGCGCGAGCAGTGGAACGACGCCAACAACGTGCTGACCGTGCGCCCCGGCGTGGTGGTGGGTTACGAGCGCAACACCTACACCAACGAGAAGTACGACAAGGCTGGCATCACTGTGCTGCCCATCCCGGGTGAAGAGCTGGGACGTGGTCGCGGCGGCGCCCGCTGCATGAGCTGCCCGATGGAACGTGACGGCATCTGACAAGACGGCGTGGCGCCGGCAGAGGCTGGCGCCACACTCACCAAGACTCGAGAGTAACACCATGAAAAAACCAACTGTCGTCGTCGCCCTGGGTGGCAATGCCATGCTCCGTCGTGGCGAGCCGCTTGAAGCTGACATCCAGCGCAAGAACATCGCCACCGCCGCCAAGACCATCGCCCTGATCGCCCAGGAGTACAACGTGGTGCTAGTGCACGGCAACGGCCCGCAAGTCGGCCTGCTGGCCCTGCAGAACAGCGCCTACACCAAGGTCACTCCCTATCCCCTGGATGTGCTGGGTGCCGAGTCCCAGGGCATGATCGGCTACATGCTGATCCAGGAGCTGAAGAACCTGATGCCGAGCCGCAACGTCACCGCGCTGCTGACCCAGGTCCAGGTCGACCCCGAGGATCCGGCGTTCGTCAACCCGACCAAGTTTATCGGCCCGGTTTATGAAGAAGTGGAGGCCCGCGCCCTAGCTGCAGAGAAGCACTGGTCGGTCAAGGCTGACGGCAAGTTCTTCCGCCGCGTGGTGCCGTCCCCGCTACCTCAGCGCATCGTCGAAGGCGACGCCATCGAAACCCTGATCGCCCAGGGCCACCTCATCATCTGTACCGGTGGTGGCGGCATCCCGGTGACCTGGGATGGCCAGAGCCTGACCGGCATCGAGGCCGTCATCGACAAGGACATGTCTGCCGCCTACCTGGCCAAGCAGATCAAGGCCGACGCCCTGCTGATCCTGACCGACGCCGATGCCGTCTACTTGGATTGGGGCAAGCCGACCCAGCGTCCGCTGCGGGTCACCAGCCCGGACGAGCTGGCCGGGGTCAAGTTCGATGCAGGCTCCATGGGGCCCAAGGTCGAGGCCTCCTGCGAATTCGTCAAGGCGACCGGCGGCATGGTCGGGATCGGTTCCCTGGAAGATGGTCTGGCCATCCTCAGGGGCGAAGCCGGCACCAATATCGTTGCCACTAATACCGTCAATGCCTGAGCCAATGCTCTGGCCTGAACAACTGCGTAGTTAACAACACTGCCCAAATTGGTCTGAACAAATATAGAGAGAACTCATCATGGCTTTTAATCTGCGTAACCGTAACTTCCTGAAACTGCTGGACTTCACCCCGCGCGAAATCCAATACATGATCGATCTGGCCATCGACCTGAAGAAGGCCAAATACGGTGGCTATGAGCGCAAGCATCTGGTCGGCAAGAACATCGCCCTGATCTTCGAGAAGACCTCCACCCGCACCCGCTGTGCGTTTGAAGTGGCAGCCTTCGACCAGGGCGCGCAAGTCTCCTACCTCGGCCCGAGCGGTTCCCAGATCGGCCACAAGGAGTCCATGAAGGACACCGCCCGGGTCCTCGGTCGCATGTATGACGGCATCGAATACCGTGGCTACGGCCAGGAGATCGTGGAAGAGCTGGGTGCCTACGCCGGTGTCCCGGTCTGGAACGGCCTGACCAACGAATTCCACCCGACCCAGATCCTGGCCGACTTCATGACCATGTTGGAGCACGGTAAGGGGAAGCGCCTGGATCAGATCAAGTTCGCCTACCTGGGTGATGCCCGCAACAACATGGGTAACTCCCTGATGGTCGGCGCCGCCAAGATGGGCATGGACATCCGCCTGGTGGCGCCGAAAGCCTTCTGGCCGGAAGAGGAGCTGGTCGCCAAGTGCCGCCTGATCGCCGAAGAGACCGGCGCACGCATCACCCTGACCGAAGATGTCAAAGAGGGTGTGCTGGGTGCCGACTTCCTCTACACCGACGTCTGGGTCTCCATGGGTGAGGCGAAAGAGGCCTGGGATCAGCGCGTGAAACTGATGACTCCGTATCAGGTCAACATGGATGTCATCAACGCCACCAAGAACCCGGATGTGAAGTTCATGCACTGTCTGCCGGCGTTCCACAACGATGAGACCACCATGGGCAAGGAAGTGGCTGACAAATATGGCATGAAAGGCCTGGAAGTGACCGAGGACGTGTTCGAATCCGAGCACAGCATCGTGTTCGACGAGGCCGAAAACCGGATGCACACCATCAAGGCAGTGATGGTTGCTACGCTGGGCGACTAAGGTCGCAGTAGTGGTGCCGGGGGGTGACCCCCGGCTTTTCGACCATGTGACAGCGGCATAATACCTCTAACCCTACGACCCGCAGCCTGCATGGATACCACACCCACAGAAGGAAGCTGGACCATGACCAAATTCAAGTTCCCGTCAGCCTACACGATACTGTTCGTGCTGATCGCCCTGGTGGCCGCCCTGAGCTGGATAGTGCCGGCCGGCAAATATGAAATGACCATGAACGAAGCCCTCGGCAAGGAAGTGCCGGTGGCTGGTACCTACAAACTGGTGGAGGGCAATCCCCAGGGGATCGTCGACGTGCTGCTGGCACCTATCGACGGTCTTTATAACCATGACACCTATCAGGCAGGCGCCATCGACGTCTCCCTGTTCATCCTGATCATCGGTGGTTTTCTTGGCATTGTGACCAAGACCGGTGCCATCGATGCCGGCATCGAGCGTGTAACCGACCGTCTGCGCGGCCGGGAAGAGTGGATGATCCCGATCCTGATGGCGCTGTTCGCCGCGGGCGGCACCATCTACGGTATGGCCGAAGAGTCGCTGCCGTTCTACACCCTGCTGGTGCCGGTGATGATGGCCGCCCGCTTCGACCCGGTGGTGGCTGCCGCAACCGTATTGCTGGGGGCCGGTATCGGTACCCTGGGTTCCACCATCAACCCGTTCGCCACCGTGATTGCCGCCAACGCGGCCGGTATCTCCTTCACCGACGGCATCTGGTTGCGCGTCGCCATGCTAGTTGCCGGCTGGCTGCTGTGCGTGGCCTATGTGATGCGTTACGCCAAGATGGTACGCAACGACCCGAGCAAATCGCTGGTGGCTGACAAGTGGGAAGAGAACCGTGCCCACTTCCTTGGCAACAAGAGCGATCAGATGCTGGAGTTCACCCTGACCCGTAAAATCGTGCTGGGTATCTTCGTCGCCGCCTTCGCCGTGATGATCTACGGGGTGGCCGTGCTGGGCTGGTGGATGGCGCAGATCTCCGGTGTGTTCCTGGCTGCCGCCATCATAGTCGGTGTCATCTCCCGCATGAGCGAAGAAGAGCTGACCTCCAACTTCATCGACGGTGCCCGCGACCTGCTCGGCGTCGCCCTGATCATCGGTATCGCCCGCGGTATCGTGGTGGTGATGGACAACGGCATGATCACTCACACCATCTTGCACAGCGCAGAAGGGATCGTGACCGGCCTCTCCACCGTGGTGTTCATCAACGTGATGTTCGTGCTGGAAGTGGTGCTCTCCTTCCTGGTGCCGTCCTCCTCTGGCCTGGCCGTGCTGACCATGCCGATCATGGCGCCGCTGGCCGACTTCGCCAACGTGGGTCGCGAGCTGGTGGTCACAGCCTATCAGTCCGCTTCCGGCCTGGTGAACCTGGTGACCCCGACCTCCGCCGTGGTCATGGGTGGCCTGGCGATTGCCAAGGTGCCTTATGTACGCTGGCTGAAATGGGTGGCTCCGCTGCTCGGTATCCTGACTGTGCTGATCGTGGTCTGCCTGAGCCTGGGGGCAGTGCTCTGATCCACAACGAAGAGAAAGCTGAAAACGGGAGCCACTGGCTCCCGTTTTTTATGGCTGACTCATGACGACTCAAGTCGTGGGGAGGGGAGAACGGATACTGATGAACCGCCTTGGCGAAGATCAGCGGCAACAAAAAGGCGACCTGCGGGTCGCCTCGAACTCTTCGGGGGAGAGGGCTTAGCGGGCTTGCGCCAGGGTGCGTACCACGGCAGCGTGGGCCTGACGGGTGCGGCTGATGTGGCGCGGGGCGACCAGCACCACGTCGTTGCCGGCGACGGCGCCCATGATCTCGGGATTGGCGTTGCGATCCAGCAGGCGGGCCACCACGGTGGCGGCGCCAGGGGTGGTGTGGATTAGCACCATCTGCTGGTTGTGCACCACTTCACGCACCATGTCGTGGATGGAGCGGGTGCTGCCGGCGGGCTCCAGCTGCTCGTCCACCAGGGTGTAGACCTTCTTGCCGTTGGCGTTCTGGGCCTTGGCCACGCCGAGCCGGCGCAGCAGACGGGAGATGGTGGACTGGCTGATGTCGGCGAAACCGCGCTCCGACAGCTCGCGGCGGATCTCCTCCTGGGTGCTGTAGCAGTGCTGGCCGATGATCTGGCGACAGGCATCCAGCTGGGCCAGATCGGGCTCTTGTTCCACGGGACGACTGAGGGTTTTGACCACGGCGAATTCCTTTGATGATGACCGACGGTAAACGCTCGATATCTGCCGCATTCGCTGAATATCAGCAAAAAATACTGGCAATCAATGCACTGGCAGGAAATGAGCGGGAATAGCTCTGTTTGGATGGCAAATTATAACCAACTGGTTATTTGGTGATGTGACAGGGGTCAAAAATGGGCCCCTTGGGGCCCACCTGGATATCTCTTGAGTCTGGCTATCAGTAGCGTTCGCTGACGATGTCCTGGGTGAAGGACTTCTCGCAGTACTTGCACTTCATCCGCACTACACCTTTCACCTCGCGCACCCGGAAGTAGCTGTCCACCGGCTCGTTGTGGGAGATGCAGTTGGAGTTGGGGCAGTGGAACACCCCGGCGATGAACTCCGGCAGCTCCAGCTGGTGTTTCTTCACCACGGCGAAGTCTTCGATGATGTTGACGGTCGCCTTGGGGGCGAACAGCGCCAGCTGGTTGGCCTGCTGTTCGGTCAGGCGGGTGTTCTCGATCTTGATGAGATCCTTCTTGCCCAGCGCGCCGGATTTCAGGTTGAAACCGACGGTGATGCGCTCCTGGGTTTCGATCAGCTGGAACAGCTTGAGGATCTTGATGCCCTGGCCGGCGGGGACGTGGTCGATGACGGAGCCGTGACGGATGGCTTCGACTTGCAGTTGGTTCTTCTCGGACATGATATACCCCTTTCCCTTAGACGGTTTCGTTCAGTACCAGAGCCAGCAGCGCCTGGCGTGCATAAACCCCGTTCTCCGCCTGCTGGAAGTAGTAGGCGTGGGGAGTCTTGTCGACCGCGACGTCGATCTCGTCGACGCGGGGCAGGGGGTGCAGGATCTTCATGGTGGGCTTGGCGCCTTCCAGGGTGGCCACTTCCAGCACGAACTTGGCGGCCATGTGTTTGTATTCGGTCTCGTCGAAGCGCTCTTTCTGGACCCGGGTCATGTAGAGGATGTCGAGCTCCGGCATCACCTCTTCCATGGTCTCGTGCACGCTGAACTGGATGCCTTTTTCTTCCAGCTCCTCGCAGATGTAGTCCGGCATCGCCAGCGCTTCCGGCGAGATGAAGAAGAAGCGGCAGTTGAACAGGCTGAGGGCCTGGGCCAGCGAGTGCACGGTGCGGCCGTACTTGAGGTCACCGACGAAGGCGACGTTGAGACCGTCCAGCTTGCCCTGCGTCTCGTGGATGGAGAAGAGGTCGAGCAGGGTCTGGGTCGGATGCTGGTTGGAACCGTCACCGCCGTTGATGACCGGTACCCGGGAGAACTCGGAGGCGAGGCGGGCGGCGCCCTCTTTCGGATGACGCATCACCACCGCATCGGTGTAGGAGCCGATGATCTTGATGGAGTCGGCCAGGGTCTCGCCCTTCTTGGCGCTGGTGTTGCCACCGTCGGCGAAGCCGATGATGTTGCCGCCCAGGCGCTGGACCGCGGTCTCGAACGACAGGCGGGTACGGGTGGAGGCTTCGAAGAAGCAGCTGGCAACCAGCTTGTCTTTCAGCAAGCGGGTGTCGGGCTCGGCCTTCAACCGCTGTGCGGTTGCGACCACCAGTTCCATGTCGGGCCGGGTCAGGTCCGAAATGGAGATGACATGTTTCTTATAGAGTGGATTGGTCATCGTCTGCATTCCCTTTGACATCAATGAAGGTTTTTCGGGCACAAAAAAAAGCCCCTGAAACAGGGGCTTTTTTTAAAAACAATTGGGGATCTGTGGGTCGGGAACCGGAAACAACGGGGCCGCTCTGGTGCGCTCCACCCGTCTGCAAGGCTGTCTTTTTCAGCAAAAACTGCATCGTCCTGTCCTGACCTTTTTTCAAACCGGACAGATTATAGAGTCGCATTTTGAATTGTCAAAAATTTATTTCAAAGGCAAGATTTGAACTGAAAAACGTTTAACTTTCGTGAACTGGCCGGCAAACCCACACCTGGTGTTCGGCCTGCAAGGGCTGCGCATCTTCGGCCATGCTGCGCAGATAGGCGAGTCTGTGGTGCCCCTCCAGCAGACAATAGGGTTGTGGCAGCGGGTGACCGTCCGGGTAGCTGCTGCCCGCCGCCGATGCCAGCACTATGATGGGTTCGGACCAGGTACCCTGGCTCAGCATGTACTCCCCGAGCCAGGATCGACGGACGTAACGGTTGTGCCTCAGCATCTCGCCCCAGCGTTCAACCACCTCCATATGGCGGGAGCCGGTCTGCTCGATGATCCTGGCGGTGGGCCAGCTTTCACACTCGAACTGGTGGCGGGCGAGATCGATAAAGCTCCAGTTGGATTCAAAACCGCGCCAATGGCGGTAAATCCACTGGGAGAGCACATTGTCGGGAATGAAGGGCACCAGCGGGGCGACCCGTGCCAGATAGTCCGGCAGAGCCTCAGTTTTGCTCTCATCCCGGAAGTTGAGCGGTGCAAGTTGTTGAAGTAACCGATAATTGAGCATGAGCAGCCTCCTCATTGCCTGGTCACCTCTTCACCCTACCCCCATTGCCGCGGCTTTCCTACCCAAACAAGGCTGTAAATACAGCGAGTTACCCCCTTTGGCTGCAAAAAGTAACGAGATTTGCTCGTCCTTTGTGCAATCGCACCGAAAGTGAGAAAAAAGCCTTTACCTTTGATCCCGGCTTTGTATAATTCGCCTCGTTTGTTGCAGGGGCGTAGTTCCAATTGGTAGAACAGCGGTCTCCAAAACCGATGGTTGCGGGTTCGAGTCCTGCCGCCCCTGCCATTTTTCAGAGAAGCCAGCTCATTGAGCTGGCTTTTCGCTTTTCCGGGCCTCCCGTTTTTTCCCGTCGTCCCTTGCCCCGCCTGCTGTAGCAGGGCGTTCCCTCTCGTTGTACTCGTTCATCCCGATCGCTAGTCGTTGTTGCGCCGGTTTGCCCTGTCGTTTCTGGCAATCGTCCCGTCGCGCTCCCTGTGCTACATAACAGGGTCGGTGCCCTGGCATGCCGTTGGCAGGTCGGCACTCAATGCTCAAGCCGTGGATTGTGGGCGTGAACATCAGCTGAGGAGAGCGAACCATGAACAAGGCAGTTGAAACCCGATTGAACAAGTCCCGTCCCGGTGGCTGGATCCCCCGCGATGGCGCCCATATCGAGCGCTGGATCCGGCGGATCAAGCACTACGTGACCCAGCAGCCGCGGGCGCTGGTGCTCCCCATCGCCGAGCTGCGGGATCTGGTCCATGCCGACCCTGCGCTGCATGCCCAGGCCGAAGCCATGTTCAAGGAAGCCTGGCGTCACAAGCACCTGACCCCGCTTGGTCAGCCGGAGGTACGCTCGTTCGAGGAGTTCCTGGGGCTGCTCAACGGCATCATGACCACGGCGCCCGAGGCGTATCAGGACATCCCCAGCCACGAGCCATCCGGTCTCATCGGCTTTCCCATCAATGCTCTGCTCGACTGGCCCATGGCCACCCAGTCTGGCTATCACTTCTTTGCCAACGCCCTGATCAACCAGCAGTTCAAGAAGATCCTCGACTACTGGGCCCAGTTCCTGCAAAGCCCGGCTTCCCGCTATGTGTTGAATGAACCGGTCAGCCGGCTGGATCAGGAGACCCTGGTGGTGCCCTGGCTTGGCAAGGTGGCCAAGGCCGAGATGGTCAAGGTGGCGAACGAGGCAGTCGGGGAGGGGCCCAACCCCACGCCGGGCAGCTTCGAGCAGATCTTCGAGTGCGAGCCGGCGGCCGAATACCACGGGTTCAGCTGCTGGGACGACTTCTTCACCCGGCGTTTTCGGGCCGGGGTGCGGCCGGTATCTGCGCCGGCGGATGACAGTGTCATCGTCAACGCCTGCGAGTCGGCGCCACTGCAGGTACGCAAGGAGGTGAGCCGCCGCGATCAGTTCTGGCTCAAGGGGCAGCCCTATTCGCTGGACAACATGCTCGATTTTGACGATCTGGCGCCCCGTTTCGAAGGCGGCACCGTCTACCAGGCCTTCCTCAGCGCGCTCAGCTACCACCGCTGGCACAGCCCGGTGAGCGGCACCATCCGCAAGGTGCGCATCGTCAACGGCACCTACTATCTGGAAAACCAGTTCGAAGGCTTTGCCGACCCGCAGGGGGCGGATCCCAGCGCCCCCAACAATTCTCAGCCGTTCCTCACCTCGGTGGCGACCCGGGCACTTATCTTCATCGAGGCCGACAACCCCAAAATAGGCCTGATGTGTGTGGTGCCGGTGGGGATGGCCGAGGTGTCGAGCTGCGAGATCACGGTGCAGGCGGGGGATCGGGTGCAGAAGGGAGATCCGCTCGGCATGTTCCACTTCGGCGGCTCCACCCACTGCCTGCTGTTCCGCCCCGGTGTCAGGCTGGAGTTCGACTTCCATGGCCAGACCCCAGGGCTGGATGCGACCAATATGCGGCTCAATACCGCCATCGCCCGTGTCAAGTAGCCCTGCCGGGCAGAGTATGGGAGGCCGCCCGCGGGCGGCCTTGTTGTTGTCATGTGAGGCTGCTTTTTGGCTCCTTCATGCGGGTTGTCAGCGGCATGGAATAGCGATCCAGTAATGACGAGTAGCGGGTTCTGTTGTTGATAGATGTAAAAATACTGGGATTCACTAAAGTCTGTTCAGCATGTGGCCGATAGCCTTGATTAAATAAGGGTCTCTCCCTGGCCCGTCACAACAACAAGGATCCGTAGTCATGACACTTTCGTTGCGCGGCAAACTGCTGGCCACCAGTCTGGGGGTGGTGCTGCTGATGGCCTCACTGCTCGGCATCGTTGCCTTTCACACCCTCAAATCCCGCACCATGAGCGCCATCCAGAGCGAGGCGGTCAACTATGGTCACGCCTACTCGGTCGCCATCGGCGACTGGATGGCGGATCGCAAGAACACGGTGCACGCGCTGGTGAACCTGATCGCCGACAACCCGCAGGCCGAGCTGGTGCCGCACCTGAAGCAGGCCTACACCTCGGGCGGGTTCGGGCTCACCTACTTTGGCTCGACTCAGGGGGTGATGACCCGCCAGGACCCCTCCCTCAACACCGGCAACTATGACCCGCGCGAGCGCCCCTGGTATCAGGATGCGGTGAAGGCGGGGCAGCTCATCGTCACCGCTCCCTATGTCAGCGTCACCATGCAGAAGCTGGTGGTCACTCTCTCCGAGCCGGTGCTGCATCAGGGCGAACTGGTCGGCGCCGTGGGGGCCAACCTGGCGCTCGACAAGCTGATCGACGAGGTGCTGGCGATGCAGGTGCAGGGCGAGGGGTACGCCATGCTGCTCGACAGCAGCGGCCTCATCGTCGGCCACCCCAACAAGGAGCTGGCGCTCAAGCAGATTGGTGAGCTCTCCCCCGACCTGTCGGCGGCCACCTTCCAGCAGTGGGGCCGTGAGAACAACGAGCTGCACGCCGCCATCCTGGACGGGCGTGACGTGCTGCTGGCGGTACAGCCGGTGGCAGGCACCGACTGGCTGCTGGCCATGGTGATGTATCGCGACGTGCTGGAGGCGCCGCTCGCCTCCCTGCTGTGGCAACTGGTGGGGCTGACCCTGGTGCTGATGCTGGTGTTCAGCGCCCTGCTCACCGCCATGTTCAAGTATCTGTTTGCCGATCTGGGCCGGGTCGCCGGTGCGCTGCACGACATCGCTCACGGCGAGGGGGACCTCACGGTGCACATCAACACTCGCAGCAAGGATGAGGTGGGTCAGCTGGCGGAGAGCTTCAACCAGTTTGTGGCGCGGCTGCATGGCATCGTCAGCCGGCTGCGCGACGTCACCGTCGAGCTGGCGGCCCAGTCCCGCGCCCAGGCGGCCGGGGCCCAGTCCCGCAGCCAGCGGGTACGCCAGCAGCAGGACGAGATCGTGATGGTGGCGACCGCGGTGACCGAGATGGCCTCCGCCACTCAGGAGATCGCCGGCAACGCCGAGTTTGCCGCCACCACCTCGGGCGATGCGGTCAAGCTGGCGGTCGCCGGCCAGTCGCAGGTCGGCCAGAGCCAGCGCAGCATCACCGGGCTCGCGGATGAAGTGGCGGATGCCAGCCAGATCATTGTGGAGCTGGATGCCCACGCCCAGAAGATCAGCGGCATTCTGGCCACCATCAGCGGCATCGCCGAGCAGACCAACCTGCTGGCGCTCAACGCCGCCATCGAGGCCGCCCGGGCCGGCGAGCAGGGGCGCGGCTTCGCGGTGGTGGCGGACGAGGTGCGGGTGCTGTCGCGCCGTACCCACGACTCCACCGACGAGATCCAGCAGATGATCGAGACCCTGCAGCAGACCACCCGTCGGGCGGTGAGCGGCATGGAGACCAGCCGCCAGCTGGCGGGCACCAGCGTGGAGGATGCTGAGTCTGCCAACCTGAGCCTGGGGCAGATCAACGAGGCAATCGGCGCCATCAGCGACATGGCTACCCAGATTGCGGCGGCGGCCGAAGAGCAGACCTCGGTCACCAGTGAGATCAGCCGCAACACCGAGAACATCCGCCATGTCTCCCAGGAGCTGGCCGGGCAGGCCAATCAGGAGGCGGCACAAGCGGCCGAGCTGAAGGGGCTGACCGAGCGGCTGGAACAGGAGATCGGCCGCTTCCGGCTCTGATCATCACTCGAACGTCCATGAAAAAGGGCAGCCCGCGGGCTGCCCTTTTTATTTCACGACAGGCTCAATGGGTCTGCTTGACCCAGATCAGCTGATCGGTGGCAAAGCCCAGCGATGCCGCCTTGGCGACCAGCACATCCACGTTGGCCTTGGGTGGATTGGGTGAGCGGGCGAGGATCCAGAGGTAGTCGTGGTTGTAGCTGGTCACCAGCGAGAGCTGGTAGTCGGGGTCCAGCTCGATGACGTTGTAGCCGCCGTAGAAGGGGCCGAAGAAGCTCACCTTGAGCCGTGCCTCGTCCGGTTTGTCGATGAAGTAGGCCTTGCCCTCGGCTTCGCGCCAGCTGCCGTCACCCTGCTTGCCGCGGTTGAGTACCTTGACCCCGCCGTCGTCGCGCAGGCTGTAGGTGGCGCTCACCTGCTCCAGTCCGCGCTCGAAACTGTGGTCGAGGCGGGCGATCTCGTACCAGGTGCCGAGGTAGCGGTCGAGTTGGAAGCCGGTAACGGGGCGGATGCCGTCAGCGATGCCGGTACAGGCCGTCAGCAGGCAGGCGGTGAGCAGGTAAAGCAGTGCACGCATGAACAATTCCTCTCTGGTTATCCCTCTATGATGCGCAGCTGGCCTTCCCTAAAGCGGGAGGCCTGATCCGTCGGCGTGCTGCCGAAGAAGCGCTTGTACTCCCGGCTGAACTGGGAGTTGCTCTCGTAGCCGACCCTGGTCGCCGCGGTCCCCGCCTTGATACCGTCGTGCAGCATCATCATCCGCGCCTTGTGGAGGCGAAACGACTTGATGTACTGCAGCGGCGAGGTGGCGGTGACCGCCTTGAAGTGGTGGTGGAAGGCGGAGACGCTCATGTTCACCTCCCGCGCCAGCTCCTCCATGGTCAGGTTGTCGGCGTAACGCGACTCTATCATACGCAGCACCCGGGCAATCTGGCCCACATGGTTGTGGCGATTGGCGAGCGCCTGCAGCGCGGGGCCGCCCCCCTCGTGCAGGGCGTAAAACAGCATCTCCCGCTGACGGCGCGCGGCTGTTTTGAACCTATCGAGAATTTGATTTGAACCCGCCAAAATACCGAATCTAACCGTGCCTAATCGTGCTGTAACGAGACAGACTAAGCTGATGGAACATCAGGCCAAGTCACCTTGGTTGGCCATCCGTCGCTTTGTGGCAAACGATAGAGAGTGACCCGGTAGTGCTGCCAGGCGGTCAGCTGAACACGTTCCTCATCGCTGAGAATGCCAAGCTTCTCGGCATCTTCCAGCGGGGCCATGGCAGTGGCGGCCTGCTTAAGAAGGGTATTGAGGCGAGCCTGCTGCTCGGCCTCCGTCGGCGGCGGCAACGGGATCACCTCTATGTCGCCAAACTCGCCGAACGCTGCCCGGCTGTAGAGTTCTCGGCCGTGCTCCATCGGGTCATCCTTGCGGGCGGTGAACTGGACTGGCTCAGGTAGGTGGGAAAACCTCACATCCAAGGTAATGCTATCGGGATCCGCCGCATAATGGCGAGGATGCACGGCGCTGAGTACTTCAATACGTTCCATCAGGTTCTCCTATCTTCTCAGGCGACCCGAACCCACAGGGTCGCTCGGTCATCATAGCGGTCATCATCGTTCGCATTCATGATGTCGCCCATACATTGCCAAGTACCCGGCAGGCTGTAACCGGCGTAACCATACTCATAACAGGAGCAAGGTCGTAGATTAGCGCCTGACACTCGCTGGCCGTGGCTAGTTTTTCCGGCGGTATGGATCAGCGCGGCAAACACGTAAGCGCCAATAGCTTGGTATGTGCCGGCCACCACATCAGCGTTACCGCTGGCGGCCTGCTTAACGGCAAAGCTGTCCATGGCCCAATCAACCACATTCTTGCCGCTAAGGCGTGGGCTGAACAGGTCACCATTGGGGGCGATCCGCCATCCGCCCGGTGACTCCAGCTGGCCGCCGTTGCGCAGGGTCCACACTTGGGTGTAGCTACCGCCATCAATAGCCGCGAAGGTGTGACCACAATCAGATGCATTACCAAGCGTCTGGTAGCCATAGAACATCTCGATGTCATAGGCCCCGGCCATGTTGAACGACTGACCCAGCACACCAAACAGCGCGCCGGAATGCGTGGCAATTCCGGGGGCGTTATACGAGAGATGTCCCTTGGCGGGCCATGTCCGGTTATTGTTCAGCTCCGCCTTAAACTTGGTCAGCGACTTGACGCCGAACGCCCCAATCTCAGCGTAACCCTGAGCCTCACCGCCAGCTCCATTACTCTGGCAGAAACGGACGTTTGCGGTGCCCATGGGTTTATACATCATCACCGCATGTTTGCCGGGCTCGTGCAGCTCAAGAGACGGGTTCGTGCTGCTCCGCACTTGGTGGTATTTACTCTCACTGCCGCCATCCACCACCAAGCTATTCATCTTGACGACGCCGTCAGAGCTCACCCCGAAATCTTGCCCTACCCAAGTCCCATCCTGATAGCGGTGGAGGCCCCACATCCCATTCGCAGGATCCATGCCAGCACCCCAAGTGCGGCCCCGGAAATCTTCATATGGGCTGAATTTCAGGCCGCCATTTGCCCCCACTCGCACAGAATCAGCAGCTAGGCGCTTGAGGGCGGTGATCTCATGGCGGCCGAAGCTGATCACCTTGGATGGGGCGTTCTCGGCGCTCACCTTGGCGCTGATATACGGATCGACATCCTCGGGCGCTTCCATACCGAGCCAAGTGCCGCCATTACTGCCTGCGCGTGAACGCGCTATCAGCCAAACTCGGCCGTAGATGGCGCCTTGCGCATCGACGCCACCGCCTAGGGGGCCGCCTGTTTTAGGATATGCCCCAAGCTCATCGGGGGTGGGCTTGTTCAGTGTGTTGTAGTCCCTGGCCCAAGGGGTGAACGCTCCGGTGTCGAACTGGGCTCGGGTATAGACCCGGCTGGTGTTGTAGACGTGATAACGATGCTGCACCCCGGCCCCAGCTGTCACAATGAGGGAACCGGATTTCGCCTCTGGGTAGTTGAGAGCCAACGTCGCATTGCCATCATTGTCCTGGCGGTATGCTCCCGGCTTGGTAATCGTATTCAGGTCCTCCTTGACCAGCGAGAACGGGTTGGTCAACGTGCCTGGGTGGGTGTGGTTTGAAGGCGACTTACTATCAAGCGCTTGCTGCAATCCGTCCACATTGTCGATGGTATGAGAGTGGCTGTCGTCTTTCACCGTTACTTCAAGCGTCGCGCCGTCCTTACCGAGCGTAACCGAGCCGGTTGCATCCCCAGACAGAGTGAGCTTGTGGGTGTGATTGTGGAACTCTTCCTGAGTGACGGTGCCTTCGGGGTTAACCTGGACCTCAATCGCCTCAATGTTCATGACTGGCACCATCATGCCAATAATGAATTGGGCGGCCATGTTCGGGTTTTCGGGGATTTGAGAAGGGCTATACGCCGCATACACGATCAGGTTGCCGCTGGCATCCAGCAGACCAAATTCGCGCAGCCATTTACCACGATGGTCGGCTTGGGGGATGTAGTTGATACTCCCGCCCAAAATGGCATCCTCGGCCACCCCGTTATCCAGCAGTTGACGGTGGAACTCCCGCACCAGCTTGGTCACGGATGGCTTAACCTCCACGGGGTTGCCGCCACCATCGCCCAGGGCCATCTTGGTGATCACGACGGTCTTGCCTGCCTGGTACGCCTCTTCGATAAGTTGAGCACCAACATCCGTCAGCACCCCCGCTAAATTAGTTGTCATACATCCTCACCCAAGACCATCATTTTCATGCAAACATTCACTACAACAGGCAGATACATGCCTAGATTGGCCCCTTGAAGATCCAGACACTTCGCCCCTCTTAACTTAAGAGGTAGTCTTGGAGCTATGTTCAGTACTAGTCACAACGAGAAGATGGTCGAAGTGTTAACAGGGGCCGAGCGCCGTCGACGCCGGACTCCACAAGAAAAGATCGCCATCGTGCAGCAGACCTTTGAGCCCGGGATGACCGTCTCTCATGTTGCTCGCTTGCACGACGTCAACGCAAACCAGCTTTTCAAATGGCGTAAGCAATTCCAAGAAGGGTCTCTCACGGCGATCACCGCCGGTGAGGATGTTGTTCCTGCTTCCGAGTTGGCTGCTGCCATCAAGCAGATCCGAGAGCTACAACGTCTGCTCGGGAAGAAGACCATGGAGAACGAGATCCTCAAAGAAGCCGTGGAGTATGGTCGAGCAAAAAAATGGATTGCGCATGCGCCCTTGTTGCCGGGGGACGACGATTAAGTGCTGTGAGCCAGGCTCTTAATGTATCGCGTGCGCAGCTATCCGTTCGTGTTCATCGAAAACCGGGTTGGCAAGATGGTCGTCATCATCGCCAGCGTGATGATGCAGCCTTACTTGGCCGTATCATGGAGGCGATGGCAGAGCTTCCCTCCTATGGCTATCGCCGGGTCTGGGCGCTGTTACGGCGTCAGTCTGAGGCAACAGAACAACCTGTGGTAAACGCTAAGCGGGTATATCGCGTCATGCGCGAGCATGGCTTGCTGCTGGAAAGAAAACCAGCTGCACCATTGGCCCAGCAGGCACATAAGGGGCGTGTTGCCGTCAAGGAGAGCAATCGACGGTGGTGCTCAGATGGCTTCGAGTTTCGCTGTGATAACGGTGAAAAACTACGTGTCACGTTCGCCATGGATTGCTGCGATAGGGAAGCGTTGGACTGGGCGGCCAGTACTGGGGGTTACGACAGTGACACTGTGCAAGATGTCATGCTGAGGTCTGTCGAACGTCGCTTTGGGGATTCGTTGCCGGCATCACCGGTGGAGTGGCTGACTGATAATGGCTCGGCGTATCGAGCCCATGAGACCCGCGCGTTTGCACGAGAAATCGGGTTGGAGCCCAGAACTACTGCGGTGAGAAGCCCACAGAGTAACGGTATAGCGGAGAGCTTCGTGAAGACGATGAAGCGAGACTATATCGAGATGATGCCAAAACCGGATAGCCGAACAGCGGTAGGCAATTTGGCTATCGCGTTTGAGCATTATAACGAACACCACCCGCACAGCGCCTTGGGATACCGTTCACCCCGGGAATTTCTGCGCAGTCGGGTATCACAATCCTAAGCGGGAAAAAGTGTCTGGACCTATGGGGTCAAATCCAATGCCTGCTTTCATCGCTATCTTCGGGCGCAAGGTCCAGTGCTGTGAGCCGCGTTTGTTACTCTCAACCAACGCATACACCTGGTTATAAAACGTGGCATCAATGGCTCGTCCGGTATCGGTGGCCACATCGACAACAAACGTGCCGCGTGGCCCCTCTGGCGTTTGCTGGTGCCACTCCTTGACATCCCCCTGGTAACCCGTCAGGGCCAATGCTCTTTTTACTGCCCAGGGGGTGCCTTTGTAGCGAAACAGCAACAGTGCCTCTTTCACCACGGCCCGTTTCTGGGACTCCGGCCAGGCGTCATCCCATACGTCCACTCGCCACTGCCAGGCGAGCCAGGGCAAAAAGCTGGGATGACAGTTGTCGATATCACGAACATGCAACCCCGGCAGCGCTTGGCGCAGGGTGCCCAGTTCGTCGGCGGTCAGCTGGCTCAGGCTGCGCAGTTCCAGCGACTGGCGCAAAACAGACGGGATCAACATCCGCAATCACCTCCAAAACAACATGGGGATATTGTGGCTATCCGTTCGCGGGCGCAATGCCCAAGGGCATGGGCCATCGATGCAGTGCATTACCATCCAGTCAACAACTACGCCTGGAGGCACCATGAAACAACCACTGACTCAAACCACCATTGCCACCATGATTGAAAAGCACGGCATCTGCCCGTTGCCCTACGACATCAACTACCAGGGCAAAAAGCTCAACGCCGCCCGTCGCCTGCGTGTACCCAAGGTGCGTGATCGCATCGAGGCAGTCCGCTTTGCCAAAGACAGCTTCGGGTTTGAGGCATCCGATGCCGTTCTTGCCGGGGTCGCGGCCAGCGTCCTGGTGTTCGGCACCCTGGTGGAGACCACCACAGAAGAGGGGGAACAGGTCACGCTGGAAGGTGAACTGCCCGTGCCGGTGGATGTGCTCATCGACCAGCTCGAATATGGCGAGTTCATCCACTTGAGTGTCCTGATGGGAAAGCCTCGCCCCTCCTCCGAATCACCGAGCGACACCTCAAAAACGCAATCCGAGTCCTGACGGACGGGCGGCAAGGTCGCGCCACCTATCGCGAAGTCCTCGACATGACTTGGCCTGAACTCATCTTTCTCCTTGAGGTAATGCTTGATGAACGGAAATAACTTTGCCCTTGCGCTTACGGTCGGCATTGAAGACCTGTTCACCCAACACAAGAAGCGGATCGAGAAAGAGGCTAAGAAACTCGAACAGGATTTTAAGGGGCTTCAAAAGACCGCAGGGGACGTGACCGAGTTCCGCCGTATGCAGGAGGGGCTAGAGCAGCTGGGGCGTGAGTCAGGCACCACCAGCCGGGAATTTCAACAACAGGAGCAGCAGCTTCAACAATACGCCTCGGCCCTGCGACGGGCCGAGATCAACATCAGCAACCTGACCCAAGAACAGCGGCGGCTCAATACCCAACTCAAAGAGACAGAGCAGTCAGCAAAAAGCGTCAGAGCCCTGAGTGATGGCATGGGGGGGCTCATCGGTGGTGCCGTTGCAGGCGTTGCTGCTGGCGGCATGTTTACCAGTGGGATGAGTACCATTCAACTGGAAAAGCAGGCCGCACTGCAAACAGGTAAAGCAACAGGTTATTACGCATCGAGTATCGAGCGTGATTGGCGCTCGTCCACCATGCGCGATACCGGGGCAACAGCCGAGCAAGTGATGGAAGCCCGCGTTAAAGCTAACCAGACAGGCGTGGATGAGGTGTCTGCCCGCCGCATGGCCGAACGCTCCGTGATGCTCAATCGCGCCATGCCTGCCGCAGATATACAGGAAATCATGCGGGCCATGCTGACTATGAACAAGGGGTTTGGCACCGACAGCGATACCAACGCCGATCTGATTTACCGGATTGCCAGTGGGGCCGGTGATCGAGCCAATGACCTGCTTGACACCTTTAACGAATACTCGCTGTTGATGAAAGATGCGGGTCTCTCTGCCGAGCAGTTCAGCGCCATGTTGATGGCAGGGGCCAAGAGTGGCGCTTTCAACTACGACAAACTGGCTGATGGGGTGAAAGAGTCCATCAAGGCCCGTCTGACTGACAGCGGTGAGGTGGAGTCTCTGATGGGGAGTGGCACCAAGAAAGGTGAGATAGACACCCTTGTCAAAGACAAATCGATGCGTGAGGCGCTGAAAAGCGCCATCGGTGAGTTTCGTCAAACCAATGAAACCGGCGGTGACTTAGCCGCTCCCTGGATGAAGGTCATGACGCTGGTCAGCAGCCTCTATCAAAAGGATCCTGCTGCTGCGAAGAACATCATGGAACGAGTGGGTGGGACCCAGTTCTCGGAGGATTTGGGGGCATCATCCGTCAAGACCATGGTGGAAGCGCTGGCAGACCCCATCAAGGTGTTGGGGGATTACCAGGGCAAACTGGCCGATGGCGTTAAAGATAGCTTCAGCGCCATGGAGCGGCTATCAACCAGTTGGGAAGGGGCGACAAATCGATTTAGCCAAGCCGTTGGTGACTTTGCGCAGGCGCAAAGTCCCATCATCGAATTGTTGGCCGGTGGGTTGGACAAAGGCGGTCAGCTCATTGCTGATAATCCAGGGACGGCACTGGGCGTGACAGCGGGTGCATTGGTGCTAAAGCAGCAGGCAATCAGAGCCACGTACAACTCATTGAAAGACCGCTGGTTCAAAGGTGGTGGTGCAGGACAAGAGGCGGCGGAAGCGCTGGCCAAAGGAGCGCCAGAGATGGGTGCCCCCAAATCTGCCCCCAAAGGTGTGCCGAGTTGGATGGATCATCGCCTATCGGGAGCCCCAGCAGCGACACCACCAGCCACCAGCGGGGGTTGGCTGCAATCACTCAAGGAAGGTGCTGGCAAGACCTTGGGTGGTAAAGGGGGCAAAATGCTGGGTTGGTTGCCCGCGTTGCTATTTGGTGGGGCGCAAATCTACGATGCGGCCCAGAACGGTGACAACGACAAACTGATCACCACCACTGCTGGAGTCGGCGGCTCATTAGCAGGTGGTGCGGCTGGGGCCTATGGTGGTGCAGCACTGGGGACAGCCCTTTTGCCTGGGATCGGGACTGCTGTCGGTGGGGTGGCCGGGGGGATCCTTGGTTCAATTCTTGGTGAAGAAGGTGTAAAGGCCATCACCGAGGGAGTGATGGGGTGGTTTAGTGACGACAAGAACGGCCCCAAAAACGATGCGAACAAGGAGATGGAGCGCCTCTTGCCGCCCATGGCCAAGAGTACGACCACCAGCACCCCGGCCACGCCGCCCCCGGTGCAGATTGCTCTGAGTCACCAGCTGGCCATCTCGGTGACCCCCGACTTTACCAATGCCGCCGATATTGAGGCTGCCATCATCCAGGCGCTGCGCAACAGCACCCCGGAACTGGTGCAGGAGTTGAAAGACTCGCTGGAACGAGTGATGCAGAGCATGGATTACGCCCAACCATCATCGTGACGGATTTTTGAGTAGCTTAATGACGTGTTACCATTGGCGAAATTTTAAATATTCACATGGAGGGTTATATGCGTTACCTGATTGCTGGCTTGCTGATAAGTAGCATCTCTTTGCCTTCGTTCGCTGTAGACGGCTACAAGTCTATAAAATTTGGAATGACTGTCGAGCAGGTTAAAAACACCAAACTATGCAATTTCGAGCGCGAGACGGCACTTAATCCAGTAATCAGCATGGTTGCATGCAGTAACCTTTCGTTTTCTGGACACGTTACAACTGCTCGCAGTTTTTTCATTAGCGGCAAATTGGCTAGGTTTTCTATAGACCTAGCCAATGAAGAACAAGGTGGCGAAGTTGTCAGAGGTCTTTCTAGAAAATATGGGGCAGATGGCGGGACTAAATGGATTCCCATATCAGGAAATGAAAAGGCTCTGGATGCCTATTTTGATAAAGGCACGATAATTCAAAGAACAGTATTAGATACGAAATCTGGTGAGCCAACATCAGGAAGTCTCATATACACGATTGCCAACTATGACGATTTGATCAAATTGGAATCATCGAAAGTTGACAGTAATGACCTATAAAGAAAGCCCCGACTATCGGGGCTTTCTTTTATTCTCTCGTCAACGCTTGGGAGGCCGCCTGTAACGCGACTCGCTGCGCATCGGTGATCCGGCTCACCGCAAACACGTTCCCGCTGTCATAGGCCAGCGCTCGGCCCCAGAGCCACCCTTCCATCACCGCTTCAAAAAACCACACCTCCGCTTGCCAGTCATCGCCCACTTGCCCCAAGCCGAACGCCACCTCGTTACTCTGGGAGAGCGTCGTGGCCACGGCCTGTTCGGCCTTGCCAAGGTCTGCCGCCGTCAGCACTGAGGCGGATACCTTCTGGGCACTCAAGGTCCCCAGCCGCTCCACCAGCAGGGCCAGGCTTTGCGCCTTCGAGTACGCGGTGATGGCGGGCACCAGGTCAAAGGCTTGCGCCTGGTTCATCAGGCTGCCTGGCAGGCGGCGCAGGGTCTGGGTCGGCGAGCTGGTGAATTGATGCTCGGCGGCCATGGTCGGGGTGGATGATACCCGCTCATCCGTGACCTGGGCTGACCGGCGCTTCACCTGCTCAGGCAGACGCTGGTATTGGCTTTGCCCCAGGGGGCTGACCGTGGCTCGGCACTTGTGATGGTTGGGTGGCCAGTATTTGCGCCAGAACGGATCGCCCTTTGGCTTCACGGTCCGGTCCAGGTGGCGACACAGCTTGGTGGTGCCGCTGTCCATCACCGAGAGGTAAATCAGGTACTCCACCAGATCGTTGCTCTCAACCTGAGACCAGCGCCCGGCACTATAGGCAGCCATCATGTTGTTGCGATAGTGCAGCTCCAGATACCAGGGATTGACCGGATTCACCCCGGCTTGCTCCAGGTACTGGCCGACCTGCTGCATGGTCTCGCTGGCCGACTGCCCCTGGGCAAGGGCGGCGGCATAGCGGGCCTGCACATCGGCCACCGCCTGCTCCGAACTGACGCTGGCCACGGTAAAGGCCCGCAGGCGCATCTGGGCATCGAGATCCCGATACGCCTTGCTGGTCAGTGGCACCTGACTCTCCAGATAGGCCAGCGCCTCTTTGAACGGCACCTGGGCGGGAGCCTCTGCCAGCTCCACCGCCTCGTTGATAAGCTGCTGCACATGCCAATGGCCATAGAGCCAGGCAAAACGCATCGCATCGGCGTAGGCCATGGCATAGCGCTGCTGGCTCTTGTCGGTCACTACCTCCGGCTTGGTCAGGCGAGTGGTGATCTCTTCACTGAGCGCGGTGGCCGTCACCGTCAGCAGTTGCTGCTCAATCTTCTCCAGGCGAGTGAGCGCCTGTTGCTCCTTGCGTTCCTGCTGGCTTAAAGACATAGCAAGGGCCCCGCACCTGGGTTGGAGAGGGTCATTCCTGCCCCGTTCCCGCCGCTTTGTTGCGCCTTCAACCGCTCTTCAAAGGCCTTTTCATCAAACACCAGGCGCACTTGGCCATCCTTGCCGTTAAGCGCGAAGATCCAGCGCAGCAGGGTGGCATTGAGGCAGCCAAACACCATCTTGAGATCCCCGATGGCGATCCGTAGCGCGGCCCGTTCGTGCACCTCCCCAAGGGAGCGGGAGCCATATTGCTGAGTGTTCGAGGTCAGGGTCTGGCCGGTGATCCGCTTGCTCATCTTGGTGTCATAGTGACGGATGACCTCCAGCAGCTCCTGGGCCTTGCCGCTGGCCGTCAGCTGGATCACCTGCTCAACGTTGGACAAGGCCACCCCTTCGCCGGATTCAATCCCGGCCAGGGCGGCGCTGACCGTATCCAGCTCGGCAACGTTGTTGGCCTTGGCCAAGGCAATGACAGAGGGCACCGAATATTTCTGTCCCAGGCGCTCCAGCTGCGCGACGTGGGTCCACTTGACCTGCCAGATTGGCCAGACACTCTCAAGGATAGAGACGCCATAGGGGCGCTCCTTGGTGGCCTTGCGGCGCACTGGGATCACTTTCCCTTCCGCCACCAGGGCAAAGCCGCTGCCACCCCGAGGGGCGTAATAGACCTGGCCCCGATCATCAATACGAAATAGCCGGGAGTGGCGGCGCTCGATGCGCACCGGACGCCAGGGGCCGGTGCTCTGGTCCCACTCCACCTCCAGCGGGTTGAAACCCCACTCGGCAGCGCATAGGGCATCTTCCAGCAGGGTCTCCATATCAAGGCGCTCCAGGAGCTGCTCGGCAAAGGCCACATCGTCAGGCAATCCTTCCAGATACCAGGGCAGGGTCATGGCGGCGGCGTGGCGCAGTTCGACATCAGAATCCACCTCCTCATCAAGGAGCATGGCATCAATGGCACCCCAATAGGGGTCGAAGGCGTGGGAGGACTGCGCCCCCATGGACAGGGGGGCAGGATAGTAATCGGTGAACAGGTTACCGGAAGCGGTTAAAGGGGTAACCAGGGATGATGTAACTCGCTTTTGCATCTTTGGTACTCCTGGCACTGGTGATGCTGGCGCTCGCGCTATCACCCGAGCCGTTGAGGCCGAGCAGGGCATTGATAAGCGCCTGCGCATCCTCCTTGTTTTTGAAGAAATTTGCGTCGAACTCAGACTGACGGCCCAGCTCGTAGATAGCTCGCTGCACCATCGCCTCGGACAACACCGCTTGCTCATCCGTGGAATAAGGCCGTGCCAGTGCATCGGCCTTGGAGAGAGTGATGAAGGCCCAGCGGGCCGCAGACTGGCAGGCGGTCAGGGCCGCCTTCTGGCTATCATTACCGGCTGGGCGGGGTTGAATACCGCCGCTGTAGTTGCCGTTCTCCCCGGTCAGGGAGCGATAAATCTGATCGTCCAGCGCATCCCGAATAAGAACCGGGGTCACCAGTGCTTGCAGCTGTGCCAGTTGCATGGGGGCTCCTTATTTGGCCGGAGCCAGCACCGAGGACCAGCAGATGGCCTGCACCACCGGGGCGGGCAGCGGTTTGGAACGACCGACCACCTCCATCCCGGACGGGTTCTTCTTCACTTCCTGAGAGGGATAGAAGGGCATCGGCAGCAAGCCGTTTTCCATATCATCCAGCGCCAGGTAGTAGAGGCTGTGCCCCGCGTTCTTGTCCACCATGCACAGCTTGTGCTCATCGACCGTGCGGGTCATGGTGCGCCCTTTGCCGCGATAGACGCTGCTTTCCAGCTGTACCGAATAGCCGCCGACCGAGACTTCGTTCTCCGATACGATCTTGACCTGGACGATGTTGGACTTGGATTCATCGGCTAAGGCCACCAGCTTGCTAAATGCCTTGCGGCCCGCCAACGACACCGTGCTGTCACCGTAACCCTTGGCCTGAAGTTGGGAGTGCATCTCGGTCAGGGTGTCGTACACATGCACGATCTTGGCACTGGCTGCATCCCACAGGACATCCGGGGTGTAGATCTGGGTTTGACCAAACTCCACTTCGTATTCATCAAAGCCCTGGTCAGTCTTCATCGGGTAGCTGATCTCCCCGGTCAGCCCCTGGGCACACAGGGCCTCGGTCGAGCGCTGAATAGCATCCAGCATCTGGTTGATGCGCCCTTCAATAAAGGCCTGCACCGACTGGTTGCTGACCATCTTGAGGTTATTGATTTCGGCGGCGGTGAAAAAGTCCGAGACTTCGAAACCCTGCACATCAATGGAGGTCAGGGTGCCGCGCCCCTGGTCCAGGGCAAACGCCTGGCTACCACGGCGCACCACCGGCACGTTGGTGAGGGTACGTTGCAGGTCGGCCAGGGTAATGGCGGCAAACGGATGTTGCTTGCCCTCTTCGCCATAGACCAGTTTGCGGATGCGCTGGGGCACCGATTGGCGCTTTGCCATCTGCCCGGCAATGGCTTGCGGGGTCATAAAGCTGCGGATGAGGTCGATAATTTCCATGATGCTGTTCCTGTCAAAAAGAGGTAATGAAGCGTTGAGTGAGCAAGCCGGGGGTTAACCCCCCCAGCTGTCCTCGGGATACAGGCCTGCGGCCATCAGGGTCAGCGCTTGCGCCTGGGTAAGCCCCTGGCCGCCGACGGTGACGGCATCGGCGCGGTAGCAGCCATGCAGCAACGCCAGCACACTGCCATCCCCGGCCTGCGGGGTGTTGAGCGCAATGCCCATCATCGGCAGCGCCACGGTGGCAGGGGCCGCGTCTACGCCAGGGGTGACCGGCACACTGGCTTCACCGTCCCACAGGTCGGCCCCATCGGTGGTGACATGCAGCGGTACGCCCGCTTCAATGCCCGCCCATCCGGCCTTCAGGGCGATGGAGTGAATGATCGGCGGGTGTCCTGCCGCCACGATGCTGCTCAGGCGCAGCTCGGCCTTACGAGAAAACTGGGTCATGATGATGTCCTTAATCGATAACTACGTGGTCTTAGCCGTGCCTTAGAACTTGGAGACGCGAACCACATCATTGAGGTTCAGTTGCTGCTTGTTGCCTTTGTCATCGGCGAACTCCAGCGGCTGTCCCAGCGGCGATGGCTTGCTCGGGGCTACGGTGCGGGCATTGATGGTGGCCTTGACCGTGGCAAACAGGCCGTCTTCAGCGTTGTTGCACAGCTCAACCGGCTCGGCCTTTTGCAGCATGGTCAAAAGCGGCTTGAACTCGGCTTCACCCCAGCCTTTGGCGTTGGCCAGCTCGGTGGCCTGGGCAATGCGATCCGACTTCACGGTCTCCTGCATGGTCTTGAGCTGGTCACGCGCTTGCGTGTCCACCAGCGGCTTGTCCTTGCCCTGCTCACCCGGCTTTTTGTCCTTGTTCGGGTCATCGGTCTGGTCATCTTTATTGCCATCGTCCTTGCCGCCCTTCTCCAGCTTCTCCAGGCGTTCGGTGAGGGGCTTCATCTGTTCGGCCAGCACATCTTTCATGGCGGCGGCCAGCTCTTCTTTGGTCATCTCAATGTCCTCTGTTTGACTATCTGAAAAGGTCAGCACTCCCGAGAGCACGACCATCTGTTCCATGCCATCGCTGGAAAGCTCCACCAGCTCCCGCGTTTCGGTTTCTGCTGCCGGGGGCAATTGCCCCAGGGCGGCGACGTGGTGCAGGTAATAGCCCTTGCCATCCACGGTCGGATAAATCCCGGCACTGAACCCTTCGAACTTGCCCTCGTCTTCGAGCTTTTCGAGTTCGGGGGTGTAATGCAGCTCCACCACCAGTTCGGTTTTCCCTGGCACCCGGCGGCTGGGCTCGGTGCGGGGGTTGTCTACCCGCCCGAGTGCCGCCACCTTGTCCGCCCCCTGGGCAGGGTGCCCCAGGGTGATCGGGGGACGGCCATCACCGGACCAGCGCTTCACGATGTCCCCCAGCATGGCCTTGGTGACGGTCTTGCCGTTTTTCTGCACCCCGTCACCGACCAGGCTCAACGTTCTCACTCGGGCCATGGGGTCTCCTTAAATCGTGATGGTGATGCCATAGCTGCCGCTGTCGCCGCTCGGCTCGATGATCCCGTTCGGGATGTCGATGAGCAGCGCCGTGCCCTGCTGATCCGCCACCTCGATAAACAGCACCGAGATCTCGATGTTGTAGGGCTGCGGATCATCGCTGTAGGTCGGGGTGGGCGGGTTGAGCACCCAGCCCTTTAGTCGGGTTACCGCGCCCCCCACGGTACGGGTGCCGGTGTCGGTATCGAGTACCCGCACCGTGCCGGTCATGCGCAGCTCCACATAGCCGTCGTTGCGGGTCAGCTGGCGGATATCGCCGACCGACAGGCTGTTGAAGTTGAGCTGGGCTTTGATAGGCTCCACCTTGCCAGTGGGCACTTCGACGTTACCAACGCCCCCGAGCCCCCCCACGTTAGTGGTCTTGCGGCGGACATCGCAGGACGCCTGCGAGACGCGCCCGATATACATGGTGTTATTGAGGAACACCGACTGGTCACGCCAGACAACGGACTTTTCGGTAGCCATCAGTTACCCCCTACCAGTTTCTTGAAGGCCTCTTCCAGCCCCTGCACGTAGATCTCGGCATCCATCATGATGTGCTCGGTCACCATCGGCGGGGTGAAGCGGTATTTGAAGCGGATGATCCCCTGAGCCAGGTTCACCAGCGGGTTGGCACTCACCTCAATCCAGCACTTGCCATCGATAAGGGCACTGCCAATTTTGGAGCGCAGGAAGTCATTCACGCTGTCCTGTACCCGTCCCAGCAGCGTGCTTTGCAGCTGGTCAGGGCGGGTGAACATCGGGCGGTCCAGGAACTGCATCACGAAGTACTCAATGGACTCCTCAATCACGTCAGCGGTACGCCGCCAGCACAGGAAGGTCATCGGGTCGGTCTTGTCCGGGAACGCGGTTGAACGGTTACCGAACGCGAGCCAGCCGCCATAATTGACGAGGGTGGCAATGCCGTTGGCGTTGAGGTAGTTCACCGGGGTGTCCCGCTCGTTGATGATGAACTCCAGCTCATGCTCAGTGCCGACCACATCCCCGAGTTTGAGGTTGGACGGTGAGCACCAGTAGCCAGAGCCGCCTTGAATACCGGCCAGATCTTTGTCTACCTGGGCAATCAGACCCGCCCAGGAGGGGGCCGCCCAAGCGACCGTGGCGGCGGCATCGGCATCCAGCACCTTGGGACGTGGCCACAAGCAGAAGATCCGCTCATCACTCATCGCTTGCTTGGCGAGGCGAGCCGCCTCCGGGGTGCTGACGTTGGCGGGAACATCTGCCAGCCAGGTCATGCGGATCTTGCGAGCAACCGGCAATACCGCACCGCTGGCACCGGGCTTGTGCATGATGCCTGGGGCCAAACCAATCTTGGGGTTAAACCCGAACTTGGTACGGGCCTTGAGCAGCAGCGGCACCGCCTCGATAAAGGCCGCCAGCAGGGCATCCGAGGGCTTGGCCACAGTCAGGGCACAGGTCAGTGTCACCGGGGACCAGTTCGCATCCCCGGCCAGCTCTGCCGTGATTTGGGCAATGCCCTCCTTGATGGGGGTCACCAGGCCCGTGGCATCCACGGTCGCTATGGCCGGGTTGCTGCTACGCCAGACCACCGGCAAGCCTTGGCTATCGACCACCATCAATGCCAGCACACTGCCCAGATAGGCGGTCTGTGTGGCGTCGGTCAGGGCGGCACCGGTGGCAGTCTTGCCTGCGTTCGGGTTGGTCTGTGCCACCGTGACGGTGCAGGTCAGGGTATCGCCTTCAAAGAACTCGTTTGCGGTGACCGTCAGGGTGAGGGTCACTTCACCCGCCTTGATGGGGGTCAGCACACCGGTTGCGGCATCGATAGTGGCCACGGCCTCATCATCCACCGACCAGGCCAGCGCCAAGTCGTTGGGGTTGTGCATGACCACGGGCAGACCTGCGCCATCATCAATGAAGGCCTTGGCCGTATTGGAGCCAAGGGTGACCCCGCTCGGGCCTTTACCGTCAGGGGTCTGGAAATCAGCGTCTTTGCCAAGGGGTACGCCGATCACCGTGTTGTACGGGGTGTAATAGGTGTGTACCCGGCGCAATGTCTCCAGGATGGAGCCATCACCATAGGCGGCCTTGGCCTCGTCCAGGGTACGGGTCAGGACCATCTGCTTGGGGGCTGCCAAATCGCTTGTGCCAAACACCGCGATAATCGAGCTGGCAATCTCGTTAACAGGGACCGGGCCACTGACGGTTTCAACCGTCTCGACTCCATGTAGAAATGTCGCCATGGGTTCCTCCTTATAGCGTCAGGAGGAGAATACGCCGTTAAAAAAATGGCCGGTGCCCAAGGGCAGCGGCCAACACAGAGGGATCGCGGGAGGGGAATTCAGGCTGCCAGTAACATCGTCTCAAGGGTGCCGGTAGGTTGCAGGCGGTAGACCAGTTGCAAGGTCACCCGCCCCCCGGCAGACTGGTCTACCGTTTGGGCGTCACGGTGTACGTCTACGCGCAGCAACTTCACTCTGGGCTCATAGCGGGTGACGGACTCCAGGATCGCCACGATGGCCAGTTGCAAATGCCAGTTGGTGCGGTCCAGGTACTTGACCAGATCGCAGCCGTAGTTCGGATCCCAAATCTTCTCCCCCTTGCGGGTGCGCAGCAAGACCCCGAGGGACTGCTCCACATCCTCCTTGAGGGTTAGGTTGCGCCGCCCCCAACTCTTCAGGTGTAACCCGTACATCTCCACCCCCTTCAAAACGCTTCAAATCGCGTTCAAATTCATTCAAGAAAAAATTTGTGTGCCGTCGCACCGTATCCGCTTAGCCTCGCTCAAAACGCGATACAGGCCGCCTCACGACATGGGCACATTAGGCTTGCCAGCCCCGTTATCGGGGTGGCCATGTTGGTTGTACTGCGAACGTATGGTGGCCATGCTGCCGGTCTCGTCGTTGACCGCCTTCGCCTGGACGGTTTCGGTGACCGTCAGGCTCTTGCTGATAGTCACTTCGCCATCGATATCGAGCTTCGAGACCAGGCGGGCTCCCTCGGGGGTCATCTCAAAGAGCTGGCTACCACCAGGCATCGAGAACCGGAATGTGTGGCTCTCCTGGTCATAGGTACACCGGGCCCCATCATCGAACTCGACCCCGAACACCTCCGGGTTATCCTGGAATGGCGTATCGGTGGCGTTATAGAGTGCTCCCAGCACGTAGCCCGTGCGCATATCCCCAAGCGGGGGGAACAGGCACAGCACCTGTTCCCCCACTTTCAGGTTGCAACTGGTACGCACCCCAAGCGAACGGCGGGCCAATACCCGCAGCCAGTCGCTTTCCATCCTGTCATGGGAAGGCAGCACCACCTTGACTCGCTGACCCGCGCCCTCGACCTCGGTCACTTCTCCCACACAGATGATGCGCATCAGCCGTGACAGCAGATCGGCTCCGGCCTCTTTGGCCTTCATCAACTGCTCGATCATCGAAACCGCCCTCCCAGTCGCTGGGCAATGCCCGCCAGGCGCTGCGCCGCACTGACCACCTGCCGCTTGCCGATCACCACCCCGGCAGTGAAGGTGCTCTCCAGCCCGCTGATGCACATCTCCAGCGCATCCGGGCAGTCATCATGCCCCCTGGGGTAGTTGATCAGGTGCTCCTTGAGCAGGGTCTGATCTTCTTGCAGCAAGATGAGGCCGTTCTCGAACATCGGCCCCAGGGACTTGATCCGCACATGCTTGTTACCCCCCTTGAAGGGGCGCAACGGCAGACGCAGGCCCTGACGGCTGCCCTCACGGGCCACCTCCCGTTTGTAGATGGCCTGGAACTGGACGGTTTCAAAGTCGATGAAGTCCGGGCGAAACAGCCGGTAGACCTCACAGATACGCCTGGCCAGCGCCAGATCGCTCTCCTTGAAGCCCCGGCAATAGAGCACGTAATAGAGCCCGGTGGGCCGGTGCTTGGCCACCACCGCAATGGCTGAATAGTCCCCCGTGGTCTTGCCAGTCGCCGGATCCACCGCCATCCCGATGGTGCAATCGCGCAGTGCCACGTCCCGAGGCTGGAAGTATTCAAACCAGGCCTCGTTGAAGATCCGCTCTTCATCCGAGATGGGTTGGTTCATCCACTCGGTATACCAGAGCGCCCCCAGCTGGCGCATCTTGGTGTGAAGCAAGGCCAGTGGCCAGCGAGCGGGCCACAGCGACTCACCTGCCGGGGTGATGGCCCCGAAGCGCAAACCAATCCAGTTGGTCAGGCGACCCTCTTTGATCTCGCCGAGCAAGCGGCTGGGCAAGTCTTCCGGGTGCATGATGGTGTTGGCCACGATGGTGAGCGCCCCCTGGCCAAGGTTCAGGATGACCCGTTTAAACCAGGTGTAGAGCTTCTTGCGCACGGTGGCCGATTCCACCTCATCGTCCTTGAGCAGGTCATCACAGATGATGTGGGTCGGGCGCTGGAACTTGTTCTTGATCCCGCGCAGCGCCTGCCCGGCACCCACGGCCACGATGGCACTGCCATTAGCCAGCTGGAGCTTGGTCTTTGACCAGGTAGCTCCCTTTTTCTGCTGGCGGCCATAGTCAGCCAGGATCTGCTCATCCTCCTGCAGGGTGGTTTTGATGGCATCCACCATGCCGATGGCGCTCTCTTTACTCGCTGCGCACACCACGATGAAACTGCCGGGGAAGTTGAGGGCCAGCCACAACGGCAGGGCCTGGGTATTGCGGGTGGTCTTGCCATGGTCGCGGGGCTCGATGTCGAGGATCCCCTCATAGCACTCACTCTCCCCGTTGATGTAGGCATGGTCTGCCTCACTGATGAGGGACTTGAACAGCTGCTCGTCGCGGCGTGCCAGGGTGCGCTGGGAGACCAGGCGGGTCAGCGCCAGCTGATAGTCGGCGAAGGGCACCGGGAAGGCCTGGTGCATGTAGGTCTGACAGAACCAGGCAAAGCCATCATCGCTACGGGCTCGCTGCCGACGGGCCTCCAACGCCTTGGCATCGAGCTTGGCCTTCTCGGCGACGACGGGCGCAGCGGCCTGCTCGGCAATCCGCTGTTTGGCCTGCTGGCGCAGCGTCTCCCGTTCGGCGGCGGTGCCAATCATGCACGCCCCCTCGGGGCCTTGACCTCGGTGCGCTCGATGGCATCGAGTACCGCCAGCAAGGTGGCGGGATCTTCTTCCATCAAAATCCGCTTGAGTTCAGCCTCCAGCGCTTTTTTAGCCGCCTTCACACCGGCCTGGAACTCCATTTTAAGGCGGCCCACGTTGACCTGGGCACGGGAGATACTGGCGACTGACTCGATAAGCTCCCCCGCGTTCTTGAACTCCAGCTCATCAATCGAGCGGACATACTCCGAGAGCTTCTGGCCCAGCATCTGCTGGGTCAGCTCCAGAATGTCGGTGCCCGGATTGTCCTGGATCTCCTGCAACAGCATCCGCGACTCATCCAGTGCCCGTTTGTAGTTAAGGGCCACGTCTTCGTTCTTTTTCAGTGACCGTTGGATTGCCGCCCGAGAAATATCAAAACCCTCTTCGCGCAGCACCAGCTCGATGTCACGGATGGGCATCTTCTCACGCTCGAACATCTCGATGATGCGCTCCAGCAGCCCGTATAAATCCACCTTTGACCGGCGTGCCATGTCTACCTCTTCACGTTGTCTTTACAGGCATTTTGACCATCCTCGTGCGTGCGCGATGCCCGTGGGCAACAAGCGAGTCAGGGGATAGGGATACTGGAGCCATTCCAGGAGGAGGTGCGCAGATGGCATCCAGTACAGACCGTTTCAATGCCCGCTTGCAGCAGATGAGCCAGGTGATGACCAAGCTCCCCGAGCTGCTGGCTCCCCTGGCGGTCACCTGCGTGCAACTCAACATGGATGGCCCGTTCAAGGCCAATGCCGCCTTGACTCAATCGCTCAAGAACCGGGGGGCCAAACCCCTGTTTGACAGCGGCGAGACCCGCGCCTCCATCACCTACACCACTGAGCCTGGGCGCTTCACTGTCGGCTCCCCCTTGCCCCATACCCCGCTTATCAACAACGGCGGCACCCTGGTGGCGAAGAAGGCCAAGAGCCTGATGGTGCCCTCCACCCGAGGGCTCAAGCGCAAGGCCAAGGCGATGGGCATCAAGGGGCTGCTCGGGAGTCTGGAGAGCACGGGCTGGCGCATCGTCTGGCGGCCTAAAGCGGTGCTGGGCGTCCCGCCAGATGGCGGCAGCGTGCAGGGGCTGCCCCTCAAACCCAAGCAGCAGGACGGCAAGAAGAAGGCCCGCCGTCTGTGCCTGTTGTTTTACCGACTGGAGAAGATTGACGTGCCCAAACGTGAATTCATGGTGCTGCACAAGGAGCAACAAGCCCTGTTACTCAAAGAGGCCAAGCGGGCCCTGGAGCGTGCCTGATGATTGTGCTGGACAAGCTGGAGCAACTGCTGGAGAGCCATTTCGCGGGCCCTGATGCCATGCACGTGGTCACCGAGCCATCCAATGCGATGGCACGGCGCGAGATCCGCATCATGCCGACCAATCAGCGGTTATCAGAAGCTGACCGGATGAGCGAGATGACGGCCTATGTGCCTTACGAGCTGGTGCTCGATCTGCTGGTCTCGGTGCGTCTGTCAGGGGGCAACAGCAACAAGACCCTCACCACCGATGCCTTGCTCCATGCCATCGCCCTCAATGAGCTGCTGACCCAGCGGCTGGTGGTACTGGAAGGCGTCGATGAGGTGTTGACCGATATGCGCATAAGCCCGGAACCGGGCTGGGAGCTCAAGGTGGTCGGGGATGCAGAACTGGTCAACGCCAAACGCCTGAACAGTGGCTTTGCCGGTGACCAGGAGGGCGAAGAGTTCGAGCAGCGCAAGGAGGATCTCTACACCTGGCGTGAAGACTGGCAGGTCAGTCTGGTGATGACCGTTCATCGCGTTTTCCCCAATCCGGCCTTGCGCCAAATCATCTTGACCAACGACATGACCGGGGAGGACATCATCGTGCCTCCCGAGGAGGCGTAATGAATGTAAATCAGGTGGCAGGCAGCCTGCTGGGTCTGATGGGGGACAGTTTGTTTCCGGCCCGCCAGGTGAGTCATGCCCAATGGGGAGCGCTGGGCGAAGTGCTGTTCAAATCCTTTTTCTCCCCCAAGGACTTCCAGGACAGCCGCCGCTGGCGGGTGCAACCCCAGCAGCTGGTGCAGGGCTATCCCTCGCACCAGATGACCGGGGAGGACGAACGCACCGTGCGCATGACCATCGAGCTGCACAACGAGTTTAGCGACCTGACCAAGGCCCATATCGATCTCACGGACCTCGCCGAGAAACAGATCCCCCGTGGGCTGGTGGTTGGCACCGAGACACTGGGGATGTTCACCGTCCGCGAGATGCCTCGCACCATCATTGAGACCCTGCCAAACGGCACCATCATCGCCGTCAGCTATCAGCTGACCCTGGTGGAAGTGCGCGATGAGGAGGCGGGCAAATGAGTACACAGGCCACCACCCTCGTTTCAATCCAGGGCGAACGCTGGGATAGCCTCTGCGTGCGGGCCTACGGGTCTGTCACCCAGCAGGCCATCAATGCCCTGCGCAGCGCCAACCAGGATGCCGCACGTCGCACGGAGGGCTTTGTCCTGCCCGCAGGCTTGGTCATCACCGTACCCTCGATGGCGGCGCAGGCCATTACCCCGGTGGAGTTGGCCCCATGGCAGCGTTAGGCCTCATCAAGTATGCCGCTTTGCTGACCTGGGCCAATCGCAAGGTGAGTGAAGACCTGGCCCCTTACGTCAAGTCACTGAGCTATGTGGACAGCCTGCGCCAGGGCAAGAGCGAGCGGGATCAGGTCAGCCTGGTGCTCGATAACCGGGGCGGCATCTTTACCGAAAAGTGGTTCCCCAAGGAGGGGGACATCCTCAGTCCCGGCGTGGTCTGGGAGCATCGCCAAGCCACACCGGGCAACCAGGCATCGAGCTGGGCTTGGGGGCGCTTTGAAATTGACAGTATCCGGTTTCGCTTTGGCCCGGACGAAGTGGTGATCGGCGCGTTGGCGGCAACGGCCAAGCGCGATGCCATGGAAAAGGCGCAGACCCGCGCTTTCAACAACATCAAGCTGTCAGCCCTGGTAGCCCAATTGGCCGCCGAGGCTGACATGCAAGGGGTGTTCAACGGCGAAGACGTGTTGCTCGATAGAGTCGAGCAACGGGCCGAGAGCAGCCGGGATTTCTTGGCGCGTCTGGCGGGGCGCTATGGCCTGCCGGTATCGAACAAGAACCAGACCCTCTACGTCGGCACTCCTGAGTTGCCCAGGCTCAAGCTGTCCCTTAAACGCCGCGATGTCGTGAGTCAGGCCGACTTCCCGATCACCAAGCGTGACACCTACGGGGCCGTCATCATCGACTACTACGATGCCGAACAACGCAAGCAGATCACCTACCAGGCAGGCAATCCCGGTGCGCCAGAGGGACGCACCTTGCGCCTCTATGACGTGCCGGTGCGCAGCCTGGAAGAGGCCAAGCGCTACGCCGACAGCCAGCTATCGGCCACCGGCACCAAGCAAACGGCCTTTGGCCAACTGCAACTGATTAACACCCCCCTGGCCGCTGGCCAGCTGATTGAACTGACCGATGCAGGCAAGTTGCCCCCCTTGTGGAAGGTGGTTACCCAGACCACCAGCCTCGGCGGACGCTGGATCTGCAATGCCAAACTGGAGCGCGCATCATGAGCCAGATCCCTTTATCCGATCTGCCAGAGCCACAGGTGATCCCGAACGACTACAACGGCACCCTGACCCGGCTCAAAAAGAACTACGAGGCCAGTACCGGCCATTATCCGCTGGTGTCCGACCCGGAGACCTTTGTCCTGGAGCAGGTTGCCTACGAGCGGGAGCTGCTGGTGGACGACATCAACCGGGAGGGCAAGCAGAACCTGCTGGCGTTTGGTGAGGGGGCAATGCTCGATCACCAGGGGGCCAGTGTGGACTGCGAGCGGCTGCCCGCAAGCCACGCATTGACCTCCTTGCAACTGACCCTCAAGCCTGGCCACCCGGCGTTCGTGCTGGAACCCGGCTTCAGCGTGCGAGCCGTGGATGGGCAAAGCCTGTTTGCCACCACCGACCCGTTCCCGGTTGCCGCCACGGCGATCACCATCACGGTAATTGCCCAATGCCAGACCCCCGGCACCCAGGCCAACGGGTTCTTGCCAGGGGAGATCACCGAGGTGGTGACCGGTCACCCCGAGGTGAGCGCCGCAACCAATACCGAGGTAAGCCAGGGCGGCAGTGAGATTGAGGATGATGACCGCTATCGCCAGCGCATCTACCTGGCCCCCAGCAAGTTCTCGGTGGCCGGGCCCTATGACGCCTATGAGTATTTCGCCCTGACCGCCAACGGGGCCATCAAGAACGTCAAGGTCTGGTCGCCAGCCCCCAACGATATCGCCATTTGCGCCATGATGGCCGGGGGGGAGTCATCGACCGACGCCATCAAGCAGGAGATCGAAGACGTCCTTCGCGATGACAAGGTGCGTCCCCTGGGGGATCGCATCACCGTCGAAGACGCCGAGCAGGTACACAGCGACGGCACCTTCACGCTTGAAATCTTCAATGACTACAAGGCACAAGCCAGTGCCATAGAGGCCCAGTTTACCAGTGCCCTGGTCAGCACCCTGGCTCGCTGGAAAGAACAACTGGGGCGCGACATCGTGCCGGAAGCGTTGACCGGGCTTGGCCAGAAGATCCAGGGCGTCTATCGCTGCACCACGTCGCTTGCGATGCGCACCCTGGCGCGTAACCAGAATCCGGTGGTGAGCGTTACGGCCATCAACGTGGTGGTGGTCGCCGAGAACTCGGAAGGGGGGCGGTGATGCGGGAGTGGTTTATCGCCTTCAAGGATGCCGTGGACAGCATGGGCATGACGGCTGCCCTGGCAGGTCTGGCGCTGTTTGCCGCACTGGCACAGGCGGCCAGTTCGGATCGCCTGTCGGTCAGGGACTTCCTGATTGGGGCACCGATGAGCGGGTTTGTTATCTGGATGGCCTGGCTGGGTCTCAGTTACTGGGACTTGTCAGAGCCGATGCGGGTGTTTTGGTCGGGTGTTGCCGCGTTCGGGGCGCAGTGGATCCTGCGCGGCATGAACACGGTGCTGCGCGGGTTTTCGGAAGACCCGCTGGGCACCTTGATGAAACTCAAGTCGCTTTGGAGGAAACCATCATGATGGAGCACTTGAACCTGTTGTTTGCCGCCCTCGATGTGGTGGCAGGGTTGGTCGTGATGGGGCGGGCTGTGCGCTATCGCAACTGGGGGGTGACCGGCTTGATGCTGGCTTACGTCCTGCTCAAAGCCCCTTACACCGTCGGTCAAACCGAGTTCAAACCGGAGTTCTTTTTCTGGCTGGCCTATGACCTGGCCATGCTGGTGGCGATCTGGTTTGAGATGGGCAAGCGGAGGGAGGCATGAACGCGCTGCTATGGCGGGTCCTGCCGTGGCTGGGGTGCCTGCTGATGGTCTGGCTATGGCACCAGCAGAGGGTAACGCAGGCAGAGGCCGCACAGCGCCTGTCCCTCACCCTGTCCCAGCAAAGCGAGACCATGAAGGTCCAGGCCACCAGTATCAACCGCCTGCAGGAGGAGGTGGCCCGCAATAACCAGCTCACCTTGCAGGTACAGAGCCAGGCAGGCCGGTTGCTCACCGAGCAGGGGCAGGCCCAGAAAGACATCAAGGAAACCATCATCCATGAACCGTGCCGCACTACTGAGTTGCCTGGCGCTGCTGCTGTGCGCCTGCGCCAGCTCGCCACCACCCCCCTTGATAAAAACTGAGGTGGTCAGGCTGGTCCCTCCGGCCAGCTTGAGCGCCCCTTGCCCAGTACCACCGCTGAACCTCACAACCTGGGGTGCGGTGGTGGAAGAAGACATGCCCGCCATGATAGCGGCACTGCGAGCCTGCGATATTCGCATGACCGCGCTGCGCCAGTGGGCAGATAGCCAGAAGGAATAAACGATGAAGACTTCACAACAAGGCGGTGTCACCGTCATGCACCATTTCGAGAACTGCAAGCTCAAGGCTTACCCAGACCCTGGCAGCAAGAACGGCGAGCCTTGGACCATTGGCTGGGGGCACACTGGTCCTGAAGTAAAACCCGGTCTGGTCTGGACTCAGGCCCAGGCTGATGCCGCCTTCCTGGAAGACCTACGCCGCTTTGAGCGGGATGTGGCGTCACTGGTCAAGGTGCCACTGACCCAGGGCCAGTTCGATGCGCTGGTGTCGTTTGCCTATAACGTCGGCTCCGACATCGATGCGGATACCATTGCCGAAGGACTGGGAGATTCCACCTTGCTGCGCAAACTCAATGCCGGTGACTACGAGGGGGCCGCTCAGGAGTTCAAGAAATGGAACAAGAACGACGGCAAGGTGATGCGTGGCTTGATACGCCGCAGAGCCGCTGAAGAAGCGCTGTTTCGCGGGATGACGGGCCAGCAGGCAATCGAGCGGGGGATGATGGCTGCATGATGCCACCCATACAGAATGAACAAGGCCCGCAGTTGCGGGCCTTTTGTTTGATTAGGGTCAGGTGGCGGGCATCCAGGAATCAGGGTCTTCCCAGACCTCTTGCACAACTTCCAGAATGGCATCCCGCTCCTCTGCGGTGGTGCGTTTGACCTCAACGTCATTGCGCTGACCCCGTATCACGTCGATGGCCAGCTCTGGCCAGCGAGTGAGAAGACGGCGGGCAGCCTCCTTTTGCAATGCTTCGGTGGTGCCGTTGGGCAGCTTTTGCTTCTTGTCGATGATGATGCGAAGGATCATGATTTGGCGCTCCTGTTGCTGTATATCCATACAGTTATTCACTGTATATAAAAACAGTGAATTTGCCAACCAAGATTGTCCACTGGCCAAGTGCGGGGGTAGTATGGTTGCGCAACTGAGACTGCGTTGCCCCAACAGGAGACGAATATGTCGATTGAAGAAGCACTGGAGCCGTGGCTGTCAAAGCCAACCTGGTTCAGCTCTCACCCATCAGATCAGAAGCAGTTCAGCCTAGCCATGAGACAGCTCAAACAGCTCTCGGTGAGCCCGAGCGTGGAAGAGCTGGAACAGGTGATCATCCGGCGAGTGGAGGCTCTGCCTGCCATGCTCGGCACCCCGAGTGATATTCCTGCCGCTGCCAGGCAGTTTGCTATCAAGATCCACGCGAAGTTGTAAGCGTGATAGATGCAACAAGGCCCGCTATTGCGGGCCTTGTTTATTGCGCTTTTGTCTTATCGGTCGTGCATTCCACCACACTTCAAAATCAGGGATCGTGCTTCGGAAACTGGGGTCTGAAATAAGCAACGCGGTATAAATTTTATTTAGGTCATATTTTTCCATGGTCATGGGGTAGTAATCCAAATATGCCGAATCACTTTGCTCGACCCGAGAGACGATATCCGTGGTGAATATCTCCTTACACGGCTCTTGCATCTGATAAGTGATCGACCCTATTTGGCTATCGGTCATACATAGTACGTTTCTGGTGAACATCTCTTGGGGGCGTACAGCCTCTTTGATGAAGAACGGTATTCCAAACCAAACCACCGCACATAACGCCAGAAACCCCAATACAACTCGGATCATATTGCCCTCATATTCATTCGGAAATGTACTACCATACGTCTGCCTTAGAAAAGACTCAACTGCTCACCAGTGCGAGGGCCATTATCTGGCACCTCCCGCACAAACATAAACCAGCCTGACAGACGAAAGGCAAAGAACTCGGTGCCCTTGATGGCCCCATGGGTGGCCCGCTTTTTCAAGGTCAGCACATCCCGACACGGCTTGATGCACAGACGCGGCTCATTGGTCGTCATCATGATAATTGCTCCTCTTCCATAGCCACTCGGCCAGCTCATGGGTGTTGTACCAGGCACGATTACAGCCCAGATGGCTTTTCAAAATACTCATATCCAGGGTGTTCATCTGGATAAGCTGGTGGAACTCATGGGCCGGAACGCGACGATCCGGCCATTGCTCCTCAAGTAGCGCCTGCAACTCTTCTTGAGTGCGGGGAGATACCACTTCATAACGGGGGTCAATACGGCTCACTGGGCCCCTCCTGCAATCCATTTTTCCAATCCGGTGATGACCTGGCTGATAAGGCCCTTGGTCAGGAACCTGGCTTTACTGACGTGTGCGGTACGCTGGCAGAACCGGTCTAATGCCGGGTCATCCAGTCCACCTTGCCAGTTCAACTCCTTGCACAGCGCGGCCAGCTTGCGCCATTGGGCATCGGTTGGCCGGTCCGGTGCTTTTCCACCAGGGCGATAGTCCGCCAGGCTGCCATCCCGTTTCAGCTCGCGTACCAGGGCGGCCAGTTGTAACTCGGTCAGCCCCTTGCAAGAGCGTTGACCGGTGCGCATCGCCAGCCAATCGCGATAGGCCGCGTCCCGTTCGTCGGTAGGCAGGCAACCGAACTTCACCTCGGCCCCTTTGTGCACCAGGCCATACAGGGTCTTGCGTGCTGTCATGATGCCTCCTTCTCGATAGGGAGCGTAAACGCGGGACCAAGCCAGTCACGACCGGCCACCTTGAGCAGCATGGCTGCAAAGAAGTCTGACTGCTCTCGCTGGCCGAACCCGCTCTGCTCACGCAAGGCATGAAACAAATCAGCCGTCGCAGCATCGACCACCAGGCGCAGTTCCTTGGTGCCATCTTCCGTTCGCTTGGCTCGCAGGCGCTTGCTACGGGTTGCACCGTCCAGGGTCTTCTCTTTACGGGGGCGGCCAGGTCGGCGTTTTGTTTCAATCAATTTTCGTTCCTCCGCCACATAAATTAATTATACGAAAGTGGCGGCGAATTTGCGAACAAAACACCAACAAAAAAGGCACCAAACGGTGCCTCATGAAAGGGGGTAAAACAGGAAGTGGCCTATCGGGTAGCCTGCGCGGCTTGACTCAGTTGCAGCGCTTGCTTGAACTCATGTTCATCAATCACCGTCGCGTTCGGGGCACGCAGCAGGGTGGTAAAGTAAAACTGGCCATCATAGCCAAAGAAGGTTGAACCGGCCTTGGCCACCGCTGGCATATCAACCCCCAACGCCTCCCACAGCGGGGCCAGCCTGGCACGGTCTACCGTCACGGCTGGACGACCATCAGGGAAGCGCTCACGCAGCTGGGCACCTGTTTTTAACTGGCCCTTGGGCACATACTGCCTGGGCACCCTGACCCCACCATAGCCGGGCTCACTCCATAGCGCTTTATCACTCCGGTCATCAAAATGGCGGGGGGCTATCCCCACCAGGATCTGACCATAAACAGAGGCACCATAGACCGGTTCAGCATCCAGCGACTCGGCAAAGGCGCGGGCGGCCTGCTGCATCGCCTTCAGCTCTTGATGGTACTGGCACCAGGCTTGCCAAACTGGCACATCATCACAGCGGTAAAACATCATTGGGTGCCTCCTTTAAGGGCATTCAAACGGGATGTTAACTGGCGATTCTCCTGCTCCAGTGTCACCACCTGTGACCCCAGATTGACGATCTCCTGGTAAAACAGCTCGGTGCCTACCTCCAACGCGGTCAGGTGTTCGAGATTGCGTTGCTTATTGCAACTGCTGCCGCAGCATTGCTCGATGTCATGGCGGCCAGAGTGCTCGATCGCCTGTTTAACCAGAACTACAAGCGGGCTCTGTGCTGGGGTGCCTTGCGCATGGATCTCCTCCTGGAGTCGCTTCAACTCGTGATAGGCGTGGGCATTGTTGGGCAGACTCATCATCAGGTCATCCAGCTTGCGTTCGGCGATACTGGCCTTGCGGGCCGCCATCGAGGCGAACGACAACACATCGGTGATCACCTCATACAGCTGCTGCCCAAGCGGGGTGGTGTAGCCAGCAAGGGCGGGAAACTCCCGCTTGCCCAGCCAGGTCACGATCTCGCTTACTTCTCTCTCTTGCTCAGTCATGATGGACTCCGCGAATACGATAGATATTGACCCAACCACGACGCGGGCTGCGGCCTTGATACAGATGGGTTTCAGGGGCTTTGACGGCACTCACCGGACAGGTGTCGCTTTTGCACATCTCGCACAGGCAGGTCACCAGATTCTCGCGCCCCGAGATAGCCAGCTCCTCAAGCACGCCCGCCTCGATCATCTGGCTGGCGGTCATCGGGGGGCGCTGCGCCATCCAGGCCAGCAGTTCGGCCCTCATGGCGACACCTTTTGAATGTCGCGGCCCAGTTGGCCAGCGGCCATAAAGGCTTCACGGGCCAGCCGATGCTGGTTGAGACGGCGGGCCCGATGGGCAAAACGCACCAGGCGCACGCGAACCCGCACCATGTCCCGCAAGGACAAGGCGATACAGTAGGCTTCAAACAGCTTGGTCAGCTGCATAGACAGGTTGTGATAGGTCATTGTCCTCTCCTTGTTGTGGGAGATGACAACCGGGATCCAGGCTGCTCATCAGTACCCGATCACCACATCGGGTAGACCATCCCGCCAGGTGGCGGGGTGGTTTCGCTTGTTATTGCACTGTTACGCAATAACCATTTTCAACCACGTCATGGGCGTGCATCCCCACCCCAACCATTTTTTCAATGCACGTAATATGTCCTGTTTGTTCTGGCACCTGCATTCGGCCACGAATGCTTCCAGATGTTTTTTTGCCAGTAATTCGGCCTCTACTTCAGTGACAAAAGCCTTTGTGTTTTTCATCATTCCCCCTTCATCAAGCCAGCAGATTTATGCCAATTGCCAAGGCAAGAAGATTAAGACCTATCCAAAAAGAGGCGATTCGCCAACATTCCCATCGCTTAACCAGAGCGTCTAACTCATTGCCTAGCCCAACTCTCATAACACCTCCAGCTTCCCTTGCTCTTGACCTGCCACCCCGGCATTGAGCTCCACATCCTGCCCAGCGCGGTATCCATCAAACATGGAGTTGTGATCCCGGCGATTACCGCCAGCCTCACGCGCAGTTGCCTGTTTGAGCTTGGGGTGGTTCTGCTCCATGAACTGCTTGACCAGGGCGGATTCTTTCTCGCTGGGTACGAGCTGCTGCACCTTGGCCCACACTGCCCGGCACCACCCTTCACAAAACAGATCCGCTCTGGTGGTCTTGGTGGTTGTCTTCATCCGCTTGTTCAAACCGGCCAGGTACTCACGGCGGGCCTTGCCCAACCGGCGAGCCAGCACTTCATAGACACACCCGGCGATCTCGGCACGTTCTGCCGGGCCAATGAACGACACCCTGACAGCACCGAAGATCTCACGCTGGTACATCACCTCAACCCCGAAGGCATCCCCAACCAGGGAGATCAGCATGTGGCTCCACTGGGGTTGTGTTCTGCTTTGGTTAGCACACTTGGCCCACTGCTGCCCGATGCAGCTCAGTTCGATATCGGTTTCTGTGAGGCCGTTCGCCGCCATCAGCGCCTGCACCTTGGCCATGGCATTGGCCGCTTCGTGCTGGTTGCCGCTGGCCGCCAGGGCCAGCAGTTTCTTGATCTTGTCGAGAATGCGTTTGTTGCTCATCTCTTCTCCTATTGGCTTGCTCATCCATTCCTGACCACTGATCGCCGCCACTGAGGGCAATGCTTATCCAGCCACGCCTCTGCCTCTTCCCGCGTGAGCGGGACAGGTTTCTTACCCTTGCTCACCCGTGTCGCGAACTTCATCACGTAGGTGACTAACGAGGCGCTACCGCCTTGGTCACTCATCACTCCTCCTGGCTGCTCATCAGTACCCGATCACCACATCGGGCAGACCGGCCCCATGACTGGGGCGCGGTTTCGCATGGGTTACAGGGCTGCGAGATCCAGCGGGATAGAGACCATCCGCCCTTCTTCGTCCTTGACCAGGAACCGGACGTAAGCCTTGGTGCCGGAAACGATGATCGAGTCAGCAATGGCCTGCATGGCACGGGTCCACCGTTCGTCATCGATCTTGAGCTTGCGCAGGGAGAGGATGCGGCCTGTGTTGACCTTGCCTTCCCGGTCAACCTCAAAGGCGTCCTGAATGATGGCCACCAGATTCTGGTTGGCACCGGCAGACCACTCCTTCAGGCACTCATCGATGATGTCCTTGGCCACTTGCAGCTCCGGGCCAAAACGCAGCTGGTCAGCCATCTGAATACGGATCTGCTCAGACCCGTCAAAGGTGCCAAACGTCACGTTGCCCTTCTGGCCACCAGGCTGGCGGTCATACTTCTCTGCCACCAGATCCAGCCAGGCGTGGCAGTTGCCAAAGGTGGTCTTCTTGAAGCGCTTCATCAGGTCGCGCAGTTCGCGGGCTCCCTGGCACTGCTCTTTCACGAAGGCATCCATCTCCAGGTCGTAGGCATCGACCATGCTTTGGGGCACCAGACGGCCCTTACGGTCTTTCAGGTAGCCAGCGGGAATGGTCATCTCTTGTTGTACGGTCATGGGGTTGTCCTCTTACTTGGTTGTTACTGTTTGTTCAGGCTGATGGTGCGCCAGATAACCCGGCAGCCATCCACATTCGCTACATAGGCCATGTTCACCTGGCCACCGATGATCTCTTTGATTTCGAAGGCCTTGTCCCGCAGGCCCAGCGGCGGTTTATCGACTTCAAGCATCGGGGTGGCAAACCCCAGCTTGGCGCTCAGTACCGTGCATTGGCGGCTCGCCATCTGGCGGCTGACCTGCTCGGCCAGGCGCACCTTGTCACTCAGTTCCATCTTCATCTCGCGACAACTCCTATGTGGTTCCAGGCTGCCTTGATGTGCTCCAGAGAGAGCGTTTGGCTGGCGCTGGTGGCGATAGAGGTAGCGACTTGCAGCAAGCGATAGAGCGAGCGCAGAGCCCCTACAGATTGCGGGATCTTGTCGTAGGCAAAGCGGACGACCTCCTTGTCTTCGATCCCCCAGACACTCAGATAACTGGCGATGTCTTCACGGCTCACCGTTGGCAGTTCCAGGCAGCTGATGACCCGTGACCACACTGGGTTCATGTCCACTGCGGTACGGGGGGCACTCATCCGGGTTTTCACCACGTCATTGCCCAGCAGCACCACCCCGATACGGTCATCCGTCAGTACCCGAATGCCGTTGAGGATGCGTTCGGACAGGTATTGCGCTTCATCGATAAGCAGCAGGCCGTTGGTGCCGCTGATGCGCTGGGCAATGGCCTCACTCATCCGGGCGCGGGTCATGCCGTGGCAGGCGATCTTCAGCTGGTCACACAGCCCTTGCAGCACGGCCATCTCGTTGTTGCGAAACGGGTCTGCCGTGAAGATCCACACATTGCTGTTCTCGGACTGGTAGTGGCGGGCGGTGGTGGTCTTGCCGACACCGGCACCCTTGTAGACCAACCCCCAGGCACGCAGAGCCTGCGCGGTCTTCATCACGTTCTGGATGCGTACCGATGTCGGCAACGGCAACCATTCATCCTTGGGGCCACGCACCAGGTCTTGGGTTTTGGCGCTCTCTTCACGGGTCTTGAGCCACTTCTCCAGCTTGGCTAGATTGCGCTCGACATTGCCCTTGTAGGTGCCCGCCATCAGGGCGCTCAGTACCGCTTCGCTCATCCCGGCCTGTTTGGAAACCTGCACCTGGGTCAATTCGCTATCTGCTGCCAATGCGGCATTTACTCGGTCAATCACAGTGGTCATGGCGTCAGTCCTTCTTTCCAAATAGGTCAATCAATGTGTCGGTAAAATCGATGCTGTCTGCTGGGCTCATCGGTGTGGTGTCACACCCTGCCGCCCGCTTGAAGGCCATCTGTTCGGGCAACCTCGGTAGCTCTGGCATCATCTGCACCAAGCCAGGGGCCACGCCTTGCGCGGCGCTCTCGTCTTCATTCTCTTGCCGCTTCAAGGCGGCATTGCGCAGTTGGTCGGCAACCTCTGCTGGTGTCATCATCTCGGCGGTGCTTTGCATCAGCTCGACTCTGCCCATCACCTCTTCTTGTGCCAGCCGTTGCAGGCGGGCCCCGCGCTGGTCGTTGTAGCCAACGTCCTCCAGAATGGGGATAAGGCCGATAAGCGATCCCTTCTCGTCGTAGGCATACACCCCCGAGTGCAGGTTGAAGGGGTCGAACCGTAAGGACACCTGAGTGCCGATGTGTGGGTAGAGCAGAGCGCTGTGATAGCGGTTGCAATCGCCCAAGGGCGTTTGGCCTGCTTTGAGCGCAATCAATCCGCCCTCGTTAACCCTGCACTGCTCGGTGCGCATCAGACAGAGCAACAGTTGCTGTTCGGTGGCCTTGCGCACGCTGACCTGGCTGTAACTCTCTTCGAACACCTGGCGATAACTGAGTCCGCGAGCCTTGGCCATTTCACTGCGCCGTCCGGTGCGACTGTTCCAGGCTTCAATTTCTTCCGCCAACACCGCTAAAAAGGTTTCCAGCGGGATGGCATTCTTCTGTGAGTCCGCGTAGTGGGCGGGTTTCTTCTCCACCGAGTCGCCAACGGTCGCCAGGCTGAATGCCGGATGCCTGTCCACGTATTCACCCAGGCCACTCTTACCGTTAAAGGCCCGTTCAATCGGTTTGGCCCGCGCGTTACCCTTGTTACCAGCGGTATCCGCCTCCACGCGGGTCCAGGTCACCTCTACCCCCAGCGCCTTCATCGCCCCTTCGACCTCTGCCGAGTCGAACTTCTTGTGCTTGCGATCCCGACCACTGGGGCGGTGCATCCGGCCAGTCATCGCCTGACTCAGTGCCGCACTGCCTCGGTCAAGGGTGCAGGCATCAGGCACGCCGTAACGGCTGACCATCTGGTGCAGGGCGAGCCCCAGCATGTCGGTGTTTTCACTCACATCGACGCAGTAAGAGAGCAGCATCGAGCTGTAAACGTCCTGGAAGAACCAGGTGGTGGGGCGCACGATCTCACCGTTGGGTAGTGCCACCCACAGGTTGTGGGTGTAACCGTCGCCGTTGACGTGAGCCAGGGCGTGCAATCCCACGCGGGTCCGGCGCTGGGCAGGCACCAGAGTCTGCTTGGCCTTGAACACCCCGCCGCGCATCGCCACCCTCAACTCCAGCGGGATATGGGTTTTAATGCGATTCTTGATGGTGTCGATACTGGGTACTGCCCAACCGTTAAGGGCTGCCGCCCGAGTCAGTCGCTCATAACAGGCCTGAACGCTGGGAGCATCACTGCGCAGCCAATCCCCTTGAAAGAAGGACCATGCCTCCGGGCTTAACTCGGCACGCCGTTTGGTATTGAGGCCGTTCTCATCGACCAGGGCCGCCAGCCAATCCTTTTTATCAATCCGCTTCAGCCCCGGTTTGACATAGAACCAGCGGGTCAGGTTAGAGGCCGCAACGCCGGTCTTTTCGGCCACTTCAGCCATGGCCTTTTTGATGCCCATGCCGTGACGTTCAACCAGATCCGCCACCATCAGGCACACCTCAAACCGACGACTGGCCTCCTGTCGCTTCTTCTCGCTCGATTCCTGATAGGTGAGCCACAACTCCTCACTGCCGATCTCGATACGGGTCTTCACTTCACCTTTCTTGAGATCCTTCACCTGCTGGTGGAGCAAGTGGGCACGGGTCTCCGGTGGCAGGCAATCGATGTGGTACTCGAAGCCTTTGCCTTTGGCCCTGTCCTGACGCCAAGAAGGGTTGGCCGAGCTGCAACGTTCCAGGACTAACCGAGTGTTCTGCCTTGTACTTGGCATTCCTGGTTTGCCAACTAAATCGGATACTTTGAAAAACATTTAAGCCACCAAAGATGTTTTTATTTTTTCAGCCAACTCAATTGCCATCTGCTTTTCTTCTAAGCGTTTTGCTCTTTGCTCATACCTTGTCGGCCAGATGATTTCCGGATTAACGCCAATGAATTCAGCGATAATGCGTTCACCTCGTGGGTAGCAATCTTGATTAAGAGCATTCCTGAGAGTTGTTCTTCCGAGTCCCACATAGGCAGACAACTCCGCAAGGCTCATGCCTCTAGCCTTCACTTCCGCTAAAATTTTCTGCCTCGACCAATCTAGGTCTGATCCTTTTCTGCTCATTTTGTTGTACCCTCGGCGCATAACACTTTTACTTAGTCGTGCAGTTAACTAACCGCCTTTAACTCTTGAGCTAAGTATTGATCTGTTTATGACTCACGTAAAGCATAAAAAGAGCATTGCATTCGAAAAAGTGCATCTTTTTAGACTCACTGATTTTTTTCCTTTTCAAATCAACGAGATATAGAAAATGCAACCCGAACACAAAAGTGATCAAAAAACATTGCATTCAGGGAGTGAGGAATGGAATGTGAGTGATCGAATCAAAGAGGTGATTGGAAAAAGAAGCATAAGACAAGCGGCCAGTGACTGGGGTCTGCCATTCGCAACAGTGAACAACTGGCTAAAGGGAGCAATGCCAGCCTTAGACACGATTGCTGAGATATCGAAAAAAGAGGGCGTCAGCCTGGAATGGATCGCTTATGGGAAAGGTGCAAGCACTACACAGACTCAAACACAGTGTGCAAGCGAGCCAGAGCAGCCATATAACGCCAACGACATGGATCACCTGGCCAAGGTGCCAACATTCAACGTAGAGGCATCAGCGGGGGCAGGAGCGTGGATCAATGCAGAGAACATCTGTGATTACTGGTATGTGCCAAGAACCTGGCTGCGCCTGGAGCGTCTGGAGCACGCCGAGCTATGCATCATCAACACCGTTGGTGACAGCATGGCCCCGCATATCAACAACGGCGATCGCCTGCTGGTCAAAACCAACATTGATAGAGAGCTCGCCCTCAATGGCGTATACGTCATCAATCTGGATGGCCACCTGAGGGTAAAGCGCCTGGAGTTCACGCTGTCCCCAATCGGCTATAGAGTCATAAGTGATAACGAACTGTACCCGCCAGAGTTCGTTCCGGCAGCAGAGCTGACCCAGCGCCTGTACGTCATAGGTGAAGTCGTGCGTGTATTCGGCCAGCCAGCCAAACCAACACCGCCTATTCAGTAAAGATGCGCTCTGGAGCGCCTAGAGCTGATGGTGAGAGATAACGAGGCCAGCAGGAATAGAATGGTGTAGCGGAAGTGGGGCCCAGCCCCATTATCTTTATCTGATTCAGGTTCATAGCTGCTCCATGCACAACCTGAATTTCATGGATCACGAGAAAAGGATCCATCCCCTCTCAAACCTCACTTAAACCCTTATTCAACGGGGCTTCAAGAGAGGTTCACCATATTGATCTCATAGGTTCATATCTAGATCACCCCCTCACCCGCACCGTCTGCGGCCCCAGTACACGGGCGTGATGGGGTTTGTCCATCAGATCGATCAGCCGCTCGGCGGCGCAGAACATGTCCTCCGACAGCGGCACCGAGTGCACACCGCTTTTTTGCGGGGCGGGGGCGGGCAGGGCATCCCCCAGCTCCAACAGCAACTCCTGCAGGGTCACCAGGTTGATCTCGAGGGAGAAGCCGATGAGGGGCTGCTCAGGGGAGGCGAAGCACTCGCACTCGCAGGGCAGCGGCAGGGTCATCAGCAGGTAGTGATTGGGGTCGTAGCGAAACACCTGGTCCGCCAGATAGCCCACCTTGTGCCCCTGCAGGATCACTATCATCCGCGGTTGATAGAGCACCGGGGTGCGGCCGTGGTATTCGGTGGTGTAGATGAGGCTCACCTGACCCACCGGCGAGGGGGTGATGCCGGGGGCGGTGACGTGGCGGGCCAGCTTGGCGGCGAGATCGGTGTAGCGGGTCTGCATGGGATACTCTTGGGTTCTGTTTTGGTTGCTTTGTAGGAATAGGCAAAAATAAAGCAGGATGTTGCCTTGATGGTATTGGTTGTCTGGAGAAAAATGCAATCACATTTTTGCGGCCAAGCCGCCAGATACTCACAAAGGCAATGTCGATGAACAACTTTACCCTGCATACCCCGACCAAGATCCTGTTCGGCAAGGGCCAGGTCGCTCAGCTGCGTGAACAGCTGCCGCGCGATGCCCGCATCCTCATCACCTACGGCGGCGGCAGTGTGGTGCGCAGCGGCCTGCTGGCCCAGATCCGCAGCGAGCTGGCCGGCATGACCCTGTTTGAATTCGGTGGCATCGAGCCCAACCCCACCTATGAAACCCTGATGGGAGCGGTCGAGCTGGCCCGCGCCGAGCGGGTCGACTTCCTGCTGGCCGTTGGCGGCGGCTCCGTGCTCGACGGCACCAAGTTCATCGCCGCGGCCGCCCACTATGATCCAGCCCGGGATCCCTGGCACATCCTCGAGACCGTGGGCAACGAAGTGCGCTCCGCCATCCCGCTCGGTGCCGTGCTGACCCTGCCGGCCACCGGCTCCGAGATGAACATGGGCGCCGTGGTGACCCGTCGCAGCAGCGGCGACAAGGTGCACTTCTTCTCGCCGTTCGTGATGCCGCGCTTCGCCGTGCTCGATCCTGTGTTGACCTACACCCTGCCGGCCCGTCAGGTGGCCAACGGGGTGGTGGATGCCTTCATCCACATCCTGGAGCAGTACCTCACCTATCCGGTCAACGCCAAGGTGCAGGATCGCTTCGCCGAAGGTCTGCTGCTGACCCTGCTGGAAGAGGGCCCCAAGGCGCTGGTAGAACCGGAAAACTACGAGGTGCGCGCCAACATCATGTGGAGCGCCACCCTGGCGCTGAACGGCCTGATCGGGGCCGGCGTACCGCAGGACTGGGCGACCCACATGCTGGGCCACGAGATCACCGCCCTGCACGGCCTTGACCACGCCCAGACCCTGGCGGTGGTGCTGCCGGCCCTGCTGCAGGCCAAGCGCCAGCAGAAACACGCCAAGCTGCTGCAATACGCCGAGCGGGTGTGGGATCTGCGCAGCGGCAGTGAAGCGGAGCGCATCGATGGCGCCATCGCCGCCACCCGCGACTTCTTCGAGCGGATGGGGGTCAAGACCCGGTTGCGGGATTACGGTGTGGCGGACGCAGGAATTGATACCCTGCTCGGCAAGCTGGCGGAACACGGCATGACCGCCATCGGCGAGCACGGCGATATTGACCTGGTGCAGAGCCAGCATATTTATGAGGCGGCCTGGTAAGCGGGGCGCACTGGCCCGCCACCATCGAAACGATTAAATAGCAGGGGCCGGATCCGCTCGTTTGGCGGGTAGCCGGCCCCTTGTCTGTTACAAAACAGTTACTTTTTTCGTTTTCGGCCCGATATCTGTGATCGGTGCGGATTTCGTAAGAACAAAAAGCGCTAAGATAGAGGGCCGGTAAAACATTTTTTTTGACTGGTTGGATCACTTTTTCCAGCGCTTTTTACTGGTATAAGTCGCTAATTTGGTTTGTTTTTTTAAATCATGGTCCGGGACGGGCTGAATTCTGTACGCGCCCCGCCGGGACTGCGGTTGTAATAAAACTCCAAAATTTGATACTAATCACCTTCGCGCCTGAAAAGCGGGGGCCTGGCCATGACAGGAGGTTGAGGTAAAGCCTACTGATTTTCATAACAAAGGGCCCGTGACCTGCACTTTGGTCATGTCTTGTTTCGCCAGAAATGCGACACTGGGCAGCGATTGTTTATTAACCATCAGGGAATAGTCATGCAGATTGGAATACCGAGAGAGAGTCTCGCCGGTGAGACCCGGGTCGCAGCGACCCCGGCCACCGTTGAGCAGCTGAAAAAGCTCGGCTTCGAGGTCGCCATCGAGGCCGGTGCCGGCCTGCTGGCCAGCTTCGATGATGCCGCCTTCGAGGCTGCCGGTGCCAGCGTGGTGCCGAGCGTCTGGCAAGCCGACCTCATCTTCAAGGTCAATGCGCCGACCGATGCCGAGATCGCACAAATTAAAGATGGTGCCACCCTGGTGAGCTTCATCTGGCCTGCCCAGAACCCTGAGCTGGTCAAGAAGCTGTCCGCGCGCAACATCAATGTGATGGCGATGGACATGGTGCCGCGGATCTCCCGTGCCCAGTCCCTCGATGCCCTCTCCTCCATGGCCAACATCGGTGGCTATCGCGCCGTGGTGGAAGCCGCGCACCAGTTTGGTCGCTTCTTCACCGGCCAAATCACCGCAGCCGGCAAGGTGCCGCCCGCCAAGGTACTGGTGATCGGTGCCGGCGTAGCCGGTCTGGCCGCCATCGGTACTGCCGGTTCCCTCGGTGCCATCGTGCGGGCATTCGATACCCGTCTGGAAGTGGCCGAGCAGATCGAGTCCATGGGTGGCGAGTTCCTCAAGCTGGACTTCGGTGGCGAGGATGGCTCCTCCTCCGACGGTTACGCCAAGGTGATGAGCGAAGAGTTCATCGCGGCCGAGATGGCGCTGTTTGCCCAGCAAGCCAAGGAAGTGGACATCATCATCACTACCGCCCTGATCCCGGGCAAGCCGGCCCCCAAGCTGATCACCAAAGAGATGGTGGACAGCATGAAGCCAGGCTCGGTGATCGTGGACATGGCTGCCCAGGCTGGCGGCAACTGCGAATACACAGTGCCGGGTGAACTGCATGTCACCGGCAACGGCGTCAAGGTGATCGGTTACACCGACCTGCCGGGCCGCCTGCCTGCCCAATCCTCCCAGCTCTACGGTACCAACCTGGTCAACCTGATGAAGCTGATGTGCAAGGAGAAGGACGGCAACGTTGCCATCAACTTCGAAGACGTGGTGCAGCGCAACATGACGGTGATCCAGGCCGGTGAAGTGACCTTCCCGCCGCCCGCCATCTCGGTCTCTGCCGCCCCGCAAAAACCGGCTGCCGCCAAACCGGCCGCCAAGAAGGAAGCGGCCAAGCCTTCCAACAAGAAGTTTGTGTTCGGTGCCCTCGGCATCGCTGCCTTCGGTTGGGTTGCTGCCGTGGCGCCTGCGGCGTTCCTCTCCCACTTCACCGTATTCATCCTGGCCTGCGTGGTCGGTTACTACGTGGTGTGGAACGTCTCTCACGCCCTGCACACGCCGCTGATGTCGGTCACCAATGCCATCTCCGGCATTATCGTGGTCGGTGCCCTGCTGCAGATTGGGCAAGGGTCGACCCTGGTCACCGCATTGGCCTTCGTCGCCGTGCTGATTGCCAGTATCAACATCTTCGGTGGCTTCACCGTCACTCAGCGCATGCTGAAGATGTTCCGTAAGGATTAAGGGGGTTTAACGTGTCTCAAGGACTGGTAACAGCATCCTATATCGTTGCCGCCGTGCTCTTCATCCTCAGTCTCGCGGGACTGTCGAAGCAAGAGACGGCCAAGCATGGCAACCTGTTCGGTATCGCGGGGATGGCCATCGCCCTGCTCGCGACCGTGTTCAACCCGGAAACCAGTGGCGTGCACTGGATCATTCTGGCCATGGTGATCGGTGGTGCCATCGGCGTGCGTCTGGCGCTCAAGGTTGAGATGACCGAGATGCCCGAGCTGGTGGCCGTGCTGCACAGCTTCGTGGGTATGGCGGCCGTGCTGGTGGGCTTCAACAGCTTCATCGATCTGCACCCCTCCGCGCCCGCTGAAGTGGTCGTGTCTGTTGGCTCGAACCTGGATGCCACCCTGGCAGCCGCCCGCGCGGCGTTCGAGCAGGCGGCAAGCATAGCCCAGGTCGAGCACCTCTCCGGCGCCATGCTGAACATCCACCTGGTCGAGATCTTCCTCGGCGTCTTCATCGGTGCGGTGACCTTCACCGGTTCCGTGGTGGCGTTTGGCAAGCTGCGTGGTCTCATCTCCTCCAAGCCGCTGATGCTGCCGCATCGCCACAAGCTGAACCTGTTGGCCGTGGTCGCCTCGCTGGCGCTGATGGTCTATTTCGTCAACGCGGGCGGTTCTACCTTCGCCCTGCTGGTGATGACCCTGATCGCCTTCGCCTTCGGCTGGCACCTGGTGGCCTCCATCGGTGGCGCCGACATGCCGGTGGTGGTTTCCATGCTGAACTCCTACTCCGGTTGGGCGGCAGCGGCGGCGGGCTTCATGCTCTCCAATGACCTGCTGATCGTGGTGGGTGCGCTGGTGGGTTCCTCCGGTGCGATCCTCTCCTACATCATGTGCAAGGCGATGAACCGCTCCTTCATCTCGGTGATCGCCGGTGGCTTCGGCTCCGACGGCGTGGCCTCCACGGCCGACCAGGAGATGGGCGAATACCGCGAAACCAGCGCTGAAGACGTGGCTGACCTGCTGAAGAACTCCAGCTCCGTCATCATCACCCCGGGCTACGGCATGGCGGTGGCACAGGCTCAGTATCCGGTGGCCGAGATCACCCAGAAGCTGCGTGATCGCGGCGTCAAGGTGCGCTTCGGTATCCACCCGGTGGCCGGTCGTCTGCCAGGCCACATGAACGTGCTGCTGGCGGAAGCGAAAGTCCCGTATGACATAGTTCTGGAAATGGACGAGATCAACGAAGACTTCAGCGATACCGACACCGTATTGGTGATCGGTGCCAACGACACCGTCAACCCGGCCGCCATGGAAGATCCGGGCAGCCCCATCGCCGGCATGCCGGTGCTGGAAGTGTGGAAGGCGCAGAACGTCATCGGCTTCAAGCGCTCCATGAACACTGGCTATGCCGGTGTGCAGAACCCGCTGTTCTTCAAGGAGAACACCCAGATGCTGTTTGGCGATGCCAAGGCCAGCGTCGAGGCTATCCTGAAAGCGCTGTAAGCGCCGGAGAGGAAAGCAAAAAAGGAGGCTCCGGCCTCCTTTTTTATTACTCACTTTTTGGTATATCCTCAGCCAATACACAGAGGAGATCACTGCATGGTGTGGCGTAAAGGATGGATCCTGCTTTGCCTCTGGTGGGGGTGGGCGGCACAGGCAAGCGAGCCACCGACCCTGACCCTGCTGACTGAGCTGTGGCCGCCCTATGTGATGCGGCTCGATGACGGCAGCCTGGGCGGTGCCGATCTGGAGCTGGCCCGCACCGTGCTCAAGCGGATGGGTTACCAGACCACGGTCAAGGTACTGCCTTGGAAGCGGGTGCTGCAGGAGGCCAGGCTCCAGCGCGGCGATGCCATCGTCGATGCCTTCTTCGAGGAGCGCCGGCTGGAGTGGTTGCACTATCCGGATGAACCCCTCTCCCAGAGCGGGGAAGTGCTCTTCTTCCCGCTCGCCAGACCCGTCGACTTCCAGGGGCTGGCCAGCCTCAAGGGGCTGCGTATCGGCACCCAGACCGACTACGCCTACGGTGAGGAGTTCCTCACCTCGGCCCTGTTTACCCGGGTGGCCATGACCGGGGAAAGCAACATGATCAAGCAGTTGCACCTGATGATGGCGGGGCGGCTCGATGGGGTCGTGATGAACCAGATGGTGGGCCGTTACCTGCTCAAGGGACAGGGGCTGCAGGATCAGGTTGGCCACAGCGAAAAACTGGTGAGCGAGAGCAACCGCAATTTTCTCGCCTTTACCCACAGGCCCGGCAACGAGCGGCTGGCCTATCAGTTCTCCCTCGCCCTCAAGGCCTTCAAGCAGACCCCCGAATATCAATCCCTGCTGACCCGTTACGGGCTCTGACGCCTCCCGCTGCCGGCTTAACCAGGTCGGCCGCGACCTGCCGTGCGCTTGTTCACATTTTGTGGCACTTCACCGCCAGTTGGGCATAATGCCTGCGCAAAAAGCGAAGTGGCTCAAATTTATTTGAGTCCTATTGCTTTAGAGTTAACAAAAGTTGATCGGATTGCCCAACGACTCAGGCGGCCCCGATCATCGGCTCGGCCCTCGACCGGCTGCAGCCGACCCGGCATCTCCCGCCATACTGGTTATATGTCGCTCCGCCATTGTGGAGCGGACAGCACAATGACAAGCCCGCATCGGGCACCGTGAACATGAGACACATCGCAATGAAAGCACAATGGACCGACTTTATTACCCTGCTCAAGCGTGAAGTGGTGCCGGCCCTTGGCTGCACCGAACCCATGTCGGTGGCGCTGGCGGCGGCCAACTGCCGCAAGCTGCTGGGGCAGGTGCCGACTCGCGTCAGCGTCTGGGTCAGCGGCAATCTGTTCAAGAACGGCATGGGGGTCGGTGTGCCGGGTACCGGCATGATAGGTCTGCCGGTGGCGGCCGCCGTCGGCATCACCGGTGGCAACCCGGATGCCGGGCTGGAGGTGCTCAAGACTCTCACGCCGGATCAGGTCGACGCCGCCAAGGCGCTACTGCCTGCCATCAAGGTGGATGTGAAGGACGTGCCGGACGTGCTCTACGCCGAGGTGCTGGCACAGGTGGAGGGGCACAGTGCCCGGGTGGTGATCTGCACCGATCATACCCGCATCATCCTGATGGAGCGCGACGGCGAGGTGCTGATGGCGCAGGACAGCGCCCCCGGCGTGCAGATCCAGGCCGCCCCTTCCAGCAAACCAGCCATGACCCTGCGCGAGATTGTCGAGTTCGCCCTGCAGGTGCCGCTGGCCGAGATCGACTTCATCCGCGAGGCGGCCACCATGAACCAGGCGCTGGCAGATGAAGGGCTGCAGGGGTATGGCCTGCGTATCGGCAAGATCCTCACCGAGCAGGTGGAGCGCAAGCTGCTCTCCGATGATCTGATGACCCTGGCCATGCGTTTGTCGTCCGCCGCCTCCGATGCGCGGATGGACGGCGCCATGCTGCCCGCCATGTCCAACTCGGGCTCCGGCAACCAGGGCATTGCCGCCACCATGCCGGTGGTGGCGGCCGCCCGTTTCCTTCAGGCGAGCGACGAGCAGCTGACCCGGGCGCTGGTGATGAGCCACCTGGTGGCCATCTACATCAAGACTTACCAGAACAAGCTGTCGGCCCTCTGTGCCGCCAGTACCGCCGCCATGGGGGCGGGGGCTGCCATCACCTGGCTGCTGGGCGGCCAGTTCGAGCAAATTAGTCACTGTATCAACAACATGATCGGCGACGTTTCCGGTATCATCTGCGACGGCGCGGGCAGCGCCTGTTCCATGAAGGTCTCTACCTCCACCTCGGCGGCGGTCAAATCGTCGCTGATGGCCATCAACAACCTGCACGTGCCCCAGAGCGAAGGCATCGTCTCCGACGATGTGGATCAGACCATCGCCAACCTGGGTCGCCTCTCCAAACAGGGGATGCTGGATACCGATATCGAGATCATCAACATCATGCGGGCCAAGCAACAAGGCAAGGCCGAGTGATGCAAGAGGGTGGCGCAGGCCACCCTCCGTTTTTCTGCCTGTTGACGCCACCCTGGTCACACCGGGGGGCGGGCCGCCACGATGCGGCGCGTTTCAGGGGAGAGTGCGCACTGGGCACTCGCCCGTACACCTCGGGCCCGGCCCGATCATTTGGGGAATATCGTCATGACTCTTAGCGTTATAGGTAATCTGGCCATCCTGGTCATGTTGCTGCTGTTTCTCTATCGGTTGCAGCAAACCCACGTCAGCTTCACCCGCCGGGTCTTCTCGGGGCTGGGGTTGGGCATCCTGTTCGGCGCCGCCCTGCAGCTGCTCTACGGCGCCGGTTCCGACGTGCTGGTACAGACCGGCGACTACCTGGACATCGTCGGCAGCGGCTATGTGAAGCTGCTGCAGATGATCATCACGCCGCTCATCATGGTCTCCATCATCGGGGCCATCCTCAAGCTCAACGGCGGCACCGCGCTCGGCAAGATCAGCGCCATGACCATAGGCGTGCTGATCTTCACCACCATGATTGCCGCCGGGGCGGGCATCCTGATGTCCAACCTGTTCGGCCTGACCGCCGAGGGGCTCACCGCCGGCGCCGCCGAGACCGCCCGCGGCGCGGCCCTGCAGACCACCCTCGGCAGCGTCGAGAGCATGTCCTTTGCCAAGATGGTGCTGGAGTTCATCCCGGCCAACCCCTTCCTCGACATGACGGGCGCGCGCAAGACTTCCACCATCGCCGTGGTGATCTTCTCCATCTTCATCGGCCTCTCCGCCACCGGTATCGCCCGCAAGAAGCCGGAGATCTTCGCGAGTTTCGGTCACTTCATGCAGGTTGCCCACGTCATCGTGATGCGGATGGTGACCCTGGTGCTGCGCCTCACCCCCTACGGCGTGCTGGCGCTGATGACCAAGGTGGTGTCCGGCTCCAACTATGCCGATATCATCAATCTGCTCAGCTTCGTCATGGCCTCCTACGGCGCCATCGCCATCATGTTTGCGGTGCACCTGCTGCTGGTGAGCCTGGTGGGCATCAACCCGGCCCGCTATCTGAAGAAGATCATGCCGGTGCTGGCCTTTGCCTTCACCTCCCGCACCAGTGCGGGCTCCATCCCGATGAACGTGCAGACCCAGACCAAGGCGCTCGGCATTCCTGAGGGGATTGCCAACTTCGCCGCCTCGTTCGGTTCGACCATCGGCCAGAACGGCTGCGCCGGCATCTATCCGGCCATGCTGGCGGTGATGATTGCGCCGACCGTGGGGGTCAACCCCATGGATCCGGCCTTCATCATGACCCTGATCGCCATCATCACCGTCAGCTCGTTCGGGGTGGCCGGCATTGGCGGCGGTGCCACCTTCGCCGCCTTGATCGTGCTCTCCGCGCTGGACTTCCCGGTGGCGCTGGCCGGTCTGCTCATCTCCATCGAGCCGCTGATCGACATGGGCCGTACCGCCCTCAACGTCTCGGGCTCCATCACCGCCGGTACCGTTACCAGCCGTCTGCTGGGGGAGACCGACATGGCGGTGTTCAACAGCGAGCACGAGGTGTGTCTGGACGGCGAGGAGTCCACCATCTGATCCGCCAGTCCGGGGGAGTCGACTCTTGCCCCGGCGAGCAACCAATGAAGAGAGCGGGGAGGGCATGCCCTCCCCGTTGCATGGAAAGGAGCGAGTATGAGAATCGTGATCATCGGTGGCGAAGCCGCCGGCATGAGTGCGGCCGCCAAGGCGCGCCGACTGGCCAAAGAGGCTGAGATAGTGGTGTATGAGGCATCCGAGGTGATCTCCTTCGGTGCCTGCGGTCTGCCCTACTTCGTTGGCGACGAGTTTCAGGAGCCCGGCTACATGGCCGAGTTCACCCCGGAGCAGTTCGCCGCCAAGGGGATCGAGGTCAAGACCGGCCACCGGGTGCTGGGCCTGGATGCCGCCGCGCAGACGCTGACAGTGGAGCACAAGGGCGACACCTTCACCGATCGCTACGATCGGCTGATGATCGCCACCGGCGCCCGCGAAGTGATGCCCCCCATCCCCGGCCTGCAGCAGGAGGGGGTATTCGGCCTGCGCCGGATGGCCGACGGACTGGCGCTGAAGGCCGCGGTGCAGGACAAGGCCAACACCCGTGCCCTGGTGATCGGTTCCGGCTTTATCGGGCTGGAGGTGGTGGAGGCGCTGGTGCATCAGGGCAAAGAGGTGCGTCTGATCGAGCTGGCGGAGCGGGTCATCCCCGACGCGTTTGATGGCGAGATCACCCAGCACATCGAAACCGAACTGCGCGAGCAGGGGGTCTCCCTTCATCTCGGCGAGCGAGTTGAAGTGCTGCTGGGGGAGGGCCGGGTGACCGGTGTGCGTACCAGCCATGGCGAGTACGAGGCCGACATCGTGGTGGTCTGCACCGGGGTCAAACCCAATACCGAGTTCCTGGCCGATACCGGTATCGAGCGGCTCGGCAACGGCGCCATCAAGGTGGACCGGCAGGGGCGCAGTTCGCTGGCCAACGTCTGGTCGGCCGGTGACTGTGCCAGCGTCTGGCACGCCGTGAAGCAGCAGCAGGTCTATGTGCCGCTCGCCACCATCGCCAACAAGCTGGGCCGCATGGTGGGCGAGAACCTGGCGGGGGCCGAGCAGGAGTTCCCGGGCACTCTGGGTTCTGCCGCACTCAAGGTGCTGGGGCTGGAGGCAGGCCGTACCGGTCTCTCCGAGCAGGAGGCCAAGGCGATGGGCATCGATTACCGCACCGTGGTGATCAAGGACAAGTGCCACACCAACTACTGCCCGGGTCAGTCCGACATTCACGTCAAGCTGGTCTACGAGGCAGGCAGCAAGTGGCTGCTGGGGGGGCAGATCCTCGGTCGCAAGGGGGCGGTACACCGCATCGATGCGCTGGCGGTCGCCATCACCATGGGGGTGACCACCGAGCAGCTCGGCATGCTGGACTTTGCCTATGCGCCGCCCTTCTCCCGCACCTGGGATGTGCTCAACGTGGCGGGCAACGTCGCCAAGTAACGCACGGCATGAAGGCGTGACTGATGTGCGCCGTCTTTCCCCATGCCGCCGGCACGAGGGGAAGGGGCATGTCGTCCATGAACAGCGCCCATAAAAAAACCGGAGCCAGTGGCTCCGGTTTTTCATTGCGTTGCTGCGAGTCAGCCGCGGCCGAGACGATTGTCCGGGTAGTTCTTGGCCAGCACTTCGCGGGCATGCTGGGCCAGGGTCGGCATCTTCAGGCTGTCGTAGGATTCAACCATGATCTCCAGCGCTTTCTCGGTTTCGGCCGTGTCGGGATAGGTCTCGACGATCAGCTTGGCGCGGTTGGCGGCGGCGATCAGCGCATCGCGCTTCACGTAGTACTCGGCCACGCTCAGGTCGTAACGGGCAAGCCGGTTCTTCAGACCGATCATGCGGGCACGTGCGTCGGCGGCATAGACGCTGTTGGGGTAGTTCTGCAACAGGGTCTTGAAGTCCTGGAAGGCCTGACGGGCATAGGAGGGGTCTTTGTCGTCCCGATTGATGCCCAGGAAGTCCTGGAAGAAGTTGTAATCGCCGGCCATGTTGGTCAGACCGCGCATGTAGAAGACGTAGTCGATATTTTTATGCGCCGGATTGAGGCGGATAAAACGGTCGATATTGGCGATCGCCTGGGCAGTATCATCCTGCTTGTAGTAGGCGTAAATGAGGTCGAGCTGAACCTGGTTGGAGTAGGCGCCGAAAGGATAGCGCGAGTCCAAAGCTTCCAGTAACTCGATAGCATTCAGGTAGTTACCGGCATCCAGCTTGAGGCGTGCTTTCTGGTACAGGGTCTCCGGCGGTTCGTCCGGTACCTTGGGTTTGGTGCTGGAACAGCCTGTGATCAAGGTAGCGACCAAGGCGAGCGACATCAGCAGGTGAGACTTCTTTCCCATCAACAACATCCGGTCCATTTCCACGAAATTGGCAAAGTATCCGTTATGCTTGGCTAAAAGAAAAGCTAGAATACCCGGATTATTTCGAATTGATACCCCCCGCTCAAGAGACCATACATGAGCCAGCATATTGAACTGACAGGCGAATTCCAGGATCACCAATTCGGGCAGCGACTCGACCAGGCCCTGGCCGAATTGTTTCCAGACTACTCCCGTACCCGCATCAAGGAGTGGATTTTACAGGACAGAGTGACCCTGGATGGTCAGGTTGCCAATACCCCGCGCGAGAAAGTGCTGGCCGGGCAGAAGGTACATGTGGATGTCGAGCTGGCGGATGATACCCGTTGGGATGCCCAGAACATCGAGCTCAACATCGTCTATGAAGATGAACACATTCTGGTGATCGACAAGCCGGCCGGTCTGGTGGTTCACCCGGGCGCCGGCACGCCGGATGGCACCATTCTCAACGCCCTGCTGCACCGCTACCCCGCCATCGCCGAAGTGCCCCGCGCCGGTATCGTGCACCGTCTGGATAAAGACACCACGGGTCTGATGGTGGTCGCCAAGACCATTCCGGCCCAGACCCACCTGGTGGAAGCGCTGCAGGCGCGCCAGATCACCCGTGAGTACGAAGCCATCGCCATCGGTCACATGACCGCCGGCGGCACCGTCGATGCCCCCATCGGCCGTCACCCGACCCAGCGTACCCACATGGCCGTGGTGCCCAATGGACGCGAGTCCGTCACCCACTACCGGGTGCACGAGAAGTTCCGTGGCCACACCCGTCTGCGACTGCGACTGGAAACCGGTCGTACCCACCAGATCCGTGTCCACATGGCCCACATCAAGCACCCGCTGGTGGGGGATCCCGCCTACGGTGGCCGTCTGCGTCTGCTGCGCAACGCCACCCCCGAGCTGACCGAGGCCCTGCGTGGCTTCCATCGTCAGGCACTGCATGCCACCATGCTGAAGCTGGCACATCCCATCACGGGTGAAGTGATGGAATGGCACTCCCCTACGCCGCAGGACATGCTGGACCTGATGGAAGTGCTGCGAGCTGATACCCTGGCCAATCCGGACGATTTAGTCTGGAATTGATGAACTGATGGAAGTGCTGCACACCAAGATCACCCTGGCCAATACAGATGATCTGGTCTGGAACTGATGAAGAGGGCGGCTCTGCGACGATTCCTGCCGTAACCCGCCCTGCATGACCTGATATGGGGCCCCTTGACTGGTTGCAGCCAAGGGGCCCCGTTTTATATGAAGGAAAGGAGCCACAGATGAAATGGATCGAACCCGACTGGCCGGCACCGGCCAAGGTCAGCGCCCTGTCGACCACCCGTGACGGCGGTATCAGCGAGGGGGTCTTTGCCGGCCTCAATCTGGGGGCCCACGTGGGGGACGAGCCGGCCAGGGTCGAGACCAACCGGACCCGGTTGCAACAGGCGGCGGGGATCCCCGGCACTCTCAACTGGCTCAATCAGGTGCACGGTACCGCGGTGCATCCCGTCAGTCGCGACTATGGCTGTGTGCCGGATGCGGATGCCGCCTGCGCCCGTGAGGCGGGTCAGGCCTGCATCGTGATGACCGCCGACTGCCTGCCGGTGCTGTTCTGCGATCGGGCCGGTACCGTGGTGGCCGCCGCTCACGCCGGCTGGCGCGGGCTACAGGGTGGCGTGCTGGAGGCGAGCATCGCCGCCATGGGCTGCGAGCCGAGCGAGATCCTGGCCTGGCTGGGTCCGGCCATCGGCCCCACTGCGTTTGAAGTGGGTGGCGAGGTGCGCGAAGCCTTTATGGCCGAGCAGGCCGAGGCGGCGGCTGCGTTCGCCTCTTCGCCTAACGAAGGGAAATGGCTGGCGGATATCTACCAGCTGGCCCGGCTACGCCTCGCCCGCGCCGGTGTCACCGCCGTCTATGGCGGCGAACATTGCACCTTCAGCGACAGCGAACAGTTCTACTCTTATCGTCGCAACGGCCAGACCGGCCGCATGGCTTCGATAATCTGGCTGGCGCCCTGACGACGCTCCCCGCCCTGCATCTTGCCGGGCGGGGATCCTGCCTGCTTCCCGCTTTGCAGAAAAAATAACCAGCTCCGCCCCTTGAAATAGTCCGTACGGGCCTCATCTTTCATCTCAGAAAGTTATGTTGTTTGCCGCGCAAGCGGCGTCTGTCTTGAAAGGGGGAGTGCAATGCGCCTCGATCGCCTGACCAGCAAATTCCAGATTGCTATTTCCGATGCCCAGTCTTTGGCGCTGGGTCGTGACCACCAATTCATCGAACCCGTTCACCTGATGACCGCCCTGGTCAATCAGGATGGCGGCTCCATCCGTCCGCTGCTCACCCTGACCGGGATGGACATCAATTCTCTGCGCTCGCGCCTCGGCGAGGAGCTGGATCGCCTGCCGCGCGTCAGCGGCGTGGAAGGGGACGTGCAGCTCTCCAACGGCCTCGGCCGGCTGCTCAACGTCTGCGACAAGCTGGCTCAGCAGCGCAAGGATCAGTTCATCTCCTCCGAACTGTTCGTGCTGGCGGCCCTCGACGAGAAGGGGACGCTGGGCGAGCTGCTGCGTGCTCAGGGGCTGACCAAGGAAAAACTCGAAGCGGCCATCGACAAGGTGCGTGGCGGCAAGAAGGTGGAGGATGCCAACGCCGAGGAGAATCGTCAGGCGCTGGAGAAATACACCATCGATCTGACCGAGCGGGCCGAGATCGGCAAGCTCGACCCGGTGATCGGCCGGGATGACGAGATCCGCCGTACCATTCAGGTGCTGCAACGCCGTACCAAGAACAACCCGGTGCTGATCGGTGCCCCCGGCGTCGGCAAGACCGCCATCGTCGAAGGGCTGGCCCAGCGCATCATCAATGGCGAGGTGCCGGAGGGGCTCAAGAACAAGCGGGTGCTGTCGCTGGACATGGGGGCGCTGGTGGCCGGTGCCAAGTATCGCGGTGAGTTCGAGGAGCGGCTCAAGGCCGTGCTCAACGATCTGGCCAAGGAGGAGGGCAACGTCATCCTCTTCATCGACGAGCTGCACACCATGGTCGGCGCCGGCAAGGGTGAAGGCGCCATGGATGCGGGCAACATGCTCAAACCGGCGCTGGCCCGTGGCGACCTGCACTGCGTCGGCGCCACCACCCTGGACGAGTACCGTCAGTACATCGAGAAGGATGCCGCGCTGGAGCGCCGTTTCCAGAAGGTGCTGGTGGAGGAGCCGAGCGTGGAGGACACCATCGCCATCCTGCGCGGCCTGAAGGAGCGTTATGAGCTGCACCACCATGTGCAGATCACCGACCCGGCCATCGTGGCGGCGGCCCAGCTGTCGCACCGCTATATCGCGGATCGCCAGCTGCCGGACAAGGCCATCGACCTCATCGACGAGGCGGCGGCCAGCATCCGGCTGCAGATCGACTCCAAGCCCGAGTCCCTCGACCGGCTCGAGCGGCGCATCATCCAGCTCAAGCTGGAGCAGCAGGCGCTGATGAAGGAGGACGATGACGCCAGCCGCAAGCGGCTCGAGCTGATCAATCAGGAAATCAGCGAAAAAGATCGTGAATACAACGAGCTGGATGAGGTGTGGAAGGCCGAGAAAGCCGCCCTCGCCGGCACCCAGCACATCAAGGCGGCCCTCGAGCAGGCCCGCCAGGATCTCGACGTGGCGCGCCGCGCAGGCGACCTGGGTCGCATGTCCGAGCTGCAGTACGGCCGCATTCCGGAGCTGGAGAAACAGCTGGATCTCGCCACCCAGGCGGAGATGCAGGAGACCAGCCTGCTGCGCAACCGGGTCACCGACGTGGAGATCGCCGATGTCTTGGCCCGCTGGACCGGCATTCCGGTGGCCCGCATGCTGGAAGGGGAGCGCGACAAGCTGCTGCGGATGGAAGATCAGCTGCACAGCCGGGTGATCGGCCAGGAGGAGGCGGTCGAGGCGGTTTCCAACGCCATTCGCCGCTCCCGCGCCGGGCTTTCCGACCCGAACCGCCCCATCGGCTCCTTCCTGTTCCTGGGGCCCACCGGGGTGGGCAAGACCGAGCTGTGCAAGGCGCTGGCCGAGTTCCTGTTCGATACCCAGGACGCCATGGTGCGGATCGACATGTCGGAGTTCATGGAGAAACACAGCGTGGCCCGTCTGGTGGGGGCGCCTCCGGGATACGTGGGTTACGAGGAGGGCGGTTATCTGACCGAGGCGGTACGCCGTCGCCCCTACTCGGTGATCCTGCTGGATGAAGTGGAGAAGGCACACCCGGATGTGTTCAACATCCTGCTGCAGGTGCTGGACGATGGCCGCCTGACCGATGGTCAGGGTCGTACCGTCGATTTTCGCAACTCGGTGGTGATCATGACCTCCAACCTCGGGTCGGATCTCATTCAGGAGCACCACTCCGAGAAGGATTACGACGAGATGAAGGGCATGCTGATGGAGGTGCTGACCCGCAGCTTCCGGCCGGAGTTCATCAACCGGATCGACGAGACCGTGGTGTTCCACCCCCTCGGCGAGGAGCACATCAAGTCCATCGCCCGCATCCAGCTCAAGAGCCTGATGGGTCGTCTCGAGGCCCAGGGTTACGAGGTGGAAGTGAGCGAGGCGCTGCTCGAGAAGCTGGTGCACGCCGGGTTCGATCCCGTCTACGGGGCGCGTCCCCTCAAGCGGGCGATCCAGCACAAGGTGGAGAACCCGCTGGCACAGGCGCTGCTCTCCGGCCGCATCGTGCCGGGCAAAAAGCTGGTGCTGGGGGCCGACAGCAATGGCCTCACCATGACCCAGTAACGGGATTGTCGATGAAAAACGCAGGCCTCGTGCCTGCGTTTTGTTTTCAGGGGAAGCGAGATGCTGAAATTTTCCGTGCTGGTGGATGATGAGGTTCATCTGCCTGGCTGTCTGCCCGAGCGAGGGTTGGCGTTGCTGCTGGAGTGTGACGGCCTCAGGGTGCTGTTCGACAGCGGCCGTGGCCGGGCGCTGCGCCACAACGCCGCCGTGATGGGGATCGATCTCGCCTCGCTCACCCATGTGGTGCTCTCCCACGGTCATTACGACCATGTGGGCGGGGTCGGCTCGCTGCCCGTCTATCCAAGACCCATCCCGCTCATCGCCTGTCCGGACGTGTTCTGCGAGCGGGGCTACTTCCTGTCGCTGCCCTTCTGGCGGCGCAACCTCTATCGCCTGTCGGGGGAGCTGGCTCGGGAGTCGCTGCCGGCCAGAGGCTTGCTTCCCCACTGCTCGGCCGAGCCGGTGTGGCTCTCGGATCGTCTGGTGTTCCTCGGCAGCATTGTGCGGCGCGACCGGGCTGCGCCTTCGCTGCTCGGCTACATAGTGCGGGGCGGGCGGGTGGAGAAAGACCTCATCAGCGACGATTCGGCGCTGGCCTACAAGAGCGAGCAGGGGCTCATCGTCTTTATCGGCTGCGGTCACGCCGGGGTCGAGAACATCGTCGAGCGGGCCAAGGAGGTGTGTGGCGACGAGCGGATCCACGCCGTCATCGGCGGCCTGCACCTGAAGTTTTCCGGCCCAGAGCGGGCGGTGGCGCTCGCTGCCTATCTGCGTGAAGAGGCGGTAGAGCAGTTGTTTGCCTGCCACTGCACCGGCAGCAGAAAGGCGGGGTTGCCGCGCCAGCGCCAGATCGGGGCAGGTTTTGAGCACAGTTTTTCGGCGTAAAAAAACGGCAATCCGAAGATTGCCGGGAGGAATGTAGTGAAGCGACCTGACGTGGGTTGAGCGGGTCGCAGGGGCAAGCCCCCGATTGCGAAGCGCGACCACTGCTGGCCTCGCCTCTTACAGCCTGCCGGGGATGCGCTCGCTCAACCCCGACGGCCACCTGCCTGTTATCCTGCCGGCGGCAATCGCGCCGGCATGGCTTTCATTCGTTACAGCATGCCTTGCACGGCGGCTTTCATCTCGGCCGGCCAGACGCCGACCTGGACCTGGCCGATGTGCTCTTTTTGCAGCAGCAGCATGGCCAGACGGGATTGGCCGATGCCGCCGCCGATGGTTTGCGGCATGCGCGCGGCCAGCAGATCCTGGTGCCAGTCGTACTGCAGGCGATCCTCGTCGCCGGTGATGGCCAGCTGACGGCGCAGCGCCTCGGCGTCGACCCGGATCCCCATGGAGGAGATCTCGAAGCTGTCCTGCAGCACCGGGTTCCACACCAGGATGTCACCGTTCAGACCGGCCAGCCCCAGCTCGCTGTGGCTGCTCCAGTCGTCGTAGTCCGGGGCACGCACGTCGTGGCGCTCGCCGTGGGAAAGGGCACCGCCGATGCCGATCAGGAACACGGCCCCCAGCTCCTTGGCGATGGCGCGCTCGCGCCCCTTGGCATCGAGGTCCGGGTAGCGGGTCAGCAGCTCTTCGCTGTGCAGAAACTGGATCTCGGCCGGCAGGAAGGGAGTCAGCTCGTGCTCGGCACAGACCGCGCGCTCGGTGGCCTTGATGGCAGCCCAGATGCCGCGCACGGTCTCCTGCAGGTAGGCCAGGTCACGGCGCTCGCTCGGCATCACCTTCTCCCAGTCCCACTGATCCACGTAGACGGAGTGGATGGGGGTGAGGCGATCCTCGTCCGGACGCAGCGCCTTCATGTGGGTGTAGATGCCTTCGCCCGGGCCGAAACCGAAGCGACCGAGAGTCTGACGCTTCCATTTGGCCAGTGAGTGCACCACTTCGTAGCTGTGCTCAGGCAGGGTCTTCACCTTGACCTGCACCGCATTCTCGTGGCCAGAGAGGTTGTCTTGAGTGCCATCACCGACCCGGCTCAGGATGGGGGCTTGCACCTCCATCAGACCCAGTTGCTGGGCGAGTTGGCGGGAGAACATCTCTTTGACGAAGCTGATCTGTTGCTGGCTGCGAATGTAGTGCTGTTTCATGCTGAATACCTGTCTTGAACCCGTTGGATGTGAGGATTCTTCAACAGATTGCCAACTAAATTCAATATTCGATAATAGAAATAGGCTTTGTGTATTTTTTTATTCAAAATACACCGGTAATTAATGATGAATCATCAAAGGAAGTGCAAAAAAGTGCCGGAAAATTATCGGATCGATAATCTCGATCAGGCCATCCTCACCGCCCTGATGGAGAATGCGCGCATTCCCTATGCCGAGCTTGCCAAGCAACTGCTGGTCAGCCCGGGCACCATCCATGTGCGGGTGGAGAAGATGAAGCAGGCGGGCATCATCGAGGGTACGCGGGTACAGGTGAACCCCAAGAAGCTGGGCTACGACGTCTGCTGCTTCATCGGCATCAATCTGAAGAGCGCCAAGGATTACCCCTCGGCGCTGGCCAAGCTGCAGGCGCTGGACGAAGTGGTGGAGGCCTACTACACCACTGGCCACTACAGCATCTTCATGAAGGTGATGACCCGTTCCATCGACGAGTTGCAGACGGTACTGATCCACAAGATTCAGACCATCGACGAGATCCAGTCCACCGAGACGTTAATCTCGCTGCAAAACCCGATCTTGCGGGATGTGAAGCCTTAAGGGCTGAGGGACGCGGGAGATCCATTTCACAGGCGAAACCCTGATTTCACTGCAGTGCCCGATCTTGCGGGATGTGCAGCCCTGACGGTCGGGCTCAGGGCTCGATATAGGGGATGCCGTAGTGGTCGTAGATGGCCTTGAGCCGGCCGTCGCGCTTCATGCGCAGCAGTTCGGCGTCGTAGGCCGCCATCAGGGCCGGGGTAGTGGCATCGGCCCTGGCCTTGGTCCAGACGGTGTAGTAAGGGCTGGCCTTGAGCGGCTTGGGCAGGTAATCGAGCTTGCCCTCCAGCCCCTCCTCCTTGATCTGGGCGAAGGCGGTGACCAGCGGCATGGGCACCACATCGATACGCCCGGCGATCAGCTTGCGCAGTTGCAGCTGGTTGATGGGGATCTCCTGGAAGTGATAGGCCGGGTCGGCGAGGGCGGCGGTCAGCTCCGGGGTATAGGAGAAATCCTTGGTGATGCCGATGCGCCAGGGTTTCAGATCGCTCAGGGTGTCGTAGCGGATCTTCAGCAGGTCGGCCTTGCGCACGAAGAAGTGCCAGCTGTGGCGCAGGTGGGCCTGCTGGGGGTAGAGCAGATAGCGCTCCCGCTCCGGCTTGTAGGAGTGGGTCATCACCAGGTCGTAGACCCCTGTTTCGGCGTTGCGGGTCAGCCGGGCGCCGGAGTCGGTCAGCTCGATGCGAATGGGAATGCGCAGCTTGCCGAAGATGGTACTGACCACGTCCACGTCCAGACCATGGGGAACGCCCTGTGCATCCAGAAACTTCAGCGGCGGCTCCAGGGTGCCACCGATGATCAACTCTTTGGCCTGCAGCCAGAGGGGGAACAACAGGCAGAGCAGAATGAATCTTCGCAAACCACATCTCCTGCACGGAATAGGGAATCGCTCGCGGGCATAATTCAAGTATATTGGCCCCTACCTGCAACAGAGGCGACCGCCGATGGCAAACCCTGAAATAGAAAGCGAGCTGGACGGCATCGACAGAGTGTCGGTCTGCCTCTATCGCCTTGGCTTGAGTCTGGCAGCCTTGCTGCTGCTGTGTCGAGGGGCAAGTCTGCTGCTCGGGCAGGATTTTTTGGCGCCGGCGAGCTGGCTGGTGGCGCTGGCCGTGGCCAGCGGGGTATGCGGGTTATGCTTGCATGTCTATGACAAGCGCATTCGCTTTGTGCTGCAGGGGCTGGGCTGGGGCGCCCTGCTGCTCAGTGCGAGCGGGGCGCCGGATGTGCTGGTGCTGGGGGCGGCGTTGGCCACGTTGGCGGGGCTGGCCTTCAAGGAGCAGTTCTGCTTCGCCATTCCGGGGATCAGGGCGGTCCCTCTGTTGCTGCCCCTGTTGTGGCTGCTGGAGCTGGCCGGTATCGGCTGGGCCGCCGCCCTGGTGGCGCTGGTGTGCGGGTTGCTGCTCTGTCTGCTCTCCCTGGCCAAGTGGCGCATGCCGCTGCACTTCGATATCGGCGACAAGGGGCGCTACCAGATTTAGGTGGGCAGGCAACCCTTCATCTGGGCGTTGAGAGCCTGCATGACCTGTCGGCGGCTGATGATGCCGACTACCCGGTTCCCCTCCAGCACCGGATAGACCTTGGGTCTGGCCTCGGTCATCTGGCGAGCCAGGTCAAGTATGCTGTCATCCGGGCTGACCGAGAGCGGTGTCCGGCTCATCAGATCCTCGACCCGGGTGCGGGTATCGCAGTGATAGCTGCCGGTGAGCAGGCTCGGAATGCAATCCTGCTCGGAGAGAAAACCGATCAGCCGCTGCTGCGGGTCCAGCACCGGCAGGCCGCTCAGGCCTGAGTCATGCAGCCGGTCCAGCGCCTCGGCCAGGCCGAGTTGCGGGGTGAGGGAGTGGGTCGAACGGCTCATGTGATCGCGGATCTGTAACATGGAAGTGGCTCCGTTAAGGTGGCAATGGCGCCACTATGCCCGCCGGGTGACGGCAACGGCCAATGGCTTGTGCCGTGGGGATCGATAGGTATCCCCCGGCCGGACAATCAAGGAGAGGGTATGCGTGCATTGGTGACGGGGTGTGGCCGCCGGCTTGGTTTCTATCTGTGCGAACAGCTGGTGGCGGCGGGTTGGCAGGTGACGGGCAGCTATCGCAGCGAGCGGCCCGAGCTGGCGCGACTGCGATCGATCGGGGTCGAGTTGGTGCAGGCGGATTTCGCGCGCGAGGAGGAGGTCGGCACGCTGATCGAGGCGCTGGCGGTCCATCAGGATCTGGCGCTGGTGATCCACAACGCCTCGGCGTTTGAGCCGCAGGCGGCGGATCCGGCGGCGCAGCTGGCCCAGTTTGATCAGTTCTACCGGGTGCACATGGCGGCCCCCTTCCAGCTCAACCGGGCGCTGGCGCCCCAGCTGGCGCGCAACGCCAATGCCGGCATCATCCATATCACCGACATCTACATCCACGCGCCGGCACCCCAGTTCGCCAGCTATGTGGCCACCAAGGCGGGGGCCCACTCGCTGGCCATGAGCTTTGCCCGCGAGCTGGCACCGGCCGTCCGGGTCAACACCATAGAGCCGGGCCCCATCCTGTTTCTCGACGAGCATGGCGATGCATGGCGCCAGCAGGTGCTGGCGAAGACGCCGCTGGCGCGGGAAGGGGGGCTGGCGCCCATCTGGCAGGCGGTTCAGCTGTTGATGCAGAACGACTACATGACCGGGGCCAGCATCCGGGTGGATGGCGGCCGCGGTCTGGCCGTCATCTAGGGTCAGCGCAGGAGCGCGGCGGGGGTCGCCATCTCCTGCTGCAGGGCGATGGGTGCGAGGCCGACCTGGCGCTCTTCGATCACCTTGCCCGCCATCAAGCGGGTGTGCAGCGGCAGGGTCACCTTGCGATCATGCACCTGGCCACGGCCATAGAGCTCCGCCAGCAGCTCGTCGAGATAGGCGTCGACCCGGGCGGTGGAGAAGTCATCGCTCTGGCTGCTGGCCAGGATGTCGATGTCCAGCGGCCGGTCCAGCACCTTGCAGCGCGGATCGCTGCGATCCCGGCCGTGGGCCAGCTCCATGGCGACGAAGTGTGCCTTGAGCTGGTGCGGTGCCAGCTCGCTCTCGGCGACGAACAGGCAGTTGAGGAAATCATGGCTGGAGTGCATCCCGACCGGCTTGGTCTGGATCACCGAGCTCAGTTGCAGGCGGCCAAAGTGAACGAGCAGCTCGCCGACCGCCTGACTGACGTGCTGATGGGGATCAAGATTCGATCCAATGCTACACAGATAGAACATGTCACCGGTCCTTGGATGGGGCTCATCTGAAATTCATACACAGCTCACGGTTATCGGGTTAACTATGCATTAACATCGGTTTGTCTGTTGTGATCAGGCTCTATCATCTTGGCAAGAAAGGAGGTTTGCATGAGCGTGGAACTGAAATGGGCACTGCTGACCGCATCTGGCGCGTTGGCCATGATCCTGATTATCTGTGTGGCATCCGTCGGTCTGGCGTGATGCCCAAGCTGCAGCATGAACCGGCCCCCTGGCCGGTTTTGCTTTTTGGGGGAGTGCAGATATGCTGACCCACCCCTGCTGAATTGAGATAGTCCAAGATGACCAAGGTACGCCCACGCTCCCTGCTGCAAGTGGTATTGATGGGGTTCGTTCTGGTGTTGATGCCTCTGGGCGGCATGATCTGGCACGACAGCCAGTCCCTCGAACACCTCAGCCAGTTGACCAGCGACGAGCTGGAACGGGCGGTGCGCGACACCCGTCGAGCGACACTGCTTACCACCCAAGCTATTGATCTTGAACGTACTCTTCGTCGCTATGCGGTGCTGGGGGATGAGCGCATCCTGGCCAGTTATCAGCAGCAGCTGGCGAGTTATCGCAGCCTGCTGGCCGCTCACCAGAGTTCCATCCCGGATGCCGAGGCTTACACGGGTCTCGAGCAGGCACTCGCCTGGCTCGACAGCCTGCAGGATCTCGCCCGCGCCAAGGCCGAGTCAAACAGCCCCAAATTTGATGAATTTAATCAGGTTAATCAGCAGCTTGAGATTATCACCCGCAGCCAGGTAGACGAGCATGTCAGCCGGGTGCGGGCGACCATTGCCGCCCTGATGACGGAGATCTGGTGGGTCAGCGGTTTCGTGGCGGTGCTCAGCCTGCTGCTGGTGCTGCTGTTTACCTATCTGATCATCCACCCGGTGCGTCAGATTGAGTCGCGGATCTTGAGTCTGGGTGCCGGTGTGGAACCGGACAAACGCCCGGTGGACGGGCCGGCCGAACTGGTATTGCTGGGGGAACGGATCGTCTGGTTGCACGATAAATTGAAGGAGCTGGAGCAACAGAAATACCAGTTCCTGCGCCACGTCTCCCACGAGCTGAAGACCCCGCTGGCGGTGCTGCGGGAAGGGGCGGATCTGCTCTCCGAGCAGCTTGTAGGGCCGCTCACCCCGGATCAGCAGGAGATCTGCCAGATGCTGGAGGAGAACAGCCGCCGGCTGCAGACCCTGATCGAACGGCTGCTCGACTTCAACCGGCTCAGTCAGCAGGAGGTGTTCACCCTGACCCCGGTGGCGCTGGCGCCCCTGCTGTCAGAATTGTCTGCAGAGTACCGGCTGGCGCTGGAATCCAAACAAATCAGTGTACACTTGCCGACCGATCCGATCACCCTGCAGGCCGAGCCATATCGCTTGCGGCTGATCCTCGATAATCTGTTCTCCAATGCGGTCAGCTACGGTGCCAGCGGCGGGCAGATCTGGATCCGTGCCGGGCAGGATGGCAACGGCAGCTGGCTGGAGGTGGCCAACGAAGGGCCCGCGATTCCGCTGGCCGAGCGGGAGCGGATCTTCGAGCCCTTCGAGCAGGGCAGTATTGTGCGCCAGGGGTTGCTGAAAGGCTCCGGAATGGGGCTCTCCATCGCCCGGGAATCGGCGATGAGCCTTGGCGGCGAGTTGGTATTGGTTGAAGATGAACAGGCGGATGTCTGTTTCCGGTTGACGTTGAAGTGAAGCCCAAGATGAAACAATGTGTTGTTCCGGTATTGATGATGAGCCTGCTCACAGGCTGTTCCCTGCTGCCAGCGCGTGACCCGGCGGCGTCGCCGGATCTAGCCCTCGCCAAACGGATGGAGTTTGCCAACAAGGAGATGCAGGTGCGCCTGCAATACTCGGACTGGCTGCTGGCCAGCCATGCCCAGCAGCGGGCCCAGGAGCGCCAGCGCCTCAAGGGGGCGACCGATATCGAGAGCCGGGTCAGCCTGGCCATGGTCAACACCCACCCGTCCGAGTCGGTGGCCAGCCGGCGGGCCGGGCTGGACAAGCTCAAGAGTCTGCTGCCGGAGCTCGGGCTGGATGCCCAGGCCTTCCTGCGCAGCTGGATAGCCCTCGGCGAGGAGCTGCTGGCCCGCGACAGCCGGCGCGATGATCAGAGTCAGGAGGTGCAGCGTCTGCGCCGCCAGATCGAGCAACTCTCCGCCATCGATGATCAACTCAATCAGCGCAAGCTGAACGGCAATGGCGAGGCGCTGAAATGAGTCGCATCCTGCTGGTCGATGACGATACCAGCCTGCTCAAGCTGATGAGCATGCGCCTGCGCAGCCAGGGCTATGAGGTGGATACCGCCGACAGTGCCGAAGGGGCGCTGGACCGGCTGCGCCAGCAACGGGCCGATCTGGTGCTGAGCGATCTGCGCATGGCCGGCATGGACGGGCTGGCGCTGTTCGAGCGGATCCAGTCCCAGTGGCTGGGGCTGCCGGTCATCATCATGACCGCCCACGGCACCATTCCCGATGCCATTCAGGCCACCCGCTCCGGGGTGTTCAGCTTTCTCACCAAGCCCATCGACAAGGATGAGCTGTTCGCCACCATAGAGCACGCGTTGAGCCTGACGCGCCCAAAGCAGCGACAGGATTGGCAGTCGCTGATCCTGACCCGCAACCCGCAGATGGAGCAGTTGCTGATCCAGGCTGGCAGCATCGCCGCCATGGAGGTGCCCGTGCTGATCATGGGCCCTTCCGGTTCCGGCAAGGGCGTCATGACCCAGGCGCTGCACCAGGCCAGCAGCCGGCGTGACAAGCCGCTGCACGTCATCAACTGTGCCGCGCTGCCGTGGGCGGTGCTGGATCTGCAGTTGTTCGGCGAGGATGGCCAGTCCGGCCTGTTTGAACAGGCCAAGGGAGCGACCCTGTTTCTCGACGAGATAGGGGACCTGTCGGAATCGCTGCAGGCCAAGCTGCTGCAGGTGCTGCAGGAGTACGGCCAGGGCACGCCCGAGGTGCGGGTCATCAGCTCCAGCCATCAGGATCTGGTGGCGGCGATGGAGGAGGGGCGCTTTCGGGAAGATCTCTTCTATCGGCTCAACGTGGCCAACATCACCTTGCCCCCCCTCAGCGCCCGCAGCGAAGACATTCCGCTGCTGGCCAGGCAGGCGCTGGATGATTATCGCAGCCGCCACGGCGACTGCGCCGCCCTCGGCTTCTCGCCGGAGGCGCTGGCCCTGCTGGCGGCGGCGGGTTGGCCCGGCAACGTGCGCCAGCTCTGCAGCGTGGTGGAGCAGCTGGCCAGCCTCTGCTGCAGCCCGGTGATCGGCGCCGCCATGGTGGAGTCGGCGCTGAGCGGCGGCAGTGGTGGCATCCCTTCGTTCAACGAGGCACGGGCCGAGTTCGAGAAGGAGTATCTGATCCGGCTGCTGCGTACCACCGAAGGCAATGTGACCCTGGCGGCCAACATGGCGGGCAGAAACCGCACCGATTTCTACAAGCTGTTGAATCGGCACGGCATCGAAGCTGCGAACTTCAAGTCGAAGGGATAAATGACAGAGGGGCGGCCCGTCGATGACGGGCCGCCCCTCTTGTTTCAGACCGGATCGGTCACATCGTCGGGATCAGGCCGGATCGGTGACGCCAGCGGTGGCCTGGGTTTTCTGGGTTTTGTGGGAGAGCCAGAGGCCGCTCGCCTTCATCAGGTAGCCAAACAGCGCACCAATCACCAGCGACGGCAGGATCAGCCGCCACTCGCCCGCCGCGCCGAAGGTGGCGCAGCAACCGGCGAAGGTGCCGGGAATGTAGCCGAGCCACTGCTGCTTGGCCTGCACGCACATCAGGGTGGCCACCACCCCGGTCATCAGGTAGCCCGCCACGCCGGCGCCCCACCAGGCGTCACCATGGATCAGCAGCAGGGCCCACAGCATGCCGCTGGCATTGCACAGCAGGGTCTGCAGCAGCGCCTTGTAGCCGCCGCTGGAGGCAAAATAGCTGGTGCAGCCGAGGAAGCCGACCCAGGAGATGAGGCCGAGGGTAACGGCGACCCAGCCCCAGACGGCGGAGAGGATCCCGGTCGTGATGGCGATGGCGATCAATGGGCTCATGGCGTGACTCTTCAGTAGTGAAATTCGGAAAAAAGGGAGCCTACCCCGCGCAAGAGGGGCGGCAAGCAGGGGCGGGATTGTGTGTGATCTGCATCACTCATTTCAACTCAGGAATACGCTTGCGCTCGCGAAAATATTTCATGGTGAGGCGCTGGCCCCTGCTCCATAGTTAGAGGCCCTGTCCTGCTCATGGAGTGAGTCTGATGGTGCCAAATGTGATCGTTCCCCTGCTGGTGTTCGTAGTGCTGTTTATGGTCGGAACCATGGCCAAGGCACTGCCCCTCTATCAATTCATGTAATTTTCCGTGAAATAAAACTCGGCCGGGGCGGGTCTTATGATTGTTACCCTCATCGCCCCGGGAGTTTTTCCATGTTGCTCAAGCGCCGCTCTGCCCACCACCTCACCGAACAGGACGTCACGCCGGAAGCCGTCTATCAGGATCGCCGCCTGATCCTGAAAGGGCTGGGGCTCGGCGCCGCCACCCTGGCGTTTCCGACCCAGGCCGGGGTGCTCGATCTCTTCTCTGGCGACAAGGCGGCGCCGGTCGCCACCCGGGCGCTCAACATCCACGCCGCTACCCGGCCGGAGGGGCTGATCCTCACGCCGGAGGAGAAGGCCACCACCCACAACAACTTCTACGAGCTCGGCACCGACAAGGGGGATCCGGCCCGCAACGGCCACTACCTCAAGCCCGAGCCCTGGACCCTGAAGGTGGAAGGGGAGGTGGCCAAGCCGTTTACCCTGGACGTGTGGGATCTGATCAACAAGAGCACGCTGGAGGAGCGCATCTACCGGCTGCGCTGCGTGGAGGCCTGGTCCATGGTGCTGCCCTGGAGTGGTATCGCGCTGGCGGATCTTATCCGCCGGGCGGAGCCCACCAGCCGCGCCAAGTTCGTGGCCTTCGAGACTCTGTATGATCCGGAGCAACTGCCGGGACAGGCGTCGCGCTCCCTCGGTGGCGGTATCGACTACCCCTATGTCGAGGGGCTGCGCCTCGACGAGGCGATGCACCCGCTCTCCTTCCTGGCGATGGGGCTCTATGGCAAGGCGCTGCCGGCCCAGAACGGTGCGCCGATCCGGCTGGTAGTGCCCTGGAAGTACGGCTTCAAGAGCATCAAGAGCATTGTCTCCATCCGGCTGGTGGAGGAGATGCCGCCCACCACCTGGAACCTGCTGGCCCCCAACGAATACGGCTTCTACGCCAACGTCAATCCGGCGGTGGATCACCCGCGCTGGAGTCAGGCCAGCGAGCGTTTCATCGGCGAGGGGGGCATCTTCGGAGCCAAGCGCCAGCCGACCCTGCCATTCAATGGCTATGCCGACGAGGTGGCGTCCCTCTATCAGGGCATGGATCTGCGCAAGTGGTATTGAGACGAGAGGAGCTGACACTATGACTCTGCGACTGACGGCGCGTCACATCACCCTGCTGCGGGTGCTGGTACACCTAGCCTCGCTGGGGTTTCTGCTCTGGCTGCTGGTGGCCGTGCCCGGCGGCCTGCTGGGAGGGGATCCGGTACAGGGGTTGACCCACTATCTGGGCAAGGGGGCGCTCAACCTGCTGCTGCTCACCCTGCTGGTATCGCCGCTGGCCAAACGCTGGCGGCAGGGGCAGCTCATCAAGCTGCGCCGCCCGCTCGGACTCTGGTGCGCCGCGTGGGCCGGTTTGCACTTTATGGTCTGGCTGGGGCTGGATCTGCAGTTTGACTGGGGGCTGATTGGCGGCGAGCTGGTCAAGCGCAGCTACATAGTGGTGGGGATGGTGGCGCTGCTGTTGCTGCTGGCGCTCAGCCTCACCTCGATCCCGGCCCTGCTGCGGCGCATGGGGCCGGCCTGGCAGAAGCTGCACAACTGGATCTACGCGGTGGCCCTGCTGGTGCCGGTGCACTACTGGTGGTCGCTTAAAAGCGGCTGGCAGGAGCCGCTCATCTACCTGCTGCTGGCCTGCGCTCTGCTGGTGCCGCGCCGCGACAAGCTGCTGCGCCCCTGGCGCCGACTTCGACCGCAGAAATTGAGGGAGGCATGAGGCAGGCAGTGTGCCGCCCCGACAACCCGAAATAAAAAAGAGGCCTAGTCGGCCTCTTTTTTGATGTCACCCGTATGGGCGTCCACCAGAAGTCGTACCCGCTGCCCCTGGGCATCCAGGGTTTCCACCTCGAATTTGTCCCCTTCCAGCTCCACTTCCCGAATGTCGTGATACCCTTGGGCCACCAGCAGTTTGACCAGCCCGGCCATGTCGAGACGGCTCTCGGCCGCCCAGCCGAGGGTGGAGAAGAGGCAAAGGATCAGCAGGAAACTGCGTCGGATCATATTCATTCCGGATTCATGGCTGGCAGACTATAAACGGCATTATGTTAGGTTTTGGGAGATGAATCATCCATGAATAGAGCCCTGTCTCTGCTTGGGTTGCTGCTGCCGGCACTGGCACAGGCGGCCACGCCGAACGAGGCCTTGCTGCAGCAGGCGGTCAGCGAGGGACGGGTGCGCCCCTTTCATGAGGTGATGGAGGTGGCTTCCCGCCTGCCGGTACGGGTGCTGCGGGTCGATCTGGGGGAGGAGGACGGCATCTGGCTGTACGAACTCAAGCTGATCGACAGCGAGAACAGCGTCATCAAGGTGGGCTATCGGGCCGACAACCTGGAGATGGTGTGGCTCAAGGGCCATCATCTGGAGCGGCTGTTCGAACCGCGTCCGCCCCCGGAAGAGGAGTGATGGAGTGAGTCCGCGAACGCGCCGCCATCCGGTTCGTTCCCCAACCGTCGCCGGTACCGGCACAACCCTGCTTTGGATACCCATTTATGCGAATTCTGATAGTTGAAGATGAGAAAACCCTGGCGGGCCAGCTGGCGGAACAGCTGCGCCTGTCCGGTTTCGTGACCGACCTCTGCCACGACGGCAACGAGGCCGGCTTTCTCGGCGAGACCGAGCCCTACGACGCCATCATTCTGGATCTCGGTCTGCCGGGCCGCGACGGCCTGAGCGTGCTGAAGGAGTGGCGCAGCAAGGGGATCGACACCCCGGTACTGGTGCTGACCGCTCGTGGCCAGCTGCACGAGAAGATCGAGGGGCTCAACGCCGGGGCCGACGACTACCTCACCAAGCCGTTTCAGGTGGCCGAGCTGGTGGCCCGGGTCCATGCCCTGGTGCGCCGCGCCGCGGGCAACGCCAGCTCGATCCTGGAGATCGGCGGGGTGCGGCTCGACATGGCGGCGTCCCAGGTGTGGTACGAAGGCACCCCCATCAAGCTGACCGCCCACGAATTCCGGGTGCTTGGCTATCTGATGCAGCACAGGGGCAAGGTGGTGTCGCGCAGCGAGCTGATCGACCACATCTACGCCCAGGATTTCGACCGCGACTCCAACACGGTGGAAGTGTTCATCGGCCGGATCCGCAAGAAGACCCACTCCGATCTCATCGAGACGGTGCGCGGCCTTGGCTACCGGATCAACGAATGAGCCGGATCTTGATGCCCTCTTGTGCCGGAGCGGCTGAATGAGGCTGGTGCGTACCCTGCGGGGGCGGTTGGTGGTCATCGCCATGGTCTGGTGCGGGCTGTTCCTGTTCGCCACCGGCTTCAGCTTGCAGACCATGATGCGCAACTACTGGCAGGAGGCGGAGGCCGATGGCCTGCGCCTGCAGCTCTACGATCTGCTCTCCCGCCTCGAGATCCAGCCGGATGGCCTGCCGGTGGTCACCGAGCCCATGGCCGATCCCCCCTTTCGCCAGCCCTACTCCGGTTACTACTGGCAGCTGGAGCTGGGGGAGAGCGTGGTCAGCCGCTCCCGCTCCCTGTGGGATGTGCACCTCGACGTGCACGGCCTGAAGTCGGCTTTCGGCGATCCGGATCTGTTCGTCGGCAAGGGGCCCAACAAGGAGCCGCTGTTGATCATGACCCGTACCGTGCTGCTGCCCGGTTCGGATCGGGTGTTCACCCTGGTGATGGCCAAAGATAGCAGCGCCCTGACCCAGACCCTGAAGAAGACCCGCATCAGCCTGTTCCTCGGCCTCGGCTTTGCCGCGACCGGGCTGGTGCTCGGCTTCATGTTCCAGATCGTCTACGGCCTGCGGCCGCTGCACCTGTTGCGCCGCGAGCTGAGCCGGGTTCATCAGGGCCATCAGGAGGGGTTCCGGCTGCGCTACCCGCTGGAGATCCAGCCGCTGGTGGAGGACATCAACCGACTGCTGCACCACTACGGTGAGCTGCTGCAGCGGGCCCGTTCCCACACCGGCAACCTGGCCCACGCCCTCAAGACGCCGCTCAGCATCATGCGCAACCAGGTGGCCCAGCTGCCGCCGGAAGATCAGGCCGCCCTCGGCGAGCAGCTCGATCAGATCCAGCGCCACATCGACTACCACCTCGGCAAGGCGCGGGTGACCGGCGCCGCCAAGATCCTCGGGGTGTCGACCCCGGTGCGGGCGCGGGTGGAATACATCTGCCGCGCTTTCTCCCGCCTCTATCCGGGCCGGGAAGTGGACCTGCAGGTGCCGGCCACCCTGGCGGTCGGGGTGGAGGAGCAGGACTTCGACGAGATGGTGGGCAACCTGCTGGAGAACGCCTTCAAGTGGTCGGCCGGCCGGCTGCGCATCTCCAGCGCCGAGCTGGGGGGTTGGATCACCCTGCGCATCGAGGATGATGGTCCCGGCATGAGCGAGGATCAGATCGCCAAGGCGGTGCTGCGCGGGGTGCGGCTCGATGAGAAGGTGCCGGGTTCGGGTCTGGGCCTCAACATCGTCTCCGATCTGGCGGAAGCCTATCGCGGCAGCCTCATCATGGGGCGCGCCGAACTGGGCGGGCTGGCGGCTTCTCTCTCGTTGCCCAAGGTGGCAAGAGTAGAGAGCTAGGCATAAGATATGGCACCTGTTTTAGCCTGAGGAAGAGAACCATGACCGATGATCCATGGGCACTGTGTCACCTCGACGATTCGTTCGATGCCTCCGTGCTGGGCACCAAGGGGGCCCAGATCCAGTGGTTTGAGGATCGCGACAGCCTGATTGCCTTCCTGCTGGAAGATTTCGTCGACCTGCTGGCCGACGTGGGCGAGCTGGATGAGGAGCAGACCGAGCGGGCGCGCGAGCGCTTCACCCTGCTGGTGGAGCAGAGCTTCGACGATCGCGGCCTGATGGACGCCATCAACGATCTCGCCTCCGGCCTGCGCCGCATCGCCTGGCTGGGGCCGCTCTCCGAGCTGGCCGAGCTGAGTGATGACTTCGCCTCCGGCCTGCGCCGCTATTTCTGGAGCCAGTACGACGGGGATGAAGATGACCCGGATGCCTGGGTGCCGGAAGAACTCTGGCCCCAGCTGGTGGAGTGTGCGGAAGAGTACATGGTGGAAGGGGACTTCTGATTCTGAGCCCTTGTCCGCGCTCTGGCTGCAAGGCGGGTGGAGTGTGCACAAGAGTACAGGGTGGAAGGGGACTTCTAAGCCACCTTGTCCGCGCTCTGGCTGCAAAGCGGGTGGAGTGTCCGGAAGAGTAGATGGTTGAAGGTGACTTCTGAGTCACACCACAAACCGAGATAAGAAAACGGCGCCTTGATGGCGCCGTTTTTGTTGCTCAGTCCTCTGCTCAGGCGTTGGCCGGCACCGCGTGAGCGGTGTTGACCGGGGCCGGGCCCTGGTACTTCTCGATCTGCAGCTGGGCCATGTGACCGCAGTTGCCCTGCGCCAGGCTGGAGGTGCCTTCGTCGAAGGTGAGGCAGTTGACGTTGCCGTTCTTGCACAGGCTCCCCGCCTCGCCCGGTTTGGCCGGATCGAACCAGGCCCCTTCGCACACCCGCACCACCCCGGGGCGGATGTCGGTCGAGAGCAGGGCCCCCACCAGGATCTGGCCGCGGTCGTTGAAGGCCCGCACCAGATCGCCATCCTGGATGCCGCGTACCTTGGCGTCGTCCGGGTGGATCAGGATCGCCTCGCGATCGGCAACGGCGAACTTGTCCCGCAGCGGGGTGTTGTCGAGCTGGGAGTGCAGCCGCTGGGTCGGGTGGGAGGTGTTGAGCGACAGCGGATAGCGGGTCGCCTCCTTGCTCTTGATCCACTCCTTGGGCTCATACCACTTGGGATGGCCGGCGCAGTCGGCATAACCCATGCCGGCCACCGTGCTGGAGAAGATCTCGATCTTGCCGGACGGGGTACCGAGCGGGTTGAGCAGCGGGTTCTCGCGAAAATCGGCGTGACGGATCCACTGGCGGTTCGCCTCGGGCACCGGGAAGCGGATGTAGTTGTTGGACTCCCAGAACATGTTGAACGGCGGCAGCGCCACCCGCGCACCGCGGGCCTGGGCGGCCATGCCGTCGTACATCTGCTTGAGCCACAGCATCTCGTCCTTGCCTTCGGTGTACTGCTCCTGCAGGCCCAGCTTGGCGGCCACGTCGCGGAAGATGTCGAAGTCGTTGCGCGCCTCGAACTGGGGCTGCACGCACTGGTGCATCGGGAAGACGTAGCGCTGGGAGTAGTCGCCGCCCATCTCCAGATCGTTGCGCTCGTAGCTGGTGGTGGCCGGCAGGACGATGTCGGCGTGCTTGGCGGTGGCGGTCCAGTAGGGCTCGTGCACGATCACGGTCTGCGGCTTGCGCCAGGCCTTGACCAGGTTGTTGGTGTCCTGGTGGTGGTGGAAGGGGTTGCCGCCCGCCACATAGACCAGCTTGATGTCCGGGTAGGTCACCTTGCGGCCGTTGAAGTCGATGGTCTTGCCGGGGTTGGCCAGACAGTCGGCGATGCGGGCCACCGGGATCGGCGCCGGCCCGTTCTTCGGTGCATTGCCGGCGGAGATGCCCGCCAGGATGCCGCCCTTGGCGGTGGGGCTGCCACCGGAAGAGTAGTGGTAGCTGAAGCCGTAACCGCCGCCCGGCAGGCCGATCTGGCCCAGCATGGCGGCCAGGGTGACCAGCATCCAGTTGGGCTGTTCGCCGTGCTGCTGCCGCTGCATGCCCCAGCCCGCCATGATCATGGTGCGCTTGGACGCCATGTCGAGGGCCAGCTGGCGGATCACCTTGGCATCGACGCCGCAGATGGTGCTCGCCCACTCGGCGCTCTTCGGCTGGCCGTCTTCCTGGCCGAGCAGATAGGCGAGGAACTTGTCGAAGCCGGTGGTGTAGCGGTCGAGGAAGGCCTGATCGTGCTTCTGCTCGCTGTAGAGGGTGTGGGCCACCCCCAGCATCATGGCCACGTCGGTGTAGGCGTTCGGTGCAATCCACTCGGCCCCCGCCAGCTTGGCGGTTTCGTTGTAGACCGGGTCGATGCTGATGATGCGAGTGCCCTTCTCCTTGAGTGCCTTGAAACCGGCCTGACCTTCGTGATCCGGCATGTTCCAGCTGTTCTTCAGGGTGACCTGGGCGTTGACCCCCCACAGCACCACCAGTTCGGCGTGCTCGATGACGTTGGGCCAGGCGGTCTGCTGCTCATACACCTCGATGGAACCCATCACGTGGGACATGATCACCTGGGCGGCGCCGGCGGAGTAGTCGCCGGCATAGCCGGTGAAGCCGCCCGCCAGGTTCATCAGGCGGTGCAGCAGGGTACGGCTGTTGTGGAACATGCCGACGCTCTTCCAGCCGTAGGAACCGGCGTGGATCGCCTGCGGGCCGAAGTCGCTCTGCACCCGGCCTATCTCGCCGGCCACCAGGGCGATGGCCTTCTCCCAGCTCACCCGCACCCACTCGTCGGCGCCACGCAGTTCGGGCTTGGCTCCCGGGCCCTGTTCCAGCCAGCTCTTGCGCACCATGGGGTACTTGATGCGGTTCTTGGCGTGGACCTGGAACGGCGCCATGTCGATGAGATCGTTGGGGGCCGGATCATCGGCCACCGGCTGGACCCGCACCATGCGGCCATCTTCGACGATGGCCTCGAAAGCTCCCCAGTGGGCGCCAGTCAGGATGCCTTTCTGGGCCGGCACCAGGGTCGGGAACTGTTCAAGCGCTGTGCTGATGGCCTGGGCCAGCGCGCTCTTCGGGAAGACGCCGGCCAGCAGCGGCAGGGCGGCGCAGGCGCCCAGCCCCTTGAGCAGGTTGCGGCGGGAGAGATTGGTTTGCTTATCGGTAAAAAAAGTCATGACGATTTCCTCTGTGCCAGCCTTAGTGCGCCGCGTTCATGTCACTGGCATGTTTCTGGACGTATTGGGTCAACATGCGTGCCTGTTCCGGGGTCAGGGAGGTGCGTGATTCCATCCCCTTGATGACGCCGATCCACTGGTTGGCGTTGAAGTGATCCAGTGCGGTTAGGCCGTGGCAGCCGGTACAGTTGTTGGACATCAGGGTGGAGGCGTACTGCCACAGCTTGCCCTGATCGCCGATGAGCTGGCTCTGATCCACCCAGGCGGTCAGGCTGACCTGATGCCAGGTGAGGTTGGTGGCGCTGTCGGTTTCGCTCTTGCCGGTGGTGAGCTGCGCCTTGGCCTTGTCGCCGAGCAGGGTGCTCAGGATGCGCTTGCCGGGGGCGGCGTAGAACACCTCGCTCACCCCGTCCTGCTGCCAGCCGTCGATGCGCACCTGGGCGCGGCCGTTGTCGTTGGCCAGCACTTCCACCTGAGTGGAGGGCATCAGGGTACCTTCGTCGGTCTTGGCGCCGGCATCCAGATAGAGCGGGGTGGTGGCGATGGCGTAACGGGTGGTGACGCTGGCCGGGGTCTGGGCGGCGGCTTGCGCCAGCTCGCTGGCACCGGCGGCGGCCAGGCCGCTCATGTCGGGCATGATGTGGGCGACGCCGCGATGGCAGTCGATGCAGGTCTGGCCCTCCTTGATGGCGACCGGGTGCTCGGTACGGGCGTTGGGGCGCTGGGCCAGGATGTCCATCGCCGCGTAGCTGTGGCAGCTGCGGCAGGTGGCGGAGTCGTTGGCCTTCAGCTCGTCCCACACCGACTGCGCCATGCGCAGCTTGTGAGCCTCGTATTTCTCAGGGGTGTCGAGGGTGCCGATCGCCTCGTGATAGATGTCCTTCACGGCGCGGATCTTGGTCCACAGATAGGAGGTGGGATCACCCGGAATGTGGCAGTCTGCGCACTCGGCGCGGATGCCCTTCACGTTCTGGAAGTGGACGCTGCCCTGATACTCGGCCAGCGGGGTCTGCATGGAGTGACAGGAGACGCAGAACTCGGTGGAGCTGGTCTTGTGCATGACGGTCACCGTGACCCCCAGCGCTGCAACACCCAAGAGGGCTCCGAGCAGCAGTAGCCAGAACCAGGTTTTTCTCAACAATTTTCCAAGCATGACGGCGTTTTCCTACGATCAAATATTACCAATATAGTAGTATCCATGGAGAGGTAGTTGATTGACCTTTATCATGATTTATATTTTGTATTGTTATTTTAAATGCATTTATTATTTTGTAATTTATCATTTAATTGAATTTAATTTAACTTCCTCGATTTTACCGTCTCTTTCGTCCTCGTTTGAAGCATGGCCAGCCTGGGCCTGCCATCCACGCCCCGGCGGTGCTGTGCACCCGCCCGCCACCCCCTCTCAATCGCTCCTGCCTCGGCAAGGGCCTGTCGCCTCGCGCCCGGGGAGGGCTTGGGCTTTGCCCGGGGCCCGTTATATACTGTTCACATATACAGTGTTCAGGTGTTTGCCATGCGACTCTTCATCGCCGAGAAGCCCAGTCTGGGACGTGCCATTGCCGACGTGCTGCCCAAGCCCCACAAGAAGGGGGACGGTTTTATCGAAACCGCGCAGGGGGATGTGGTGACCTGGTGCATCGGCCATCTGCTGGAGCAGGCCGAGCCCGATGCCTATGACGCCGCCTACAAGCAGTGGCGCATGGAGTCGCTGCCTATCGTCCCGGCTCAGTGGCAGCTGGTGGCCAAGCCGAAGACCAAGACCCAGCTCACCGTTATCAAGCGGCTGATCAAGCAGGCCGACTGCGTGGTCAACGCCGGTGACCCGGACCGGGAGGGGCAGCTGCTGGTGGACGAGGTGATCGATTTCCTCGGCTACGGCAAAACCAGGCCGGTGCTGCGCTGTCTCATCAGCGATCTCAACCCGCCGGCGGTGCGGCGTGCCCTCGACAAGCTCAGAGACAACAAGGAGTTCGTGCCGCTGGCGGTGTCGGCGCTGGCCCGCAGCCGGGCCGACTGGCTCTACGGCATCAACATGACCCGCGCCTATACCCTGCTTGGCCGCAAGGGGGGTTGCAGCGAGCTGCTGTCGGTCGGCCGGGTGCAGACGCCGCTGCTGGGGCTGGTGGTACGGCGGGATCTCGAGATAGAAGCCTTCGTGCCCAAGCCCTTCTTCGAGGTGCTGGCCCATCTACAGACCGAAGGCAACGAGCGTTTCAGCGCCAAGTGGTTGCCCTCCGAGGCCTGTCTGCCCTGGCAGGACGAGGAGGGGCGAGTGCTCAACCGGGCGCTGGCCGCCAAGGTGGTGGAGCGGATCCAGGGCCAGCCAGCACTGGTGGAAGAGGTGGAGGAGCAGGCCCGCAAGCAGGCGGCGCCGCTGCCCTACAACCTCTCCAGCCTGCAGATCGATGCCGCCAAGCGGTTCGGCATGGACGCCAAGCGGGTGCTGGATATCTGCCAGGGGCTCTACGAGCGCCACAAGCTCATCACTTACCCCAGATCCGACAGCCGTCATCTGCCGAGCGATCACTTCAACCGGGCCGGCCAGGTGCGGGATGCCATCGCCAGCACGGCGCCGGCGCTGGCCAAGGCGGTGAGCGAGGCGGACGGCAAGATCCGCAGCAAGGCGTGGAACGACAGCAAGGTGGATGCCCATCACGCCATCATCCCCACCGAGAAGCAGGGCAACCCGGCCACGCTGGGGGCTGACGAGGCGAAGCTTTACGGCCTGATTGCCCGTCAGTACCTGCTGCAGTTCTACCCGCCGTTCGAGTACAACGACAGCAAAGTGCTGCTGCGCATCGCCGGCGGGCTGTTCCAGGCCAAGGCGCGGCGGATCCTCAAGGCGGGCTGGAAGGCGCTGCTCGGGGTGGAGGAGGATGATGAGGAGGAGGCGGGGACCCTGCCGGCCCTGCGCAAGGGCGAGCAACTGTTGTGCGAGCGGGGGGAGCTGCAGGAGAAGATGACCCAGCCGCCCAAGTCGTTCACCGATGCCACCCTGCTGGCGGCCATGACCGGCATCGCCCGCTACGTGCAGGATCCCGAGATCCGCAAGACCCTGCGCGAAACCGACGGCCTCGGCACCGAGGCGACCCGGGCGGGTATCATCGATCTGCTGTTCAAGCGCCGCTTTCTGGTGCGCCAGGGCAAGAGCATCAAGGCGACCCCGACCGGGCGGGCTCTCATTCAGGCGCTGCCTGCCACGGCGACCACCCCTGACATGACGGCGCTGTGGGAGCAGCATCTCGGCCGGATTGCCGAGCGGCAGACGAGCTATCAGCAATTCATGGGGCCGCTGACCGAGCAGTTGAACGGCCTGATCGACGGCGCCAGACAGGATTCGGGGGCCAGCTTCAGCGCCCTGCCCAAGGCGGCGCCCGGGGCCGACAAGCGCCGCTTCACCAAGCGCAAGCGCAGCACGGCGGCTGGTGGCACGAGCGGGACAGCCAAGCGTGGGAGCAAGCGGCCGGCCAAGGCTACCTGACAAAAAAAGCGCCCCTGTCGGGGCGCAAAAAGGCATTGTCGTCAGGCGTCGGCCAGTCTGGCGCGACTCAAATTGAGGTAGTGCCAGGCAACGCCGAGCAGTACCAGATCCTTGAAGATGAAGAACTCGGTGACCGGCACTCCGTCGACCAGCTTCCAGACGCCCGGCAGGGTCAGTAGAAAGCTGAGGGTCACGAGGAAGGTCAGGATGGCCCCCAGGCTGCTCCAGTAGCCCAGCCGTGGTCGCCACAGGCCGGCAATCAGACCGCCGGCGATCAGGATCTCGACCAGTCCGATCAGATTGGAGACGGCTTGCTCCGAGAGCACGGCATAGAGCCAGCTCATCAGCGGATGGCTTGTCACCAGCGGCCGGATGGCCGCCGCCTCGGTCGGCGTGAACTTGAACACGCCGATCCAGAGCAGGGTTAGTACCACCCCGGCGAGGGCGATCAGAAAACCTCGGTCATGGCGTTCCATTCATGCTCCTTTGTCAGGGGGTGAGAGTGACCGGCGGGAAGTCGATGTCGGTTGCCGCCAGATGATTGCCGTAGTTGGTCAGGGTATTGATGACCACCTGCCCCAGTACCTCCACTGCCAGCTCATCATCCACGCCTGCGGCACGGGCTGCGGCCAGCTGTTGATCGCTGATGACTCCGCGCTGGGTAACCAGGGCGACCGCCAGCTGCAGCAGGGCGTGATCGAGTGGATCCGCCGCCTGGGCCAGACGGGCAGCCCGGATGGCGTCGTCATCGAAACCGGCCCGGCCAGCCAGCAGGGTGTGGGCCGACAGGCAGTATTGGCAGGCGTTGGCCTGGCCGATGGCCAGTGCCAGCAGCTCCCGCTGGCGGGCACTGAGCCGCCCTTTGCCCAGCGCATCGGCAAAACCGAGCAGGCCGTTGAGCACCGCGGGTGAATGGGCCAGGGTGGCGTAGAGGTTGGGAACCTTGCCAAGGCTGCTTTTGAGGGCGGCGAAGGTGGGGGCGGCAGCCGGTTTGGGCTGGCTCACGGGGTGAATGCGACTCATGATGTGCTCCTGTAGGGGTTGGGTACGGGAGACACTATGCCGGTTTTAATGGTACGGTTTATCACCCATAGTCCACTATTGGCGACTTATCATCTCAAACATGGATCCACTCTCGATACTGCTGGCCCATGCCGCACCCCGGGCCAATCTCTTCTTTGCCGGCAACCTGTGCCAGCACTCCCACAGCCATGACTATCCGGCTGGTGGCCACCTGCACTTGCTGCGCCGTGGCGAACTGCTGCTGCGCGAGGAGGGGGGCGAGCCCCTGCTGCTGACCGAACCGACCCTGATCCTGTTTCCCCGTGGGCGGGGACACAGGCTCGAGCCGCGTCAGCTGGCGGGCTGCGATCTGGTGTGCGCCAGCGTGTCGTTCGGACCGACCGGTGACTCACCATTGCAGCTGGCGCTGCCGGATACCCTGGTACTGCCGCTGCAGACGATTCCGGCCATGGCGCCGGTGCTGACCCTGCTGTTCGAGGAGGCCTTCGCCGACCGCTATGGCCAGCCACCGATCCTCTCCCGCCTGCTGGAGGTGCTGCTGATCCTGCTGTTGCGCCATCTGGTGGAACAGGGGCACTGCCGGCAGGGGATGCTGGCTGCGCTTTCCGACCCGCGTCTGGCGCGGGCCGTCACGGCCATGCATCAGCGGGGAGACGAGCCCTGGACGGTCGAGACGCTGGCACGGGAGGCGGGCATGTCGCGCGCCCGCTTCGCCGCCCATTTCCAGGCGCTGACCGGGCAGACGCCACTGGGTTATCTGACGCGCTGGCGCATGATGCTGGCCAGTCAGCAGCTGCTGGCAGGGGAGTCCATCACTCAGGTTGCGCTGGGGGCGGGGTACAGCGGCGGAACTGCCTTTGGGCGGGCGTTTGAACGGGAGTTCGGCATGAGCCCGGGACGCTGGCTCAAGACGCGGCAGCGCGAATGACCGGGGCCGCGGCGGGCCCCGGTGTCATCAGCCGGTGTAGACGGCTTCTTCTGGATACTTGATGCGGGTCTCGCTTGGGCGGGCCAGCATGAAGGCCAGGGTCAGCGGACCGAGACGGCCGCAGATCATCACCAGCACCAGGATCAGCTTGCCCGGTTCGCTCAGACCGGCGGTGATGCCGGTGGAGAGCCCCACGGTGGCAAACGCCGAGATGGTCTCGAACATGATCTTGTCGAAGGATTGCTGCTCGGTGAGCATCAGCAGGAACATGGCCAGCATCAGCACCATGGTGCTGACGATGATGATGGCGAGCGATCGGGTCACGATCTGGGGTGACAGGGTGCGGCCGAAGGCGGTGACATGGGGGCGCTTGGTCAGAAACGCCTTGGTCGCCAGCAGCACCACCGCGAAGGTGGTCACCTTGATACCGCCACCGGTGGAGGTGGCGCCGGCCCCGACAAACATCAGCATCATCATGAACAGCAGGGAGGCGGGCACCATCTGGCCGATGTCGATGGAGTTGAAGCCGGCGGTACGGGCGCTGGTGGACTGGAAGAAGGCCGCCAGCCACTGACCGCCGAAGGAGGCCTTGCCGAGGGTGCCCGGGTTGTTGTGCTCCAGCAGCCAGAACATCAGGGTACCCAGCAGCAGCAGGCCCGGGGTCATGATCAGCATCAGCTTGCTGTGCAGCTTGAGCTTGCGCCAGCGGCGGTTGCGCACCAGGTCGACGATGACGGTGAAGCCGATCCCCCCCAGAATGATCAGCGCGGCTATGGTCAGGCTGATGATGGGGTCATCCCGGTAGTCCATCAAGTTGTTGGCGAACAGCGAGAAGCCGGCGTTGTTGAAGGCCGAGACCGCGTGGAAGAAGCTGACGTAGAGACCGCGCTCCCAGCCGAGCTCGGGTACCCAGCGGATGGCCATCAGACCGGTGCCGATGAGCTGGGCGATGAAGGCGAACAGCACGATCCGTTTCACCAGCTGGATTATGTTGACCGACCCCTCCTGGCCCAGCGCCTCCTTGGCCAGCACCTGCTGGCGCAGACCGACCCGCTTGCTGAACATGGCAATCAGCAGCAGGGTCATTGTCATCTGGCCGAGGCCGCCAATCTCCATCAGCATCAGCAAAAAAATCTGCCCCTGCAGGGTGAAGGCGGTGCCGGTATCCACCACCCCGAGCCCGGTCACGCTGATGGCCGAGGTGGCAGTGAACAGGGCGTTGATGAAGCTCACTTCACCGTTATGGCTGGAGGGCTGCACCAGAAACAGGGTGCCGATCAGCAGGATGATCAGGAAGCTGCCGAGGATCAGCTTGGCTTCGCTCCAGCGCGACTCGTCGTCCCGGTGCAGGGCGAAGGCGTAGTTGCTACGCCAGCGGGTCATAGGGTTTCCAGCCAGTGGTCGATGGCGTGCTTGTTGCCCGCCAGGATCAGGATGTCACCCAGTTGCAGTTCCATCTTGCCGGTCAGCACGTTGTGCAGCACCTGGCCGCGCTTGATGGCCAGCAGTTGCAGTTCGGTCTGCTGCAGCAGATGCAGGTCGGCGAGGGTGCGGCCATTTTGCGGCAAACCGATGACGAATTCGGTCAGCACCATGTCGTGGCCCAGCTCCAGATAGTCGAACAGCCGGTTGTCCAGCATGCTCTGGGCGACCCGGCGGCCCATGTCCCACTCCGGATTGATCACCTTGTCGGCCCCCACCTTCTGCAGGATCTTGGCGTGGAACTTGTCGCGCGCCTTGACCCACACCTTCTTCACGCCGGCTTCCTTGAGGACGAGGGTGGTGAGGATGCTGGTCTCGAGGTTGTCACCGATGGCAACGAAGACGATGTCGAAGTCGGCCAGCCCCAGCTCGGCCACCGTGGCCTCGTCGGTCGCATCGGCGACGATGACGTGGTTGCAGAGGGTAGCGATTTGGCGGGTCTTGCTCTCGTCGATGTCTATCGCCAGCACCTCGGCATCCTGCCGTTGCAGCTCTTCACACAGGGCGCTGCCAAACAGCCCCAGGCCGATGACGGCAAATTGGTTGTTCATGAGTACTTCCTCAAGCGTCGGAGCCGGATACTCTACTCCTGCGGCATGAGTCCGAAAAGGGGGGCGGATTTTTCGTCCGGCGGCAATATAAGGTAGACTGCCCGCTTGCCATTGTCGGGACACGCAGATGAAACTCACCCCTTACGCCTCCTTGTTGACGCTCAACACCCTCGCCCTTGATGCCCATTGCCGCTGGCTGGCCGAAGTGGAACGGATCGACGATCTGCCGCAACTGGTAGCCAACCCCGAGCTGGCCGACTTGCCGCGGCTGGTGCTGGGCGGTGGCAGCAACGTGCTGTTTTGTGATGACTTCGCCGGTGTCGTAGTGCTCAACCGTCTGAAGGGGATAACGCTGCACGACGAGGGGGATCACTGGTTGCTGCACGTGGCGGCCGGCGAGAACTGGCATGAGCTGGTGTGCCATAGCCTGCAGCAGGGTTGGTTCGGGCTCGAGAACCTGGCACTGATCCCGGGCACGGTCGGGGCCGCCCCGGTGCAGAATATCGGTGCCTACGGGGTCGAGCTGGCCAGCGTCTGCGCCTATGTGGAGGCGTTCAACTGGCAGAGCGGCCAGCTGGAGCGCATCGAGGCGGCCGCCTGCGGGTTCGGCTATCGCGACAGCATCTTCAAGCACGGCTGTCAGGACAGCCACTTCATCACCGCCGTCGGGCTGCGCCTCGCCAAGGCCTGGCAGCCGGTGGCGGGTTATGGTCCACTGGCCGCGCTCGGTGAGCAGCCCACGGCGCAGGCCATCTTCGACACCGTCTGTGCCACCCGCATGGCCAAGCTGCCGGATCCGGCCGTGCTCGGCAATGCCGGCAGCTTCTTCAAGAACCCCGTGGTGACGGCGGCGCAGGCCGACCAGCTCAAGCAGCAATATCCGCACATGCCCTGTTACCCGACCGCTGACGGGCAGGCCAAGCTGGCCGCGGGCTGGCTCATCGATCAGTGCGGCCTCAAGGGGTTTGCCATCGGCCGCGCCGCCGTGCATCAGGAGCAGGCCTTGGTGCTGGTCAACCTGGGCGGTGCCAGCGCCATGGAGCTGATCGCCCTGGCGGCTCACGTACGCGACAGCGTGGAGCAGAAGTTCGGCGTGCTGCTGGAGCACGAGGTGCGCTTCATGGGGCGCCGCGGTGAAACTTGGCTCGACGAGGTGCTCTCATGACCCTGACCCCCATCAGACAGACCCTGATCACCCTGCTCAGCGACGGCCAGTTTCACTCCGGTGAACAGCTGGGTGAGCAGCTCGGCATCAGTCGGGCTGCGGTCAGCAAGCACATGGCCGCGCTCAAGGAGCTGGGGCTGGACTTGTTCAGCCTGACCGGCAAGGGTTATCGGCTGGCGGTGCCGATGGCGCTCTATGACGAGGCGCAACTGCAGGCGTTGGCGCCCATGGCGCCGGTACACTGCTTTCCGGTCATCGACTCCACCAACCAGTACCTGCTGGAGCGGGTCAATCAGCTGAGCTCGGGCGAGAGCTGCCTGGCCGAGTGCCAGACCGCCGGTCGTGGCCGGCGCGGCAAGCCCTGGGTCTCTCCCTTCGGTTGCCAGCTGATCCTCAGCATGTACTGGCGGCTCGAGCAGGGCATGGCGGCCGCCATGGGACTGAGTCTGGCGGTCGGCGTGGCCGTGGTGCAGGCGCTGGAATCCCTCGGTTATCCGGGGGTGGAGCTGAAATGGCCCAATGACCTCTATTATCAGGGTCGCAAACTGGCGGGCATTCTGGTGGAGATGAGCGGCAGTGCCGGTGCCAGCTGTCATCTGGTGATCGGGGTCGGCCTCAATCTGGCGATGCCGAGCCGGGAGGGGGAGCGGATCGATCAGGCCTGGTCCGAACTGCGCCACATCCAGCCGGAACTGGTGGATCGCAATCTGCTGGCCGGCCGGGTGCTCGACCACCTGCAGCAGGCCATGCTCACCTTCGAACAGAGTGGTCTCGCCAGCTTCGTGGCGGACTGGAATCGGCTTGATCACTTCGCCGGCCGGCCGGTGCGGCTGCTGATGGGCGAGCAGGAGATCCGCGGCGTGGCGCGCGGCATCGATGATCGCGGCGCCCTGCGGCTGGAGACCGCAGAGGGGATCAAGTTCTACCTAGGCGGCGAGATCTCCCTGCGCCGGGGCGACTGAAGGCGGTGGCGATCGTCATGAATAGAAGAGGGGCCTGCGGGCCCCCTCTTCATGTCGATTCGTGTTGGTAGGCGCTATTTGCGCAGCTTGATTTGCTCGATGGCGTGCTCGTTGCCCTTGGTCAGGATCAGGTTGGCCCGTTCCCGGGTCGGCAGTATGTTCTCTTTCAAATTCAGATAGTTGATATCTTGCCAGATGTTGTTGGCAATCTTGGTCGCTTCGCTCTCCGCCAGTTTGGCGTAGTGGTGGAAGTAGGAGTCCGGATCCGAGAAGGCACCGCTGCGAAACTTGAGGAAGCGCTCGATATACCAGGTGCGCAGCAGCTCGGCCTCGGCATCCACATAGATGGAGAAGTCGACGAAATCGGAGACGAAGACCCGGTGAGGCTCCTGCGGATAATCCATGCCGCTCTGCAGTACATTGAGCCCTTCGAGGATCAGGATGTCCGGCTGCTCCACCACCTTCTTCTCGTCAGGGATGATGTCGTAGATAAGGTGGGAGTAGACGGGCGCCTCGACCTTTTCGTGGCCGGCGCGGATGTTGGCGACAAATTCCACCAGATGACGGATGTCGTAGGATTCCGGGAAGCCCTTGCGGCGCATCAGGCCGCGCTCTTCCAGCACCTTGTTGGGATAGAGAAAGCCGTCGGTGGTGACCAGCTCCACCCGCGGGTGCTCCGGCCAGCGCTCCAGCAACGCCTGCATGATGCGCGCCGTGGTGCTCTTGCCCCCCGCCACGCTGCCGGCGATGCTGATGATGTAGGTACCCTTGCCGCGGGACTGGCCGAGAAACTGTTCCAGTACCCGGCTGCGGCGCTGCTTGGCCTTGACGTAGAGGTTGAGCAGGCGGGAGAGGGGCAGGTAGATCTCTTCCACCTCCTGCAATGACACCTTTTCATTGATCCCGCGCAGGGTCTGCAGATCGTGCTCGGTCAGGGTCAAAGGGACCGAGTCGCGCAATAACGCCCATTGTTCGCGGGTGAATTGCAGATAGGGGTTATGCTCTGTCGTCATGGTGTCATCACTGTTTCTTGGGCAGGGCGACCATACACCAAGGGGTGGGGAGCGACAAGAGAAGCGACGGTTTCGAGCGGAGAGTGAGTCCTTTTTTGCCTGGTTCCCGGCAATAATGCACATTTTGCAAGGCGCAATGGTTGCATCCCCAAAATGCTTACCATAAAATGCGCGACGCTTAGATGTCTGTCGTCTATTTGCTCGGCAAAAGCGATAAAACAACGGGTGCAAGCAGAATTACCGTTGTGGCATTTATGCAACTGGAGGGGTTCCCGAGCGGCCAAAGGGATCAGACTGTAAATCTGACGGCTCTGCCTTCGAAGGTTCGAATCCTTCTCCCTCCACCATATTTCTCTGCGGTTTGAGTTCTTTGGGTTAGAGAAATGCGGGCATCGTATAATGGCTATTACCTCAGCCTTCCAAGCTGATGATGCGGGTTCGATTCCCGCTGCCCGCTCCAAGATGCTGATACGGCTCAGGCGATAGCAGAGCCACACCTTAGGGTGAGTTCGGCAATCGAACCTGCCTGTCAGCACCAGCCTCTCTTCCCCACCAGATTCAAATCCATCATATAAACTGTTCTGTGGTTAGCTTGCCACCGCGTACTCAGCGTTAGTTTAGAGGGACGATCATGTCTAAAGAAAAATTTGAGCGTAATAAACCGCACGTTAACGTGGGTACCATCGGCCACGTTGACCACGGTAAAACCACCCTGACTGCCGCTATCACCAACGTGCTGGCCAAGCACTTCGGTGGTAAGGCTTTCGCCTTCGACCAGATCGACAAGGCACCGGAAGAGCGTGAGCGTGGTATCACCATCAACACCTCCCACGTAGAATACGACACCGCTACCCGTCACTACGCCCACGTAGACTGCCCGGGTCACGCCGACTACGTTAAAAACATGATCACCGGTGCTGCCCAGATGGACGGCGCGATCCTGGTAGTAGCAGCGACTGACGGCCCGATGCCGCAGACTCGTGAGCACATCCTGCTGGGTCGTCAGGTAGGCGTTCCGTACATCATCGTGTTCATGAACAAGTGTGACATGGTAGATGACGAAGAGCTGCTGGAACTGGTCGAGATGGAAGTTCGCGAACTGCTGTCCGAGTACGACTTCCCGGGTGATGACCTGCCGGTAGTCCGTGGTTCTGCACTGAAAGCGCTGGAAGGTGAAGCTCAGTGGGAAGAGAAGATCCTGGAACTGGCTGGCCACCTGGACACCTACATTCCGGAGCCGGAGCGTGCCATCGACCTGCCGTTCCTGATGCCTATCGAAGACGTATTCTCCATCGCTGGCCGTGGTACCGTAGTAACCGGTCGTGTAGAGCGCGGTATCGTCAAAGTTGGTGAAGAAGTGGAAATCGTGGGTATCAAAGATACCACCAAGACCACCTGTACCGGTGTTGAAATGTTCCGTAAGCTGCTGGACGAAGGTCGTGCAGGCGAGAACATCGGTGCACTGCTGCGTGGCGTGAAGCGTGAAGACGTAGAGCGTGGTCAGGTACTGGCCAAGCCGGGCACCATCAAGCCGCACACCAAGTTTGAATCTGAAGTGTACGTGCTGTCCAAAGAAGAAGGTGGTCGTCATACCCCGTTCTTCAAAGGCTACCGTCCGCAGTTCTACTTCCGTACTACCGACGTGACCGGTACCATCGAACTGCCGGAAGGCGTAGAGATGGTAATGCCGGGCGACAACATCAAGATGGTTGTTACCCTGATTGCGCCGATCGCGATGGACGACGGCCTGCGTTTCGCCATCCGTGAAGGTGGCCGTACCGTAGGTGCTGGTGTTGTAGCTAAAGTTATCGCTTAATCTTTGGCTTACATAAATAAAGCAAAGCCCCTATAATAGGGGCTTTCTTATGCAGGGGCGTAGTTCGAATTGGTAGAACAGCGGTCTCCAAAACCGATGGTTGCGGGTTCGAGTCCTGCCGCCCCTGCCATATACCTCGTCTCGTACGGGGCTTTTGTGTCTTTGGTTACGTCAGATACAGGTGGGTTGTATGAGTGTTAGTTCTGAGAGCCAGGGCGGAAGCAAGGATACCCTGCTTTGGGGCCTGGTTTTCATTATCCTGGCGGCCGCTGTAGTGGGTAATTACCTGCTCAACGATGTCGTCGCTGCCGTCCGCGCCCTGGGTGTGGTCGTTGTCATTGCTGCTGCCGGTGCAGTAGCCCTGCAAACCACCAAGGGAAAGGCGACACTGGCATTTGCCCGTGAGTCTCGCCTGGAAGTCCGCAAGGTCGTATGGCCGACCCGCCAGGAAGCCATTCAGACAACCCTGATTGTGCTGGCGGTGACTGCCGTGATGGGGCTGTTGCTGTTCATTCTGGACGGTGCCTTGGTCTGGTTGGTCAACCTGATTACCGGTGTGTAAGGATAAGCCATGACTGAACAACGTGAACAACGTATGAGATGGTATGTGGTGCAGGCGTTTTCCGGCTATGAAGGCCGTGTTGCCAAATCCCTGCGTGAACATATCAAGATGCATGGCATGGAAGACATGTTCGGTGAAGTGCTGGTCCCGACCGAAGAAGTGGTCGAGATGCGCGCTGGCCAGAAGCGCAAGAGTGAGCGCAAGTTTTTCCCGGGCTACGTCCTGGTTCAGATGATCATGGATGAGACCACATGGCACCTGGTACGCAACGTACCGCGCGTCATGGGCTTCATTGGTGGCACCTCTGATCGTCCTGCTCCTATCTCTGATAAAGAAGCGGATGCCATCCTCAATCGTCTGCAAGATGCCCACGACAAGCCGCGTCCGAAAACCCTGTTTGAACCGGGTGAAATGGTGCGGGTTGCTGATGGTCCGTTCGCCGACTTCAACGGTACCGTTGAAGAGGTTGACTATGAAAAGAGCCGCGTGAAGGTCTCCGTTTTGATCTTCGGTCGTTCTACACCGGTAGAGCTGGATTTTGGTCAGGTCGAAAAGGGCTGATTAAACTCTGTTCGTTAACGGTTGTCAGGGGCAGCGAATGTCATTATAATTCGCTGCCCCTTTATTAGTTGGGGAGCCGTTTGCAGGAGCATGTCTCCGAGGCGTTAGAACCCATTTCTGAGGTATTTTTGTAATGGCTAAGAAAGTCACAGCTTATATCAAGCTGCAAGTTAAGGCTGGCAGTGCTAACCCCAGCCCTCCCGTTGGTCCTGCTCTGGGTCAGCACGGTGTGAACATCATGGAATTCTGTAAGGCATTCAACGCCCGTACAGAAAAGCTGGAAAAAGGCTCACCGACTCCGGTCGTGATCACCGTTTACAGCGACCGTTCCTTCACCTTCGAAACCAAGACTCCGCCCGCTTCCTTCCTGCTGAAGAAAGCTGCTGGTATCCAGTCTGGTTCTGCCAAGCCGAACAAAGACAAGGTTGGTAAGGTGACTGTGGCTCAGCTGCAAGAAATCGCCAAGACCAAAGAGCCGGATATGACCGGTGCCGATCTGGATGCAAAAGTACGTTGCATCGCCGGCTCCGCTCGTTCCATGGGCCTGGTAGTGGAGGATTAAGACAATGGCAAAACTTTCCAAGCGTATGCGCGTTATTCGCGAAAAAGTTGACGGTACCAAAGAGTACTCCATCAACGAAGCCATTGCCCTGCTGAAAGAACTGGCTACTGCCAAGTTCGTTGAAAGCGTTGACGTTGCCGTTAACCTGGGTATCGATGCTCGTAAATCCGACCAAAACGTACGTGGTGCAACTGTACTGCCGCACGGTACCGGTCGTGAAGTACGCGTAGCCGTATTCACCCAAGGTGCCAACGCCGAAGCTGCCAAAGCTGCCGGTGCTGAACTGGTTGGTATGGACGAGCTGGCCGATCTGGTCAAGAAAGGCGAGATGAACTTCGACGTAGTTATCGCATCCCCGGATGCCATGCGCGTTGTTGGTCAGCTGGGTCAAATCCTGGGCCCGCGCGGCCTGATGCCGAACCCGAAAGTTGGTACTGTAACTCCTAACGTTGCCGAAGCTGTCAAGAACGCCAAGGCTGGTCAGGTTCGTTACCGTAATGACAAGAACGGTATCATTCACACCACCCTGGGCAAGGTTTCTTTCAACGAAGTTCAGCTGAAAGAAAACTTGGAAGCTCTGCTGGTTGCCCTGAAAAAGGCCAAGCCGTCTTCCGCCAAGGGTGTATTCATCAAGAAAGTCAGCATCTCCACCACCATGGGTGCCGGTGTTGCCGTAGACCAAGCTTCTCTGGAAGCTCAGGCCTAATTGATGGATTTTACAAGGTGCAAAATTTAATCTATAATTTTGCGCCTTGATTGGTTGGGGGTTTCGACCTCCGTCCAAGACCGCAGGTGGCTGCAAGGCCTTAATCCTTCCTGCGTAGACGGTGCCGGAAACCCAGCGAGAAAGATTTCTTTCTCTTCTGGAATCCTGCTACCGCATCGTTCCCCTCTGTTGTAAAGGTAGGGGGGATGTGTCAGTACTGGGTCAAACTAGACCCGGATTCAATCCAGGAGTTAAGCCAATGGCATTGGGACTCGAAGACAAAAAGGCAATTGTTGCTGAAGTCAACGAAGCTGCCAAAGGCGCTCTTTCTGCAGTTGTAGCCGATTCTCGCGGTGTGACTGTAGAGAAGATGACCAGCCTGCGTAAATCTGCTCGCGAAGCCGGTGTGTACATGCGCGTTGTGCGTAACACCCTGCTGCGTCGCGCAGTTGAAGGTACCGAATTCGGTTGCCTGAACGACGTATTGTCTGGTCCTACCTTGATTGCTTTCTCTAACGAACACCCGGGCGCTGCCGCTCGTCTGTTCAAAGAGTTTGCCAAAGCGAACCAAAAGTTCGAAATCAAGGCTGGCGCTTTTAACGGTGAGTTTATCGCCGCAGCACAAATTGATCGTCTGGCCACGCTGCCGACCTACGACGAAGCAATTGCGAAGTTGATGGCTACCATGAAGGAAGCCTCTGCTGGCAAGCTGGTTCGTACCATCGCTGCTGTGCGTGATCAGAAGCAAGCTGCTGCTTGATTCTCGCCTATTTAGGCTGTTTGAGTTTATTCAACATCAGGAATTTTTGTCATGTCTATCACTAAAGACCAAATTATCGAAGCCGTTGCTTCCATGTCCGTAATGGAAGTTGTTGAGCTGATCGAAGCTATGGAAGAGAAGTTCGGTGTTTCTGCCGCTGTTGCTGTTGCTGCCGGTCCGGCCGCTGAAGCAGTAGAAGAGAAGACCGAGTTCGACGTAGTTCTGACTGCTGCCGGTGCCAACAAAGTTGCCGTCATCAAAGCCGTTCGTGGCGCCACCGGTCTGGGCCTGAAAGAAGCCAAAGACCTGGTAGAAGCTGCTCCGGCTAACCTGAAAGAAGCCGTCTCCAAAGACGAAGCTGAAGCTCTGAAGAAAGAGCTGGAAGCTGCCGGTGCTTCTGTTGAGATCAAATAATCTGCATTTATGTAGATTAGCCTGATAAAACAGGCTAGGGCTGGTGAATTTTTGTTCACCAGCCTTTTTGCGCTGTAGACTGAGAGCATTTCACACCGTTTACGACTCTCGGTGCACCAGCAATCCGGACTGTTTTCATTCGTCCGGGCCAACACAAAACGGTGTTGAGACAGAGCTGTCCCGTGGGACAGAGTGGGTCACTTATCAGCGAGCTGAGGAACCCTATGGTTTACTCTTATACCGAAAAAAAACGCATTCGTAAGGACTTCGGTAAGCGAGACCAGGTACTGGACACGCCTTATCTGTTGTCCATTCAGCTGGACTCCTTCAAGCAGTTCATCGAGGCTGACCCGGAAGGTGAATATGGCCTAGAGGCCGCTTTCCGTAGCGTTTTCCCGATCACCAGTTACTCCGGTAGTGCTGAGCTTCAGTATGTCAGCTATCGCCTGGGTGAGCCGGTATTTGACGTAAAAGAATGCCAGATCCGTGGAGTGACCTACTCCGCGCCGCTGCGTGTCAAGCTTCGTATGGTTCTGTACGACCGTGAAGCAGCTGCCGGCACCGTCAAAGACATCAAGGAACAAGAAGTATACATGGGCGAAATTCCGCTCATGACCGAGAACGGCACCTTTGTTATCAATGGTACCGAGCGGGTAATCGTCTCCCAGCTGCATCGTAGCCCGGGCGTCTTCTTCGACCACGATAAAGGCAAAACACATTCATCCGGTAAGGTGCTGTATAACGCGCGCGTTATTCCCTACCGTGGCTCCTGGCTGGACTTCGAGTTCGATGCGAAAGACAACCTGTTTGTCCGTATCGACCGTCGTCGTAAACTGCCGGCGTCCATTATTCTGCGTGCCCTGGATTTCAGTTCCGAACAGATTCTGGCCACCTTCTTCGAGACCATCGGTTTCGAAGTCAAAGATGGCAAGTTGATGATGGATCTGGTGCCGGAGCGCCTGCGTGGTGAAACTGCGACCTTTGACATCGTGGCCAATGGCGCCGTGGTGGTTGAGACCGGTCGTCGAGTGACTGCGCGTCACATCCGTCAGTTGGAAAAAGATTCCGTTACCCAGATTGAGGTACCGGTTGAGTATGTTGTTGGCAAAGTTGCTGCCAAGGACTACGCACATCCGCAAACTGGCGAGATGGTAGTGACTGCCAACCAGGCGCTGAGCCTGGAAGCGGTAGCCAACCTCTCCCAAGCCGGCTTCAAGCACTTCGAGGTTCTGTTCACCAATGAACTGGATCACGGTGCCTACATGTCCGAGACCCTGCGTATCGACTCCAGCTCCAGCCGCCTGGAAGCGCTGGTCGAAATCTATCGCATGATGCGTCCGGGTGAGCCGCCGACTCGCGAAGCTGCAGAACAGCTGTTCGAGAACCTATTCTTCTCTTCCGAGCGTTACGACCTGTCTACCGTAGGTCGGATGAAGTTCAACCGCCGTCTGGCTCGTGAAGACGAGACCGGCGTGGGTACTCTGACCAAAGACGACATCGTCGATGTGATGAAGCGCCTGATCGACATCCGTAACGGCAATGACGAGGTGGACGATATCGACCACCTGGGCAACCGTCGTATCCGTTCTGTCGGTGAAATGGCTGAAAACCAGTTCCGCGTCGGTCTGGTGCGTGTCGAGCGTGCGGTCAAGGAGCGTCTCTCCCTGGGCGACCTGGACACCCTGATGCCGCAGGATCTGATCAACGCCAAGCCGATCTCCGCCGCAGTCAAAGAGTTCTTTGGTTCCAGCCAGCTGTCCCAGTTCATGGACCAGAACAACCCGCTGTCCGAAGTGACCCACAAGCGCCGTATCTCTGCGCTGGGCCCGGGCGGTTTGACTCGTGAGCGTGCCGGTTTTGAAGTTCGAGACGTACACCCGACCCACTACGGTCGTCTGTGCCCTATCGAAACTCCTGAAGGTCCGAACATCGGTCTGATCAACTCTCTGTCCGTGTACTCTCGTACCAACGAGTACGGTTTCCTCGAGACTCCGTACCGCAAGGTCATTGACGGTGTGATCACCGACGAAGTGGACTATCTGTCTGCTATTGAAGAAGGCAAGTACGTGATCGCACAGGCTAACGCCGCGACCACCGAAGATGGCCGTCTGAAAGATGAATTGATCCCGTGCCGTCACAAAGGTGAATCCACCTTTATGAACGCCGACCAGATCCAGTATATGGACGTGAGCCCGCAGCAGATCGTATCTGTGGCAGCGGCCCTGATCCCGTTCCTGGAACACGATGACGCGAACCGCGCATTGATGGGTTCAAACATGCAACGTCAGGCTGTACCGACTCTGCGCGCCGACAAGCCGCTGGTTGGTACCGGTATGGAACGCGCTGTGGCCGTTGACTCCGGTGTTACCGTAGTGGCCAAGCGTGGCGGCATGATCGACTACGTCGATGCCTCCCGTATCGTTATCAAGGTCAACGAAGATGAGCTGCTGCCTGGCGAAGCCGGCATCGACATCTACAGCCTGACCAAATACACCCGTTCCAACCAGAACACCTGTATCAACCAGCGTCCGTGCGTGATGTTGGGTGAGCCGGTGATGGCGGGCGACGTGCTGGCTGACGGCCCGTCCACCGACCTGGGTGAACTGGCGCTGGGTCAGAACCTGCGCGTCGCGTTCATGCCGTGGAACGGTTACAACTTCGAAGACTCGATCCTGGTGAACGAGCGTGTTGTTCAGGAAGATCGCCTGACCACCATTCACATCCAGGAACTGGCCTGTATCTCCCGTGACACCAAGCTGGGTCCGGAAGAGATCACTGCTGACATCCCGAACGTGGGTGAAGCCGCTCTGTCCAAGCTGGACGAGTCCGGTATCGTCTACGTGGGTGCCGAAGTGAAGGGCGGCGACATTCTGGTCGGTAAGGTAACGCCGAAAGGTGAAACCCAGCTGACGCCGGAAGAGAAGCTGCTGCGCGCCATCTTCGGTGAGAAGGCGTCCGATGTGAAGGACTCCTCCCTGCGAGTGCCGAACGGTGTGTACGGTACCGTGGTTGACGTGCAGGTCTTTACCCGCGATGGCGTGGAAAAAGACAAGCGCGCCAAAGAAATCGAAGAGATGCAGCTGAAGGAAGCGAAGAAGGACTTGACCGAAGAGTTCAAGATCCTGGAAGACGGCATTTTCGGCCGCTCCCGCAACCTGCTGCTGGCCGCCGGTTACAGCGAAGACCGTCTGAACAAGCTCGATCGCTCCAAGTGGTTTGAACTGGCCATCGAAGATGAAGCCAAGCAAATCGAGCTGGAACAGATCGCTGAACAGCACGTTGAGCTGAAGGCCGAGTTCGACAAGAAATTCGAGAACAAACGTCGCAAGATCATCCAGGGCGATGACCTGGCGCCGGGCGTACTGAAGATCGTCAAGGTCTATCTGGCCGTCAAGCGTCGCATCCAGCCGGGTGACAAGATGGCGGGTCGTCACGGTAACAAGGGTGTTATCTCCAAGATCTGTCCGGTCGAGGATATGCCCCATGACGAGTACGGCCGTCCGGTCGACATCGTTCTGAACCCGTTGGGTGTACCGTCCCGTATGAACATCGGTCAGATCCTCGAAGTGCACCTGGGCCTCGCGGCCAAGGGTATCGGCGAGAAGATCGACCGCATGGTCAAGGAACAGCGCGAACTGCACGAGATGCGTGACTTCCTGCAACAGGTCTATGACCTGGGCGAGAAAGACACCCAGCAAGTGAACGTGGCCGAGCTGTCCGACGACGACGTACGTACCCTGGTCGGTAACCTGCGCAAGGGTCTGCCGGTCGCTACGCCGGTCTTTGATGGCGCCAAAGAGCGTGAAATCAAGGCCCTGCTGAAGCTGGCCGACCTGCCGGAATCCGGTCAGATCGCCCTGTTCGACGGTCGTACCGGTAACGCCTTCGAGCGTAAGGTCACCGTGGGTTACATGTACATGCTGAAGCTGAACCACCTGGTAGACGACAAGATGCACGCGCGTTCTACCGGTTCTTACAGCCTGGTTACCCAGCAGCCGCTGGGTGGTAAGGCACAGTTCGGTGGTCAGCGTTTCGGTGAGATGGAAGTGTGGGCCCTGGAGGCTTACGGTGCGGCATATACCCTGCAGGAGATGCTGACCGTCAAGTCTGACGATGTGAACGGCCGTACCAAGATGTACAAGAACATCGTGGATGGCGACCACCGTATGGAGCCGGGCATGCCCGAATCCTTCAACGTATTGCTGAAGGAAATCCGCTCTCTGGGTATCAACATCGAGCTGGACGAAGAGTAAGAGCTCGCTCTTATTGTTCGAGAATTGACGTGGGCGCCCCGCTGTTTCGGCAGTAGGGGCGCCGAGGTTAGACTCCTGACAGGGGAAACACGTGAAAGACTTACTCAAGTTTTTGAAGGCTCAGACCAAGACCGAAGAGTTTGACAGTATCAAGATCGGTCTGGCCTCTCCTGACATGATCCGCTCCTGGTCATTCGGTGAGGTCAAAAAGCCTGAGACCATCAACTACCGGACTTTCAAGCCGGAACGTGATGGTCTGTTCTGCGCCCGTATCTTTGGACCGGTGAAGGACTACGAGTGTCTGTGCGGCAAGTACAAGCGCCTGAAACACCGTGGTGTGATCTGTGAGAAGTGCGGCGTAGAAGTGACCCAGACCAAGGTCCGTCGTGAGCGTATGGGCCACATCGAGCTGGCCAGCCCGACTGCCCACATCTGGTTCCTGAAGTCCCTGCCGTCCCGTATCGGTCTGCTGCTGGACATGACCCTGCGTGACATCGAGCGCGTGCTGTATTTCGAATCCTATGTAGTGATCGAACCCGGCATGACCAACCTCGAGCGCAGCCAGATGCTGTCCGAAGAGCAGTACCTGGACGCACTGGAAGAGTGGGGCGACGAATTCGACGCCAAGATGGGGGCCGAAGCAATCCTGGCATTGCTGCGCGCCATCGATCTGGAAGGCGAAGTGCGCACCATGCGCGAAGAGCTGGATCAGACCAACTCCGAGACCAAGCGCAAGAAGACCACCAAGCGCCTGAAGCTGATGGAAGCCTTCCTGCAGTCCGGCAACAAGCCGGAGTGGATGATCATGACAGTGCTGCCTGTGCTGCCGCCGGACCTGCGTCCGCTGGTACCGCTGGACGGCGGCCGTTTCGCGACTTCCGATCTGAACGATCTGTACCGTCGCGTGATCAACCGTAACAACCGCTTGAAGCGCCTGCTGGACCTGGCTGCTCCGGACATCATCGTGCGCAACGAAAAGCGCATGCTGCAAGAGTCCGTCGATGCCCTGCTGGACAACGGCCGTCGTGGTCGTGCCATCACCGGCTCCAACAAGCGCCCGCTGAAATCCTTGGCCGACATGATCAAGGGTAAGCAAGGTCGTTTCCGTCAGAACCTGCTCGGTAAGCGTGTCGACTACTCCGGTCGTTCCGTTATCACCGTAGGTCCGACTCTGCGTCTGCATCAGTGCGGTCTGCCGAAGAAGATGGCGCTGGAGCTGTTCAAGCCGTTCATCTATGGCAAGCTGGAATCCCGCGGTCTGGCGACCACCATCAAGGCCGCCAAGAAGATGGTGGAGCGCGAAGAAGCTGTCGTTTGGGACATCCTGGACGAAGTGATCCGCGAACACCCGGTGCTGCTGAACCGTGCACCGACCCTGCACCGTCTGGGTATCCAGGCGTTTGAACCGACCCTGATCGAAGGCAAGGCCATCCAGCTGCACCCGCTCGTCTGTGCCGCCTATAACGCGGACTTCGATGGTGACCAGATGGCGGTCCACGTACCGCTGACCCTGGAAGCCCAGCTGGAAGCGCGCGCGCTGATGATGTCCACCAACAACATCCTGTCGCCTGCCTCCGGTGAGCCGATCATCGTTCCGTCTCAGGACGTGGTCTTGGGTCTGTACTACATGACCCGTGCCCGTATCAACGCCAAGGGCGAAGGTATGGTGCTGTCCGGCCCGAAAGAAGCCGAGAAGGTATACCGCGCCGGTCTGGCCGATCTGCATGCTCGCGTGAAAGTTCGCATCACCGAATACCTGCGTCAGGAAGACGGTTCGCTGCGTGCTCACACCGAGATGAAGAACACCACCGTTGGTCGTGCGATCCTGAGCCTGATCCTGCCGAAAGGCATGGAATACGCGCTGATCGACGAGCCGAAGGTGCTGACTGCTGCAGAGCAGGCTGACCTGGACGCCAACCCGCAGAACTGGATCAAATCCGTATCCAACAAGGCGCTGGGCAAAAAGCTCATCTCCCGTCTGCTGAACACCTGCTATCGCAAGCAGGGCCTGAAGGACACCGTCATCTTCGCTGACCAGCTGATGTATACCGGTTTCCACTATGCGGCCCTGTCCGGTGCTTCCGTTGGTATCGATGACATGGTCATCCCGGATGCCAAGAAAGACATCATCGCCGCTGCAGAAGCCGAAGTCGCCGAGATCCAGGACCAGTTCCTGTCCGGTCTGGTGACCGCGGGCGAACGCTACAACAAGGTTATCGATATCTGGGCCAGCGCCAACGAGCGCGTCTCCAAGGCCATGATGGAGAACTTGTCCAAAGAGCGTAACGTCAACTCGCTGGGTGAAGAAGAAGAGCAAGCCTCGTTCAACAGCATCTTCATGATGGCCGACTCTGGTGCGCGGGGTTCCGCAGCCCAGATCCGTCAGCTGGCCGGTATGCGTGGCCTGATGGCCAAGCCGGATGGCTCCATCATCGAGACCCCGATCGTCGCGAACTTCCGCGAAGGTCTGAACGTACTGCAGTACTTCATCTCCACTCACGGTGCTCGTAAGGGTCTTGCGGATACCGCACTGAAGACTGCGAACTCCGGTTACCTGACTCGTCGTCTGGTTGACGTGGCACAGGACATGGTGATCACCGAGGACGATTGCGGCACTACCGAAGGTCTGTGGATGACTCCGCTGATCGAAGGTGGCGACGTGGTCGAACCGCTGCGTGAGCGCGTGCTGGGCCGTGTGGTTGCCGATGACGTGATCAAGCCGGGTACTGAAGACGAAGTGCTGGTAGCACGCAACACCCTGCTCGACGAGCAGCTGTGTGACCTGCTGGAGCGCAACTCCGTTGACCGCGTGAAGGTACGTTCTGCCATCACCTGTGAGACCGACTTCGGTAACTGTGCTCACTGCTACGGCCGTGATCTGGCCCGTGGTCACCTGGTTAACAAGGGTGAGGCTGTCGGTGTTATCGCCGCCCAGTCCATCGGTGAACCGGGTACCCAGCTGACGATGCGTACCTTCCACATCGGTGGTGCCGCATCCCGTGCCGCTGCCGAGAGCAGCATCCAGGTCAAGAACACCGGTAGCATCAAGCTGCAGAACGCCAAGTTCGTTCACAACAGCGATGACAAACTGGTTATCACCTCCCGTTCTACCGAACTGACCATCATGGACGAGATGGGCCGTACCAAGGAAAGCCACAAGCTGCCTTACGGTTCCGTGCTGGAAGTGAAAGATGGCCAGGCCGTGAACGCCGGTGAAACCGTCGCCAACTGGGATCCGCACACTCACCCGATCATCACCGAAGTGGCGGGTCGCCTGCACTTCGAACACATGATCGATGGCGTGACCATTACTCGTCAGACCGACGAGCTGACCGGTCTCTCCTCCATTGTCGTGCTGGATGTCAACGAGCGTCCGAGCGCCGGTAAAGAGATGCGTCCGACCGTGAAACTGGTCGACCTGAACGGCAAGGACGTGATGATCCCGGGTACCGATGTAGCCGCCCAGTACTTCCTGCCGGGCAAGGCGATCGTGAACCTGGAAGATGGTGCCAACGTGGGCGTGGGTGACGCGGTAGCGCGTATCCCGCAAGAGTCCGGCGGTACCAAGGACATCACCGGTGGTCTGCCGCGCGTTGCGGATCTGTTCGAAGCACGTCAACCGAAGGAACCGGCAATTCTGGCCGAGATCTCCGGTACCATCTCCTTCGGGAAAGAGACCAAGGGCAAACGCCGTCTGGTCATCACCCCGACCGATGGTGGCGATGTCTACGAGGAGATGATTCCGAAGTGGCGTAACCTGAACGTGTTCGAAGGTGAAAAAGTTGAGAAGGGTGAAGTGCTGGCGGACGGTCCTGAGTCTGCTCACGACATTCTGCGTCTGCGCGGTATCAGCCCGGTCGCCAACTACATCGCCAACGAAGTGCAGGACGTTTACCGTCTGCAAGGCGTTAAGATCAACGACAAGCACATCGAAGTCATCGTGCGTCAGATGCTGCGCAAGTGCGAGATCCTGAGCGCTGGTGACACAGACCTGATCGAAGGCGAACAGGTTGAAGTGGCTCGCGTGAAGATTGCCAACCGTAAGCTGGTTGCTGAGGGCAAGACCCCGGCCACCTTCCGTCACATCCTGATGGGTATTACCAAGGCATCTCTGAGCACCGAGTCCTTCATCTCCGCGGCTTCCTTCCAGGAAACCACCCGTGTTCTGACCGAAGCGGCCGTTGGCGGCAAGCGTGACGAACTGCGTGGCCTGAAAGAGAACGTGATCGTGGGTCGTCTGATCCCGGCTGGTACCGGCTTTGCCTACCACCACGGCCGGATCAACCAGCGTGCCGCCGCAGCCCGTGCTGTTGGCGTACCGCAGGTGACTGCCGATGAAGCTCAGCAAAACCTGGCGGATCTGCTCAATGCAGCCGGCAGTTTTGACGAAGAGTAATCTTCCGCTGTAGCGAATGAAAAGGGCCCCTTCATGGGGCCCTTTTTTATTGTCGATTTTCTCGTCAAAGCCAGACGCCACGCGGATATTCGGATGATCCAGAGCAAGGTTGCAGAGTAAAAAATCAAAAAAAGTTGACATTGACCCCTCGCAACTGAAAACTCGGGAAAGTTGAATGGGTATTACAGGGGTAGAACATGACTGTCGGTATCGAGGAAGTGATGCTTCCCGAAGAGCAACTGATCGGTCGCACTTTTACAGACGAAGACAGGGAATTGTTGCGCTCATACGATGGGCTGATCGATGGCTTGGCCGAGTTGTTCGGCAAGCACTGTGAAGTGGTGCTTCACTCCCTGGAAAATCTGCACGAGTCCGTGATCAAGATTGCCAACGGGTTCAATACGGGACGGAATGAGGGGGCCCCCATTACCGATCTCGCGCTGCGTATGCTCAAGGACATCGAGAATACCGGCCAGGATTACACCCAGAGCTATTTTGCTCGCAGCCGTACCGGTGCCCTGATGAAGTCGAGTACCATCGCCATCAGGAACAGCGACAAGCAGGTGATCGGCCTCATCTGTATCAACCTGCACATCAACGCGCCTTTTCACGAGTTCGTCGCCGAATTTTTCCCGACGCCGCAACAAGTCGAGCGTCAGTCGCCGGAGACCTTTGCCAACAGTGTGGAAGAGCTGGTTGCCCAGACGGTGGACAACACCATCGACGAGATCAACCGCGATCCGACCGTTGCCAACAATGCTAAAAACAGGTTTATCGTGACCCAGCTGTTCGAGAAGGGCATATTTGATATCAAGGACTCGATCAACCTGGTCGCCGACAAGCTGAACATTTCCAAACATACCGTTTATCTGTACATCCGGCAGCGCAAGCAGGGTGAAGACGAAAACGAGTAAGCGCCATAGAAGGGGATAGACAAGAATGGCTAAAGAAGTTATTGCAACCGACAAGGCTCCTGCCGCAATCGGCCCGTATGTTCAGGCCACCAAACTGGGCGAGCTGGTCTTCACTTCCGGGCAGATCCCGCTCGATCCGGCCACCATGGAGATAGTGGCTGGCGGTATCGAAGTGCAGGCCGAGCAGGTGATGAAGAACCTGGTTGCAGTATTGAAGGAAGCGGGAGCCGATACCGGCAAGGTACTGAAGACTACCTGCTTCCTCAGCGACATGAACAACTTTGTTGCCTTCAACCAGGTTTATGCCCGTTACTTCGGTGAAGCTGCTCCTGCCCGCTCCTGCGTGGAAGTGGCGCGCCTGCCGAAGGATGTGCTGGTTGAAGTCGAAGCCATCGCTTACGTCTGATCCAAGGCTGCACGAAGAGCCCCTCCCAGGAGGGGCTTTTTTGTGTTTGGCGTAGAATGGACGAATACATGAGCAGGAGTCCGGATATGAGTCTGAATTTTGCCCTGCTGGTAACGGGGCCCGCCTATGGTACCCAGTCGGCCAGCACCGCCTATCGTTTTGCCTTGAGCCTCATCGAGCAGGGCCATCGCTTGTCTCACCTGTTCTTCTACCAGGACGGGGTCTGCAACGGCAACGGGCTGCATGCTCCCGCCTCCGATGAGATCAACCTGGTCGCCCTGTGGTGTGAACTGGCCAACCAGCAAGGGATCCGTATCGATGTGTGCGTCGCTGCCGCCATGCGGCGCGGTGTGCTGGATGAGCAGGAAGCCAAGGGGCTGGGCAGGGCACACTTCAACCTGGAGCCGCCATTTTGCCTGAGCGGCCTGGGTCAGCTGGCGGAGGCCAGCCTGACCGCCGATCGATTCGTCCAGTTTTAGGAGGCAGCCATGCACAAGATAGCGTTTATTTGCCGGCGCGGGCCGCACGGTACCGCCGCCGGGCGGGAAGGTCTGGATGCCCTGCTGGCCACTTCGGCCATGACCGAGTCGCTGGCCCTGTTCCTCATCGGGGATGGCGTGCTGCAGCTGCTCAGGGAGCAGCAGCCGCAGGCCATCTTGCAGCGCCACTATGCGCCGACCTTCAAACTGCTTGAGCTCTACGACATCGAGGAGGTCTATGTGTGCACCGACTCGCTGGCAGAGCGTGGTCTGACGGTGGCGGATCTGCTGATCCCCGTGACCGGTCTGTCCCGCACCGACATCCGGCACCAGTGGGATGCCTGTGCTACCCACATCTGCTTTTGAGGTGACCATGATACAGCTGATATTGACCTCTCCCTTCCAGAGCCAGGACCTGGAACAGGCGCTGACCTACCGCCAGCCGGAGGATGTGTTGGTGCTGATGCAGGATGCCGTCGTCGCTGCCACGGCCCCTCAGTGGTGTGCGCGGTTGGCTGGAGTGCCGCTCTATGTCATGCGGGAAGACCTGCAGGCGAGGGGGTTGCAACAACGGATCGGGTTGGATCTGGACATGGCCGGCCTGGTGGCCCTGATCGCGGAAAAAGGCTCGCCGCAGACCTGGGCTGGCTGACCGCCAGTTTTATATAACTATTTCAGCCGGTTAGCGACATTTCCCAAGGTCTCTTCACTGCCTTTCCTGGCTCGGATTGTATAAATCTTGACTCCCTTGACAACAGGGCATAAAATTTCGCGTCCCCGTATCTGCGGGGAGGATTTTTCACATGTTTATGAAGTCATTATCAGGAGCCTTTTGATGGCAACTATTAACCAGTTGGTTCGCAAGCCACGCATCAAGCTCGTTGTGAAAAGCAACGTGCCGGCGCTGGAAGCGTGCCCTCAGAAGCGTGGCGTGTGCACCCGTGTATACACCACCACCCCGAAGAAGCCTAACTCTGCACTGCGTAAAGTATGCCGTGTACGTCTGACCAACGGCTTCGAAGTCACCTCCTACATCGGCGGTGAAGGTCACAACCTGCAAGAGCACTCTGTTGTTCTGATCCGTGGCGGTCGTGTAAAAGACTTGCCAGGTGTTCGTTATCACACCGTTCGTGGTGCGTTGGACTGTGCCGGTGTTAAAGACCGTAAGCAGGCTCGCTCCAAGTATGGCGTGAAGCGTCCGAAAGCTTAATGGTTCTCCGTTAAGTAAGGCCAAACGTTAATTCGTTTCTAGTTAGATAACTTTCTAGTTTTGGGTAACCCCTGAAGTTACGGAGAATTTGAAATGCCAAGACGTCGTGTTGTTGGTCAGCGTAAAATCCTGCCGGATCCCAAGTTCGGATCAGAGCTGCTGGCTAAATTTGTCAACGTAGTAATGGTTGACGGTAAGAAATCTGTTTCCGAAGCCATCGTATATGGCGCGCTGGACATCATTGCCACCAAGACTGGCAAAGAGCACCTGGCCGTATTCGAAGAAGCCCTGGACAACATTCGTCCGGCCGTCGAGGTTAAATCTCGTCGTGTCGGTGGTGCAACCTATCAGGTACCGGTAGAAGTTCGTCCGGTTCGCCGCAATGCCCTGGCAATGCGCTGGTTGGTTGATGCCGCTCGTAAACGTGGTGAAAAATCAATGGCTCAGCGTTTGGCTGGCGAGCTGCTGGATGCCGCTGACAATAAGGGTTCGTCTGTCAAGAAACGTGAAGACGTACACCGTATGGCTGAAGCGAACAAGGCTTTCGCTCACTTCCGCTGGTAATCCGCTTGCGCAGGGTCTTTTGGCTCTGCGCACCTTTAATTATCTGGGGACAAGTGCCCTAGTAAGAGGATGACAATGGCTCGTACAACCCCCATTGAGCGTTATCGTAATATCGGTATCTCCGCTCACATCGACGCCGGTAAGACTACTACTACCGAGCGCGTTCTGTTTTACACCGGTGTAAGTCACAAGATCGGTGAAGTTCACGATGGCGCTGCCACCATGGACTGGATGGAACAGGAACAAGAGCGTGGTATCACCATCACCTCCGCCGCGACCACCGCTTTCTGGTCCGGTATGGGCAAACAGTTCCAACCGCACCGTATCAACATCATCGATACCCCGGGCCACGTTGACTTTACTATCGAAGTAGAGCGTTCCATGCGTGTTCTGGACGGCGCCGTGATGGTGTACTGTGCCGTAGGTGGCGTACAGCCACAGTCTGAAACCGTATGGCGTCAGGCTAACAAGTACAAGGTTCCCCGTATCGCGTTCGTCAACAAGATGGACCGTACCGGTGCCAACTTCCTGCGCTGCGTTGAGCACATCAAGACCCGTCTGAAAGGTAACCCGGTTCCGCTGCAACTGAACATCGGTTCAGAAGAGAACTTCAAGGGCGTTATCGACCTGGTCAAGATGAAGGCCATCAACTGGAGCGAAGCTGACCAGGGCGTATCCTTCGATTACGAAGACGTCCCGGCTGAGCTGCTGGAAAAAGCGCAAGAAATGCGCATGACCCTGGTTGAAGCCGCTGCTGAAGCGTCTGAAGACCTGATGGAAAAATACCTGGGTGGTGAAGAACTGACCGAGGAAGAGATCAAGAAAGCTCTTCGTCAGCGCGTTCTGAACAACGAAATCATCCTGGTTACCTGTGGCTCCGCGTTCAAGAACAAGGGCGTACAGGCCATGCTGGATGCCGTGGTTGACTATCTGCCGGCGCCGACCGACGTAGCAGCCATCGACGGTCTGAAGCTGGATGGCGAGACCAAAGACGAGCGCCATGCTTCTGATGACGAGCCGTTTGCTGCTCTGGCATTCAAGATCGCTACCGACCCGTTCGTAGGCAACCTGACCTTCTTCCGCGTTTACTCCGGTGTGGTTAACTCCGGTGACTCCGTGCTGAACTCCGTTAAAGAGAAGCGCGAGCGTTTTGGCCGTATCGTTCAGATGCACGCCAACAAGCGTGAAGAGATCAAAGAAGTTCGCGCAGGCGATATCGCTGCCGCCATCGGTCTGAAAGACGTGACCACTGGTGACACCCTGTGTGACGAAAAAGCGCCGATTATCCTCGAGCGTATGGAATTCCCGGAACCGGTAATCTCCATCGCAGTTGAGCCGAAAACCAAGGCTGACCAAGAGAAGATGGGCCTGGCTCTGGGTCGTTTGGCTCAGGAAGACCCGTCCTTCCGCGTATGGACCGACGAAGAGTCTGGCCAAACCATCATCGCCGGTATGGGTGAGCTGCACTTGGACATCATCGTTGACCGTATGCGTCGCGAGTTCAAGGTAGAAGCGAACGTAGGTAAGCCGCAGGTTGCCTACCGTGAAACCATTCGTAACACCGTCAAGGATATCGAAGGTAAGCACGCCAAGCAGTCCGGTGGTCGTGGTCAGTACGGTCACGTTGTGATCGACATGTACCCGCTGGAAGAAGGCAAAGCCTACGAATTCGTCAACGACATCAAGGGCGGCGTCATTCCTGGTGAGTTCATCCCGGGTGTTGACAAGGGTATCCGCGAGCAGCTGAAGTCCGGCCCGCTGGCAGGTTATCCGGTAATGGATCTGGGCGTGCGTCTGCACTTCGGTTCCTACCACGATGTCGACTCTTCCGAACTGGCGTTCAAGATCGCTGCTTCCATGGCCTTTAAGGCTGGCTTCATGAAGGCCAACCCGGTTCTGCTCGAACCGATCATGAAAGTAGAAGTCGAGACTCCGGAAGACTACATGGGCGACGTGATCGGTGACCTGAACCGTCGTCGTGGCCTGATCGAAGGTATGGAAGATGGCCCGTCCGGCAAGATCGTTCGTGCCCTGGTGCCGCTGGCCGAGATGTTCGGTTACGCTACCGCCCTGCGTTCTGCTACCCAGGGTCGTGCTTCCTACGCCATGGAATTCGCCAAGTATCACGATGCCCCGACCAACGTCGCCCAGGCCGTGATCGAAGAGCGCAAATCCAAGTAATTTAAGATTCCCCGCCTACGACGGTAGGCGGGTTTAACCTAGAAGGACTACGTCGTGTCTAAAGAAAAATTTGAGCGTAATAAACCGCACGTAAACGTCGGCACCATCGGCCACGTTGACCACGGTAAAACCACCCTGACTGCCGCTATCACCAACGTGCTGGCCAAGCACTTCGGTGGTAAGGCTTTCGCCTTCGACCAGATCGACAAGGCACCGGAAGAGCGTGAGCGTGGTATCACCATCAACACCTCCCACGTAGAATACGACACCGCTACCCGCCACTACGCCCACGTAGACTGCCCGGGTCACGCCGACTACGTTAAAAACATGATCACCGGTGCTGCCCAGATGGACGGCGCGATCCTGGTAGTAGCCGCGACTGACGGCCCGATGCCGCAGACTCGTGAGCACATCCTGCTGGGTCGTCAGGTAGGCGTTCCGTACATCATCGTGTTCATGAACAAGTGTGACATGGTAGATGACGAAGAGCTGCTGGAACTGGTCGAGATGGAAGTTCGCGAACTGCTGTCCGAGTACGACTTCCCGGGTGATGACCTGCCGGTAGTCCGTGGTTCCGCACTGA
>NZ_CP026217.1:4360000-4442500 GCF_002934425.1 Aeromonas sp. ASNIH4 | reverse complement strand
AAAGCCTCCTCGCCGGAAGACCAAGGGTTCCTGTCCAACGTTAATCGGGGCAGGGTGAGTCGACCCCTAAGGCGAGGCCGAAAGGCGTAGTCGATGGGAAGCAGGTTAATATTCCTGCACGACTTGTAATTGCGATGGGGGGACGGAGAAGGCTAGGTGGGCCAGGCGACGGTTGTCCTGGTGAAAGTGCGTAGGTGGTGTTTCTAGGCAAATCCGGAGACACAACACTGAGACACGAGACGAACGCACTACGGTGCGGAAGCCATTGATGCCCTGCTTCCAGGAAAAGCCTCTAAGCTTCAGATTACAAGTCATCGTACCCCAAACCGACACAGGTGGTCGGGTAGAGAATACCAAGGCGCTTGAGAGAACTCGGGTGAAGGAACTAGGCAAAATAGAACCGTAACTTCGGGAGAAGGTTCGCTCTTGACAGTGAAGTCCCTTGCGGATGGAGCAGTTGGGAGTCGCAGTGACCAGATGGCTGGGACTGTTTATCAAAAACACAGCACTCTGCAAACACGAAAGTGGACGTATAGGGTGTGACACCTGCCCGGTGCCGGAAGGTTAATTGATGGGGTTAGCGCAAGCGAAGCTCTTGATCGAAGCCCCGGTAAACGGCGGCCGTAACTATAACGGTCCTAAGGTAGCGAAATTCCTTGTCGGGTAAGTTCCGACCTGCACGAATGGTGTAACCATGGCCATGCTGTCTCCACCCGAGACTCAGTGAAATCGAATTCGCCGTGAAGATGCGGTGTACCCGCGGCTAGACGGAAAGACCCCGTGAACCTTTACTACAGCTTGGCACTGAACATTGAACCTACATGTGTAGGATAGGTGGGAGGCTTTGAAGGCGTGACGCCAGTTGCGCTGGAGCCGTCCTTGAAATACCACCCTTGTATGTTTGATGTTCTAACGCAGGCCCATGAATCTGGGTCGCGGACAGTGCCTGGTGGGTAGTTTGACTGGGGCGGTCTCCTCCCAAAGAGTAACGGAGGAGCACGAAGGTTGGCTAATCCTGGTCGGACATCAGGAGGTTAGTGCAATGGCATAAGCCAGCTTAACTGCGAGACGGACAGGTCGAGCAGGTACGAAAGTAGGTCATAGTGATCCGGTGGTTCTGAATGGAAGGGCCATCGCTCAACGGATAAAAGGTACTCCGGGGATAACAGGCTGATACCGCCCAAGAGTTCATATCGACGGCGGTGTTTGGCACCTCGATGTCGGCTCATCACATCCTGGGGCTGAAGTCGGTCCCAAGGGTATGGCTGTTCGCCATTTAAAGTGGTACGCGAGCTGGGTTCAGAACGTCGTGAGACAGTTCGGTCCCTATCTGCCGTGGGCGTTGGATGATTGAAGGGAGTTGCTCCTAGTACGAGAGGACCGGAGTGAACGAACCTCTGGTGTTCGGGTTGTCACGCCAGTGGCACTGCCCGGTAGCTAAGTTCGGAATCGATAACCGCTGAAAGCATCTAAGCGGGAAGCGAGCCCTGAGATGAGTCATCCCTGACCCCTTGAGGGTCCTAAAGGGCCGTTGGAGACCACAACGTTGATAGGTGGGGTGTGTAAGCGCGGCGACGTGTTGAGCTAACCCATACTAATTACCCGTGAGGCTTAACCATACAACACCCAAGAAGTGTTCTAAGGCTTGTAGCAGATACCGAGAACGAACAACAAAATCAGCTTTCTTAGATTGAAGAATTTGCCTGGCGGCCATAGCGCCGTGGAACCACCTGAACCCATGCCGAACTCAGAAGTGAAACGCGGTAGCGCCGATGGTAGTGTGGCATTCGCCATGCGAGAGTAGGACACTGCCAGGCACCCAATTAAACGGTGATGTGACGAATCACATAGCCGGCTGCGAGGATGACACCTCATTGAAGCGGCAAACAATTTAGCAAAAAGCTAACCAGACAGCGGAGCGGTAGTTCAGTCGGTTAGAATACCGGCCTGTCACGCCGGGGGTCGCGGGTTCGAGTCCCGTCCGCTCCGCCACTACTTAAGAAGCCCAGTCTAACGACTGGGCTTTTTTTCGTTTAACTTTTCCCGAATTGCCTCTTTTCCCCTCACGCGGCTCAGTAAAACACGCAAAGCCAGACGGTGGTCATGTCGGGATGGGTCCATTCCACCCTGTGTTTTTGGCGGGCCGGAATATTGATGTGATCGCCCGGGCCCAGTTGTACCAGCTGCTGTTGCTGGGTCTGCGGGTCGATGAACAGCAGGCTGGCTTCCCCCTGTACCACCAGGATCCACTCATGTTCATCCTGATCGTACCATTCACCCGGGGCGGTGTGATGACCGCGGGATAGGATGCGTTCGATCCGCAGGTGGTTGGTGCTGACCAGATCCTGAAAGAGTTCGGTAGGCAGTGGCGAGGGAATATCGTTCAGCAGATTGCGCGTGTGCATGGGTATCTCCCGTCTGGCAGTGCGAGTGGTTCTCTGCAGTATAGGAGCGAGCCTGATGGGTAAAGGTGAGATCCGTGACAGGCAGGCAAGCAAATCCGTGTCCGAACGAGAACGATTACGACCATTTTGATGAAAAAGTCAGGGAATTCGCTGCAATTCCGACAAATTCTTGCTATTTTGCGCGCCACGAAAGCAAACGATTTCCTTCACACTTTCAGGACAAGTTATGGCAAAGCAAGATATGGCCGCCCAATCAGGGAACGGCGGCTTTTTGGACTCTTATTTTTCCATTTCTGCGCGCGGCAGCAGCGTGCGCCAGGAGTTGCTGGCCGGGTTGACCACCTTTTTGGCCATGGTTTACAGCATCATAGTGGTGCCGAACATGCTGGGCGCTGCCGGTTTTGAACAGGGACCGGTGTTTGTCGCCACCTGCTTGATCGCCGCCTTCGGCTCTCTGCTGATGGGCCTGTGGGCCAAGCTGCCGATGGCCATCGGTTGTGCCATCTCCCTCACCGCCTTTACCGCCTTCAGCCTGGTGCTGGGGCAGGGACTGAGCATCCCGGTGGCGCTGGGCGCCATCTTCCTGATGGGGGTTCTGTTCACCCTGATCAGCGTCACCGGCGTGCGCCAGTGGATCCTGGACAACCTGCCCTCCGGCATCGCCCACGGCACCGGCATCGGCATCGGTCTGTTCCTGCTGCTGATCGCCACCAACGGCGTCGGCATGGTGATCAAGAACGAAGGCGCCGGTCTGCCGGTTCAGCTGGGTGAAGTGACGGCCTTCCCGGTCATCATGACGGTGCTGGGTCTGGCCGCCATCTTCGGTCTGGAGCGTCGCAAAGTGCCGGGCGGCATCCTGATGGTGATCATCGCCATCTCCATTCTCGGCCTTGTGTTCGATCCGAAAGTGACCTGGCAGGGCTTCTTCGCCATGCCGAGCCTGACTGGCGAGAAAGGCTCCCTGGTAGGCAGCATGGATCTGCTGGGCGCCCTCAATCCGGTGGTGATCCCGACCGTCTTGGCGCTGGTGATGACCGCCGTGTTTGATGCTACCGGCACCATCCGTGCCGTGGCCGGTCAGGCGGGTCTCATCAACGAGCGTGGCCACATCATCAGCGGCGGCAAGGCGCTGACTGCCGACTCCGTCAGCAGCATGGTGGCGGGCGCCGTCGGTGGTGCACCGGCTGCCGTCTACATCGAATCCGCCGCCGGCACCGCCGCCGGCGGCAAGACCGGTCTGACCGCCGCCCTGGTCGGCGTGCTGTTCCTGCTGATGATCTTCCTCTCGCCGCTGAGCTATTTGGTACCGGCCTACGCCACCGCGCCTGCGCTGATGTACGTCGGCCTGCTGATGCTGGGCAACGTCACCAAGCTGGACTTCAACGACTCGGTCGATGCGCTCTCCGGCATGCTGTGCGCTGTCTTCATCGTGCTCACCTGCAACATCGTTACCGGCATCATGCTGGGCTTCGTGGCGCTGGTCGTCGGTCGTCTGTTTGCCGCCGAGTGGAAGAAGCTCAATATCGGTACCGTGATCATTGCCGTGGCACTGGTGATCTTCTATGCCGGTGGTTGGGCCATCTAAGGCTCCCGGTTTACGTGAAGGGCTCCTGCGGGGGCCCTTTTTGTTGGCTGTGAGACGGCTAACAGTTTTCCTCATATTGGCTCCGCACTGTTTCAGATTGAAACGCCGGCCACCCTTCTGCTGTTTCAAATCCGAACCAAACTCCCGGTTATTTTTATCCTGTTTTCTGTCGTTAGACTGGCTCCATCAACCATCTGCCTACCCGTGTGGTGGCAAGCCAAGGAGTGAGCCATGAAGAAACTGATCAATGCCGTCGATGCCGTGGTCCGTGAACAACTGATGGGGATGGCGGCCGCCCACCCCGAGCTCAAGGTCCGTATCGAGCCACACTACATCACCCGTGCCGACTCCCCCGTGATGGGCAAGGTGGCGCTGGTCTCCGGCGGTGGCAGCGGCCACGAGCCGATGCACGGCGGTCTGGTGGGCAAGGGAATGCTGGATGGTGCCTGCCCCGGCGAGATCTTTACCTCGCCGACCCCGGATCAGATGTATGAGTGCGGCCAGGCGGTCGACGGCGGTGCCGGCGTGCTGTTTCTGGTGAAGAACTACACCGGCGACGTGCTCAACTTCGAGACCGCGGTCGAGCTGCTGCACGGTGACGGGGTCAAGGTGGGTTTTGCCCTGATCGATGACGATGTGGCGGTCAAAGACAGCCTCTATACCGCCGGCCGTCGTGGTGTCGCCACGACCGTGCTGTGCGAGAAGCTGGTCGGTGCTGCCGCCGAGGCGGGTTACGATCTGGCGCGCTGCGAGGCGCTGGCCCGCCGCATCAACAACCAGAGCCGCACCATAGGCGTCGCTACCCACGCCTGTACCGTGCCGGCCGCCGGCAAGCCCTCCTTCACCCTGGCGGACAACGAGATGGAGTTTGGCGTGGGCATCCATGGCGAGCCGGGCATAGCGCGCCGTCCCTTCACCAATCTCGACACCCTGGTGGGTGACATGTTCAATGAACTGGCGGACAACACTCCCTATGGCCGTACCCTGCGTCACTGGGACAGAGCCTCCGGCAGCTGGCAGGAGGAGCACACCTTCATCGAGCCGTTCAACAAGGGCGATCGCGTCATCGCACTGGTCAACAGCCTGGGCGGCACTCCCATCTCCGAGCTCTACGGCGTCTATGGCCGTCTTGCTACCCTGTGCGAAGAGGCGGGCATCCATCTGGTGCGCAACCTGATCGGCCCCTACTGCACCTCCCTCGACATGACCGGCATCTCCATCACCTTGCTCAAGGTGGATGACGAGCTGATGACCCTGTGGGATGCCCCCGTTCACACCCCGGCCTTGCGCCGCGGCTGCTAAGGAGTCTTCATACCCATGCTAAGCAAACATCAGATCGTCAACTGGCTGCTCGACTGCGAGCATATCTTCACCGAGCAGCGTGACTACCTCACGGCGCTGGATACCGACATCGGCGACGGCGACCACGGCCTAAACATGCAGCGCGGCTTTACCAAGGTGGCCGAGAAGCTGCCGGCAGTGGCGGACAAAGACATCGGTCAGGTACTGAAAACCACCGGCATGACCCTGCTCTCCTCGGTCGGCGGCGCCAGCGGCCCGCTCTACGGCACCTTCTTCATCCGGGCCGCGGCCAGCAGCGATGCCTGCCAGAGCCTGACCCTCGGCCAGCTCGGCAAGATGCTGAGCGACGGGGTGGAGGGGATCGTCTCGCGCGGCCGTGCCGAGCCGGGTGACAAGACCATGTGTGACGCCTGGTGGCCAGCCCTGGCCGCCCTGCAGCAGGCGGAACAGCAAGGCTTGCCGCTGCCCGAGGCGCTGGACAAGGCGGTGGCGGCCGCTGCCGCCGGCACCGAGGCCACCATCCAGATGCAGGCCCGCAAGGGGCGCGCCAGCTATCTTGGCGAGCGCAGCATCGGCCATCAGGATGCCGGGGCCACCTCGACCCTGCTGCTGCTGACCGCCCTGCGTGACAGAGCGAGGTTGTGACATGATCGGAATCGTAGTGGTCTCTCACAGCGCCATGCTGGCAACCGGCTTGAAAGCGCTGGCCGACCAGCTGGGCAGCCCGGCGAAGCTGTTGCTGGCGGCCGGGGTCGATGACCCCGACCACCCCATCGGCACCGACGCCATCGCTGTGATGAGTGCGATTGAAGAAGCGGACGACGGCAGCGGCGTGCTGGTACTGATGGATCTGGGCAGCGCCCTGCTCAGCGCCGAGACCGCCCTCGAGCTGTTGCCCCCGCAGCTGAGTGCCCGGGTACGGCTCTGCCCCGCCCCGCTGGTCGAGGGCACCCTGGCTGCCGTGGTGGCGGCCGGATCCGGCCTGACGCTGGACGAGGTGGCCGCCGAGGCGCTCGGCGCGCTGGGCCCGAAACAGGCGATGCTGCCGGGCAAGGCGGAGCCGCAGGATGTCGAGGCCGCTCCTGCGCCCGACGACGGCTGGCTGCGCTGCGAGGTGGTGGTGGACAACCCCCACGGCCTGCACGTGCGCCCTGCCGCCCGCCTGGTGGCGGCACTCAAGCCTTTTGCCGCAGAACTCAGGCTGCAAAAGGAGGAGAAAGAGGCTAACCCCCGCAGCCTGACCCGGCTCACCATGCTCAACGTGCGTCAGGGTGACCAGCTCACCCTGCTGGCACGCGGGGAGGATGCCGAGGCCGCCTTGGCCTGCTTCCAGCAGCTGGCTGCGGAGCGCTTCGGCGACTGACGCCACTGTTTCAAGGCGCTGCACTCGCTCGCTGAGCCGGTGCAGCCCCATTCAAGACGAAGGAGTCCCCGGCATTGCCGCCCCTTCGCCCCTGTTAGTTTCAAAAGATGTCTTATGAACTAGAGAGAGGGATAAAATATGGACCGCATCATCATCAGCCCCAGCAAATACGTGCAAGGCAACGGGGCCCTCGCCAACATCGGCAACTACGTCAAGGCGCTCGGCGCCAAGCCGCTGATCCTGGCCGACGCCTTCGTCACCAAGCTGGTTGGCGATACCGTGGCCACCAGCTTCCACGGGGCAGGCATCCAGCCCGAATTTGACTGCTTCAACGGCGAGTGCTCCCGCCCCGAAATAGATCGCCTGCTGGCTCGCTGCAAGCAGACCCCGTTTGACGTCATCATCGGCATCGGCGGTGGCAAGACGCTGGATACCGCCAAGTCGGTCGCCTTCTACCAGCAGGTGCCGGTGGTCATAGTGCCGACCATCGCCTCCACCGATGCCCCCACCAGCGCGCTGGCGGTCATCTACACCCCGGAGGGGCAGTTCAGCGAGTACCTGATGATCCCGACCAACCCCAACATGGTCATCATGGATACCGGCGTGGTTGCCCGTGCCCCGGTGCGGCTGCTGGTCTCCGGCATGGGGGATGCGCTCTCCACCTACTTCGAGGCGCGCGCCAACAAGGTCTCCGGTTGCCAGACCATGGCCGGTGGCGCCTCCACCCTGGCGGCGCAGGCCATCGCCGAGCTCTGCTACAAGACCCTGCTGGCCGATGGCTACAAGGCCAAGCTGGCGGTGGAGCAGGGGCTCTGCACCAAGGCGGTGGAGAACATCATCGAGGCCAACACCTATCTGAGCGGTATCGGCTTCGAGAGCAGCGGGCTGGCCGCCGCCCACGCCGTTCACAACGGCCTGACTCAGCTGGCCGAATGTCATCACCTCTATCACGGTGAGAAAGTGGCGTTCGGTACCCTGGTGCAGCTGGTGCTGGAGAACGCGCCGATGGCGGAGATCGAAACCGTGCTGGGTTTCTGCCGCTCGATCGGCCTGCCCACCAACCTGCATATGATGGGGGTCAAGGAGCTGGACATGGCGCGCCTGATGGACGTGGCCAAGGCCTCCACTGCGGAAGGGGAGACCATCCACAACATGCCGTTCAAGGTCACCGCCGAGGACGTGCTGGCGGCCATCGTCACCGCCCACCAGCTGGGGCTGTAACCGCGCCACGGCTGACCTTGCCATATAAAAACGGCCCCGCATCTGCGGGGCCTTTTCGTTTGCAGCGGGCCTGTTGGCAGCAGCTCGGATCGCCGTCAGCCGTGATAGTCGGCGGGATCGATCTCGAGCAGCTTCAGCCGTCGCCAGAGGGTGGTGCGGCCGATCCCCAGTTGTTGGGCCATCTGGCTGACCTGCCCCTTGCAGGCGTGGGCGCAGCGCAGGATAGCCTGACGTTCCAACTCGGCCAGGGTGAGCAGCGGTTGTCCCACCACCTCGTCCGCCACCAGTTGATGGCCGTGACGAATGGCGGCCGGCAGTGCCTCGGGCGGGATCTGTGATTGGCTGGAGTGAAGCAGGGCATGCTCGATGGCACTGCGCAGCTCCCCCAGGTTGCCGGGCCAGGGGTAGGCAAGCAGGCAGTCGAGGGCCGCCGGGCTGAACTGGCGCCCCGGCTCGCGCCCCTGCGCCCCGAGCTGTTGGCTGATGAGGCCGGGCAGATCGGCAGTGCGCTCGCGCAGGCTCGGCAGCCACAGTTCGCACGCCTGCAACGCATAGAGCAGCTGACGGCCGAAGTGCCCCTCCTGCACCTTCTGCTCCAGCGCGGCGCTGCTGGTAGCGATGATCCTTACCTTGAGCGGCAGGATGCGGGCCGAGTCGAAGCGCTGGAGGCGGCCGGTCTTGAGCAGTTGCAGCAGCGCCGCCTGCATGGGAGGGGAGAGGCACTCCACCTGCTCCAGCACCAGGGTGCCGCCGTGGGCCAGTTCGAACTTGCCGGCCCGCTCCTGTCCCGCTTCGTCAGAGCCCATCAGCTCCAGCGCCATCCGCTCGCTCGGCAGCGCCTGGCAGTTGAGGGTGACGAGCGGGCCGGCGGCCTGCTCGCTGCCGAAGTGGATCGCCTCCGCCAACTGGGCCTTCCCCACCTCCTCCTCGCCGCGCAGCAGTATGGGGCCCGGGCTTTGGGCCGCCTGCCGGGCGTAACGCAGCAGCTTGCGCATGGCGCTCGATTCGCCCACCAGCGCCGACAGCTCGGGCACCGTCTGGCGCAGCTGATGGATGGCCCGCAGCCGATCGACCGGGTGCAGCAGCACGATAAAGCTGACGCCGTCCGGCCCGGGCAGCGGCTTGAGGCTCACCAGCGCATTGATGAACTCCGCCTCCTGCCTGCCCACCCGCTCCAGCGTTACCTCCACGTGGCTCAGGGTGGTCTGCCCCTTGATGGCGAGCTGCAACCGCTGGGGCAGCAGCAGGTGCTGCTCCAGCGGTTGGCCGAGGCAGAGATCCGGGTCGAGCCGCAGCCGTCTGGCCGCCAGGGCGTTGAGGTAGCGCAGCCGACCCTGGGGATCCCAGGCCAGCACGCCATCATCCATGCCGTCCAGCAGGGCGTAGAGCTCGCTCAGGTGGTGCTGGGACTCCTGCATCAGGGTCTCCATCTGCAGCAGGTGGGCCAGCTCGCGCCCGGCGCTGACGGTGAGCGCCAGATCGCCGGCGCTCGCCTCTTCCACCTTGCAGGTCAGCGCCATGATGGCGACCTGACGGCCGTTGCTGTTGTAGACCGGGCTGGCACAGCAGTGCCAGGGGTGGAGGGTCTGGTTGAAGTGCTGGGCACCGCTGACGCAGAGCGGCATCCCCTCCAGCGCGGCCAGGTTGATGGCATTGGTGCCGATCCGCCCTTCGCTGAAAAAGGCGCCGGGGCCGAAGCCGAGCGCTTCCAGCTCCGCCAGGGTGTCGGGGTGGCCGGTGCGCGCCAGCAGGCAGCCGCTCTCGTCGGTGAGCAGCAGGGCGCAGGGGCGCCCCTCCATGAATTCGTAGAGATCCTCGAGCGCCATCTCGCCGGTGGTGAGCAGGTCGCGCTTGCGCTGGCGCAGGCTCTGCAAGGTCTGCCCCTTGGCGTTGTGGGGCGGATGCCAGAGGGTGGCGCTGGTCTGGTGGGCGCAGCGCAGCCAGGAGGCTTGCAGATAGTCAGGCCAGGCCCGGGCTGGCGGCATGGAGGCGGACAGGATGGACACGACAAGATCCGGCAAAGAGACGAACGCCCATTTAACCACCCTTGCCGGCCCGATTCAGTGACCTGCCTCAGAGGGATGGCAAACCATCCTCGGCAGGATCGGGGTCGGCAAATTGCAACTCAAGCCAGCGGCAGAAGGCGCGGCACTCCGGCATGATCTCGCTCTCCTGATGCACCAGCAGATGCCACTGCGGCCCCTTGACCCTGTGAGTAGAGAGCGGCAACAGCAGCCCCTGCTGACGAGCGGGACGGGAGAGCCGCTCGCTCACCAGGGCGATGCCGAGCCCCTGGCAGGCAGCGTCCAGCAAGAGGCCGGGATCGGAGAAGTTGAGGCCCCGGGTCTGCAGCTGCAGCTCCTCTCCGCCCTTGAGGGTCCAGTGGTGCCAGTCCAGCTCCCGCTCCCCGTGCAGGGTGGTGCGCTCTGTCGCAGGTAGCGCCAGCACGGCGGGGGCAGCCACCGGCAGCAGACGGTCTGCCAGCAGCAGCTGGTGGCGGCACTCGGCCTGGGGAGCCAGCTCCCAGCGCAGGGCGAGATCGATGGTCTGCTCGGCCATGTCGGGTTCTTCGTCGCTGGTGAACAGCCAGAGATCGACCTCGGGATGGGCGCGATGAAACGCCCCCAGCCGCGGCAGCAGCCAGTGGCGGGCGAGGGCGGTGCTGGTGTTGAGCACCAGCTGGTTGGGCTTGCGGTACTGCTCCAGCCGCTGGATCCCCATCGCCAGCTGCAGCAGCACGCTCTGGGTGGTCTCCAGCAGATCTTGCCCCGCATCGGTGAGGGTGACCGAGCGCCCCTGCCGGTGAAACAGCGGCTGGCCGAGCAGCTCCTCCAGCGAGCGGATCTGCTGGCTGATGGCGGACTGGGTCAGGTGCAGCGCCTGCGCCGCCTGATGAAAACTGCCGAGCCGGGCCGCCGCCTCAAAGCCCCGCAGCACGTTGAGCGGGGGCCACTGTTTGAACACCATTGATTAGCTCCACTTATCACTTTTACGGAAAATCGATCGTTTGTTCACCATCCATGCAACGGATAGTCTATTACTCAGCGTGATTCGATTAACAGCGCTTGTTTTTGATCCCCCTTTTGTTGGGCCCGGACGCTCAAGTTCGAGCCCGTTTTCACAGGAGTCATCTCATGTCATCCCGTCGCCATGTTCTGAAACAGCTGGCCGCCCTCGGCGCCTTGGTCGGGCTGGGTACGCTGCCAAAGGCCAAGGCCGCCGCAACCGTCACCAGCTCGGCAGACGCCCGCTTCTACATGCCGGAAGAGTCGACGTTTCAGACCCGGGTTTGGGTGGCGTTTGCCGCCAGCGAGGCCATCTGGGGCGGCGACTATCCGGCGGTGCAGGCCACCATAGGCCGACTGGTGCAGGCCATGGTGCCCTATACCCAGGTGAACGTGCTCTGCCGCGAAGCCGAACAGGCGCTGGCCCGCCAGCTATGCGGCGAGCAGAACACTCGCTTTGTCGTCGCCGAGCTGGACGACATCTGGCTGCGGGATACCGGCGGCGTCTTCGTTCAGAACGAGGAGGGGGAGCTGGGGCTGGTGGATTTCAACTTCAACGGCTGGGGTGACAAGCAGGAGCACGAACAGGATGCCGGCGTCGCCGAGCTGGTCAGCCAGCAGGCCAACGTCCGTTATCTGCAGAGCAAGCTGACCGGCGAGGGGGGCGGCATCGAGGTGGATGGCAACGGCACCGCCATCCTGACCGAGAGCTGCTGGCTTAACAGCAACCGCAATCCGGGGGTGAGCAAGGCGCAACTGGAGGCGGAGCTGAAGGCCAATCTGGGGCTGCGAAAAATCATCTGGCTGCCCGGCATCAAGGGCAAGGACATCACAGATGCCCACGTCGATTTCTACGCCCGCTTCGTGCGCCCCGGGGTGGTGGTGGTCAATCTGGACAATGATCCGCAGTCCCACGACTACGAGGTGACCCGCCGGCACCTGGCCATCCTCAAGCAGGCCACCGATGCCGACGGCAACAAGCTGGATCTGCATGTGCTGCCGCCCCCGCTGGACGGGCGGGACAACCGTTTCAGCCGCAGCCGAGATTTTGCCGCTGGCTACATCAACTATCTGCCGATCAATGGCGCGGTGATCGCCCCCGAGTTTGGCGACAAGGCCGCCGACAGCTACTGCCACGAGCTGCTGGCCCGCCTCTACCCCGGCCGCGACATCGTGCAGATCAATATCGATCCGGTGGCCGCCGGTGGCGGCGGTATTCACTGCATAACCCTCCACCAGCCAGCCTGAGCCTTCCCTACCGACTGATAACCCGGGGCGTTGCCATGCCCCGGGTTATTTATCCACACACATTTTTGTTAACCACGAACTACTTACTCACCGCCATAAATGTTGACCCACTACGGCATATGGGGTATCACCTCGATCACACTCCCGAGCTATTCAAGAAGTTGAGGCTGGGTGGTGCTTTCAATTGCCGCTCTGGGGGTGTATTTTTGCTCAGGAGTAAACAGAGCCAAAGATGATGCTAAGTGAATAGGTTCAGCTCCAGAGTCAGACCGAGAATATGATGATTTTAAATGGATTTTCGTAGCGGTTATACGAGTGCCTTGGTATTTTATGGAAGGGATAATATGAGGTTGTTAGTACCACCTTTCCTTTAATCACCACTATGTGGGATCGCAAGGTAATGAGCATGGATGAATATTCCAAGATCGAACAGTGTATTGTGGCGAGTGATGTTGGCTCTGGTCGAGATGGGATCGGAATAGAGATTTATTCTGGTGGCGACATGCTTCTTGAAATTTTTCGAGATGACAATAAAAAGACCAGAGAGGTGACCTTTTATAAAAAGGAGCTCGATCTCGAGCTTGTCGAACAAGCAATTAAACAGTTCAAAAATAAAATCCCGTGGGAGTTTCAGGAATAAAATAGGCTTGCTGGCTGCCAATTAATATTGGTCACTAAAATGTCATTCACTCATTGTTCTTAAACGACTTTTTAATCGGGCACATAAACTGGAAAAGTATGTGGAGTTTGCCGAGATAAATATGTGCTGTTACTGGGAGGCTGAATATCGAGACCGAAATCCAAGTCTGTAGATACGGTGGCTAGTATATTTAAACCTAATCATTAGCAGCAATTGCAACGGCCATGGTGGGCCGCATTCTGATCTAAAACATTGCCGTCACAATTACGGAAGTGAGTCATGGGAATAGAACTACATATTACACGCGCCAATCATTTTGCCGAAAACAAAGGGTATGAAATTCGAGCAGAAGAATGGCGTATTTATGTTAACACTGACTCAGAACTCCAGTTTTTCCCCGATAATGGCGACTACTTCGTCCGCTTGAATGGACAGTCAAAATACGAAGACCTATGGCTTAACTGGTTTGGAGGAAACATTTCGACTAAGTGGCCAGATACCGTGTTGTATCGGAAGATGCTCCAGATTGCGCAGCATCTGAACGCCAAAATTCAGGACAGCGATGGTAATCTATTTATCTCTGAGGACGATTGGGAGTTTGATCCAACCGTCCCACCATCCGCTATCAAGAAGCCCTTTCCTTGGTGGAAAAGAATACTCGGCAAGTAACGCCCAACTAATCATTAAAGCGGGACGCGCCTACTGCGCGCCCCCTAATTTAACATTAGGGAACAAATGAAACGTCTAATCCCCCTACTTCTATGGCTATTCTCGTTGAGCCAAAATGTAAATGGAGCGGAAAAGCCAGAGGCTTTAGTGAAATCCTTCCAAGCCGATTATTTTTCATGGAATAATTACGCCATAAGAATAGATTCTAATCACGAACCAATTAAATCTATGGAGCTAATAGAAAAATCATATAAAAAGCTACTAAGAAAATATACTCTCCCAGAGTTCAAAGGGGAACCGGTTGCGTATGGTTCAGAGCCGTCTCATGATCCACATAATGAAAGAATCATATTAACACAGCTAAATGGCAACAGTGCTACAATTCGCACTGAGCTGCTTCAACCTTACTACACGCCTGTTTATGAATACCATTTAATTAATAAGGATGGTCGCTGGTACCTGACTCAGGTTTATTTTATTGACAGTGATGGTCAGTATCCCTGTCTTTAGAAAAATCTAACTAGCCCGTAGATTCGATTAGCCGCAAGGTGTAATCTGACGTTCGCATAAATCGATTCCCCCGCTATAACGGCCACTCCCATTTTCCCTCTGACAGATGCCGTTGACTCACGGAAACTACGGGACAGCGGCATCTCGAACGTCCGATTACGTTTCGCTAAGCGAACCTGCATGAGGTGGTAATATGTGGGGTATGCAGGTTGGAACGAATTATCAAACCTGATGCTATCGCGATAAATCACGAGCGCCATGCACAAAAGAGCCGCCCTTATGGGTGGCTCTTTGTATCAGCTATGGATGGCTGAATCGTCTTGTTACTGATCCGTCACTCGGCCTTGGGCGGTTCCACCGCCGCAGTCGCCGGTTGGTCATCTTCCTTGATCCAGGCATCCAGCAGGGTGTAACCCACCGCCAGCACCACGGGGCCGATAAAGAGGCCGATGATCCCCATCGCCAGCAAGCCACCGATAACCCCCACCAGAATGAGGATGAGCGGCAGGTCGGCGCCGCGCTTGATCAGGAAGGGGCGCAGGAAGTTGTCCATGGTGCCCGCCAGCAGCGACCAGACCAGCAGGAAGGTGCCCCAGGTGGTGTCGCCGCTCCAGTAGAGGTAGCCGACACAGGCCAGCAGCACCGGGAAGGGGCCGATCTGGGCGACGATCAGCAGGAACATCACCACCACCAGGATCATGGTGTAGGGGATGCCGGCAATCAGCAGACCCAGCCCTGCCACCGAGGATTGCACCAGCGCGGTCACCACGACCCCCATGGCCACGGCGCGGATCGCCTGGGAGGCCAGCACTGTGGCGTTGTCGCCGCGCTCACCGGCCAGCCGGTGGGCAAAGCGGCGAATGCCGGTCGCCACCACTTCACCCGAGTGGTAGAGCAGGCCGCAGATGCCGACAGTCAGCAGGAAGTGGACGAACAGCAGCCCCAGGTTGCCCGCCTGGGAGGCGAGCCAGCGGGCGGTCTGGCCAAAATAGGGGGCCAGCTTGGCGAACAGCACCTGGCCACCGCTCGCCAGAATTTGCTGCCAGAAGTCATAGAGCTTGCCGCCTACCAGCGGCACCTGCTGCAACCAGAGCAGCTCGGGAGGCGGGGAGTGGCTGATGGTGGTGCCGAGCTCAATCAGCATGGGCGCCTTCTCCGCCACGTTGGCCAGCGCCATGAACAGCGGGATGACGAACATCAGCAGCAGTACCAGGGTCATGCTGAGGGCCGCCAGGGCGCGCTTGCCCCACAGCAGGCGCTGCACCATCAGCATCAGCGGCCAGGTGGCGATGGTGATCATGGTGGCCCACACCAGGGCGGGCAGGAAGGGGCGCAGCACCATGAAGCAGGAGACGATGAGGAGGCTGAGAAACAGCACTCCCAGGGTTATCTTGGCCAAATCCACTTTTTTCATATTCATAGCAATCCCTTGTCAGGGCCTGGGCCCTTGGGTAGCGGGTCATTATTCACGAGTGAGAGTATCCACCAGAGGCCGGCGCTCAACCAGAGCCCCAGGCAACAATAAAGCAGCCACTGGCCGAGCAGGATAAGCCAGGAGCTGGTCAGCCAGAGCTGCAGCGCCCACCAGAGCGCCCCCAGCGGCAGGCCGCCGAGCAGCGCCAGCAGCGGGGTACGCCAGCCGGTCTGCGTCGTGCGCGGCAGCGGCAACAGCATGCCGAGGGTCAGCCCCAGGCTGAAGGTGGCCAGGCCCGCTAGCGCCGAGGATTGGCTCCACCCGGCGGCCAGCGCGCAGGCGAAGGTGAGCCCGGCCCAGCTCCACGACTTGGCCGCCAGGTTGGCGAGGCGGGGATGCAGGGCCAGCAGCAAGGCGCCAAGCAGCAGGCCTGCCGCCACATCTGACAGGAAGTGAACTCCGAGCCAGACCCGGGCCAGCCCGGTCAGGGTGGCCAGCAGCAGGGCCAGGGCGATGCTGCGCCAGGGGTTGGCGGGCCAGTACCCTCTGAGCAATACGCCCCAGAACAGCAGCGCCGAGGCGGCGTGGCCGCTCGGCATGCCGAAGCCCTGGGCGCTGCCTTGTGCCAGCGCGGGATCGAGGTGGAAGGGTCTGGGCCAGCCAATCCCCTCCTTGGCCACCAGCACCAGCAGGGTGAGGGTCAGCATGGCCAGCAGCAGCTGGCGCACCCGGGGCCAGCCCAGCCAGGGCAGCAGCAAGGGTAGCAGGGCAAGCTGAAAGGCGGCTGAACCGAACAGGTTGCTGACCTCGAGCCAGCGCACCTGGGCACCGAGCCAGGTCTGCAGCTGGTGGATCAGCGGCACTTCCATTTGGTGCAGTGCATTGCCCTCGCCACAAAAATCGGGCTGCCACAGCACGGGGCTGTCGGGAATGGCGGCCAGTTGGGGGGCCAGCCAGTCGAGCTGCGCCGGAAAGCGGCGTTGATCATCCGGCAATCGGGCCGGAGCGATCAGCCTGGCATTGAGGATCTCGCCGCCCAGATTGGGGGCCCGCAACAGGGAGACAAAGCCAGAACCGGTCTGTGCGCGAATGGGTTCCAGGGTCTGGCAGGCAAACAGCAAGGCGCGCTGCCATGAGCCCAGCTCGGCGATGACCCGGCCCCGCAGGCCGGTCTCTTCATACAGCTCCCGCAGCGCCGCCTGCTGCGACGTCTCGCCCGCATCTATGTAGCCGCCGGTCAGGCTGTAGCGGGACGAAACCCTGTCCTGTACCAGCAACAGTTGTTGTTGATGTTTGACGACGCAGACGGCTGCGCTTGGCGCGGCCAGGGCGGGCAATCCCGCCAGCAGAAGACAGAACAGCAAAAAACAGTAGCGCGACATGACCGCCTGACGAGTGAGGGAGAATGGGCACAAGCGTCACAGAAATCAGATAGTTGGGCAATGGTTTCCGGTCGGGCTGTCCTACTTGGGGCGGCCTGACGAGGGGCCGGCTGGCTGCGCAAGGATTGCCGTGGGGAGAGGCAGTCCCTAGTATTGGCAGCTATGTTATTTTCATGCAGCAAACCTTGGGACCTTCCATGAAACAGTTTGGCTTTTTTCTGGGTATCGCCATCGGCGTCATCCTGATCCTGTTCGGCAGCATCGTCATCTTCCAGGCCCTGCCTGCCGCGCTGGACGTGCTGGAGATGCCGAGCCGCATCCCCTTTGTGCGCGAGGTTTACACCTGGCTGATGACCAGCGCCAGCGGCCTGACCGGCCAGCTGGAGCAGAACTTCCTGGAGGCGTTCCAGACCGTGCTCAAGCTGATCCTGCTCATCACCTTCATGTGGGTCTGCGTCAAGCTGGTCAACATGGGGGTCTTGATCATCCGTGCCGGGGTGGACCTCATCCGTACCGCCATCGAGCACAGCGAAAGTGCCCAGACCAAGAAGTCCGATCACGACCACCACTTCCAGTGAACGGATCGCACCATGAAACAGGCCACCTTCGGGTGGCCTGTTTGCATCTTGGGTTTATTCGATCGTGGGCAGGTGATCCGCTGGCGGTGACTGCACCACATCCTGATAGCGGGCGATGAGCCGCTTGAAGGCCTCCCCCTGTCTGACCTTGTCGAGCGCCTGCTGCAGGCGGGCGACCTGCTGTTTATCCGCCGCCGGGTTGAAGGCGAAGCAGTTGTCCTGATCCGCCAAGGTGGCGACGGTGACGAAGGTATCGGACGAAAAGCCGAGCTGCCTTGCCTGGTGGAACAGCATGACTTCGTTGCCGGCCACCAGATCGGTGCGGGCCATGATGAGCTGGCGCACCACCTGATCCATGCGCTCCACCGACATCAGGTTGGCGGGGCTGATGCCCCGGTTGAGCAGCAGCTGCTCCCCTACGTCCGCCTGCATGACCCCGATCTGCAGCTTGGTCAGATCGGCCTTGCCGGTCACCTTGGGGGCATCCCGCTTGCGCCCTACCAGCGAGACCCGCGAGTGGCTGATGGGGCAGACCCAGAGAAAGTGCGGATCCCGCGCTTGGGTGTGGGCTGTGGTAAACAGCACCGCATCCGGCTGCTGGGTCAGCAGATACCAGGCCTTGGCCCAGGGCATGAAGTGGATGGGCTGCTCCGGCTCGCCCATCTCCTGCCACATCAGCCGCAGCAGCTCCACCGCCAGGCCGGTGCTGTTGCCCTGCTCATCCTGGCCGTTGAACGGCATGTTCTGCTCGGAGTAATAGGTGAACGCCGAGGCGGGCAGGGCTGTGCCAAGACAGCAGCAGATCATCAGGCTGAGCAGACGCGACATGGCAGCACTCCTTGCAACAAATCGTCCTTCCAGTTTAGGGGGCTATGTCGAGAAGTTCATGATTTCCCGCACCCGGTAGCGTGGGTAGCAAGGGGTTGTGGTGGGGAGCGAGGGGGGCGGAAAACAGCCAGGCCATCTTGCGATGGCCTGGTGAGGGGCTTACTTGAGCAGGGCTTCCATCTCAGCTTCGGCAGCGGCGCGCGCGGCCTCGGCCTTGGCGGCCGCATCCGTTGCGGTGGCAGTGGCGCTGCTGACCGCCTGCTTGGCCGGTTCGGTCACGGCCTTGCTGGCCTGCTGCTGCGCGGTGGCAGTGGCGCTGCTGACCGCCTGCTTGGCCGGTTCGGTGACGGCCTTGGTAGCCTGCTGCTGCACGGTGGCAGTGGCGCTGCTGACCGCTTGCTTGGCCGGCTCGGTGACGGCCTTGGTGGCCTGCTGCTGCACGGTGGTAGTGGCACTGCTGACCGCCTGCTTAGCCGGCTCGGCCACGGCCTTGGTGGCCTGCTGCTGCACGGTGGCGGTGGTGCTGCTGACCGCCTTGCCGGCCTGTTGCTGAGCCGAGGTAGCGGCGCCGTTCACGACCTGCTTGGTGGTGTCAGCCATGGTCTTGCTGGCGCCCTGCTGCAGGGAACCCAGCACGCTGCCAAATACCGAGCTGGTGGTGGCGGCGCCAGTTAGGCTCTTGCTCGCCGAGCCGGTCAGACTGTTGGTGGCGCCGGCGAGCGCGCTGGTCGCCGGATTGCCCTGCGTCTGCCAGTTCTGCATCTCGGTTGGCCAGCTCGGGGCGCCGGCCGCCAGGTTCTCGCCAAAGACCTGGGGCGTACCGTCCCCCTTGAGCAGCATGACGGACATCTGGTTGGTCTGTGAGTTCCACACCATGCCGGCCTGCTTGGCGACGTCCGGCACGGGGGCGTAGCGGGAGACCACGTAGAACAGCGGCCCTTCCTGCTGCAGCTCGTTGGCGGTCTTGAGCAACTGCATGGTGCTGTCGTAATTGGGGCCGAGGATGCTGGTCATCCGGTCCTTTATCAGCGGCTGTTCAAACAGGTTGGCCTCATTGGGGTCGAAGCCGACCAGGGGTTTGAGCAGGGCCCACATCAGCTGGCTGGTGGGGCTCATCATCAACAGGGGGGCGACGCAGGCGGACAACATCAGGCTCAGGCAGGCCGCCTGGAGCAACGGCATGATACGCATTGGGATAATATCCAAATAACGATTTGATTAATAAGGTTATATTCGTCGAGAACCGACAAATCCACCGGGGTTTTCCTGCGCCTATTTTGACGGGCATGAGCAGGCGCTGGCAGGCTATCATATTGGCTTGGGAATGCCAGCGAGGGCGCTGCTTATTAATCAAGTTTGTGTCGTTTCCGGTCGCCTGAACCTTCTATCGAGCAAGGAGAGACATCATGTATCTGGGCAAGAGGGTAGGTGGCTGGCTGTTGCTGGCGCTGTTGGGCGGTGCGACCGGCACCGGCGTGGCGGCAGAGCCGAAGCGGGCGGAAGTGGGAGCCGAACTGGTGCTGCCGCTGGGCTCGCTGCCGGAGCGAGTCTGCTGGTATCAGGATCAGAAGTATTCGCTGGGTGCCAGGATCCAGCAGGGCGACAGCTGGCTGGAGTGCGCCCCGCAAAACGAGCTGGAGAGCAACGGGCCACTGGCCTGGCGCGAGCCGCAAAGGGTGTCGGATGGGGTCGGCAAGGCGACGAAAAGCGGTACCATCAGCGTCGGCCAGTGAGGCTTTTCTTGATCCAGCTAAAGACATGGACGTGACCTCTATCGCATAATGCGGCTCTTTTCCTCTCTTGGCTGGAACCTAAGAAATGGCTCGTCGCTCTTCCAATGCACAACGTCGTCGCAGTAGCTGGTGGTACAAACGCCTGTTGGCAAGGGAGCGGGAAGAGCGCGAAGCGCGTTCCGTCCGGGATTGATACAGCAGTGAAAACAGAGCCTTGGGCTCTGTTTTTTTATTCATCACCGCAGGCGATCACAGTGACGCTCTGCCTATGCACAGCATGCTTGCCGTAACGGGTGGTACAAACGCCTGTTGGCAAGGGAGCGGGAAGAGTGCGAGGGCGCTGCGTTCGGGATGGATACCGCAATGAAAACGGAGCCTTGGGCTCCGTTTTTATCTATCAAATACCGTTATGACGAGAACGGGGGCCAGCAGGCCCCCGTTTTGCTTTTGCAGATGTTGGCTGCCTGCGACTTAGCGCTGCAGGGCGGCCAGTGCCAGCTCGACCCGTTTGGCGTACTCGGGGTCGGCCTGCTCGAAGTGCTTGAGCTGGGCCTGGACGATGGCGTCATCCTCCACGTTGATCAGGGAGCGCGCCAGGTTGGCAGCGAGGCGCGAGCGCTGCCCCTCGTCCATGATCCGGAACAGGTTGCCCGGCTGGCTGTAGTAGTCGCTGTCGTAGTCGCGAAAATCGTAGTGCAGGGCGGCCCCTTCCAGGCTCAGCGCCGGCTCGTGCTGCTCGCTCGGCTGCTGGGTGCCGAAGCGGTTCGGCTGGTAGTTGGGGCTGGCGCCACCGTTGCTGTCGGCCCGCATGGCGCCGTCGCGGTGGGCACCGTGGTGGAACGGGCAGCGCGGGGCGTTGACCGGCAGCAGGCCGTGGTTGACGCCGAGGCGATAGCGCTGGGTGTCACCGTAGGAGAACAGGCGACCCTGCAGCATGCGATCCGGCGAGAAGCCGATGCCGGGCACCACGTTGGCCGGGGTGAAGGCGGCCTGCTCTACGTGAGCGAAGTAGTTGTCCGGGTTCTTGTTGAGCTCCAGTACGCCGACCGGGATCAGCGGGTAGTCGCTGTGCGGCCACACCTTGGTGAGGTCGAACGGGTGGATCTGGTAGGTCTGGGCTTCGGCCTCCGGCATCACCTGCACATAGACCTTCCAGCGCGGGAAGTCACCCCGCTCGATGGCGTTGAACAGATCGGCCTGACTGGTCTCCCGATCCTGGCCGACGGCGGTGGCGGCCTCTTCATCGGTGTAGAAGCTGTGGCCCTGCTCGGTCTTGAAGTGGAACTTGACCCAGAAGCGCTCGTTGGCGTCGTTGATGAAACTGAAGGTGTGGCTGCCGTAGCCGTTCATCTCGCGCAGGCTCTTGGGGATGCCGCGATCGCTGAACAGTATGGTGACCTGATGCAGGGATTCGGGATGGCGGGACCAGAAGTCCCAGGCGGCGGTGGCGCTGCGCAGGTTGGTGCGCGGATCCCGCTTCTGGGTGTGGATGAAGTCGGAGAATTTCAGCGGATCGCGAATGAAGAACACCGGGGTGTTGTTGCCCACCAGGTCCCAGTTGCCCTGCTCGGTGTAGAACTTGAGGGCGAAGCCGCGCACGTCGCGCTCGGCGTCGGCGGCTCCCTTCTCACCGGCCACGGTGGAGAAGCGCAGGAACACCGGGGTTTGCTTGCCGACGGCATTGAACAGGTCGGCCTTGCTGAAGGCGCTGATGTCATGGGTCACGGTAAAGGTGCCGTAGGCGCCCGAGCCTTTAGCGTGAACCACCCGCTCCGGGATCCGTTCCCGATCGAAGTGAGCCAACTTTTCCATCAACCAGATGTCTTGCATCAGCACCGGGCCGCGGGGGCCGGCGGTGAGGCTGTTGTTGTTGTCGACAACGGGGGCGCCATTGGCACTGTGCAGGGTCTTGTCGTTCATGGTGCTTCTCCTTGTTGGTGAGCCTTGAGTCTATAACAAGGAAAAACCAGGGAACCAATGGGCCCTCCCTCGCCCTTTGATAGGCATCACAAATGGGTGGAGCTGGGGGGATGACCGGACCCTTCTGATGCTGCATGATGAGGTTTTCGAGAAGGAGCCTCAGATGCAGATCACCATTCGTCACGCCGAACCGGCCGATGCCCCCGCCTTGCGGGATCTCTATGCCATGCCCAACGCCCAGGCGGGCACCCTGCAATTGCCCTATCCGACCCTGGGCGTCTGGCAGAAGCGGCTGGAGAGCGGCAGCGTGGTGGCGTTGGTGGCCGAGATCGATGGCCTGCTGGTGGGCCAGCTCTCGCTGCATATGGAGCCCAACCCCAGGCGCAAGCACGTGGCCTGTATCGGCATGGGGGTGCGGGATGACTGGGCCGGCAAGGGGGTGGGCTCCGCCTTGCTGGGGGCCGCGCTGGAGATGGCCGACAACTGGCTCAACCTGCAACGCGTCGAGCTCACCGTCTACACCGACAATCAGGGGGCACTGGCGCTCTATCGCAAGTTCGGTTTCGTCGAGGAGGGGCTGGCCCGTGGCTACGCCTTTCGTCAGGGGGAGTACGTGGATGCCCTCTACATGGCGAGGATCCGGCCATGATCGACTACCGCCGCCGGCTCATCCCGGTGCTGCGGGCGCTGGAGCAGGATCCGGATCTCTCCATCGAGGCGCTGGCGGAGCGGGCCTGTCTCTCCCTCTACCATTTTCATCGGGTGTTCACCGCCGTGGCGGGCGAGGCGCCGGGGGAGATGTGCCGGCGCTTGCGCATGCAGCGGGCCGCCTGGCAGCTCTGTTACACCGATGCCAGCATCACCGCCATCGCGCTGGGGGCGGGGCTAGGCAGCTCCCAGGCGTTTGCCAAGGCCTTTCGTCGCTACTATGGCTGCACACCGGGCGCGTTTCGCAGTGACAAGAGCAAGAATGGACACCTGGAGAGCAAGGATGGACACGCATGGGATGGCCCGTCCCCTTATGCTGAAGGCCACTCATCAGCAAGGAGCAACACCATGAAAACAGTCGAGATGGACGCCCGCACCCTGGCCTATGTGCGGGTCACCGGTCCCTATGGCGAGGGTTATGATGCCGTCTGCGGCCGCCTGCACCAGTGGGCCGCTGCGCGCGGGCTGGAGGGCGGGGAGTGGATCTTCATCTACCACGACAACCCGGAGGTGACGCCGCCGGCCCAGTGCCGCACCGACATCGGCATCACTGTGCCGCCCCAGACCCGGGGCGAGGGAGAGGTGGAGACCCAGCTCATCCCGGCCGGCCGTTATGCCCAGTCTCGTTACCTCATCACCGATCGCAACCAGTACGGACCGCGCTGGCAGGAGCATGTGGGTGACATAGTCGCGGCCGGGCTGGAGTTCGGCAGCGGCCCCTGCTTCGAGCTCTACCACAGCGTGAGCAATGATCCCCTGCGCGACGACGTGAGCTTCTGCTCCAGCGTGCGCTAGGCGTGCGGCCATAAAACGAGGCGCCCTGGGCGCCTCGTTTTGTTTGGGGTCACTGGCGTTCCGGCATGCCCGCTGTATCAGGGCTGGCTCGGCACCTTGTCCCGCCGGGATTTCCACCACCAGCGCAGGCGGATCTGGGAGATCAGCATGCCTGCCAGCATCAGGGCGCAGCCCACCATGGCACGCTCGTCGAGGGTTTCCCCCAGCAACAGCACGCCACCGATGGCGGCGAACACCGTCTCCAGGCTGAGGATGATGGCGGCATGGGCCGGATGGGCGCCGCGCTGCCCTACCACCTGCAGGGTGTAACCTACCCCGACCGACACCAGACCGGCATAGAGCAGGGCCTGCCAGCCGGCCACCGCGCCGCTCAGACTGGGGGTCTCGATGACCAGCGCCGTACCCAGGCTGAGCAGGCCGCACACCACGAACTGAACGCCGGCGAGGCGAATGGGGGCGACCCGGCTCGAGTAGTGATCCAGCACCAGCAGGTGTACGGCCCAGAACAGGGCGCCCACCACCTGCAGCAGGTCGCCGTAGCCGATGGTGAAATCCTCGGTGACGCTGAGGTAGTAGAGCCCCGCCATGGCGATGAGGGCGCCAACCCAGGTATTGGCCCCCGTCTTGTGGCGCAGGGCGAGCCCGATCACCGGCACCAGTATGATGTAGAGACCGGTGATGAAACCCGCCTTGGCTGCCGTGGTGTAGAGCAGCCCCACCTGTTGCAGCGAGGCAGCGCTGAACAGCACGGTACCGGCGATGAGGCCGCCGGTCAGCAGCAGACGCCGATCACCGTGCTGGGCCTTGGGTTGCCGGGACTTGAGCCACCACAGTAGCGGCAGCAGAGAGGCGGCCCCCAGCAGAAAGCGCAGGCCGTTGAAGGTGTAAGGCCCCATGTGGTCCATCCCGAGTCGCTGGGCCACGAAGCCCAGCCCCCAGATGGCGGCGGCCATCAATAACATCATGTTCGAACGCATAGATTCATCCCTGAAAGACGGACGGGCAGGGCCGTGCCGCAAAACTCCAGCCTCCAAGATAACCGTGCGCGGGGGATTTGTCTTTAGCTGTCGATGAGGTTGGCAGTGTGAGCGGTTATCCCACGGCCTTGCCGCAGCTCGTGCGGCTCAACCGTTGGCGATGCCGGCCAGCAGGGGGATGAGGGCGAGCAGCAGCAGGTTGCCGCGCAGGATCCAGATCACCCAGAACTGCTGCTGGATGGAGACCATGGGAGCGCGCCCCTGGCGCAGGGAGCGGCGCCAGCGGTAGAAGAGGCGGCTGGGGTAGCCAAAGCTGATGGCCATCACGCAGAACAGCAGCAGCTTGGTGCGGTAGCCCGGATTGGCGAGCAGCACGGAGGGCTCGTCTGGGTGGGCAAGCACCTGCAACACCCCGGTGATGAAGATGAGCAGCAGGGCCAGCGCCGCCAAGCCGTCGGCCAGCAGCAGCTTGCGCACCTGCTCGATGGACATGCCGCGACGGAACAGAAAATATTCGGAGGTGATCGCTCCGGTCAGGGTGATCACGGCGCAGTAGTGCAGCGCCATCAACAGATCCGGGTTCAGCATCCTTGTCGATTACCTCTCGTTGAGCAGATGGTCAGCTTCCCTTTGGACGCCATCTCGCGCTGCTGATATTCTGACACTACGCGTTGTCTGGCAATAGCAGGAGTCAGGATTGGATAAACGAGCGGTCTCCAAAAAAACCTGGTCCCTGGTTGCCCGGATGCGTCTGGGCCTGCTTCTGCTGTTCATCCCGGTATTGATGCTGGGGGGGATCTACTACCTGCACATGGAGCGCAGCCTGCAAAACGAGTTGCAGCAGCGCCTGCTCGCCACCAATCACCAGCTGCGCCACGTCTTCATCGAACCCTATCTGCACGAGATGGAGCGCCAGTTCACCCTCATCTACGACCAGGTACAGGTGGCGGACATCAGCGGCCCCCGTCTGCACAACACCGAGACCTATCTGAAGGAGTGGCAGCTCTACAAGGGGGTCATGGCCGATCTGGTCTACATCTACATCGGTACCGCCGAACGCCAGATGCTGATCTACCCCGCTTGGCAGGCGGATGCCAACTTCGATCCCAGGGTTCGCCCCTGGTATCAGCTGGCCAGCCAGCACGTGGGCAAGATGGTCTGGACCGAGCCCTATTACGACTATACCAACGGCAATCTGGTGATCGCCCTGGCGCGGGCCCTGACCGACAAGGAAGGCAAGGTGCGCGGGGTGTTTGCGATGGATGCCATACTGGCCCCCTTTTCCGCCCAGCTGAATCGCCAGCTGGGAGATGGCTACCAGATGGTCGTCAACCAGTCCGGCAAGGTGCTGGCACATCCTGACACCGCTCAACTGCTCAAACCCATGGCCCATCCCGAGTGGCTCTCCCGCTTCAGCCAGGAGGACGGCATCTTTCTGGACAAGGCCTCCAGCCAGTTCGTGGCCTACAGCAAGCTGCCCGAGCGCAACTGGGTGCTGATCAGCGTGCAGCCGGCGGCCAGCGTGATGGCGGTGGTGGGGCGGGTCTCCCTCAACGTGCAGCTGATGGTGGCGCTGGCCTGCGTGCTCTACGTGCTGCTGGCGCTGGTCTGGTCCCGCTATTTTCGGCGCATGCTCGACGAGATCTCCAGCATGATCCGGGCGAGCCGGATGCAGCCCGATGAGGTGCCGCAGGGGGGGATGCGTGAGCTCAGGCACGTCTATGCCGAGCTGGCGGAGGTGAGCAAGGATTATCACGAGGCGCGCCAGCAGGCCAACCTCGACAAGCTGACCGGCCTCTACAACCGCCGTTTCTTCGACGAACGCGTCAATCGTCTGCTGTTCGAGCATCAGCCGTTCTGCCTGGCCATGGTGGATCTGGACGATTTCAAACGGGTCAACGACACCTTCGGTCATCAGACCGGGGACGTGGTGCTCAAGCGGGTGTCCAAGCTGGGCATGCGACTGCTGGGGGATCACGGCTGGGTCTGCCGCTACGGCGGCGAGGAGCTGGTGGTGCTGCTGGTCAACCCGGACATCCACTTCTGCCAGATGCTGCTGGAGCAGTTCCGCAAGGGGGTGGAGTCACTGGACTGGCGCGAGCCCGAGCTCAGGATCACCTTCAGCGGCGGGCTGGTGGCCAGTCAGGCGGGGATGGATGGCAAGACGCTGCTGGAGATCGCCGATGCCGAGGTGTACCGCGCCAAACGCGACGGCAAGAACCGCATCTATCTGGGCAAGCCGGAGGCGAAGAGACAGGAGGATGCACCCCCTGCCGACGATGCACTGCTGAGCAAGGAAGAGGCCTGAGGGCCTCTTCTTCATTCAGGAGGCCAGCTGCCAGTCGAGGGTGGGCCAGGCCTGCTCGATGGCGATCTGGCGCAGACCGGGCGCCGGGTTGACTGCGTGGGGGTGGGCCACCGCCTGCAGCAGCGGCAGGTCGTTGTGGGAGTCGCTGTAGCCGTGGCTCTCTCGCCAGGGGTTGGCGCTGGCGGCAAACAGCTGGTTGATGCGGGCCACCTTGCCCTCGCGAAAGCTGAGGGTGCCGCGGGTCTGGCCGGTCAGCATGCCAGCCTCCTCGTCGAGCAGGATGGCCACGCAGTGATCCATCCCCAGCATCTGCGCCATGGGGGCCACCAGATGCTCGCCGGAGGCGGAGATGAGCACCAGCTCGTCGCCGCGCTGGCGGTGCCACTCGATGCGTGCCAACCCCTCCGGGTAGATACGATCGCGCAGTACCTGCTCGGCAAAACGGGTACAGAGCGAGTCGAGCCACTGGCGTGTCTTGCCTGCCAGCGGTTGCAGGGTGAAGGCCATGTACTGGTGCATGTCCATCTTGCCCTGATGGTAGAGGGACATCATCGCCTGCTCCTCGGCGATCATGCTGGCCGGAGCCAGCTCCTCGGCCACCATGTACGCCAGCCAGAGGCTGGCGGAATCCCCGGCAATCAGGGTCTCGTCCAGATCAAACAGTGCCAGTGCCATGGGCGCTCCTTGCAGTAAAAATGGAAATGAAATGCGGTGTCATGCTACCTCACAGAGCTGATCCCGGGCCACCACCAGGGTCACGGTGGTGCCCACCGGCAGCAGCTCGCCGGCGGAGCGGTTGAGGCAGTCCACCGTCAGCAGGCCCGCCGCGCAGCTCACCTGATAGCGGATGACGTTGCCGAGCAGCTGCTGCTCGCTGATGACCCCAGGCAGGTGAGGTTCATCGCTGCGGGCACCGGCCGGCAGCAGGGTGAGGGACTCCGGTCGCAGCGCCAGCTTGCCCTGAAAACGGGGGCCGAACAGGGAGCTGGCCTGCTCGCCATCGAGCAGGTTGTAGTTGCCGATAAAGCTCGCCACGAACTCGCTGGCGGGGCAGGTGTAGATCTCCTCCGGCGTCCCGCTCTGGACGATGGATCCCTTGTTCATCAGGAAGATCCGGTCCGACATGGTCAGTGCCTCCTCCTGATCGTGGGTGACGAAGATGGTGGTGAGTTCGAGGCGCTGCTGGATCTCGCGGATCTGCTGGCGCAGGCTGCGGCGGATACGGGCATCCAGCGCCGAGAGTGGCTCGTCCAGCAGCAGGATCCGCGGCTGCACTACCAAAGCCCGGGCCAGCGCGACCCGCTGACGCTGGCCGCCGGAGAGCTCGGCCGGGTAGCGGCGCTCGAAGCCGGTCAGCTCCACCAGCTCAAGCGCCTCCTGCACGCTGGCGGCCAGATCCCGTCCCGGCTGGGGCTTCATCTTGAGGCCGAAGGCAACGTTGTCCCACACCGTCATGTTGGGGAAGAGCGCGTAGCTCTGGAACACCATGCCGATGCCCCGCTTCTGGGGCTCCTGCCAGGTGATGTCCTCACCGGCCACCCGCACCTGACCGCCATCCACCGGGGTGAGCCCGGCCAGCGCCCGCAGCAGGGTGGATTTGCCGCAGCCGGAGGGGCCGAGCAGGGTCACCAGCTCCCCCTTGCGGATGCCGAATTCAATCCCCTCGAACACTCTGGTGTCGCCGTAGGATTTGTGCAGTTGATTCACTTCTAGATGGAACATGTTGATTCACCGATGAAATCTGTTCGCCGCCCAGGTGAGCAGCAGGGTCAGCAGGAAGTAACTCATCACCAGCGCGCTGGTGAAGTGGCCCGAGGTCGCCCGCATGTTGTAGAGGTAGACCTGCAGGGTTTCGTAACGGGTGCCCACCAGCATGTTGGCAAACACGAACTCGCCGAGCAGGAAGGAGAGCGAGAGAAACAGCGCCGCCAGCAGCCCCTTGCGCAGGCAGGGGATCACCACCAGCAGGAAGGCGCGGGCGCTGCTCGCCCCCAGCAGATGGGCGGCATCCATCAGATCTTTCAGTGGCACCCCCTGCAAACTGTTGGCCAGCGCCCGGTACATGAAGGGGAGCACCACGGTGAACCAGGTGCCGATCAGGATCCACGGCGTGCCGATGATGGGCAGGACGCCATCGGCGTAGATCTGCAGCAGCCCGACCGAGGAGACCACTGGCGGCACCGCGAAGGGGAGCAGGATCAGCAGGTTCATCCAGGGATCCAGCCTGGGGAAGTAGTAGGCCACCACCAGCACGGTGGGCACCAGCACCAGGGTCCCCAGCAGCAGGGTAGCGAAGCAGACCAGGAGGCTGCGGCCAAACGCCGCCAGAAAGCGCGGGTCGCCCCACAGCTTGAGATACCAGTCGAGGGTGAAACCGTCCGGCAGCAGGGTCGCGCCCCAGCGGGTGGAGATGGAGTAGAGAAAGGTGGCCAGCAGCGGCAGCAGCAGGGTGGCGACCAGCGCCCCCAGCACCCAGCGCGGCCAGCTCGGTTGCAGATCACGCATGGGATTGCCCCTTGTTCACATAGCTCTTTTTCAACAGCCACTGGTTGGCGGCCGTCACCACCCCCAGCAGCACCATCAGGATCACCGCCAGCGCCGCCGCCATGTTGGGCTCGAGGAAGATGTCGCCGGAGACCAGACTGGCCACCCGGATGGTCACCAGATTGAAGTTGCCGGTGGTGAGGGCGTAGGCGGAGGCATAGGCCCCCACCGCGTTGGCAAACAGGATGATCAGGGTGCCGAGCAGGGCGGGGGTGAGCACCGGCAGCGCCACGTGCCACACATACTGCCCCTTGCTCGCCCCGAGCAGCGCGGCGGCCTGCGGCCACTCATCCTGCAGCGCATCGAAGGCCGGGTAGAGCAGCAGCAGGGCGAGCGGGATCTGGAAGTAGGTGTAGATGAGGATGAGGCCGCTGCCCGAGTAAAGGTTGAAGCCGTCGATGAGGCCCCAGGATTTCAGCAGCAGGGTCACCGCGCCGTTGATGCCAAGAATGATGATGAAGGCGAACGCCAGCGGCACGCCGCTGAAGTTGCCGGTCATGGTGACGAAGGCCAGCAGCACCCGCTTGACCCGCTCGCCGCTGTGGCGCAGCGCGGCGGCCCCGAGCGTGCCGATGGCAAGCCCCGCCAGACTGGCGATACCGGCGATGCGCAGCGAGTTGCCGAACGATTGCAGGTAGAAGGGGGAGCTCAGGATCTCCCGGTAGTAGGCGAGGCCCCAGCCATCGGGGGTCTGAAAACTGCACACCAGTACCCACCCCATGGGGGCGAGCTGGAACAGGATCATCAAGAGGATAAACGGCAGCAGCACCAGCGCGGGCAGCCAGTGGCGGCGCAGCCGGCGTCGGATGATGGCGGGTTGAGCCGCCAGGATCTCGGTGGTGGCAGGCATCATCAGTGCACCTCCGGCTGGTTGCCGGCCTTGAGCAGCGGCGGGCCGCTCGGCTTGTCGTGGGGCACCCCCAGCAGATCGGCCATCAGGGCGCAGAGCTGAGTCTGCTGCATGGCGGGGCCGGCGGGCCACTGGGCCACAAACGCATCGCCAAACAGCCAGAGCGGTACTCGGCGCTCCTCGGCCAGGGTGCCGCCGTGGCTCAAGTCGTTGTTCATGCCGTGATCCGAGGTGATCACCACCTGATACCCCTCCGCCAGCCACTGGGGCAGCAGGTCGGCCAGCAGGCTGTCCATCCGGCGTGCCTGATTGCGGTACTGGCGGGAATCGAGGCCAAACTGGTGGCCCGCGTCATCCACCCCCATCGGGTGGATCAGCAGAAAATCGGGGTCGTACTGGCTGCGCAGCCACTCGCCGTCCATCAGCAGATGGCTGTCGGGGTAGCCGTCATCCCAGTAGAAGCAGCCGTGCTGGATCGGCAGCCGCTCGTCATGGGTGAAGCGATCGCGGGCCGCTTGCCAGGGGCTCTGGTTGTAGAGCTCGCTCACCCAGTGGTAGGCCGCCGCCGCGGTGCGTTTACCACCCGCCCGGGCCAGATGGAAGATGGACTCCTGCCGGCTGAGACGGCTCACCCCGTTGTGGGTGATGCCGCTCTCCACTGGCGTCGCCCCGGTCAGGATGCACTCGTAGAGTGGCCGGGAGAGGGAGGGCAGGGCGCAGCTCAGGGTTGCCTGCAACCCCTGGCCCGCCTCCACCATGCCCGCGAGGTAGCCCATGCAATGGGCTACCTCGGCAGAGAGGCCATCCACAAGTACCACTATCACCTTGTGTTGCACTGGCCGCTCCTTATTGCATGTTGATCATGACGGTTTCCTGCCACTGGCGCGGCAGGGCCTTGGAGCTCTGCTCCCAGGCGGCGTGATCCTGTACCGGCTTGGCATTGGCGTACTGCTCGGCCGGCAGCAGCTTGGCCTTGACGTCGTCCGGCAGGGTCACGTTGCTGCGAATGGGGCGGGCATAGCCGCGCGCCAGGTTGATCTGGCCGGCGTCGGAGAGGATGTATTCCCGCGCCAGTTTGGCGGCGTTGGGGTTCTTGGCCCACTTGTTGATGATGGTGGTGTAGCCGGCGATGACGGAGCCGTCGCTCGGGATCACCACCTCAAACTTTTTGGGGTCGATCTGGTCGCGGTAGTTGAGGGCGTTGAAGTCCCACAGCACCCCCACTTCCACCTCGCCCTTCTCGATGTTGGCTATGGTCGGGTCATTGAGCGACAGACGGCCCTGCTTGGCCAGCTGGCCGAACAGCTCCAGCGCGGGTTTCAGGTTTTTCTCGCTGCCACCGGTGGCATAGGCCGCCGCCAGCACGCCGTTGTTGGCCTGGGAGGCAACACCGACGTCACCCAGGGTCACCTTGTAGTCGCCGCCCAGCAGAGACTGCCAGCTGGTGGGGGCGGCCTTGACCAGATCCTTGTTGATCAGGAAGGCGATGGTGCCGGTATAGGCCAGCATCCAGTGACCGTCGGCATCCTTGGCCCAGTTGGGAATGTCGGCCCAGGTGGAGGGTTTGTAGGGCTGGGTGACCCCCTGCTTGACCGCGACCGGGCCGAAGGCGCCGCCCACGTCGCCGATGTCGGCGGTGGCATTGGCCTTCTCGGCGGCGAACTTGGCGATCTCCTGCGCCGAGCTCATGTCGGTATCCTGATGCTTGATGCCGTAGATGCTGCCGAGCTGCTGCCAGGTATCCTTCCAGTTGGCCCAGCTGTCGGGCATGCCGATGCTGCTGAGCTGGCCTTCGCCGCGAGCGGCCTTCTCGAGATCCGCGATATTTTCGGCAGCAAACAGTGGCTGACTGATGGCCACCAGGGCCAGTGCACTTGCGATCACGCTTTTCATCATCCCATCCCTCTGGACTAGGTCAGTTAAGGTTCGAGAGGGATGCTAGAGGGGAAATATGACGGTGGCGGGGCGCTTTGATGGCAGTTTGATGACAATCGCCCTGTCATGGCGCTGTCATCCACAGCGGTTACAACTCTGAACCCAAGTGAAGCTGGACTACTCCAGCAAGGGCTAAGCCAGCCGCCGCAGTCAGGATGAGCGACAGGGACATGAGCGTGATTGAATCGAGATTGAGCGAGCGGGTCGCGGCCGATGGCCGCGCCTCCAAGTGTGAACAGATTTGCCAGACCCTGCGCCGCTATATCGGCAGCGGCCAGCTGGGGGCGGGGCAGCAGTTGCCCGCCGAGCGGGCGCTGAGCGAGCGCTTCGCTACCACCCGCATCACCATCAAGGAGGCGCTCTCGAGCCTCGAAGCAGACGGCCTTATCTACCGGGCCGAACGGCGCGGCTGGTTCGTGGCGCCGCCTCGCCTCACCTACGATCCTGCCATCCACACCCACTTTCACCAGTGGATCGGCGAGCAGCAGCGCACCGCCGAAACCCGGGTGCTGGCCCACGGCAGCGAGCTGGCCAGCAGCGAGCTCTGCCGCTGGATGGGGCTGGATCCTTTTACCCCGCTGTATGAAATCCGCCGTCTGCGTCTCATCGACGGTCGTCCGGTGCTCCACGTCAGTCACCATCTGCTGGCCAGCCGCTTTCCCGATATCGCCAGCGCGCCGCTGGCCAGCTCCCTCACCGAGCTCTATCAGCAGCGCTATGGTATAGGCCAGGGTGGGGCCAGCCTCGAGATCACTCCCTCGGCGGCGCGCGGCGCCATCGCCCGCGCCCTCAATCTGGCGGAGGGGAGCGCCGTGCTGCGGCTGGTGCGGGTCAACTACGACGAGCGAGGTGCGCTGGTGGATTGCGACATTGAGCACTGGCGACCGGATGCGATCCGTATCTGCCTCGATACGCGAGCATTGCAGTCCCTCGCAGGCAAGCTGCAGCAAACCCGGCTCGCCGACTAGGGGATATCCAGAGCACTGGCGGGTACAGTGGCCATCCGTATCTGTCTCGATACGCGAGCATTGCTGCCGCCTGCATTCGACAGGCCGGCGCAGATCCAGCTCGCGGATCAGGGGTGATCCAGCGCGCTCTGACGGGCCATGCCTGCGTGGAAAGGAGGGAAGGCGGATCCCGCAGGATCCGCCGGGATCAGTTGTCGATATTGGGGATCAGGTCGTCGAAGCTCTGGTAGCCGCAGTCGGCCAGCTGCAGCGACATGGTGTAGGTCTTGCTGCCCTCGCGCTGGCCGATAGCGGGGCGGTTGAGCTTGAGCTCCTGGTGCCAGTACTCCTTCATCCGCTCGATTAGCGCCATCGCCTCGCTCTCGTCCAGATGGAGCTGGCACAGCGCCATGTAGTTGTTGGACTTGTGCATGTTCTCCACCAGATAGTCCCCCAGCACGGACATGGCCTGGCGCGCCTGCTGACGGGCGAAACGGCTGTGCTGCTCGAAGCTGATCCGTTCGCTGATGAGGAAGTGGTAGCTGTTGTCGATACCGAGCTGCAGGATGCCGAGCTTCTCCAGCTTGCGCAGATAGAGGTAGCAGGAGGCATCGGTCAGGCCGTACTCCCGCTTGAGATCGATTAACGTCTTGTCGCGCCAGAAGATGTTGGCGAGAAAGGCGTAGAGGCCGGGCTCCTTGTGGAATGCCTCGTCCTGCTCCTGGGTGAAGACGGCACGGCGGCTCTGAGCATCCTGAGTGCGGTCCAGCAGCTCCTCGAACGACAGCCCCACCAGGTGGCAGATCTCCAGCAGGGTATCGAACGGCAGAGAGGGTTTGTTCATCATCCGTTTGACGGTGGCGATGGAGACGCCCATGGCTTCTGCCAGGGTCTGATAGCGGATCCCCTTGTCAGTCAGGGTCTTCTTCAGGGTGTCGAGAATATTGTTGGCCAGGGTCTGGCTGTAGGTCATGCAACTATTCCTTTATCTGCATCTTTATGTTGTGTCAGAAACTGAGTTCTTTTGTCGTTATGGGCTCAGATACTGACACTTAAAAAAACCAGAGGAAACAAACCCGGCGTAATCGATGGAAATGGCCAGACCAGTCTGAGTGGAAGGTTGCAGATAGTGATACTCTGCGGTGCATATCCTTCAACCATTCAACATTTTGCTGGTGGCGCATAAAACATCGCGCATAATTCAACACGAATCGGATTCAAGACCTTCCTGGTTGAGAAATCGATTGTTTGCTTCCAATTTAAGGGTTTTTTAAACCGCAAGGTTTTTATTCTTTCCTGGCATTGAGCGGAACTCGCAAGAGGGCCGCTTTTTTCTTTTCTCCGAATTTGCGCCCGCCGTCAAGCGGCGGGGCACCGGCAGTCCACTGTCGCTGCTTGCCCCCTCCTTTCTGTTACCGCCCGTCTTACTCTCCCTTGCAGGGAAACAGCTTGGGGATCTCCCGAATAAGCCAGCTTTTGGCCTTGCCCATGGTGTCGCGCCGCCAGGCCAGCACGACCTGGATCTGGTGGCGATACTCGGGGCTGATCACCTTGAGCCGTCCGGCCCGGATGTCCTCTTCAATCCAGCTCAGCGGCATGGTGCCGACACCTATCCCCGCCAGCAGGGCGTCGCGCTTCTCGCCCATGGTGCTGACGGTCAGGCGCGGCTGCTTGTCGAGTAGGCGATAGGTGAGCACCGGTTTGCGCAGCGCCGTATCGGCCACCGCGATGGCCCGATAGCGGCGCAGGGTATCGTCCGCCAGGGGCTCCGGCTCCTGATGCAGGGGATGATCCGGGTGGGCGACGTAGAGCATCACCTCCTCCTGCAGCGGCTGGTGCTTGATACCGGTCATCATGATGTCGGGATTGAGGGAGGAGATGAGCAGGTCGGCCCGGCCATCCTCCAGGCACTCCCAGCTGCCCGCCAGCACCTCGGCGCGAAACCTCAGCCGGGTATCGGTCAGCTCGGCCAGCCGCTCCACCAGCGGGTAGAGCGCCTGCAGCGGCACCAGGGCATCGACGGCGATGGTGATGTCGGTCTCCCAGCCGCGGGCCAGCGCCCGGGTCTCGCCCACCAGGTGCTCTGCCGCTTCCAGCAGTACCCGGCCCCGCTCCAGCAGCATGCGGCCAGCCGGGGTGAACTTGGTTCTGTGGCCGCTGCGGTCGAACAGCATGGCGTCCAGCTCGTCCTCCAGCTTCTGCACCGTGTAGCTCAGTGCCGAGGGCACCTTGCCCAGTTCGTCGGCCGCCGCCGCGAAGCTGCCACGGCGGTCGATGGCATCCAGCACCCGGATGGCTTCCAGGGTCAGCGCCCGTTCCTTGTTCAGTTCCTTGGCCATAAATTGCCTTCAATTTTTTTGAACATGTTTGCCAGTTTATCTCGCTAACAAGTTAGGCCAAGTGTCTTTAATATTCAATCAACGCTTAGGCAGGAACGCCAAGCAGCCAAATAAACGGGTAGTTCCAGACTGTGACTCCATCAATCAGGGAGTCTGACTTCGGTGAAAGAACAACACACTATTTGAATGACCTCTTGCATGGATGCATTGATTCTGGCCACAGCGGCCTTGGCAATGACATAAAACCAAGAGAGTGAATGAACATGAAAAACGTAATCAAGATGCTGGCCGTTGCAGGCCTGATGACCGCAGGTTTTGCTCAGGCTTCCGTCCCGGCTGACCTCAACGCCGCCCCGGGTGTGCTGTTTGTGAACTGGCACGCGACCGCCGCGGTGGAAGGCAAGGGCAACCCCATGCTGGAAGTGCGTGACGAGTCTGGCGATCTGGTTGCCTCCGTCCATGCCAACCTGATGGGCAGCCAGCAGGTACAGATCCCGAGCCGCACCCAGGGCAACCTGACCGTGAGCCTGGGTGAGCAGAGCAGCGACTACCGCATTCCGTTCGGCATCGGTAGCGGCAAGCAGCGTTAATCAACCGTATCGGTACGTGAGGAGCACACCATGATGAAATTGAGAGCCGCAGAAGCGCGCGGCAAGGCCAACTTCGGCTGGCTGGATGCGCGCCACAGCTTTTCCTTCGGGCACTACTACGACCCGGACTGGATGGGGCATTCAGTGCTGCGGGTCATCAATCAGGATCTGGTGGCGCCGGGTGGCGGTTTCGCGACCCACCCTCACGCCAACATGGAAATCCTGACCTGCGTGCTGCAAGGCACCATAGAGCACAAGGACAGCCTCGGCCATGCCGAGCAGATCCCGGCGGGGGATTTCCAGCTGATGAGCGCGGGGTCCGGCATCCGGCACAGCGAGTACAACCCCTCGCAGACCGAGCCGCTCTCCCTGCTGCAAATCTGGATCGAGCCGAACGAACACGGCACGACACCCGGCTATCAGCAGAAGAAGATTGAAGCCAATCCGGGCATGACGCTGGTGGCGTCGCCGGACGGCGAAGCAGGATCCTTCAGGATCCGCCAGCAGGCCCGCGTCTGGCGGCTGCAGCTTGAACCGGGTGAGAGCCTCACCTGGGAGCTGGCCGGCCGACACGGCTACCTGCAGATGATTTCAGGGGAGCTGACTGCCAACGGTCTGGCTGCCCGACCCGGCGACGGGGTTCTCAGTCGTGATGAGCCCAAATGGGATCTGGTGGCCGCGAGTGCCAGCCAAGCCCTGTTATTTGACCTACCCTGAAGCAGTCAGCGGTGATGTGACGCAAAACGAGGATATTGAAATGGACAAGATGAAAGATTTGGCACTGCTGGTGGGTCGCGTTCTGCTGGCTCTGATGTTTGTGATTGCGGGCTGGGGCAAGATCGGCGGTTACGCCGGTACCCAGGGGTATATGGAAGCCATGGGCGTGCCCGGTTTCATCCTGCCGCTGGTGATCCTGCTGGAGCTGGGCGGTGGCCTCGCCATCATGCTGGGCCTGTTTACCCGCAGCCTCTCGGTGCTGATGGCCGGTTTCACCCTGATGGCCGCCTTTATTTTCCACTATCAGCCTGCCGACCAGATGCAGATGCTGATGTTCATGAAGAACGTCTCCGTGGCCGGTGGTTTCCTGGCCCTGGCGGCGGCCGGTGCAGGGGCCTTCAGCCTGGATGCCCGCTTCGGCAAGAACTGGTAATACCCGGATAGCGAGAGTTTTCCAACGCCTTTTGGCCGGTGCAATTGCACCGGCTTTTTTATGCCTGTCACATTTGCCTGCGGCAGATGACGGCGACGTGATCGGCGACAACAAGCGCCTTTTGCATCTTCTCCCCCGATCCTCGACAATCCCGATACCTGTGAAGTGACGGGGATCCTTGAGGTTTTCCCGCGCTGACCCCTCTTTTGCTCTGGCGGGAATTGCCCATGTTTACCCTCTACCACTCCAATCAGCTGGATCTGCTCAAAGAGCTGCTGGTGAGCCGCATCCGGCAGGCCCCCCTTTCTCACCCCTTCGAGCGCGAGCAAATTCTGGTGCAGAGCCCAGGCATGGCCCAGTGGCTCAAACTGGAGCTGGCCAAGGCCTTCGGCATTGCTGCCAATATCGACTTTCCGCTGCCCGCCAGCTTTATCTGGGAGATGTTCACCCAGGTGCTGGCGGACGTGCCGCGCCAGAGCCCCTACAACAAGGGCTCCATGAGCTGGCAGCTGATGACCATTCTGCCCGCCCTGCTCGATCGTCCGGCCTTTGCGCCGCTGGCCGCCTATCTGGGCGGGGAGGACGCGGATCCTGCCAAGGATCCCGAGCAGGTGCGGCTGTGGCAGCTCTGCCAGAAGGTGGCGGATCTGTTTGACCAGTATCTGGTCTACCGGCCGGACTGGATCGCCCGCTGGGAACAGGGGGAGGGGTTGAGCCAGGAGCTGGCCGGAGTGAGCGGTCAGGATTGGCAGCCGGAGCTGTGGCGCGAGCTGGTGGCCCGCACGTTGGCGCTCTCTCCAAGCGGCTACCACCGTGCCAACCTCTACGAGGAGTTCATCCACGAGCTGCAGCGTACCGCCACGCTGCCGGGCGAGCTGCCGCAGCGGGTCTTCGTGTTTGGCATCTCGGCACTGCCGCCGCGCTATGTGGAGGCGCTGCTGGCCCTAAGTGAACGCGTAGATGTGCACCTTTTTCTCTCTAACCCCTGTCGCCATTACTGGGGTGATATTCGTGACAGAAAGACGATGGCAAAGCTCGAGAATCGCCTCAAGCCGGGGATCACACCAGAAACTTACGATGACACCAGCATCAACCCACTTCTTGCATCGATGGGCAAGCTAGGTCGTGACTATGTTCACCAATTAATAGATCTGCCTTGTTTTGAGGTCGATGTCTTTTCTGATCTCACAGAAAACAGCCTACTGCGTTGTATCCAGGGAGATGTGCTGGACCTGCGTAACAGAGGTGCAGGGTCATTCGATCTCGACGCCAGCCACCACAAGAGCCCGCTTGATCCGACCGATGGATCCCTGCAGATCCACGCCTGCCACGGCCCGATGCGTGAACTCGAGGTGCTGCACGACCGGCTGCTGGCGCTGTTCGAGCAGGACACCTCCCTCACCCCGAAAGACGTGGTGGTGATGATGCCGGACGTGAACAGCTACGGCCCCTACATTCAGGCGGTGTTTGGCGCGCGTGGCCAGATCCCCTTCGCGGTATCGGATCGGGCGGCCAGTCAGGAGAGCCCGCTGCTGCAGAGCTTCCTCGCCCTGCTCAGGCTGCCCAACGCCCGCTTCGGGGCGGGCGAGCTGCTCGCCATTCTCGAGGTGCCCGCCGTGCTGCGCCGCTTCGAGCTGGATGACGAGGAGTTCAACCAGCTGCGGGTCTGGGTGCAGGAGACCGGCATCCGCTGGGGGCTGGATGACGGCTACCCCGAGCGCTTCGATCTGCCGCGCCTCTCTGGCAACAGCTGGCTGTTCGGCCTGCGCCGCATGCTGCTCGGTTTTGCCATGGGCGACGGTGAGCCGGTGGCGGGCATCTTGCCTTACGCCGATATCGAAGGTCAGCAGGGGTTGGCGCTCGGCAAGCTCGCCTGGTTCGTCGACTCGCTGGCCGAATTCTTGCCCCGGCTGCAACAGGCGCAGCCGCTGGGGGAGTGGGTCGCCTGCCTAAACGCGCTGCTGGAGCGCTTCTATCTGGCCGACGAGGATGAAGAGCGCCAGCTGCAACTGATCCGCAGCCAGCTGGCCGACTGGCTTGCCCAGCTTGGCGAGGCTCGCTTCGAGCAGCCCATCAGTGCGGACCTGTTGCAGGATTACCTTGGCAGCGTGCTGGGGGAGTCCCGCTCCAGCCAGCGCTTCCTCGCCGGTCAGGTCAACTTCTGCACCCTGATGCCGATGCGCTCCATCCCCTTCAAGCAGGTCTGCCTGCTCGGCATGAACGACGGCGTCTACCCGCGCACCCTGCCACCCATGGGGTTCGATCTGATGGCGGTGGCGTCGCGGCGCGGGGATCGCTCCCGTCGTGATGACGACCGCTACCTGTTTCTCGAGGCGCTACTGAGTGCCCAGCAGGGGCTCTACATCAGCTATCAGGGCTTCAGCGCGCAGGACAACAGCGACAAGGTGCCCTCGGTGCTGCTGGCCGAACTCATCGACTATGTGCGGCAGGGTTTCGTGCTGGTGGGGGATGAGAAGCTCGATGACGAGAGCTCCGGCAAGCGGCTGCTGGCGCACCTGATCACCCAGCATCCGCTCACCCCCTACAGCCACGCCTACTTCTATCCGGCTGCAGGCTCCGGCCTCTTTACCTATGCCGCCGACTGGTTGCCGGCCCTCCATCCGCAGCGCGGCGCGGCCAATTTCCAGAGCGGCGAGCTGCCGCTCCCTCCCGAATGGGGCAAGGAGCAGGGACTGGAGCTGGCGGAGCTGCTGCGCTTCTATCGCCAGCCAGCCCGCTACTTCCTCAACCGCCGCCTCAAGGTGTGGTTTGAGCTGAACGAAGCCAACATCGAGGAGAGCGAGCCGTTCGAGCTGGACGGCCTGCAACATTATCAGCTGAAAGACCTGCTGCTTGATGCTCACCTGGCACAGGGGGACAGTGCCGTGCGGCGCGAGCGGCTGCAGCTCACCGGCCTGCTGCCGCAAGGGTGGTTCGGCAGCCTGCTGCTGGAGGATCTGGATGCCGAGATGGGCAAGCTGGCGGAGCGGCTGCGGCCCTGGGTGGCAGCCAATGAGGCGGAGAAACAGGCGGTGGAGGTCGATATCGCGCTGGCCCAGGGTCAGCTGCAAGGGTGGATCGACACCCAGAAGGGACGCTTGCTGGTGGTCAAACCCGGCAGCTTCAACGGCAAGGATCTGTTGCTGGGCTGGATCCAGCACCTCTGCCTCTCCTTAAGCGACGCCCCCGGCGACACCCTGCTGTTTGACGCCAAGCAGAGTCTGCGGCTGGCCAGGCTCCCGGCTGACGAGGCGCGGCCCAAATTGGCGGCGCTGGTGGCGCTCTGGATGCAGGGGATGAAGCGGCCGCTGCCCTTCTTCCCGAGCACCGCCTGGGACTGGCTCAAGGCGATCGAGAAGGATCCGGAGAAGCCGGAGGCGGCCGACAAGGCGGCTCTCACCCGCTTCAACGGCGGCTACATGGCCAAGGGGGAGGGGGAAGACGCTTATGTCGCCCGCTGTTTCCCGGAACTCGACGAGGCCGTGCTGGCCCAGTTGCAGGCGCTGGCCCGTGAACACCTGACCCCGCTGCTGACCACCATGGAGATGATGTAATCATGGCTAACTCGCTCAATACATTACGTTTTCCCCTCCATGGTGAACGACTGATCGAGGCCTCTGCCGGCACCGGCAAGACCTACACCATCGCCGGGCTCTACCTGCGTCTGCTGCTGGGCCACGGCCCGCTCATTGAAGAGGGGGAAGACGCCGGTCAACCCAGCGCCCACGAGCGGCCGCTCTCGGTGACCGAGATCCTGGTGGTGACCTTTACCGAGGCGGCCACCGCCGAGCTGCGCGGGCGGATCCGCGCCCGCATTCACGAGGCGCGCCTCGCCTTTATGCGCGGTGAGAGCAAGGACGCCCTGCTGAGCCAGCTGCTGGCGGAGGTGGAGGATCACGAGCTGGCGGCCCGCCGCCTGCTGGCCGCCGAGCGCCAGATGGACGAGGCGGCGGTATTCACCATCCACGGCTTCTGCCAGCGGATGCTGAAACAGAACGCCTTCGAGTCGGGCGCTCTCTTTGAAACCGAATTTCTCACCGACGACAGCCAGCTCAGGCTGCAGGCGGTGAGCGACTACTGGCGATCCGAGTTCTATCCAGTGGACAAGCCCCTCGCCAGCGCGGTGCGTGCGCTCTGGCCGAGCCCCGCCGCCCTGCTGCGGGAGATGGGTAGCTGGCTCGACAACAGCGAGCTGGAGATGCGCCCACCGGCGGGGGACGAAACCCTGGCCGCCCGCCATCAGGCGGCCATGGCCCGCATTGAGGCGGTGAAGCGCGAATGGCTGGCGCAAGGGGACGAGATCCGCCGCCAGACCGACGGCCAGATCAGCCGTTACACCGGCAAGAATTACGAAGGCTGGCTTGCCAAGATAGCCGACTGGGCGCAGGACGAGCACAGCGGCTACGCCATTCCCAAGGAGCTGGAGCGCTTCGGCCAGACGGTGCTGGAGGAGAACCTCAAGAAGGGGGGCGCAGTGCCGACCCTACCGCTCTTTAGCCAGATCGACCAGTTGCTGGCGAGCCGCCCCGGCATTCGGGATCTGATCCTGCAACGGGCGGCGGTGGTGGTGCGCAGCCGGATGCAGGCCAGCAAGCGCCAAGCCCATCAGCTCTCGTTCGATGACCTGCTCAAAGACCTCGACGGGGCGCTCGGCTCCGGCCTTGGCGAGCGGCTGTGCGAGCGCATTCGCGCCACCTACCGGGTGGCGATGATCGATGAATTTCAGGATACCGACCCCCAGCAGTACCGCATCTTCCACCGTCTTTACGGTGGCCACACCGACACGGCGCTGCTGATGATCGGTGACCCCAAGCAGGCCATCTACGGCTTTCGCGGCGCCGACATCTTTACCTACATTCAGGCGCGGCGAAATGTGAGCGCCCACTACACCCTCGGGCGTAACTGGCGCTCCAGAAGGGCGCTGGTGGGGGCGGTCAACGGCCTGTTCGAGCGGGCCAAAGACCCTTTTATCTACGAGGCGGATATCCCCTTCCTGCCGGTGGAGGCGCAGGGCAAGAGTAAGGCGCTGCAGCTGGATGGCGACGCCGCTCCCGTGCTCCACTGCTGGCAGCTGAGCGGCCAGCCCACCTTCAACAAGGGGGATTATCAGATCCGAACGGCTCGCGCCACGGCGGTGGAGATCCACCGCCTGCTGACCCTGGCCCGCGCGGGCAAGGCGCAGATTGGCGACAAGGCGGTGAAAGCGGGGGATATCGCCGTGCTGGTGCGCACCGGCGCCGAGGGCAAGCTGGTGCAGCAGGAGCTGGCGCGACTCGCCATCGCCTCCGTCTACCTGTCGAATCGCGAGAGCGTGCTGGCGCAGGTGGAGGCGCGGGAAATTTTGCTCATTCTGCACGCCTGCCAGAACCCGGGTGAGGAACGCAGCCTGCGGGCGGCGCTCGCCACCGGGCTGTTCGATCTGGACGCCAAGGCGCTCGACGAGCTCGCCAGTGACGAGCGGGCGTGGGAGAGCGCGGTGCAGGAGTTTATGGAGTACCGCAAGATCTGGCACAAGCGCGGCGTGCTGGCCATGCTGCGCGCCCTGCTGCACCGGCGCAATCTTGCCTCCTCCCTGCTGGCGAGCCCGAATGGCGAGCGGCGGCTGACCAATTTCCTCCACCTCGGCGAGCTGCTGCAACAGGTGAGCTGCGAGCTGGACGGCGAATATGCCCTGCTGCGCTGGCTGGGGGAGGCAGCGAGCCGCCCCGACGGCCAGGATGCTGAGCAGGTACTGCGGCTGGAATCCGAGCGCAAGCTGGTGCAGATCGTCACCATCCACAAATCCAAGGGGTTGGAGTACCCGCTGGTGTTCCTGCCCTTTATCTGCAGCCACCGCGCTGCCGATACTCCGCTGTTCCACGAAGCGGACGGCGCGGGCAATCGCACCGTGCTCGATCTGACCGGTGCCGAAGCGTCCCTGGCGGAGGCCGACCGCGAGCGGCTTGCCGAAGATTTGCGGCTGCTCTACGTGGCGCTGACCCGGGGCGTCTACGCCACCTGGCTGGGGCTGGCACCGGTTCGCTCCGGCAATGGCAAGTCGGAGAAGACCGACCTGCACCAGACCGCCATCGGCTACCTGCTGCAAAAGGGCGAGGAGGGGGATGCCGCGACGTTGGCGACCGCTCTGACCGAGCTGGCGCAGGCGCTGCCCGGAGTGGCCGTCGGTGAGCCCTCGCTCACCCGCCCGGCCCCCATGGCGGCGGAGGAGGAGCAACTGGGCGAGCCGCAGGTGCGCCGCTTTACCGGCACCCTTGAGCGGGACTGGTGGATCAGCTCCTACTCCGGGCTGGCGGCGCAGGGGCACGGCCACAGCAAGGGGGTCTTGGCCAATCCCGGCTTCGATGTGGAGGTCGTTGCCGAGGCGGCTGTTGTACACGAAGAGGACGAGCTACAACCCTCCATCTTCACCTTCCCGAAGGGCGCGCGCCCCGGCACCTTGCTGCACAGCCTGTTCGAGACCATCGATTTTCAAAGCGCCGGCGGCGAGCCGCTGGCGGAGCACATCGCCACCCTGCTGACGCAGGATGGCTTCGACGAAAGCTGGGCGCCCGTACTGCAACAGCAGGTGGAGGCGGTGCTGAATACCCCGCTGGAAACGGGCTTTGGCGAGCCGGTGCGGCTGCGGGATCTGGCCCCCGAGCGCAAGCAGGTGGAGCTGGAGTTCTTCCTGCCCATGGGGCGGGTGACGGCACCGGCGCTGACCGCGCTCTGCCAGCAGCACGACCCGCTGTCGCGGGGCAACAAGCCGCTCAGCTTTGCCACCGTGCAGGGGATGCTCAAGGGCTTTATCGACCTGGTGTTCGAGTGGCAGGGGCGCTGGTATCTGCTCGACTACAAATCCAACCACCTCGGTATGAGCCCCGCCGATTACAGCCGTCCGGCGCTGGAGCAGGCGATGGCCGAGCACCGCTACGACCTGCAATACCAGCTCTACTCGCTGGCGCTGCACCGTCTGCTGGCCCTGCGCCTGCCGGGCTACGACTTCGAGCAGCACTTTGGCGGGGTCTTCTATCTGTTCCTGCGCGGCATGCCGCAGGGGGGGATTTTCCATACCCGCCCCAGCCGTGAGCTGGTGCTGGGGCTGGATCGGTTGTTTGGCGAGGGGGCGGCGCCCGCCCTCGCCGGGGTATCGGATAACGGGGTAGAAGCATGAACGGCACCATGATGATTGAACGGCTCAAGGCTTTGGCGCTGGCCGGCCGCATTCGCCAGCTGGATCTGCAATTTGCCAAACTGGTGGCCGATCTTGGCGGCAGCCCCGAGCTGGTGCTGGGGGCTGCGCTCACCTGCTTCGAGCTGGGGCGCGGCCATGTCTGTCTGCCGCTGGAGATGCTGGCACATTCCGGTAACGAAAAGGGATCCTTGCGCCCGTTCGGGCTGGATCCCCAGCAGAGCCGGGATCTGCTGGCCGATCTGGCGGATCCTGCCCGCTGGCCCGCCTTGTTTGCAGCCAGTCCCCTGGTTGGCACCGAGCAGGATGAGGGGCTCGCTCCGCGCTGGCCGCTGCGGCTCTGGCATGGGCGGCTCTACCTCACCCGCTACCACGACTTTGAGCTGGGGGTGGCTCGCCACCTGCGCGCCTTGAGTGAACGCGCCGAATGGCCGGAGATTGCCCCCGCCCTGTCGCGGCTGTTTGCCCGCGACTACGGCCTGGTGTTCGCGGCGCTGCTCAAGGCCCGCCTCGCCCCTGACTTCTCGGCCCGCCACTTTACCCTGAAGTACCTGGATCTGGTGTTCCCGAACGAGGTGGATTGGCCCGCCATCGAGGCGCTGCTGGCCAGCGCCCAGGCGGCGAGCGACTTGAGCAAGCTGGATGCGCTGGTGCCCGAGGCGCTCTGCTGCAATGGCCAGAAGCTGGCGGCGGCCACCGCGGCGGCACGCCCCTTTGCGGTGATTTCAGGTGGCCCCGGCACCGGCAAGACCACCACGGTTGCCAAACTGCTCGCCATTCTGGTGGAGACCGGTCTGCAGGCAGGCAAGGCCCCGGCGATCCGGCTGGTGGCCCCCACCGGCAAGGCGGCGGCGCGCCTCACCGAGAGTATCGGCTCTGCCCTGCAGGCCCTGGATCTGCCCCCCGAATGGGTGGAAGCCATCCCCACCGAGGCGGGCACCCTGCACCGGCTGCTCGGGGTCATTCCGGGGCGCAGCCAGTTCCGCCACCACGCTGGCAACCCGCTGCACCTCGACCTGCTGGTGGTGGATGAGGCCTCCATGGTCGACCTGCCGATGATGGCGCGGCTGCTCGACGCGCTGCCAAGCCACGCCCGCCTGATCCTGCTTGGCGACAAGGATCAGCTCGCCTCGGTGGAGGCGGGGGCCGTGCTCGGCGATATCTGCAGCTTTATCGAACAGGGCATCAGCCCGGCGCAGGCGGACTGGCTCTCCCGCCAGACCGGCTACCGGCTGCAGGGCTCGCCCGCGGGGGCACCGGTGCGCGACAGCCTCTGTTTGCTGGCCAAGAGCTGGCGCTTTGATCAGCATTCGGGCATCGGCCAGCTGGCGCGCGCCTGCAACAGCGGCGATGCCACGGCGGTGGAGGCTGTCTGGGGCGCAGGATTCGCCGATATCAGCCTGCACCCCTGGGCCGGTGAGGCCTACGACGCCCTGATTGCCCAGGGGGTGGCCGGTTACGGCAGCTATCTGAAGGCGGCCCGCGCGGGGGAAGATCCCGCCGCCGTGTTCAAGGCATTCAACGGCTTCCAGATCCTCTGCGCCCTGCGTGATGGCCCGTTCGGGGTGCTGGGGCTTAATGAACGGCTCGAATTGGCCCTGTCACGGGCTGGCCTGATTGCCCGCGACGGCGACTGGTATGCCGGTCGCCCGGTGATGGTGGTGCGCAACGACCACGGGGTCGGCCTCTACAACGGCGATATGGGGCTCTGCCTGCCCGATGAAAGTGGCCGTTTGAAGGTATGGTTTGAGCAGCCGGACGGCACCCTGCGGGCGCTTTTGCCCAGCCGCTTGCCGCCCCACGAGACTGTCTACGCCATGACCATCCACAAATCCCAGGGATCGGAGTTTGCCCATACCGTGCTGGTGCTGCCCGACAGCTCCAGCCCGCTGTTGACCCGCGAACTGGTCTATACCGGCATCACCCGCGCCAAAGCTCGCCTCGATCTCTACGGCGATCGCGCCCTGCTGGCACAGGCCGTGCGGAAAAAGACCGAGCGTTATTCCGGATTGGCGGAGAGGTTGGGGGAGTGATTGATTGGATGGCGGTAAGGGATTTACCGCCATGAGAAAAGAAGTTTACTACTTATTATCACGAATCAATTCTGATTAGAGGTTATTGATGAAGGATTTACTTAAGTCATTGAAAGATAATGCAACATCTAGACTAAACAATCCTATTATCGGCGCGTTCGTCTTGTCTTGGATGTTTTTGAATATAAATGGAGTGGCTAGGTTTATATTGGAAAGTAACCAAGGGAAGCTTGACATTATAAAGAGCAAAAGTTGGGGGTTTACAGATGATCTGTTAATCCCATTTTCAGTATCTGTTGGATATTTAGTAATACTTCCTATTTTAAATACGCTCTACAGCTTTATACATGACAATTGCATTGATCAAGTTAGAGACAGAAATAGCAATAAAGCACAAAAAGATGCCTTTATTAGAAGAAAGGAGACCGTATGCGCAAAAATTGAGTCGACAGATGAATATGTTGTTAAGTTAAAAGACAAGGAACTGGAGCTATGGGCAGAGCAAAAGCTAGAGCTCATTCGCGAAATAATAAACCTGAAGGGGAAATATTCTAAGTTGCTTTCTGACTTCGAACTTAAATCAAAAGAGTTCCGTGCAGAGAACAATAAATTAAGTCTTTCCATTGTACAACTGGAGCATTTAAATAAGCGTTTGTCAGCACAGGATTCAGAGCAAAAAGATTATATTGGACGATTTGCTAATAATCTAGACAAGGCATTGAATTCACTTGAAAATAGAGTGGTAAGCAATGAGAAACTTGATGAGATAGAAAAAATTAGAAATGAAATATCCGATATTAGAAATAAATTTTATGTATGGGATGATGAGATTCCATTCTGATTATTTCATGGTTTGTAGTTTATCTCGTAGGTTGGTGCTTCGCGTTGCGAAGCCCAACGTTTACCGCGTCATCTCTTTTTTCCTCCCCCTCATCCCCGACCCTTCTCCCGCAAGGGGAGAAGGGAGATTTGGTTCCGTCGCTTCACACGCTATTGCCAACGCCATATCCCTGATGCTGGATGATCCCCTCTCCCTCCGGGAGAGGGCTAGGGTGAGGGGAGCAGGTTGACACAATGCTCATTTCGTAAAATCGGGTAGGGTGCAATGAACGAAGTGAATTGCACCGCTCATATTTATCATGCAAAATTGTCAAATGCTGTTCTTTTTTTAATGATAAATCAGGCAGTAAAATGACAATTTATAGTTTTGAAAACGAGCGGCGCAAAGCAAAGTTGCTTGGTGCTAGTGTTATATTCTTGTCTTTTATATGGCTGGCAAACATATTATTTCAATGGGTTTTGTCAGATAAGACAGTGATTGCTGAGTCGGTTCCAGAGTTGCTCACCTATATTACTATTAGTGCGCTGTTTGGGTTGGTTTGTGCGATATTCACTGCTTTTCGATGTCCCAGTCGCGACGCATTAAAACATATCACAAAAGCCTTTGGTTATTGTTTTTTTATGATGTTTATATCGTCATGGAGTGGCTATGATATGTACGTCTATTTTTATCCAGATAAAACTATTAGTTATGACACGGAATATAAAGTGGTTCACCCCGGACCATCCAAAGGTAAAAGCGGGCATTGTGAGGCTGGCTTAAAGATAAAAGATAAGCATACTGGGTATTGGTTCAATATTTGTTACAGTAATAATAAACTTGGAAAGGAACGGATTGGGGATTATGGTGTGGTGTGGGTGAAAACACGGGTCAATGAGGCTGGGTCATACCTAGAGAGCTACAAGGTATATCCAGAAAAATCTTATTTTTCTATCCCCTCACTTCCAGCGTCTCTCCTGCAAGAAAATAAGAGATCAATCTCGTTACCGCTCCCCAATTAAGCTTCGCTAATCGAACCTACCTGGCTGGCGATCATATCCCCGATGCAGTTTTATCCCCTCTCCCGTTGGAAGAGGGCAGGGTGAGGGGAGATCTCAGGGATTAGATGGTCAGCTCCAGCCGGTTGCCTTCCGGGTCGAGGAAGGTGCTTTCGTAATAGCCGTCGCCGGTCCAGCGGGGGCCGTCCAGGTGTTTCACCTCGGCGCCCTTGAGCAGCTTGAGGCGAGCGGTCATCTTGTCCACCTCCTCCACGCTGCCGAGGGAGAAGGCGAGATGGGCCAGTCCCTGCAACGGGTGTGGCAGATGCAGATCCGTCGGAAACAGGATGGGGGTGTGCATCAGCTCCAGGCTGGCGCCCCCCTTGAAGCGCACGAAGTAGGAGCTGAACTGCTTGCTCGGGTTGTGATAGCGCTCATTGGCCTGCCCGCCAAACAGGGTGCAGTAGAATGCCTTGAGCGCCTCCAGATCCTGCGCCCAGATGGCGACGTGGTTGATATGCATGGCTGGTCTCCTGTGACTTGATGCCCTTAATGCTATGCTGGGGCCTGTCCCTTCGACATGGCTGAGCCCGTCCTGATGATGTCTGAAACTGCCAACACCGATCTTGTCGATGTCTCCCCCGACTGCCGCGAGCAGATCTGTTGTGACAGCCTGCTGCCGGCCCTCGCACAGGAGCGGGTGTGGCTGGCGGGCTATTCCCGCCTCAAGACCCGCTACCGCATCGCGCGCCGCTTTGCCGATGTGCACTGTTTTCTGCTGACCCTGGGCGGCGAGGGGGAGGTGCAGGTGGGTGATCGCCGCGAGCGGTTGCAGGTCGGCGAGTGGGCGCTGATCCCGGCCGGGGAGCCGCTCTGCTATCAACTTAGTGAGCAGCTTAGTGAGCAGGTGAACGAGCCGTTGGATCAGCCGTTGAACGAGACGGGCGAGTGGGAGCTGGTATGGCTGCTGCTGCACAAGGATTCCCCCTGGGATGCCTTCGCCAGCCACCCCCGGCTTGGTTGCACCTCCCAGCAGGCCACCGTGCTGCGCACGCTCGAGAACCTCTATGCGGAGCAGGAACGTCATCAGGACCCGCTGCTCAGCGCCCTGCTGGTTGAGCAGCTCGGCTTTTACCTGCGCCGGCTGCTGCAGAAGGGGGAGGGGCAACGGCGTGGCGAGCGGCTGGCGCTGCGCCTCGAATTGCTGCTCAAAGAGGCGCTGACCGAGCCGTGGGACATAGCGCGCATGGCCGGCGCCCTGCACCTCTCCGAGCGCCAGCTCTACCGGCTCTGCCAGCAGCACTTCGCGCTGGCGCCCATGGCGCTGCTGCAACGGCTGCGGCTGCAGCGGGCGGCACTTTTGCTGGCCAGCCGGGCCGACTCGGTGAAGCTGCTGGCCGAGCAGTGCGGCTTCAAGAACGAGTACCACTTCTCCACCGCCTTCAAACGCCAGCACGGCCTGGCGCCCAGCCACTATCGCAGCCTGCATCATCCCGCCTTTAAAACCGGACAAGGGTGAAATATTGAGCCACACTGGTTGCTACTGTTATTCAGACGAACCCGATGGCGGCCGATAACCGGAACAAGCGGTGGCGGTTTTCATCGATCAACGGATAGCGGGCTGTGCAGCCGTCTGCCGCTGTCATTTCTCAACATCAGGCTGGAATGCCCCGCATCCTGCGGGGCGGCAAGACAAGGATGGTCTCCCATGCTGCAGGACAGCGACACGATCAGGATCTCGGATGTCAGCGAGGCCGTGATACACGGCATTCTGGCGGTGGTGAGCGACGGGATCTGGGACTGGAATGCCAACACCGGCTTCGTCTATCGCAACCCGGGCTGGTATCAGATGTTGGGTTACGAGCCTCACTCCCTTGGCAACAACGTCTTCACCTGGGAGAGCGTGATCCACCCCGACGACATGGATCGGGTGATGGCCAGCTTCGATGCCTACCTGAGCGGCGCCGCCCCCGACTACCGGGTCGAGTATCGTTGCCGCAGTCGCGCTGGCGACTATATCTGGATTGAGGATTGCGGCCGCGTCATCGCCCGCAACCCGGATGGGTCGGTGGCCCGGATGATCGGCGCCCATCGCAACATCCACGCCCAGAAGCTGCTGCTGGAGCAGCTGGAGCGGCGCAATCACACCCTGGAGCAACAGATTGCCGAGCGCACCGCCGAGCTGGTGCGGCTCAACGAGGCGTTGCAGCAGAAGGCGGAGGAGAACCGCCAGCTGGCGGAGACCGACGCCCTGACCGGTGCCGCCAGCCGCTACCGGCTGGAGCGGGCCATCCGCCAGGAGTGCGAGCGGGCCAAGCGCTTTCATCAGCCCTTCTCCGTCATCGCCATGGACGTGGATGACTTCAAGCAGATCAATGACAACCACGGCCACCACGCCGGGGATCAGACCCTGATCAACATAGTGGCGCTGGTGCGCAGCCATATCCGTGAAATCGACCTGATTGCCCGCTGGGGCGGCGACGAGTTCATGGTGGTGCTGCCCAATACCGGCCGGCTTGATGGCCGGCTGGTGGCCGACAAGCTGCGGGAGCTGCTGGTGCAGTCGCGGGTCTGCCAGCACTTCGATATCACCATGAGCTTCGGGCTGGCCGAGTACCAGCCGGACGAGCCCATGAGCCAGCTGATGGTGCGGGTGGATCGGGCCCTCTACCAGGCCAAGCTGACGGGTAAGAACCAGATCTGCGAGTAGTCCGCCCATAGCCGGCGTCGATGGTCCGGCGAGCTCGTTGTCATGTCGGATTATTCTGGTTATCCCCCCCCCGAATGCGTCTTGACCGCACCCTCATCTTGACTCCGTACGAGTACGCTGGTCTGATGCGCGCTCTTTAATCCCCCGCGAGACATGAAACGATGAAAAAGAGCATCCTGGTTGCCCTGACTGCACTGCCCCTGATGGCCAACGCCGGTCTGATGGATTCCCTGACCGACACAGTGACCAGCAGCGTGACCAGCACTGCCAAAGAGATGGCCGGCTCCGCCATGGACAGCGCCTCCAATGAAGCGATCAAGAAGGCGCTGGACATCAAGGAAGGCGGTTCCAACAAGCAGGCCATCAAGGACAAGCTGGGCGCACCGGCCAGCACCAAGACCGAAGCTGGTCTGGAAGTGTGGACCTATGACCTGGGCGCCCTGAACAAGGTTTCTCCCATGCTGGCAGAGACCTCCAAGACCCTGTTCAAGGATGCCGAAGCCGCTCAGAAGAACGTGCTCATCAAGTTCGAAGGCGAGACCGTCAAGACCCTGAACCTGGTCGACAAGACCAAGGCTTGAGTCTGAACGACGTGCATGAAAAAAGGGGCCCGCGGGCCCCTTTTTGCTGCCTGATGCGGCCATCAAACCTTGAAGCGATGTACCAGCGCCAGCAACTGGCGATTGGAGCTGAGCAGCGCCGCTGCACTCTGTTCGGTGTGCTGGCCGTTTTCCAGCAGCAGGTTGAGCATGTCGCGAATGCTCACCATGTTGCGGTTGATCTCCTCGGTTACCCGGCTCTGCTCCTCGGCGGCGGTGGCGATCTGGCTGCTGAGGTCGTGGATCCGCACCACTGAGTCGGCCATGTTGTCGAGCCCCCCCGTCACCTGGCCCGTGGTATCCGCTGCCGCCTGACAGCTGCGCTTGGTATGTTCCATGGCGACCACGGCTTCGGCGACGCCCTGGGTGAGGCGTGACAGCATGCTGCCCACCTCGGCCGTGCTGTTCTGGGTGCGCGCGGCCAGGGCGCGCACCTCGTCGGCGACCACTGCGAACCCGCGTCCCTGTTCACCGGCCCGCGCCGCCTCGATGGCGGCATTAAGCGCCAGCAGGTTGGTCTGGGCGGCGATGCCGCCGATCACCCCGAGTACGCTGCCGATCTGCTGGGCATCTTCCTGCATCTCCAGCACCTTGGCGGCCGCCAGATCCACCTCGTCGATCAGGGCCACCACGCTGGCGGAAGCCGATCCCACCACGGTGCGTGAATTGGCGGCCTGGCCGTTGGCGGCTTCGGTGAAGCTGGCCGAATCGCTGGCGTGTTGCGCCACGCTGTCGGCGGTGGAGCTGAGTTCGGTGAGTGCGGTGACTACCTGCTCCGTTTCGGCGGCGTGTTCGTTCAGGATCCGTCTGGCCTGGCCGGTCTGCTGATCGAGGCGTGCCAGCTCCTGGGTGATGAGGTCGGTGGCGTCCGTCACCTGTACCATCATCTGCTGCAGATAGGCGATGAAGCGGTTCACCGACAGGGCGATGTGATCCAGCTCATCGTGCCCCTTCACCTGAATGCGGGCGGTCAGGTCGGCATCACCGGCACTGAGGGCATCAATATTCTGCTTGAGGGTCTGCAGCCGGTTGCCGAGTTGACTGACGGCGAGCAACATCAGCCCGAACAGCAGTCCTACCAGTGGCAGCTGGATAGAGGCCAGGGTGGTGAGCACGTCCCTGCTGTCTTGTGTCAGCAGGCTGGTTGGCAGGGCAGTCGCCAGCAACCAGGGCGTCCCCTCGATGGCTTGCAGCAGCAGGGTCTGCTCCTCCCCCTGATCCTGGAAAGTGGTGCGCAACTGCGCCTGGCTGCGGGCTTGACCGAGCAGGCCGGCAATGGCGCTGGCGAAGGGATAATCGGCGTGAGCGGAGAGATTGCCCAGCACCACATCACCGTTCAGGCGGGCGTTTCGGCTCAGGATCTTGCCGTCAGCCTCGACGATCATCACCTGGCCACCGATCTCCTGCTCCTTGCTGGCCACCAGATCGTTGAAGAAGCCCAGGGTCACGTCTATGGTCGACACCCCGTAGAGGGCTCCATTGCGGTAGATCCCCATGGCGCAGTTGGTTCTCGGCTGCTGGCTGGCGCCGTCCTTGTAGGCGGCGGCCCAGGCACACATGCCTTGAGGGGCTTGCTGTCCCGCCTTATGCCAGGGTTGTTCGAAGTAGTTGGGGGCCTCAGCCGAGTTCCAGTAGGTGTTGGGGATCAGCTTGTTGGCCGCATCCCTGTGATAGAAGGTGCTGAACTTGGCGCGACCGGCTTCCCGCTGATCCGGCAGTGGCCAGATGCCGCCGCCAAACACCATGGCATTGCCGTATTGGTCGATCAGTGCTGGTAGCAGGGCATCGATCTGTTCGCTCGGCAGCTGGGCGACCAGCTGGGTGATGCTGCGGGACTGGCTCTGCACCCCGTTGAGCTGATCGCGGATGTCGGTGGCGATCTCGCTGACCCGCAGTGCCACGTTCTGTTCACCGGCCTTCTGCAGCGCCGGTTTGATCCAGAGCTGGATGCCAAATACCGTCAGGGCACACACCAGCGCCATGAATCCCACAAAAACGGCGCTATAGCGCCCCTTGATTGTCCCCAGACTCCACCCCATAACGACTCCTGTCTTTTGTTGGTTCGCCGATGCGCGACCTTGTTATGCGAGGCGCCATTATTAGCTATTTCGAACATAAAACGTTTGTTATCGCTCACAGAACCCGGAGCAGGGACGAAGAGAGTGAGGGATGTTGGAGTGGATTTCGGCGGGCAACCACCCGAGCGGGAGGGCGGAACGAAAAAAGGGTGGCCGAGGCCACCCTGTTTCGGGTCGAAGTGCGTTTACTGATGCGCTTCGGCGAACTGCTTCATCGCTTCGGCGTGCTTGGTCATGCCGTCGGCACGCAGGCTCAGGTTTTTTACGAATTCAGCCTTCTTGGCCGGGTCTTCGATCTTGTCGTAACGCTGCTGCAGGTGAGTCTGGATCTGCTCCGGCGTCATGTTTTGCATGCGGGCCATCTTGTCGTGGCGGCCGCCATGGTGCTTGCCGCCCATCATGCCGCTGCCATCCATCGGGCAGTCGGTCATCATGCCGGGCTGGGCGGTGGTGACGGCTTCGCTGGCGGCATAGGCGCCGAGCGGCAGGCCAAGGATCAGGGTGGCGGTCAGCAGGGTCTTGGTCAGTTTTTTCATGGTCTATCTCCTTGCGGATTGAGTTCGGGGTCGGCTTGCTCGCCTTGACCCTAAGTAAACACCAGACTGGTGTCTGAACTTTGCCAGTTGAAGCCTATTTTGTAGCAGAGTGTGACACGGTGACGCTGTACAGGGCTTGACCGGGTGCATGCCGGACGGGAAATAAAAATACCCCGTCAGCGTCGTCCGCTGGCGGGGTATTTTTAGGCTGGGGCCGGCTTAGCGCTGGCGACCGCTGCCGACGCTGTAGGGCATGCGATAGCTGCTGCTCTCGCCGTCCAGGCTGAGGGTCAGGTCACCCTGGGCCCGCATCGGCAGACGCACCTGCTGCATCCCCTGCAACTCGGCAGGCACCCGCTTGAGCACGTCGCCGGTGGCGTTGCGGATCACCAGGGTGGGGTGCGCCTCATTGCTGCTGACGGCATCGTGCCAGTTGACGAACAGCAGGCCGGGGGCGGCACTGACGTCGGCGGGCAGGGCGGCCTGGGCCAGGCCGGTGTGGGCCAGGCCAGCCAGCATTAACAGAGTCAGGCTCTTGTTGATCATGATATTGGTCTCCTTGGTATGACTCGCCGCAAGATGGCGGCAGAAAAGTCAGGGTGCGCAGCCGCCACCTGGCGGCCGCACATCATGACGAAGGGGGTTCGGTCGCACCCTTGGCGTCGCAGCGGCCGGGGGCCCTGTCGGCGGGGGATGTCTGCTTATGGTCCGGGGGGCTCGCCGGTTGGGGTGAGCTGCCGCTCGCCTTTCTGGCAAGGGCTTCGCTGGCGGCAAAGGCCAGCAGCAAGGGGGTGGTGAGGGCCAGCATGGCCTGTCTACTCCTGCAACCGATGGGATGGCCACAGTAAACAGCCGGCTTGTGTCTCAACTTTGCCGAACGGGCGCTTTTTTGTAGCAGAGTGTGGCATCTTGCTGATCTGGCACACTTTGACACAAACCACCCGGCAGATTTTCGTATACTCGTGCCAGCTCTAACAGGAGAGGCCTCATGAACCAAAGCAGCACCCACATTCTGGTGGTCGACGATCACAGCGAGATCCGCGATCTGCTGAAGCGTTTTCTGGAGCAGCACGGCCTGCGGGTCAGTTGTGCCCGGGATGGCAAGGAGATGAAGCGGCTGCTGGAGGAGCGGGAGTTCGATCTGCTGGTGCTGGATCTGATGATGCCGGGAGAAGACGGCCTGACCCTTTGCCGTGAGCTGCGGGCCAAGTCCAGCCTGCCGATCATCATGCTCACCGCCATGGGGGAGGAGACCGACCGCATCATAGGGCTGGAGATGGGGGCCGACGACTACCTCGCCAAGCCGTTCAATCCGCGCGAGCTGCTGGCCCGCATCAAGGCGGTGATGCGTCGCACCCAAGTCGAGCCGCAGCCGGCGGCCGAAACCTTGACCCGGGATCTGCGCTTCGATCGCTGGCTGCTCGACATCAACCGGCGCGAGCTGGTGGATGAGGAAGGGGTGGGCCTGAGCCTCTCCACCGCCGAATTCGACCTGCTGCGGGTCTTTCTGGAGCGGCCGCAGCGGGTGCTGAGCCGGGATCAACTGCTGGATCTGGCTCGTGGCCGCGAGGCAGTGGCGTTCGACCGGGCCATCGACACCCTGGTGAGCCGGCTGCGGCGCAAGCTGGAGCGGGATCCCAAGAATCCGGAGCTGATCAAGACCATCTGGGGCGGCGGTTACCTGTTCGCCGCCGATGTGACCCAGGTATAAGGCCGTGGGGATCCTCAAGCGTGGCTGGTCGAAACTGTGGCCCAAGGGGCTGACCGGCCAGATCATCCTGGTGGCGCTGGCCGGGCTGGTGTTGATCCAGCTGCTCAGCATCCAGATCTACCGTTCGGATCGGGAGGAGGCGCTCGGCTACATCAACAGCCGCAACGCCATGCAGCGTATCGTCTCCGTGGTGCGGCTGCTGGCCCTCTCGCCCCCCTCCCTCTATGACGAGATCATCAAGGCCAGCCGCAGCGAGACCCTGCTGCTGCGCATCGCTGACGAGCCGCTGCAACCGGACAACCGCAGCCCCCGCTTCGAGCAGCTGGTGCGCTCCCGGCTGGGCTACCCCTCGACCCTGATGGTGGAGATCAGCGCCGAGCTCAAGCAGGATGCCCAGCGCAGCCGCGCCTGGCAGCACCACAGCCGGATGATGAAGGATCGCAAGGGGATGCCGCCACCGCAGGACATGCGGCTGTACGGATCCATCCAGTTGCCGCGCGGTGGCTGGCTGCAGTTCAGCTCGCTGGTGGACAAGGAGTCGGCCAGCTGGTCCTGGCAGACCACCCTCAACCTGATGCTGGTGGCGAGCCTGGTGATCGGCCTGATGATCTGGTTGTTCCGCCGCGCCACCCTGCCGCTCAAGCAGCTGGCCGCCAACGCGGACCGGCTCGGCCGTGGCGAGGACATAGAGCCGCTGCGGGAAGAGGGGCCGACCGAGGTGCGCGAATCCATCCAGGCCTTCAACCGCATGCACACCCGGCTCGATCGTTTCGTGCAGGACCGCACCCGGATGCTGGCGGCCATCTCCCACGATCTGCGCACCCCCATCACCAGCCTGCGGCTGCGCACCGAGTTTCTGGACGAGGGGGAGGACAAGGAGCGGATCCAGCAGACCCTGCAGCAGATGGAGCAGATGCTGGCGGCGACCCTCAGCTTTGCCCGGGAGGAGGGGCAGCAGGAGGCGACCCGGGAGCTGGATCTGGTCAGCCTGCTGGAGAGCCTGTGCGATGACTATGCCGACACCGGCCAGCCGGTTACCTGCCTGGCCGAGGGCAAGCAGGTCTATGCCTGCCGCGCCAATACCCTGCGCCGGGTGCTGCAAAACCTCATCGGCAACGCCATCAAGTACGCCGGCAGCGCTGAAGTGTCGCTGGAGCGCACCGACAGCGAGCTGGTGATCCGGGTCTGCGATCAAGGGCCCGGCATCGATCCGGCCAGGCTGGAGGACGTGTTCAAGCCATTCGTGCGACTCGACGAGGCCCGCAACACCGAATCCGGCAGCGTGGGGCTGGGGCTCTCCATCGCCCGCACCCTGGTGCACCAGCACGGCGGCGAACTGACCCTGCACAACCGGGAACAGGGCGGACTGGAAGCGCGCATCAGCCTGCCGCTGTAAGAGCGGTGGGAGCACGGCGGGGAGGATGGCGACCAGCCGCCTCCCCGTTTTTTATCTTGCACTTATCTGACTGAAATCACGCCTATTTCATACTCGCTCATGCTTGTTCTTCTATGCTGAAGGTGGCGATAATCGATGGCCGCACAGACGGCCAAACAGCAAGGTTGGTGCAGGGATGGCGGGCGATTCTGGTTTTCGGTGGCGAGTCTGGTGCGGGGTGTGGTTGTTGCTCTTGGCACAGGCGTGGCCCGTGTTGGCGAATACGCCCCTCAAGCCGCTCATCGTGACCAACTCCAAGGCCTGGCAGCCCTTCTCCTACCTCAATGAAGAGGGGGAGCCCGATGGCCTGCTGATCGATCTGTGGCGCGAATATGGCAGGGTCACCGGTCGTCCGATCCAGTTCAAGCTGGTGGACTGGCAGGCCTCGCTGGACCTGGTTCGCAACGGCCAGGCCGATGTCCATGGCGGCCTGCTCTGGTCGCCGGAGCGCAATCTGGTCTACGACTACGGTCAGGCCCTCTCCCATGTCGACTCCCAGCTCTTCTTCGCCAACTCCCTGCGCGGTTCGGACGTGAACTACTACCTGCTGCACGAGAGCGTGGGGGTGGTGACGGGGGGCTACGAGGAGTACTACGCCCGCAAGCACTTCCCCACCACGCGCCTGCGCACCTTCGATGACAACGACGCCATGCTGCGGGCGGCCTTCAGCGGCGAGCTGGATGCCTTCATCGCCGATCTGCAGGTGGCCAACTTCTACATCTACACCTCGGCGGATCCCACCCGCTTCATCCCGGTGCGCCACCTCTACAGCGACGAGATCCGCTTCGCCGTCGCCAAGGGCAACCAGGCGTTGCAGCAGGAGCTGGAGCAGGGCTTCTCCCGCATCGGCGAGGCGGATCGGGAACGGATCGTCCGCAAGTGGATGCACATCGAGACCGTCTACCCGGTCCATCTCTGGCCCTGGCTGCTGGCCATCGGCGGCCTGGTGCTGATGGCCTACATCATCCAGTTGCGGCGGGCGGTGGCGAGCCGCACCGCGGAGCTTATCCAGGCCAACGCCAGGCTGGAGCGCCTTGCCGGCACCGACTCCATGACCGGCATCCTCAACCGGCGCGCCTTTTTGCCACTGCTGGAGCAGCGGCTGGCCAGCGGTCAGGCCTCGGCCCTGCTGCTGTTCGATCTCGATCGCTTCAAGGGGATCAACGATCACTTCGGTCACGGGGTCGGGGACGAGGTATTGTCGGCCATGGTGGCGCAGGTACAGCGGGTGCTGCCCGCCAGCGCCCTGTTTGCCCGCATCGGCGGGGAGGAGTTTTGCATCAGCCTGCTGGTGGCGGACATGGCGACGCTGCAGCAGTGGGCCGCCAGGATCGGGCGGGAGGTCAATAGCCACAAGTTGCCAACCAGTGCCGGAGCGCTCGGCATCTCCATCAGCACGGGGGCTGTGTGGGTGCCGGCAGGGGGCGGGGCGGAAGGTCGACGGGTGTTGTTGCAGGCGGATCAGCTGATGTATGGCGCCAAATCGCAGGGGCGCAACACCTGGCAGGCGGCAAGCTACGTGAAAGAGGCGGCTGGCGAGGGGGGGAAATAAAAAACCGCCGCCCAGAGCGGGCGGCGGCCTGACATCAGAAGTTGTAGGTCATGCCCAGGGTGTAGCGACGACCATCCAGCACGGTACCGAAGCTGGTGTAATCCACTGTCTTGTCGAACAGGTTGTAGACACCGGCGGTGACATCCAGGTGTTCGTTGGCCTTGTAGACCAGACCGGTGTCGAAGAAGGTGTAGGAGGGGGTGCCCTCGGCCATCTTGACCCGGCTCAGGTAATCGGAGGTCTTGCTGCGGAAGTTGACCCGTGACCAGAGGCTGACGGTCTCGGTAGTCTGCCAGTCGACCGTGGTGTTGAACATGTGGCGCGGCATCTGGTTCAGCGGCTTGCCTTCCATCGCCCCACTCTTCTGCTCGGACTGGGTGAAGGTGTAGCTGGAGGCCAGCGACCAGGCATTGTTGATGGTCCAGTTGGCCGTGCCTTCCACCCCGCGCATGTTCGCCTTGTCGACGTTGATGCGATCGCTGATGAAGTCATAGGTGTGACCGTTCAGGGTGCAGGAGGGGTCGTTCTTGCTGGTGCAGCGGCGGATCTCGGAGATCTTGTCCTCGAAGTCGGTATTGAACAGGGTCAGCCCTGTGTTCAAGCCTTGCTGACCATCCCACAGCAGGGCGATCTCCTGGCTCACGCTGGTTTCTGGTTTCAGTTCCGGGCTGCCGACCAGCATGCCGTCCTGAGTGCCACCGCCGGTAGCCTGGCCCCAGTTGGCGGCCGACATGCGCAGATCCGGTGAACGATAGCCGGTGGAGACGCCCCCTTTCAGCGTCCAGGACTCGGCCAGGTGCCAAACCCCGTACAGACGCGGGCTCCAGTGGGTGCCGTAGTTCTGGTCCTGATCCATCCGCACGCCACCGGTCAGGGCGAAGGTGTCGGTCAGTGACCACTCATCTTCCACGAACATGGCCCAGCTCCAGCGGGTCAGCTGATTGGCGCGGTTGGCCACGTTGAGCTGGTTGCCCTGATCCTGCAGATCCTCGTAGCGGTACTGGCCGCCCACGCTCAGATAGTGAGCCCCCAGTTCAAACTGGGTGTGGGTATCGGCGATGGTGTTGATGAGTTTCATCTGACGGCCGGGGTTGGTGTTCTCTTCCCGCTGCAGGTAGCTGGTGGAGGAGCCGAAGTCATAGCGGCCGTCGTGGGTGATGGCGAAGTTGGTGCGCTCGTAGGTGCTCAGGCTGGTTTTTGACTTGGCCGAGAGTGATTCACCCGGCGTGCGGTTGCGATCCTGCAGACCGCGACTGGCCTCGAAATCGAAGCGGTTGTGCTCGTCCGGGGTCAGGCTGAAGACGGCCGTACCGCTGCGCATCTCCTGCTCGGCGAAACCGTTCTGGAACTGATCCTCGCCACGGTGGGAGAGCTGGCCGTTCACCCGCATCCCCAGCAGTCCATCCACCAGGGCGCCGGCGGTATAGGCGTTGGTCTGGAAGATGTCGCCGGACTCCTTGTTCTCCTGGAAGGTCGAGTCGGCATGCAGCGAGCCCTGCCAGGCCGTCATGCTGGCGGTTTTGCGGGTGATGACGTTGATGACGCCGCCCATGGCGTCAGAGCCGTAGCGGGAGGACATAGGGCCACGCACCACTTCGATCCGCTCGATCGCCTGCAGCGGCGGCAGCCAGCCCTGCTCGATGCCGGGGCCGTCGCTGTTGGGACGGGTGCCACGGCTGTCGACCCGTTTGCCGTCGACCAGCATCAGCGTGTACTTGGAGCCCATGCCACGAATGCTGATATCGCTGCTGCTGCCACCGCCGGTGATCACCACCCCAGGCACATCCTTCAGGGCGTCGGTCACGTCGCGATAGGCGCGTTTCTCCAATTGCTCGCGGGTCACCACCGAGATGGAGGCGGCGGTATCCTCGATCTTCTGCTGGAAGCCGGAGGCGGTCACGACCATGACCTCCTGCTCGGCGGCATAAGCGTGTGATGCGAGGGCGGCGAGAATGAGCGTGGTCAGCTTGTTGCGGTGCATTGTTATCATGTTGGCCTGAACTCTTTTAGTAAGAAGATGCATTCATCCTTTGGGTGAATCGATGGGGCGGTCTCATCGCATCCCGCGTGAAACCAGGACCAGAAAAGGTTCAATTGGATAATCACCAAGTCGGTCGGCAGGCATTGTAGTGATCGCTGGATGATGTGTAAATGATAATTAATCTCATTAATGTTGTGCGGTTATCCTCTCACCAGCAGATACGGGATGAGGAGCATGTGTGGCGCGGTGAGAGGAAGCGGGGGCGGGACAGTGAGAAGGCTGAGAGGGTCGGCAGAGGGGGAATGGCAAATAGCAGACAATAAAAAACCCGCCGAAGCGGGTTTTTTCAATTCTTGCAGCGGATCGTACCAGCCGGCATGAGCAGGCGGACCGGATCCCCGGCTTGAATTACAGAGCTACTACGTTAGCAGCAGCCGGGCCTTTCTGGCCTTGCTCGATGGTGAACTCAACGCGCTGACCTTCGTCCAGGGTTTTGAAGCCCGGGGTCTGGATGGCGGAGAAGTGAACGAACACGTCTTTGCTGCCGTCGGTCGGGGAGATGAAGCCAAAACCTTTCTCGGCGTTGAAGAACTTGACGGTACCAGTCATTTTGTTGGACATGATAATTTCCTTAAATAGTGTTTAAAGTGCCAAATGGCAATCTATGATTTTTCGTCAGCAATACGTATGGGGAGCACTAAAGAAGGAGAATTATTTGATAAGAAGAATCATGGATAATTCTTATACTAATCGCTGCTTTACTAAAATGACTGCCTAACATAACCAGGTCTGAACTACCGAACCATCGCAAAAGATTAAAACATGCCCATTTTCTTAAAGCAAATTTTATCTCGCTGCGAGTGGTCGGATATCGACGCAGCCACTCCCGGTGTGGGTGTCTGCAGCGCAGGATCCTGCGGCGTTGCAGGTCGCTGGACGCACCATGGCAGAGGGCGGTTTTCCGCCATGGTGCGAGTTGGCTGGCTGATGTAGGCGGCGCTTGAGGGAGAGGATTGGCCGTCAGCGTTTGCTGCGAAACTTGTTGCTGACGGAGTCCACCCAGCTGAATGTCTCTGGCAACACCTGCTTGCTGGCTCTCTCCTTGGCCTTTTCCCGTGCCAGTTTGGCGGCCACTTTGGCGGCGGCAGCACGGTCTGCGACTATCTTGAGTCTACCTTCCTCGCGGATGCGGTTGCGCTCGGCATTGCTCAGTTGATGATCTGCATTGGCCTGTGCTTTTTGGAGCAGCAGGGTGATCTCGGCCTTTTCGGCGTCGGTGAGGTCCTTCATTTCCAACTTTTTCACGGCGTGCTCCTGATGGCGGGAATAGTCCACCCTACCACACCTGCCGGCCGTTTATTGCACAATCGATGCCGTTTTCGAATACCGCTCCACCGGATGGTCGTTGTCGAAGGGAATGGCCCATCGCATCCCCCCGCACGGCTCATCGCCGTTACCCATGCCCGCTCGGTTCAACATGGATCAGCACGACGGCGTGGGGGAGGTGTCGCATGATGCCCTGCTCTATCCGATCGCAGATGGCGTGGGAGTGCTCTATGCTCATCTCTTTTGGCAAGGTCAGGTGAAAGTCGATGTGACGACGGCGTCCGGCCTGACGGCTGCGCAGATCATGAAAGCCGCCATGCTCCGGGCAGCACTCCTCGATCACTTTGGTGGTGATGGCCAGCTCTTCCTCGTTCATGCTGTGGTCCAGCAGGGGTTGGAAGGCCTGCTTCAGCATGGCGATCGCCTCCTTGAGGATGAACAGGGCGACACAGATGGCAACAATGGGGTCAAGCAGATAGAGGTTGTAGCCCAGTCTGGCGGCAATCCAGATACCGAGCAGGCCGACGGCGACCCCGAGCGAGGTCAGTACGTCAGCCTTCAGATGCAGTGCATCGGCGGCCAGGGCCACGGACTCTTCCTCCTTGGCCACCCGGTAGAGGTAGGCGGAGACACCGCTGTTGACCAGTGCCGAGAACAACATGACCAGCACACCGAGACCCACCCCCTCGATCGGGGTTGGCGTGATCAATTTGCCGACGGCTTCGAATATTATCCAGCCGGCTGCCAGCAGGATCAGCAGCGCTTCGATCACGCCGGAGACATTTTCAATTTTGTCATGACCATAGGGGTGGCGTTGGTCGGGGGGAATATCCGATTTGCGTACGGCCACCAGCGCGATCAACGCTGCCACCAGGTCCATGGCCGAGTGAATGGCCTCGGAAATAATACTGACGGATCCGCTCAGTATGCCGGCAAATATCTTCATGATAATCAAGGTGATATTGGAGCAAACTGAGACCAAGGCCGCTCTGGTTTTTCTGGTCATGGGACGTCCTTATTCTCGCTGGAATATTTTCACAAATAGGGATGGATAATATCAGCTTGTCCAGAGTGGTGCTGCTTTGGGTTGTAACTTTTTGTTTCTGACGATAGTGAGAATGCTTATCTAAATTATCTCTCATTATTTAAAAATAATTCATTTTGGTTTTCAGTGGTTTATTTCATGCCGCCATGAAATAAATCTGTGTGGCGTTATTTTATAAGGAATATATCGCCTCTCCGGCCGTTCATTCCCCGCCCGGATCGGGTCAGCGGAAGCCGGTGAACACCTGCTGCCACTGGGTGATGGGATGAGGGTGGATTCTTGCGCAAGATTAGGGGTATGCTGGACTGAGTGCGATCGCAGGATCGTCACTGAAAGCGTACTGTAGTCTACGATTCGGATGGCATGCTGGAACCTGGGTTCCAACTGTCTGGGTAACATTTTTGGAGTTTGATGATGAGTAACAAAGAACATCACAACGGCAAAGATGCCAAGAAAAAACCGCAGATGTCACTGAAAGAGAAGCGCGAAGCCAAACGTCAGAAAGCAGATCTGAAAAATGGCGGCGCGATGAAGTAACGCTCCCCATGCTGTAGTTCCTTTGGAGCCAGTAACAAAAAGCCAGCCTTTTCGGGCTGGCTTTTATGTTTTCAGGAGGCTCAGGGAGTGGCCCCGTAGCGGGTAAATATTTGCTGATAACGGCCATCGGCCCGCATGGCATCGAGCCGGCGATCGAACCAGCGCTGCTGCGCCGCCTGGCGAAAGGCAAAATGGTAGTGAGTCGGCGCAAACAGATCGTATTGCCGGACCCGGCCGGGAGCATAGAGCTCGGCCCCATATTTGCTGTTGGCCAGCTGTGCCAGATAGTAATAGAAAACCCGCTGCTCCAGGATCACCGCATCCACCCGCCCCAGCATCAACCTGTGCACCTGCCCCTGCTGTTTGGCGACCTCCTCGTAACGGGGATTCTGGTCAGCCATGCTGGCAAAGGCACCTCCCAACACCTGACGGGTACGCTGGAAGGCACTCACCCTCAGCGTCTTCATGTCGTCCAGAGTGCTGATGTGGGTTTTGCCGAGGGCGAACACCCGATTGTGGAAGGCGATCACCGGCTGCGACAGGAAGACATCGTGCAACATGCCGGGTTTGACGTTGATGATGGCATCGAGCTTGCCGGACTCCAGCATGCGGAAGGTGCGCTCCAGCGGCAGATATTCGAATTGAGGCTCATAGCCGCTGTCCCGAAAGGCCTCTCTCATCAGGTCGAGCTCGATCCCGCGACCCTCTTCCTCGATCACATAGGGCGGGATGGCGAAGCTGACCCCCACTCGCAATGGCTCGCCGGCCAGCAGCAAGGATGGCAGCAACAGAGTGGCGCAAGCCGCCACGCACAACAAGATTCGATACCAAGACCCCATGCGTTCTCTCTGGCAACTGGATTGCCCCGATCATAATCCCAAGGCGAATGATATGGGGACGTATGGCTGGCAAGACCGGCCAGGAGGCTGGATTGCGCGCCACGTCTGCGTCAATAACAGGCAAAAAAAGGCCCTGCATGAACAGGGCCTCCGGGATCTGACGTTGCTTAGAACGGAATGTCGTCGTCGAAGTCCATCGGTGGCTCATTGTACACCGGCGGTGCAGACTGCGGCTGCTGGGCCGGACGAGCGTAGCCGCCCTGTTGCTGCATGTTCTGCTGCGGAGCCTGGGCAGGACGCGCCTGGTTCATCGGCTGCTGGGACTGCATGCCCTGCTGCTGACCCCAGTTGCCCTGAGACTGGCCACCCATGCCCTGGCCGGCACCGCCTTGCGGGCGGCCACCCAGCATCTGCATCACGCCGCTGAAGCCATCGACCAGCACTTCGGTGGTGTAACGCTCTTGGCCGCTTTGATCCTGCCACTTGCGGGTCTGCAGCTTGCCTTCAACATAGACTTGGGAGCCTTTCTTCAGGTACTCGCCAGCTACTTCAGCCAGCTTGCCCATGAAGACAACGCGGTGCCACTCGGTACGCTCTTTCTGCTCACCGGTCTGCTTGTCGCGCCAGGTGTCGGAGGTGGCCAGGGTGATATTGGTCACGGCACCGCCGCTCGGCATGTAGCGCACTTCCGGGTCTTGCCCCAGGTTACCGATCAGAATGACTTTATTGATGCCTCGACTGGCCATAATCTCTCTTCCACCCTTTATATACCGGCCGAGCCATATGCCCGGGCCAATTCAACATATCGTTTGTTTTCTGTGAGATAGGCGACGCTGCTGGGCGGCCCCGCCACATCATGTGATGACTGTGTCCGGTTCAGCGCGCCAGTTGGCCGTCTCCCCGTTTTCAGATTTTGCCCGCAATAGTAACAGCTGGGGAGAAAGAGCGCACATCTTCCTGACGCGCCATCCCGTGTCCGCCGAACGAAGGATTAACTTACACGAGGCCGACCTTGGCCAGCAAGTGAACAGCAACGGGGAGTCATATCATCGAACGGTCGAGGCGAGAAGGGGGGCCGGAGGCCGGTGTGACAGCCTCTGTCCGGCCAGGGGCCAGTATTTCACCCAAATGGGGGGGGGCGGCTAGTTATTTGTATTGCTTGGAAAATTGGTGAGTTTCAAAGGAGGCGCATCGGCGTCTAATACTTTTTTAATGCTGCAGCCTGCGGGGGGGCTTGGTACTCTCTGCTGCCGAAAAACACCATGGCCGGAATGTTCAAGGACCAGCGCTTCATGATCACCCCATATCCCATCGTATTGGTAACCGAAGACAATGCGCAGGCGACCAGCTTTCAGAGCTACCTGGTCGAACAGCTGGCTCTGCCCATCCTGCTGGTGAGCGCACTGGAAGCCCTGCCTCAAGTGGATGAACTCGAGCCGCATCCGCTGTTTCTGGTGGATCTGGATTACCTCAAGTCGAGCCAGCAAACGGGGTGGCCACGGGAGATCTCCAGCCGCTTCGGGGAAGCCAATACCGTGCTGCTCAATGCCCCCACCAGTACGGATCGGGAGCTGCTGTTGATGTGGCCCCATACCAGCGGGCTCTTCTTCTGTCAGGATCCGCTGGATCGGCTGGTGCTCGGTATTCGCAAGGTGCTGGAGGGGGAGTACTGGATCCCGCGCCATCTGCTGTGCGATCTGGTCAACTACTACCGCAAGGGCGGGGAACACCACCTGCGCAACCAGACGTTGCTGACCGTGCGCGAGCAGGAGATCATCCGCTACCTGATGACGGGGGCCTCCAATACCGAGATCGCCGACAGCCTGTTCGTGAGCGAGCACACCATCAAGTCCCACCTCTACAATGTCTTCAAGAAATTGAACGTGAAGAACCGCCTGCAGGCGGTGAGCTGGGCCAAGGAGTATCTCTGAAATCGATGGGGATGATGGATAAAACCTGTCTATTCATCCAGTAGTCTCTATGCCATACTGACTCGCTCAGGTTTCCGTATCGAGCGTGCAACAAGATGGAAAAGATCGTGGTCCGGGGTGCTCGCACCCACAACCTCAAGAACATCAATCTGACCCTGCCCCGCGACAAGCTGATCGTGGTCACCGGCCTCTCCGGTTCGGGCAAATCCTCTCTGGCGTTCGATACCCTCTATGCCGAGGGGCAGCGCCGCTATGTGGAGTCACTCTCCGCCTATGCCCGCCAGTTCCTCTCCCTGATGGAGAAGCCGGACGTCGACCATATCGAGGGGCTCTCGCCCGCCATTTCCATCGAGCAGAAGTCCACTTCCCACAACCCGCGTTCGACCGTCGGCACCATCACCGAAATCTACGACTACCTGCGTCTGCTGTTCGCCCGGGTCGGTGAGCCGCGCTGCCCGACTCACGCCATTCCGCTCGCCGCCCAGACCATCAGCCAGATGGTGGATCAGGTGCTGGCCCAGCCGGAGGGGAGCAAGCTGATGTTGCTGGCCCCGGTGGTGCGCGATCGCAAGGGGGAGCACACTAAGCTGCTGGAGAATCTGGCGGCCCAGGGCTACATCCGTGCCCGCATCGATGGCGAGGTGTGCGATCTCTCCGACCCGCCCGCGCTGGAGCTGCACAAGAAGCACACCATCGAGGTGGTGGTGGATCGCTTCAAGGTGCGCGATGACCTGGCGCTGCGTCTGGCCGAGTCGTTCGAAACGGCGCTGACCCTCTCCGGTGGCATCGTATTGGTGGTGCCGATGGACGGGGAGGAGGGGGTTGCCCCCATGACCTTCTCCGCCAACTTCGCCTGCCCGGAGTGCGGTTACTCCATGTCGGAGCTGGAGCCGCGCATCTTCTCCTTCAACAATCCGGCCGGTGCCTGTCCGACTTGTGACGGCCTCGGGGTGCAGCAATATTTCGACCCGGCCAAGGTGATCGGCGATCCGGCCATCAGCCTGGCCAATGGCGCCATCCGCGGCTGGGACAAGCGCAGCTTCTACTACTTCCAGATGCTCAAATCCCTCTCCGAGCACTACAAGTTCGATCTGGAGACGCCGTGGGAGGATCTGCCGATCAAGACCCAGGAGGTGATCCTGCGCGGTTCCGGTCGCACCGAGATCGAGTTCCGCTACATGAACGATCGCGGCGACGTGGTGGTGCGCAAGCACCCGTTCGAGGGGATCCTGCACAACATGGAGCGGCGCTACCGGGAGACCGAATCCAACTCGGTGCGTGAAGAGCTCTCCAAATACATCGCCAACAAATCCTGTGCCAGCTGCGGTGGCAGCCGGCTGCGGGAGGAGGCGCGTCACGTGTTCGTCGACAACCGCAACCTGCCGGCCATCGCCGAGCAGTCCATCGGCGATGCGCTCGCTTTCTTCGAAGGGCTGAACCTCACCGGCCAGCGCGCCCAGATTGCCGAGAAGATCTTGAAAGAGATCGTCGAGCGCCTCGGTTTCCTGGTGAACGTGGGCCTCAACTATCTGAGCCTGTCGCGCAGCGCCGAGACCCTCTCCGGCGGCGAGGCCCAGCGGATCCGGCTGGCCAGCCAGATCGGTGCCGGTCTGGTGGGGGTTATGTATGTGCTGGATGAGCCCTCCATCGGCCTGCACCAGCGTGACAACGAGCGGTTGCTCAAGACCCTCACTCACCTGCGTGATCTCGGTAACACGGTGATCGTGGTGGAGCACGACGAGGACGCCATCCGCCTTGCCGACCATGTGCTCGACATCGGCCCGGGGGCCGGGGTGCACGGCGGTGCCATCGTCGCCCAGGGCACGCCGGAAGAGATCATCAATAATCCAGAGTCACTGACCGGGGACTACCTCTCCGGTCGCAAGCAGATCGCCATTCCTGCCGAGCGCACCCCGCTCACCGGCAAGTGGCTGAAACTCAAGGGGGCGAGCGGCAACAACCTGCGCAACGTCAACCTGGATCTGCCGATCGGGGTGATGACCTGCGTGACCGGCGTCTCCGGCTCCGGCAAGTCGACCCTGATCAATGACACCCTGTTCCGCATCGCTCACCGCGAGCTCAACAAGGCCACCGAGTCCACTCCTGCGCCCTATCGGAGCGTCGAGGGGCTGGAGCATCTGGACAAGGTGGTGGATATCGACCAGAGCCCCATCGGCCGTACTCCGCGCTCCAACCCGGCCACCTACACCGGCCTGTTTACCCCGATCCGCGAGTTGCTCTCCGGCACCCAGGAGGCGCGTTCGCGCGGCTATCAGCCAGGCCGCTTCTCCTTCAACGTGAAAGGGGGCCGCTGCGAGGCATGTCAGGGGGATGGCGTCATCAAGGTGGAGATGCACTTCCTGCCGGATGTCTACGTGCCGTGCGACGTCTGCAAGGGCAAGCGCTACAACCGCGAGACCCTGGAGGTTAAGTACAAGGGCAAGAACATCCACGAAATCCTCGAGATGACGGTGGAAGATGCCCGCGAGTTCTTCGATCCGGTGCCGGCGGTAGCGCGCAAATTGCAGACCTTGATGGACGTGGGCCTCTCCTATATCCGCCTCGGCCAGTCGGCCACCACGCTCTCTGGCGGTGAGGCGCAGCGGGTCAAGCTGGCGCGCGAGCTCTCCAAGCGGGATACCGGTCAGACCCTCTACATCCTGGACGAACCGACCACCGGGCTGCACTTCCACGACATCCAGCAGCTGCTCAAGGTGCTGCACCAGTTGCGGGATCGCGGTAACACCATCGTCATCATCGAGCACAACCTGGACGTCATCAAAACCGCCGACTGGATCGTCGATCTGGGGCCGGAGGGGGGGGCCGGTGGCGGCCGCATTCTGGTGACGGGGACGCCGGAGCAGATGAGCCGTTGCGAGGATTCCCATACGGCCCGCTTCCTGGCGCCGCTGCTGGCGCGATAATCCGTTCAATAATGTGACAAGGGGCCCTGGGCCCCTTGTTTTTATTGTGGTAATTCAGTGACCTCCAGACGGGCCGATACTCCATACTTGGGGCAAGGCCCTTCCCGTTTCGCATTGCCATTCAAAGGATATTGGCGTCCATGGCTCAACCATCCCGCTCCATCGATCATTTGCTGGCCTACTCCATGTTCCCCGTCTGGGCAGGCGCCATCCTGATGTTGCTCATCGTGATCGCGCTGGCCCAGGTGCCGGCGGCGCAGCGGGTCGAGGAGCGGCGGATGCAGGATCATCTGCAACGGGTGGTCAGGGCCGTGCAGGGTGACATCAATGCCATCAATGCCTTCACCCGGGATTGGGGGATCTGGGACGAGAGCTACCACTTCCTGGCCAGGCCCAATCAGGGCTACATCCACTCCAATCTGCTGGTCGACACCCCGATGCGGGACTTTGAGCTCAACGTGCTGAGTTATATGGATTTGCAGGGCTCTGAAATCTGGACTCGCACCCTGCTGCCGGAGGCACCTGATACGGACACCACCCTGCTTCCCTTCTTTCTGGATGACCTCAAGCTGCAACTGCTGCGTGAATCGCGGCAGGGGGGGATCCACAGTCTGAGCGGGGTGAGAGGCTCGTTATGGGGGCCGCTCATCTTCTCGCTGCAGCCGGTGACCAATACCCTCGGCGATGCCAAACCCAATGGCTATCTGCTGGCGACCCGTTGGCTGGATGAACGCTATCTGGACGATCTGGCGGCGCGGACCGCGCTCGCCTTGACCATTGCCCAGCCCAGATCTGGCGAGCATCTGGGCTCTTTCAAGCCGTTCAAGCCATACATGAGCTACCGGCTGGTGGATCTGGGGTTGCAGCGTGTCAGGGGAGAGGGGTTGCTGCTGGACAACGACGGCACCCCCGTCTTGACCCTGATTGTGGAAGAGGAGCGTGACGTGTTGCGGGGGGCGATGGAGGGAGCGATCTGGACCTTCATCGGCATGCTGCTGATAAGCTTCGCCTGCATTCTGATGGCGCTGGCCCGCTTGCGCGCCATTGTGCTCGGGCCGATCGGCGAGTTGGTGGGGGCGCTGCACAAGTTTGCCGAAAAGCAGGATGTGAGCGTGTTGCCGATCATCGACAGCAGTCAGGAGATGGCGCTGCTCAGTCGCAAGTTCCGGGAGATGGCAGCCAGGATCAGCTTGCACCACAGCGCCTTGCAGGCTTATTCATCCCGGATGGAGACCGCCGCCTATACGGATCCGCTGACCCACGCCTTCAACCGGCGCTACCTCGATGAATGGTTGCTCAATCGCGATGCGCTGGCGGCAGGCAGGGTGTTGCTGATCCTGGATCTGGATCACTTCAAGCAGGTCAACGATCGCTTCGGCCACGACATCGGCGATCTGCTGTTATGCCAGCTGGCGGAGTTGCTGCGGGGGGCCCTCGCTGAGGAGGAGCCGCTGATCCGGCTGGGTGGCGAGGAGTTTTTGCTGCTGCTGACCGGCGATGAGCCGACACGGGTTGCCCAGCGGGTCGAGCGTCTGCGCCGCAAGATTGCCGACTGCCGCTTCGGGCGCGAAGAGTTGCCGCTCTGGATGACGGCTTCACTGGGATTCTGCGATTACCCCCTGCATCGGGAGCTGGAGGATTCGTTCTGGAATCTGAGCTTCAAACTGGCGGACATGGCGCTGTACCGGGCCAAGCAGGAGGGCAGGAATCGCTGGCGCGGATATAGCGGGGAGCTAGGGCCGGCGCAGTGGGATTTGAACCCGGAGCAGATTGTGGCGGGGGAGTGGCTGCGGTGTCAGGCATCTCACACCAGCCAGTCGGCCTAGTGGGTCAGAATTAATAGCGCCATGCCGAGAACGAATCCCAATAAAATAAACAGGAAGGAGCCAATACCCCAGATGGCCGCCAGTATGGCTACTATTTTGTCCCTTCTGGTTTGTGGTTTCATAAAGAATTTCTTACAGCCCGGCTACATGGCTCGCAAAAATACTCTGGTTGGGCGAGTGAAACAACCGTTTTTAGCCGTTTAAAGCCCCAATAAGATGCATTTAAATTATTCTTTAATGTGGCTGGTTTGATTTTGAATTGACGTATCAGTATGTTTTTATTGTTTATTTCTCCAATTATCAGCCATATCTTGTGAGTCTTAAGCTGCTGTACACATCTATCTATTTCTTGGTAACTTTTGAGCTAAATCAATAACTCTGCATTCACATCCCTTTATAGTTTTCAGGCTTGCAACATATAAAACGAAAACTAAAAGGAAAACGTGATGAAAAAGATCCTTCCTCTGATGATCGCGGCCGCGCTCGCTTCTCCCGTCGCCATGGCCCACCAGGCTGGTGATATTCTGGTGCGTGGCGGCCTGGCCTTTGTTTCTCCGCAAACGAGCAGTGACAACGTGCTGGGTACCGGCGAGCTGGAAATCGACAGCAATATGCAGTTGGGTCTGACGCTCTCTTATCTGATCACTGACAACTGGGGTGTCGAGCTGCTGGCAGCCACGCCCTTCTCCCACTCGGTATCCACCGCCGGTCTGGGTGAAGTGGCCAAGGTCAAGCACCTGCCGCCGACCCTGATGGCGCAATACTACTTCGGTGATGCCAACAGCAAGGTACGCCCCTATATCGGTGCCGGTATCAACTACACCACCTTCTTTGATGAGCAGGGCCGCGGCGCGCTGGATGGCACCGACGTGAGCGTGGACTCCTCCTGGGGCATGGCCGGTCAGGTCGGCCTGGACATGGCGATCAATGATCGCTGGTTCGTCAACGCCTCCGCCTGGATCATGGATATCGATACCGACGTGCACACCGCCGTGGGTACCATCAACACCTCCATCGATCCGATGGCCTTCATGTTTGGTGTCGGCTATCGCTTCTGATAGGACACAGGGTTGGCCCCCCCACGGGCCGTTACAGCTAGCATGTCTCTTTGGCCCGGCACAGTCCGGGCCCTTTTACGCGCAAAGCGTCCCCCATCAACTGTGATCCAACCCCATATAGATCAATAAAATACCCTCGGTCTCCCCTCTATAATTCGCCCCTTGTGCCGATAGTGTCTATGTTCACGTTACCTTTCCCCCACGAGTGAGGATGTCTCCATGGGTTTATCTATTGTGCAGCGGATCATCGCCGGATTTGTGTTGATGCTGCTGCTGTTGATCCTGCTGGGTGTGATCAGCACCCTGAAGATCAGGGGCATCAATGACGGCTTGTCACAGGTCTCCGACCGGGCAACCCCGTTGGTGATTGCGGTGGCCGGCCTGAAAGGCGCCCTGCAGGACAGCAACCGCTGGGTGCTGGTCTACCGGACCAACGAGGATGCAAGCCAGCTGCCGCAGCTGGCCAGCCAGTTCAAGGAGCAGCAGGCGCGTTTCAGTCAGCTGAGCCAGGAGATGGACAGGTTTAGCGGGGTGGCCGAGGCCGGCTCTCGTTTTCAGCAGGTCGATACCGCCACCAAGCAGTTCTACGGCCTGGCTGAACAGGTGCTCTCCCAGCACAGCCAGTGGGTCAATGCCCAGGATCAGCGCCACAAGCTGGAGATTGCCTTTATCCGGCTGGAAGACACCTACCAGTGGGCTGCCGATCTGCTGCTGCAGCAGACCGCCAGCAAACGCTCCATGCGCAACAAGGCTGAGCTGATCACTTCGGGCATCGCGCGCGATCTGAAGAACATTCGCCGGGCCGATGCCAAGACCGATCTCAACGAGCTGGAGAAGGTGCTGAGCAAGGACATCGAGATGGCCCGCAAGCGGCTCGATCGGGTGCTGGTGCCGGATGACGTGAAGCAGCGCTTCGTCTCCAACCTCGACCGGATGCAGGAGCTGGCACTTGGCCAGCAGGGGCTGCTGGCGACCATGCGCAATGCCCAGCAGCTGGCCGCCTCGCTGCAGACCCTCAATCAGCAACTTGATGCCAGCCTGATCAACAGCCTGGGCCTGCTCGACGAGATGGGGCAGTCGGCCGGCTCGATTGCCAGCCAGAGCCGCACCACGGCGGATGATGCGGTCAGCAGCGCCAGCTTCTGGATCCTGGTGGTGGCCGCCATCTCGGCCGCCGCCGCCCTCATCATCGGCTATACCACGGCGCGCAGCATTCAGCGTCCGCTGCAGATGATCAACAAGGAGCTGGATTACATGGCGGCCGGGGATATGACCCGCCGCATCAACTATCGCAGCAGCTGCGAATTCGGCGCACTCTCCCGCTCCATCGATACCCTGGCCGGCAAAACCGGCGAGCTGCTCTCCCAGATCAATGCCGGCTCCCGTCATCTGGTGGAGGAGGCAAGCCGCGCCGCCGAGATAAGCGAAAGGGCCGTGTCCCGGGTACAGGACCAGAAGAGCCAGACCGATCAGGTGGCTGCCGCCATCACCGAGCTGGAGGTGAGTGCCACCGAGGTGGCCCGTTCCACCGATGGCACCAAGCGGGAAGTGGATCTGGCTGATGATGAAGCCCGCAGCGGTCGCCAGAAGGTGGCGACCACCCGTCGCATCACGGAGCAACTGGCAGGTGCCATGGAAGAGGCCGTTGGCATCACCTACAAGCTGGGTGAGTTCAGCAACAACATCGGCAGCATCCTCGATGTGATCCGCAGCATTGCCGAGCAGACCAACCTGCTGGCGCTGAACGCTGCCATCGAGGCGGCACGGGCCGGCGATGCCGGCCGTGGCTTTGCCGTGGTGGCAGACGAGGTGCGGGCACTGGCCAACCGGACCCAGACCTCGACCGAAGAGATCCAGGCGATGATCGAGAACCTGCAGAGCTCGAGCAAGCTGGTGGTGGAGGTGATGGGACGCAGTCAGGAGCAGACCCACAACTGTGTCGAGCAGACCCGGGAGATGGATGCGGCCCTGCAATCCATCGCCGACCGGATGAGCGCCATCAAGGCGATGGCGGATCAGGTGGCGCATGCGGCCCAGGAGCAGATCTCGGTCAGCCAGGGGGTGGCCCGCCACATCTCCGGCATCGCCGAGGTGGCCTACGAGACCGAACGGGAAGCGCGGGAGTCGGCCGGCAGCAGTGAAGTGCTGGCGGATCTGGTCGCCAAGCAGCAGCAATTGATCGCACATTTCAAGGTTTAGGAGGGCTTATGTCTAACAAGTGGATCGGGGCCCTGAGTCTCCTGTTGTGTGGTCAGCTGATGGCCAGCGAGCTGGTGATCGAGAGCTGGCGGATTGATGACAAGGCCTTGTGGGAGCAGAAGATCATTCCTGCCTTCGAGGCCTCCCACCCGGGCATCCAGGTGAAGTTCAACGGGGTGCAGAACGTCGACTACATGCCGACCCTGTGGGCCAGTCTGAAAGAGGGCAAGGCGGGGGATCTCATCACCTGCCGGCCGTTTGATGACTCGCTCGCCCTGTTCAAGGCGGGCCACCTGGCGGAGCTGACCGAGATGTCGGGGATGGAGAACTTCCCAAGTTTTGCCCAGTCCCCCTGGCAGACTGACTCCGGCGCCCAGACCTTCTGCGTGCCGATGGCCTCGGTGATTCACGGCTTCTTCTACAACAAGAAGATTTTCAGTGAGCTGGGGCTGAGCGTGCCGCAAACCCGGGATGCCTTCTTCGCGGCGCTGGACAAGGTGAAGGCCGATGGCCGCTATGTGCCGCTCGCCATGAGCGGCTCGGAAAGCTGGGTATCCTCAGAGCTCGGTTTTCAGAACATAGGCCCCAACTACTGGAAGGGGGAGGATGGTCGGCTGGCGTTGATCGGGGGGCAGGAGCGCTTTGACAACCCGCCCTACGTCAAGGTGTTCGAGGAGCTGGCGCGCTGGCGTCCCTACCTCGGCGAAGGCGGCGAGAGTCGCGACTATGCTGCGACCAACGAGCTGTTTACCTCGGGCAAGGCCGCCTTCTACGTGGCGGGTTCCTGGGAGATCGCCCCCTTCACCGACAAGGTGGACTTTGGCGTGATGCGCCCGCCCGTGGCAAAACAGGGCGATGGCTGCTTCTTTACCGATCACACCGACATCGGGATGGGCATGAACCCGGCCAGCAAGAACAAGGAGGCGGCAATGGCCTTCCTGCAGTGGCTGACCACGCCGCAGTTCGCCGAGCTCTATACCAACTCTTTGCCCGGCTTCTTCTCCCTCTCCAATCACTTCTTCGAGGTCACCAACCCGGCGGCGAAGGAGATGATGGAGTGGCGGGATCAGTGCGACTCCACCATCCGGGTGGCCACCCAGATCCTCTCTCGCGGTACGCCCAAGCTGGGCGACGAGCTGGCGGAGGTGAGTCAGGCCGTGCTGCTCGGCAAGATGGAGCCCAAGGCGGCAGCCGATCGGCTGGAGCAGGGCCTGAAGGGCTGGTATCCGCCTCATCAGGGCAACAAGGTGAAAGGGGCCGATTGCCAGTGTGATGTCCCGGCCGCCGCGCCCGCAGTATCGGCCGCTGCTGCGACCACCGAGCCTCCTGCTGCTGTATCCACCGCGACGCCGGCGATGACAGAGACACCTGCCACCCCGGCGCCGTCAGCAACGCCTGCCGCAGCGGCATCTGCCGCGGCCGCGCCGTTGCCGGCTCCGTCGGCCGAGGTGGAGCAAGCGCTCTCCAACGAGCTGGAAACACCGCAGCAATAGCTGCCGGCAGATAAACAACGGGAGGCATCAGCCTCCCGTTTTCTTTGCTGCCGCCAATCAGCGATGTCACTGCACCGGGTGGGGCCAGCGACAGAGGCTGCCGATGCGGGCCACCGGGGCGAACCCGAGCGAGCGATAGACGCGCTGGGCGTGATAGTGCTCGTCGGCCACTATGATGAGCCGGTCGACCCGTGTCAGCCCGTGCCTGGCAACCTGGCTCAGCAACTGACGGCACAACCCCTGATTGCGCCATGCCTGCCTTGTGCGCACCAGCTGGAAGCGCGGCCCAGAGTCTCGGTGAAGAAGAGGCCGCAGCTGGCGACCAGCTGCTCCTGCTGCCAGATCCCCCACCACTGACCCAGCCCGTCCCCGATCATCGCCTCGTACAACTGGCGGCGTGACTGCAGATAGGGCAGGTAGCTCTGCTCCGAGTGACCGGGGTCCCGCTCCTCCAGTTCAAAGGCCAGCCACTCGTCCCAGTCGGCCGGGGTAAAGGGACGCGCAGCCACCGTCGCAGCTGGTGGTTGCCAGTCTGCGGCCTCCAGTGCCAGTACCACGCACTCCATGTACTGGTATCCCGCCGCCACGAAGCCGGCAACCCGGCTGTTCTGGCCGGCCGCGAGAGGCCACTGGAAGGTGCGGTGTCTGACCCGGGGATCCTGCCCGATCAGCTTGTCGAAACTGGCCTCGAGCCAGCCCTTGTCGTGATCGCTGGGGGGAAAGGGGAGCAGCAAATAGTTGCCGAAGTAGTAATCGGGAGCATCGGGAGTGCGCACGGCCCAGAACTGCTCATGGTCGACCACGTTGCCTTGATAGCGATCGAACAGCAAGTCGGTGGCAAAGCCGGGATGGGTGTCCATGATGATGCTCCTGCGAATGGTTCAATTGGTTATCGGCAGGAAGGGGAAGAGGTTGAAAAGGGGCCGGAGAAACCTCCGGCCAAACAATCACACGCAGATTCAGAACGTCCAGGACGATCTGCGTTCATCATAACGCGACTCGTCGGATTTTGGGATGGGGTGCCAATCGTTACTTTGGCTTTATTGCCAAATAAAAATCGGCGGCCTTCCTCTCGCTGTAAAACAGGGTTGACTTTGTGCCATTTTCTCATAAAGATATAAAGACGTTTAGACGTCCAAACATCCGTTTTGACGTAGAGAAATGGATTGCAGGGCAGGGAGAGAGCAGATGGGATTTCACAGCGCACGTCAGGTTGAGGCACTCAACCAGAGTCTGGCAGATTTGAGTGGCGACATATCGGTCAGTTTCGAGTTTTTTCCGCCCAACAGCGAAGGGATGGAAAATACCCTGTGGCAATCCATCGAGCGCCTGAAAGTACTGGAGCCCAAGTTTGTGTCGGTGACCTATGGCGCCAACTCTGGCACCCGGGATCGCACGCACAAGGTGATCAAGGACATCAAGGAGCGGACCGGTCTGATCGCCGCCCCGCACCTGACCTGTATCGACGCCAGCCGCGACGAGCTGCGCACCATTGCTCGCGATTACTGGAACAGCGGCATCCGCCATATCGTGGCGCTGCGCGGCGACCTGCCCCAGGGGCTGGAGAAGCCGGAGATGTATGCGACCGATCTGGTGGCACTGCTCAAGGCCGAAGCGGACTTCGATATTTCGGTGGCCGCCTACCCGGAAGGCCACCCGGAAGCGCGCAGCGCGCAGTCGGATCTGCTCAATCTCAAACGCAAGATCGATGCCGGTGCCAACCGCGCCATTACCCAGTTCTTCTTTGACGTCGAGACCTACCTGCGCTTTCGGGATCGCTGTGCCGCCATCGGCATCGATGCCGAAATCGTGCCGGGGATCCTGCCGGTCTCCAACTACCAGACCCTGGCCAAGTTTGCCGGCTTCACCAACGTGAAGATCCCGCGCTGGATGCATCAACGTTTCGAGGGGCTGGATGATGATCAGATGACCCGCAACATGGTGGGGGCCAGCATCGCCATCGATCAGGTACGGGTGCTGAGTCAGGAAGGTGTGAAAGATTTCCACTTCTATACCCTGAACCGCTCCGAGCTGACCTACGCCATCTGCCACACCCTGGGGGTGAGGCCGAAAGGCCAGCAGTAACGGATCGCGGGTACAAAAAAAGCCAATGAGTCGCTCATTGGCTTTTTTGTTATGGCGACCAATCAGGGTCTGGTGGGGGCGATCTCTTTGGGTTCGAGGTCGATCACCGCATTGCCGGCTGCGCCTGGATACTGGTGATAGCTCTGATCCTGCTCCAGGGTGTAGAAGGTATCCAGATAGTCATCGTTGTTGGTCATCCAGGAGTCGGGCAGCGCCTTGACGATGCGACCGCCGAGGTCGAGGAAGGGCAGTGCCTCGGGCACGCCGCCAGCCGTGAAGGCCAGCTTGAGGGCATCGATGAACAGGCCGCTCAGCTCCTTGTAGTTGACGTTGTCGTCCTGCTCCATCATGACGATGTCGACGGCACCCCAGCGATAGCGATCCCAGTAGACCAGGATCTGGTTGGGGGTGTAGTCGGTGTTGTCATAGTCGAGATAGGGCATGTCGACGATGTCGACCACGGGCTCATCCCGGCTGGGATTGACCCCTGCGACCACCGCATACACCTCGGCCGCACCCAGCAGCCAGGGCTCCTGATCATCCTTCAACCGAATTTTCTTCAGGATGCTGGTCTTGAGCGGTGCCGTGCTGGCAGCCGCACGGGGAGCCACCTGCATGTCGGCGGCAGCCAGCGCCTTGCGGATCACCTTGAGGCCGGCGTTCTTGGCCTTGACGGGATCAGCTTCCACGACCAGGACTGGACGGGCAGGTGCCTTGTCCACATCCAGATAGACGGGGTTGCCGGCGCTGTCGAAGGCTTCGATGGCGCTCCAGCTCTTCTCATCGCCGCTCGGCACATAGGCGACCAGCGGCTCGACACCCTGCTGCAGCGCGGCGGCCTGCTCCGGGTTGGCCAGTCGCAACTGCATCAGCTCCTTGACCTCGCCGTCCAGCCCTTGCCGGCTGATAGCTGCCTGGTTGGCATCCCGAGCCTGGCGTTTCAGGCGCGGACTGGCCTTTTGCAACAAGTTGGGCAGCGGGCTCTGGTACTCCTGATTGCTCAGCAGCGGCAGCAGGTTCTTCTGCTGCAGCGCGAGCTGGCGTGCCAGCTCCCGATCGGTGTCGGCAGCGTGGGCGGTGGTGGCGCCCAGCAGTGCCAGTAACAAAATGACAGCCTGATTCCTCATTATTATTCTCCAGTTTATGAGTCTGACATGAGGCACGCATCGGGGAAGAAGAAGTGCCTCGGCACCACTTAATGGCAATTAGTTTCAGCTGTGAACCAATTTTTCTGAATTATGTGCGGTGTCTCACGGGGGGCTCCCCAGATGGTCAGGTCAGTTTCTCCGCTGGTTGACTTGATACAGGATGATGCCGACGAGCAGTCCCCAGCAGGCGGCACCGATACCGAGCAGGCTGATGCCGGAGGCGGTGATGATGAAGGTCAGCAGGGCGGCCTCACGGGCATCGTCGTGCTGCAATGCGGTGTGCAGGCTGCTGCCGATGGTGCCGAGCAGCGCCAGCCCGGCGACACAGGTCACCAGTGTCGCCGGGAAGGCCGTGAACAGCGCAGCGACCGTGGCCCCGAAACAGCCGGTCAGCAGGTAGAAGCCGCCGGCCCACACCGCCGCGGGCCAGCGCCGGTTGGCGTCCGGATCCACCTCTTTCCCCATGCAGATGGCCGCAGTGATGGCCGCCAGGTTGAAGGCATAGCCGCCGAAGGGCGCCAGCAGCAGACCGGTGAGGCCGGTCCAGGTGATGAGGGATGAGGTGGCGGGCTGATAGCCGTGGGCCCGCAAAATGGTAATGCCCGGCATGTTCTGGGAGGTCATGGTGACGATGAACAGTGGCAAGGCAATGCCGAACAGGGCACCAAGGGAAAACTCTGGCCAGGTCATGACCGGGCCGGCCAGTTGCCAGTGGATGGTGTCAAGCTGCAGCTGACCTCTCAGCAGGCAGATGAGGATGCCGGTCGCCAGTACCAGCACCATGGTATAGCGTGGCCAGAGATGGCGGCCGAGCAGGAATGCCAGCAGCAGGCTGCCTAGCAGCAAGGGATCGGCTGGCGCAACCTTGAACAGATCCAGCCCGAACTTGAGCAATACCCCGGCCAGCATGGCCGCCGCCAGCTGGGCCGGGATATGACGCATCAGCCGCTCGAACCAGCCGCTGATGCCGCACAGGGTGATCAGCAGAGAAGAGATAACGAAGGCGCCGATGGCCTCGGCCAGAGTGAAGTGACCCAGGCTGGTGATGAGCAGGGCGGCACCCGGGGTCGACCAGGCGGTCAAGACGGGGATGCGGTAATAGAGGGAGAGGCCGATGCAACTGATACCCATGCCGATGCCCAGCGTCCATAGCCAGGACGCGAGCTGGGCAGCATCGGCCCCCGCTGCCGTGGCTGCCTGAATGATCAGGATGACCGAGCTGGTATAACCGACCATCACGGCGATGAAGCCGGCGACCAGATGAGGAAGGGCAAAGGGCATGGTGACGTCCTTGTGGAGTTGTGACGGTTTGAGCGTTATTGCGTACAATATTGCTTCAGACTATATCGCTGTGCGCTATAGCGCACAAGGCGATTCAAGCAAGCACAATAAAGAGGCAGTCATGCAAGAGATGAATCAGCATCTGGCCCAACGTCTGAAGGGCTTGCGCAGCGAACTGGGCTGGAGCCTGGATGTAGCGGCGCGGGAGACGGGAGTGAGCAAGGCCATGCTGGGCCAGATTGAGCGGGGAGAGTCGAGCCCGACGGTGGCCATCCTGTGGAAGATTGCCACCGGCTTTCGGGTCTCTTTCTCCAGCTTCATCGAGCCGACCCCGGCAGAGCAGGGGGAGGTGCTCTATCGCACCGCAGATGCGATTCGCCAGCAGCCGGCGGGAGAGGGCATGCAGGTCGCCCCTCTCTTCCCTTATGAGGGGCGCTTTGGATTCGAACTGTTTGAGCTGACTCTGTTGCCCGGTTATCAGCGAGAATCAGAACCCCATGAACCCGGGGTGACCGAACATGTCATCGTCATCAGTGGCCAGATGGAAGTGCTGGTTGAGGGGGAGTGGCGCTCCTTGACGCAGGGGGAGGCGGTGCGCTTCGCGGCCGACCGCCCCCATGGCTATCGCAATCTGGGAGTGGCTCCTGCCATCTTCCACAATCTGATCCACTATCCGGCCAGCAGATCTTGACCCACCTGGGTCAGCCTGGGCGCCCATCAGCCCGGGGGCTGGTCAATATGGGGGCATAGACCCAGACAAAAAGACCATACGCCAGGCTCCAGGCCAGGCCGCTCAGGTTCCAGCCGTGCAAGGTATCGGTCGGCCAAAGCAGCGGGATCAGAACCCGGATCAGGGCGGCCATGATCACCAGTGCGAACGCGCACTGGATCCTGCGCCCCACCTGCAAGGCCCGGCCACTGTGACCAAGGGAGACCCGGGCTATCATCCCCAGGATCATGGTCCCCATGCAGCCGGCACTGAGCAGGTGGCTGGCCAGCGACAGGCTGATGGGCAGGCCGGCAGCCAGAGCACCAAGGGCGAGCAGGCCGAGAGGAATAAACAGGTAGGCGAGGTGCAGCGACCACAAGAGGGGTTGGCCAAGAGTGGAAGGCAGCCGCCAACGCAATTGGCGCCACAAGTGCAAAACGGCCGCTACTATATATAAAGGAAGCAAGTAGAGGCTGGTGGCCCATGGGGTGGGCAGCAGCAGCCAGCTCACCAGGGTGAGCCACAGCGTGGCAAGGGCAGCCCGCTCCAGCCAGAGAATAGGTGCAGCTTTTTCCATCCTGGTAGCTCTGGCGGTAAAGAAGGGGATGACTCGCCCTCCCATTACGGCGATCAGGGTCGTAAACAAGAGCACCGTAGTAATGAGTAGATGTTCCATATCAGCCCACTGCGCCTGCCACAGCCAGCTGGCGGCGTTGAGCAGTGTCAGCACGACAAGCAGCGGCACAAAGAAGAGGTTGCGCCACTGCCTGGTTACCACGATGGGTTTGGCCAGATACCAGGCACAAAGAGGCAGCCAGAGCAGGTCTGCCGTCATCAGCAGGGTATTGTGCTCGCCCAACCAGGGCAGCAAGGCCCTCGGCAATGCCCACAGCATGACGACCAGCACCAGGGGCCAGCTTCTAACCCCGGGGTGAGCGGTCCAGTTTTGTACTGCCGTCAGCAGGAACCCCGCGACGATCGCGGCTCCGAACCCAAACAGCATCTCATGGGCATGCCACCAGATGGGGTTGCCAATCCCCGGCAGGACGAACCAGCCGTTGAGCTGCCCGAGCCAGCCCAGCATTGCCAATGCCGAGAACAAGGCGCCGAACAGGAAGAAAGGCCGAAACCCGAGGCGGAACAGAGGAACGATTTTCTCCTCTTTGCGGCTATCCAGGATTTGGTGCATGAATGAAACCTAAATTGAACATTTGAAAAGCCAATTATAAAGTGGCTTTTCAAATGTTCAATTTAAATCCAATGAAAGCCCAAAATGGTGGTGATGCGAGTGAAATAGAACCGCTTTGCTGCATATCTGAGCGAACGGTTCTTTTCGGTGAAAAAGCCCTTGTCATCGCGGCGCGGCTCCCTATAATGCGCCCCTACCAGCACGGCGGAACACGTCAACCTGATGAGCCAGCTTCCTTACGAAGTGGGCGCCGAAAGAAAAGCGAAAGCAATCGCTTGACTTTCGAAGTGAGAAGCGTAATATGCGCCTCCTCAACGCGACAAGCGTGACGCTCTTTAAC
>NZ_CP026217.1:3832500-4357500 GCF_002934425.1 Aeromonas sp. ASNIH4 | reverse complement strand
TTAGTGGAACGGTCCTGGAAAGGCCGGCGATACAGGGTGATAGCCCCGTACACGAAAACAACCTTGATGTGAAATCGAGTAGGGCGGGACACGTGACATCCTGTCTGAATATGGGGGGACCATCCTCCAAGGCTAAATACTCCTGACTGACCGATAGTGAACCAGTACCGTGAGGGAAAGGCGAAAAGAACCCCTGTGAGGGGAGTGAAATAGAACCTGAAACCGTGTACGTACAAGCAGTGGGAGCCCTTCGGGGTGACTGCGTACCTTTTGTATAATGGGTCAGCGACTTACATTTTGTAGCGAGGTTAACCGTATAGGGGAGCCGTAGGGAAACCGAGTCTTAACTGGGCGTCTAGTTGCAAGGTGTAGACCCGAAACCGGGTGATCTAGCCATGGGCAGGTTGAAGGTTGAGTAACATCAACTGGAGGACCGAACCCACTAACGTTGCAAAGTTAGGGGATGACCTGTGGCTGGGGGTGAAAGGCCAATCAAACTCGGAGATAGCTGGTTCTCCCCGAAAGCTATTTAGGTAGCGCCTCGGACGAATACTACTGGGGGTAGAGCACTGTTTGGGCTAGGGGGTCATCCCGACTTACCAACCCCATGCAAACTCCGAATACCAGTAAGTAATATCCGGGAGACACACGGCGGGTGCTAACGTCCGTCGTGAAGAGGGAAACAACCCAGACCGCCGGCTAAGGTCCCAAAGTTCTGGTTAAGTGGGAAACGATGTGGGAAGGCTCAGACAGCTAGGATGTTGGCTTAGAAGCAGCCATCATTTAAAGAAAGCGTAATAGCTCACTAGTCGAGTCGGCCTGCGCGGAAGATGTAACGGGGCTCAAACCAGGCACCGAAGCCGCGGATTTGCACTTAGTGCAAGTGGTAGGGGAGCGTTCTGTAAGTCTGCGAAGGTGTGTCGAGAGGCATGCTGGAGATATCAGAAGTGCGAATGCTGACGTAAGTAACGATAAAGGGGGTGAAAAGCCTCCTCGCCGGAAGACCAAGGGTTCCTGTCCAACGTTAATCGGGGCAGGGTGAGTCGACCCCTAAGGCGAGGCCGAAAGGCGTAGTCGATGGGAAGCAGGTTAATATTCCTGCACGACTTGTAATTGCGATGGGGGGACGGAGAAGGCTAGGTGGGCCAGGCGACGGTTGTCCTGGTGAAAGTGCGTAGGTGGTGTTTCTAGGCAAATCCGGAGACACAACACTGAGACACGAGACGAACGCACTACGGTGCGGAAGCCATTGATGCCCTGCTTCCAGGAAAAGCCTCTAAGCTTCAGATTACAAGTCATCGTACCCCAAACCGACACAGGTGGTCGGGTAGAGAATACCAAGGCGCTTGAGAGAACTCGGGTGAAGGAACTAGGCAAAATAGAACCGTAACTTCGGGAGAAGGTTCGCTCTTGACAGTGAAGTCCCTTGCGGATGGAGCAGTTGGGAGTCGCAGTGACCAGATGGCTGGGACTGTTTATCAAAAACACAGCACTCTGCAAACACGAAAGTGGACGTATAGGGTGTGACACCTGCCCGGTGCCGGAAGGTTAATTGATGGGGTTAGCGCAAGCGAAGCTCTTGATCGAAGCCCCGGTAAACGGCGGCCGTAACTATAACGGTCCTAAGGTAGCGAAATTCCTTGTCGGGTAAGTTCCGACCTGCACGAATGGTGTAACCATGGCCATGCTGTCTCCACCCGAGACTCAGTGAAATCGAATTCGCCGTGAAGATGCGGTGTACCCGCGGCTAGACGGAAAGACCCCGTGAACCTTTACTACAGCTTGGCACTGAACATTGAACCTACATGTGTAGGATAGGTGGGAGGCTTTGAAGGCGTGACGCCAGTTGCGCTGGAGCCGTCCTTGAAATACCACCCTTGTATGTTTGATGTTCTAACGCAGGCCCATGAATCTGGGTCGCGGACAGTGCCTGGTGGGTAGTTTGACTGGGGCGGTCTCCTCCCAAAGAGTAACGGAGGAGCACGAAGGTTGGCTAATCCTGGTCGGACATCAGGAGGTTAGTGCAATGGCATAAGCCAGCTTAACTGCGAGACGGACAGGTCGAGCAGGTACGAAAGTAGGTCATAGTGATCCGGTGGTTCTGAATGGAAGGGCCATCGCTCAACGGATAAAAGGTACTCCGGGGATAACAGGCTGATACCGCCCAAGAGTTCATATCGACGGCGGTGTTTGGCACCTCGATGTCGGCTCATCACATCCTGGGGCTGAAGTCGGTCCCAAGGGTATGGCTGTTCGCCATTTAAAGTGGTACGCGAGCTGGGTTCAGAACGTCGTGAGACAGTTCGGTCCCTATCTGCCGTGGGCGTTGGATGATTGAAGGGAGTTGCTCCTAGTACGAGAGGACCGGAGTGAACGAACCTCTGGTGTTCGGGTTGTCACGCCAGTGGCACTGCCCGGTAGCTAAGTTCGGAATCGATAACCGCTGAAAGCATCTAAGCGGGAAGCGAGCCCTGAGATGAGTCATCCCTGACCCCTTGAGGGTCCTAAAGGGCCGTTGGAGACCACAACGTTGATAGGTGGGGTGTGTAAGCGCGGCGACGTGTTGAGCTAACCCATACTAATTACCCGTGAGGCTTAACCATACAACACCCAAGAAGTGTTTCTGGCCTTGTGACAAATACGAAACTACTTATGTCAGCTTTCACAGATTGAAGAATTTGCCTGGCGGCCATAGCGCCGTGGAACCACCTGAACCCATGCCGAACTCAGAAGTGAAACGCGGTAGCGCCGATGGTAGTGTGGCATTCGCCATGCGAGAGTAGGACACTGCCAGGCACCCAATACAAGAAACCCCGCTCATCGAGCGGGGTTTTTTATGGTTCTTCGCGCAAGCGTGGGGAAAGGTAAGTTGACAGACAGGGATCGGGTAAACTGGTAGTCGCCAAACAAACCGGTTCCTTCACCCTGCTGTCACTATGCATGATATTAATTTTGCCTCGTTCTGGCCAGGCTACGACGTTTCTGTCCATAGCCGCTGTGCCACACAAATTACTTTCGCTCTTGAACCTCGTTCTAACCACCTGCCTCTTTGTGGCAAGTGTCATCAGCCCTGCCCATTGGTCCACGATCGTCGCACCCGCCTAGTCCGTGACCGCGATCTGTTTGAACTGCGGGTTCGCCTGCAAGTCCCCATCCGTCGCGTTGACTGCCTGCACTGCGGCCGGGTGTCTGAACATATCGCGTGGTTGCCTCCCAGTTCACGCATCACACAACGATTGCAGAGCTGGGTTGAGGCCTTGCTTGAGTTGATGCCCATCAGTCATGTCAACCTGCTCACCGGACTGCATTGGCATACCATCAAGACCATCGACATACGCCGACTCCAAGCCAGTGTTGGCACCTTTGAACCTGGCGCTGTGCGACGGCTGGTGATGGACGAGTTCGCCCTGCATAAAGGCCATCGTTATGCCACTGTGATCATGGATGCTGAACGGACTCGTGTGTTGTGGGTGGGCCACGGTAATAGCCGGGAGGCCATTCGCCCCTTTTTCAAGCTGTTGGGCGAACAATGCCAACAGATTGAAGCCGTTGCCATGGACATGAACTCCGCCTTCGATCTGGAGGTGAAAGAGCACTGTCCGCAAGCCGAGGTGGTTTATGACTTGTTCCATGTCGTGGCGGGCTACGGTCGGAAGGTGATAGACCGTATCCGGGTGGATCAGGCCAACGCATTGCAGCATGACAAGCCAGCTCGCAAGGTGGTCAAGCAAGCGCGTTGGCTGCTGCTGCGCAATCGGGAGAACCTCAAGGAAGGGCAAGAGGTGCAATTGCAGGAACTACTGGCCGCCAATCAGCCCTTGGCCACAGCCTATGTACTCAAGGATGCCTTGAAGGAAATTTGGTACGCCCCCGACATCCGGGAAGGCTGGCGACGGTGGAGGGGCTGGACGCGGCACGCCAGGGAAAGTGGTCTGGCACCCTTGAAGGATTTTGCCAGAAACCTCCGGCGTTACATCCGAGGCATCTTAGCGAGCGCCCTCTTTCCAATGCACACCAGCCAGTTGGAGGGGGTGAATAATCGAATCAAGGTGATAAAACGCATGGCCTATGGGTTTCGGGACTCAGAATACTTTTTCCTGAAAATCAAGGCCGCCTTCCCCGGAAAGACGCGATGAACCTTTTTTATTGCCTGAAATTCGTCTTATCTCACCCCTGATATGCGCTTTTGGATGGAGAGCCTGCACTGCTTTCCACCCTGTTGTTCACTCGGCTCTCTCGTGCCGAAACCCGGCGTTAGCCCTGCAATTAGGGTTGTATCTGCCTCATAACTCGGTAGAGTAAAGGCATCTTGGGTTGACCCGTACTCTCTCATGCTGGTTTCTTTAGTACGGATGCAACTTGGCCTGCTTTTATCAACCTTACGTCAGTGGTATCGATATGGAACAAGTAAACAAGTCCACCTTCAGCGATGTACTGGAATATGTGCGTATGTCCCGTCGTCAGAACAAACTCAAGCGTGAAATTGCGGACAACGAGAAGAAGGTCCGTGACAACCAGAAGCGGGTACTGCTGCTCGACAACCTGAGCGATTACATCAAACCGGGCATGAGCATCGATGAGGTGCAAGCCATCATCGCCAACATGCGGGCTGATTATGAAGAGCGTGTGGACGACCACATCATCAAGAATGCCGAGCTGTCCAAAGAGCGTAAAGAGCTGAGCACCAAGCTCAAGGCGATGAGTTCCAGCAAATAAGCCTGCTCACTGTCTGCTCAAAACACCGGCCATAGGCCGGTGTTTTGCTTTTTGTTATCAGCTCGGATCTCTCACCGCGCTGCAACAATCGGCTCCCCTTTTTATGTGGTTCATCGCGGCTTTCCGGGGAAGGCCGCCTTGATTTTCAGAAAAAAGTATTCTGAGTCCCTAAATCCATATGCCATACGCTTTATCACTTTGATCTTGTTGTTCACCCCTTCCAGCACACTCGTGTGCATCGGGTAGTTTGCACTCGCCAGGATCCCCCGCATATATTTCGATAAATTTCGACCAAATCGTTGCAGCGGCGCTAGCCCGCTTTCCTTCACCTGCCGCATCCAGCTCCGCCATCGTCGCCATCCTTCCCACACGCTCGGCGCATACCAGATGCCCTTCAACCCCTCTTTCAGCACGTACACCATCGCCAGCGGTTGATTCGCCGCCAACAGCTCCTGCAACTTCACATCCTGTTTTTCACTCAACTTCGCCCGATTACGTAGCAGCAACCAACGCGCACTTTTGACCACTTTTCGCGCCGGTTTATCGCTTTTCAGTGCATTCGCCTGCTCCACTCGCACCCGGTCCACCACCTCTCGGCCATAGCGAGCCACCACGTGGAACAGGTCGTAGACCACCTCCGCCTGCGGGCAGTGTTGCTTCACCTCCAGGTCGAACGCCGTGTTCATGTCCATCGCCACCGCTTCAATCTGCTGGCATCGCTCGCCGAGCTGCTCGAAGAAGGGACGGATAGCGGCCCGGCTGTTGCCGTGCCCCACCCACAGGACGCGGGTTCGCTCGGCATCCATGATCACGGTGGCATAGCGGTGTCCCTTGTGCAGGGCAAACTCATCCATCACCAGCCGCCGCACCTCCCCAAGTTCGATGGTGCCCACACTGGTCTGCAAACGGCGCTTGTCGATCTCCTTGATGGTGTGCCAACCGACCCCGGTGAGCTGGCTGACATGGCGGATGGGGAGGTACTGAACGAGCGCTTCAATCCAGCACTGCATGCGCCGGGTGAGGCGGGAGCCAGAGGGGAGCCAGTCGATATGTTCACTGACGCGACCACAGCGCAGACAGTCGACGCGGCGAACAGGCAGTTGTAACCAGACTTGTCGGTCAAATAGGTCTCGCTCACGCACCCGGCGGATACGTTGGTCGTGGATCAATGGCGTGGGTTGCAGGCATCGGCGACAACGGGGCAAGAAGTCGGCGCGAGGCTCAAGGGTAAACAGGGTGTGATGGTTGGCAGAAAGCGCTTGGGCGATGACGGTATAACCTGGCCAGAAGGAGGCAATATCAATATGATGCACGGCGACAGCAGGGTGATGGTGGTGGTGTGTTTGGAGACAGCCAGTTTACCAGCACCCTGTCTGTCAACTTCCACTTCCCCAAGATCCCGCGAAGAACCTTTTATGATCGCCCTGTTACCATCACTACAAAGCGGTCAATAGTTTTCAAGCCATTGACTTGAAACGACTAAGCTTGAGTGAAACACAATAAATTGCGCAACCATGGTGGGGCTGATATGGGCGCATCAGAACAGACGGATTTGAACAAAGTGGCATCTCAGGATTCATCTGTCCCAAGCGCGGACGGCAAGTACAAGCGCAAGCGTCGTTCCTGGTGGCGCTGGTTGTTCTGCTTTTTCTTTTTGCTGTGCCTGGCTGCGGTGATTGCTCTGGTCGGTTATGAGATGCAGACTTCCCGCCTGCAGTCACAGGAGATCTCTCGCTATGCGGCCAAGCTGACCTATCAGGTCGAACCGGGCCCCAGCAAGCAGATTGCCTTCCCCGAAGACGGTCCCTTCGACAAGCGGCTCGGTTATGTGCTGTTGCCCATGATGCAGGAGCGCTTGCTGCAACGGGGTTATCAGGTCAGCGAGCAGGTACATTTTTCCGATGCCTTGTATGACTACGCCAGTCGCGGCTTTTTCGTGCCTTATACCGAGAAGGTGCAAGCCGGCCTGACCCTGCATGACTGTCGGGCGGAGCCCTTCTATCAATTCAAGTATCCGACTCACTATTACCCGGATTTTGCCTCCATTCCGCCGCTGGTGATCCAGTCGCTCTTGTTCATCGAGAACCGCGACCTGCTCAGCAATGAGCAGCCGTTGGCCAACCCGGCCGTGGATTGGCCCCGTTTTGCCAAGGCGGCCATGTCGCAGGTCGGCAAGGCGCTTGATATGCAGGATCAATCGGCCGGCGGCAGTACGCTGGCGACCCAGGTCGAGAAGTATCGCCACTCGCCGGATGGCCTGACGCTGTCCCCCACCGAGAAGATCCGCCAGATGGCGTCCGCCAGTGTGCGGGCCTACCGGTTGGGCCCCAAGACGCTGGAGGCGCGCAAGCTGGTCGCCTGGGCCTACCTCAACTCGGTCCCGCTCTCTGCGGCTCCCGGCTATGGGGAGGTGCACGGCCTGGGGGATGGTCTCTGGGTATGGTTTGGCGCCAATGTGGACGAGGTAAACCGGCTGCTGGATCCTGCGCGCAACCAAGATGCCTCGCTGGCGGAGCAGGGCCTGGCGCTGCGCCAGGTGGTCTCGCTGATGATCGCTCACCGTCGTCCCTCCTACTATCTGGCGCAGGGGCGTGATGCACTGGCGACCCTGACCGACAGCTATCTGCGGCTGTTCGTACAGGAGGGGATGATCACGCCGCCGCTGATGGAGGCCGCGCTGAAGGCCAAGATCTCGTTCCGTGATTTCCTGCAGTCCCCTGCGGTGACCAAGGTCAACAACAACAAGGGCCTGCAAGTTGCCCGCACCCGTCTGAGCCGTCAGCTCGGGGTGCAGCTCTACGATTTGGACCGACTCGATCTGACGGCCGATACCAGCCTCAACATGCCGCTGCAAAACGAGGTTTCTCGCTACCTGCAGCAGCTGGCCGATCCTACGTTTGCAGCTCAGGTCGGGTTGTTTGGTGAGCGCCTGCTCTCGCCGGAGAAGACGGGAGACGTGAAGTACAGCTTCACACTGTTCGAAAAATCCCCGCAGGGCTTCAAGGTGCGGGTGCAGACCGACAACACGGATCAGCCGTTTGACATCAACGAGGGCAGCAAGCTGGAACTGGGATCAACCGCCAAGCTGCGGGTGCTGACCACTTACCTGGAGATCGTCTCCGAGCTGCACGACAACTACGCGGACATGTCGGCCGAGAGCCTGCGCAAGATAGAGGTATCGGAGCAGGACAACATCAGTCGCTGGGCCGTCTCCTACCTGATGACCGCCAAGGACAAGAGCCTGCCCCCCATGCTGGAGGCGGCGCTGGATCGCAAATACTCCGCCAGCCCGAACGAGGGATTCTTCACCGGCGGTGGCATGCACACCTTCAACAACTTCCGGCGTGAGGACAATGGCCGCATCCCGGCCATTCGCGACGCGCTGCGCGAGTCCATCAACCTGCCCTTCGTGCGTCTGATGCGCGACATCGTTCGCTACAGCCTCTACCGGGAGGGCAACCGTGCCCAGCTGCTCAAGGATGACAAGGATCCGCGTCGTACCGAGTATCTGGCCAAGTTTGCAGATAAAGAGGGGCAGACCTATCTGCTGCGCTTCTGGCGCAAATACCGTGGCAAGACTGCGGATGAACAGCTCGATACCTTCCTGGATGGTCTCAAGCCCAGCGCCGTGCGCCTGGCCGCCGTACACCGCTACCTGATGCCGGATGCGTCGCAGGAGACCTTCGCTGCCTTCCTGGCGAAGCGTCTGCCGCGGGAGAAGCTGAGCGATCGTCGTATCGAGCAGCTCTATACCAGCTATGGTCCCGGCAAGTATTCGCTGCCGGATCAAGGCTATATCGCTCGGGTGCACCCGCTGGAGCTGTGGCTGCTCTCCTATCTCAAGGAGTTTGACAAGGCGACCTTCGCCGATGCCGTCGAGGCGAGCCGGGACGAGCGGCAGGAGGTCTACAGCTGGCTGTTCAAGACCCGCCACCGCAGCGCCCGCGACAGCCGGATCCGCACCATGCTGGAGGTCGAGGCCTTCCTCGACATCCATCAACGCTGGGCCAGACTGGGCTACCCGTTCGATCACTTGGTGCCGTCGCTGGCAACGGCCCTGGGCAGCTCGGGCGACCGCCCTGCTGCGTTGGCCGAGCTGATGGGGATCATCCAGAACGGCGGTATTCGTGCGCCGACCCTGCGCATCGAGCATCTGTCGTTTGCCAAGGGCACGCCGTTCGCAACCGAGTTCCAACCGGCGCAGACCGAGGGGACCCGGGTGCTGCCGGTCGAGGTGGCCACCGCGCTGCGCAACGCGCTGTCGAAGGTGGTGGAAGGGGGCACGGCCAGACGGATTGCCGGTGCCTTCGCCCTGCCGGACGGTACCGTGCTGCAGATGGGAGGCAAGACGGGGACGGGCGACAACCGGATTGAAACGGTCGGCCGCTACGGCAACGTGACCAGCTCGCTGGCTCGCAACCGGACCGCCACCTTCGTCTTCTATCTGGGAGAGGATCACTTCGGCACCCTGACGGCCTATGTGCCGGGCAGCCAGTCTGACAAGTTCCGCTTCACCTCGGCCCTGCCGGTGCAGGTGCTCAAGGGGATGGCTCCGCTGCTGATGCCGTATCTGCAGCCAGGCACTCATACCCAGTGCATGGCGGGCAGCTGACAGTTGCAGCGACACGAAAACGGGGCCATATTGGCCCCGTTTTATTTCGTACTGTTCATCGCCGGTCGGCGAAGGTGAGTCATCACTTACAGCAGATCTTCGATCTCGCCGCGCAGATACTGGTACATCTCGCGATAGGCCACCGGCGGCTTGTTCAGCTCCCGCTCCTTGTTGGCGGTGCGGATCAGCTGGCGCAGCTTCTGACGGTCCAGTTCGTGGAATTGGGACATCAGCTCGTTGAGGGCGCTGTCGCCTTCATTGATCAGCCGCTCACGCCACTGCTCCAGCCGGTGCAGGCGGGCGTTCACGGTGGAGTGGCGATTCTTGATGATGGAGAGCGCCTCGACGATGGGCTCCACATCGCGGCTGCGCATCAACCGGCCGATGAACTGCAGGTGGCGACGGAAAGACTCGTCCTTCTTCGGCTTGAGCTTGCGGCCCAGCTCGACCGCTTCGGCCAGCTCTTCATCCAGCGGGATCTTCTCCAGCTCGCTGTGGCTGAGGGAGACGATCTCTTCCCCCATCTTCTGCAAGGCTTCGGCATCGCGCTTGAGCTGGCTTTTGCTGGGGCCCCAGTCTTCCCACTCGTTGTCGTCTTGATATTGACTCATCGGTCTCTTGATTCCTGTCATTCACGTTTGGTGGATATGTTACCAGCTTCTCCCGCTGGGCGCAGGGGTCTGATATGCTTAGCCCCTTTCCTTCCTTCATACAGATGTGAGTTATGGATCAGCAAGACCAAATCCGCCAGGATCAAGCCCATCTTGAAGCCGTAGTTGCCGAGGCCCTGGAGATTGCCAAGGGACTGGGCGCCGGGCTTGCCGAAGTCTCCATCAGCAAGCAGACCGGGTTGTCGGTGAACACCCGGGGTTGTGAACTGGAAAGCATCGAATTCAACAAGGACGGGGCGCTCGGCATCGCCGTCTATCGCGATGGCTGCAAGGGTTCCTCCTCCACCACGGATCTGAGCCCGTCAGCCATTCGTGCCGCCGTCGAAGCGGCCATGGAGATTGCCCGGCACACCTCGCCAGATGCTTGCGCCGGTCTGGCTGATGCCGAGCTGCTGGCCTGGGACGCCCCGGATCTGCAACTGTGTCATCCGATCGAGCTGGATCCGCAGCGCGGCATCGAACTGGCCATCGAATGTGAACGACTGGCGCTGGGCCGCGATACCCGCATCAAGCACTCCGACGGCGCCGGTTTCTCCAGTCACCTCGGCATCAAGGTGTATGGCAACAGCCATGGCTTCGTCAAAGGCTACGCGGCATCGCGCAACTCCCTGAGCTGCGTGCTGATCGGCGAGCAGGACGGCGACATGCAGCGCGATTACGGCTACTCCTCCAGCCGTACCTTGGACGGGCTCTGGAGCCCGCAGCGCATCGCCGACGAGGCGGTGGAGCGCACCCTCTCTCGTCTGGGGGCCCGCAAGATCAGCACTCGCCACGCTCCCGTGCTGTTCCATCCCGATACGGCGGCCGGTCTGTGGGGTCATCTGGTGATGGCCATCAGCGGTGGCAATCTCTACCGCAAGTCGAGCTTTCTGCTGGACAAGCTGGGCAAGCAGATCCTGCCCGAGTGGCTCACCATCCAGGAGTTCCCCCACCTGTTGGGGGGGCTCGCCAGTACTCCGTTCGATGGCGAAGGCGTGCTGACCCGCGACATGGACATAGTGCGCAATGGCGAGCTGATGAGCTGGCTACTTACCTCCTACTCGGCCCGCAAGCTGGGGCTCACCACCACGGGCCACGCCGGCGGCATCCACAACTGGCAGGTTTCCAGCACCGGTCAGGATTTCAATGGCATGCTCAAGGAGATGGGCACCGGCCTGCTGGTGACCGAACTGATGGGGCAGGGGGTCAATATCGTCAATGGGGACTACTCCCGCGGTGCTGCCGGTTTCTGGGTGGAGAACGGCGAGATAGCCTATCCGGTCGAAGAGATCACCATCGCCGGCAATCTGGCCGAGATGTTCAGCCATATCGTGGCGGTGGGCAGCGACGAAGATGAGCGCTCCAGCCTCAAGACCGGCTCGGTGCTGGTCGAGAGTATGAAGCTGGCCGGCCACTGATCCCGGCATCAGCGGATTGCAGCCATGAAAAAGGCCCCTCGCAGTGCGAGGGGCCTTTTTGTATCGGCGTGCGCAGGGGCGGCAATCAGCCCTTGATGCGCTCGATGCGGCCGCCGAGGCCTTGCAGCTTGTGCTCGATGTCTTCGTAGCCACGGTCGATGTGGTAGATGCGATCGACGATGGTGGAGCCTTCGGCGACGAAGCCGGCCAGCACCAGACTGGCGGAGGCGCGCAGGTCGGTCGCCATCACCTGGGCACCCTTGAGCTGCTGGGTGTCGCGGCAGATGGCCACATTGCCCTGCAGTTCGATGTCGGCGCCCATCCGCACCAGCTCGGGTACGTGCATGAAACGGTTCTCGAAGATGGTCTCGGTGACCATGCCGGTGCCCTTGGCCACCGCGTTCAGCACGGTGAACTGGGCCTGCATGTCAGTCGGGAAGGCCGGGTAGGGGGCGGTTTTGATGGTGACCGGCTTGAGGGTACGGCCAGTCATGTCGAGGGTGATCCAGTCTTCACCCTTCTCAATCAGGGCGCCAGCCTCTTCCAGCTTGACCAGTACCGCTTCCAGCAGGGTCGGGTCTGTCTTGCGGCAGGTGATCTTGCCGCCGGTGACCGCTGCACCCACCAGGAAGGTACCGGTTTCGATACGGTCGGGCTGGACGCTGTAGCTGCCGCCATGCAGACGCTCGACACCGTCGATGGTCAGGGTGTCGGTGCCCGCGCCCTGGATCTTGGCGCCCAGGGCATTGAGGAAGTTGGCCAGATCGACCACTTCCGGCTCGCGCGCGGCGTTTTCGATCACGGTGCGGCCGTCAGCCAGGGTGGCGGCCATCATCAGGTTCTCGGTACCGGTGACGGAGACCATGTCCATCAGGATGTGAGCACCCTTCAAGCGGCCGTCGACACGAGCCTTGATGTAACCATCCTCGATGGCAATCTTGGCACCCATCAGCTCCAGACCGTGCACGTGCAGGTTGACCGGACGGGCACCGATGGCGCAGCCGCCAGGCAGGGAGACGTCAGCCGCGCCAAAGCGGGCGGCCAGCGGGCCCAGCGCCAGGATGGAGGCGCGCATGGTCTTCACCAGCTCGTAGGGGGCGACATGGTTGTTCACTGCACCGGTCAGCACGGTGACGTTGCCGTTCACCTTGGTGGTGGCGCCCAGCATCTCCAGCAGCTTGATGGTGGTGCCCACGTCTTTCAGACGCGGTACGTTGGAGAGGTGGATCTCCTCATCACACAACAGGGTGGCGAACAGGATCGGCAGAGCGGCGTTCTTGGCGCCAGAGATGGTCACTTCGCCGTTGAGAGTACAACGACCATCGATCTTGAATTTGTCCATTTACGTTTGATACCAAATCAGGAGGGCAGTAGGAATTTACGTTCGCGTTTCCACTCGGCATCAGTAAAAGCCTTGATGGAGAGTGCGTGAATGGCGTTGCTGGCGATCTTGTCCATCAGCGGGGCATAGATGGCCTGTTGCTTCTTGACCCGGCTCATGCCGTCAAACATGTCGCCGACGGCGATCACTTGGTAGTGACTGCCGTCCCCTTTGACATGGACTTCGGACAATGGCAGAGCCTCGAGGAGTATCGCTTCAATTTCAGAGACTTGCATTATGCGTCCTCAGTTGTGAGCGGGGTTGACTGAAACAATCCGGCCACCCCGTAGAGGTTGGCCAGGGTATAAAAATCAGTGGAGGCGCCTACCAGTTGCGGTGTGGCGCCTCGTGCCAGAGCGGCTTTGGCCCATTTGACCAGCAGGGCAAGCCCTGCCGAATCCAGGGTGCTGACATCGCTAAGCTCGATCTGGTCTTCTTGCCACCAGTCGGCTCGCCGTTGCCACAACTCAACGACCTGGGCCGCCTGCAGCTCGCCGCTCAGTCTCATTTCTTGAGTACCAGCGGCTTGGCATTGTGGGCGCGCAGCTGGGCGATCACCGCATCGATGCCGTTCTGGCGGATGAGGCCGCCCAGCTCGTTCTGCTTGGCAGAGAGCAGGCTGATCCCTTCGGCGACCATGTCGAAGGCTTTCCATTCGCCGGTCTTGTTGTTCTTGCGCAGCTTGAACTCGAGGAAGATGTCCGGCTTGCCGGCCTCTTTCACGCTGACGTTGACGGCGGTGATGTTGCTGTCACCGGCGGCCTTGCCCGGCTCGACCTTGACGGTCTGCTTGTCGAAATGGGCCAGGGCGTCGGCGTAGGAGCTCACCATGTACTCGGTGAACACCTCGACGAAGGCGTCACGCTGGGCCGGGGTGGTCTGCTTGATCTGGTTGCCGAGCACCTTGTAGGCGGCGAAGCGGTTGTCCACGTAGGGCAGCAGCTCTTCGCGGATGATCACCCGCAGGTGATCCGGATTGCTCTTCACCTGGGCCTGATCGGCCTTCAGGCGGGCGAAGGTCTGCTTGGCCGCCTGGTCCACTAGGGCATAGGGATCGGTGGCATCGGTGGCTTGCGCGGTCAGGGAAAACAGCATGCTGGTCATCAGGCCCAGCAACAGGGCGATCTTCTTGAACATGGTTACTCCTTACTTGCTGTCTGATTTTGTGTCGGAAGACTGGCTATAGAGGAACTTGCCAATCAGGTCTTCCAGCACAATGGCGGATTTGGTGTCTTCAATCATGTCGCCATCCTTGAGCATGCTGGTGCCCATCTCCTCATCGGTAAAGCCGGGCATCAGACCTATGTATTGCTCGCCGAGCAGCCCCGAAGTCAGGATGGAGAGGGTACTGGTCTCGGAGAACTCGCCGGCGCTCTTCTGCATCTGCAGAGAGACGATCGGCACCTGGCTCTTGGCGTCCAGAGTGATGTCACTGACCCGACCGACCACCACGCCGCCCACCTTGACCGGTGAGCGCACTTTCAGGCCGCCGATATTATCGAAATGGGCGCGCAGGGTATAGGTTTCTCCTTCCGGTTTGAAACTCAAACCTGCCACTTGCAGTGCCAACGCCAGAATGGCACCGATGCCGGCCAGCATGAAAGCGCCAACCAGGAATTCTACTTTGCTGAACTTCATCTTTACCTTATCCAAACATGACTGCGGTGAGTATAAAATCCAGGCCGAGCACGGCCAGGGAGGAGTGGACCACGGTACGGGTCGTGGCCTGACTGATCCCGGCCGAGGTCGGCTTGGCATCATAACCGTTAAAGAGCGCAATCCAGGTGACCACCAGGGCAAAGATCAGGCTCTTGATGGCGCCCTGCATGATGTCATCCTGCCAGTCGACGGAGGCCTGCATGGCGGACCAGAAGCTGCCTTCATCCACCCCCAGCCAGTCGACGCCGACCAGCTTGCCGCCGAAGATGCCGATCAGGCTGAACATGAAGGCCAGCAGCGGCATGCTGATGACCCCGGCCCAGAAGCGCGGCGCGACGACCCGACGCAGCGGGTCTACCGCCATCATTTCCAGGCTGGAGAGCTGTTCGGTGGCCTTCATCAGGCCGATCTCGGCGGTGAGGGCCGAGCCGGCGCGGCCGGCAAACAGCAGCGCGGTCACCACGGGGCCCAGCTCCCGCAGCAGGGAGAGGGAGACCAGCGGCCCCAGACTCTGCTCGGCACCGAAGTCCTTCAGTACGTTGTAGCCCTGCAACGAGAGCACCATGCCGATGAACAGGCCCGACACCAGAATGATGGCGACCGACTGTACCCCGACCACATACAACTGCTGCACCAGCAGCGGGAAGTGCTTGCGCGGCGCGGGTTTGCCCGCCAACGCGTGAAACAACATGATGGTGGCGCGGCCGATGGCGCTGATGAATCGCACCCCGCTTCGCCCCAGTTTGCTTACCTGGCTTGTCAACATCAGAGATCCTGTAGCAGGTCGCCTGCCGGAAAATGAAACGGAACAGGACCGTCGGGCAATCCTTTCAGGAACTGCTCGACCTCGGGATTGTGCTCCTCGCGCAGCTGGGCCGGTGTGCCATGCGCCACCACCTTGCGGTTGGCGATGATATAGGCGTAGTCGGCAATGCTCAGCACCTCTTTCACATCGTGGGTGACGATGACGGAGGTGATGCCGAGGGCATCGTTCATATCCTTGATGAGCTTCACCAGCACCGCCATGGTGATGGGATCCTGGCCGACGAACGGCTCGTCATACATGATGAGGTCCGGATCCAGCGCGATGGAGCGGGCCAGCGCCGCGCGCCGGGCCATGCCGCCGGAGAGCTCGGACGGCATCAGTCTTGCCGCGCCGCGCAGGCCCACCGCCTGCAGCTTCATCATGACGATGGTGTGGATCAGCTCTTCCGGCAGGCCGGAGTGCTCGCGCAGCGGGAAGGCCACGTTGTCGTACACCGTCATGCCGGTAAACAGGGCGCCGCTCTGGAACAGCATGCTCATCCGCTTGCGTACCTCGTACAGGCGCGAGCGGGAGAGAGTGGGGATATCTTCCCCGTCAAACAGGATATGACCGGATTCGGGCTTGAGCTGGCCGCCGATCAACCGCAGCAAGGTGGTCTTGCCGATGCCGCTAGGGCCCATGACCGCAGTGACCTTGCCACGGGGAATGGTCAGGTTTATCCCGTCGTATAACAGCCGATCTCCGTGACTGAAGGTCAGGTCGGAGATGGTGATCAGGTCATCGTTCAAACAATTGTCCATCCGGTGTAAATGAAGAGCGAATTTTATGGGCTAGTCTAGGTCTAAGCAACAGCAAGGAACAACTATTGAACAGCCTGCCTGTCCAGACGCGCGACAGTTTTTTGTAACCAATTGTCTCTCTTTTCAGGTCGGGAAGTATCCGATTCGCTTATCTCGACAGACTTTTTTATAATCCCGCAGCAAATTTCAGCCCGGAGCTGTGCCTTTATGTCTGTAAAGTCTGAAAAAGTGTCTGAACTGTTCGATTTTCGTCGCAGTGCTCGTACCGTGCTGGACATCGAGAAACAAGCGATTGATGGACTCTACCAGTACCTGAACGATGCCTTCGATCAGGCGTGCGAGATGATACTGCGCTGCAGTGGCAAGATAGTGGTCACCGGCATGGGCAAGTCAGGTCATGTCGGAAGCAAGATTGCGGCCACCCTGGCCAGCACCGGCACTCCCGCCTTCTTCCTCCATCCGGGTGAAGCCAGCCACGGCGATCTGGGGATGATCTCCGGCGGCGATCTCATCATCGCCATCTCCAACTCCGGTGAGAGCGACGAGATCCTTGCCCTGTTGCCGGTGCTCAAGCGCCGCGGCATCCCGCTCATCTGCATGACCGGCAACCCGGCCTCCACCATGGCGAAAGAAGCCAACGTGCACCTGTGCATCAAGGTAGAGAAAGAAGCCTGCCCGCTGGGGCTGGCGCCCACGTCCAGTACCACCGCGACCCTGGTGATGGGCGATGCGTTGGCGGTGGCCCTGCTGGAAGCCCGTGGCTTTACCGCCGACGATTTCGCCCTCTCTCATCCGGGCGGTTCCCTTGGCAAGCGACTGCTGCTGCGGGTCGGCGATCTGATGCACAGCGGCGAGCTGTTGCCCCAGGTGGGGATAGATGCCACCATCAGCCAGGCACTGCTGGAGGTGAGCCGCAAGGGGCTCGGCATGACGGCCGTGGCCGATGCCGATGGCCGCCTGGCCGGCCTGTTCACCGACGGCGACCTGCGCCGCATTCTGGACCTGCAGGTGGATATCCACCACACCCCGATCAGCCGCGTGATGACGGTCAACTGTGTTACCGTGGGACCAGAGATGATGGCAGCCGAGGCCGTCAAACTGATGGAAACCAGAAAGATCAACGGATTACTGGTTGTGGATGGCGACAAGCGCCCGCTGGGTGCCTTCAACATGCACGACCTGCTGAAAGCCGGAGTAATTTGATGCAAAACGTACCGACCCTCTATGGTCCGGTGACGCGCAACCAGTTTGAGAAGGCGGCGCAGATCCGCCTGCTGGTGTGCGATGTGGACGGGGTGCTCTCCAACGGCCTCATCTACATGGGAAATGACGGCGAAGAGCTGAAGACCTTCTGTACCCGCGACGGTGCCGGTATGCGGGCGCTGCTCAACGCCGGGATCGAGATTGCCATCATCACCGGGCGCAACTCCCGCATCGTCAGCGATCGGATGAAGAGCCTGGGGGTGCAGCACCTGGTGCAGGGGGCGGATCAGAAGCTTCCTCATTTCGAGGCGCTGCTGACCAAGCTGGCACTGACCCCCGAGCAGGCGGCCTATATCGGCGATGACACCATCGATCTGCCGGTGATGCAGGCCTGTGGCCTCGGCATCGCCGTGGCCGATGCCCATCCGCTGGTGCTGGCGCGGGCTGACATGGTGACCCGACTGGCCGGCGGTGTGGGCGCGGTGCGCGAGGTGTGCGATCTCATTTTGCAGGCCCAGGGGCTGGGTGACTATCAGCCAGAGGCCTCGGTATGAGCAGACAGACCCTGTTGTTCGCCCTGCTGTTCCTGGTTGCGCTGGCCGCCTGGCAGCTCGGCGACATCGAACTGGCGCCGGAGCCGACCACCAAGGTGGAGAATTATCAGCCGGACTTCACCGCCAAGAATCTGGTGACGACCCGCTTCGATGTCGAGGGGCGTCGCACCGAGCGGCTGGAGTCCCGCTACGCGGAGTACTACCAGATCCTCGAGCAGGCCACCTTTGACAAGCCGGTGGTCTACATGTTTGACAAGCAGGGCGAGGCCGAGTGGAAGGTCACTGCCGATACCGGCGTGCTCAACACCGATGACAACGTGATCCTGCGGGACAAGGTGCATCTGGACGGCTTGTTGCCCACCTCTTTCATCTCCACGCTGGATACCCCCTATCTGGAGCTGGATCTGGTGACCCAGAACGTGAGAAGCAATCAGCAGGTCAGCATAGTGGGTAAGGATTTCCAGACCGAGGGCGTCGGCCTGAAGGGTCATCTGGAACGCAAATATTTTGAATTACTGGATCAGGGCCATGCCATCTATTTCAATGAAAAACGCTAATCTGGCCCTCGCGGCCCTGCTGCTGTGCGGCACCGTGAGCGCCAAAGAGTCCGACTTTGCCGAGAAGGTCTATGTGGATGCGGTCAAGCAGGTGGCCGAGATGCAGGACAACCGCATCACCTTCGAGCAGGATGTGACCATCACTCAGGGCACCATCAAGATCAAGGCGGACAAGGTGGTGGTGATCCGCTCCGGCGAGAAAGGTGCCGAGGTGATGACGGCCTATGGCAAGCCTGCCACCTTCTTCCAGATCCTGGACAACGGCAAGCCGGTCAATGCCCATGGCAACAGCATCCGCTATGAGCTGAAGAACCGGTTGGTGACCATCACCGGCAACGGTCAGCTCAAGCAGGAAGACAGCCAGGTCAATGGCGACCTGATCCGTTACGACATCGTCAAACAGAAGATGATTGCCGAGAGCAAGACCCCGAACCAGCGGGTCAAGACGGTGTTCCTGCCGGATCAGGTAGAGAATTTCGACAAGCCGGCCGATCAGAAGAAGCAGGGAAAATAAACCATGGCAGTGTTGAAAGCAGCCGGCCTGCAAAAAAGTTACAAGCGCCGCATGGTAGTGAGCGATGTGAGCCTGGAAGTGGGGACCGGCCAGATCGTCGGGCTGTTAGGGCCGAACGGCGCCGGCAAGACCACCTCCTTCTACATGATCGTGGGGCTAGTGCAGAGCGATGCCGGCCTCATCACAATCGATGATCAGGACATCAGCCTGCAGCCCATGCATATCCGCGCCCGCAACGGCATCGGCTATCTGCCGCAGGAGGCCTCCATCTTCCGTCGCCTGTCGGTGTTCGACAACCTGATGGGGGTCATGCAGACCCGCAAGGGGTTGAGCCGCGAAGAGCGGGAGGACAAGGTCCAGCAACTGCTGGAAGAGTTCAACATCACCCATATCCGTGACAGCCTGGGGCAGAGCCTGTCGGGCGGGGAGCGGCGCCGGGTCGAGATCGCCCGGGCACTTGCTGCCGAGCCGCGTTTTATCCTGCTGGATGAACCCTTTGCCGGGGTCGACCCCATTTCTGTGATAGACATCAAGAAGATCATCCAGCATCTCAAAGATAGAGGCCTGGGCGTCTTGATCACCGACCACAACGTCAGAGAGACTCTGGACGTATGTGAGAAGGCCTATATCGTCAGCCACGGCAAGATGATTGCCGAAGGTGCACCGGCCGACATACTGGCCGACGAACAGGTCAAGCGCGTCTATTTGGGCGATCAATTCAGTCTATAGTAAGGGGGCATCTCTTCATTTCCTGTGACGACTGCCTCGCTGAACATAAGGATATCCCGACGTAGATGAAGCCGACATTACAGTTGCGTCTCGGCCAGTCCCTGACCATGACGCCGCAATTACAACAAGCGATTCGTCTGCTCCAGCTCTCCACTCTGGAACTCCAGCAGGAAATTCAGCAAGCGCTCGACAACAACCCCTTGCTGGAGCAAGAGGAAAATGATGTGCAGGAGACCAGCCCGGAAGAGCCGGTCGATGCCAGCCAACTCGACTCCAGCGATGCCATGTCCCAGGACAACATGCCGGACGAACTGCCGGTAGATACCACCTGGGAAGAGGTCTACTCGGCCGGCACTGCCCAGAGCGCGGGCCCGATCCACGACGGTGAAGACAGCATCTATCAGGGCGAAACCACCGAAAACCTGCAGGATTATCTGCTGTGGCAGATGCGTCTGACGCCGTTCAGCGACGTGGATGCCGCCATCGCCCTCGCCATCATCGACGCCATCGACGAATCCGGTTACCTGACGGTGTCGCTGGAAGATATCCAGACTGCGGTGAGCAGCGAGGATGTCGAGGTGGAGCTCGATGAGGTGGAGGCCGTGCTCAAGCGAGTGCAGCATTTCGATCCGGTCGGCATTGCCGCCCGCTCAGTGCAGGAGTGCCTGTTGATCCAGCTGGGCCAATACTCCCCGGACCTGCCCTGGCTGAACGAGGCCAAGGAGGTGATCCTCGAGCACATGGACTTGCTCGGCAATCGCGACTACCGCACCCTGGCTCGCAAGACCCGGCTCAAGGAGAGCGACCTCAAGGAGGTGCTGGATTTGATCCAGCAGCTGGAGCCGAGACCCGGCAACGGCGTCATTCAGAGCGAATCCCAGTACGTGATACCGGATGTTTCCGTGGTCAAGAAGGGCAACAAGTGGGTGGTCGAGCTCAATCCGGACTCAGCCCCGCGCATCCGGGTCAACGAGACCTATGCCGCCATGGCCCGTCAGGCTCGCACCAGCCAGGATACCCAGTTCATCCGCTCCCATCTGCAGGAAGCCAAGTGGTTCATCAAGAGCCTGGAGAGCCGCAACGACACCCTGCTCAAGGTGGCCAGCTGTATCGTCGAGCAGCAGCAGGGCTTTTTCGAATACGGTGAAGAGGCCATGAAACCCATGGTGCTCAACGACATCGCCGAAGCGGTGGAGATGCACGAGTCGACCATCTCGCGAGTGACGACCCAGAAATACATGCATACGCCGCGCGGCATCTTCGAACTGAAGTTTTTTTTCTCCAGTCATGTCAACACGGAGGGAGGAGGAGAGTGCTCATCGACCGCAATTCGCGCGCTCATCAAGAAGCTGGTCACGGCGGAGAATCCCGCCAAGCCGCTAAGTGATAGCAAGATCGCGGATTTGCTGGCCGAACAGGGTATTATGGTGGCGAGACGCACGATCGCAAAGTACCGTGAATCCTTGTTGATCCCGCCATCCAATCAGCGCAAACGCCTGGTTTAGGCAAAACAAAAGGAAGACGTTATGCAAATTAACCTGACCGGACACCATGTCGAGATCACCGAAGCTCTGCGTGATTATGTGAACAACAAATTTGCCAAACTCGAGCGTCACTTTGACCACATCAACAATGTTCATGTGGTGTTGAGCGTAGAAAAACTGAACCAGATCGCCGAAGCCAAGCTGCATGTCAGCGGGGGTGAGGTGTTCGCCAATTCGCAGCATGCCGACATGTACGCTGCGATTGATACCCTGCTGGACAAGCTGGATCGGCAGATCATCAAGCACAAAGATAAGTTAAATCAAAAATAACCATGCAACTTGAACACATACTGAGTCGGGACTGCACCAAAAGTGCGGTCCCTTGTACCAGCAAGAAACGCGCCCTGGAGATCATCAGCGAGTTAGCCGCTGAGCGTCTGGGGACCTCTCGTCAGGTGCTCTTTGAGTGCCTGCTGGCGCGAGAAAAAATGGGCAGTACCGGGATCGGTGCCGGTATCGCCATTCCCCACGGCCGGATCGGCGACGAGTTTCCGCCGACCGCCATCCTGATGACCTTCGCAGAGCCGATCCCCTTCGATTCCATCGACAATCAACCGGTTGACCTGCTGTTCGCCCTGCTGGTGCCGGAAAGCGAGTGCAAGCAGCACCTCAAGACCCTTTCCCTGATGGCATCCAAACTGGGCGACAAGGCGGTATGCCGCCAGTTGCGCCAGGCAACCAGCGACGAAGAACTCTATCAGATCATGACATCGGCCTGAGATGCAGGCCCTTGCAATGACGCCAAGCGGTGAGGGAACAAGATGCAATTAATAGTGGTGAGTGGGCGCTCCGGCTCGGGCAAGACAGTTGCCCTGCGTGTGCTGGAGGATCTCGGTTATTACTGCGTGGATAACCTGCCGGTCAACCTGCTGCCCCAGCTGATCGTCTCGGTCGAGAGCCAGTATGACAAGCTGGCGGTCAGCATCGACGTGCGCAACTTGCCGGCGAGCCCGGACAAGCTTGAAACCCTGTTGGCCCAGGTTCGCAACGAGGGGCGGGTGGAGTTCTCGAGCTTCTTCTTCGATGCGGAAAACTCCACCCTGCTCAAGCGCTACGGCGAGAGCCGCCGGCTGCACCCCTTGTCACGCAATCAGTTGTCGCTGGACGAGGCGATTCGGGAAGAGACCCACCTGCTGGCACCGCTCTCCTCAACGGCCGACCTGCGCATCGATACCACCAACCTCAGCATTCACGACCTGAGCGAGCTCATCAAGACCCGGGTGCTCGGCAAGAAGGAGAACGAGCTGGTGCTGGTGTTCGAGTCGTTCGGCTTCAAGTACGGTATTCCCAAGGATGCCGACTTCGTGTTCGACGCCCGCTTCCTGCCCAATCCGCACTGGATCCCCGAGCTCAAACCCTTCACCGGCAAGGATGAGCCGGTGGCCCGCTACCTCTCCAGCCAGCCCGACGTGATGCAGTTCATCCTGCAGATCGAGAACATGCTGGCGACCTGGTTGCCCCATCTGGAGCGCAACAATCGCAGCTACGTGACGGTCGGCATCGGCTGTACTGGTGGCCAGCACAGATCGGTGTTCATTGCCGAGCAGCTGGCCGGTGCCTTCCGCCTGCAGGGCAAGAACGTCCAGATCCGCCACCGCACCCTCGACAAGAGTGCACCGCAATTTTGATGGACCAATAGGAAGATCAGATGACCGTCTCAGCCTCGGTGGAAGTGAAAAACAAACTGGGCATGCATGCCAGACCGGCCATGATGCTGTTCGAGCTGGTGCAGGGGTTCGATGCCCACGTGTTGCTGCGCAACGAAGAGGGGGTCGAGGCCGACGCGGACAGCGTGATCGGCCTGTTGATGCTGGACTCCGCCCAGGGCAAGCAGGTGGAAGTCCAGGTGGAGGGGCCCGAGGAAGTGGAGGCCCTGGCCGCCGTGGTGGCGCTGTTCACCTCGGGCTTCAACGAGGAGTAACGCACCTCGGCATGCTCAAGGTGCGCTGCGTGCCAGCGTCTTGAAGGCGGCAAAATCCCGACAAGCCAGCAGACTCCTGCTGGCTTTTTCGTTCATCAGCGCCAGGAACAGATCGTAGAGCCCCATGGCCTCTTCGTAGTCGGCCTTGGCGATGGCCAGCACGAAGACGAGGGTAGCGCTCTCGCCGTTGCCCCAGTCGATCCCCTGCGGGGCCAGCACGGTATAGACCAGGGTGCGGCGCGCCAGCAGACCGAGGGAGTGGGGCAGGGCGATGCCGTCCCCCAGCATGGTGGAGACGATCCGCTCCCGCTCCTGCAACGATCCCCGAAAGCCGCTCTCCACCAGATCCTCGTTCTCCAACTGGCTGCAGATGCGATCAAACAGCGCCGCCTGGCTGAGCGGTTCGGTAGCCACCATGAAGTGGTCGGCATCGAAGTACTTGTCGAGCAGGTAGGGGCGGGTGCGATCGACCAACACCAGCTTGCCGAGCTGCTCCAGCTGGTACTGGGTCGGGAAGGGGGCGACCTGCACCACGGGCACATTCTTCTCGCCGGCCTTGACGGTGCTGATGACGAAATTCTGCTCGATCCGCGCCAGCCCTTCGTAATCCCGCACCGACTCCAGCATGGTCAGCTGCAACTGGGGATACTCCCGCTTGATGCGGGCCTCTAGCACCCGAAAGGTGGCGTTGCCCGCATCGCATAGCAGCAGCGCCTGAGGGCGGCGGGTGTAACCGATGTCGTAGTGACGCTCCAGTCCGACCCCGATGTGGATCACCAGATAGCCTATCTCGTGGTGGGTCAGCCGATAGGGTGTCTGCCTGATCCACTCCGAGATGGCCGCCAGCGTGATGTCGTAGGCGAGGGGATAGTACTGCTTGATGTGGTCCGCCAGCGGATTGTGGCTGCCGATCTGGTATTTGACCCGCAGCAGCATGGCGCTGATGTGGGTCTGCAGGTCGGCTCGCAGTTGCAGATCGCCGCGCAGGTCATAGGGATAGTACTGGTGAATGTAGGCCAGCAGATGCTCCACCAGCTGCTCACTCTCGGCCGCCATGGCCGGGCTGAGCTGAGGGGCATCGGCGGTGAGGCGGGCCTGGATCTGGATGGCGAGGCAGGCTATCTCTTCCTCCCCCGGCGGGGTCAGGGTCGGCAGCTCGTCATAGATGTCGCGGGCAACCGCCAGCAGAGGCGCCGTGAGATCTTCGCTGGCAAAGTGGCAAAGCTCGTGGCCGGCTGCCTGGCGCAGCAGGGCGACGGCGCAGTAGATGGTGAGCTGCTGCAGGCTCTCATCGGCCAGGCGCAGCTGATGACGGCCGAGTTGCTCGTGGATGTGATTGCCCACTACCTCCAGCGTCTTGCTGGGACAGAGGTTGGGCAGCAGGCTCTGCAGCGGGTTGCTGTGCAGCAGCTCCTGGTAAAGCAGCTGGGTGAGGCAGGCGCGGATGGCCGTCTCGCCCCCCTGGATCCGCATCCCCTGTCTGGGTTTGCTGTCGATGGCGAGTCCGAAGTGGGCGAGCCGCTCCCGCACCTCCGCCATGTCCCCCTGCAGTGCCGCCCGGCTCAGATACCAGGTGTCCGCCAGCTCGTCGAGCTTGATGCCCTGCTCCGCCGTCAACAGCAGGATCTGCAGGTGCAGCACTCGCTCGCGGCTGGTGCGGGGCAGTCCGCTCTCCTGCTCCTGGGCCGCCAGCAGCGCCTCGAATAGCTCCTGATTGTATATCTTGAGCTGGTAGCCGCTGCCGCGCTGGTGGATCAGGTGGGCGCCCCGGGTGGCGATGATCTCGTTCAGGGTCGCCACGTCGGTGCGCACGGTGCGGGTGGAGACATTGAGGCGGCGAGCCAGCTCCTCCTGCGGCAGCGGTTCGGCGTGGAGCAGGGTGAGCAGTTGATGGAGTCTGGGGTGGGGCAGCTTGATCATGAGGGGGGAACGGACTCCTGTCGCGGAATTAAAAATCGATGTTAACAAGCTGGTCATTAACAAGCCAGGCACCGGTCAGTAATCGGACCGGTGCCTGAGGGCTGTCAGGCCAGCAGCCGCTTTACCGTGGCCAGCAGGGTACGCACGTCCTCGGGACGGGTCTGACCGCTCGCGCTGTCGATGATGGAGCTGTAGATGTGGGGGATCACCTTCTCGACCCCGGCATCCAGCGCAATCCGCACTATCTCCTCGAAGTTGTCCAGATCGATGCCGCCGGTGGGCTCCAGCCAGAAGCCGTGGCGGGCGCAGGCCTCGGCCACCGCCTGATACTCGGCGCGGCAGGTCAGCCCGCCCATGGGGAAGAACTTGACCGAGCTGCCGCCCATGTCCTTGAGCAGGGCGATGGCGGTGTCGATGGGGACGATGCCATCGGGCTGCTGGCTGCTCAGGGGACCGGTGGAGATCTTCACCATCCCCGGCGTGCCGGTGGGAGAGACAAGGCCATTGACGAGGGTGTCAGACTGGCCGAGCAGTGCCCGGCTGGCGCCGACCCCGGTGAACACCTGGTTGACGTGCTGGGGCTGCAGCTGGTGAGCCAGCTCGGCCACCATGGCGGACTGGCGTGGATCGCCGGCCCCCAGCCCGATGGAGAGGGCGTTGTCGATAAGCTTGGCGTAAGCCTGCATGTCAGCGACGGCGGAGGGCACATCCGGGTAGTTTTTGGAGAGCACGCCGACCAGCACATGGCCCTCGGCGGCCTCATAAATGTCGACGGCATTCTGTCGGGAGCCGGCCAGCACGTTGAGGCAGACCCGAGCGCGGTAGTAATTGGGAGTCAAAGACATCAGTTGTTCTCCTGAACGAGGTGGGCAATGGCGGCATGGATCTGGTCGAGCTGGGGCAGGGTGACGCTGCGCACGTCTATCTCGATGCGCCCCTCATTGGCCTTGTAGCCGCGGCAGTAGATGGCAGGTGTGCCCTGTTGCAGACGGCTGACGACCTGCACTGTGGTCATGCCGATCTGCTGGTGGTCGAAGGCGATGTCGGTGCGGGCAATGTCGCGCCCCGCGCTGTCCCACACCACCTTGGCGCTGACGCCGGGCAGCTGATTGAGGCGCTCGATGAAGGGGGTCATCTTGGCGACCATGGCGGCGCCGCTCTCCTTCTCTTTGAGCAGGTAGCGCTCGATGGCGTGGGTGAGGCCGAGGATCCCCTCCTTGCCCACCTTCATGGCACGGCCGATGCCGTTGGCCTGCTGCTTGACCCACTCCACGTACTGGCGCTTGCCGAGTACCAGCCCACTGGTGGGCCCTTCGATGGCCTTGGCGCCGCTGTAGATGACCAGATCCGCCCCCAGGTTGTAGTAGAGACGCAGATCTTCCTCGGCCGCGGCATCGACGATGAGCGGGAGCCCGTGGGCCTTGGCCACCTCGGCTGCCTCGGCCACCGACAGAATGCTCTTCTGCACGCAGTGGTGGGACTTGATGTAGAGGATGGCGGCGGTATTGGCATTGATGGCGGCGGCCAGCTGGGCGGCAGAGCACTCGTTGGCGTAGCCGGCCTCCACCACCTTGCCGCCACCCAGGTTGACCATGGTGCCGACCGGGGCGCCGAAGTTGACGTTGTGCCCCTTGGGCAGCACGATTTCGCTCGGCACATGGTGGGCATGGGCGTGCAACTGCTCGAGGCGGTAGGGGTCGCCGCGCACTATCACCGCGGCCACCGACTGGGCGATGCCGGCGCTGGCGCAGGAGACCACCACTGCATCTTCCACGTCCAGCAAGCCGGCCAGGTAGGCGCCGGTCTTGTTGACCAGATCCTTCACCTCGAAGTAGTGGCCGAGGCCGAAGTTGACCGCATCGACCACCTCCTGCTCGGGGGTGGAGACGCCGAGAATGGTCATGCGCCCGGAGGCGTTGATCACCGGTTTGAGCTGATATTTCTCATACACAGAAGGCATGGTGTGATTTCCCATAGTGAGTCAGAACCAGTTCGCCACCGACCAGGGCGGCGAGGGGCAGCAACTGCCGATCGCCATTGCGGGCGCCGGCTTCGGTATCGGTAAAGAGGGTGGCGCCGCTGCTCACCTCGAACAGGGTCAGGTCGGCAGCGGCGCCCACCTCGAGTCGCCCCTTGCCGGACAGGCGCAGGGCATCGGCGGCATGGTGGGTGACGCAGGCCAGCACCTGCTCCAGGGTCATGCCGATGGCGAGAAACTTCGACATCACGTGGGCCAGGCTGTAGACCGGCCCCTTGATGCGATTCTTGCAGTAGATGTCGGAGCTGATGGTGCGGGGCAGGATCCCCTGGGCAATGGCCAGCTCCGCCACCTCGAAACTGAAACTGGCGCCGCCGTGGCCGATGTCGAGCAAGAGGCCCCGTTGCATTGCCTCACGCACCGCCTGGCGCAGTTCGCCGGCCGGGGTCAGGATGCGGTTGGGCTTGCCGTTGAAGCAGTGGGTCAGCAGATCGCCATCGCCCAGCAGGGTGACGATCTCGTCCAGATCCGGCGGCGTGTTGCCCACGTGTACCATCAGCGGCAGCCGACCGTGGGCCTGTTGCAGTGCCTTGGCCATGCGCAGCGGCTGCAGGCCGTTCTCACCCACCACGCTGCCGCTCATCCGCGCCTTGATGCCGACGATGAAGCCGGGGTGGCGGGCAATGGCCGCCGAGGCGAGCTCCATGTCGAGGTCCCGGCTGTCGGCCAGCTCGTTCTGGCGCAGCAGGCCGATGCGGGAGATGTTGAGCAGGGCGTGCACCCGGGTCTTGCAGCCAGCGGCGAGACGCTGGAAGTCATCCACGTCGTCGGCCCCGGTGCTGCCGGCGTCGATGACGGTGGTGACGCCGGATTCCACGCCCACCTTGTCCGGCTCATCGTGATAGAGGGGGGAGGCGGGGTAGCAGTGGGTGTGGCCGTCGATCCAGCCGGCGCTCACATGCACCCGGCCGCCGAGATCCAGGCTCTGCTGCGCCGTTGCCGTCTCCGGCAGGGTGCCGAGGGCGGCTATCTTGCCCTCCCTGATGGCGATATCGACGAGCTGGCCATCTCCCTGGCGCCCCGCTCTGATGATGATGTCGTACATGCTAGATGGCCTCTCGAGTGCCGCCCCGCCGGGCGGCGGATGGTTATGCAAGCGCAACCGGGAAGAAGGTACCGAGCAGCATGGCCCCCAGGATGGCGCCGCCGGTGATGGGCTTGCCCCACACGTAGAACAGCAGCGCACCCAGCAGGGAACCGATACCGATCGGGATCGAGGCGCCCATGGCGGAGAGGATGATGAGCGGGCCGAGGAAGCGGCCCGAGCTGTTGCCAGCCCCCATCATGACGTCTGCGCCGTAGGTGGAGTTGCTCTGGTTGATGGTGAACTTGCGCGCCAGGATGATCACGTAGCCGATGGCCAGACCAATCCCCATACCGGTCGCCAGCGAGGCACCGAAGTTCTCCACCGGATAGACGATGCCGGCCCCCAGCAGCAGGGCAGGCACGCCGAGGCCTACCCCGGTTTGGATGGCACCGCCGATATCCAGGATCCCCACCAGGGAACCCTCGATGATGCGGGCAAACAGGAAACTGGCGCCGAAGGCTGCCACCGCGCCATAGGCACCGGTGTCCATGCCGGCCTTGAGCATGGCGACGAAGGCCACCTCGTTGAAGGCGCCGACCCCGTACAGGTAGAACATGTGGGTACCGGCAAAGACCCCGGCCGAGAGCAGGCCGACAAAGATGGGGAAGGACCAGTCGGCGTACCAGAAGTTGTTTTTCAGTTTCTCATCCACGGTGTGACCCCTTATTTACCGCTCAGCAGGTTATGGACGTTTTCCAGCCACAGGGGAACACCCAGATGGAAGGACTCGATGAGTTTCATGTCGAAGCCGCGGAAGAAGCCGCTCAGCACGAACAGCAGGACGATGGCTGCCATCATCACCTTGGTGACATGGTTCCAGCCGCTCTCTTCCACGCCCTTGCCGATCAGGATGCCAAGCACCAGGCCCGGTACCGCGTTGCCCATGATGAGCTGGGCCAGACCGCCGAAGATGGTGGCCCAGAAACCGGACTTCTTGCCCGCCTCAATGGCGGCCAGCCAGAAGATCACCGGCATGACGGTGTTGACCAGCAGGTTGGCAGCCGGTACCAGCACCTTGACCGCGGTGACCTGCAATGCGGCCGGTACGGCGGCGGCCGTGCTGTTGAGGAAGGCGACCACGATGGCACCTATGATGCCGCCGGCAATGGCCATCTTCTTCGGGTCGTGCAGGGTGGTGGCGAGATCCCGGTTCTTGAACAGCAGTGCCGCCGTGGCCCAGTGCGGAATGATGCGGTGGTCCACATCCTGGGTGAAGGCGCCGGCTGCCACGGTGGAAGCCCAGGCGTTGAAGAAGAAGCCAAGACCGAACGAGAAGTGGGAGGCGGGGTCCCCTTCGCAGGAGTTGAGCTCACCCAGAGTACGGAAGGCTCCCATGCCCTGCACGGTCGGCGCGTGGAACATCCGTGCCGCGCCGGCCCCCACCCCGACGCCCACCAGGCCGCCGATGATGAGTGACTTGATAAATATGATTAGAAACATCCAACGTATCCTTCTTGTGGGGTGGTACCCGCGGGCGGCGTCACACCAGGGTGAACGCCACTTGTTCGGCATCCAGGCTGGTGACCTTGACCGTGATCGCCAGCTGGACCCGGAATTCGCGGCGCTGGCGCGGCAGGAAGAAGAACAGGAACTTCTCCACCCGGACCGACTCTTCGGCCTTGAGCACCTGCACCTCAAGCGGCTCAATGCGCAGCATCACCCGCGGGTTGTCCTTGAGCAGCGTTGGCTGCACCTGGCTGAGGGCGGCGGCGAACGCCTGCTGGCGAGTCGGCCCCTTGCCGCTGACCATGACCTGGGTGGTGAAGTCCTCTTTCATCAGGCGCGTCCGTGTTTCTTGGCGAAGGCTTCGATCAGCTTCTGACCCAGCTCTTCCTTGTCCATGAAGCCGAAGCCCAGCACCACGCAGCCTTCGTTGATGGCGGTCACGCCCTCTTCGATGGAGCGCATGCCGTAGCGGCACTTGTAGCCGTACTTGGTCTGGGCCGTGATGGCACCGGCGCCGCCGCTGCCGCAGAAGGAGATGCCGAGATCCGCCTGCTCCTTGTTCATCACGTCACCGAGCTTCATGTCGGCGGCCATGCCGGGGATGATGGTCACGCTGGCGCCGGCGGTTTCTGCGCCTGCCCCCACTTTCTGGCCCTTGCCGAGTCGATCACCGATCACGAGTTTGATGGCTGTCATTTAGCTTTCTCCTTTCACTGAGCTGAGTTCGTTTTCTTTGGCAACTTCGAAATGGACGGACAGCAGATGGGCCTCTTCATAGGCCAGCTTGTCCAGCCAGGCGACGACCTGTTCGGCCAGGCGCAGGGAGAGGGGGGAGATCTCCTCGAACAGGCTGAGATCGACCTCCGGCAGCGATTCACCTCTGTAGGAGCGCCACACCATGGCTTTGACGTGGGAGGCCAGCATCTGCCGCTGTACCTCGTTGGGGCGGATGCCCTGCTCGCCGAGCAGGGTGTGGATGCGCGCCAGCGTGTGGTCGGTCTGGCGCAGCAACGCCGGGCTGTCCGGGGTCTGGTTCTGGTCATGGGTCTCTGTGTGCAAGGTCTGCTCTCCAAGGCTGGCAGAAGGGATAGCGTTACCCTAAGACGGCAGTAGAGGAGAGAGGAGGCACTGTTTTTCCGATTCGAAGCGGAAATTCCCGCACGCCTGGGCTGAAAACGGTGATTTTTGTGGAGTGGAGGGGCAAAGGGCTGCTATCGGGGCCGACTTTGTGTGATCGAGGGCGCACTTGGCCCGTCGGGCCGGGCCGACAAGGCTTGCTGGAAACTGTGAGTCGCCTCACGGATGGGGGAGTGCGTGGAAAGCAAACAGGGGCGGTTGACCGCCCCTGTCGAAGGATATTGGCGGGATCAGCTGGCGGTGGCGGCGCTCGCGCTGGCCCGGTTCTGGTAGCGCAGATCCTCTTCGATGGTGACCTCCACCTCCAGCGGCTTGCCGTCACGGATCACCGAGATGGTGAGCTTGGTGCCCGGCCGGCTCTCGACGATCTTGTCCATGGCGGTACGTACGCCGCTGATGGCCTCGCCGTTGATCTTGAGCAGCACGTCGCCTCGCTTCAACCCGCCTCTGGTGGCCGGACCGTTGGGATCCAGGCTCTCCACCACCAGGCCGCGCAGATCGCCCAGGTTCATCATGCGGGCGACGATGGGGTTGATCTCGACGCTGGAGATGCCGAGGTAGCCGCGGATCACCCGACCGTTGGCGATCAGCTCATCCATGATGCGTTTGGCCAGCTTGTAGGGGATGGCGAAGCTGATGCCGTAGCTCTCCTGGTTGCCGTTGAGGTGGTAGGCGGCGGTGTTGATGCCCACCAGATCGCCGCGGGCATTGACCAGGGCGCCCCCCGAGTTGCCCTCGTTGATGGCGGCGTCGGTCTGCAGCAGATCCTGCCGGCCGTTGCTGTCCGGGCCCATGCTGGAGAGGCCGATGCGGCCGGTGGCGCTGATGATGCCCTGAGTGATGGTCTGGCCGACGTTGTAGGGGTTGCCGATGGCGAGCACCACGTCGCCCACGTCGGGCAGGCGCTCCGGATCCTGCGGGATCACCGGCAGATTGTCCGACTCGATGTAGAGCACCGCCAGATCGGTCAGCTGATCGGAGCCGACCAGCTCGGCGCTGAATACCCGCCCATCCTGCAGCGCGACGATGATCTGGTCCGCATCGGCGATGACGTGATAGTTGGTCAGCACGTGGCCACGCTGGCTCATGATGACGCCGGAGCCGAGCCCCTGTGGCCTGAGTTCGGCCTGATTGCCCTGATTGCGGGCGAAGCTGCGGGTATAGATGTTGACGACCGCCGGCCCGGCGCGGTGGGCGGCGTAGGAGAAACTCAGTTCACGGGCATTGGTGATGAGGCCGGGCAGCTGGGCCCCGCCACGGAAATTGGGAAACAGCAGCAACAGAAGAGCCGCCACGGTGAGACCGAAGCCGACAGACTTGCCCAAGTAACTGACTAGAGGGGGGATTTTCATGTCATTCTCATCCGTACATACAGCGCGCAGAGAATAACACTATCGGTGGATAAAAATCACCCGCGGCGAGGGCCGCGGGTGAGAGGGAGTTAACGGATCACCAGATAGAGGGAGGATTCCCCGCGCTGGATGTTCAGCGCCAGCACATCCGGCTTGTTCTTCAACGCCTTGCTCAGCTCTTCCAGCGAGTTGATGCGCAGGCGGTTGACCCCGATGATGATGTCACCCTTCTGCAGGCCGGAAGCGGCGGCAGGCGAGCGCGGATCAATGTCGGCCACGGCCACGCCGGTCACCGGCTCGGCGGTGGTGCTCAGCTTGGCCCCTTCCAGTGCCGGGTGCAGGGCGCTGGCCAGGATCTCGCTGTCATCCGCCTTCTTCAGCGTGACCTTGACGGTCTGCTCCTTGCCATCGCGGATGAGGCCAAGGGCAACCTGCTTGTCAGCCCCCATGGTGGCGATCTTGGCGCGCAGTTCACCAAACGAGCGGATGGCCTTGCCATCGATGCTGATGATGATGTCGCCAGCCTTGATGCCCGCCTTGGCGGCGGCGGAGTCAGGCATGACCTGGTTGACGAAGGCGCCATCCTTCTTGTTGTAGCCGAAGGTCTTGGCGATTTCGGAGGTGAGCTCGGTGCCGGTGATACCCAGCTGGCCGCGGCGTACTTCACCGTATTTCACGATCTGCTCGGACAGGTCGCGCACCATGTTGGACGGAATGGCGAAGCCGATGCCGATATTGCCGCCGTTCGGGCCCAGGATGGCGGTGTTGATGCCGATCAGCTCGCCGCGCAGGTTGAGCAGGGCGCCACCTGAGTTGCCGGAGTTGATGGCGGCATCGGTCTGGATGAAGTTTTCCAGATTTTCGATGTTGAGGCCGCTGCGGCCAAGCGCACTGACGATGCCGGAGGTGACGGTCTGGCCGAGGCCGAACGGGTTGCCGATGGCCAGCGCATAGTCACCGACCCGCAGTTCGTCGGAGTCGGCAAACTTGATCTGTACCAGATCCTCGGCCTTGATTTGCAGCAGCGCGATGTCGGACTGCTTGTCCTCGCCGATCTTCTTGGCGGCGTATTCACGGCCATCCTTCAGGTTGACCTTGATCTCGTCCGCCTCGTGCACCACGTGGGCGTTGGTGATCACGTAGCCCTTCTTGGCATCGATGATGACGCCGGAGCCGAGCGCCTGGAAGGGTTGCTCGCTCACCTGTTCGTCGGGCATGTTGGGACCGAAGAAGAAACGGAACTGTTCCGGCAGACGCTGGCGGGTGATCTTCTTGCCGGAGACTGAAATGTTGACCACGGCAGGAGTGACTTGTTCGAGTACCGGCGCAAGGCTCGGCATCTCCTGATTGTTCGCCAGCAGAGAGGGCAGTGCAGCCTGTACAGGGGCCGCAGACATGGCGATACCGACACTGAGGGCTAACACACTGAGCACAGAAAGAGGTTTACGCATATGAAAAACAGCTCCCAGAAAAAGTTGCAATGCAATCGTCAAGGTCTGACCACGCTACCGCGCAATTAGTTCCGCAGGGAACTAACTGGACTGCTTGAGCAGACCGGAGGCCCCTGCATAGTCACGGGGTGGTACGCCCGGTTCTTCATTGGCCGGGACATCGCTGCTCTCGTCGAGCAGGGTTTCACGGAACAGCGGCTCCTGAGCCTTGGCCAGGAACTTGCTCTGCTCCGCCATATGGCGATAAAGGGTCTGGTACTGCTCGGCCAGCTGCTCCATCAGGGCGGCGCTGTCGGCGAAGTGGGTATTGATCTGGCCCTGGTAGCTTTCCAGTTCCTTGTGAGCCTTCTTCAGTTCTTGTTCCAGACGGCCGGCATCCCGGCTGCGCACTGTGAAGCGGCCGATGATGACACCGATAATCAAGGCGGCGACAGCCAGCAGGATCCCGTTTAACAGACTCATAGATGCTCCTTGTTACAGCTAAATCAATGTGGGTTGATGCGGCCAAAGCGGCCGCTACGCCTTGATGGCACTATACCGTGCACCCCGAGAGCGTGATACCATTTTGTCCTTCATTCAGGGACTTGAAGGCAATCGACAGGATGACCCCGCAGCAAAAGTATCAGCAGGATTTGCAGCGCCCCGGCTTCGTGGCCGACCCCGCCCAGGCGATGGCAGTGGCCCGTCTGGAGCGACTCTATCAGGATTTATGCCAAACCCCGACTCCGACCAGATCCCGCGGCCTGCTGGGTTGGCTGCAAAAGCCGAAACCCCGCGCGCCCATCCTGGGTCTATATATGTGGGGCGGAGTGGGCAGAGGCAAGACCTGGCTGATGGATACTTTTTTCGACAGCCTGCCGGGAGAGCGCAAGCTGCGCTTTCACTTCCACCGTTTCATGCACCGGGTGCACGATGAGCTCAAGGGGCTGACCGGTCAGGCCGATCCGCTCAAGTTGATCGCCAGCAAGCTGGCCGGCGAGACCGACATCATCTGCTTCGACGAATTTTTCGTCTCCGACATCACCGACGCCATGCTGTTGGGAACCCTGTTCCAGGAGTTGTTCGGCCACGGGGTGGTGCTGGTGGCGACCTCGAACATACCGCCGCAGGACTTGTATCGAAATGGGTTGCAGCGCGCCCGTTTTCTACCGGCGATTGCACTCATCGAGCGCCATTGCGAGATACTTAACGTGGACGGCGGCACCGATTATCGCTTGCGCACGCTGGAGCAGGCGGAGATTTATCACTTCCCACTGGATCAGCAGGCAAAATCCAATCTGGATCGTTATTTTCGGCAGTTAACCGGGCTGGAAAAGGCTCGGGCGGGCAGTGTCGAGATCAATCACCGTCAACTGGCGTCGCTGGGGATGGGCGAAGGTGTGCTCTATATGGAGTTTGAGCAACTTTGCTGTACTCCCCGCTCACAGGGCGATTACATCGAGCTGGCCCGGCTGTTTCACACCGTCCTGCTGGCCAATGTGCAGCCAATGGGGGCGGGCACGGATGACGCGGCGCGCCGCTTCATCGCCATGGTGGACGAGTTCTATGAGCGGCACGTCAAGCTGATCATATCGGCGGCGGTGCCCATGCAGGAACTCTATGGCAACGGGCTGCTGAATTTCGAGTTCAAACGTTGTCTTTCACGGCTTCAGGAAATGCAATCGCACGAATACCTTGCCAGAGTGCACCTTCCTTAGTCACAATACCGCGCCTGCCAGTCGGATGGGCATCTGCGGCAGGTAGGGCCGGGCGACATTTGCTAGCTTCATGGCAGTGAAATTAGCAGGTGATATTTAAGGCAACTTCACTTATAATCGCCTGGCCCACGTTACAGCTGTCGATAAGACAGCAACACTTTAAGCTTTACTTGTATTCGAAGGGGTACAGGTAGGCCATCGTTTGTTGTTTGTGGGAGAGCCCCCATAAGCAATTGGGTCTGTAACAGGTAATTGGGTTTAACTTAATGAAAACTTTCGTTGCCAAGCCAGAAACCGTAAAACGTGACTGGTACATTGTGGACGCAGAAGGTAAAACTCTGGGTCGTATCGCAACCGAGATCGCTGCTCGTCTGCGTGGTAAGCACAAAGCTGAGTACACTCCGCACGTTGACACCGGTGATTACATCATCGTTGTAAACGCTGAGAAGGTACACGTAACCGGTAAGAAATTTACCGACAAAATGTACCATGCTCACTCCGGTTTCCCGGGTGGTATCAAGTCCATCAGCTTCGACAAGCTGATTCAGCGTAAACCGGAAATGGTAATCGAAGCTGCCGTCAAAGGCATGCTGCCGAAGGGTCCGCTGGGCCGTGCCATGTTCCGTAAGCTGAAAGTTTACGCAGGCGCCGAGCACGCTCATGCTGCTCAGCAACCTCAAGTACTGGATATCTAACGGGAACTGGCAACAATGGCAGAAAATCAATACTACGGTACCGGCCGTCGCAAAAGCTCCACTGCTCGCGTATTTATCAAAGCGGGTAGCGGTAAAATCGTAATCAACCAGCGCTCCCTGGAGCAGTACTTCGGCCGTCCGACTGCCCGCATGGTAGTTCGTCAGCCGCTGGAACTGGTTGAGATGACCGAGAAACTGGACCTGTACATCACCGTTAACGGTGGTGGCATTTCCGGTCAAGCTGGTGCGATCCGCCACGGTATCACTCGTGCTCTGATGCAGTACGATGAAACCCTGCGTTCCGAACTGCGTAAAGCAGGCTTTGTTACTCGCGATGCCCGTAAGGTTGAGCGTAAGAAAGTCGGTCTGCACAAAGCTCGTAAGCGTCCGCAGTACTCCAAGCGTTAATTCGCTTTTGGTACGCACTCTCGCGAGTGTCAAAAAAGCCTGGCCATGTGCCAGGCTTTTTTTATTGGTAATATTACCAACGGCATTGCTAACACCACGTCACAAAAGACAAAAAATTGTGTATTTATTGTTTTTGACCTTCGCTTCTCTTTCTTGTCAAGTTGTTATCTTTTCTTTAAAATTCCCTCGGTTTTTCTGTGACAATTGTAACTCCGCTTCCGCCGCTGTTGTCACGGAAGAAAGGGGAACAGGGACACAATAAGAATGTGCGGAGTCCACATGGGAGAGTTTTTGGATGAGCAATGCGCCAGTTGATACCGGTCGCCGCAGATTTCTTACCTGGTCAACGGTCGCCGTTGGTGGGGTAGGAGCTGCTTTTACCGCAGTGCCGTTTATTAAGTCATGGAACCCGAGTGCCAAAGCCAAAGCGGCGGGTGCTCCGGTCGAAGTGGATATCAGTAAGTTGGAACCAGGCCAGCTCATCCGTGTTGAGTGGCGAGGCAAGCCGGTCTGGGTGGTGAAACGCACCAAGCAGACGCTGGATGCCCTGGCCGCGCACGACGACAAGTTGCGCGATCCGGCTTCCGACGAGCCCCAGCAACCCGACTATGCCCACAACGGTTACAGGTCCATCAAGCCGGAGATCTTCGTGGCAGTCGGTATCTGCACTCATCTGGGCTGCTCCCCCTCCTATCTGCCGGACAGCTTTGGCGAGCAGGTGCAGGGCGTGACCTCAGGCTTCTTCTGCCCCTGTCATGGCTCCAAGTTCGACATGGCTGGTCGAGTGTTCCAGGGGGTGCCCGCACCCTTGAACCTGGTCATTCCGCCGTACAAATATCTTAGCGACACCACCATCCTGGTCGGTGCCGATGGCAAGGAGGCCTGACCATGTTTGCCAAACTGATGGGCTGGATTGACTACCGCTTTCCGCTCACTGCCATGTACAACGACCACATGGCCAAGTATCCGGCGCCCAAGAACCTGAACTTCTGGTACTTCTTTGGCTCGCTCGCCATGCTGGTGCTGGTCAACCAGATCATCACGGGTATCTGGCTGACCATGAACTACAACCCCTCCGCCGAAGGTGCCTTCGCCTCCGTGGAGTACATCATGCGGGATGTGGACTACGGCTGGTTGCTGCGCTACATGCACTCCACCGGCGCGTCTGCGTTCTTCATCGTTGTCTATCTGCACATGTTCCGCGGTATGATCTACGGCTCCTACCAGAAGCCGCGCGAGCTGCTGTGGATCTTTGGCATGCTGATCTTCCTCTGCCTGATGGCGGAAGCCTTCATGGGTTATTTGCTGCCGTGGGGCCAGATGTCGTTCTGGGGGGCCCAGGTCATCATCTCGCTGTTTGGCGCCATTCCGGTCATCGGTGACGATCTGACCTTGTGGATCCGCGGTGACTACGTCATCTCCGGGGCTACCCTGAACCGCTTCTTCGCGCTGCACGTCATCGCCCTGCCGCTGGTACTGGTGATGCTGGTGGCCATGCATATCCTGGCGTTGCACGAAGTGGGTTCCAACAACCCGGACGGTATCGACATCAAGAAGCACAAGGACGAGAACGGCTGGCCGCTGGATGCGGTGGCATTCCATCCTTACTTCACGGTCAAGGACATGATCGGCGTTGCAGGCTTCCTGTTCCTGTTCTGCGCCATCATCTTCTTCAAGCCGGACATGTGGGGTTATTTCCTCGAGAAGCCGAACTTTGAAGTGGCCAATGGTCTGAAGACCCCGGCGCACATTGCCCCGGTCTGGTATTTCACCCCCTTCTACGCCATCTTGCGGGCGGTGCCTGACAAGCTGCTGGGCGTCATCATGATGGGGCTCTCCATCGTGGTGCTGTTCCTGCTGCCCTGGCTGGATCGCTGCAAGGTTCGTTCGGTGCGCTATCGCAGTACCCTGCACAAACTGAACATCGCCCAGTTCGTGGTCTGCTTCATCATTCTCGGGGTGCTCGGCGTCTTGCCATCGACTCCGACCCTGACGCTGATCGCCCAGATCTGTACCCTGGGTTATTTCGGGTTCTTCGTCCTGTTGTTCTTCTACAGCAAGAATGAAAGCACCAAGCCGCTGCCGGAGAGGGTGACATTTAAATGAAAAGAATAATTTTTGCAGTGCTGACCCTGCTGCCGTCGCTGGTGTTTGCCAACACCGGGGTTGTGCACCTGGACAAGGCCAACTATGACCTGAACGACAAGGCGTCGTTGCAGCGTGGTGCGGCCACCTTCATGAACTACTGCTTTGGCTGTCACAGCACCCAGTACCAGCGTTACAACCGGGTGGCGGCAGACATCGGTATTCCGGAAGATCTGATGGCGGCCAACCTGATCGTCAATGGTGCCAAGATCGGCGATCTGATGGAAAACTCGGTGCCGGACAAAGATGCGGCCAAATGGTTTGGCGCCCCGCCCCCCGATCTGACGCTGGTTGCCCGGGTACGTGGTGCCGACTGGATTTACACCTACCTGCGCTCCTTCTACGTGGATGAGACCCGTCCGTTTGGCGTGAACAACGTGGTATTCCCGTCCGTGGGCATGCCCCATGTACTGGAGCCGCTGCAAGGCACGCCCCGCGCCGAGTTCGCGACCCACACCGTCGACGGAGTGGAAGTACAGCAGGTTGTCAGTGTCAAATCTGACGGCAACGGTGAAATGAATAACGAAGAGTATGATCAGACGGTACTGGATCTGGTAAACTTCTTGGTCTACTCGGCTGAACCGGTACAACAGGAGCGCGAACGCATGGGCTTCTGGGTACTTGGCTTCATCGTGATCTTCTTCATCTTCACTGTGCTGTTGAAGAAGGAATTCTGGCGCGACGTTCACTAAGCGACCAGATCCGGGTAATATAATGCACGGCAATGAAGACCAAGAGGCTTCATTGCCGTTTCTGCTTTTTAATGACGGGAGGGTTCAATGGCTGTAGCTGCCAATAAGCGTTCGGTAATGACGCTGTTTTCCGGTGCCAACGATATGTTCAGCCATCAGGTGCGCATTGTCCTGGCGGAGAAGGGTGTTAGCGTAGATATCTGCCAGGTTGACCCAAGCAACCTGCCGGATGAGCTGGCCGAGCTGAACCCCTACAACACCGTACCGACCCTGGTCGATCGCGAGCTGGCGTTGTACACCTCACGCATCATCATGGAGTATCTGGACGAGCGCTTCCCGCACCCGCCCCTGATGCCGGTCTACCCTGTGGCCCGCGGCAACAGCCGTCTGATGATGCATCGTATCGAGCTGGACTGGTATTCTCTGGCCGACAAGATCATGGCGGGTACTGACGTGGATGCGGCGCGTGCCGAACTGCGGGACAACCTGCTGGCCATCGCGCCGATCTTCGGTGAAATGCCCTATTTCATGAGCGAAGAGTTTGGCCTGGTCGACTGCTACATGGCCCCGCTGCTGTGGCGTCTGCCGAGCCTCGGTATCGACTTCACCGGTCGTGGCGCCAAAGAGCTGAAGGCCTACATGGTTCGTCTGTTCGAGCGCGAGTCTTTCCAGGCTTCCCTGACTGAAGCCGAGCGCGAGATCCGTGCCGGCGTATGAGCATGGAACCGACAATGACACCCAGTCGCCCGTACCTGCTGCGGGCGTTCTTCGACTGGTTGCTGGACAATGACCTGACCCCGCATCTGGTGGTCAACGTCAACATCCCTCATGTGATGGTGCCGATGCAGTTTGTCCAGGATGGACAGATAGTGCTGAACATCGCCCCCCGTGCGGTAGGGCAGTTCCACATGGACAATGAAGCCATCAGCTTCAGCGCCCGTTTTGGTGGTGTCTCCCAGCAGGTTTACATCCCGATGGCGGCCGTATTGGCCATCCATGCCCGGGAAAACGGCGTGGGAACCCTGTTCCCGCCTGAGCCGGGTTATGACCTCTGGCTGGAGCAAGCCGAAGCACCGGTGGAACCCGAGCCGGAACCGCCGCGTCCGAGCGGTCGTCCGACCCTGAAGGTCATCAAATAAAAAACGCAGCCAGCTGGCTGCGTTTTTTTAGGTTCATCGCGTCTTTCCGGGGAAGGCGGCCTTGATTTTCAGGAAAAAGTATTCTGAGTCCCGAAACCCATAGGCCATGCGTTTTATCACCTTGATTCGATTATTCACCCCCTCCAACTGGCTGGTGTGCATTGGAAAGAGGGCGCTCGCTAAGATGCCTCGGATGTAACGCCGGAGGTTTCTGGCAAAATCCTTCAAGGGTGCCAGACCACTTTCCCTGGCGTGCCGCGTCCAGCCCCTCCACCGTCGCCAGCCTTCCCGGATGTCGGGGGCGTACCAAATTTCCTTCAAGGCATCCTTGAGTACATAGGCTGTGGCCAAGGGCTGATTGGCGGCCAGTAGTTCCTGCAATTGCACCTCTTGCCCTTCCTTGAGGTTCTCCCGATTGCGCAGCAGCAGCCAACGCGCTTGCTTGACCACCTTGCGAGCTGGCTTGTCATGCTGCAATGCGTTGGCCTGATCCACCCGGATACGGTCTATCACCTTCCGACCGTAGCCCGCCACGACATGGAACAAGTCATAAACCACCTCGGCTTGCGGACAGTGCTCTTTCACCTCCAGATCGAAGGCGGAGTTCATGTCCATGGCAACGGCTTCAATCTGTTGGCATTGTTCGCCCAACAGCTTGAAAAAGGGGCGAATGGCCTCCCGGCTATTACCGTGGCCCACCCACAACACACGAGTCCGTTCAGCATCCATGATCACAGTGGCATAACGATGGCCTTTATGCAGGGCGAACTCGTCCATCACCAGCCGTCGCACAGCGCCAGGTTCAAAGGTGCCAACACTGGCTTGGAGTCGGCGTATGTCGATGGTCTTGATGGTATGCCAATGCAGTCCGGTGAGCAGGTTGACATGACTGATGGGCATCAACTCAAGCAAGGCCTCAACCCAGCTCTGCAATCGTTGTGTGATGCGTGAACTGGGAGGCAACCACGCGATATGTTCAGACACCCGGCCGCAGTGCAGGCAGTCAACGCGACGGATGGGGACTTGCAGGCGAACCCGCAGTTCAAACAGATCGCGGTCACGGACTAGGCGGGTGCGACGATCGTGGACCAATGGGCAGGGCTGATGACACTTGCCACAAAGAGGCAGGTGGTTAGAACGAGGTTCAAGAGCGAAAGTAATTTGTGTGGCACAGCGGCTATGGACAGAAACGTCGTAGCCTGGCCAGAACGAGGCAAAATTAATATCATGCATAGTGACAGCAGGGTGAAGGAACCGGTTTGTTTGGCGACTACCAGTTTACCCGATCCCTGTCTGTCAACTTACCTTTCCCCACGCTTGCGCGAAGAACCTTTTTTTATGCCGAGCGTCGGTAGTCAGCGCTAGTTCTGGGCGAACTCGAAGGCCTTGATCACGCGCTTCACGCCGCTGACGTGGCGGGCGATCTCGACGGCATGATCCCCTTCCTGGCGGGTCACCAGGCCAATCAGGAATACCTCGCCATTCTCGGTGACCACCTTGACCTTGGCACTGTCAAAATTCTTGGCACCCAGCATGTCTGCCCGCACCTTGGAGGTGATCCAGGAGTCGTTGCTACGAACCCCTATACTGACCGGCTGGCCGAGGCGCAATTCGTTGTAGACGTGGCGCACCCCCTCGATGCGGGCCACTATCTTGCCAGCTTCGAGCTTGTAAGCGTCAGAAGGTGTCTGGCCGACCAGCAGCACGCGGCCGTTGTTGCTGTAGACGCTGATCTTGCTGGCCGCGCTCAGCGGCTTGTTGTCAGCCAGCAGGTTGGCCGCTTTCAGCTCGATAGCCTGATCATCCCACTGGGCGCCCAGGGTGCGGCGATCGCCGGAGGCTTTGGCGGTGCCAGCGGCACCGCCTACCACTACGGCCGCGCAGCCTTGCAGCAGCAGGGTGCCGGCCAGCAGGCCGAGCAGGAGCATTTGCTTGTTCATGGTTTCAATCTTCCTGTTGCGGGAAAAGAGTCTGGTCGATGAGATCACACAGGCAGTGCAGGGTCAACAGGTTCACTTCCAGAATGCGGGGTCGACGAGCCGACGGCACCCGGATCTCCACGTCGTTGGGGCCGAGCAGACCGGCGATCTCGCCGCCGTCACCGCCACCCAGCACCACTATGGTCATGTCGCGGGAGAGGGCTGCCTCGGCGGCCTTGATCAGGCTGCGGCTGTTGCCCGTGGTGGTGATGACTACCAGGATATCGCCGGGCTGACCGAGCGCCCGGATCTGCTTGGCATACACCTCTTCAAAACCGTGATCGGTGGCGATGGCGCTGATGGTGGCCATGTCAGGGGTCAGCGCCATGCCGGGCAGGGAAGGGCGCTCGGTTTCGTAGCAGTTGACCAATTCCGAGATGAACAGCTGGGCCAGCGCTGCGGAAGGACCGTTGCCGCATGCCACCACCTTGTGGCCATTGAGCAGGCAGATGGTCAGCATCTGGGCTGCGGTATGGATGGCATCCGGCAGCGCCTCGGCGGCGGCTATCTTGGTCTGGATGCTCTCGGTGTAGTTTTCTTTGATGCGGTCAGTCATGGGGTCCTCTTAAAATGCGTTCTGGATCCAGTCTGGCTGGTCGCCCTCGAACGCGATCACATCGAATCGGCAGGCCTGGCTGGCCTCGTTGATGGCATGTTGCTTGAAATAGTGGCGCGCTGCCAGCACGATCTTGTGCTGCTTGCGACGGGTGACTGAAGCGGCGGCGCCGCCATGGCTGGTCTGGGCGCGGTAGCGGACCTCAACAAACACCAGGGTCTCCCCCTGGCGCATGATGAGATCGATCTCGCCGCCCCGGCAGCGGTAGTTGCGGCTCACGGGTTGCAGGCCGCGGGCCTGCAACCAACGTTCCGCTAGCTGCTCAAAGTGCTGTCCCTTGCTCGGTGCTGACGGGAACAGGTTCTGCCACTGCTGGTGCATCCGTGCCAATAGACCCTTCATGGGGAGCTCCCTCGAGCTGAGGCATGGCACTGTCGCTGACCAGCTTGCCATTCTGGTAGGTGGCCCAGTCCAGTACCCGCACTATGTTGCCGCTGGCATCCACGCTCAGCTGGCCGCTCATGCCCGGCTGCTGCATGGCATTGACCTTGCGCATCTGCTGCAGGTTTTCCGCCAGCGCCACGGCATCGTAGCCCAGCGCGAACAGGCGCAGCAGGTCACCCTGGGTTTGCGGCCAGAGCAGGGCGATCTGTTCGCGCTGCTTCTCGTAACCGCCCAGCAGCAGCGGCATGTCGGAGATATGCATGCCGTTGAGCTCGGAAGCCACTTCGGTGGTGGCGCTGTCATAGCTGCGCGAGCTGCTGTAGATCGGCAGGCTGCCCATCGGATTGACCGAGATGTCCACATACGGCTTGATCATCCGGGTCTCCAGGCTGTTGGCGACCACATAGACCACGTCGATGCTGCGCGGCGCCGTGTCAGCAAGCTGCATCACTTCGCCGGCCCGGGCGGTGGAGCGACCGCTCAGAGCGTTCTTGACCATGCCCTGCACTTCGTTGCGAGCGCCGAAGGTGGCGACGACCGGCTTGTCCTGGCTCACGGTGGCCCAGGCCTGTTCAAACGCCTTGATGCTGCCATAACCGATCCGCCCCTGGGCGGCGATCAGCAGCGGCTTGCGATAGCCCTGACCGTAGAGGTACTGGGCGGCCTGCGCTGCATCGGCGGCGGCGGAGAGGGAGAAGTAGAAGGTGTTGTCATTGACGATCGGCTTGTCCAGCTCGTTGAGTGCCAGCACCGGCACGGTCGGATTGGACTTGAGCAGCTCCTCGACCCGGTCTTTGAGCAGCGGGCCGATGATCATGTTGGCCCCTTCCTGAATCGCCTGTTTGTAGAGCTCGCCCACCGCCTTGGTCTGGGTGTCGTAGAAGTTCAGGGTGAACTGACCCTGATTCTCTTTGTAAGACATCAGCATGCCGTTGCGGATGGCGGCGCCCTGAGGCTCCAGATTGCCGGAGAGCGGCAGGAACACGGCGATCTGCTGCAGGGTATTGATGTTGCTGGTCGCCAGATCGCCCAGACCCGCCGGCATGTCTTTCTGGGCCGGGTGGTTCGGGAAGGCCTGTTTCCAGCCAGCGAGCTGGCGTGCCAGCTGATTGGGCTGGGCGCCGAACTCGTTCACCAGCGCCGCCAGTCGCAGCCAGCCGGTAGTCACGTCGGGAGCCGGCGCCTCTTCCAGTGCCTGCAGGGTGGAGGGGGTCATGCTTTTGAGCAGTGACCAGATTTGCTGGTGATTGGTGGCCAGCTCATTCTGGGCCAGATAGGGCTCCAGCAGGATCAGCGACTTGGCGGCTCCGAACTTGTTGTTGATGTCCAGCTGCAGCACCACCCGCTGGCGATACCAGTCCTTCTGGGTATCGGCATCCAGCACCACCTCGGGCTTGCCCTCCAGCAGGATCAGCGCCTGGTTGGCGTTGCCCTGGGCGAGCAGCAGGTGAGCCTGCAACAGTTGCAGTTGGGCCTTTTGCTCGGCGCTCTGGCCCTGCTTCTGCAGTTGCTGGAACAGGGCCGCGGCCGGCTTGGCCTGGCCGAGCGCCAGATAGCTGCGCGCCGCCATCACCTGCCAGGTGAAGGCTTCGGCTGGTTTGGCCGGATCTACCTGTGCTAGATACCACTGGGCATTCTTGGTCAGATCCGAGAAGGCCGACGGCATGCCGGATTGTCCGGTTGATTGATTGGGCTCCGACGCACAGGCGGCAAGCAGTACTGCCGCGAGTAGGATGCCGAAGAGTCGTGATACACTTAGCTGCTTTGTAACCCGGTTCAAGTTCATTCCCCGACCAGTGTTGAAATTCTCCATAGTGTAAACGGGCCAATATGGCGACACAATTGTCGGGACACTCGGAGCTCCCATGAGTGACATCCCAACCCTGTACATAGTCCCCACCCCGATCGGCAATCTGGCTGACATTACCCAGCGTGCATTGGACATTTTACGCAGTGTCGATCTGGTGGCAGCCGAGGATACCCGCCATACCGGCATCCTGCTCAGCCACTATCAAATCTCGGTGCCCACCTTCGCGCTGCACGATCACAACGAACAGCAGAAGGCGGACGTGCTGATCGGCCGGATAAAAGAGGGCAAGAGCGTGGCCCTGGTCTCCGATGCCGGCACCCCGCTCATCAGCGACCCCGGTTATCACCTGGTCACCCGTTGTCGCGAAGCCGGGGTCAAGGTAGTGCCGCTGCCCGGCCCCTGTGCTGCCATCACAGCGCTTTCCGCGGCCGGGCTGCCCACCGACCGGTTTGCCTTCGAAGGCTTTTTGCCGGCAAAAGCCAAGGGCCGTGACGACCGTTTGCAGGCGGTGATCGAAGACACCCGCTCACTGGTGTTCTACGAATCCCCGCGTCGGGTGCAGGACACGGTGGAAGCAATCGCCCGCATTCTCGGCGAACGCCAAGTCGTGGTGTGCCGCGAGCTGACCAAGACCTTCGAGTCGATCCACGGTCTGCCAGCCTCCGAAATGCTGGTCTGGCTGGGTGAGGACGAAAATCGCTGCCGCGGCGAGATCGTGCTGGTGGTTGCGGGGGCCAATAAAACGGAAGAGGAACTGCCGGCCGAGGCGATCCGTACCCTGGGACTGCTGGTGGCCGAATTGCCATTGAAGAAAGCGGCGGCGCTCACCGCCGAGATCCACGGGGTGAAAAAGAACGCGCTCTACAAGTACGGCCTCGAACATTACTGAAGCGGGCAGATGCAGGCCGGAGGCCAGCCTTGGCGTTCTCTCGAGTGCGATTAACTCGGTCAAAACTCAATTGCAGGTTTACCCGAGGTGCCGGACAAGGCTATAATCCGCGCCCGGAGTTGGCTGGGCAATCGCTGCTTCGTCGTTGTGTCCCTCGGGACAGACGGGCGGAGGGGAGGAAAGTCCGGGCTTCATAGGGCAGGGTGCCAGGTAACGCCTGGGGGGCGTGAGCCTACGACCAGTGCAACAGAGAGCAAACCGCCGATGGCCCGCAAGGGATCAGGTAAGGGTGAAAGGGTGCGGTAAGAGCGCACCGCGCGACTGGCAACAGTTCGTGGCACGGTAAACTCCACCCGAAGCAAGACCAAATAGGCCCCTATTGGCGCGGCCCGCGTTGGGGGCGGGTAGGTTGCTTGAGCCAGCGAGCGATTGCTGGCCTAGAGGAATGATTGCTACCCGGGGCAACCCGGTACAGAACCCGGCTTACAGGCCGACTCCGACCTATTCAAGGTATGCAAATACCAACCAATCCCGGCACCTTCTGGTGCCGGGATTTTTATTATGGAGTTGCGAGCCTGGTGCGTGGCGCCTTTTAGGGTTTTGTAATAAAGTTCTCGCCCATTCTGGTCGCTCTAAGTCGGCTGGACTATCTATACCGATCACATGGCTGGCCTGATAGACGCCTTCGTGGCTGTAAGGTGAAATAAGAATGGCTAAGGTGGATTTTGAATGTCATCAAGCGGCGTAATGCTCACACCTTCCCGGTTGCTCTGTGCACAGCGGGGCAAAACTCTTCCCCATTACGATCTTCTTGGTATTGAACGTGCCGACCAGGAACGACTCAAACAAATCAATGCCCTGTTGGGAACCTTTTCTCTGCAAGCGGCAGGGTGTATGGCCCAGCTTTTCAATAGCGCGGATTGTGAACTGAATTATCAGGAGTTCACCGTGCTGGCATCCCCCGAGCATGACGACGGTCTGATCTGGGTTGAAGCTCGCAGTGCACTCGATGCGCATCGGGTTGCCTATTTTTCTATCTTGCCGGCCGTCATATATCGCCTGGCCGTGCTCTTTTTTGGTGGTGCATTGCGCGACCAGAGCGAGGCTCCCTCCCATGGTAAAGGGCTGACCGATACCGAGCAGCGACTGATGCTGCGTCTTTGCCAATATCAGGTCGACATCTGGTCTTCATGTCTGGGACTGGGCGATCTTGATTGGCAGCTGACCCTGATTACCCGCGATGCATTACCGCAATCACGGTTGTGGATGGCAGAGGCCAACCTGACCGTGGGCAGTTTTGCCCACGGTTGGCGGCTCTGGTTGGTACCACCTGCCGAGAGTAACGGTTGCTCTGTGGGACATGATTTGCAGGATGGAGAATTGGAGCAGGCATTGACACATGTGCCAGTGCGGTTGCGCGTGGTCATGGGGCAACTCTCCATGACACTGGCCGATCTGGAGTGCCTCAAGGTAGGCGATGTGCTCTCGCTGGATCTACCGGAGGTAGTTCCGGCCCTGATTGGCAATCGTTCCTGTTTCAGCGGACGAGTCGCCGAACATAAAGGCAACCTGGTCTATCAGGTCGCGACAGTTGTAGAGGAATAATCACATCATGAACGAGCACAATATGAACGACCCGCTGGACCTGGATGGACTGGATCAACTGTTTGGTGATGATATCAGCATGCCGAGTGCCGCCGATTACATGTCCCCCACCAGTAGCAGCAAGCAGCGCGATCTCTCCTTTTTTCGCCAGATCCCGGTCAAAGTGACATTGGAAGTGGCCAGCACCGAAGTACCTCTTGGTGATTTGATGCGTGTTGAAGAGGGAGCCGTGATCGAGCTCGACAAGTTGGCTGGTGAACCGCTGGATGTTCGAGTCAACGGCCGACTGCTTGCCAAGGGGGAAGTGGTCGTGGTCAACGGCAAGTATGGCCTGCGTCTGGTAGATCTGATCGACACCAATTTGCTGGGTGGCATGGACGACTGATGCGCCATCTGCTGTTTGCTCTGCTGCTGTTTTCGCTGCCCGGCTGGGGGGCGGATATGACGCTGTTCTCAGTACTGCCAGGGGCTGGTGGCGGTGAGGACTACAACATCAAGTTGCAGATCCTTTTCTTCATGACCCTGTTGGGATTGCTGCCGACTCTGTTGCTGATGATGACGAGTTTTACTCGTATTATCATAGTGTTGGCAATTTTACGGCAGGCGATGGGATTGCAGCAAAGCCCGCCTAATAGGGTGTTGATCGGCATCAGCCTGATCCTGACGTTGGTGATCATGCGTCCGGTCTGGACCGATATGTATCAGAACGCGTTTGTTCCCTACGATCAGAACGAAATTACCTTGTCGGAAGGGCTGGCCCGGGCTGAAAAACCGCTGCGTCACTTTATGCTGGCCCAGACCCGGGAGCCGGATCTGGAGCAGATGCTGCGGATCTCCGGTGAGCCCACCACCCTCAGCAAGGCCGATGTCCCGTTTGGTGTCTTGTTGCCGGCGTTTGTGCTGAGCGAGCTGAATACGGCATTCCAGATCGGATTCATGTTGTTTATCCCCTTTCTGGTGATCGACCTAGTGGTGGCCAGCGTGCTGATGGCGATGGGGATGATGATGTTGTCCCCTCTGATCATTTCGTTGCCATTCAAGCTGATGGTGTTCGTGTTGGTAGACGGCTGGTCGATGACGGTCGGTACGCTGGCGGCCAGCTTTGGCGGGGGAGGCTGACATGACGCCGGAGCAGAGTGTTGCGCTGGTTGGCGGTGCCGTCAACCTGGTCGTGGTGATGGTGTCGGTGCTGATTGTTCCCGGCCTCGTCATCGGCCTCATCGTCAGCGTGTTCCAGGCCGCAACGCAGATCCAGGAGCAGACCCTCAGCTTTCTGCCTCGTTTTTTGGTAACCCTGATGACGCTCATCTTTACCGGAAACTGGCTGCTCTCCCAAATCACTACCCTGTTCCACGATCTGTTTTTGAAGATACCCGGATTGATCGGATGAATTCTCTGCTGTCCCTCAGCGCAGCCGACCTGACGGCCTGGTTGGGGCAGTGGTGGTGGCCGTTTATTCGGATCGCCACCGCCTTCTGGGTGATGCCCATCTTCGGTGATGGCAGGTTGCCGCCCCAGGTTCGTCTGTTTCTTGCCTTCATCATCAGCCTGCTGCTGGCGCCCATGCTCAAGGGCATGCCCGTGGTCGATCCTTTCAGCACGGGCGCACTGGTGCTGACCATAGAGCAGTTATTGTTTGGGCTGCTGTTCGGGCTTTGTGTCCAGATGCTGTTCATGATCATGACCATGGCCGGTCAGATCCTCTCCATGCAGATGGGTCTGGCGATGGCGGTGATGAATGATCCCAGCAACGGAGATACGGCCCCCATCGTCAGTCAGCTGATGCTTATCTTCTGCTCATTGCTGTTTCTCGGCCTGAATGGGCATCTGGTGACGCTGGACGTGCTGGTGCAGAGCCTGCGGAGCTGGCCGCCCGGCTCCTCGCTCGATCTGCTGGATATGAAGGGCGTCATCGGTCTGTTTGGCTGGAGTATCGGGGCCGCCCTGATCCTGACTCTGCCGGCCGTGGTTGCCATGTTGATGGTCAACCTTACCTTCGGGGTGATGAACAGAACTGCGCCTTCCCTGAATATCTTCTCGCTGGGCTTTCCCATGACACTGATGTTGGGCCTGCTGACCATGGCCATTTCCATCAGCGGTGTGCCGGCTCGTTACCTTGATCTGGTGACCTATGTGCTGGAACAGCTCAGGGCATTGACACCTTCATGAGTCAGAACAGCGCTCAGGACAAAACCGAAGAGGCCTCCTCCCAGAAACTGCGCAAGGCACGGGAAGAGGGGCAAATTGCGCGCTCAAAGGAGCTGAGCTCGGCCGGGCTGCTGTTGCTGGGGGGGCTAGCAATGCAATGGATGGTGCCCAGCTTCGGCAACTTCTTTGCCGAGTTGATGAAACGCCCCCAGCGTTTCGACTGGCAGGGGGCCCGGGATCCCCAGATGATGCTTCACTGGACGGCAGAAGCCCTGCTCAGCATGTTGTGGGTATTGCTGCCTCTGTTCGGTTTTCTGGCCCTGCTGCTGGTGATGCTCAGCATTGTTCCGGGCGGCATGGTACTGACCTGGAAGAAACTCCTGCCCAGTGCGGAAAAAATCAATCCGCTCAAAGGGCTTAAACGGATGTTCTCGTCTCACAGCATGATGGAACTGCTCAAGTCGGTACTCAAGATCCTGCTCATTGGTTCGACGCTGGCCTTGATGTTGCAGCACCAGTGGCCCTTGCTGATGATGATGAACCGTATGCCTCCCCAGGCTGCGATGGAGCAGGCGCTGCGCATTCTTTCGCAGGCATTTATTTTGCTTGGTTCCGTGCAGATGCTGATTGCCGTGTTGGACGTGCCCTATCAGCGCTGGTCGTTGAACAAGCAGTTGCGCATGACCAAGCAGGAGGTCAAGGATGAGCACAAGAATAGCGAAGGCCGACCCGAGATAAAGGCCAAGATCCGCCAGGTTCAGGGGATGCTTGCCAGGGCGCGCATTGAACAGCGTGTGCCGCAGGCTGATGTGATCATCGTCAACCCGACCCATTATGCGGTGGCCATCAAGTATGACCCTGCCCGGGCCAATGCACCTTATGTGATTGCCAAAGGGGTCGACGGCATGGCGGAACGTATCCGCCAGGTCGCAAAGCAGCATGACAAGATGGTCATGAGTCTGCCTGAGCTGACCCGGGCCATTTACTACTCCACCCGGGTGGACCAGGAGGTGCCGGCAGGCCTCTATACCGCGGTCGCCTATGTGCTGAACCATGTATTGCAGTTACGGGCCTATGCGGCTGGCAAGGGGAAAAAACCCAATCCTCTTGCACCTTTGCATGTGCCGCCCGAGTTACGTCAACCTGAGAGGTAAGTTGTGAACTGGCGTGTATTGACCAAATCCTATACCGCGATCCCCATGATGCTCCTGGCCATTCTGGCCATGATGATCCTGCCTCTGCCGGGTTGGCTGCTGGATGCTCTGTTTACATTCAACATAGTGTTGGCAGTGCTGGTGTTGCTGGTTTCTGTCTCGGCTCGTCGACCGCTCGATTTTTCCGTGTTTCCGACCGTTTTGCTGGTTGCCACCTTGATGCGACTGTCGCTGAACGTCGCTTCTACCCGGGTTGTGTTGCTGCATGGTCATGAAGGGCATGAGGCCGCGGGCAAGGTCATTCAAGCCTTTGGTGAGGTGGTGATTGGCGGCAACTATGTTGTCGGTCTGGTGGTCTTCGTGATCCTGATGATCATCAACTTCGTGGTGATCACCAAGGGGGGAGAGCGGATCTCCGAGGTGTCGGCGCGTTTCACCCTGGATGCCATGCCGGGCAAACAGATGGCGATCGATGCCGATCTCAATGCCGGCACCATGGATCAGCATCAGGCGCGAGCAAGGCGTGATGAGATCGCAAGGGAAGCTGACTTCTACGGTGCGATGGACGGCGCGTCCAAATTCGTGCGTGGTGACGCCATTGCCGGTCTGCTGGTGCTTATCATCAACCTGGTTGGCGGTTTGGCCATCGGTATTTTCCAGCACTCTCTGCCTGTTGCTGAAGCGTTCCAGAGCTATGCACTGCTCACTATCGGTGATGGTCTGGTTGCCCAGATCCCCTCCCTGTTGATGTCGACTGCAGCGGCCATCATAGTGACCCGGGTCAGTGATGAAGGAGAGATGTCTGATCAGGTGGGTCAGCAGATCCTGGCATCGCCTCGGGTAATCTACACTGCGGCTGCCATCATGCTGATCCTGGGTCTGGTACCCGGTATGCCCATGCTGGCATTCCTCAGCTTCGCGGCCGTACTGGCCTGGGCTGGCTGGAGCGTGAGCAAGCGTCGGGCCAATGAACCGGATCTGGATGCCGCGCAAGAATTGACTCGTCAGCTGGTTCAACCGGAACCGCAGGGGTTGGAGTGGCAGGATTTGCTGCCGGTCGATGCGGTTGCCATTGAACTGGGTTACCGGCTGGTACCACTGGCTGAGGCCGACAAGGGGGCTGAATTGCTGGCTCGGGTGCGGGGCATTCGTAAAACCTTGTCAGAACAGTATGGTTTTCTGCTGCCCGAAATCCGGGTACGTGACAACCTGCAACTGCAGCCGGATCAATACCGGATCAAGCTGTCAGGTGTAGGGCTGGCGACCGGTAGCGTGGATTGCCAGCGACTGATGGCGATCAGCAGTGGTGAAACCTATGGTGCGCTGGACGGTGAGCTGACACAGGATCCGGCCTATGGCATGAGTGCAGTCTGGATCTCGCCTGAGAACAAGGCCAAGGCTCTGAACCTGGGCTATTCGGTGGTCGATTCTGCGACCGTCATCGCCACCCATGCAAGCAAGCTGCTCAGGGAGCAATTGGATGGGTTGTTCGGTCATGACGAGGTCGGCAAGCTCGGCCAGCACCTGGCTACCCAGTCTCCTCGTCTGGCGGAAGAACTGAATCTGGCGCTGACCCAAATGCAGCAATTGCGAGTTTTTCGTCAACTGCTCAAGGAGCAGATCAGCCTGACCGATATCCGCACCATTGCCACTACCCTGCTGGATGCGAGTGAGTTGACCAAGGATCCGGTTCTGCTGGCCTCCGATGTGCGTTGTGCACTCAAGCGTCAGATTGTCAGACAGGCCATCGGCAACCGGGATGTACTGGCCACTTTTACGCTGGATGATCGGCTGGAGCAAACCTTGCTGGCGGCCATGAACCAGTCCCAGCAGCAAGGCAAGATCCAGTTGGACAGTTTTCCGGTTGATCCCCAGTTGCTGGCTCAATTGCAGCAAAACATGCCGCTGGTGAAGGAGCAATTGCAACAGCAGGGACATGCTCCCGTGCTGGTGGTCATGCCTCAACTTCGCCCCCTGATGGCACGCTATGCCCGTTCATTTTCAAAAGGCCTCAAAGTGCTCTCTTATAATGAAATTCCGGAGGATTTGCGGGTGGAAGTTATTGGCACCTTGGGCTGAAGCAGAACTGCCATGTTAATGAACTGACAGGAAGATGATATTCCGCATATCTACTTGAATTGTCATTGGAAGCCGTTATGATGTGACTGTTTTTGACGCACTTGATGTTAAAAATAAATAACAAATATAACAATTCACATGTGCCATGCAGCTCCCACCGAATAGGTGGTGCCGCCTTGTCCCAATACGGACAGTCGCATGATAAAGGCAAACTGAACTGAAAAGTCAGGACGCAAAGCCTCCGGTCTAATAGCAGGAATGCTAATGATAGCGGGGTTACCAAGGCCATTGTCACCGCCTTGATATCACTTCTCACCCAATAGATGACGTCTTTTTTGGCGCCTTTTGGGGATGGTGCGCTTTTATTTTTGACACATCAGTTCTGTTGATTGGTTTGTCCACAATCACGGGTTCGGGTTCCTATGCTTTCGGATTTATCTACTAAAAAAAACTCAAGGCCAATCGCTATTGAGAGTGCTCCCCATTTGTTATTGATTGGCTCTTCGTTATCAAATGGAAACGATATTGCAGGAATATTGTTGGCCCATGGCTATAACATTTCCTGTGTTGATTCCATCAGCAAATCAAAATTAATTCTCGCTGATAATTCAGTTAATCTGATCCTGCTCGATATGGATGCCATGACCGAAGCCGGTCCGCAATTGGTACATGATTTCAGTGGTACTGATTGCATGGTGTTGGTCAACGAACATCAAGCCTATCTTGCGGCGGAAGCGATGCGGGCGGGGGCCATCGACTATATCATCAAACCCTTCAGTGGCCAGCAGATGGTTGATGCGGTGAAGGGGGCGCTGCGTTTGCGTCAATCCATTCCCAATCTGATCGCTGTCTCCGCCATGAGCCTGCAGGTACTGCAACTGGCCCGCCGCGCGGCCAAGACCCCTGCCACCATTCTGATTGGTGGTGAGTCCGGTACCGGCAAGGAGCGATTGGCCCGTTATATCCACGATATGTCCAGCCGGTCCGGTCGACCATTCGTTGCCATCAACTGCGCAGCTATCCCCGAATCCATGCTCGAGTCCATTTTGTTTGGTCACAATAAGGGCGCGTTTACCGGTGCAACGGGAGCCCAGGCCGGGAAATTCGAGCAGGCCCAGGGAGGCACGCTGCTGCTCGATGAAATCTCCGAATTGCCGTTGACGCTGCAGGCAAAATTGCTGCGGGTCTTGCAGGAGAAAGAAGTCGAACGGCTCGGCAGCCACCAAACCATTGCGCTGGATGTCCGGATCATCGCCGCCAGCAACAAGGATCTACGCACCCTCGTTACGGCAGGTCAGTTTCGGGAGGATCTGTTTTACCGCCTCGATGTGCTGCCCATGAGCTGGCCTGCATTGCGCGAACGCCCCGACGACATATTGCCGCTGGCAGAATACTTCATTGAACTGCATGCCCCGCAGCAGGGCTATCGCCTTAGTGAAAATGCGCGCAAGCAACTGCTTACATACGGCTGGCCCGGTAATGTCAGGGAGTTGGACAATGTCATACAACGTTCATTGATCATGGCTCGCGGATTGCATATTCAGGCCGTCGATTTGATGCTGCCCAGTTACACCATTGAATCCGACGATGCGTTGCCGGAAGTGCTTTCCGCCCCGGAAGGGCTGAGTGAGACTCGCCGCTACGCAGAATTTCAATTTGTACTAGAGACCTTGCGCCGCTTTCGCGGCCATCGGACCCGCACGGCTGAAGCCCTTGGGATGACGACCCGGGCACTGAGATACAAGCTGGCGGCCATGCGTGAGCAGGGCATAGATATTGAGCAGCAGCTTCAAAACTAAGGGATAAACCGAGTGAAGATTGAAATGATGTCATCACAGGTGACGCTCTTGCAGCAGATGCAGGAGATGCAGCGAGTCGCCAGCCAAACCCCTGTTATCGAATCAAATGATGTCTCGAACGTATCATTCGGTGACGCCATGCGCGATGTGGTTGGCCGGGTCAACGAGCAACAAAATATCGCCTCACGGCTGATGACAGCCGTGGATGCGGGTCAGAGCGATGATCTGGTTGGTGCCATGGTTGCCAGCCAGAAAGCGGGCCTCAGTTTCTCCGCCCTCATGCAGGTGCGAAACAAGCTGATGACCGGTTTCGACGACATTATGCGTATGCCACTCTGAGGTAAGTGATGACTGAACTGGTAACGTCCCCGCAAGGGGCTTCGGATTCCTTCAGAACACGCGTCCAGGAGGGGTTGCGCAATTGGCGCAGTCTGTCCCGCGACAACAAATCCATCCTGACCATAGCGCTGCTCGCCGCCATCGTGGCGGGCACCATAGTGGTGATCCTGTGGACCTCCAGCAAGAACTACGTCCCTCTTTACGGCAAGCAGGAGTTGTATGACACGGCCAACATCATGGAGATGTTGGAGAAAGAGCAGGTGCCATTCAGGCTGGAGAAGAGCTCCGGCCAGATCCTGGTGCCAGAAAATCAGCTGGCCCATGTGCGCATGGCGCTGGCGGCCAGAGGGGTGAGGGCCGCCATGCCCGCCGGTCTGGAAGGGCTGGACAATGTGACTGGTCTCGGGACCAGTGAGTTCATGGAGGGAGCCCGTTACCGGCATGCGCTGGAAGGAGAGCTGGCGAGAACCATCATTTCTCTGGATGCGGTGCGCAGTGCCCGCGTGCATCTGGCGATCCCCAAGCGGACACTGTTCGTCGGCCGGGATGAAGAGAAGCCAAGTGCCTCCGTCATGCTGGACCTGCAGCCTGGTCAGGCCATGGAGCCTGGACAGGTCGAAGCGATCGCCAATCTGGTCGCTGGCAGCATCTCCGGTATGAAGCCGGGGGCAGTGACCATAGTGGATCAGGCGGGTCAGCTGCTCAGCGCCGAACTGGGAGACAAGGCTGGCTTTGGCAAGCAGAGCGTGCAGCAGATGGAGTATGTACGAAAGCTAGAGCAGTACATCCGTCAGCGCGCCAACGACATGCTCTATCCCATGCTGGGCACCGGCAACTTCAGGGTACAGATTGCTGCCGACGTGAACTTCAATGCGGTAGAGGAGACCCAGCAACAGCTGGATCCACAGGGCGTGGTCACCAAGGAGTCCAGCAAGTCGGACAAAACCATTGATGCGCTGGCATTGGGGATCCCCGGCGCCTTGTCCAATCGCCCGCCCGAAACGACCCCCAAGACTGAACAACCAGCACAGAATCAGGGGGCGGCCAGTGCAGAAGCCCAGAAGAACGATTCTCGTACCGAGCGCCAAGAGGTCAACAAGCAGTACGAAAACAGCCGCACCATAGTGCACACCCGCTACCAGCAAGGTCGCCTGGAGAAGATGAATGTCTCCATCTTGCTGAATCAGCAGAGTGCCCCCAAGGGTGGCTGGAATGAACAGCAGCTGGAGCAGATCCGGCAGATGGTGGAACGTTCGGTGGGGTTTGACGATACCCGTGGCGATCAGATCAGCCTGCAGGTATTCGATTTTACCGGTGCCGTGCCGATCGCTCCGCCCGAGTCGAGCTGGTGGGAAACCCCGTACTGGCAGGACTCTCTGCGTTATCTGGTGGGCGGCCTGCTTGGCCTGACGCTGGTGTTCTTCGGCATAAGACCGTTGGTCAAACATCTGGTGCGTACCCAGCAGTTGCCTGAGGAAACCGCGACCGAAGAGCAAGATGAGCCGCTGGAACCGACAGTGGGTCTTTCCATGCGCCGGGATGATGATGCGGCTCTGGCTGCCCCCGCGATGGGCAATGGTTTGATCCGCTCTGACAACCAGATGGAACCGCAGTTCTCCTCGCTGGATCTGGAGGCTTTGCCAGAGCCGGGCTCCGAACTTGAAGTACAGCTCAAACACCTGCAACTGCTGGTGGAAAAAGACACGGCGCGCGTCGCGGAAGTGGTCAGATCATGGGTGAGTGGCAATGAACAACGTTAACCTGAACCAAAACGCCGTCGACATCGACATCGACAATCTGGAGAAGGCCGCGATTCTGCTGCTGAGCATGGGGACCGAGGCTGCCGCCAAGGTGATGCAAAAGCTGTCCCGTGATGAGGTACAACGACTTATCTCCAAGATGGCTGGCCTGTCAGGGGTCAGTTCGATGGAAGCCAAGTGGACGCTGCAGCAGTTCTTCAATCAGTACCGTGAACAGAGCGGCATTGGCAGCGCCTCACGCGAGTATCTGGAACAGACGCTGGATCTGGCGCTGGGTCAGCGCCTCTCCCGCAGCCTGCTCGACAGCCTGTATGGCGACGTGATGAGCCAGGACATCCAGCGTTTGCAGTGGGTACCCGCCGAGGTGCTTGCCCGTTTCTTCCGCAATGAACATCCACAGATGCAGGCCGTGTTGCTGGCCTTCCTGCCCCCGCAGACGGCATCCGCCGTGCTGGATGCTCTGCCGGGTTCGGTGCACGACGATCTGCTGGTTCGTGTTGCCAGTCTCAACAGTGTCAGCGAACACGTGCTGGGAGAATTGCGTCTGACCCTGGACCGTTGTCTTGCTTATGTTGCCGATCAGTCGGGAGCCAAGGTCAACGGGGTGCGCCAGGTGGCGGACATTCTGAACCGCTATCAGGGTGACAAGGAGCAGATGCTCTCTCTGCTGCGCGAACACGATGGCGACATGGCGCTGGAAATCGAGAAAAACATGTTCGATTTCATGGCGTTGCGCCGTCAGACCGACGAAACCCTGCAGCGTCTGGTGCAGGAGCTGCCAGGCGATCTGCTGGCGTTGGCACTGAAAAATACCGAGGCCAGCTTCCGCAAGGTGGTGCTGGGAGCCATGCCGAAGCGGATGGCACAGGCGTTGGAAGCCCAGATTCAGGGACAGGGCAGTGTCTCTCTGCGCAAGGTCGAACAGGCCCGCGAAGAGGTGATGCAGCTGGTCCGCGAATTGGTGGAGCAGGGCGAAGTCGAATTCCAGCTATTCGAAGAACCCACCGTCAATTAACAGGAGGCGTCCATGAGCCACAGTGTGCGCAAGCTGGCGGCGGGAGCCACCCGTCTCTATCGTTTCCCGTCCTTGGGACAGAGTGGAGAAGAGGCACAGAGCCAGCAGGAACAATTCGAATTCGGCTATCAGCAGGGTCTGGAACAAGGTCACGACGAAGGATATCAGTCAGGGTACCAGCAGGGCCTGACCAGCGGTCTGGTGGAAGGGGAGGCGAAGGGGCTACAACAAGGGCAAACCCGCGGGTTTGCCCAGGGACTGGCGGAAGGGCGAGCCTCTTTCGATCAGGCCATGGTGCCGTTTGCCAAATTGCAGGCGCAATGGGAGTCCCTGACCCGCAGCCGCATGCAGGAACAGAAGGAACTGGTTGCCCAGCTGGTTGCCCAGGTGGCGAAGCGGGTGATCCAGGCCGAGTTTACGCTCAATCCGCAACAGGTGCTCAAACAGGTAGAACAGGCGTTGGCGAGCCTGCCAGCCACCTCGGAAGAACTGGTGATCTATCTCAGCGAAGGGGATCGGCAGCGACTGGCAGAGCAGGGGGTGACCCGCTGCGAGGGGTGGCCATTGCAGGTGGACCCGGCACTGGGAATAGGCGATGCACGCCTTGAGACCCGGGCGGCGGTCATTGAGGTCAACACGAGCGAACGCCTTGCCGCCTGTATGGAGCAGCTCAACAGCACACTGGAATTGCCCCAGGATGCATGAAGCCCTGCAACAGGCGCTCACATCGGCGCTGGACAGTTTTGATAATGTCCCCGGCTTTCGCCGCTATGGCCGGCTGGTGCGGGTGACGGGGTTGACGCTGGAGGTGGTGGGCTGCCAGCTGGTGATGGGTCAGCGTTGCCGGGTCGATACTGCGACAGGCACGCCATTGCTGGCTGAAGTGGTGGGCTTCAACCGCGATGTCTCCTATCTGATGCCGCTGCAACCGATGGGCGGTCTCTATGCCGGAGCCCGGGTGCTGCCCATCGACGGTGAAGAGACGATTCGGGTTGGTGAACACCTGCTGGGTCGTGTCGTCGATGGCCTGCTGCAGCCACTGGATGGCCGGCCGCTGCGCGATGAGGGGGAGCATGTAGCGCTGTTCTCTTCCCCCCCGAACCCTTTACTGCGTACACCGGTTCGTGAGCCGCTGGATGTAGGCATCCGCGCCATCAACGGCTTGCTGACGGTCGGCAAGGGACAGCGGCTGGGCCTGTTTGCGGGCTCAGGGGTCGGCAAGAGTATGTTGCTCGGCATGATGACCCGCAATACCACCGCCCAGATAGTCGTCGTCGGCCTGATTGGTGAGCGGGGGCGCGAGGTGCGCGAGTTCATTGAGCACAGCTTGGGGGCGGAGGGGCTGGCTCGCGCCGTGGTGATAGCGGCGCCGGCAGATCAGTCACCACTGATGCGGCTGCGGGCGGCTCAGCTGTGCCACCGTATCGCCGAGTACTTTCGTGAGCAGGGTCAGGATGTGTTGCTGTTGATGGACTCTCTGACCCGCTATGCCCAGGCCCAGCGTGAAATAGCCCTGGCAATAGGGGAACCGCCCGCGACTCGAGGTTATCCACCCTCGGTATTCAGCATGCTGACCCAGCTGGTGGAGCGAGCCGGTAATGGTACGCACCCGGATGGTTCCCTGAGCGCCTTCTATACGGTGCTAGCGGAGGGGGATGATCAGCAGGATCCGGTCGTGGATTCGGCTCGCGCCATTCTGGATGGTCACATAGTGTTGACCCGCAGATTGGCGGAGGAAGGTCACTATCCAGCCATCGACATTGGTGCCTCGGTCAGCCGGGTAATGCCGCAAGTGGTGCCTGCCGAATGGCAACAACTGGCCGTCACGTTGCGTCAACTGTGGGGCCGTTATCAGCAGGTGCGTGAATTGCTGCCGCTAGGTGGTTATCAGCCTGGCGCCGATCCCCAGATGGATGAAGCCGTGCAGCGTTATCCAGCCATTGCTGCTTTTCTGCAGCAAGGCATCCACGAAGAGACCCCTCTCGCTCAGGTCACCGCCGGGCTCCGACAAGTGCTAGGAAGGTAATAAGGGGCTACCGTGCTGAAGTCTTATCTTGGTTTGCAGCAGGATGCGTTGGAAAACATGGGCAAGGAGCGCCAACGACTGCGGGAAGATGCCATGCGGGAAGAGCAGCGGGCATTGCGGTTGCAGGAGGTCATTGGCTCATTGCACAGTGGTTCGGCAACTTTTCACCCCCTGTTGTGGCAGAACAAGCATCAGATGGATGGTCAGCTGCGGCAACTGCTGGCCCATCAAATGCAGCAGTCTGCTCTTGCCAGACTCGATCTGGAGCGACACGAGGGAGAGGTGCTCAAACAGTTTGGTCGGGTCAAAGGGCTGGAACTGCTGTTGGATAAACGTGAACAGGTACAGCAGCGGCAGCTGGAGTCGCGCGATCAACGCCAGCTGGATGAGCTGGCCAGTCTGCGGCATCGCATGATGAAAGTGGAGTAGGGATTAATCCGGAAAGCGTTCCTGCTGCCCATAAGCGGGTTCCTGACCCAGCAGCGTATTGATGGTTTCTATCTGGCCCGCCAGCAAGCGGCCGTTGAGCTCGTTCTGACGCAGACATTGCTGCAACAGCTGTTCCAGCTGCAGCCACTGCTTGGCAACCTTGTGTTGCAGGTTGGCGGGCAGTTTTTCGATGAGTGCCGCCATCCCCTTTTCATCAGGCTTCAATCCCAGCCCCAGCAGATGCTGACAGCGTTGCTGCGCCTGTTGCTGCACCTGCATCATCAGTTGTGTTTGCTGCTGATTATGTTCAGCCAGCGCGTCGACGTCGTGAGCTGCCAGCAGACTGTGCTGGCGCAGCAGCAGTTGTTGCAGGGCGACATAGCGGGTGCCGTCTTGCTGAATGCCCAGGATCAGCTCTTTGACCCTCTGCTTGGCGTCCATGCTCATCGACGATGCATGTCCAGAATGGCCTGACCCAGCGCATCCATGTCGAGTTCGAGCTTGCCCTCGCTGATGGCCTGGCGGATCCGGTTGACCTTGTCCATGTCCACGTCGGAAGTCGTAGCCAGTTCGGCCCTCGCCTGATTCACGAACTGGGCCGTGGTGCTGATCTGGGCATCTGCCTGGCTGGCGCGTGGCTGCGACGGGGTTGATGGCGCTTCCTGCTTGCGTTGCAGCTGGGCCTGAACATAGAGCGGGTCGGTGCGTGTGATCTTCATAACGTCAATTCCTGATGGTCTATCTATGACAAGCGACCCAAGGTCGATGTAACTTAAATCAAACCCGTGCTTTGCGTTAAAAACGGGTTTCAACTTCTCCCTTGTCGATCACCCAGGCCTGGATTTCCTTGCCTGAACTCAGATTTTTCACCCGAATTCCCTCGCCGATGGCCCCGTTCGCCAGGGCTCGGCCCCGCGTTGTGGCGGAAAATCCATCTTGGCCAGCCCGGATCAACACCCCTTCACCTTCCCGTATGGCCCAGGCTTTCTGCAAATCCAGCTCACCAATCAACTGACCCATCCGCAGGTTGCGGTTGCTCTTGCTGCCCACCAGAGACTCTGAGGTGGGCACAAAGCCACGTTGCAACCGGTTGACCTCAAGTGATTTTTCGATCAGATCGCCCGGTCGGATGACATGACCTCTCGGCAGCTCTTGTGCCGTCACCCAGACCGGCAGCATCAGTGTCACCTCGACCCTGGCCCTGATCTGCCAGGCCGGGTCGACGCACTCTGCCAGATAGGGTCGTCGTCCCCAGGGCTGACGGTACTGACCGCCGGCCTGCAGGCGGATGGGTTGCGAACAGTCCGGCAGATGGGAGACTGCCGGGGAGATCCAGACCTGATATTCCGCTTCGGGCGCTGGCCAGCCCTGCTGCTGCAGATAGGCATGCAGGGCCTGGCTGGCATCTTCCTGCAACAGTGCTTCGAGCTGCCGGGTCAGGGCGGTCGGCTCGGCCAGCAGTGACCATGACAGCAGCCACAGGGCCAGCAGGTTGATTCGCTTCCATACGGGAAACAGTGCTTCCCCTTTTATCCGTGTTATCAGCCACTGTCGACGCTGTAACCAGCGGAAATAAAGGTTCTTCATGGTTGGCATGAGTCTTGATAAAGAGTGCACCGGTCTGACTGATTCATAGAAGGATGAAGCATGAGTATCTCATTTGACAGCGCTTTGGGTGTACACCCTTATGCCCTCGATGTGCGGGCGGATCGGGCGCGTATCCTGGCAGGCAACCTGGCCAATGTAGATACCCCAGGTTATCTGGCCCGGGATGTCGATTATAAGACGATTCTGGGGCGTGTCGCGCAGCAAGTTGCAGCGGGAGACGAGAGTGCCGCCATTGCACAAGGCAGCATGGCCAATGACATGCAGCATCCTCTCTATCGCATTCCCTATCAGGTATCGATGGATGGCAACACCGCCGAACTCAGCGTCGAGCAGAGCAAGTTTGCCAACAATGCCACTGATTTCCAGACCAGTCTCACCTTTCTGAATATGAAAATTACCGGGATCGCCAAGGCGATCGAGGGCCGCTGATTATGTCGTTCAATCGCATCTATGACATTGCCGGTAGTGCAATGCGAGCACAAACCGTTCGTCTGGACACAGTTGCCTCCAACCTGGCGAACGTGGACAGTGCCGCGGGCAGTGAAGAGGCAGCGTTCCGTGCCATCAAGCCGGTGTTCTCCACCCTCTATCAGCGGGTGCAGGATGCCGAGTCGCTGGGGTCGGCCCAGGTGCAGATTGCCGGCATAGTGCAATCGGATCGTCAGGTCGAGAAGCGTCTTGAGCCCACCAACCCCCTGGCTGATCAGGACGGCTTTGTCTACTACTCCAACGTCAACGCGGTGGAGGAGATGGCCGACATGATGAGTGCCTCCCGTGGTTTTGAAACCTCCGTCGAGGTGATCAACCGTATCAACAGCATGCAGCAGGGTCTGTTGCGCCTGGGTCAGGGAGTGTAAGCCATGAGCCTGCCTCAGGTAAGCAGTCTGGATACGGCCCGCAGCACCAGCCAGCGCAACACGACACCGGACATTGCCCCCAATAACACGGCTGCCGGCCAGAATGCCCAGAGCGGTATGCAGTTGCGTAACGAATTCCTGCAGATGATGGTTGCCCAGATCCAGAACCAGGATCCCACCAACCCGCTGGATGGTGCCCAGTATGTTACCCAGCTGGCCCAGTTCAGCATGGTGGAAGGGGTGGAAAGCCTGAAAGTCTTGCAGCAGAAGTCCATCAACATGATGGATACCCAGCAGGTACTGCAGAGTACGGACCTGATCGACAAGGAAGTGATGGTTCCGAGCAAGACACTGACCAAGAGCGATGAAAAAGCGATCCGGGGGCAGGTGGAGCTGGCCGGTGCCGCCGATCAGGTTGAGCTCAAGGTGTATGACGAGCACGGCACCCTGGTTGCAACCAAGAACTGGGGTGAGAGCAAGGCCGGTGGCCTCGACTATGAACTGCCGCCTTTGCCTGCCGGTGAATACAGCTTCGAGGTCAAAGCCTCGCTCAACGGTGTGGCGACCACTACCAAGAATTATGTGGCCAGCACGGTAGAGCGGGTCACCCTGCCTGGTACAGGCGAAATCATGTTACAGGTGGCCGGAGTGGGCGATGTCCCTCTCTTCAGCGCCATCCAGTTCGGCAAATCGGCGTAATCAGATAGGAGCGAAACTGTGTCTTTCAGTATCGGATTGAGCGGCCTGCGCGCCGTAAACCAGGAATTGAGTGTCATCAGCAACAACGTGGCCAACGCCAGCACGGCCGGTTTCAAGTCAAGCCGTGCCGAGTTTGCCGCCATTTATGGCGGTGGCCAGGCTGGTGGTGTAGAGATGAACAACGTTTCCCAGAATTTCGACCGCAATGGTGACGTGACCCGTACCGGTCGAGGGCTGGATCTGGCGATCTCGGGCAGCGGCTTCTTTGTACTCAAGGACAGCAACGGTCAGACCTCCTATACCCGGGCAGGCATGTTCCAGCGGGATCCCAACAATTACCTGACCACCGCCAGCGGTACCCGGCTGCAAGGCTACACCACCAATGATGCGGGCGAACTGCAGTCCGGCGTGGTGGGAGACATTCAGGTCAAGGCTGGCAGCCTGCCTGCCAAACCATCCGACAAGCTGGAGTTCGTCGCCAACCTCAAGGCCGATGCCGGCGTGATCGACCAGACGGCCCATCCGTTCGACCCAGCCAAGTCGGACAGCTTCAGCTATTCCCAGTCCAGCAAGGTGTATGACTCGCTGGGGGTTGAACACACCGTCACCCAGTATTTCGTCAAGACGGCCGACAACACCTGGCAGGTCAATTATGCCTTCAATGGCACCAAGACAGGCACACCGGTGACGCTGGAGTTCAACACCAACGGTACCCTGAAATCTCCGACGACCTCCCCGGTCCTGGACCTGACTCCGCCCGGCGCTGACAAGATCTCTCTGCAGGTCGATATCGCCCGTGTCAGCCAGTACGCCTCCGATTTCAACGCCACGCGCAACCAGTCAAATGGTTATGCGGCTGGCGATCTGACCGGGGTGCGGGTGGATGCCGATGGTGGTGTCTATGCCACCTTTACCAACGGTCAGAGCCTGTTGCAGGGCCAGGTGGTGATGGCGAACTTCACCAACCCCAACGGTCTGCTGCAAACCAACAACACCACTTGGCAGCAATCGTTCAGCTCTGGCCAGCCGGTATTGGGTGCCCCTGGCACAGGGACCATGGGGTCATTGACCGCAGGGGCCTATGAGGGCTCCAACGTGGATCTGACCGGGGAGCTGGTCAGCCTGATGACTTCTCAGCGCAACTATCAGGCCAACGCCAAGACCATCAGCTCCGCTGACAAGATGACCCAGGTTCTCTTCAACTCCTTCTAAGGCTTGATGCGTGGAAAAGCTTATCTATACCGCCATGTCGGGGGCGCAGCATACCCTGATGGCCCAGCAAATCCGGGCAAACAACCTGGCCAACGTCAACACGGCCGGCTTTCGGGCTGACTTCGAGCGCGTGTCGGCCTATGCCCTAGCCGGTGATGGTTATCCAAGCCGGGTAATGGCCCGCGAGGAGCTGGCCGGTACCGACTTCAAGGCGGGAGCCCTGATGCAGACGGGCCGCAAGCTGGATGTGGCGATCCGTGGTGAAGGCTTTATCACGGTCCAGACCGCCGATGGCAAAGAGGCCTATACCCGGGCCGGCAATCTGGAGAGCGATGCCGATGGTCTGCTGACGCTCAATGGCCGTCCGGTACTGGGGGAAGGTGGGGAAATGGTGCTTCCTGCCTATCGGGATCTGAGTTTTGGCAAGGACGGTTCACTCAGTATCACACCGCCCGGCGGCGGTGCCCGGCTGGATGTAGGGCGTCTCAAGCTGGTGAATCCGGACCCGGCAGAACTGGTCAAGGGGCCGGATGGTCTCTTTCGGTTGCGTCAGGGCGGGGATGCCGAAGCCAGTGAGCAGGTGGTACTGGCGTCCGGCTTTCTGGAAGGGGCGAACGTGAATGCAGTCGACGAGCTGATCAGCAGCATGTCGCTGACCCGCAATTTCGAACTGCAGGTCAAATTGATGAAAACGGCGGACGATCAGGCCCGGCAAGGTGCCCGGTTGATTTCCGGCCAGGGCTGATGAGTGGCGGGCTTGCCGCCCGCCACGGCCAATTCGCATTGAGGGGGCGTTGACGCCCTCATGAATCAGGTGGAGAGACGAAGATGCACGCGGCACTTTGGGTAAGTAAAACCGGTCTGTCGGCGCAAGATGCCAAAATGGCCAGTATTTCCAACAACTTGGCTAACGTAAACACGGTCGGGTTCAAGCGCGATCGGGTTGCTTTTGAAGATCTGTTCTATCAGGTGCAACGCCAGCCCGGGGCCCAGCAGGATCAACAGAACCTGTCTCCCATCGGCATCCAGATGGGTAACGGTGTTCGTGTGGTCGGCACCCAGAAAGTGTTCACTCCCGGCCAGTTCCAGAACACCAATCAGGAGCTGGATATGGCAGTCGTGGGGGCCGGTTTCTTCGGGGTGGAACGCCCTGACGGTGAGACCGCCTATACCCGTAATGGTCAGTGGCATCGCAACGCCGAAGGACTGCTGGTCAACTCCGATGGCTTGCCCATGCTGCCGCAGATCCAGATCCCGGACAATGCGACCAAAGTGTCCATCGGCACCGACGGAACCGTGAGTGCGACTTTGCCGGGCCAACAGGAAAATGTGGAGCTGGGTCGTATCACCCTGACCAACTTTGCCAACCCTGCCGGCCTGGAAGCGCTCGGTGGCAACCTCTATCGAGCAACCGGCGCCTCTGGCGAGGCCATTGAAGGTGTGCCCGGTGAAGAGGCCATGGGGGCCATCAAGCAGTTTACGCTGGAGAGCTCCAACGTCAACGTGGTGGAGGAGATGGTCGACATGATCACTACCCAGCGGGCTTATGAGATGAACGCCAAGGTCGTCTCGTCGGCCGACCAGATGCTCAAGTTCATTACCCAAGCGCTGTGATGATGAAAACGATGTGGCGTTATCTGTGGGTGGCTCTGCTGTTGGGCGGTTGTGCCACCTATGAGCTCAAGGCTCCCGAACCGGGTGAGGAAAAGTGGGCGCCTTCACGCCCCAAGTTGCCCGTCTCGGCCAAGGGAGAAGACGGCAGCCTCTATCGCGGCGACTACATGATGACCCTGTTTCAGGATCGTCGAGCCTATCGTATTGGCGATATTCTCACCGTGGTGCTGGAAGAGCGCACCCAGTCGAGCAAGAAAGCCAACACCAGCATGAGCAAAAACAGCAGCATGAATGTGCCGGCGCCGACCATTGGTGGCAAGGTGCGTTCTGACTGGGGGGCGTCACTCAGCGCGGATCGTGACTTTGATGGTGGTGCGACTTCCAGCCAGCAAAATACCCTGGCCGGCTCGATCACGGTGACGGTGGCCGAAGTGATGCCAAACGGGGTGCTGGGGATCCGCGGCGAGAAGTGGATCCGGCTCAATCAGGGCGATGAGTATATCCGGTTGGGTGGCATGGTGCGGGTTGAGGATATCGACCAGAGCAACCGTATTTCATCCCAGCGCATCGCCGATGCCCGCATCACCTATGCCGGGCGTGGAGCCCTTGCCGACAGCAACCAGATGGGGTGGCTGGGGCGTTTCTTCAGCTCCGCATTCGCCCCCTTTTGAGGTCTTACATGAACAGATGGTTTATCACCCTGCTTTGCCTCTGCCTGCCCTGGTGGGCCAATGCCGCACCCGCCAAGCGGGCCTTGCTGGATATCGCCGATGTGCAGGGGATGCGGACCAACCAGCTGGTGGGCTATGGGTTGGTGGTGGGGTTGTCCGGTACGGGTGACAAGAGTCAGGTCAAGTTCACCGGCCAGTCGATGGCCAACATGCTCAAGCAGTTTGGGGTCCAACTGCCGGATGATATCGATCCCAAGCTCAAGAACGTTGCGGCGGTGTCGGTTCAGGCCAATTTGCCGGCTTTGGCTGGCAAGGGGCAGATGGTGGATGTAACGGTCACCTCGATCGGGGATGCCAAGAGTCTGCGCGGCGGTTCGCTGCTGCTGACGCCACTGCGCGGTATCGATGGGGAAGTGTATGCCGTCGCCCAGGGCAATCTGGTGGTGGCTGGGGTCAAGGCCGAGGGGCAGTCCGGTTCCTCGGTGACTATCAACGTGCCGACCGCAGGGATCATTCCCAACGGCGCCATCATAGAGCGCGAAGTGGCCAGCAACTTTGCGGAAAAGCCCGAAGTGACGCTCAATCTGCACCAGCCCAACTTCAAGACCGCTCGCAATGTGGAGCGGGAGATCAATCGTCAGCTGGGGCCGGTGGCCAGAGCGGTCAGTGCGGGGCGGATCCAGGTGGCGGCACCCAAGGACGAGAGCCAGCGGATCTCGTTCATGGCGCTGCTGCAGGACATTCAGGTTGATATGGGCAAGGAGCGCCCCCGGGTCGTCTTCAACAGCCGGACCGGAACCGTGGTCATGGGGCAGGGGGTCAAGGTTCACAAAGCAGCGGTCAGCCATGGTAGTCTGACGGTGACCATTGGCGAGAGCCAGACGGTCAGTCAGCCCAATGCCTTCTCCAATGGGCAGACCACCACGACCCCCAACTCGAAGATCCAGGTGGATCGGGAACGAAACAACATGTTTGTCTGGCCGGATGGCACCTCACTGGAGGTGATCGTCAAGGCAGTCAACTCGCTCGGGGCAACCCCCGATGACGTCATGGCCATTCTACAAGCACTCGATGAGGCTGGTGCCCTCGAGGGAGAGCTGGTGGTCATCTAAGGATCTCTATGACCAGAATAACCTCGGAACCTGGGTTTTATCAGGATCTCAACGAACTGCAGCAGATAAAGAGCAACCCGGATCAGCGTGCCGCATTGGATGCGGCCGCCGGCCAATTTGAAGTGAGCTTTCTGCAAACTGTGCTCAAGCACATGCGCTCAGCCTCCGATGCCATGCAGGACGAGGATGACAAGCTCATCAAGGGCCAGGAGCTCTATCGCGATATGTATGACAGCCAGCTGGCGATGAGCATGGTCAAGCGCGGCGGCATCGGGTTGAAAGAGCAGATGGTCAGCCAATTGGCGCCGACATTAAAGAATGCCGAGTCGGTGGTCGCTTCAGAACAGCAGACCCTGGCTGCCTTCAGTCAGCCTCTGAATTCGGCAAAAATGAGGAAAGTTGACTGATGTCGCTGCTCAATATCGGTTTTAGCGGACTTAACTCGGCCCAGATCGCGTTAAATATCACCGCCCAGAATATCGCCAACGTCAATACCATCGGCTATAGCCGCCAGGAAGCCATGATGGGCAGCCTGTCCGGTTTTGGCCGGCTGGATAATGGCCAGGGGGTAGAGGTAACCGGTGTTCGCAGGATCACGGATGACTATCTGGTCTCCCAACATTGGCGCAGCCGCTCTGCAACCGGCGCCTCTTACTCTTTCCATCAATACATCAATACCACCGAACAACTGCTGGGCAGCGAGTCGATGAACATCGCCAAGGGACTGGACAGTTTCTTCGCCTCTCTGAGTGCAGCGCTCGACAGCCCGGAAACGCCGGCTCAGCGTAGCCAGATCGTCAGCTCGGCGGGGGCGCTGGCCAACCGCTTTGGCCAATTGAATGAAAGCATGCTGACCCAGGAGAAGCAGATCGATGATCAGCTCAACAGTACCGTTTCTCAGGTCAACAGCTATCTGAAACAGGTTGCCGAGCTGAACACCCAGATCAGCGAGCAGGCCTCCAAGGGCGTCAATACCTCGGTGCTGGAAGACAGTCGTGAGCAGATCGTACGTGAACTGTCGACCTTCATGGAAGTCCGGGTCAACCGGCAAAGTGACGGTTCGTTCTCACTGAGTCTACCTCAGGGTCAGCCGCTGGTGCTGGCCGGCAGCAGCAGTACACTCTCGCTGGCGGGCGACAAGCTCAGTTTGAGCTTCGGTCCGCAATCGTTCGATATTCCCAAGCTGCATGGCGGCAGCCTGGCGGGGGTCATGGAATATCGGACGACAGTTCTGCGTCCGCTGCGTGACGAGCTCAACCAGATCGCGAAAAAACTGGCGGATGATTTCAATGCCAAGCAGGGTGGCGGTGTCGACTTGCATGGTAATCCGGGCAAGCCGCTCTTCACCTACGATCCCCTCAACCCGTCCGGCACTTTGAAGATTGCCGATGGCTTCACTGGCGATGACCTCGCCTTTGCCAAGGCCGGCGGCGGCAGTGGTGACAACCGCAATCTGCAGGAGCTGTTGACCATCAAAGATGATCAATATGATGCCTACAGCGCCTTGCTTGGCCGGATGGCGGTACAAAGTGGCCAGGCCAAGGCCACCATGACGGCTGATGCGAATATGGAGAAACAGCTGGCCACCAAGCTGAGCAGCGTCAGCGGGGTCAACACGGATGAGGAAGGGGTCAAGATCATGGCCTATACCAAGGCGTATCAGGCCAACGCCAAGGTGATCAGCACTTCAGAGCAACTTTTTACCTCCATCCTGAACATGTTCTAACGGAGTGATCATGCGCATCAGTACCAACCAGATTCAACTCAGCATGCTCGACAACCTGCAGCATGGTTTTGGTGAATATGCCCGCCTCGATCGTCAGATCTCCACCAACAAGCGTATTCTGCAGCCCTCGGATGACCCGGTAGGGAGTGTGCGTCTGCTCGGATTGAAGAAAGAGCAGGTGGCCATGGAGCAGTATCAGAAGAACATTGCCAATGCCAAGAGCCAGCTCTCCCAAGGAGAACAGCAGCTGGAAACCATGACCAACATGCTGATGCGGTTGCGCGAGCTGACTCAGACCGCTGCTACTGGCTCATTGTCAGAAGATGATCGCCGGGCGGTCGCCAGTGAGACGGCCGTTATCAAAGATGGTTTGCTCGATCTGGCCAACGCCAGAAATGAGAGTGGCTCCAGCCTCTTTGCGGGCAGCCAGGTTGGCAAGACTGCCATCGTCAAAACCCCGACCGGTGACTACCAGTATCAGGGGGATGCCTTGATCCGCGAGGTCAGCATCGCCAAGGGGGTGACCGTTGGGCTCAATCAGACGGCGGATCAGCTGTTCATCCAGAATGGTGACTTCTTCAAGCAACTCGATGCCGTGGTGGATGCCCTGGAAAATGGTGCGCCGGATGCAGCCGACCAAGCCCGTGACATGCTGGGGCGGAGCAAGACACTGCAGGATGATATCAGCCAGATGGTCAGCACCATTGGTGCCCGCATCAATCTGCTCGAACAGGTGGATGAAGGGCATGCCGAGAAGGGGACCTATAGCAAGGAAGTGAGTAATCAGATAGAGTCCCTCGACTATGCCAGTGCTGTCACTCAGCAGGCCCATGTGCTGATGGCTCTGCAAGTTCAGCAGCAGGCCTTTGCCAAGGTCAATGGGCTGAGTCTGTTCAATTACATGCCATAAGTTCAGCTTCAGGGAGCCATGATGCAGATTCAACAAACCCGTTTGGGCGGCGTGGCCGAAACGCCAGCCCAACCCAGACTGCGCGGGCGTGTGACTGCTCAGAGTGCGTCCCAGCCAACCAGCAAAACTGAGCGCCATCCCAATATTGTCCGGCTGGACCGCTGGGCCCTGATCGGTACGGCGCAGCAGCGGATCGCCCACGCGCAGGGGGGAGAACAAGCGCTGAGCCAGGTATGGGGTGAATTGAAACGTCTCGAACAGCAGCTTGGCCAAAATCGTGCCGCGAGCGGTGATCTGGTATCACGCCTCAAGTTGCTGGAAGAGAAGCTGACCCAGCCCCAGGCACCACTGACCACAGAGTTGAAGCCCCGCTTGCTGGCGTCAGCAGGGGAGAGCCGGGTAAGTTATGGCTCGGAGCGGCTCGACCTGCTGAGCCCCAAAGCGAGTGCAGAACGCCTGGTTTTTTCCTTCCCACAAACCAGCAGCGCCGTCGAGGTGATGCTGCCTGCTGGCGCCAATGAGGCGGAGGTGGTTACCCGGCTGGATCGGGCTCTGCGCAAAGAGCACATCCAGGCTCGCTTGAACGAACTGGGCAAGCTGGAACTGACCGTACCCGAGCTGCATCGACGCAAACTGGATGAACCGGTTCTGCTCAGCGGCGAGGGGATCCGTATTCCGGCCGGCAATCCTGTTCCGGTGCAGTTCAAACCCAAACCTGGGCAGTTGACCCAGCTGGGGGAGGGCATCGACAAGGGGGAGCTCAAGCAGGAACAGCAGCGGCTGAAACGCCTGTTGGGTGAGATTGAGCAATCTGTCCGTGAGTTGAAACAGTTTCGCCAACGCATGGTCAAGCAGCTTGATCGGGTCAAGGCGCGCAGCCAGAACCTCAAGCAGGAAGAGCTTGAGCAGCTGCAGGGCAAGCTCAGCCAGCAACTCAAGGAGGGGGGCTTCATGGGCACCATGGCCGGCCTGCTGGCACAGGCAAATGTCTCCCGCCAGAATGTGGTCGCGTTGCTGACCTGAATACCTTCTTCTCTTTTTTCATTCCTCTTCTGCAAGTGACATTACCCACATGATCGACTATTTCCCCCAGCATGCAGAGCTCATTGCTCGTCGCTGGCCTGCCGTTTTGGCATGCCTGCAAGCACAGGACGTCAACAGTGTGCCTGCCGAACTGGTAGAAGGGCTCAGCTCCACCCTGGCCATCAACGGCATTCAACTGACCAGTCGTCATGACAGGATGCAGGAGGCCGAACGGATTGCTGCCATGTCTTCGGCAAAAGCACCGGAGCTGACTTTGTATGGAACCGGTCTTGGTGACGTACCGCGGGTACTGTTGAGGCGCAAGCGTCTGCGCCGGCTGAATGTGAAGATCATGAATGCCTCTATCTTTGCTCTGGTCTTGCATTTGACGGAACAGTTGGACTGGCTTTCTGACCCCAGGGTGAACCTGTTGCTTGCTCAAGAAAATGAGCTGGTCATGTCCCCTTTTCTTTTCCTCACTTCGGAATTGGAATTGGCGGATGAATCTGCCGCCAAGATCAGGGATAGAGTCCTTATCCAGAGTCGGCTTGAGGCAATCAATGAACAATTCGGACAGGACTGGGTATCGGAGCGCCTGGCTGACAATCTGGACCTATTGCGCGAAGATGCCGATGTGGCGCAGTTATTTGGCACAGCCAAAGGGCGGGATGCTTATGTCGTGGCTACAGGGCCGACGCTGGCTCATCATCTGAGTGCATTGAAAGCGGTTTATGAGCGACCTGAGCGTCCTCTTTTCATCTGTGTCGACACGGCGCTACGGCCTCTGATGGCCCAAGGAATCAAACCCGATATTGTTGTGACCATAGATCGGCACATTCACCTTGGTATCCTGGATCCCCTGCACTCTTCCCATATTGCTCTTGTCTATATCCCCATGGTGGACAACATGGTGTTGTCACAATGGCAAGGCCCGCGGTATGGCGCTTATGAGATGTTGGACACCTATGCCGGCCTGCAGAAGAAATTGCGGCGGGCATCCCTCTTTACCGGGGGTAGCGTTATTCACCCTGCCACAGACCTGGCGGTCAGGATGGGGGCCCACAACATTACGCTGTTTGGGGCCGATTTCTCCTTTCCTGAAGGCCGGACTCACACCGGATGGCAGGATGGTGAACTGGGTAGTGATGCCCGCTATGGTCGCAGAACAGTACCCAATGGACATGGTCAACCGGTGAAAACACTGCTCAGCTTCTGCATCTATCTGAATGGCTTGGAAGTTTATATTCAACGTCATCCCGAGGTGAATTTCATGAATAGCAGCCGGGACGTGGCCCGTATTCTGGGTACCAGTTACCATGAGGAGTTTGCCGGATGATCGATGTGGCCAGTTTCAAGGCTGGGGCAGATGCACTGGCCGCCTTGTTGCGTGAGGGAAAGGATGAAGAGGCCTGCTTCGAATGTGGACGGATGCTGCAATTGCTGACGCCGCTGATGACGAATCTACCGGTCGAGCTGCAATCATCGTTGCTGCTTCTGGCAAGGCAGTTGCTGCAATGTCAGGAACGTCATGATTGGGTTGGACTGTCTGACTACCTGGAGTTCGAACTTCCGGTCTTGCTGGATGATATTGATCGCGCCTTGCGCTGATTGTCACTGCGATTATTCCTACTGGGCTGGCACTTTGTCAGCCCCGATGTTTTTCCGCTGAGCATGCCCTTCTTAGGCATAAAAAGAAAAATCCTTCTCTTGTGTTCAATTTTTTCCAACCCATGGTCGTCCTTCTATTTTGTCTACCTAACAAGCTGCAGTGCAGCGCCTAAATCGAGGAAATAACCATGGGCTTGTCCATTCATACCAACTTTGCTTCCATGACCACCCAGAACCAGCTGAACTCCACCAACAAGATGCTGGGCACCGCCATGCAGCGCCTGGGTACCGGTCTGCGCATCAACTCCGCAGCCGACGATGCGGCCGGTCTGCAAATCGCCACCCGTCTGCAGGCTCAGTCCAACGGTCAAAAAGTGGGTATGCGCAACGCTCAGGATGCCATCTCCATGATCCAGACCGCTGAAGGCGCCATGGACGAGATGACCAACATCACCCAGCGTATGAAAGATCTGGCTACCCAGGCAGCCAACGGCACCAACAGCGATAAAGACATCTCCGCCATGGACGCCGAATTCAAGGAGCTGGGCAAGGAGCTGGGCAACATCCGTGACAACACCACTTTCGGCGGCACTGCTTTGCTGAAATCCTCTGGTAAATTCGAGGCCGGTGCGGTTTCTTTCCAGATTGGTGCCAGCGCTACCGAGAAGCTGGACTTGAATGCCTCCACCCAAGTGAAAGCGGTCAACACTGCCATCACCAGCGCCGCCGCTGTGACCCTGAGCTCAGGTAATGCGACTGCCCAGATCACTGCGATGGACAGCATGCTGGAGAAGATCGGTGAAGCCCGCTCCACTTTCGGTGCCAACATCAACCGTCTGGAGCACACCGTCAACAACCTTTCCAACATGAAAGAGAACACCGACATGGCGAACGGCCGCATCATGGATGCCGACTTCGCTCAGGAAAGCACCAACATGACCAAGAACCAGATGTTGATGCAGGCCGGTATGTCCGTTCTGTCCAACTCCAACCAGATGACCGGCATGGTAACTGGTCTGCTGCGTTAATGAATCGCATGGCCGCTCCTGTGGGGCGGCCTTTGTCTGACAAGGGTTGTCGGTTGGAAAGAGTCGAGGCGGCTTTTTCCAACAGGCATGCCAGTTGAGTGAAATGAAGAGGGATTAAGATGCAAATAGATCCGGCCGCTACGGCGATGCAGCTAGTCGCTATCGAGCGAAAAAATATGGACGCTTTGCTGAAGAAGCAGATGGATGGCATCAAGGGTCAGCAGAGTGCGCTCAGCACCCTCAACACCAAGCTGTCGACCTTCCAGACCATGCTCAAGGATCTCAACAAGGCGTCCAATTTACAGGCACAGAAGGCAACCATGTCCCAGGAGGGGGTCATGACGGTGACGAGCAACGGCAAGGCCAGCTCGGGACAGTACAACTTCTTTGTGGAGCAACTGGCCCAGTCCCATCAGGTTGGTCTCAGTCTGGATAGTGAAACGGCCCCCCTGCCTGCGGATGGAGTCTTCTCGCTCACCGTCAAGGGAAAGACTATCGACATCGATCTGACCACCTTGCCAGCAGGATCAACCGTCAAGGATCTGGTCTCCAAAATCAACGATGCCAAGGATAATCCCGGCGTCAAGGCGACGTTGGTCCGCACCGACGGCAAGGTCAACATGGTGCTTACCAGCAAGGACAGCGGGCTGGATAATACCATCTCTGTCAACTACAGCGGAGATGCGACCAATTCGCTTGGGGCCGCGATAAGCGGCAAAACGGACATTACCAAAGCCCAGGATGCCAGGTTGCGGATGGGGGGGGACAACCCGTTGACCATCACCTCCGCCAGCAACAAGATCGAAAACGTGGTCGATGGTCTGACACTGCAGCTGACCAAGGCCCAGAAGAGCGGTGATGCCCCCTTGTTGGTCAACATCGAGCAAGACAAGGAGGCGGTGACCGGCTCGCTCAAGAAGTTTGTTGAGAGTTATAACGAGTTGGTCGATGAGCTGGCCAAGATGACGTCCAGCGATCCCAAGGCTCCCGGTGCTCTCTCTTCCGACAGCGGGGTGCGCAGCCTCAAGAGCGTGCTCTCCAACAGTGTGCGCGACCTGCCCAATGGCCTGAGCCTTAGCAGTCTGGGTATCAAGACCGACAAGGCCGGCAAGCTCTCCTTCAGCGAGACCGATTTCAACAAGGCGTTGGACAAGGACCCCGAGCTGCTTGGCAAGGCGTTGCTGGGCGATGATGGCCTGCTCAAGCGCATGAGTGATTCACTCGATCCTTATACCAAGCGTGATGGTGCACTCAAGGGTCGCAAGACGGGTCTTGAGGCGAGCGAGAAACGCATCAAAGAACGTATGGATGCGCTGGATCGCCGCATGGACTCCGCGTATAAGCGCTATCTCAATCAATTCAGTACCATGAATCAAATGTTGCAGACCATGGGTGCTCTCTAAACCGGCACGCTTCCTGCTGTCTGTGGCATCTTTCCGGAACAAGCGAGTTGTACATGTTTGAAGATCAAGATGGCTACGATGCCTACCAATTCGCCGCTACCCAGGCCAAGGCGGCGAGTGCGGACCCACATCAACTGGTGCTGATGTTGATGGATGGGCTGCTCGATGAAATGGCCCGGGCGGAAGGCCATATTCTGGCCAAGCAGTTTGAGCGCAAAGGGCAAGCGATCAACAAATGCCTGCAGATCCTGGGTGGACTGGACAGTGCGCTGGACATGGAGAAGGGCGGGGAGCTTGCTGTCAACCTGCATCGTCTCTATGACTACTGTGGTCAGCGCCTGTTTGAAATCAGCGTGTCGAACGATGTGGCTGGGTTCGCCGAAGTGCGTCGTATCCTGCTGGAGCTGAAGGACGGTTGGGAAGCAATGGCGCGTCATCCTCGCTGATGCGGAAGTGATGCTTCCTTCTTTCCCCGGCCTGATCTCTGACCATTCTCCTGAATTCCTGTATTTCTCAGCTGGCCTGCTCCTTGCTAGCTGGCAAGGTCATTTTCATTGGGGGCCATCACCATGTCGGTAACCGGAACTAAGCAACTTACTGCAGAGCATGAGACTCGCCAGCGCCAGCTGCTGGGGTTGGGACGCCTGATATTGCAGCAGGCCCGTGCCGGCCAGTGGGATGCAGTTCGTTTGGCTGATAGCCGATTGTCCCAGTTCATTCAGCATATGCAAGGGCAGCCAGAATTATGGGCCGCCATGCAACCTGCCAGGGATCAGGTGCGATCCTGGCAGCAGGAGGCCCTGCTGCTTTGCCAGCAAGAGACGGCCTTGCGTAAGCGGGAGTGGCAGGAGCTGTCCCAGAAGCGGGAAGGGCTGCAAGCCTATGGTGAGGTACAGGAATGGGCATGATTCAATTTCCAGGCCTTGATGGCTTGGCTGCGCTTGATTCCTCAGGATTCAGTCGTCTTTCCCGGCAGCCTGATGGCCAGGGCGACACATACCAGCCGCTGGACCTGCCATTCATGGAAGAGCTGGTGGCATTGCCTTTGCCAGTTGAACCCATCGACGAAAAAGAGTCGGATGTGACTGATGAGCAGCGAGATGATGCCACAGAGCAGTTGGATTCTTTCAGCAACCTGCCCCCCGTTTTCCTCTTGACCGATGATGCTGCGAGACTGTCGATGCTGCGCCAGGCACAACCTGTAGCCGCAACGACTGGTGGAGGTGTTGAGTCTGTCCGACCTGACGGATCGTCAGCCGTCTCGGCGGTATTGCGTTCACTGTCTGCCTATGGTCGTTCTGATTACAACAAGGTAGCAGGGGAGACGGCGGGTCCTCGGAGTGAAAATCAGGTGTTCGTCTCCAGTACGGATGCATCCAACCGCATGGGCACACAGCCTGCTGGGCAGACGATGGACCCGGTATTGCGTGACAAGGTGATTGCCAGTGTGCAGCCCCTGCTTGCGATCGACGGTGTCGGTGAACGTGAATCCACCTTTGCCGATGTGAAAGGTGTGATCAGCAATCTGGCGCCTGTGACTGCCCTCAAATCGGCCGAGTATCAATGGGCTCCTGTGAAGTTGGCCGACAACCCCGCTCAGTGGGGACAGCAGCTGATGGATGTGCTGAAAGACAAGGTGGAGCTTCAGGTCAACCAGCAGATCAAGCAGGCCCATATCCGCCTTGACCCCCCCGAACTGGGTCGACTCGAGTTGACTGTGCGTCTTGAGGGGGATCGCCTCAATGTTCAGCTCAACGTAACCAATCCTGCGGTGCGCGAGGCATTGATCCAGTCGATGGAACGCTTGCGGATGAGCCTGGCTCCCCATCATGCGGGGGGAGTCGAAGTCAACGTGGGTCAGGGGGGGGAGCAAGAGCGCCAGGGTAAATGGCAACAACAGCAGATCATGGCCGGACGACGTCAATGGCAGGAAGAGTTCGAGCCTGCCGATAGCAGTGGACGTGACTGGTTGAACACCCTGGTTTGATTTTTATTATCCGGCAATAGCGAGAGTGATTTCATATTATGCGGCGAGTGGTTAAGTGGTTGATGATGGGCGTGATGGCTCTGTGCCTGCTGGCCGTGCTGGCCTATGGGGCCTATCTGAAGCGAGATCTGGTTGCCGTATGGCTGGGATTGGCTGAGCCAAAACCCGAGCTCAGTGCCACTCCGCTGTTCAAGCCGATGGAGCGCTTTGTCATCAGCCTGGAAGGGGGTGTTGAGTCCCATTATCTCGTACTCGAGTTGGCTTTGGTGACCCACAATCCGGCACAGCTCAATTCGCTCAATGAGCTGACACCATTGATCCGCAATGCCATGGTGCAGTATTTCAGTCACCGTACCCACGATGACGTGAAGAAAGAGCTGCAGAACATCACTGCACTGCAAAGCTCTCTATTGGGCAAGCTGGTCACCACGTTGCAGAGTTATGGTTACAAGACCTATCTGGATGAGGTGTTGATCACCAAAGTGCTGGTGCAGTAACGCATATATGATCGATGTCGACTGGGATAGCCCGCATGAGTTCAGCGCTTCTCCTCCCCGTACGGGCGAGCAGGCCATACTGACCCGATATTTGCCGCTGGTGAAGCGAGCGGCCAGTCACTTGCGCAGTCAGGTGTCGGCTTGCTTCGATCAGGAAGATATGGAACAGGTTGGCATGATGGGGCTGCTGGAAGCCTGGCGCCGATACGACAGCGAGCCTGATGCCCAGTTTGAGAGTTATGCCTTCAAGCGGATCCGTGGGGCCATGCTGGATGAGCTTCGCCGCCTGGATTGGCGGCCGCGCCAGCTGCGACAGCAAGTACACAGTCATAACCAGGCCCAGCGCGAATTGCACAACCGATTGGGGCGTCCTCCCTCAGAACAGGAGCTGGCCACGGTACTGGAGTGTTCCGTCGAGGAAGTGCGTCAATTGGCCTACGCCAGTCAGGCTGAAGCGCTACATAGCCTGGAGGAGTGGCTGGAGAACGGTGGCAAGGCGCCAGCTACCGAATCCGATGATGTCGATATGGCGATGACTATCAGCAAGGCGCTGACCTCGCTGGACAAGCGTGAGCAACTGCTGCTCTCCCTCTACTATCAGCAAGAACTGAACATGAAAGAGATTGCCCTGGTGCTGGGGCTGACGGAGTCTCGGGTTTGTCAGTTGCACAAGCAGTGTGTCCTTCAGCTCAAGCAGCGTTTGGTCGACTCCATTTATTAACGCTTCACCATCCCTGGTGAGGATCCTTGAATTCTGCGGGAGCGTTCATGCAAAAACAGATAGGCCTTGGCGTCATTTTCATATGTGTGCTGGGTGGTTTCATGATGGCGGGTGGCAAGCCCATTGCCTTGTGGCAACCTGCCGAGCTGATCATCATCATCGGGGCTGCGGTGGGCTCCATGTTCCTGGGCAATTCAAAGGAAGTGATGCATGAGATGTGGCGGCAGATGAAGTTGTGCTTCAAATCCAACAAGGATGAAAAAGAGATCTATCGCGAGCTGCTGACCCTGATGCATCAATTGCTGGAGGAGACGTGCAACAAGGGCATGAAGGCGCTGGATGAGCACATTGAGAACCCGCAACAGAGTTCGGTGTTTCTGATGTATCCCCAGATATCGGAGGATCCTCAGTTGCTCGGTTTCATCATCGACAACCTACGTTTGCTGGGTATGGGCAAGATCACGCCGCATGAGCTGGATACCGTGCTGGAACAGGAGATCATGGCCATTGAGGAAGACATGCTCAAGCCGGCGCACGCACTGCACAAGACTGGGGAAGCTTGTCCCGGTTTCGGTATCTTGGCAGCCGTGATGGGGATCATCATCACCATGCAGCAACTGGACGGCCCGCTGAGCAATATCGGTGTACATGTCGCCGCCGCACTGGTCGGCACCTTCATCGGTATCTTCCTCTGTTACTGCCTGCTTGAGCCCATCAGCAATGCCATGGAAGAGATGGTGAAACGGCGGATCGGGCTGCTCATGTGCATCAAGTCCATTCTGATCGCCCAGTTGCGCGGCAAAACCCCGCTTATCTCGGTTGACTCGGGTCGCAAGATGCTGGAGCCCGATGTGAAACCCAGCTTCCTTGAACTGGAAGATTGGGTGACCAACAGGGCCATGTAATGCGCAATCACGAACAGATCATCATCAAACGCCAGCAACGGCGTAACAGTGCGCCCAAGGGAGGCGGAGCCTGGAAAGTCGCCTTTGCTGATTTTACCCTGGCGATGATGGCATTTTTCATGGTGCTCTGGATCCTGGCTGTTTCCAGCCAAGAGGAGCGTGAGGTCGTTGCCAGCCGCTTGCGTGATTACAGCATCATGGACAGCGAGGCCAATCCATTCGATATCAGAAATAGCCCCTATCCGGTTGATCTGGGTGGTAATCCTTCTGTATTGGAAGAACTCAGTCCCAAGTTCGTAGAACAAGGGCAGAGGATGCCGAGGCACATGGAGCGGGATCGCAGTATTTTTTCTGATGGTGCCAGCGGTGGTTATGAAAGCCTGTTGGTCGGAAAAATTGAAGGCGAAGCACAGATGAAGCAGCTGGCCGGTTTCATTGGCTCGCTGGCTGAGCAGATGCAGGCCAAAAATAATCTGGAGTTACAGCTGGTCCCGCAGGGTCTGCGGATCCTCATTCGTGATGATGACGAGCGGGAGATGTACAGCCGTGGCAGTGCTCGCATCAGCCCCTTCTTCAGGCACATGCTGATGGCGCTGGCTCCGATTTTTCAACGCGTCGAAAATCGAGTCATGATTTCTGGTCATACCGACAGCACCCCTTTTGCGGGGGATAATTACAGTAACTGGGAGCTGTCATCCGATCGCGCCATGATGGCAAGGCGGGTATTGCTGGCCGGTGGCATGCCTCCGGAACGAGTAGGGCAGGTCGTCGCCATGTCGGATACCATGCTGGAGAATACGGCTGACCCACGGGGCAGCCAGAATCGCCGGATTGAACTGCTGGTGATGACCAGTCAGGCAGAAAAGAATCTGGAACAACTGTTTAGCGCACAAACGCAAGCCGCCGTGAAGCAGGCCAAGGACGAAACTTCCCATGGACAACCTTGAAGTAGCGCTGTTGGAACCGAGCGAGTTCAATGATCCCCGCCGCAAGGTACCCCGCTGGTATCTACACGACGGTACTACCCCCTTGGAATCACAAAGCTGCGGCATTGCCGCGCGGCTGATGGTCTCTGGTTTGCTGTTTGACAAGAGCATCGGCAGGGCAGTGATCAAGGATATTGGGCCGGGAGGCGTTGGTTTTCTGGCTCCTGCCCGTTTCATCCTGCCCGAGACGGTTAGTCTGTCCCTCTCCCCCCGGATTGTGCTCGATTGCCGTATCACCCATCGACGAGCAATCGGGCAATATCTCAGTTTCTATGGCGCACGCTGGTCGGTACCTGAGTCAGTCGATCTCTCACCGGTACTCAGCCATTGGCGTCACTGTTTCATGGCAACAGGGGTGGGCGCCTCGTGTCCAGCCCCAGTGGATCCTGTAACGCATCCAGCTTGATCTTACCCCGACTCATATCCAATCCTCTTGCCGCTTGCAGCAACAAGGGGTCATGCAAGCTTTCCAGTGACACTGCCTTGCGAAACACTAATTTGCTGTTCTGGTGCGTCGGGGCAGGAGAGCCTCCTTGGCTGTAGACGATGGGACAGTTGGTGATTCCGGGAGCATCGGGAAGCTGCCACGCCGGATTCCAGCGGCTTGCTTCATTCATCGCTACCCCCTTTGTCATGGCCCACTGCAACAGGGAACAACTGCCAGGATGCATGGCTACCTGAATATTTTCCCCTGCTTGCCAGGGGGGCAGGGTGAGTTGGTGTTGTTCTGCTCGATCAAGCAATTGGGCGAGCGCGATAAAGCGAGCCACATAGAGGCGTGTTTCCGTGGGTAACTGCAGCTCCCATACATTGCGCGTACCTGCATTGAGCACAGCTTTTAGTACTCGGCCCTCCCCCGCGTTATAGGCCGCCAGCGCTAGTAACCAGTCCTGCCCAAAGAATTGATGAAGCCAGCTGAGATAGGAAAGCGCAGCATCAGTCGCAAGGGGCAAGGAGTAGCGGCCGTCAAAGCTTGGCATCATGGGAATGGAGAAGCGTGCGGCTGTGTCCGGCATCAACTGCCAGGGACCTGCGGCTCCCGCTGTCGATACCACATCCAGCCGATAACTGCTCTCAATCAGTGGCAAAAAGGCCAGCATACTGGGCAACTTGCGAGCGCTAACCTGTTGTTCCACCCAGCGGATCATTGGCTGGGATTGCGCCAGTCGTCTTTGCAGGTGATCTCGTTGCTTCAACAGAAACTGGGTTTGCTGAGTGACCAGGTCAGCTCCTTTTCCTTGTATTGGAGTAGGAAAACCAGCCTGCCAATGATAGTTATGATAGGAATAACAATAAGGCGGAGTCATTAGCAGTACGCTAACTAGCCAGCGGATAGCTCGAGTCATGATATGGGGGAAAGACAAGCAGCGCTAAAAAATAAAAACATGATGTATCTCAACAGTTTTCGATAGTTTTTGTCGACTGTTCATGTGGAATCCAGGATGTGATAAGCATGATAGCACGAGTAAAAAAGACCCCAAAAGCGGGCAAGGCGATCCAGAAATTTCTACTGTATTTGATTCTCGCCAATTTTGTATTGATGGGACTTTATGTCGTGCATGCCGGAGAGCTGGCATTTGGTACCAATATCCTGCTGACGTTCCTGCTGATTATCTACAATCTGCTGCTTTGCCAGCTGGTCTGTCTACGGGCTCGGCGTGCCGGGGATGGCTACATCATTTATCCCGTGGTCGGTGTTAGCATCATCTTGTGTGCCGTGGTGTTGTTCCGTTTCATTATTTCCCCCTGACAGAGTCGGCATTCAGGCCGGCAGCTAATTAATCGCTACACCTCTTGCTCAAATAACTTGTGGAAAATCAACTCATTTAATCCTCGCTGCTGAAACGCTGCGTCAATATGTTCCCCATGCCCGAGATCCTCGCTTGAAAAGCCCTCAGCACGTCCTTAAACTTCAAGGTGGGGAAAAGTGGATCAAAGTGGTTTTTATCGGGCGGTTTGCCCCCTTTAACTCATTTTCAGGGACTGCAATTTGTTGCGTGGTGCGCATGCCATCAGCCTCGACAGCAAGGGGCGATTGGCGATTCCGACCAAGTACCGTGATTGGCTGCGCGACGAAAGCGAGGGCCAGCTGGTCTGCACCATCGATATTGCCCATCCCTGCCTGCTGCTTTACCCCCTGAACGAATGGGAAGAGATCGAGCGCAAGCTCAAGACGCTCTCCAGCATGAATCCCCTTGAGCGCCGCCTGCAGCGGCTGTTGCTCGGGCATGCGACCGAATGCGAGCTGGACGGCAGTGGCCGTCTGCTGCTCAGCCAGCCACTGCGCAGCCATGCAGGGCTGGACAAGAAGATCATGCTGGTGGGCCAGCTCAACAAGTTTGAGCTGTGGGATGAAGCCCGCTGGCAACAACAGGTCAATGACGACATTCAGGGCCTGCCCGAAGACGACTGGGCAAGCTCGCCACGACTACAGGATTTCTCTTTATAAATGACCCAAGCCGCTGAACACATCACAGTGCTGCTGCACGAAGCCGTTGAAGGGCTGGCCATCAAGCCGGACGGCATCTACGTCGACGGTACGTTTGGCCGGGGTGGTCACTCTCGTCTCATCCTCCAGCAGCTTGGCCCCAACGGCCGGCTGATCGCCATCGACCGGGATCCCCAGGCCATTGCCGAAGCGGCCAAGATCCAGGATCCCCGTTTCGAAATCGTGCACGGCCCCTTCTCCGGCATTGCCTCCTATCTGGATGAACGCGGTCTGCTGGGCAAGGTAGACGGTTTCCTGCTGGATCTGGGGGTATCTTCTCCCCAGCTGGACGATGCCGAGCGCGGTTTCAGCTTCATGAAGGACGGTCCGCTCGACATGCGGATGGACCCCACCTCCGGTCAGAGCGCCGCCGAATGGCTGGCTCGCGCCGATGTGGACGACATCGCCTGGGTGCTGAAGACTTTCGGCGAGGAGCGTTTCGCCAAGAAGATCGCTCGTGCCATCGTGCACGATCGGGTCACCGAGCCCTATGTGCGCACTCGTCAACTGGCGGAGATGATTGCCCGCGTCAATCCGAGCAAGGAGAAGGGCAAGCACGCCGCCACCCGCAGCTTCCAGGCCATCCGCATCTACATCAACAGCGAGCTGGACGAGATCGAGACAGCGCTCAACGGAGCCCTGCAGGTGCTGGCACCGGAAGGTCGTCTCTCCGTCATCAGCTTCCACTCGCTGGAAGATCGGCTGGTGAAGCATTTCATTCGCAAGCATGAGAAAGGCCCGGAAGTGCCGCACGGCATTCCGTTGACCGAGGCCCAACTGGCCGGCGGTCGCAAATTGAAGTCGGTCGGCAAGGCGCTCAAGCCTTCCGAGCACGAGGTCAATGAAAACAGCCGATCCCGCAGCTCTGTGCTGCGGGTCGCCCAGCGGTTGGCGGAGTAAGCCATGAGCGAGGTGCGCGTCCATCTGGCCAGGGAGATCCTCGGTGATCTCTGGCGGCACAAGCTGCAGGTGGTGCTGGCCATCGCCGTGCTGATCACCGCCTTTGCGGTGATCCTGGTGACCAACATGACCCGCGGTCTGACGGCCAAGCAGAACGACCTGATGGCGGAGGAGGATCGCCTCAACATCGAATGGCGGCACCTGTTGCTGGAACAGGGCACGCTGGCCGAGCACTCCCGGGTGGCGAGTCTGGCCATGGACAAGTTGCAGATGGCTCGCCCGCTGGTGACCACCGAGAAGGTAATTACACAACCATGAAACGCAAGGCTTCCGCCAAGGCCCAACCCAAGGTCAAAGCTCCGTCACTCTATCCGTGGCGCTTTCGCACGCTGGTGTTCTTCATCGGCATTGCGTTTGCCGGCTTGATCCTGCGACTGGCCTGGATCCAGGTGATCGACCCGGATCGGCTGCGCCAGGAAGGGGACATGCGTTCGCTGCGTACCACCGCCACTCAGGCGGTGCGCGGCATGATCACCGATCGCAACGGCGAACAGCTGGCGGTGTCGGTGCCGGTGGAAGCCGTTTGGGCCGATCCCAAGACGGTGCACGAGTCTGGCGCCATCCATAACGAGCGGGCCTGGCTGGCCCTGTCCGCCGTGCTCAAGCTCGACATCAATACCCTCAAGCACCGCATCTCCAATCCGAGCAAGCGCTTCGTCTACCTGCAGCGTCAGGTGACGCCGGCGGTGGCGGAATACATCAAGGGCCTCAAGCTGGGTGGCATCTATCTGCGCCCCGAAGCGCGCCGTTTCTACCCGACCGGCGAGATCAGCGCCCACCTGGTGGGGGTAACCAACATCGACGGCAGCGGCATCGAGGGGATCGAGCGCAGCTACAACGAGTGGCTGACGGCAACCCCTGGCGAGATGCGGGTGCGCAAGGACAGGCAGGGCCGAGTCATCGAGCGGCTTGGTCTGGTCAAAGAGGGCAAGAACGCCAACGACTTGCAACTGAGCATCGATCAACGGGTGCAGGCGCTGGCCTACCGGGCGCTCAAGCGCGCCACCGACGAGAACAAGGCGACCTCCGGCTCCATGGTGATGCTGGACGTCAAGACCGGCGAAGTGCTCGCCATGGTCAACACCCCCTCCTACAACCCCAACAACCGCGGTCAGTACCAGAGTTTCCGGGTACGCAACCGGGTGGTGACCGATACCTATGAACCAGGCTCCACCGTCAAGCCGCTGATCCTGCTCAGCGCGCTGCAGGCCGGCGTCACCAGTTGGAAGGACACCATTCCGGGTGGCCCGCTGTTTATCGGGGCCAAGCAGATCCGCGACGTGAGTATCCACAAGGCCACCAACCTGTACGACATCCTGCGCTACTCCTCCAACATCGGCATGTCGCGCATCGCGCTGCGGATGCCGGCGCAGGAGATGATCAACACCCTCAGCATGGTGGGCTTCGGGATGGACACCGGCAGCGGCCTGATGGGTGAGAGCAGCGGTATGCTGCCCCAGCGCCGGCGCTGGTCCGACATCGAGCGTGCCACCCTGTCGTTCGGCTATGGCCTGCGGGTCACCCCGCTGCAGCTGGCCTCTGCCTATGCCACCCTGGCTAACAAGGGCAAGCGGGTGCCGCTCTCCATCGTCAAGGTGACCGAGCCGCCCAAGGGGGAGCAGGTCATCGATCACAACAACGCCACCGCCATGTTGCAGGCGTTGGAGTACGTGGTCAGCAATGCCATTCCGAAAGCGCAGATCCCCGGTTACCGGGTCGGTGGCAAGAGTGGTACCGCCAAGGTCGCGGTCGCAGGTGGCTACGGCAAGGACTACATGGCCTGGTTCGCCGGTTTCGCCCCGGCCAGCAATCCCCGTTTCGTCATGGTAGTGGTGATCAACGAGCCCAAGGGCGACGCCTACTACGGTGGCGCCGTTGCGACGCCGCCGTTTGCCGAAGCCATGGGCGGGGTGCTGCAGCTCTTCAATATTCGTCCTGACGCGGTGCCGCCTGCGGTGCCCACCAAACTTGCCCGTACGGAGGCTTCCAATGTTGTCCCGCGCACTTGATCAACTGATGCGCCCCTTTGGCATTACTGCCCCGGCGCTCGCGCTTAACGACATCCAGCTAGACAGTCGGCGGGTAGGGCCCGGTTGTCTCTTCGTGGCGATTCGCGGGCATCAGGTGGATGGCAGACGGTTTATCGAACAGGCGGTGGCTCAGGGAGCGACCGCCGTACTGTTTGAAGAGGACGGTGAATTCGTGGCACCGGCGCTGAGCGTGCCTTGTCTCGGGATCCCGGATCTGCCAGCCAGGCTCTCCGAGCTGGCCGGCTATTTCTACGACCAGCCGGCCGGCAAGCTGGATCTGGTGGGCATCACCGGCACCAACGGCAAGAGCACCACGGCGCTGCTGGTAGCCAACTGGCGCACCCTGCTGGGGGGCAAGGCCGGTGTGATGGGCACCATAGGCAACGGCCTGTTCGGCGAGCTGGTGGAAGCGGAAAACACCACCGGCAGCGCGGTGCAGGTGCAGGCGAATCTGGCCGCTCTGCAAGCGCAGGGGGCGGATCTGATGGCGATGGAGGTGTCCAGCCACGGCCTGGTACAGCATCGCGTCGCGGCCCTGCCGTTTGCCGCCGCCGTGTTCACCAACCTGAGCCGGGATCATCTGGACTATCACGGCACCATGGAGGCCTACGGCGCCGCCAAGGAAGAGCTGCTGAAACTGGTGGACGAACCCTGCGCCGTGCTCAATGCCGATGACCGGCTGGGCCGCCAATGGCTGGCTGCCTATCCGGCCGCCGTGGCGTTCAGCGTGCACGGCCCGGTGGCCGGCCACCCGGGGCGACAGCTGACGGCGCAGGATCCCCATTTCCACCAGCAAGGTTTTCGCACGCAGATTAACTCCAGCTGGGGGAATGGTGTATTATCCGCCCCCTTGCTCGGGCGCTTCAACGTCAGCAACGTGCTGGCAGCGATGGGCGCCATGCTGGTGCTCGGTTATGACTTTGACGAGTTGCTGGCCAGCGCGCCGCAACTGCAGCCGGTAACCGGCCGCATGGAGTGCTTCGGTGGCGGCAAGGCGCCGCTCGCCGTGGTTGATTACGCCCACACGCCGGATGCGCTGGAGAAGGCCTTGCAGGCCCTGCGGGTGCACTGTGAAGGGCGGCTCTGGTGCCTGGTGGGTTGTGGTGGCGACAGGGATCGCGGCAAGCGGCCCATGATGGCCGCCATGGCCGAGCTGCATGCGGATCGCGTGATCCTGACCGATGACAATCCCCGTACCGAGGAGCCGGCCCGGATCATGGCCGACATGGTGGCGGGTCTTCGCGATCCTGGCGCCGTGCAGATCGAGCACGACAGGACCAAGGCAATCCAGCTGGCACTGAGCCAGGCGAGCAAACAGGACATCATCCTGGTGGCCGGTAAGGGCCACGAGGATTATCAGATCATTGGAACCGACAAGCGGCACTACAGCGACCGGGAAACCGTCGCGGCCGCCTTGCACACATTATTGGAGTCATTCGCATGATGACCCTCAGGCTTGCCGAGCTGGCGCAGGTACTCGATGCCCGTCTGATTGGTGAAGACGGAGCGATCACGGCTGTCAGCACCGACACCCGTACCCTGGGCGCAGGCGCGCTGTTTGTTGCGCTGCGCGGCGAGCGTTTCGATGCCCACGATTTCTGCGAGCAGGCCGTGGCCGCCGGGGCATCGGCCCTGCTGGTCGAGCGTGAACTGCCGTTGGCGATCCCCCAGCTGGTGGTGACCGACAGTCTCAAGGGACTGGGTCGCCTCGGCCGGCTGGTGCGCGAGCGGATCAACCCGAAAGTGCTGGCCATCACCGGCAGTTGCGGCAAGACCACGGTGAAGGAGATGGCGACCGCCATCCTGCGTCAGGAAGGGGAAGTGCTGGCCACCGCTGGCAACTTCAACAACGAAGTGGGGGTGCCGCTGACCCTGCTGCGCCTCGAGCCGCAACACCGGTTTGCGGTGATGGAGCTGGGGGCCAACCACCCGGGCGAGATCGCCTGGACCACCTCGCTGGCCAAACCCGATGCAGCCATCATCAACAATGTGGCGGCGGCCCACCTGGAGGGTTTCGGCTCGCTGGAAGGGGTATTCCACGCCAAGAGCGAAATCTTCGAGGGGCTGGGTGAAGGTGGCTGTGCCATCGTCAATGCCGACAACGAATTCTGGCCGAAGTGGCAGGCCCGCGGGATCCAGTGCGCCTTCTCCATCGAGGATCAGCGTCAGCCGTTCCATGCCAGCAACGTGGTGATCAACCAGCAGGGCTGTGCCGAGTTCGTCATGGTGACCCCGCAGGGTGAAGTGAGCCTGACCCTGGCCATTCCGGGCCGCCATAACGTGGCGAACGCCCTGGCCGCCGCCGCCGGCACGCTGGCGCTCGGCGCCTCGCTCGCCTCGGTCAAGGCCGGGCTCGAGCAGATGGCACCGGTCAAGGGCCGTTTCTGCGTCCAGCGCTGGGGTGGTCTCACCCTGGTGGACGACACCTACAACGCCAGCGTGGAGTCCGTGCTGGCGGGCATCGATGCCCTGACCGCGATGAGCGGCTACAAGGTGCTGGTGTTCGGTGACATGAAGGAGTTGGGTGAGGAGTCCGCCGAGCAGCACGCCCGGGTCGGACGCCACGCCAGCGAGCGCGGCCTCGATGCCGTGCTGACCGTAGGGGAACAGAGTCGCCACACCGCAGATGCCGCGGCTGGCCGACATTTCGATAACAAGGCGTCGTTGTTTGAAGTGCTTGCGCAAATGATAAATACACATCAAGAAATCGCCATCCTGGTCAAGGGGGCCCGCGGCTCCCGCATGGAAGATATCGTCGAGATGGTCAAAGACCGTCAGGAGTCAGCCACATGCTAGTCTGGCTGGCGGAACTGCTCACCCCGCACTTCACCTTCTTCAACGTCTTCTCCTACCTGACGTTTCGCGCCATCCTGTCGATCATCACCGGCCTGGTGGTGGCGCTCTGGATGGGGCCGCGCCTCATCCGCCGCCTGCAGATCCTCAAATTCGGCCAGGTGATCCGCAATGACGGTCCGGAGTCGCACCTGAGCAAGAAAGGCACCCCGACCATGGGCGGACTGATGATCATCGCCGCCATCTTCATCTCGGTGCTGCTCTGGTGCCGCCTCGACAACCCCTATGTCTGGCTGGTGCTGTTCGTGCTGGGGGCCTATGGCGCCATCGGCTTCGCCGATGACTACCTCAAGGTGGTGCGCAAGAACACCGACGGCCTGATCGCTCGCTGGAAGTACTTCTGGCAATCCGCCGTTGCGCTGGGGGTGGCCGTGTTCCTTTATGCCACCGCCACTCACGACGGTCAGACCCAGCTGGTGGTGCCCTTCCTCAAGGATGTGATGCCGCAACTCGGGCTGATGTTCATCGTACTGACCTACTTCGTCATCGTCGGTACTTCCAACGCGGTCAATCTCACGGATGGCCTGGATGGTTTGGCCATCATGCCGACCGTGATGGTTGCGGGGGGATTCGCCTTCATCGCCTGGGCCACCGGCAACGTCAATTTCGCCAACTACCTGCATATTCCCTATGTGCCCTATACCTCCGAGCTGGTGATCGTCTGTACCGCCATCGTCGGGGCAGGTCTGGGTTTCCTCTGGTTCAACACCTACCCGGCCCAGGTGTTCATGGGGGACGTGGGCTCCCTGGCGCTGGGCGGCGCGCTCGGCACCATCGCCGTGCTGGTGCGTCAGGAGTTTCTGCTGGTGATCATGGGCGGCGTCTTCGTGATGGAGACCGTCTCGGTGATCCTGCAGGTGGGGTCCTACAAGCTGCGCGGCGTGCGCATCTTCCGCATGGCACCGATCCATCACCACTATGAGAAGAAGGGCTGGCCGGAGCCGCGCGTCATCGTGCGCTTCTGGATCATCACGCTCATGCTGGTGCTGCTCGGCCTCGCCACCCTGAAGGTGAGGTAAGCCATGGTCATCATCATCGGACTCGGCAAAACCGGACTCTCCTGCGTCGACTACTTCCTCGGCCGTGGCGTGACGCCGCTGGTGATGGACACCCGCGCCAATCCGCCGGGCAAGGACGAGCTGCCCCCCGAGGTGGAACTCATCCACGGGCTGGATGGCGAACTGCTCAAGCAGGCGCACATGATAGTGGCGAGCCCGGGCATTGCCCTGGCAACGCCCGAACTGCAAGCGGCTGCCGAGTTTGGGGTGCGCATCGTCGGCGACATCGAGCTGTTCGTGCGCGAGACCCAGGTGCCGGTGATCGCCATCACCGGCTCCAACGGCAAGAGCACGGTCACCACCCTGGTGGGTGAGATGATCGCCGAGGCGGGGCTCAAGGTCGGGGTGGGTGGCAACATAGGCACGCCGGCGCTGGAGCTGCTCAAGCAGCCGATGGATCTGTGCGTGCTGGAGCTCTCCAGCTTCCAGCTGGAGACCACCCACAGCCTGCGCGCCGCCGCCTCCGTGGTATTGAATCTCAGTGAGGACCATATGGATCGCTATCAGGGCATGGCCGACTACCGCGCCGCCAAGATGGAGATCCATCAGCACTCCCAGCACATCCTGATCAATCGCGACGATGCCCAGACCCTGCCCGACGTGGGCCAGGTGTGGCAGAGCTTCGGCCTCGACTGCAACGGCTACGGCCGCTGCGAGCTGGATGGCCGTCACTGGCTGACCCTGCACGGCGAGCCGTTGCTGGCGGTGGACGAGATGAAGATCGTCGGCGCCCACAACCAGGCCAACGCGCTGGCCGCCATGGCCCTGTGCGATGCGGTCGGCATCCCGCGCGAGCCGCAGTTGCGAGTACTGCGCCGGTTCGAGGGGCTGCCCCACCGTGCCCGCTTCGTGCGGGAGGTGAACGGGGTGCGCTGGATCAACGACTCCAAGGCGACCAACGTGGGGGCGACTCTTGCTGCCGTTGCCGGTGTGCGCGAGTCGGTGAAGGGCCGTCTGCTGCTGCTGGCCGGTGGTCAGGGCAAGGGCCAGGATTTCGGCCCGGTGCAGGCGCTGCTCGGCAGCCAGATCGATCACATGTACTGTTTCGGCCAGGATGCCGAGGTGCTGCTGGCACTGGGTGAGCAGACCGAGCGGGTGGCGGATCTGGATGCCGCGGTCGCCAAGGCGGCTGCCGATGCCAGACCCGGCGACTGGGTGCTGTTGGCGCCGGCCTGCGCCAGCCTGGACCAATTCAAGTCTTTCGAAGCGCGCGGTGATCGTTTCACCGAGCTGGTACAGAAGTTATGAACGCCCTTCGCGCAGTCGCAGGCTTCTTGCAGCGCTGGCTGTTGCCGGCGCGCCCTGCAGGTCTCTATGACCGGCAGCTGGTCGTGCTGGCGCTGGCGCTGATGGCGGTGGGTCTGGTGATCGTGGCCTCCGCCTCGATCCCGGAGGGGATCGCCATCAACAACGATCCCTTCATGTTCGTGAAGCGTCACGGCCTGTTTCTGCTGATGGCGCTCGGCATCTCCTGGTTTGTGCTGCAGGTGCCGATGGCGCGCTGGCAGCACTACAACGGCACCATGTTGCTGCTGGCCATCGTCATGCTGGTGCTGGTATTGCTGGTGGGCCGCAGCGTCAACGGCTCGGTGCGCTGGTTGCCGCTTGGCCCGTTCAACCTGCAGCCGGCCGAGTTCGGCAAGCTGGCGCTGTTCGTCTATCTGGCGGGTTATCTGGTGCGCCGTCAGAGCGAGGTACGTGAGCGCTTCATCGGTTTCATGAAGCCGATGGCGGTGTTGTTCGTGGTGGCCATCCTGCTGCTGGCCCAGCCCGATCTGGGCTCGGTGGTGGTGATGTTCGTCACCTCGCTCGGCATGCTGTTCCTGGCCGGCGCCCGCCTGGTGCAGTTCATCGGTCTCATCCTGGTGGGGGTGAGCGCCGTGGTGACCCTGATCATCGCCGAGCCGTACCGGATGCGACGGGTGACCTCTTTCCTCGATCCTTGGGCCGATCCGTTCGGCAGCGGCTACCAGCTGACCCAGTCGCTGATGGCCTTCGGCCGTGGTAGCTGGTTTGGCGAGGGGCTTGGCAACTCCATCCAGAAGATGGAGTACCTGCCGGAGGCACACACCGACTTCGTGTTCGCCATCCTGGGTGAAGAGCTGGGCTATGTGGGCGTGCTGGGCGCGCTGTTTCTCATCTTTGCGCTGGCAATCAAGGCGCTCAAGCTGGGGCACCAGGCGCTGGTGGCCGAGCGACTGTATGAAGGCTATCTGGCCATCGGCATCGGCATCTGGTTCAGCTTCCAGACCTTCGTCAACGTGGGGGCAGCCAGCGGCATGATGCCGACCAAGGGGCTGACCCTGCCGCTGGTCAGTTATGGTGGTTCGAGCCTCATCATCATGATGGTGGCGGTGAGCATGTTGATTCGTATCGATTTCGAGTTGCGCCAGGCCAGTGCCCAGGCGCGCGTGCGGGAGGTTTAGTGAGCAAGACGCTGTTGGTGATGGCAGGCGGTACCGGGGGCCATGTGTTCCCCGGCTTGGCCGTGGCTGATCGCCTCAAGGCCCAGGGCTGGACCATTCACTGGCTCGGCACCGCCGACCGGATGGAGGCCGAGCTGGTGCCTGCCCATGGTTACCCCATCTCCTTCATCGATATCCAGGGGGTGCGTGGCAACGGCATCAAGCGTCTGCTGGTGGCGCCCTATCGCATCGTCAAATCCGTGCTGCAGGCGCGCCGGGTGCTCAAAACCATTCGCCCCGACGTGGTGCTCGGCATGGGCGGCTTTGCCTCCGGCCCGGGTGGCGTGGCGGCCTGGCTGTCCGGTATCCCGCTGCTGCTGCACGAGCAGAATGCTGCCGCAGGCCTGACCAACAAGTTGCTGGCTCGCCTCGCCAAGCGGGTGCTGATGGCATTTCCGGGCGCCTTTGCGCCGAGCCGTCGCACCGCCGTGGTGGGCAACCCGGTACGCCCCGAAGTGGTGGCGCTGCCGGATCCCCAGTTGCGCAGCGGTGCCGAGCCACTGCGGCTGCTGATCGTCGGTGGCAGCCTGGGGGCCCGGGTACTCAACGAGCAGGTGCCGCCAGCGGTGGCGGCGGCCGGCGTGCCCATCGAGGTGCGTCACCAGTGTGGCAAGGGCAATCGGGATGCCGTGGCCGAAGCCTACGCCAAAGAGGGCGTTGCGGCCGAAGTGAGTGAATTTATCAAGGACATGGCCGGTGCCTATGCCTGGGCCGATCTGGTGGTGTGCCGGGCGGGGGCGCTGACCGTCTCCGAAGTGGCTGCCGCCGGGGTGGCCGCCATTTTTGTTCCGCTGCCCCACGCGGTGGATGATCACCAGACCCGCAACGCCCTGACCCTGGTCGACGGCGGTGCGGCTGAATTCCTGCCCCAATCCGAGCTGACGACGGCCTCGCTGGCCGCCCGTCTCTCCTGGCTTGCCGGGCGCAGGGAAACCCTATTGAACATGGCCCAGGCCGCCCGTCGCGTGGCCATTACCGATGCCGCCGAGCGGGTTGCCGACGAGTGCAAACGCCTGGCGACCGGGCAGATTGAGAGAGAACTATGACCAAGGTTGAACTGGCAAAACTGCGTACCGTTATCCCTGAAATGCGCCGCGTGCGTCGCATCCACTTCATCGGCATCGGTGGTGCCGGGATGGGCGGTATCGCCGAAGTGCTTGCCAACGAAGGGTATCAGGTAACCGGCTCGGATCTGGCCCGCAATGCGGTGACCGAGCGACTCGAGTCCCTTGGCGCCCACATCTTTGTCGGCCACAGTGCCGAGCACGTGAACGAGGCGAGCGTGGTGGTGGTCTCCACCGCCATCAAGCAGGACAACCCCGAGCTGCTGGCCGCCCGCGAGCTGCGCATCCCCGTGGTGCGCCGCGCCGAGATGCTGGCCGAGCTGATGCGCTTCCGCCACGGCATCGCCATCGCCGGCACTCACGGCAAGACCACCACCACCAGTCTGGTGGCGAGCATCTATGCCGAAGCGGACCGGGATCCGACCTTCGTCATCGGTGGCCTGCTCAACAGCGCCGGCACCAATGCCCGCCTGGGCAGCAGCCGCTATCTGATTGCCGAGGCGGACGAGAGCGACGCCTCCTTCCTGCATCTGCAGCCGATGGTTTCCATCGTGACCAACATCGAAGCGGATCACATGGACACCTATGGTGGCGACTTCTCCAGGCTGAAGGCCACCTTCATCGACTTCCTGCACAACCTGCCATTCTACGGGCTGGCCGTGGTGTGCGTGGATGATCCTGTGATCCGCGGCATGTTGCCGGAGATCGCCCGTCCCACCATCACCTACGGCCTGAGTGATGATGCCGACGTGCAGGTGCTGGACTTCGTGCAGACCAGCAACCGCAGTCGCTTCCGGGTGCGCCGCAAAGATGCCGGCGAGCTGGAGGTGACCCTCAATCTGCCCGGCATCCACAACGCGCTCAATGCCGCCGCGGCGATTGCGGTCGCCACCGAGGACGGGATCGGCGATGATGCCATCATCCGGGCGCTGGCCAAGTTTGAAGGGGTGGGTCGCCGCTTCCAGCAATATGGCGAGTTCGAGACAGGGCGCGGCAAAGCCATGCTGGTGGACGACTACGGTCACCACCCGAGCGAGGTCAAGGTCACCATCAACGCAGCTCGTGCCGGCTGGCCCGAGAAGCGGTTGGTGATGGTGTTCCAGCCGCACCGCTACACCCGTACCCGCGATCTCTACGAAGACTTCGCGGACGTGCTCTCCAAGGTGGACGTGCTGGTGATGCTGGAGGTTTATGCCGCCGGTGAAGAGCCCATTCCGGGCGCCGATGGCCGCGCCCTGTGCCGCTCCATCCGCTCCCGCGGCAGCCTGGAGCCCATCTTTGTCGCGACGCCGGACGATGTGCCGGCGGTACTCGCCGGGCTGGTCGGCGAGGGCGATCTGGTGCTGACCCAGGGGGCAGGGAACGTCGGCGCACTGGCTCGCCGTCTCGGCGAGATGAAATTGAGCATCGAGAGCATGAAATCCGGCGCCTGAGGGCCCAATGAGTATTTTGACCGCCAAGCCGGGGCCTATATAATGGCGAACCGGTCTGCAAAGGGCCGGCATGGCGCGTTAAACGGGGATCGATCGGGTGGAGGCAAGGGCACAAGGGCGCACCAAGGGGGGCTTCATCGCCGGGGTGGGATTTTTCATCCTGGTCATGTGGGGCCTCTACCAGACCGCGCTGGATGTTAAAGATTGGCTGACGGATGCCAATCGGTTGCCCATGAGCGAGCTGTTGCTGCAGGGGCAACACCAGTATTTGCAAACCGATGAACTGCGCAGCGCCGTGCTGGATGGCGCCGAGTTGCGCAACTTCTTCGAGTTGGATGTGAACGAATTGCAGGCGCGGTTGAACGCCTTGCCTTGGGTGGCCCAGGTCTCGGTACGCAAGAAGTGGCCCAACAAGATCAAGGTCTACCTCACCGAACAGGCGGTCGCGGCCCGCTGGAATGGCAACCGCTTCGTCAACACCAAGGGTGAGGTGTTCAGTGCGCCGGACAGGGTGAAGACCCCCCTGATGCAGCTGTCCGGGCCAGAAGATCAGGCCGTCAAGGTGCTGGAGGCCAGCCGCCAATACGAGGCGCAGCTGGCGGCCAGAGGGTACAAGCTGCTGGGGGTGAATCTGACCCCTCGCCATGCCTGGGAACTGACCCTGGATGGCAACATTCAGCTGTTTTTGGGGCGCTCGGATATCGCGCTTCGACTGCAGCGGTTTATCGATGCCTTTCCGGTCATCGAGCCTCGTGAGCGGGTTGCTTATGTGGATCTTCGATACGACACCGGAATGGCAGTTGGCTGGAAGAAGAACGAAGAGAAAGTGAATGACCAAAACCGCAGATAGAAATCTGATTGTCGGGCTGGATATCGGCACAACCAAGGTGGCGGTTCTGGTTGGCGAAGTGCTGCCAGACGGTGAGCTCAATGTCATCGGCATGGGCAGTCACGCCTCTCGCGGCATGGACAAGGGCGGGGTCAACGATCTTGATTCCGTGGTCAAGTCCCTGCGTCGCGCGGTGGAAGAGGCTGAAATGATGGCCGACTGCCAGATCAGCTCCGTCTATCTGGGGTTGTCCGGCAAGCATATCGACTGTCGCAATGAAACCGGCATGGTACCCATCTCCGATGAAGAGGTGACCCAGGAAGACGTGGACAACGTCATCCACACCGCCAAGTCGGTACGGTTGTCCGATGAGCTCCGGGTGCTGCACGTGCTGCCCCAGGAGTTCGCCATCGACTACCAGGAAGGGATCAAGAACCCGGTCGGCCTCTCCGGCGTGCGGATGGCGGCCAAGGTGCACCTGATCACCTGCCACAACGACATGGCTCGCAACATCGAGAAATGCGTGGAGAAGGTGGGTCTGCGGGTGGATCAGCTGATCTTCTCCGCACTGGCGTCCAGCTACGCCGTGCTGACCGAAGACGAGAAGGAGCTGGGTGTCTGCGTGGTGGACATCGGTGGCGGCACCATGGACATGTCGCTGTTTACCGGCGGTGCCCTGCGTCACACCAAGGTGATCCCGTACGCCGGCAGCACGGTGACCAGCGACATCGCCTATGCCTTCGGCACCCCGCCGCTGGATGCGGAGGCGATCAAGGTGCGCTATGGCTGCGCCCTCGGCCGGCTGGTCAGCAAGGAAGACAATATTGAAGTACCCAGTGTCGGCGGTCGTCCGGCGCGCAGCCTGCAACGGCAGACACTGGCTGAAGTGATTGAGCCCCGTTACACCGAGTTGCTCTCCATGGTGAATGATGAGCTGGTGCGGGTACAAAGCGAATTGAAAGCGCAGGGGGTCAAGCATCAGCTTGCAGCCGGTGTGGTCTTGACCGGCGGCGCTGCCCAGATCGAAGGCATTGTGGAGTGCGCAGAGCAGATCTTCCAGAGCCAGGTCCGGGTAGGGGAGCCCATGAATATCCGGGGATTGAGTGATTATGTGCAGGCGCCTGTGTACTCGACCGCGGTCGGGTTGCTGCAGTATGGCCGCACCCATCAATCCACCGGCAATAGCAAGGAATATGCCGCCAAGGCAAGCGTAGGTGGGCTGGTCAAACGGGTCAGCAACTGGTTGCGTGGCGAGTTCTAAAAGATTTTGCTGAGTCAGGCAAATAAAGCGGAGAGACAACATGTTTGAATTTATGGATAGCCACACTGACGAAGCCGTCATTAAAGTGATTGGTGTGGGTGGCGGCGGCGGCAACGCGGTCGAGCACATGGTTCGTCAAAACATCGAAGGCGTTGAATTCATTACCGTCAACACCGACGCCCAGGCTCTGCGTAACTCCAGCGCCAACACAACCCTGCAGATCGGCGGTGGCATCACCAAGGGTCTGGGTGCCGGAGCCAATCCGGAAGTGGGTCGTGATGCGGCCATGGAAGATCGGGAAGCGCTGCGCGAGCTGCTGACCGGCTCCGACATGGTGTTCATCGCCGCCGGCATGGGTGGTGGTACCGGTACCGGTGCTGCACCGATCGTGGCCGAAGTGGCTCGCGAGATGGGTATTCTGACAGTTGCTGTCGTAACCAAGCCGTTCTCCTTTGAGGGGAAGAAGCGGATGGGCTTCGCGGCTCACGGCATCGAAGAGCTGTCCAAGAACGTCGACTCCCTGATCACCATCCCCAACGACAAGTTGCTGAAGGTGCTGGGCCGCGGCATCTCCCTGCTGGACGCCTTCAAGGCTGCCAACGATGTGCTGCTTGGCGCGGTACAGGGCATTGCCGAGCTGATCACCCGTCCGGGCTTGATCAACGTCGACTTCGCGGACGTGCGTACCGTGATGCGTGAAATGGGTACCGCCATGATGGGTACCGGTTCCGCCTCCGGTGATGACCGTGCCGAAGAAGCGGCCGAGAAAGCCATCTCCAGTCCGCTGCTGGAAGACGTGGATCTGGCCGGTGCCCGTGGCATCTTGGTCAATATCACCGCCGGCATGGACATGACCATCGAAGAGTTCGAAACCGTGGGTAACGCGGTCAAGGCCTTCGCCTCCGAGAACGCCACCGTGGTGGTGGGTACCGTAATCGACCCGGAAATGCACGACGAACTGCGCGTGACCGTGGTTGCCACCGGTATCGGTGCCGAGCGCAAGCCCGACATCACGCTGGTGAAGAACAACATGGTACAAGAGCGTCCGGCCCGTCAGCCCCTGATCAGCGAAGCCCTGCAGTCTCGCGTGATGGAAGAGGCCCCGGCCAAGGTGGTCAACGCCGAGCCGCAAGCTCGTCGCGAACCGGATTATCTCGATATTCCTGCGTTCCTGCGCAAGCAAGCTGACTAAGCCTCCAATGACGCTGGTTTGTTTGTTGCTTAAGGAATGTGCTAAGATGGCCCGGCAACGACCATCTGGTCAGGAATTTGAGCTGTTAAGCGGATACGCCCATGATTAGACAAAGAACCTTGAAAACGAGTGTCCAGGCCACCGGTGTCGGCCTGCATTCGGGCCGGAAAGTCACAATGACGTTCCGTCCGGCGCCTGTTAACACAGGGATCGTTTACTTGCGTACCGATCTGAATCCTGTGGTAGAGCTGCCAGCCAATGCCGATCAGGTGCGTGATACCGTGCTTTGTACCGCTCTGGTCAATGAAGCCGGTGTCCGAGTCTCTACCATTGAGCACCTCTCTGCCGCGCTGGCCGGGATGGGCATCGACAACCTCTATGTCGAGGTTGATGCGCCCGAGATCCCGGTGATGGACGGCAGTGCGCACCCCTTTATCTACCTGCTGCAAGAGGTCGGTATCCGTGAACAGAATGCGCCCAAGCAGTTTGTGCGGATCAAGCAGAGCATCCGGGTTGAAGACGGCGACAAGTGGGCGGAATTCCACCCCTATCGCAACGGCTTCAAAATGGATCTCGAGATCGACTTCCAGCATCCGGTATTTGAAGGACGCAATCAGCGTTGCGTGCTGGACTTCTCCGGTGCCTCTTTCGTGAAAGAGATCAGCCGTGCTCGTACGTTCGGTTTCATGCGTGATATCGAGTACCTGCGTTCCCAGAACCTGGCGCTGGGCGGAAGCCTGGAAAACGCCGTGGTGCTGGATGACTATCGGGTACTGAACGAAGATGGCCTGCGCTATGAAGATGAATTCGTCAAACACAAGATGTTGGATGCGATCGGTGACCTTTACATGTGTAACCGCAGCATCATTGGCGAATTCCGTGCCTACAAGACCGGCCATGCCCTGAACAACAAGCTGCTGCGTGCCTTGCTGGCCAAGCAGGAGGCCTGGGAACTGGTGACCTTCGAGGGTGAGGGCGACAAAGCGCCCATCGCTTACTACGATAACGGTCTGGTTCTGGCCTGATAGCTGTGCAACGGAACGTCGGTCCTCTCTCCGCACCGACGTTCCGTTATTTGTTTACTCCATTCTGTAATACCGATTATCTCCCGGTTTTATTTCCCGTGCGGGCCAATGGCCACACCTGACCGAGCAGACTGATTTCTATGAGCATTACCCTGATCCTCAATGGCAAGCAGCGACGCAAGTTGCACTTACCGAAACGACGTCTGGCTTGGGTCGGCGGTATCTTCTTCACTGTATTGGCCCTGAGTGGTGGCTGGCTCTGGCAGAGCTGGCATCAAAAAATGGAGGCGCTGGAAGTCGCGCTGGCCATGGCCGAACAGCAAAAATCCACGCAAGGGGCAGATGAAGCCCGCGAACAGCTCGCCATGCTGGCCGCCCAGGTGGGCACCATGCAGGGGCAGTTGGGTCGTCTCAACGCGCTCGGCGAGCGGCTGACCGAAAAGGCCGACCTCGATCCCGAAGAGTTCAATTTCAAGGAGCTGCCCCCCATGGGCGGCCCCTCCTATGATGCGGATCTGGAAGTCAGCCTCAACGAGCTGCAGGACTCCATGAAGCATCTCAGCCAGCAGCTCAGCAGTCGTGAAGAGCAGCTGTCGGTACTTGAATCTTTCATCATGAATCACCATATAACCGATGCCGGCTTTATTTCCGGAACACCGGTCAAGCAGGAGCGGGTTTGGGTCTCCTCTGGCTTCGGTGGCCGGGTCGATCCGTTCAACGGTCGTGCCAAGATGCACAAAGGGGTGGATTTCCGTGGCAAGCCCGGCACCCCCATTCTGGCGACGGGCCCAGGGGTTGTGAGCTGGGCGGGCCGTCATCCGGAATTTGGCAACATGGTGGAGATCAACCACGGCAATGGGTTGGTGACCCGCTATGCCCACAACTCCAAGTTGCTGGTCGAAGTGGGCACCCTGGTCGATGAGGGCCAGAAAATTGCCTTGATGGGACGCACCGGTCGCGCGACCGGGGTCCATTTGCATTACGAAGTGTTGAAAGATGGTCGTCAGGTGGACCCCGCGCGTTTTCTCAATGCCAGACGGGGTTAGGTTTTTTTCTCCAGGTTCCAGTGACGGAACACTTATATAACCAGAAATAGTTGGTACCCATGATTAGCACACTGCTTACCAAGATTATCGGCAGCCGGAACGACAGAACGCTCAAGGCTCTGCGCAAAATTGTAAAACAGATCAATGCGATGGAGCCTCAGTTCGAAGCTCTGTCCGATGCACAGCTGCAGGCCAAGACGGCCGAGTATCGTCAGCGTCTGGAGCAGGGTGAGACACTGGAGCAGTTGCTGCCGGAGGCCTTTGCCACCGTGCGTGAAGCCTCTCGCCGGGTGTTCGGCATGCGTCACTTCGACGTCCAGCTGATCGGTGGCATGGTGCTGAACTCCAACCGCATCGCCGAGATGAAGACGGGTGAAGGTAAGACCCTCACCGCGACCCTGCCGGCCTACCTGAATGCCCTGAGTGGCCGCGGTGTGCACGTGGTGACCGTGAACGATTATCTGGCCAAGCGTGACGCCGAGGCGAACCGCCCGCTGTTCGCCTTCCTCGGCATGACCGTCGACTGCAACGTGCCCGGCATGGACGCGTCCCAGAAGCGTGACGCCTACGCCGCCGACATCACCTACGGTACCAACAACGAATTTGGTTTCGACTACCTGCGCGACAACATGGCGTTCTCGCCCGAGCAGCGTGTACAACGTCCGCTTAACTACGCGCTGGTGGATGAGGTGGACTCGGTACTCATCGATGAAGCCCGTACCCCGCTGATTATCTCCGGCCCGGCTGAAGACAGCTCCGAGCTCTATATCCGCGTCAACAAGCTGATCCCGCTGCTGGTCAAGCAGGACAAGGAAGATTCTGAAGAGTACACCGGCGATGGCCACTACACGGTGGACGAGAAGAACCGTCAGGCGCTGCTGACCGAAAACGGCCAGATCTTCGTGGAAGAGCTGCTCAAGAAAGAGGGGCTGCTGGCCGAGGATGACTCCCTGTTCTCCGCCACCAACATCAGCCTGCTGCACCACGTCAACGCCGGCCTGCGCGCTCACACCCTGTTTGAGCGCAACGTCGACTACATCGTCCAGAAGGACGAGATCGTCATCGTCGACGAGCACACCGGCCGTACCATGCCGGGCCGTCGCTGGTCCGATGGTCTGCATCAGGCGGTCGAGGCGAAGGAAGGGGTCAAGATCCAGAACGAAAACCAGACCCTGGCCTCCATCACCTTCCAGAACTACTTCCGTCTGTACGACAAGCTGGCGGGCATGACGGGTACTGCTGATACCGAAGCTTTTGAATTCCAGCAGATTTATGGCCTGGATACCGTGGTTATCCCGACCAACAAGCCGATGGTGCGCAAGGACATGGGCGATCTGGTCTACCTGACCGCCAACGAGAAGTATGCCGCCATCATCGAAGACATTCGCGGCTGCGTCGAGCGCGGCCAGCCGGTGCTGGTCGGTACCGTCTCCATCGAGAACTCCGAGCTGCTCTCCGGCATCCTGACCAAGGAGAACATCCCGCACAAGGTGCTGAACGCCAAGTTCCACGCCATGGAAGCGGAGATCGTCGCCCAGGCAGGCCAGACCGGCGCCGTCACCATCGCTACCAACATGGCCGGTCGTGGTACCGACATTGTGCTCGGCGGCAACTGGCAGGCAGAGATTGCCCAGCTGGAGAACCCGACCGAGGCACAGATCGCCGAGCTGAAAGCGGCCTGGCAGGTGCGTCACGATGCGGTACTGGCCGCTGGTGGTCTGCACATCATAGGTACCGAGCGCCACGAATCCCGTCGTATCGACAACCAGCTGCGCGGCCGTTCCGGTCGTCAGGGCGACCCGGGTTCCTCCCGTTTCTACCTCTCCATGGAAGATACCCTGATGCGGATCTTCGCCTCCGATCGCGTCACCGGCATGATGAAGAAGCTGGGGATGGAAGAGGGCGAGGCCATCGAGCACCCGTGGGTGACCAAGGCGATCGAAAATGCCCAGCGCAAGGTGGAAGGTCGCAACTTCGACATCCGCAAGAGCTTGCTGGAGTTCGACGACGTGGCCAACGACCAGCGCAAGGTGGTCTACGAGCAGCGCAATGAGCTGCTGGACACCAGCGATATCTCCGAGACCATCCACGTCATCCGTGACGATGTCTATGGCGCCATCATCGACGAGTACATCCCGCCGCAGTCCCTGGAAGAGATGTGGGACGTGCCGGGTCTGGAAGCCCGCCTGAAGTCCGACTTCGCGCTGGATCTGCCGTTGCAGCAGTGGCTGGCGGAAGACGACAAGCTCTATGAAGAGAAGCTGCGCGAGCGCATCCTGGATGAAGCCACCAAGCTCTATGCCCACAAGGAAGAGCTGGTCGGCAAGGAGGTGCTGCGCAACTTCGAGAAGGCGGTGATGCTGCAAACCCTGGACGGCCTGTGGAAAGAGCACCTGGCGGCCATGGATCACCTGCGTCAGGGCATCCATCTGCGCGGTTACGCCCAGAAGAACCCCAAGCAGGAGTACAAGCGCGAATCCTTCGATCTGTTCACCCAGATGCTGGAAACCCTCAAGCGCGACGTGGTCAGCATCCTGAGCCGTGTACAGGTTCAGGAGCGCGATGTGGAGGCGATGGAAGAGCAGCAGCGCCAGCAGGCCGAAGCCGCTCCCCGCACCTACACCCATGCGGCAGCCGACAACCAGCTGGCTGATGACGAGGCCCAGGCCGAGGCGGCTCCGGTTACCTTCGTGCGGGACGAGCAGAAGGTGGGACGCAATGACCCCTGCCCGTGTGGCTCAGGCAAAAAATACAAGCACTGCCACGGTCAGTTGACCTGATAGCGCAATGACGATGATGCACCGCCTCCGGGCGGTGCATTCATTTCCGGCAGGCAAAGAAGGAGAGCCGTGCGATGAGCAAGATGCCGACAGGATGGGATACTACAGCCCACAACAGCTGGCTGGCCGGCCAGCGCCAGGTGGCCATCCAGCAACTGCTGGCCCGGCTTAACGGCAGCACGGCCAAGCCGGTAGCCTTGCAGCTGCAGTTTGCCTATTACCTCTTCCTGTGCGACGACCCGGCTTCCGCGGCGCAGGTGCTGGAGATGGCCCACAAGGCTGAACCCGGCAATGACGAGGTGTTGCGCAACCTCTGCGCTTGCCTGTCGCGGGCCGGTCAGTACGAGCTGGCAGTGGCACGCTTGCAAACCCTGCTGCAGCGCGTCCCCGACGATTTCCATGCGCTGGACGCCCTCTGCGCCTCGTTGGCCAAGCTGGATCGCCACGATGAGGCCGCCCTGGCGGGAACCCGCTCATTGAGCCTGAAGGCCCGGTCGGCGGGTAAGGCGCCACCATCCTGGTCATTGCCTGCGGTAGAACCGGCCGTCTGGTTGGCCGATTGCAGTCGCAAGCCGGATGTCATCGCTTTTTCCCTGTGGGGTAGCGAGCCTCGCTATCTGCGGGGGGCCATCGACAATGTGCTGGCGGCGGCCTACCTCTACCCGGGCTGGCGGGTGCGCTTCTACGTGGATGAGAGCGTGCCGGCCGAGTTGCTCGCTGCGCTGCGCGAACTGGGGGCCGAGCTCTTGTTGCAACCTGCCGGTCAGCCATTGCGTCAGCGTCTGTGCTGGCGTTTCCAGGTGGCCAATGATCCATTGGTGGGGCGCTTTCTGGTGCGGGATGTGGATTCGGTGCCGGGTGTGCGCGAGCGACTGGCGGTACAGGAGTGGCTTGCATCGACGCGCTGGTTTCATATCATGCGCGACTGGTGGAGTCATACCGATCTGGTGCTGGCGGGGATGTGGGGTGGGGTGGCCGGCGTATTGCCGCCGTTGGCGCCCCTGCTGGAAGGCTATCAGCCCGACGTGATGGAGACGCCGAACATCGACCAATGGTTTTTGCGCGACCAGCTCTGGGGTTATCTCTCGCAGAGCTGTCTGATGCACGATCGCTGCTTCACGCCGCCAGGTGCCATTCCCTGGCCGCAGCCCTCCCCTGGCGGGAGCGAGCATGTGGGGCAGGATATCTTTACGGCACAAAGGGAGCCGCAGGCCCGTCGGCTGGCGCCCTGGATTGCCCGTTTGCCGTGTTTACGTTGAGGACAATGATGGAACAGAAGAAACGGATCTGGGTGGCGGTCGGCGTCATCGAGAACGAACGGGGCGATATCTTCATCGCCAAACGCTCCGCCGATCGCCATCAGGGGGATCGCTGGGAGTTTCCCGGCGGCAAGGTGGAAGCCGGGGAGGATCTGCTTACCGCGCTGGATCGCGAACTGTGGGAAGAGATCGGGATCCGGGTACAGGATTGCGCCCCCTTCATGGAACTGCATCACGACTACCCGGACAAGCAGGTGCTGCTGGATATCTGGAAGGTGACCCGCTTCAGCGGCGAGCCGTTCGGCAAGGAGGGGCAGGAGTGTCGCTGGGTGCCGCTGGCCTCGCTGCACGAGTACCACTTCCCCGATGCCAATGGCCCGATCGTGACGCGCCTGCAGGCATCGCTGGCCGCACAGGGCTGATGTGAGCCGCAGTGCATACCAAAACAAAAAGGGCCGTATCGGCCCTTTTTGTTTGCTGGCTTATTGCCACTGCTCCCCTTCTTCGGGGTAGGGCAGCAGCTCCGGGTCTATTTCCCCCGGGATCCGCTTCTCCTCGTCGGCCCACTCGCCGAGATCGATCAGCTGGCAGCGCTTGCTGCAGAACGGGCGAAACGGGCTTTGCGGGCCCCATTCCAGCTCGGTTTGGCAGGTCGGGCACTTTACTTTGGTCACCATGAATGCTCCTCAGCAGCAGGCAAGCTGGAAGGGGACGTCACCGATCTGCTGCTCCGTGGTGGGCAGGAAACGCAGGGCGAACCGGTTCTTGTGGCCGCTCAGGGTGGGGTAGCACTGCTGGGTGCCGGTCAGACGGATGCGGATCAGCTCGGCGCTCTCGGCGGTATCCTGGAAGAAGCCGTTGACGGCAACCTGTTCGCTGAAGTTGCCGGACTCACGCCACAGCCGCAGCAGCAGGGAGATGGCGTTCATCAACAGGTTGATGTCGCTCAGCCACAGCTGCATCTGCTGATGACGGGCGATGGCCGGGGTAGCGAGCCAGTGGTGCAGTTGCGGCACGTCGAAGGCGCACAACCCGCCCGGAATGGAGAAGCGCTGGCGAATGGAGCCGAGCAGCCGATCCTCTTTGAGGCGGGCACCGGGACGCGGGGCACTCAGCAGATTGCGGGACAGCTGGGCGCTCTCCTGTTGCATCTGGCTGATCTGCTCCAGGTCGACATCGGGCAGGCTGGCCCAGTGGCTCAGGCGCTGGCCGAGGCGCTCCAGATCCTTGATCAGATCGGCGCGCAGGTCGCCGCGTTCCAGCAACTCCTGCAGGTCGAACAGACCCTTGAAAAAGGCGATATGTGCCCAGGACTGGTCGCTCTCCAGATTGTCGCGGATCTGGGAAAACAGGGACTCCAGACGAAGATAGGTCCGGCTTTTTTCATTGAGGGGAAAATCGTAAATCATGCCTAATCCTGGCCAGCCATAAACCGGCCTAGTGTACTCACAGTTGGCGGGCTTGTTGAGAGGCAAATGCCAGATATGTCTCGTGCAGCGCTAAAATTCGGCTCTTTATTGCCTCGGGCGTGCCATTCTGGTTGTCCAGCACATCGTCGGCTGCCGCCAGCCGCTCGGCCCGGCTCGCCTGGGCGGCCAGGATAGCTTGGGCCTGCTCGTGGCTCACGCCGTCCCGGCGGCAGGTACGCTCAATCTGGGTTGCCTCGTCCACGTCGATCACCAATACCCGATTGGCCAGGGCAGTGAGCCGGTTTTCCACCAGCAAGGGCACTACCAGCAAGCAATAGGGGGAGCGAGCAGCCGCACACTGGCGCTGCATCTCGGTGCGAATGAGGGGGTGGAGCAGGGCGTTGAGCCAGCCCTTGGCCTGCGGGTCAATGAAGACCCGCTCACGCAGCCGACGACGATCGAGCTGGCCAGCGGGAGTGATGATTTCTGAGCCAAAATGGGCGGCGATGGCGGTGAGGGCCGGGGTACCGGGCTCGACTACCTCGCGGGCGATGACGTCCGCATCCACTACTTCGATGCCGAGCTCGGCAAATTGATTGGCAACCGTGGTCTTGCCGCTGCCAATTCCGCCGGTGATTGCGACTACATACATGGGTCAGTGCTGCCTTGGTCAGAGAAACGTCGTGAGGTACCAGCGGGTGATGGTATCGCCCCACAGCAGCGCGATCCAGCCGGCGATGGCCAGATAGGGGCCGAAGGGGATGGGTTTGTTCTGATGATGGTTGCGCAGCAGGATCAGGCCTATGCCCATGAGGGCGCCAACTAGGGAGGAGAGCAGCAGCACGATGGGCAGCGCCTGCCAGCCGAGCCAGGCACCCAGCGCCGCCAGCAGCTTGAAGTCGCCATAGCCCATCCCTTCCTTGCCGGTCAGCAACTTGAAGGCCCAGTAGAGGCTCCAGAGCACCAGATAGCCAGCCATGGCGCCGATCACCGCATCGGCCAGCGGTGCAAATCCCCCAGCCAAATTGAACAGCAGGCCGCCCCACAGCAGTGGCAGGGTAAGCTGGTCTGGCAGCAGCATCTTGTCCAGATCGATGAAAGTGAGTGCCACCAGTACCCAGGTGAGCAGCAGGGCGGCCAGCAAGCCCCAGCCCGGTGGGAATGTTGCGGCGACGATCAGCGAGAGCAGGGATGTCAGCAGTTCCACCAGAGGATAACGGGCCGAGATGGGGGCCTGGCATTCACGGCAGCGCCCCTTGAGCCAGAGCCAGCTGAGCAGGGGGATGTTCTCTATGGCCGTGATGGCGTGGCCGCAATGAGGGCAGGCAGAACGCGGCACCATCAGGTTGTAGCGCTCTTCCTGCTGCGGCTGTGTCTCTGGATTGAAATAGCCGAGATATTCGGCCTGCCACTCTCGCTCCAGCATGATGGGCAGGCGATGGATCACCACGTTGAGAAAACTGCCGATCATCAGGGAAAAGAGGAATACCAGCGAGAAATAGAGCCAGGGCAGGCTGTGAAAAACGTCAGTGATCAGCAACATTGAGTCTCGGATTGATGGGGGATCAGTGGATCACCGATCCTAGTTTGAAGATGGGTAGATACATGGCGACCACCATGCCGCCGACCAGCACCCCCAGCACCACCATGATGAGAGGTTCCAGCAGGCTGGTGAGGCCGTCGACCAGATCGTCCACCTCCTGCTCGAAGATGGTGGCGACCTTGGAGAGCATATCATCGATGGCGCCAGACTCCTCGCCGATCATTACCATCTGGATCACCATGTCCGGGAACAGATCGACGGTGCGCATGGCCACGTTGATCTGCATACCGGCCACCACCTCGTTACGAATGGCCATGACAGCGGTGCGGTAGACATAGTTGCCGGAGGCGCCTGCCGCAGAGACCAGAGCATCCACCAGCGGGATGCCGGCGGAGAAGGTAGTGGAGAGGGTGCGGGCGAAGCGGGCCATGGCGGCCTTGTGCAATATCATGCCGACCACGGGGATGGTCAGTACGAACTTGTCGGTGTTGTCCTTGACCTTCTGGGAGGCGCGCCAGGCGCGCACGTAGAGAAAGATGGCTAGCGCTATGCCGCCAAAGATCACATACCACCAGTTCTGCATGAAACGGGAGATGCCGATGACGAATTGGGTGAAGATGGGCAGCTCGGCGCCGAAGCTCTTGAAGATGTCTTCGAACTGGGGAATGACGAACAGCAGCAGGATGGAGGTAACGACAATGGCCACCAGGATGACCATGGTGGGGTAGAACATGGCTTTCTTGATCTTGGACTTGAGGGCTTCCGATTTCTCGCGATAGGTGGCGATACGATCGTAGATGGTCTCCAGAGCGCCGGACTGCTCGCCAGCCTCCACCAGATCGCAGTAGAGATCGTCAAAGTGACGGGGATGGCGGCGCAGTGCCTCGGACATGGGCGTGCCGGTCTCCACATCGGCGGCAATCTGGCCCATGAGCTCGCGCATGGCCGCCTTCTCGTGGCTGCGAGCGATGATCTGCAGGCTTTGGACCAGAGGTACGCCGGCTGACAGCATGGTGGTGATCTGGCGGGAGACGACGGCGATGTCCATCGGTTTGATCTTGGCGCCGCCCTTGGAGAAGAGCCCCTGGCTCTTCTTGCTCACCTTGGTGACGTTGACACCCTGTTTGCGCAGCTCTGCCTTGACCGTGTTGATGCTGTCGGCCTGCAATTCGCCGGAGACCTTCTGGCCCTTGCGATTCACCCCGCTCCAGCGAAAGGCGAAGACTTTCTTGGGGGCATTCTGTTTCTGGGTTAGCGTTGCCATCACTGCGTCCTGCAATGGGGCTCGGGTTGCTCGTCATGAGGAAAAGCAGCCTCGGCCTGATGGAAATCGCCAGGGCCGGCGGCACCTGGATGAATCGGCTGAGCGATAGACTCTGTCAGTTGGTTGTTACCCGGTTTATCTCCGCCAGACTGGTCACACCCAGGCGAGCCTTCTCGAGGCCAGAGGTACGCAAGGTACGCATGCCTTCCTTCTGGGCGATGGCGGCAATTTGCAGAGAGTTGGCCCCCTGCATGATCAATTTTGCGATGTTTTCAGACATTAGCATGATTTCATAGATGCCGACCCGGCCCTTGTAGCCACCCGAGCACTCTTTGCAGCCAACCGGTTTGAACAGCCGCAAGCCAGCGGCCAGCTGCTGCTGGGTAAAACCCAGCTCAAGCAGCTCAGCCTCGGGTACCACTTCGGGGGCTTTGCAGTGATCGCACAGTTTACGCGCCAGCCGCTGAGCCATGATCAGGGTGACCGAGGAGGCGATATTGAAGGCGGGCACCCCCATGTTCATCATCCGGGTCAGCGTTTCTGCCGCCGAGTTGGTGTGCAGGGTGGATAGCACCAGGTGGCCGGTCTGGGCGGCCTTGATGGCAATTTCAGCGGTTTCCAGATCCCGGATTTCACCTACCATGACCACATCGGGGTCTTGGCGCAAGAAAGAACGCAGGGCGCTGGCGAAGGTCAGTCCTGCCTTGGGATTGACTTGCACCTGATTGACGCCGGGCAGGTTGATCTCCACCGGGTCTTCAGCGGTGGAGATATTGACCTCGGTGGTATTGAGAATATTGAGACCGGTATAGAGCGAAACCGTCTTGCCCGAACCGGTCGGGCCGGTCACCAGGATCATGCCCTGAGGCTTCGACAGGGCACGCAGATATTGCACCTTCTGGCGATCGTCGAAACCGAGCTGCTCGATATTGAGGCGTGCAGCGGAGGAGTCGAGCAGACGGATAACGATCTTTTCGCCCCACATGGTGGGCAGGGTATTGACCCGCATGTCCATCGACTTGTTGCGCGACAGCTTCAGTTTGATGCGACCATCCTGGGGCAGTCGCCGCTCAGCGATGTCGAGCCGTGCCATCACCTTGAGGCGGGCGGAGAAGCGGTTGGCCAGGTTGACCGGTGGGGTCGCTATCTCATGCAGGATCCCGTCTATCCGAAAGCGGATGCGATATTTGGTCTCATAGGGTTCGAAGTGGAGGTCGGAGGCTCCGCGCTTGATGGCATCCATCATGATTTTGTTGATGTATTTGACGATGGGCGCGTCATCGTCAGCAGTGTTGACGCTTTCGTCGAGCCGTGATCCCTCGTCAGATACTTCCAGCTCGGAGATCTCGGATTCGTCGATGTCCTCCATGCCAAGGGCATCTTGATCGCTCTCCATCAGCTTGCCGATGGCTGTAGTGAGTTTGTTCTCCTCGACCAGCAGCGCCTCGGTATGCAACCCGAAGCTGAAGCCAAAATCCTCCAGTGCAGACACATTGGTAGGATCTGACATGGCGATATAGAGGGTGTGGCCCTGGGTATAGATGGGCAGGACGTGATGTTTTTCAATCAGCTTTTGATTGAGGTATTTCTGCGGGATCTCGGCCAGGTCGAAGGCGGCAAGATCCAGCAGAGGTACCCCATACTCCAGCTCGCAGAAGTCCGCCAATGCTTTGCTGTCGAGGATTTCGTTTTCGATCAGAAAGGTCACAAAAGGTTTGCGCTGTGCCTTGGCTTGGCTCAGATAGCGTTGTGAGTCGGACTCACTGAGCAGGGAAGAGGCGGCCAGGCTTAACGCCAGGCCGCTATTGGGGCTGGAGGTCATGCTAACTCAGCAAATTCCATCCGCAACACAGGTGCCAACAGAACCGCTTGGATTTGACTCCCATTTAACTCTCCCACTTTCTTCAGTGCCTTGTAAGATATAGGTTTTATCAACCGGTGCATTTCCTTCAGCCTCGATCTTATATACAGCAGAGCCTTGGTTGCCTGAACTAGACACAGTTACGCTTTTTACTATGGCAGTTGCAACACTGCCACTCACCGCATTATTCCCGGTAGTAACGCATGTCGCTGGGGCATTACCTGCTTGGCTACAAATCTCTACTGCTGTTTTTGCTGCGCCAGTAGCGGTAACTACTTCTGTAAATTTCGCTTTTTTGGTATAGGTCTGATACGCCGGCAGCGCGATGGCGGCCAGGATGGCGACGATCGCGACCACGATCATCAATTCGATAAGGGTAAAGCCTGATTGTTTCTTCATTTCAAATATCCTTTTTGTCCTTGGTTCCTGGGAAGTGCCGGTGGAAAACTATCCACACGTCAGTATCTTATCCGAGCTGTTTGACTTGGCAACAGAGGCCGGGGTCTTTGTTAACAATCTTTCTGTCATTTGCGAAAATTTTGATATAAATCATGGATGAAGAGTCCCTATCGACTCTTTTTTACTGGCGGGGATGGGTCCATCTCACACTCCTTTGCCGAGGGATCCTGCCTTAAAGAAAAGGCGCCCGTGGCGCCTTTTGCAAGTCCTTCATCTTGTTATATGTCAGCGACAAGATGGGGGCATGATGATGCCTCTGCGGCTAGATGAATCGCATCGAGAGATCCAGGGCACGGACATGCTTGGTCAGGGCGCCGACCGAGATAAAATCGACGCCGGTCGTGGCGTAGTCCGCCAAGGTATCCAGCGTGACGTTGCCAGATACCTCCAGCTTGGCCCGACCCTGATTGAGGGCAACCGCCTCGCGCATCATGGGAATGTCGAAGTTATCCAGCATCACTATGTCGGCGCCGGCAGCCAAGGCCTGCTCCAGCTCGACCAGGGATTCTACTTCTACCTCTACCGGTTTGCCCGGGTTGAGACGGCGGGCTTCGCTGATGGCTTCAGCGATGCCGCCACAGGCAAGAATGTGGTTCTCCTTGATGAGGTAAGCGTCGAACAGGCCGATCCTGTGGTTCTTACCGCCGCCGCAGGTGACTGCGTACTTCTGGGCGCTGCGCAGTCCCGGCAGGGTCTTGCGGGTATCGAGCAGCCGACAATCGGTATCTGCCAGCTCGGCCACGTAGCGAGCGGTAAGAGAGGCCACTCCGGAGAGGGTCTGCACGAAGTTGAGGGCATTGCGCTCACCGGTCAGCAACACGCGGGCCGGGCCGTGCAGGCGAAACAGTTCCTGATTGGGGGAGAGCACTTCGCCATCTTGTACCAGCCATTCAACTCTGACTTCGCCACCAAGCTGGACAAACACCTCATCGACCCAGGGCTGGCCGCAAAATACGCCAGCCTCGCGGGTGATGACCCTGGCGCTGGCGAGGCGATCCGCCGGGATCAGCTGGGCCGTGATGTCGGCACCGGCATCCGGTTGATCCAAAGGGGTGAGGGCATCACCCAAGTCTTCGAGTAGTGCGGCGCGCACGGCGCGGCGGATGTCCTGTTGTAGCATGCCTTTTATTCCTGCAAAGGTCTGAGCAGCAACTGCCGCTCCTTTTGAACCAGCTCCAGCCGGCCGAGGGCGTTCATGCCTACCAGCACCTCGTCGCCAGCCGCTGCCGGATTGATGAAGATGGCCAGATCGTACAAGGTCAGTGGTCCCATCGCCAGCGTTTCGATGGTGCCGTTGCCGACCCGGATAAAGCCGGCTGCCGTATTCACCTGACTGCTGCCGCGGGCGGTCAGGCCAAGCCGCTCGGCGACCTGTTGTGGCACGGTAATGCGCGTTGCTCCGGTATCGAGCAGCAGTTGCACCGGCTGACCGTTGATGGCACCCTCCAGACGATAGTGGCCGCTGGCATCGGCCTTGAGCAGCAGGTCGCCGCTGGCAGTGACTGATGGTTGTTCGCGGGCATGAAAATAGAGGGTCAGCAATCCCATCAGGGAGAGCCAGGCCAGCAACCAGAAGCGGCGTGCCATCGGGTGCATATCTTTTCCTGAGTCAGCGGAAGATGGCTCAGCCTACCACAGTTGCCCGTTGTCATGAGGCGACTGCGATGAGCCTGAGAGGTGGATCGCCTTGTTGCCCGTCCAGTGTTGCCAGATGCGCCATCCCATTGCAGAGCGACTAGACAATGACTCAGCCTAAAATAGTTTTTTCCATTGATTCAGACGGTTGGTGTGAGCAAGCCCGCAAGGTGCCCTCACCGCACCACAACGAGCGGGCCACCCCGAGCGATATCTCCCTGCTGGTGGTGCATGGCATCAGCCTGCCGCCTGGCGAGTTTGGCGGTCCCTTCATCGATGATCTTTTCCTTGGGCGGCTCGATCCCGACGCTCACCCCTATTTTGCCGAAATCCATCAGCTGCGGGTCTCGGCGCACTGCCTGATCCGGCGCGACGGTGAGCTGGTGCAATATGTTCCGTTTGGTGCCAGATCCTGGCATGCGGGAGTATCGAGCTGGCAGGGGCGAGAGGCGTGCAACGACTTTTCCATCGGGATCGAGCTGGAAGGGACCGATGAGCAGCCCTACACGGATGCACAATACGAGGCATTGGTCGGGCTCAGCCGAACCTTGTTCAGCCATTACCCCGCCATTACGGCGGATCGCATCGTCGGCCATTGCGACATAGCACCGGGGCGCAAGACGGATCCGGGTGCCAGTTTCGAATGGCCGCGCTACCGTCAGGCACTCAACTTTAAGTAATTATTCTAAAAATAAGTTTGTGTTTTTAAAACAATGGCTTGCCTTTATGGCAGGCCATTTTTACTGGCTGTTGATCAAATGTTGCCTGTGAGCGATGTCAAAAATATTGGTCTGACCAATTTCTATGAGCTAAATCATAAATCCCTCTCTTTACCCCTTAAGTGGCAAGGTTGATTCTTGATTCAGATCATCTTTTGGGTGGACTTTTCCCATGCCCTCTGCTAATTTTCGCCCATTCATGAAATTGGTAATACCAATTTAACAAAGCAGCCTCATGCCCTATCTCAAGATTACTCAACCCAAGTTGGCCGACGCCATTGTCGCCGAGCTGGAACAGATGATTCTGGAAGGCAGTTTGCAGCCGGGCCAGAAGTTGCCGCCCGAGCGGGAACTGGCCATCCAGTTTCAGGTGTCGCGCCCCTCGCTGCGCGAAGCCATCCAGCGCCTCGAGGCAAGAGGACTCTTGTATCGTCGTCAGGGCGGCGGCACTTACGTACAAAACGCCTTGAGCAAAGGGATCGCCGATCCCCTGTTCGAGCTGCTCAGCACCCACCCGGAAGCCCAGTATGACCTGCTGGAGTTTCGCCACGCACTGGAAGGCATCTGCGCCTACTATGCTGCGTTACGGGGTACGGACGCCGATTTCGAGCGCATCCGTCAGGTGCAGTCCGCCATCGAGGAGGCCGGTCAGCAAGGCTCGCTGGTCAGCGAATCCGCTGCCGTCACCCAGTTCTATCTGGCGGTGGCCGAGGCGTCCCACAACGTGGTGCTGCTGCATCTGCTGCGGGCCATGGGCCCCATGCTTGAGCAGAACATTTTACGCAATAACGAAATTCTGAATCGCCGTCCGGGAGTGGTCGCCAAGATCCGTCGCCATCGCGCGCATCTGATCGAGGCTATCCTGTCGGGGGCTCCGGAGCGGGCCAGGGCAGCTTGTCATGAGCACCTGGCCTTTATCGAGGACACCTTGTTGGATATGCAGAGGGAAGACAGCCGGATCCAGCGATCCATGCGTCGGATCCGTCAGCAGGAAAACTAATCCCACAAGGCTTTATTGTCGAATGCTTGCGCCCTTCGCCGTGCAATGCCGTGCAATCACAACAAAATAGGAACCAGCCATGTCTGATATCCTGAAGAACGATGTGGACCCGATAGAAACGCTGGAGTGGCTTGCCTCTCTGGAATCCCTGCTGCGTGAAGAGGGTCCCCAACGCGCTCAGTTCATCCTTGAACAGTTGGCCGAGAAAGCCCGCGCAAGCGGTGTGGACGTGGCTGCCAAGGCAAACCGCGATTACATCAACACCATCCCGTCCAGCGAAGAGCCGGACTACCCGGGCGACCTGGAGATGGAGCGCCGCATTCGCGCCATCATCCGCTGGAACGCCATGATGATCGTGCTGCGCGCTTCCAAGAAAGACCTGGACCTGGGTGGTCACATGTCTTCCTTCGCTTCTTCCGCGACCATCTACGAAGTCTGCTACAACCACTTCTTCCGCGCTCGCAGCGAGAAGGACGGTGGCGACCTGGTCTACTTCCAGGGTCACATCTCCCCGGGCATCTATGCTCGTGCCTTCGCCGAAGGTCGTCTGACCGAAGAGCAGCTGGACAACTTCCGTCAGGAAGTGGATGGCAAGGGTATCCCTTCCTACCCGCACCCGAAACTGATGCCGGATTTCTGGCAGTTCCCGACCGTTTCCATGGGTTTGGGCCCCATCGCCGCCATCTATCAGGCTCGCTTCCTGAAGTACCTGACCGACCGTGGCATCAAGGATTGCTCCGAGCAGACCGTTTATGCCTTCCTGGGTGACGGCGAGATGGACGAGCCGGAAGCCAAGGGCGCCCTGACCGTTGCCGTGCGTGAAAAGCTCGACAACCTGGTGTTCGTGGTCAACTGCAACCTGCAGCGTCTGGATGGTCCGGTTGTCGGCAACGGCAAGGTCATCAACGAGCTGGAAGGCCTGTTCTCCGGCGCCGGCTGGGACGTGACCAAGGTGATCTGGGGTCGCAAGTGGGATGAGCTGCTGAAGAAAGACACCTCCGGCAAGCTGATCCAGCTGATGAACGAGACCGTGGACGGTGACTACCAGACCATGAAGTCCCGTGATGGCGGCTACGTGCGCGAGCACTTCTTCAACCGTTACCCGGAAACCGCCGCGCTGGTCAAAGACATGACTGACGAGGAGATCTTCGCCCTGAACCGCGGTGGTCACGATCCTCGCAAACTGTTCGCCGCCTTCTCCAAGGCTGCGGCGACCAAGGGCAAGCCGACCGTGATCCTGGCCAAGACCATCAAGGGTTACGGCATGGGCGAAGCGGCCGAAGGCAAGAACATCGCGCACCAGGTCAAAAAGATGGATCTGGGCTCCGTGCGTCACCTGCGCGATCGTTTCAACCTGCCGGTCACCGACGAGCAGCTGGAAACCCTGCCGTACCTGAAGATCGAAGAGGGTACCGAAGAGCACAAATACCTGCACGCCCGCCGTGCCGCGCTGAAGGGCTATGTACCGACCCGTCTGCGCGAGAGCACCACCAAGCTGGAAATCCCGGCGCTGGATGCTTTTGGTCCGCTGCTGGGTGAACAGGCGCGCGAAATCTCCACCACCATGGCGTTCGTGCGTTCCCTAAACGTGATGCTGAAAGACAAGTCCATCGGCAAGCGCATCGTCCCGATCCTGGCTGACGAAGCCCGTACCTTCGGTATGGAAGGTCTGTTCCGCCAGATCGGTATCTACAGCCCGCACGGTCAGCAGTACACCCCGCAAGACCGCGATATCGTCTCCTACTACAAGGAAGACAAGCAGGGTCAGGTTCTGCAAGACGGCATCAACGAGCTGGGCGCCATGTCCTCCTGGCTGGCTGCTGCGACCTCTTACAGCACCAACGACTGCCCGATGATCCCGTTCTACATCTACTACTCCATGTTCGGCTTCCAGCGGATCGGCGACATGGCGTGGGCAGCCGGTGACCAGCAAGCCCGTGGCTTCCTGCTGGGTGCGACCTCCGGTCGTACTACCCTGAACGGCGAAGGTCTGCAGCACGAAGATGGTCACAGCCACATCCTGGCCAACACCATCCCGAACTGCGTCTCCTACGACCCGTCCTACGCCTATGAAGTAGCGGTGATCGTACAGGATGGTCTGCGTCGCATGTACGGTGAGAAGCCGGAGAACGTCTTCTACTACATCACCACCCTGAACGAGAACTACGCCATGCCGGCCATGCCGGAAGGTGCCGAGGAAGGTATCCGCAAGGGTATCTACAAGCTGGAAACCGTGGCCGGCACCAAGGCCAAGGTACAGCTGCTGGGTTGTGGCTCCATCCTGGGTCACGTGCGCACCGCCGCCCAGATCCTGGCCAGCGAGTACGGCATCGGCTCCGATGTGTTCAGCGTCACCTCCTTCAACGAGCTGGCTCGTGACGGTCAGGACGCGGATCGCTGGAACATGCTGCACCCCAACGCCGATGCTCGCGTACCGTACATCGCTCAGGTACTGGGTTCCGAAGCCACCATCGCCGCGACCGACTACATGAAGTCCTTCGCCGATCAGGTGCGTGCTTTCGTACCGACCGAGAACTACCGCGTGCTGGGTACCGACGGTTACGGCCGTTCCGACAGCCGTGCCAACCTGCGTCGTCACTTCGAAGTGAACGAATTCTACGTGGTGGTTGCTGCCCTGACCGAACTGGCCAAGCGCGGCGAGGTAGACAAGCAGGTTGTGGCTGACGCCATCGCCAAGTACGGCATCGATGCCGACAAGGTCAACCCGCTGTACGCGTAAGAGGATCAAGTGTCGTGCCGGGACTCGCTGCCCGGCACGACCTTGCAAAGGTTAACGCGAGAGACGCGTGACAGCAGTCGGTCACGCGGATGCACGCAAGAGGATAAAGCACAATGTCCAAACAGATTATGGTGCCGGATATCGGCGCCGATGAAGTTGAAGTCACCGAGATCATGGTGGCCGTGGGTGACAAGGTCGAGCTCGATCAGTCCATCATCGCGGTAGAAGGCGACAAGGCCTCCATGGAAGTACCGGCCCCGTCCGCCGGTATCGTCAAAGAGATCCTGATCAAGGTGGGTGACAAGGTTGCCACCGGTTCCCAGATCATGGTCTTCGAAGCCGAAGGTGCTGCCGCACCTGCGCCGGTTCAAACCGCTGCACCGGCTGCAGCCGCCTCGGCCGCCGCTCCTGCTGCTGCCGCTCCTGCTGCTGCCGCTCGCAAAGACGTGCACGTGCCGGACATCGGTGACGACGAAGTGGACGTGACCGAGATCATGGTTGCCGTGGGCGACATGGTTGAAGCCGACCAGTCCATCATTGCTGTGGAAGGTGACAAGGCCTCCATGGAAGTGCCGGCACCGTTCGCGGGCCGCGTGGTCGAGATCAAGGTCGCCGCTGGCGCCAAGGTCTCTACCGGTTCCCTGGTGATGGTCTTTGAAGTGGCTGGCGCCGCTCCTGCCGTTGCTGCTGCACCGGCCCAGGCTGCCGCTCCCGTGGCTGCTGCCCCGGTTGCTGCCGCTGCCAAAGAGGTCAATGTACCGGATATCGGTGGCGACGAAGTCGAAGTCACCGAGATCATGGTCGCCGTGGGTGACAAGGTTGAAGCCGACCAGTCCCTGATCGCCGTGGAAGGTGACAAGGCCTCCATGGAAGTGCCTGCGCCGTTCGCCGGTGTGGTCAAAGAGATCAAGGTGAAGGCGGGTGACAAGGTCTCCACCGGTTCCCTGATCATGGTATTCGAAGTGGCTGGTGCTGCTCCTGCCGCCGCAGCTGCCCCGGTTGCTCAGGCTGCCGCACCGGTCGCTGCTGCCCCTGTTGCCGCAGCTCCGGCTCCGGTTGCCCAGGCTGCTGCCGCCTCCGACTTCGTTGCCAACGATGCCTACGTACACGCCTCTCCGGCCGTGCGCCGTCTGGCGCGTGAGTTCGGTGTCAACCTGGCCAAGGTGAAAGCCTCCGGTCGCAAGGGCCGCATCGTCAAAGAAGACGTGCAAGCCTACGTGAAGGATGCGGTCAAGCGCGCCGAGTCCGCTCCGGCTGCAGGTCAAGGCACTGGCAATGGCAACGGCATGAGTGTGCTGGCGTGGCCGAAGGTCGATTTCAGCAAGTTCGGTGATGTGGAAGAGGTCGATCTGACCCGCATCCAGAAGATCTCTGGTCCGAACCTGCACCGCAACTGGGTCATGATCCCTCATGTCACCCAGTTCGACGAAGCCGATACCACCGAGCTGGAAGCGTTCCGCAAAGAGCAGAACGCGATGCTCGAGAAACAGAAGGCTGACGTGAAGATCACCCCGCTGGTGTTCATCCTGAAAGCCGCCGCCAAGGCGCTGGAAGCTCACCCGCGCTTCTGCAGCTCCCTGTCCGAAGATGGCAGCAAGCTGATCATGAAGAAGTACATCCACATCGGTGTGGCGGTGGATACCCCCAACGGTCTGGTTGTGCCCGTGGTACGCGACGTCAACAAGAAGGGCATCATGGAGCTGTCTCGCGATCTGGCCGAGATCTCCAAGAAGGCCCGTGCTGGCAAGCTGACCGCTGCCGACATGCAGGGCGGTTGCTTCACCATCTCCAGCCTGGGTGGCATCGGCGGTACCAGCTTTACCCCGATCGTCAACGCGCCGGAAGTGGCCATCCTGGGCGTCTCCAAGTCCGAGATGAAGCCGAAGTGGAACGGCAAAGAGTTCGCGCCGCGCCTGATGCTGCCGCTGGCCCTGAGCTACGACCACCGCGTCATCGATGGTGCCGATGGAGCTCGCTTCATCACCACCATGAACGGCGTGCTGTCCGACATTCGTCGACTGGTCCTGTAAGTGAGAGGGCGGGCCCAGAGCCTGCCCTTTTTACTTCTCATTTCGTTAACAGGATTGTAAACTTGCCCCGTTTTTTTCACGGCTGCAGCCGCCTCGTTCTGGTTTAAGACTGCGCTGTCCGGGGATATAAGAACGACAAAGAGGTCATGATGAGTAAAGAAATCAAAACCCAGGTCGTAGTACTGGGTGCTGGCCCTGCCGGTTATTCCGCTGCCTTCCGTGCAGCCGATCTGGGTCTGGATACTATTATCGTCGAGCGTTACTCCACCCTGGGTGGCGTCTGCCTGAACGTGGGTTGCATCCCGTCCAAGGCGCTGCTGCACGTCGCCAAAGTCATTGAAGAAGCCAAGGCGCTGGCCGAGCACGGCATCGTCTTCGGTGCCCCGCAGACCGACATCGACAAGATCCGTCTGTGGAAAGAGAAAGTCATCAACCAGCTGACCGGCGGTCTGGCTGGCATGGCCAAGATGCGTAAAGTACAGGTTGTTAACGGCTTCGGTAAGTTCACCGGCCCGAACACCTTGGAAGTGGAAGGTGCCGACGGCAAGACCACCGTGACCTTCGACAACGCCATCATCGCTGCCGGTTCCCGTCCGGTGAAGCTGCCGTTCATCCCGCATGATGATCCGCGCGTATGGGACTCTACCGATGCGCTGGAGCTGACAACCGTTCCTGGCAAGCTGCTGGTTATCGGTGGCGGCATCATCGGCTTGGAGATGGGTACCGTGTACTCCTCCCTGGGTTCCGAGATCGACGTGGTGGAATTTGCCGACCAGCTGGTACCGGCTGCTGACAAAGACATCGTCAAGATCTACACCAAGCGCGTGGCCAAGAAGTTCAACATCATGCTGGAGACCAAGGTCACCGCAGTTGAAGCCCGTGAAGACGGCCTGTACGTCTCCTACGAAGGCAAGCACGCCCCGGCCGAGCCGGTTCGTTACGACAACGTGCTGGTTGCCGTAGGTCGTGTGCCGAACGGCAAGATGCTGGATGCCGAGAAGGCCGGCGTTGCCGTGACCGAGCGCGGTTTCATCGAGGTGGACAAGCAACTGCGTACCAACGTGGCGCACATCCACGCCATCGGTGACATCGTGGGTCAGCCGATGCTGGCGCACAAGGGTGTGCACGAAGGCCACGTGGCTGCCGAAGTGATCGCCGGCAAGAAGCACTACTTCGATCCGAAAGTGATCCCGTCCATCGCCTACACCGAGCCAGAGATGGCCTGGGTTGGTCTGACCGAGAAGGAAGCCAAGCAACAAGGGCTGAACTTCGAAGTGGCCACCTTCCCGTGGGCGGCTTCCGGTCGCGCCATCGCGTCCGACTGCTCCGACGGCATGACCAAGCTGATCTTCGACAAGGAGAGCGGCCGCGTCATCGGTGGTGCCATCGTCGGTACCAACGGTGGTGAACTGCTGGGTGAAATCGGTCTGGCCATCGAGATGGGTGCCGATGCCGAAGACATCGCGCTGACCATCCACGCTCACCCGACTCTGCACGAGTCCGTGGGCCTGGCAGCCGAAGTGTTCGAAGGCTCCATCACCGACCTGCCGAACGCCAAGGCCAAGAAGAAGAAATAATTCTCTTCTCGCTGTCAGCATGAAAAAAGCCGCTCAATCGAGCGGCTTTTTGTTTTTCAGCGTCTGCTGGCGGTTTAGCAGCGCCCTTTCTTGGCCTGCCCTGGCGGACAGAAGGTACCGTAGCCCCCTCGATCCCCATCGCTGACCCGGATCCGGGTATCGTCCACGCTCACGTCGGCGCCGTGCACCCGCACCGGCCCGCTGCTGCAGGCGCTGAGCAGACCGCTCAGCAAGATCATCACTACCAGCTTGCCCATAACTCCTCCTCTCATTTTCCTGATTATGGGGCATTTTCAGAGGCGGGTGGAGGCGGCGCAAAGCCCCTGCGTCACGGCCTGCCGTGGTGGCGACAGAGGGCGCCGCAGCGCCCTCTGGGGAATCATGATCAGGCCGTCAATGCTATCTACAGGCGGAAGTTGCCGACCAGCTTGTCCAGCTCGCCGGAGAGCTGCTGCAGGCCGCGACTGGCATCGGTCAGCTGGTGGGCAATGTCGGCGGTCTCCATGGTGAGCTGGTTGATGTCCTCCACGTTGCGGTTGAGCTCGCCGACCACGCTCGATTGCTCTTCGGTGGCGGTGGCGACCTGGATGTTCATGTCGTTGATCTGGGTGATGTGAGCGGTGATCTGGCCGAGCGCGCCGTTGGCCTCGTCAGCCTGGGTGACGACGGCCAGGCTCTGACTGCGGCCCTGGGTCATGGCACTGACGGCGCGGGCGCTCTGTTCCTGCAGCCGGTTGATCATGCCCTGGATCTCGGCGGTGGAGGCGGCGGAGCGGTTGGCGAGGTTGCGCACCTCGTCGGCCACTACGGCGAAGCCGCGACCCTGCTCCCCGGCGCGGGCCGCCTCGATGGCGGCGTTGAGGGCCAGCAGGTTGGTCTGCTCCGAGATGCTGCGGATGGTTTCCAGAATGCTGCCGATGGAGTCGGTCTGGGTCGCCAGCGACTCGATGACCCCGGCGACCTGTGCAATCTCGTCGGAGAGACCGACGATGCCGTGGCGCGCCTGTGCGACCACGCCGGCACCCGCATCCGCCTGCTCATTGGCCTGTCTTGCCACTTCTGCGGCGAGGGAGGCGTTGCCAGCGATCTCGGTGACGGTGGCGCCCATCTGGTGAATGGCGGTGGCCACCTGCACGGTGCGGTCGCGCTGGGCGGTACAGTTCTGCTGGGTCAGCTGGGCCTTGGCGGCCACCTCGTCGGCCGTGGCGGCCAGCTGGTGGGAGTTGCGGGCCACCTGCTCGATGGCGCTGTGGATCTTGCTGACGAAGTGATTGAAGCTCACCGTGATCTCCGCCAGCTCGTCATTGCCGTTCAGCTGGGCGCGGGAATCCAGCGCCAGGTGTTCGGCGGCATAGCCGATGTACTGCTGCAGGAAGCCGACCCGGCGCTTGAGGTTCATCAGGATGAGTACCGAGACCAGCAGCGAGATGAGGATGGCGCCGGTGATGATGCTGATCATCTGCAGCCGCCCGCTGGCATAGCTCTGTTCACCGAGCTGATGGCGCTGCTGGGCCTGCTGGATCAGGCCATCGAGCAGGGCGTTGGCATCCTTGCGCATGGTGCCGTAGGTGACGGTATAGCGATCCCGATAGATGCCCCTTGCCGCTTCCATGTCGCCTTGTTCCAGCGCCTGCAGCATGGGAGCCAGCTCGTTGCTCGCCATCCCCTCGAACTGGCTGAGCAGCTGCTGGGCATTGGCTTTGGCTGCGGGGTCGGTCTGGGCGGTAACGGCCTGTTGCATGGCCTGACGCATCTCGGGAATATCCTCCTCCCGGCTCTCCTTGACCCGGGTGATCACCCCCTTCGCATCTTTGAGGGAGGTATCCTGCAGCAGCATCATGTCGATGCCGACCCGCATGCGGGGAATGCGCGACACCACCTCCGCCATGGCGCGCATGGGGGTGGCGGTGTTCTGGTAAAGCTCGGTGGATTGTTGCTGGATGGTGCCCATGCTCTTGAGGCTGGCACCGCCCACCAGCAGCAGGGCGAGACAGGGCACGGTGACAGCCAGGATCAGCTGCAATTTGAGCGTCAGTTTACCTTCTAGCATGGGTTTTCCTCGCTGATCATGACGATGTGAATTATCAGAGTATAAATCGACGGATTTGGCACCAACTTGAGTTGTTGTTAACAAATAGCCAACAAAAAGGGGCGCCATAGCGCCCCCTTATGATGTCAGAAGTCTTAGAGCCGGAAGTTGCCGACCAGCTTGTCCAGCTCGCCGGAGAGGTGCTGCAGGCTGCGGCTCGACTCGGTCAGCTGGTGGGCGATGTCGGCGGTCTCCATGGTGAGCTGGTTGATGTCTTCCACGTTGCGGTTGATCTCGCCCACCACGCTGGATTGTTCCTCGGTGGCGGTGGCGACCTGGATGTTCATGTCGCTGATCTGGGTGATGTGGGCGGTGATCTGGCCGAGGGCGCCGTTGGCCTCGTCAGCCTGGGTCACCACTTCCAGACTCTGGTTGCGGCCCTGAGCCATGGCGCTGACGGCGCGGGCGCTCTGCTCCTGCAGCCGGTTGATCATGCCCTGGATCTCGGCGGTGGAGGCGGCAGAGCGGCTGGCGAGGTTGCGCACTTCGTCGGCCACCACCGCGAAGCCGCGGCCCTGTTCCCCGGCGCGGGCGGCCTCGATGGCGGCGTTGAGCGCCAGCAGATTGGTCTGCTCCGAGATGCTGCGGATGGTGTCGAGGATGCTGCCGATGGAGTCGGTCTGGCTGGCCAGCGACTCGATCACCCCAGCCACCTGTTCAATCTCGCCGGAGAGGCCGACGATGCCGTGACGGGCCTGGGCCACCACCAGGGCGCCGGCGTCGGCCTGTTCGTTGGCCTGCTTGGCCACATCGGCCGCCAGTGAGGCATTGCCGGCGATTTCACTCACGGTGGCGCCCATCTCGTGGATGGCGGTGGCCACCTGCACGGTGCGATCGCGCTGGGCGGTGCAGTTGTGCTGGGTCAGCTGGGCCTTGGCGGCCACTTCGTTGGCAGTGGCGGCGAGCTGGCGGGAGTTGCTCGCCACCTGCTCGATGGAGCCGTGGATCTTGGCGACGAAGTTGTTGAAGCCGGTGGCTACCTGGGCCAGTTCATCCCGCCCCTCCACCTTGAGACGCTGGGTCAGATCGCCGTCACCGCTGCCGAGTTCGCGGAACAGGCGGGCCAGCTGGTTGAGCGGGCGGCTGACCGAGCCGGCCAGCAGCATGCCGAGCAGTCCCATGCCGGCGGCGATGGCCAGGCTCACCAGCAGGATGTGCAGGCGGGCCCGGTCCAGCTCGGCATAGATCTCTGCTTCCGGCACCTGGGCCACCAGATACCAGTCGAGCAGCGGAATGTAGCTGCTGGCCAGCACCACCGGCTGGCCGTCGATCTCGGCGTGGGTGGCAGCAAAGGGCTGCTTGTTCAGCAGGTTGCCGCTGCCGCTTGCCAGCTGGGTCAGGCTGTCACGGTCGATGCGGCTGGCGTCTGGGTGCAGCTTCACCTTGCCGCTGCCGTCGGTCATGAACACGAAGCCGCTGTCGCCGATGCGGAAGTTGGCGAGCATGCTGACCATGCTGTCGAGGGACTTGGCGAGGCCGGCGAGGCCGCGGCCATTGAGCTGCTGGAAGTTGACGAACAGCTTCACCTCGCCGTTGCTCTCGCGAAAGATGCTGAGCATTAGGTCTTGCTGGCTCTTGGTGTAGCCGTAGAACCAGGCATCCTGCTCCGGGGTGAGGTTGCGCAGGAAGCCATCCTGGTTGTAGTAGGCGGCGCTCTGGCGATCGGCGAATGAGGCGGTGACCAGCCCGTACTGGGCTGCCATGTCCTTGAGCTGGTCGATCAGGATCGACTCCTGCTCCTTGGGCATGCCGCGGGCCACCCAGTCCAGCACGAAGCGATCGTTGGCCAGCTGTCTGGCGGCGCCGGCGACCGAGGTGAGATCCTTCTCGATCTCCTTGCCGATGCGCTGGGTCAGGTTGGGCAGCTCCTGCTCGAACATGCGGCTTTCGATCAGCTGCTGCGCCGAGCGCTGGCTGAAGTAGCCAACCAGCAGGCAGGAGAGCACCACGGCCAGGGTGACCGTGGCCAGAATTTTCTGTTTGAGTGTCAGGCTTGCAAGCATAGGAGTGACTCGGGTGTGTGAACACGGGATTGAGGACATATTAGCGGCAGCCCGGCGTCACCCTTGATAGGCCGACCCACTTTATTGACGGATTACGTTTGCGCTCACATCGCCGCATGGGCGGCCAGCATCGCAATGCGTGCCGATATCCCCTGCCAACTGTTGCGGTTCGCCGGCCGCCCCTTATAGTAGGCTTCACTGCCTAGCTGGCTCGCCCTGGATTCAATGGAAAATCATATGCGCATCTTTCGTCGAGGATGGAACCCCCTGTTCCTGATATTGCTGGCCTGTCTGCCGCTGATGGCGGCGGCCCAGTCCGAGCGGCCCAAAATTGCCCTGGTGCTCAGCGGCGGTGGTGCCAAGGGGGCAGCCCACATCGGCATCCTCAAGGTGCTGGAAGAGAAGCGCATCCCGGTCGACATCATAGTGGGCACCAGCATGGGCTCCTACGTGGCGGGCATGTACGCCATGGGGCTCAGCGCCGAAGAGGTGGAGCGCACCACCCTGGCCATCGACTGGAACAAGGGCTATCAGGACAAGGTGGGGCGTGACGAGCTCTCCCTGCGCAAGAAGCAGCAGAGCGAGCAGTATCAGCTGCGCACCGACATCGGCGTCAATGGCGACTCGGTCCAGTTCCCCGACGGCTTCTTCCAGGGCCAGTCCATGGCCAGCCTGCTGCGCCACGCCACCTCCAACCTGCCGGTGCAGAAGAGCTTCGACGATCTGCCCATTCCCTATCGCGCCATGGCCACCGACATGGAGACGGTGACCCCCTTCGTGCTGGACCACGGCAGCCTCGCCAAGGCGATGCAGGCGTCCATGTCCATTCCCGGCGCCCTCAAGCCGGTGGAGTGGGAGGGCCACATCCTGGCCGATGGCGGCACCGTCAACAACATGCCGGTGGATGTGGCCAAGGCGATGGGGGCCGACGTGGTGATCGCGGTGGACATCAGCGCCAAGCTGCGCACCCGCGAGTCCTTGAAGTCGGGGCTGGCCATGATCGATCAGCTCACCACCTACATGACCCAGGTCGGCACCGAGAAACAGAAGGCGCTGATGGGGCCCAGAGACGTATTGCTGACGCCTGAGTTCGGCAACATGGGTATCGCCGACTTCGCCCTGATGCCGGAGGGGATCAAGCTCGGGGAACAGGTGGCCAACCGTGCCTCGGCCCAGCTGGATGCGCTCTCTCTGTCGCCCGCCGCCTATGCCGCCTATCGCAACCAGAAGCTGAGCCGGCGCGCCGAGCGCAGCGGCCAGCCCGCCTACTACATCGACAAGGTGGAGATCATCAACAAGTCCCGTCTCTCCGACGAGACGGTGCATGCCATGCTGAAGGTGCGGCCTGACAAGATCCAGACCAACGAGAGCCTGGAGGCGGGCATTCGCCGGCTCTATGCGCTGGAGTCGTTCGATCGCATCACCTACGAGGTGGAGGAGCGGGGCGGCGAGAACGTGCTGGTGGTGGACGCCAGCGAGAAGAACTGGGGGCCGGGCTACCTCAACTTCCAGTTCGGCTTCTCCGATGACTTCGAGAGCAGCTCCAACTACAACGTGGGCATGTCCTACACCCTCACCAACGTCAACGACTGGGGGGCCGAGTGGCTGACCGAGGCATCGCTCGGCACCGCCAAGCACTTCAAGACTGACTTCTACACCCCGCTGGAGCCCTCCCAGACCTTTTTTGGCGAGGCGAGCCTGGCCTATGACAAGACCCAGCGTCGCATCTTCATCCCCGAGGAGACGCGGGCGGCGAATGAGGTGAGCTATGTCGACGCCGAGTACAACTTCACCAACGTCGATCTGGCGGTGGGCTGGAATCGCCAGCCCTGGAGCCGCCTCTCGCTCGGGCTGGAGGGGAAGGTAGGCGACATCGACGTGCGCAACGTGGCGGATGCCAAGGTGGATGCCTCCTCCTGGGGCCCCTATGTCCGCTTCGAGCACGATACCCTCGACAGCCGCTACTTCCCCTATCAGGGCGCCTACTGGGACATCAAGGGGGGGTACTCCGCCGTCCGGCTGGATAATAACAGTGACATAGATGATCGCTATGAGGGGGTCAACTATCACCTGGCGATGGTCAAGCCCTGGTCCTGGGACAGGCACAGCCTGAACCTGTTGCTGGAGGGGGGGGGCTCTACCTCCCAGGAAGAGCTGCCGCTGTTCGTGCAGGATCTGGGCGGGTTGTTCCGCATGTCCGGCTTCCAGCGCTATCAGCTGAGCGGCCGCTACAGCCTGTTTGGCGGGCTGCGCTACATCTACCGGGTGGCGGACAACGACTTCGGCGCGCTGCGGGCACCGCTCTATCTGGGCGGCTCCCTCGAGCAGGGCGGGGTCTGGGACAAGGGGGAAGACATCAGCATGGAGAGCTCCTTCACCGCCGGCTCCGTCTACGTGGGGGTGGAGAGCTTCCTCGGCCCCATCTTCCTCGGCTACGGCATGGCGGAGGGGGGGAACGATATGTTCTATCTGCAATTGGGCAGCACATTCGAATAACGGCCAAATGATGCCTTTTTGTTAACTTATTTCTGGCGTGCCATTTATCTGTTTGTAAAACATCAGCAACTTTAGATGGTTATGTTGTTTTGATGAATATCTGTACAGGCTTTGGATTTTAATTAGTCGTTAAAACTTATATAGTGGGGGGCACCCTACGGGTGTCCCGCAAGGACGATCGCCGCGAGCGTGGGCGAACCCCAAAAAAAGACCAAAGAGGAATTAGTCGTGCTTGAAACATACCGTAAACACGTCGCAGAACGTGCCGCCGAAGGCGTGGTTGCCAAACCTCTGGACGCAGAGCAGGTCGCCGCCCTGGTTGAGCTGCTGAAGAACCCGCCCGCTGGCGAACAAGACTTTCTGAAAGAGCTGTTGTCCTCCCGTATTCCCCCTGGTGTTGATGAAGCGGCCTATGTCAAAGCCGGCTTCCTCACCGCCGTCGCCAAGGGCGAAGCCCACTCTCCCATCCTGAGCGCTGCCGAAGCCGTCGAGCTACTGGGCACCATGCAGGGTGGTTACAACATTCAGCCGCTGATCGACCTGCTGGACCACGCGACCCTGGCTCCTCTTGCCGCCAAGGGCCTCTCCCACACTCTGCTGATGTTCGACTCCTTCCACGACGTGGAAGAGAAGGCCAAGGCGGGCAATGCCCACGCCAAGCAGGTGATGCAATCCTGGGCCGACGCCGAGTGGTTCCTCTCCCGCCCTGAACTGGCCGAGAAGATCACCGTCACCGTGTTCAAGGTGACCGGCGAAACCAACACCGACGATCTGTCGCCGGCGCCGGACGCCTGGTCCCGCCCGGACATTCCGCTGCACGCGCTGGCCATGCTGAAGAACGCCCGTCCCGGCATCACCCCGGACAAGGATGGCGTCATCGGCCCCATCAAGACCATCGATGCGCTGAAAGAGAAAGGTTTCCCGCTGGCTTACGTGGGTGACGTGGTCGGTACCGGCTCTTCCCGCAAATCCGCCACCAACTCGGTGCTCTGGTTCATGGGCGACGACATTCCGCACGTGCCGAACAAGCGTGCCGGCGGTGTCTGTCTCGGCGGCAAGATTGCCCCGATCTTCTTCAACACCATGGAAGATGCCGGCGCTCTGCCCATCGAAGTGGACGTCTCCAAGCTGGAAATGGGCGATGTGATCGACATCTACCCGTTTGCCGGCAAGATCTGCAAGCACGGCACCGACCAGGTGCTGGCGCAGTTTGAACTGAAAACCGACGTGCTGATCGACGAAGTGCGCGCCGGTGGCCGTATCCCGCTGATCATCGGCCGCGGCCTGACCGACAAGGCCCGCGAAGCGCTGGGTCTGCCGTTTTCCACCGTATTCCGCCGTCCGCAGCCGGTGGCCGATACCGGCAAGGGCTTCACCCTGGCCCAGAAGATGGTGGGCAAGGCGTGCGGCGTGCAGGGCATTCGCCCCGGCACCTACTGCGAGCCCAAGATGACCACGGTCGGCTCCCAGGACACCACGGGCCCGATGACCCGCGACGAGCTCAAAGACCTGGCCTGCCTCGGCTTCTCCGCCGATCTGACCATGCAGTCCTTCTGCCACACCGCGGCCTATCCCAAGCCCATCGACGTACAGACCCACCATACCCTGCCGGACTTCATCATGAACCGCGGCGGTGTCTCTCTGCGTCCGGGTGACGGCGTCATTCACTCCTGGCTGAACCGCATGCTGCTGCCGGATACCGTGGGTACCGGTGGTGACTCCCATACCCGCTTCCCCATCGGCATCTCCTTCCCGGCGGGCTCCGGTCTGGTGGCCTTCGCCGCCGCCACCGGCGTGATGCCGCTGGACATGCCGGAATCCGTGCTGGTGCGCTTCAAGGGCGAGCTGCAGCCGGGTATCACCTTGCGTGACCTGGTCCATGCCATCCCCTACGCCGCCATCCAGAAAGGGCTGCTGACCGTCGAGAAAGCGGGCAAGAAGAACATCTTCTCCGGCCGCATCCTCGAGATCGAAGGTCTGCCGACCCTGAAGGTGGAGCAGGCGTTCGAGCTGGCCGACGCCAGCGCCGAGCGTTCCGCTGCCGGTTGCACCATCAAGCTGGATAAAGAGCCGATCATCGAGTATCTGAAGTCCAACATCGTGATGCTGAAGTGGATGCTGTCCGAAGGCTACGGCGACGTGCGCACCATCACCCGCCGCATCAAGGGGATGGAAGAGTGGCTGGCCAACCCGGTGCTGATGGAAGCGGACAAGGATGCCGAGTACGCTGAAATCATCGAGATCGATCTGGCCACCATCAAGGAGCCGATCCTGTGCGCGCCGAACGATCCGGACGATGCCCGTCTGCTGAGCGACGTGGCAGGCGACCAGATCGACGAGGTGTTCATCGGTTCCTGCATGACCAACATCGGCCACTTCCGCGCCGCCGGCAAACTGCTCGAGAAGTATCAGGGTGAGCTGCCGACCCGCATGTGGATCGCGCCGCCCACCAAGATGGACAAGGATCAGCTGACCGAAGAGGGCTACTACGGCATCTTCGGCCGGGTTGGTGCCCGCATCGAGATCCCGGGCTGTTCCCTGTGCATGGGCAACCAGGCGCGGGTAGCGGAAGGGGCCTCCGTGGTCTCCACCTCCACCCGCAACTTCCCGAACCGTCTGGGCAAGGGTGCCAACGTCTATCTGGCCTCTGCCGAGCTGGCTGCGGTTGCCGCCATCATCGGCAAGATCCCGACCGTGGCCGAGTACCTGCAGTACGCCAAGACCCTGGACGCCACTGCGGCCGACACCTATCGCTACCTCAACTTCAACGAGATCGCCTCCTACACCAAGAAGGCCGATGCGGTGATCCTGCAGCAAGCGGTGTAAGGGTCGGCGCCGTCATGGCGCTCCCGTGCTGATGCAAAGCCCCGGTCCGTGCCGGGGCTTTTGTTTTTGTTCTGGGCATGCTTGGTTGTTTTTTGCACACATTAGGGCTGGGTTCAGCATCGGCTGTTAAGGTGGGCTGCCATGTTTGCTGTCTGGTCCCGCTATGTCGATGTCGCTGCCCAATCTGGATTTCTCCCGTCCCTGGCTCCGTCTTGGCTGCACCCTGTTGCTGTTCAGCCTGCCTTTCTCGCTCGGCGGCTGGGCCATCTACAACAGTCATATGCACGCTCTGGATCGTCAGTCCGAGCACTCCGCCAGACAGGCGGTGACCCTGATGGAAACCATGCTGGCCCACGCCGAGAGTGCCAACCGCTCGCTCTTTCCCTTCATCGATCAGCCGTGCGAGCAGGCCCTGTTCACCCTGCGCCAGCAGGTGGCGTTGGTGCCCTTCGTGCGCACCGTCAACCTGGTGGGGGAGAACGGGATCTACTGCAACTCGCTGTTCGGTGCCATCCAGTGGCCGGATCGGCTCGAGCGCTACAGCGGTGGACGGCTGCTGCTGTTGGCGGGCAACCAGGTGCGGGCCCACCACCCCCTGCTGGCCCTGCGCGACAGCCATGGCAAGGGGGCCGCTTTCAGCACCATAGACGGCGAGTACCTGCGCTTCATGCTGGTGCTGAGCGGACGGCCCTGCACCCTGCTGCTGCACGTGGGGCAGCAGTGGCTGGATGAGCGGGGCGTGCTGAGCGAAGGGGGACAGCCGCAGCCGATGCTGGCCAGCCATGAGATCCACTCCAGCCGCTATCCGCTCTCGATCTATGCCGGGCACGAGGTGCCCTCGTTCTGGAACTCCCTGTGGCAGGCCAGGCGCTGGGCCATTTTGCTGTTGCTGGGGATCTCCCTCGGCTTCGCCCTGCTCATCTGGTGGCTGCTGGGACGGCCCCGTTCACCGGAGGTCGAGCTGGCGCGAGCCCTGCGCAATCGGGAGTTTGTGCCCTATTTGCAACCGCTGGTGGCGGCGGGGAGCGAGCGGGTGATCGGGGCCGAGGTGTTGATGCGCTGGCAGCACCCGACGGCCGGGCTGATCCGCCCGGATTTCTTCATCCCCCAGGCGGAGGCGAGCGGTCTGATCGTGCCGATGACCAGCCTGCTGATGGAGGAGGTGGCCCGCGAGCTGAGCATGGAGCGCGACCTGGTGCCCGACGGGTTTCACATCAGCTTCAACATCAGTGCCGCCCACTGTCGCGACATGGCGCTGCTTGCCGAGTGCCGGCGCTTCCTCGATCACTTCGCGCCGGGCCAGGTAGTACTGGTGCTGGAGCTGACCGAGCGGGAGCTTCTGGTGGCGGATCCCCAGACCCTGATGCTGTTTCGCCAGCTCGACCAGATGGGGGTCAGGCTGGCCATGGACGATTTTGGCACCGGCCACTCCAGCCTGCACTACCTGCAGCAGTTCCATGTGGACTATCTCAAGATAGATCAGTCATTTATCGGCAGGATCGGCACCGAATCCCTGTCCGAGCACATAGTCGACAACGTGATCGATCTGGGGACCCGGCTCGGCCTCGCGCTGGTTGCCGAAGGGGTGGAGACGCGCCAGCAGGCCGACTACCTGAAACGCAAAGGCGTCGACTACCTGCAGGGCTACCTGTTTGGCCGTCCGCTGCCGCTGCGCGACTTTCAGGCTGCATTGGCCCAGCCTCAGGTCGACCGCACGGCGCAGCTGGCTTCTGTCTGAGCCATCAGGTGAGGGATTGCAGCCACTCCGACAGTCTGGCGTGGGCGCTGCCGGGAGCGGGCGGGGCGGGGGCGAGCAGATGGTAGCCGGTGCCGTCGGGGCAAAAACCGAGCGGCGCCACCAGCAGGCCGGCCTCGATGTCGTCGCACACCTGCCGGTAGGGACCGATGGCGACCCCCAGCCCGGCGACTGCCGCCTGCAGGCTGAAGTAGAAGTGCTCGAAGGTCTGCCCCGGCGCCTCCTCGCTGGCGGACTGGCCGGCGTGCTGCAACCACTCCTGCCAGGCTCCCGGCCGGGTCTTGGTGTGCAGGCAGGGGGCGGCAGGACGCAGGACCGGGCCGTTGGCCCCCGTTTCGAAGAACTGCGCCACCTTGCCCGGCTGGCAGACCGGTCCGGTCAGCTCCTCGAACAGCAGCTGGCTGTAGAGCTCGGCGGGCCACTGGAAGTCGTTGCGCCGGATGGCGAGATCGATGCCGCTGCCGAAGCTGAGAGCGCCGCCACCGGCCATCAGGTGCACGTCCAGCTCGGGATGCAGGGCCTGGAAGGCGGGCCAGCGCGGGATCAGCCAGCGCATCAGCAGGGTTGGCTCGCAGGAGATGACCAGCGACGTCGGCCGTCCCTGCCGGCGCAGCGCCTGCGCCGTCTGGCGGATGCCGCCCAGCCCCTCCCTGACCGCCTGATAGAGCCGCTCGCCCGCTTCGGTCAGAAAGACCCGGCGCTGGCGCCGCTCGAACAGCATGACCCCGAGATCCTCTTCCAGCAGGCGTACCGCCCGGCTGACCGCGCCGTGGGTGAGGTGCAGCTCGTCGGCGGCGCGGCTGAAGTGCTCGGTACGGGCCGCCACCTCGAAACAGCGCAGGGCGGTCAGGGCTGGCAGCGACAGGCTTTTATGTGAATCATTCTCACCGTTCATGTCAGAAGTTATCGTTCGTTATTGGTGCTATGGCCAAATAAAATAGCCGATATTCCATGTGATCAGGACTATTTTCATGACCGAACTGTTAGCCGTAATAGCCATTACCTTCTTTGCCGTCATCAGCCCGGGACCCGACTTCGCCATGGTGTCGCGCAACAGCCTGCTGCTCTCGCGCCGCAGCGGTGTGCTGACGGCGCTCGGCATCGGCGCCGGGGTCTGTGTGCACGTCACCTACACCCTGCTCGGGGTGGGATTGCTGATCCAGCAGTCGCTCTGGCTGTTCAATCTCATCAAGCTGGCGGGGGCCGCCTACCTTATCTTCCTCGGCATCAAGATGCTGCGGGCCAAGCCGGCGACCGCCGAGGTGCTGGCCGAGCAGCCCGCCCTCTCCAGCCTGGGGGCGCTGCGCACCGGTTTTCTGACCAATGTGCTCAACCCCAAGACCACCATCTTCATCGTCAGCCTGTTCATGCAGGTGGTGCAGCCGCAGACGCCGCTGGCGGTTCAGCTCGGTTACGGCGCCTTCATCGTGCTGACCCACGCCGTCTGGTTCAGCGCGGTGGCGATCTTCTTCTCCACCGACTCGGTGCGGGGTCGGCTGCTGGCGGTGCGCCACTGGATCGATCGGGTGTTCGGTGGGTTGCTGGTGGGATTCGGCATGCTGCTGGCACTGACCCAGCAGACGCGCTGAGGCGAGGGGAGAGGTGCTCTCCCCTATCCACCCCCGACTGTAGGGGCTTGTTTTTCATGCCTTGTGGTCCGCTTTTCGGTAGAATTGGCGCTCATTTTGACGTCAATAAAGATGAGGGGCGGTATGACGGTCAGGTTCCAGGCATTTCACAGCATCAAGGCGATCGGTCAGCGGGAGGTGCTGTTCAACTGGTCCAGGACCAATCCGCTCGGCGCACTGGAGCAGGTGTGGCGTCCGAAGAATCGCGACGAACTGCAGCAACTGCTGCGGGAAAACCCCGAGCGCAAGCTGCGCCTCATCGGCTCCGGCCTCTCCTTCGAACCCATCCACAGCGTCTATGCCGAGGGCAGCCAGGCGCTGCTGGTGGACTTGCACCACCTGCGTGGCCAGTTGGCGCAGACCGCCGACACCGTCACCTACCAGGCGGGCACCCCGCTCGACACCGTCTACGCCGATCTCATCGCCATGGAGCGGATGTTGCCGGCTTCCCCCGGCGTCATCGGCATCCAGACCCTGGGCGGTGCGCTCAGCACCGGCACTCACGGCCAGGGGTTGCACCAGTCCGCCCTGTGCGATGCGGTGGCGGCCCTGACCGTCATGCTGGCCAGTGGCGACATCATCCGGGTGGATCGCAGCGATCCACGCTTCGGCGCCTTCGTGATGGGCATGGGGATGCTCGGCATTTTGCTCGACGTCACCTTGCAGACCGTGCCCAACCGCATCATGCGCTGCACCAAGTTCACCACCGACTATCCCTTCCTGCTGGCGCACAACGAGCGGCTCAACCGCGAGCACGCCTTCGTGAAGAGCTGGTGGTTCGCCTGGACCGGCGAGAGCCACATCTGGCTGGTGGATCCCGCCTCCGAAGAGGAGGTGGCCCGCTACCGCGCCGGTGGCAGCGAGCCGCTGTTGCTGGAGGGCGACATCGACGCCCGCATGAATGCCACCATAGATGCGACTCTGCAGAAGATGGCCAAGGACACTAAGGATGAGGCGCTGGCCGGCGAGCACTTCGAGACGGTGCGCCGCTTCAAGGATGCCTCCGATCTGGTGGGCAACGTCTACCAGATCCTCTGCAAGGGGATCCCGGCGCCCCAGATCAACTGCGAAGTGGCGGTGCCGCTCAATCGCATGAACGAGGCGCTGGAGACCCTGCAGGCGTGGCAGCAGGCCAACCCCGGCGTGCTGCATTACCCCTTTATCCTGCGCTGCACCGGCCCCTCCAAGGCCTGGCTCAGCGCCGCCTATGATCAGTCGGTCTGCTGGATCGGGTTCCTGGTCTATCTGGCGGCGGACGGCACCTTCGTCAACGGCTCTATGGAGCAGATGCGCGAGCTGCAGCAACTGCTGGTGCCGCTCGGCGGCATCCCGCACTTTGGCAAGCACCTGGCGATGGATCTCTACGACTTCCCGGCCCTGCTGCCGCGCTGGCACGACTTCCTGGCCCTCAAGGGCGAGCTCGACCCCCACGGCCGCTTTGAAAACCGCTGGCTCGCCGACCTGTTTGCCAACCGGTAAGGATCTGACATGACCGATATGCAAGATACTCGCTTACTCATCACCCTGCCGACCAGAGGGGAGTCATCCCTATGACGGACATGCAAGATACGCGTATCCCCGTGACCCTGCTGACCGGTTTTCTCGGCAGCGGCAAGACCACCTTGCTCAACCACTGGGTCAAGCAGCCCGAGCTTGGCGAGTGCGCGGTGTTGATCAACGAATTCGGCTCGGTGGGGCTGGATCACCACCTGGTACAGCAGGTGGATGAACAGGTAGTGCTGCTCGATTCCGGCTGCATCTGCTGCTCGGTGCAGGGCTCTTTGGTGGAGGCGCTGCAGGGGCTGTTTATGAAGGCCATTCAACGCAAGATCAAACCGTTCAAACGGCTCATCATCGAGACCACAGGCCTCGCCGATCCGGCCCCCGTGCTGTTCACGTTGAGGGAGGAGGGCTTTATCGCCCAGCGTTACCGCTTCGATGGTACCGTCACCGTGGTGGATGCCGGCCATATCGAGCAACAGTTGGCGGCTCAGTATGAAGCGGTGAAACAGGTGGCGCTGGCGGATCTGCTGGTGGTGAGCAAGGGCGACCTGGTGGATGAAGAGACGCTGGCACGGGTAGAAGCCCAGCTGACGGCCCTCAATCCGGCGGCCCCGATCGAGCGGGTCAGCAACGGGGTGCTCTCGCCCGCCGTGCTGGAGAAGCTGGGGGCCTACAACGAGGCGGCCGGGCGCGACGTGCGCCAGCTGCTGGCCTGGCTGCGCACCGAATCCCCGAAACAGGGGCTGGCCTCGCCGATGCAGCCGAAGATGAAGCCGTTCGCCGCCAAGGTAGGCACGGCCGCGCCGACCCACTTTGAGCACGGCAATATCGAAAGTTTCGCCCTGCGCATCGGCGAGCCGCTCAAGCCGTCCCGCCTGCTGGCCGCCATCGACGCGGTACAGGCGCAATACGGCGATGCGCTGCTGCGGCTCAAGGGCATATTGCAGCTGGAGGGGGAGAGCCAGCCGGTGGTGATCCACGGCGTCCATGGCCAGCTCTATCCGCTGCAGGCGCTGGGGGAGTGGCCGGAAGGCAAGGCCCAGTCCCGGCTGGTGTTCATCGTGAAGAGTCAGGACAAGGCGGGCATAGAGCAGTTGTTCCTTGAGACGCTCAAGGCGCCCGAGCCCAGCCTGGAAGAGCAGCTCAGAGTCATGCTCGGACAGCCTGATGCCTGATGTAATGAGATGACCCGCGCTTGTGCGGGTCTTTTTTTGTCTGAAGAGGAGGTGGCTGCAGATGCCCGATAGCACACACATGGTGACCCCTGCCCAGCGCAAATGGCTGCCGCCGCTCACGGCGGTCGGTTTCTTCATGCAGACGCTGGATGGCACCATCCTCAACACCGCCCTGCCGAGCATGGCCGAGACTCTGGGCGAGAGCCCGCTGCAGATGCAGTCGGTGATCATCGCCTACATGCTGACGGTGGCGCTGCTCATCCCGGCCTCCGGCTGGCTGGCGGACCGATTTGGCACCCGCCGCATCTATCTAGCCGCCATCCTGCTGTTTACCTTGGGGTCTTTGGCCTGCGCGGCTGCCAACTCCCTGCCGCTGCTGGTGGCGGCGCGGGTGCTGCAGGGGATCGGTGGCGCCCTGCTGATGCCGGTGGGCAGGTTGGCGGTACTGCGGGTCTACAGCAAGCACGAGCTGCTGCGGGTGATGTCGTTCGTCACCATCCCCGGCCTGGTGGGGCCGCTCATCGGCCCGGCACTGGGGGGCTGGCTGGTGGAAGTGGCGAGCTGGCACTGGGTGTTTCTCATCAACCTGCCGGTGGGGTTGCTCGGCTTTATCGCCAGCTGGTACTTCATGCCGGATCTGCGCCAGAGCACGGCCAAGTTCGACTGGCAGGGGTTCGTGATGTTCAGCGCCGGCATGGTGCTGGTGTCGGTGGGCCTGCAGGGGCTGGGAGAGCACAGCATCTCCACCGGCTGGGCGCTGTTTGCCCTGCTGTTCGGGCTGGCCGCCATGGCGAGCTACTGGCTCTACGCCGCCAATGCCGAGGAGCCGCTGTTCGGGCTGGGACTGTTCAAGACCAGCACCTTCGCCATCGGCATCTGGGGCAACCTGTTTGCTCGCCTCGGCAGCGGCGCCATGCCGTTTCTCACCCCGCTGTTTCTGCAACTGGGGCTCGGCTTCTCACCGAGCAAGGCGGGGATGACCATGATCCCCACCGTGCTGGGGGCCATGCTGACCAAGACGCTGGTGAACAAGCTCATTCCGCGCATCGGGTATCGCCGCATCCTGATCGGCAACACCCTGGCGCTGGGGGTGATGATCGCCAGCTTCTCCCTCATCGACAACCAGCTCCCCTATGGGGTGCTGCTGGGCTGGCTGATGGTGTTCGGCGCCATCAACTCGCTGCAGTTCTCCGCCATGAACACCCTGACCCTGCAGGATCTCAGCCCGGAGTTTGCCAGCAGCGGCAACGGCCTGCTGTCGGTGGTGATGCAGCTCTCCATGAGCCTAGGGGTGGCCATCGCCGCCAGCCTGCTGGGTCTCTTCTCTGCCGGCTCGTCGGCGGCGGATGGCCAGTGGCTGGGGGGCTTTCACCTCACCTACCTCTGCATTGGCCTGATGTCGATGCTGGCGGCGCTGATCTTCGCCCAGCTGGCGCGGGACAAGCGCTGAGCCGCAGGCTCAGGGGGCTGGCAGGTAGCTCACCTGGCAGGGCAGCTGGGTCAGCAGCCCGGCCAGGTGGGCGGTTTCCAGCAGGAAGGTCTGCTCGGGGTGGCCCGGGGTCCAGGTAAAGGCGTGGTGGGTCATGAGAGCGGGATCCACCAGCAGCGGGATGTCGGCGCGGGGCAGGAAGGGGCAGACCGCGCCCGGCAGGCAACCGATCTCCGCCTGCATCTCGTCGGCGGTGCAGATGGAGGGCTTGGCGCCGAGCGCCGCCTTGACCGCCTTGTTGTCGAGCCGGCCGTCCCTGTGGGTCAGCAGCAGGGCGAAGCGGCCATCCTTGAACTTGAGAAACAGGGTCTTGCTGAATTCGGCCTGCCAGCCGAGGCGGGCTCTCACCTTTTCATCGGTGGCGTAATCGAGAATGGGTTCGTGCTCGAAGCGCTGGTGGGGCAGCCCGGCCAGCAGCCGGCAGTTGAAGTCGTGAATGGTATCGAGTGGCATGGGGTTCTCCTGTGATGGCGGCCATCCTGCCACTTGCACCGGCGCAGGCCCAATCACGGTTTCTTATCCGTTATCAGCTCCGTCCATCAGCAACAAGGGCACCGCGAGGTGCCCTTGTTGTTCAGTGGTGCTGCAATTCGCCCGCTGCCCAGTGAAAGGGGATGGGGCAGAGCCGTTGGGAGGCCTTGTCGTAACGCTCCCACAGCTCACCGAGAGTGCGCCCATCGAGCGGATGGCGCAGGGTGGGGGCCAGTTCGGCCAGCGGCCAGAGCACGAAGGCGTTGCTGAGGATCTCGCCGCGCGGCAGCACCAGCGGCGTCTCGCAGACCAGCTCGCCGTAGAGCAGCAGATCGAGATCCAGGGTGCGCGGGGCGAACTTCTTGGCGTCTGGCTCGCGGCCGTGGGCGAACTCCATGGCGCGCAGTCGCTGGCACAGGGTCGCCAGCGGCAGCTCGGTATCGGCGCCCACCACCAGGTTGTAGAAGGGGCGGCCGTTGAAGCCCACCGCCTCGCTCTCGAACACCCGGGAGACCTGCAGCTCGCCAAACTCGGCCTGCAGGGCATCGAGGCCGGCGCGGATATGGCGTTCCCGCTCGATGTTGGATCCCAGGCTGATATAGATGCGGGTCATCAGTTGGCGCTCGCGGCCGGGGTGCGGTGACGCAGGATCTCGACGCCGACACCGGCGGCATTGGGGACGGCGCCCGGCTTGGTCAGGGTGACCTTGACCCACAGCACCCGTTCGTCGGCCAGCACCAGCATGGCGACCTGTTCGGCCATGGTTTCGACCAGCTCCACCACCTTGCTGGAGGCGTGATCACAGATCTTGCGAGAGAGGGTGGCGTAATCCAGTGCCAGCTTGATATCGTCGGTTGCGGCGGCGGGGCGGTTGTCGAACCCCATCTCGAGGTCGAAACAGAGCTTCTGGCGAATGCCTTTCTCCCACTCGTATACACCGATAGTGGTCAAAACCTCGAGTCCGCGAATAAACACCTTGTCCATGACAGTACTTCTTCTTTACTCTTGATGGGCTGTGATGACAGCGCAGGGATGCAGGCCTGGCCAGCGGATGAGTGCCGGCGGCCGGTTTGGGCGACACGCGGTGGGCAACCCCACGTCGGCGCCAGAGAATGTGGCCCGCATCATACCCCATTCATATCGTGGTAAAAACGACCAAGATGACGGCCCTGACGATTTTGATGATTATTCTGGCCTACCTGGGCGGCTCGCTGTCCAGTGCGGTGCTGGTTTCCCGCATCACGGGTCTGCCGGATCCCCGTGATCACGGCTCCCACAACCCGGGGGCCACCAATGTGCTGCGCCTCGGTGGTCGGCTGGCGGCCGTGGTGGTGTTGCTGCTCGATGTGCTCAAGGGCACGGCTCCCGTCTACCTCGCCTGGTATCTGCAGATCAAACCCGTCTACCTCGGCTTTATCGGGGTGGCTGCCTGTCTCGGCCACATGTACCCCATCTTCTTCCACTTTCGTGGCGGCAAAGGCGTGGCCACGGCGCTCGGCACCATGATGCCCATCGGTTTCACCATGGGGGGCGCGGTGATCGGCACCTGGCTGCTGGTGCTGCTGGTGAGCGGCTATTCGTCGCTGGCCTCCATCATTACCGTGTTGCTGACCCCGCTCTTTACCTACCTGCTCAAACCGGAATACACGCTGCCAGTGTCGCTGCTCTCCTGCCTCATTCTGATCCGCCATCACGAGAACATCGCTCGCCTGCTGAAGGGGGAGGAACCCAGAGTCTGGGGCCGCCAGAATCGCGCCGAGCAGGAAGAAGTGCTGGAAATGGATGATCCTGAGCAAAAAAGAGACGAACGAGACAAAAAGTGAAATTTCCCGTTGACCACCTGCCTTAAAATCCGTTTAATAGCGCCCACGCCCAGATAGCTCAGTCGGTAGAGCAGGGGATTGAAAATCCCCGTGTCGGCGGTTCGATTCCGTCTCTGGGCACCAAATTTTGGTGCCATGAAATAAAAACTTGTTCATGCACAATGGTTTAAAGTGTGCCGGCTTAGCTCAGTAGGTAGAGCAACTGACTTGTAATCAGTAGGTCACCAGTTCGATTCCGGTAGCCGGCACCATTTGCCCAGATAGCTCAGTCGGTAGAGCAGGGGATTGAAAATCCCCGTGTCGGCGGTTCGATTCCGTCTCTGGGCACCACAATAAAGGCGATGAGATAGCGATATCTGGTCTCCAAAGTACAATTCCTCCTTAGTTCAGTCGGTAGAACGGCGGACTGTTAATCCGTATGTCACTGGTTCAAGTCCAGTAGGAGGAGCCAATTCAAAAGCCCAGCAGCAATGCTGGGCTTTTTCTTTGCCCGTTTGCCGCTGTCTGGCACTCACTGCGGACAATAAATGGGCCAACCGGCGCCAAGTTGTCGCATGGCTCACCCTGTCCCCTCCCCATCAGTGACTTCGTCGGCTCGCCTAGTATGATGGCTTGCTGAGTCCGTCTCCTGCCCGGTTCGGGTCATGCAGACTTGTCGGGTATCAGGCCCGGTGCAGGCAAGCGGAACCGTTTCTTGAGCGAGGTCATCCATGAATGCAACAGAGCTTTGGCAGCTTTCCCCCGAACAGTTCAACGAGTGGCGCCGGGCCAACGACTATCCCCTGATCTGGGATCTGCTGGTGGCGTCGCTGCCCCATTTCGACGACTGGATGACGGAGCAGAAGATCGACAAGCAGGTGATCTTCCAGATCGGCATCGCCCGCTTCATCAGCTCCCGCTGCGTGCTGAGCCTGTGCCTCTACATGAGCGACGACAAGATCAGACTCTATGAGACCGCCTCGAGCGCGCTGGAGTCCCTGCGCAAGAGCGGGTTGATCCGTGCCGAGACGCGCTTTGAACCCTACTGCATGTGGCTGGCCGGCAAGCACGGCAAGGACGAGGTGAAGCGGGTGCAGAGCCTGCTGTCGGTCTCCGAGAACAACAAGGGGGAGGCCCAGGTGCTGGGCAAGCACCGGCTGCTCAACATCGGCGGCGTCGAGCTCAAAAGCCCCATCATCTCCGGCCGGCTGCTCGACTTCACCTGCCTGGACGAACTCTCGCTGGATGGCGCCGTCAACAACTCCAAGGTCTATCTGTGGCACTGCTCGGCCAAGGGGGTGAGGGTCAACGGCGGGGTGATCGGGCTCGATCTGTTCGACTCCCTGCTGTGGGACCACAGGGCCTGGGCCAAGAAGCGGGAGCTGGCGCTAGAGGACGGAGTGTTCCAGGACTTCACCATCGAGTGCGAGGAGATCCGCTTTCACTCCTCCCGGGCAGTGCTGAAAAACTTCAATGTGCGGGCCAAGAACTTCGACGCCACCATGGAGCACACCAACCTGGACAAGGTGCAGGTGGCCTACAACGAGAATGGCAGGGTCGATCACAGCGAGGCCAGCAAGCTCTACCGCAATGCCAAGCGGCTCTTCTCCAGCGTGGGTGATACCGTCGATGCCGGCGAGTGCTACTACAAGGAGAAGCTGCACGAGATGAAGTCGCTGGCGAGCCCGAGGGAGCTGTTCAGGGAGTGCTGGCTGCGCAGCGGCTGGCTCAAGAAAGGCTGGCTCACCCTGCTGTGCTACCTGAAATGCGCCGCCAAGTTCATCAGCTTCATCACCTGGGGCTTTGGCGAGCGGCCGATCCGCAGCCTGCTGCTGTCGATGGGGGTGATCCTGCTGGCGACCCTGACCTATTTTCTGGCGCCGGCCTCGGTCACCTACCACCACCTGGGCCGCTCGCTCTACTTCAGCATCGTCACCTTCGTGACCCTGGGCTATGGCGACATCTCCCAGACCTCCTCCCCGCTCCAGCTGCTGTCGGCCATCGAGGCCTTCTGCGGCATGTTCCTGACCGGGCTGTTCCTGGCGGGGTTTGCCTCCAAGACCAAGCAGTATTGATGGAGCGTCGGTTACCGGCCGAGCGGGTCAGCCGGCTGGCGTGATCTCTTGCATCTTGAGCCAGAAGGCTTCCTGGCAGGGGTTGTGGAACAGCTTGCGCGCAGGTGTGATGGGAATGGGGCTGGCGACTACCCGGTAGCTGATCCAGCACTCCGGGCAGAGCTGCGGGGAGGGCTCTTCGTCCAGCTCCAGCTGGTGGCAGATGACCACGCCGTTGGCAAACCAGTAATGGGTCTGCCGGTGATGAGTCAGGGTACCGCTCTCGTCCTGCTCGCTGTGTTGTTCACTCTGCTGGCGGACGATGATCGCCGGCCCCGCCTGGCGATGGATGGCCCTGATGTAGGTCACGAGGTCGTTCATGGTGCTGCTGGATGAGTAGATGGATGGCCGATGGGGCGAGCTTACCCGCGCCGGCCGTGGACGGCAATCTCGCCCGCCGCTTGTCGGGTGGCGGGCATTCAGGAGAAAAGTGATGGGGATCCCTGCTGACAAGGCCGAGCTGCTGCTCGCCATCGAGACGAACTTCGGCAAGCTGCTCAAGGCCTTGCAGGCCGTCCCCGAGGGCCTGACACAAGAGCCGGTGATGGAGGGGCACAGCAAGGGCACCCGCATGAGCGTGGCCAATCTGGTGGCCTACCTCATCGGCTGGAATGAGCTGGTGATCAAGTGGATCGAGTGGGATGCGGCGGGTCTGCCGGTGGATTTTCCCGAGACCGGTTTTAAATGGAACGAGCTGGGCGGGCTGGCGCACAAATTCTATCGGGACTATGAGGGGCTGACCTACCCGCAGCTGCTGACCCGGCTGGTGGCGGCCAGGGCCCGCATCGTCGAACTGATCGGGCAGCGCAGCGACGATGAGTTGTACGGTCGCCCCTGGTATGAACGCTGGCCGCTGGGGCGGATGATCCAGTTCAATACCGCCTCGCCCTATCACAATGCCAACGGCCGGCTGCGCAAGTGGTTGAAGAGCGAAGGGGTGAAGCCGTAGGGCTCGTTGGCGGCCAGCACAGGCGAGGGGGTGGCAAGGTGCAGGTCTCCCCCCTTGTTTCGCTGACAGGCCCCAGTTGTTATACTGCCGCCCCGTTTCGTCGCCGGGCTGGCCGTGGGCCGGCGCGCTGACGCGAGACGGGCAGACTGGACAGGATCGTCCGGCCACCCGTGTTTCCTCCCTGGTTCAGCCGCTAGCGCGGCGAAGCGTCAATCCGTATGGCACGGGTTCGCGGCCGGCAGGAAGAGTCATTCAAGGAGCCCTTGTCGCAAGACAAGGGCTCCTGCTTTATGGGGGCCATAACAACAATACTCACCACACAGCGACAGATTTCAGGATTGGTATGGAAAATCAAGCAGTTAAAGATTCTCACCAGGGGGCGGCCTCCCTTCGCCGCTGGCTGGAGCCGGTATTGGTGCTGGTTATCCTCGGCAGCCTGTTTGGCTACCTCGGCAGCCAGATGGGCCTCTCCGCCCTGGTCAACACCCTGTTCAACACCGCCCACCAGCTGTTGCTCAACACAGTGCTCTTCATCATGGGCATTACCGTGCTGTCTGGCGCGCTCAGCCAGCTGCTCAGCGAGTTCGGGGTGATCCGCCTTTTGGAGGTGCTGCTGGCACCGCTGATGAAGCCGGTGTTCCGGTTGCCGGGGCGCACCGCATTGGCGGCCCTGATGACCTTCTTCTCCGACAACCCGGCGGTGATCAGCCTCGCCAAGGACAGCCGCTTTCGCAAGGGCTTCACCCCCTGGCAGCTGGTGTCGCTCACCAACTTCGGCACTGCCTTCGGCATGGGGCTGATCGTGGTGACCTTCATGGCCACCCTGCAACTGCCGGGCGGCGAGTCCACCGCCAGCGCGGCGCTGATCGGTCTGCTCGGCGCCCTCATCGGCTCCGTGGTATCGACCCGGCTGATGCAGCGGATGATCCGCCCGCTGGTGGGGGAGACCCCGATCACCGACGAGGTGGCGAGCGTGGGGGCCAAACCGGGTCTGAGCCAGGAAGCCGCCCCGACCTGGCTGCGGGTGCTCAACGCCCTGCTGGACGGTGGCAAGTCCGGGGTGGAGCTGGGGATGGCGGTGATCCCGGGGGTGCTCATCATCAGCACCTTCGTGATGCTGCTGACCTTCGGGCCTGGCGAGCAGGGTTACAGTGGCGAGGCCTTCCAGGGGGTGGCGCTGCTGCCCGTGCTGGCAGCCAAGGTGGGCTGGCTGTTCGAGTTGCTGTTCGGCTTCACCCACGCTGAACTGGTGGCCTTCCCGGTCACCTCGCTGGGGGCGGTCGGTGCTGCCATGTCGCTGGTGCCCCCCTTCATCGGCAAGGGCTGGATCACCGGCAACGAGGTGGCAGTGTTCACCGCCATGGGCATGTGCTGGAGCGGCTTCTTGAGCACCCACACCGCCATGCTGGATGCGCTCGGCTATCGCCATCTCACCTCCCGCGCCATTGTGGCCCACACCATCGGCGGCCTGTGCGCCGGGGTGGCGGCTCACCAGCTCTATCTCTGGCTGGGTTGAGCCATCAAGCAGCAAAAGGGCGCCTCGGCGCCCTTTTGCTTGAGTGGCCGTTCGGCGGCCTCACAGGTTGCCGGGTCTGGGGATGGGGATGCCGAGCAGGAAGTTGTCCATCATGCCGACCATGCGGCCCAGCTCCGGTTTGGTGATGGTGTCGTTGGCGCCCAGCTGCAGCGCCTTGTGGCGGTTGTCATCGCTCATCAGCGACGAGAACATGACGATGGGGGTGGTCTTGAAGGCGGGGGTATCGCGCAGCCGCTTGAGCAGGTGCATGCCGTCCATGCGGGGCATCTCCACGTCGGTGATGACGCCGCTGACAAACTCGGCCACCGGGATCTTCTCCTCCTGCGACAGGCGATCGAACTCCATCAGCATCTCCAGCCCGTCACCCCCATCCTTGGCAGTCACCACGTTGTAGCCCGCGGTGCGCAGGGTGGTTTCGATCATCTTGCGGATGAAGGCGGAGTCGTCCACCACCAGGATGGTTTTGGCCTGGCGCATGGCCATCATGCGATCGTCGATGATGACCTTGCGATCCTGGGTCACATCGTACTTTTCCATGCTGAGTTCAGGGTTGATGTCGGCGATGATCTTCTCGAAGTCGAGGATCATGATGAGGTTGCCGTCGCGCCTGACCACCGCCACCACGCAGTCATTCTCGCCCGCCTCCAGGAACTGGCTGGGGGACTCCACATCCTCCCAGGAGACCCGATGGATCCTGCTGACACTATCGATGAGGAAGCCGTTTGCCATCTTGTTGAAGTCGGTGACGATGACCACTTTGTTGCTGTTGTCCGGGTTGGTGCGGATGCCGAGCCAGCCGGCCAGATCCACCAGCGGGATCAGCCGCTCGCGCAGGGAGAAGACCCCCACCATGTGGCGCTGGGCATTGGGGTAGTCGGTGGTTTCCGGCACCCGGATCACCTCGCGCACCTTGGCGACGTTGATGCCGTAATAGGCTATTTTCTCGCGGCCATCGGGCAGCTGCTTCTTGAGATGGAATTCGATGATCTCGAGCTCGTTGGTGCCGCTCTCGGTCAGGATGGATTTACGCTCTTCCCCGTCTTTGGACATCATGGTCACTCTCGTGCTTCTGGTTGCGCTGGCAGCACCCGCTGCGGTTTTCCCTCAGTATAGGAATGGATCCGCCGACGACGGCGGGATCCACACAAGATCGCCTCCATAACCGCTTGATCCCGCAGGCAGGAAGGCGCGTATCAGCCTATCAGGAAAAGCGCGGGGCGATGGAGAAGGCCATCACACTCGCCACAAGGGGGCTCGTCATGGAAGAGAGTGTCGTGGTGATCGGCGCCGGCGGTGGGCTGGGAAGCGCTCTGGTCGAACACTGGCTGGCGGCGGGCGCCGCGCCCGTCATCGCCGTCAGTCGCCAGCCGCAACCGGCGGAGCTCAACAGCAGCAGGCTGCACTGGCTGCACTGCGATTACAGTGATGAACAGCTGGCAGAGGTGGTGGCCCGCATCGGCGAGCTGGCGCCGAGGCCGCGCTGGCTGGTGATCTGCAACGGCCTGCTGCAGCAGGGAGGCATCCGGCCGGAGAAGCGGCTCGAGGCGCTCAACCTCGAGGCCATGACCCAGCTCTACCAGACCAACGCCCTGCTGCCGCTGCGCTGGATCAGCCAACTGCTGCCGCTGCTGGGGTCGAGCCCCTGTACCCTGGCGGTGCTCAGCGCCCGGGTTGGCAGCATTGGCGACAACCGCGCCGGGGGCTGGTATGGCTATCGCGCCGCCAAGGCGGCTCTCAACATGCTGCTCAAGTGTGCCGCCATCGAGCTCGCCAGACGGGCGCCCGGCGTCAAGTTGCTGGCGTTTCATCCGGGCACAGTGGATACCGCGCTATCGCGCCCATTTCACGGCAACCTGGCCGCCGGCAGCCTGCACAGCCCGCAACAGGCTGCCGCGCATCTGGTGACGCTGATGGCGCGGCTGACGCCGGATGGCGAGCTGAGCTACCTCGACTGGCGAGGCGAGCCTATCGAGTGGTAGCGGGTGGCAGCAGCCGGGCCAGCAGGCTGCGCAGCGCTTTGATGACCGCCGGTTTGCCTGCCAGTTGCAGCCTGGCCGCCAGCGCTCCCCAGTCGGCATATTGCCAGATGGTGGCGATCAGCAGTTGCCGCTCGGCGGGGTCAAGCTTTGCCAGTGTTGTCAGGTTGCCCGCCAGCCAGCGCTGCAGGCTGGGCTGGCACAGCTCGAACGGCTTGTGATGGTGGGCAAAGCAGGCCAGCTCATCCTGATCAAACTCATCGAGCCTGCTCGAGCTGGCCTCACCATCCTGCAGGCATTGCCACACCAGCTCGGATTCAAGATTTTTCAGCTCGCCTGCCAGCAGGGTGGGCAGCTGGCGCACGAAGCGTTGGTGCCAGTCGGCCAGCTCGGCGGCGCAGCTTGGTTGCAGCGCCTTGAGCAGCAGGGCGGCGTGGCTGCCGCTGGCGGCATCTCGCTGCAGGCCGATGCGCAGCACCCTGAGCCCGGCCTTGCGCCAGAAGGGCAGCAGATCGGCGCTGGCCGAGAAGGCGGAGCCCAGATAGTCGAGCCCTGCCGCCTGATAATGCTGTTCGAGGTGGGCCAGCAGGAGCGATCCCAGCCCGTGGCGATGCAGCGCCGGGTGGATGGCGATGCGCATCACCCGGGCGTAGCTGCGCGCGCCTGCGGTTTTGAAGCCGGCGTGTGCCAGCAGCGACTGGGGGAGCAGATGGCCGCGCGGGCGCCGCCGCCCGGCCCAGATCGCCTCGGCCAGCTCGTCTGCTATCTCTCCTTCCCTGGCCACCAGTGCCACCCCGAGCAGATGTGGGCCCTGCTCCAGCAGATGGATGTCGAGGGCCGGGCTCTCCAGCAGGTAGCGCAGATCGCTCGGCGTGGTCTGGTAGTGGGCCAGCACCAGCAGGCCGAACACTCGATGGAGCAGCCCCTCGTCGGCAGCCAGTGCATTCTGCTCGAGCCGGCGCCAGCCAGGCTGGGTGGGTGCTGGCGGTGTTTCGACCTCGGCGTTGAGGCCGAGCAGCCGGAACACCAGCGGCTCCAGCGGATCCCGGCTGCTCCAGCGGATCGGCTCGGCCAGGTGGATCTCCTGCCAGCCGGGCGTCTCGCGATCGAGTACCCGCTTGAAGCGCAGGTGAAAACCGCGCCCCGTGCCCTCGTAGCCGTGTTCTGTGGTGGCGAAGACGATGCGGCCGTGCCGGGCCAGCATGGCTTCCAGCAGAGGGGTGGGAATGGCGGCCGCTTCGTCCACCAGCAGCAGGTCGGGTTGCAGCGGTTCGTGCACCAGCCGATCCGGCGAGCAGTAGCTGAGCCCTGCCAGCAGTTGTGGTACGTCTTCAAGGGCGTGGGCGGCGTGGGCAAACAGGGTGGCGACCGTGGCCTGGGAGGGCGCCGTCACCACGATCTGCAGATCGGGTTGCTGGCGCAGCAGCTCGGCGGCGGCCAGCCCCAGCAGGCTGCTCTTGCCGCGGCCCCGATCCGCGCTCAACACCAGCGGGCGGCGGCGGTGACCGTGCAACACCTTGTGGATGGCGGGCAGGGCGCGGGCCTGATCACAGCTCAATGGCCGCGCTGGCCCAACCGGCTGCCATGGGGTCGGCGTGGCAGGGGGCGTCAGACCGAGGGCAGGATCACCCGCCAGCAGCCGTGCCAGCCGGGCGAGAAAGCCGTGACCCGCCAGCACCATGTCTTCCGGTTGTGCCACCAGCCGTACCCGGTCTGGATCCGGCCAGGCTGGCCATTGGGCCCGCGGCGGCGTCAGCAACAGCAGCAGACCGCCTGCCCGCAAGGTGCCCGCCAGCGCCCCGAATGCGTCGGGATGAAAACCGCTGAAAGTATTAAATACAAGCGTGTCGCACTCCTGACCGAGCCGCTGCAACGCCTTGGCCGCCGGTTGCGGGTTGTGCTCGCTCGGGCCGTCCCCCAGCCAGTAGCTGACGCCGCTTAGCTTCGCCTCGGCTCGGGTGATGCAATCGGCCTCATCACCTTCCAGCCAGATCAGCCGCCGTTCACCGGTGCGAGCCAGCGCCTGGCGCAACTCGTTGAGCGCAGCCGGCATCATGAGGCGGTGCTGTCGGCCGGTTTGCGGGGCTCGAACATGCGATCCCCCATCTGGTCGATGAAGGTGTGCGCCTTCTGCACCATGAAGCGCTCCGCATCGGCGGGGTTGGCAAACAGATCGGAGCGGATGAAGCGGTGGGTCTGCAGCACGCCATCCAACTCCTTGGTGATGCGGCCAGCCAGTCGATACTGACCCCCTTCGGCCATGGGCTCGGGATAGATGAGGTAGCCGGCGTATTCGGTGGGCGTGACTTCGGTGGCCGGAGCGGGCTGGCCGCCAAACAGGGCAGTGAACAGTTTCTTGAGCATGATGTTTCCCTCAGTGACAGGGCATTGTCACCAAGGGGGTGATGGCTGGCAAGCGGGGGATCTTATTACCAATCGTTATTTGCACTACGAACCATTCTCATTTAGATTTCATGGCAATCCAGCATGAGGTAAACACTATGTACGTCTGTTTGTGCCGCGGCATCACAGATTCCCAGATCCGCAAGGCGGTACAGGCAGGCAAGACCGAGTTTCGCCAGCTCAAGCAGTCGCTCGAAGTGGGTGCCCAGTGTGGCAAATGCGTGCGCATGACCATGGAGATCATCGCCGCCGAACTCGACAAGGCCGAGCTGGAACAGGCGCCGCTCTACTACGAGGTGGCCTGAGCAGGGCTTGTCGCCGGCAAAACCGGCCCGTCTTTTCAATCCCTTCCCGCAGGCGAGCTGGCTCGCCGGACCTCTTGTTGTCACTTTTCTGGACTAAGCTCTAAGGATCTCGGCCTCAGGCACGAACCAAGGAGCACTGTCGATGAAAGGAGATCCCAAGATCATTGCCCACCTCAACAAGGTGCTGGCCAATGAGCTGATAGCCATCAACCAATACTTCCTGCACGCCCGCATCTACGATGACTGGGGCCTCAAGGCGCTCGGTCACAAGGAGTATCACGAGTCCATCGATGAGATGAAACACGCCGACGAGCTGGTCAAGCGGGTGCTGTTTCTGGAAGGACTGCCCAACTTGCAGGATCTGGGCAAGCTGCGCATCGGCGAGACGGTGGAGGAGATGCTGCGCTGCGACTTGTCGCTGGAGATGGATGCCATCCCGGACCTGAAGGTCGCCATCGCCTACGCCGAGTCGGTGCAGGATTACATCAGCCGCGACCTGTTCCAGGAGATCCTGGAAGACGAGGAGGAGCACGTGGACTGGCTGGAGACCCAGCTCGATCTCATCGATCGCATCGGACTGGAGAACTATCAGCAGTCCCAGCTGCATCACGGCGGCTCCTGAATAGTTATGGCATGAAAAAACGATTAAAAAACCCGCTGCGGCGGGTTTTTTAATGTCTGGCTGCATAGCTTTTCATGATGCTTATCACCATGAAAAATAAGCTTATTTTTGTTAATCAGGTCGCAAAAAAGTCCGCGGGAGAGATGCACTATTGGAACCCCTTATTGGGGACAAACAATAACAACGGTTAAAGGACTACACCATGCACTTCTTGCCCAACAAGCTGGCGCTGGCTTGCGCCATCGCACTCTCGCTCGCTGCCTGCAACGACAACAGCTCCAACGCCCCGGCGGATCCCGCCGCCACCAAGGCCTCTCTGATGCAGACCATGGACGAGGCCCTGCGCGAAGGCCAGGCGCTCGACCCCTACGGTTTTGCCATCGATGCCGCCAGCATCGCCAAGCGCAAGGCCCTCGACAGTTCCCTGCTCAAACGGCTGGATGCCCTGGACTCGAGCGTGTTGAGCGAACGGGACCGGTTGTTCTACGACATGATCCGCTGGGATCTGCAGATCAACCTGGCGGGTTACGATCTGCCCCAGTCCCAGATCCCGATCCATCACTTCCGCAACCGGGTGGTGGATCTGGCCGATGAGGTGGGGGCTGCCCCCGCCAGTGGCAGGGCCGCCCGCACCGTCGAGGGTGGCTTCGACTACTTCGAGCAGAGTTCGGCCGAGCGGGTCGCACCGGGAGATGCCGCCTGGCGGCGCGATATCGATCGCCCGGCCGCGGCACCGGTTCCGGCGAGCAAGGCGAGGGCCGCGATCGCACCACTGGCCTGGTATCAGGAGCACCTCACCTGGCTCAAGGCCTATGACGGCTACCTTGCCGAGGTGAAGCACCAGTTCGAACTGGGCAGCGCCCAGGGCAACACTCTGCCGGACGAGCTGGTGGACCGGCTGCTGGCCCAGCTCAACAGCAAGCTGGATGGGGAGGCGATCGCCGGCGCCTATCTCGGCTGGCAGCAACTGCCGGGAGAGGCGGACGAGGCGCTGCGCAGCGAGTACAAGGGGGTGCTGGACAGCATCAACGGCCGCTATCTGGCGCTGCGCGACTACCTGGATTACCAGCATGGCGGCGCCTATGCGGTGCGCCTTGGCAGCGGCGAGTGCGACGACGGTTTCTGCGGCATGACCAACGGGCGCGACTGGTATCGCTGGCTGCTGAAGAAGCACACCACCACCGACATGACGCCGGAGCAGGTGCATGCGCTGGGGCTGAGCGAGGTGGAGCGGATCTTCGGCGCCATGGTCAAGGTGTGCCATACCGTCGGCAAGTGTGACAGCGACGATGTGGCCCAGAGCAAGCAGAGCGGCCAGATCTACGCCTTCTTCCGCTATCTGAACGAGCCGGCCTTCTTCTATCAGAACCCGCTGGCGGTCTGGTCCGCCGGCCTCAACCCGGACAATGCAGCCGGGGCGACCCTGAGCGGGCCGCAGCAACAGGCGCTGGCCGAACACGAGCGTGCACTGCAGGAGTACAACGCCTTCAAGAGCAAGGCGGCGCTGGTGCTGCTGGACTTCTTCGATGCCGAGCGTACCATTCCCAAGCTGGATTACGAGGTGGTGCCCGTCTCCTATGAAGATGCGCCATACGGCGGGGTGGCCTGGTATCAGGACGGCAACCCGCAGACGGGCCGCAAGGGGCAGTTCTTCCTCAACACCTACTACCCCTATGGTCTGCAGAGCTGGAACATCAGCACCCTGCTGGCCCACGAGGCGGCGCCGGGTCACCACTTCCAGATCACCATAGCCCAGGAGCTGGCCGCCAAGGATCCCGACTTCCCGCAGTACGTGGCGAACGCCTCCTACACCGCCTATGCGGAGGGCTGGGCGCTCTACACCGAATACCTGGCGGATCACGACATGGGGCTCTATCAGGGGCGCGGTCTCTATGATCCGGCGGTGGGGGACGTGAAGGTCGAGGGATCGTCCGCCTTCAACAACCAGCTGCAGTACTTCGGCCGCCTCAACGAGGAGATGCTGAGGGCCATGCGGCTGGTGGTGGATACCGGCATCCACTGGTATGGCTGGAGCCACGACCAAGCCGTCAACTACATGAAGGAGAACTCGGCGCTGGGGGCGGGGGACATCAGCTCCGAAGTACCGCGTTACATGGCCTACACCGGCCAGGCGACCTCCTACAAGGCGGGCCAGCTGGCGCTGATCCGGATGCGGGAGTCGGCCGAGCAGGCGCTGGGCACAGGCTTTGACCTCAAGGCGTTCCACCACCATGTGCTGGAATACGGCATGCTGCCCATCTCGGTGCTGGAGCAGAAGAACAAGCAGTGGATTGAACAGTCGAAGTGATCACAGTTACGGCGCCCGGCAAGGCAACGGGCGCCGCTTTCGATTAGGATACGGCTCTATTCAAACAACACTGCTACGGATGATGTCCATGGAACAGATCGCCCGTGAGATGGCGGCCCACAAGCGAGTGGCGCTGGTGGCTCACGACAACATGAAGACCCCCCTGCTGAACTGGGTGATGCGGCGCAAGGAGGAGCTCAAGCTCCACCATCTCTACGCCACCGGTACCACCGGCACCATGCTCGGCAAGCAGGCACAACTGCCCATCACCTGTCTCTTCTCCGGCCCCATGGGGGGCGACCAGCAGCTCGGCGCCCTGATCGCCGAGGGCAAGATCGACGTGCTGATCTTCTTCTGGGATCCCCTCAATGCGGTGCCCCATGATCCGGACGTGAAGGCCTTGTTGCGCCTCGCGGCAGTCTGGAACATCCCGGTCGCCACCAACGAGGCGACCGCCGATTTCATCATGGACAGCCCCCATATGCGCCAGGCGTTCAGCGTGCAGATCCCGGACTACGCCGGTTATCTCAAGGCGAGAACCCAGTAACGGGGCAGAAACGACAGAGCCGGCCAAGGGGCCGGCTCTTTTTATTGGCGGGAACGAAGATCAGCGCTGAAAGCTTTTCTGCGCGAACTTGGGTCTGGCATTCATGATCTGTTCTACCTGCTCGTCGCTCATCTTGCCGCGCGACAACCCCAGCACCTTGTAGGTGAGCAGCGGCCGGGCTGGCAGGGCAATCATCAGGGCGCGGATCTGGTTCTCGTCCTCTTTCTCGCGCACCGGTTTGCCATAGGCATAGGTCAGTACGCCGGCATCCATCAGGTTTTTGACGGCAGGCTCGGTGATCGGCAAGTTTATGACGCTTTTACGTTGCAGCACGAACTCGCGCAGCACTGCCTTCTCGTTGAAGTCGAGAAAGGAGATCATCTGGGCCAGCTGATCCTGCTGGCGGCGGGACTGCCACTCGTCGCAGGCCCACTCCCAGGCGATCAGGAAGCCCTGACTGCAGAAGTAGGAGATGGCGATCAGCATGCCGACGCCTAGCCAGGCGGCGTGTGTGGCGGCCCACTGGCTGACGGCCCCCTTCATCAAACCGGCCGGAAACAGCAGGATGATGCTGCAGCAGAGCAGCAGCCAGACCATCAGCCAGTTGAGGCGGTTCAGTTGATAGAAATGTTGGATCCACCGTTTCATCGTTCACCCTTCCCAAATCAGTGTGGACAGTAGTCATCTCATAGCAAACGGTGTGCCAAGGCGAAGCGTTCGCCGGCAGGGGAGTGGATCCGGACGGCAAAGCCGGTGGGGGACGGTTACATTCCCTTACAACTTGTTGAGCGAATGATCATTAGTTTGCCTTGTGAGGTGGCGCTCAACTTGGTAAAAAGCCCGCACTGTCATAGGGGAGTAGCAACCCGCCCGTGATCCGGGCAGGGCTCATGTCAACATTCTTGGATCCTCAGATCCATGGCATGGGCGGCGATGGTATCCATCGCTCTGCAAGACCTTTGGCCTCGATATGCAAGCCAGCCGGGCGAGCCGTATCGGGTCCATTGGTTGTTCTGCTCGCCTGGCGGTTACTCATCATGCTGATCACCCTGCTGTTATTTCTGCTCTCTGCCGTCACCATCTATCTGGCCTGCGAATATTTCGTCAACGGTATCGAATGGACCGGCCACCACTTCAAGTTCTCCCAGAGTGCCACCGGCTCCCTGCTGGCGGCCCTTGGCACCGCCCTGCCCGAGTGCATCGTCACCCTGACCGCATTGCTGATGGGGGATGCCCCCGCTCAGCAGCAGATCGGGATAGGCGCCGCCCTCGGCGGTCCGCTGGTACTCTCCACCATTGGTTATGCCGCCGTCGGCGTGACCCTGCTGCTGTGCATGAGCCGCGAGCACAGGGCCATCGATGGTGAGGTGCAGCGCGAGATAGGCCTCGATCAGACCTGGTTCGTTGGTATCTTCCTGGTGGCGGTGGCCCTCGGCATGGTGGCCTTCACCGGTAAAACCTGGCTGGCCCCGCTGTTCGTACTGGTGTATCTGGTCTATGTGCGGCGTGAGCTGAAACAGACCGACAGCCACGAGGTCGAGTTGCCAGAGCCCCTCAAGCTGGATCCGGGCGCCGAGATCCCGGCGCTCGGCAAGGTGCTGCTGCAAACCCTGGTGGCGCTGGTGGTGGTGGCGTTGGCGGCCCAGCTGTTCGTTCACCAGCTGGAGAGCATGGGCGAGCTGTTCGGCCTCTCGCCGGTGCTGGCGGCCCTGTTGCTGAGCCCGGTGGCGACCGAGATGCCCGAGCTGATGAACGTGCTGATCTGGGTGCGGCAGGGCAAGCACCGGCTGGCGCTGGCCAATATCTCGGGGGCCATGATGATCCAGGGCACCATTCCCAAGGCGTTCTGCCTGTTGTTCACCCCCTGGCTGCTGGACAGCACCATGATGGTCTCCTCGCTGGTGACCCTGCTGGCGGTCGTGCTGTTGTGGTGGGGGTTCAGTCGGGAGCGGATGACGGCGGGCAGGCTCGCCTGGGTGGGGCTGATCTATCTTGGCTTCTGCGGCTGGCTGATGGCGAACTGAGGCACCAGCCATACCAGATGCAAAAGGGCGGGATCTTGTCCCGCCCTTGTTGTTGTCATCACCCCATGCCGGCCGATGCCGGCAGGGCGGTCAGAACTGCTGGAACCAGCGCTGGATCTGGGCCGGATCCTTGCTCTGGGTGAGCGAGAGCATCAACAGGATCCGTGCTTTCTGCGGGTTGAGGGTCTCGGCGGCGACGAAGCCGTACTTGGCGTCATCGATCTCGGCATCCAGAGTGGTGGAACCGGTCGGCACGCGGGCGGAGCGCACGACCCGGATGCCGTCCTTGCTCGCCTTGGCCAGGGTGTCGAACAGGGTGTGGTAGAGGTTGCCGTTGCCCACCCCGGCGCTGACGATGCCGTCGAACTTGGCATCCACCATCGCCTTGGCCGGCAGATCGGTGGCATTGGCGTAGCTGTAGACGATGCCGACCTGCGGCAGCTTGTCGAGCTTGCTCACGTCAAACGGGGTCTTGCTGGTGTGCAGACGGGCTGGGCTGCGCTGATAGTCGATCTTGCCGTTGTGGATGTAGCCGAGCGGGCCGAAGTTGGGGGAGGCAAAGGTCTGCACCCCGGTGGTGTTGGTCTTGGTGACGTCGCGGGCATCGAGCACGGTGTCGTTCATCGCTACCATGACGCCACGCCCCTTGGAGGCGGGGTCAGAGGCGGTCACCACGGCGTTGTAGAGGTTCATCGGGCCGTCGGCGCTCATGGCAGTGGAGGGGCGCATGGCGCCGACCAGCACCACCGGCTTGTCGCTCTTGACGGTCAGGTTGAGGAAGTAGGCGGTCTCTTCCATGGTGTCGGTGCCGTGGGTGATGACGATGCCATCCACGTCATCCTTGGCCAGCAGCTCGTTGACCCGCTTGGCCAGCTTGAGCCACACCTCGTCGTTCATGTCCTGGGAGCCGATCTTGACCACCTGCTCACCCTGCACGTCGGCCACGTTCTTCATCTCGGGCACGGCGGCGATCAGCGTCTCGATGGCCACCTTGCCGGCCTCGTAGTTGGACTGGGTGGCAGACTGTCCCGCCCCGGCAATGGTACCGCCGGTGGCCAGGATATGGACGTTGGGCAGGGCCATGGCCATCGGGGAGAGGGTCAGGCCGAGGACGGCGGCGAGCAGGGTCTTGCGGATCGGGAGAGTCATGCAGCAAATCCTTCTGAGGTGAGAAAAATTGCAGCAAGTTTGCGCTTTTTGTTGCCGGGGTTTGTGATGACTCTCACCAAAAAACAGCTGGGTACAGAATTTTAACCTGTTTTATACCTATATAGAGATAATTTAACTCGCTGAGAAGCCCTTGGCTTCGATCAGGGCGATCAGCTCGGCCTTGCTCAGTTCGCTCTCGATGACGGCCTTGCTGCTGGCAAAGTCGACGCTGGCGCTGCTGACGGCAGGCTGGGCCAGCAGGGCTTTTTGCAGGCTGGCGGCGCAGCCACCGCAGGACATGCCGGAGACGGTGAGTTCGATGGTCATGGGATATCTCCTCTGTTGATAGGCAGTCAGCGTAAAGCTGCCGCCCGCGGCAAGGTCAAGGGGTGATGAGGGAGTGAGGGGTAGCCCGTTTGCTGCTGGCTAGCCCATCAGACCCAGGTAGTTCATCAGGGCGGCGCCCAGGCTGGTGCTGACCAGAGAACCCAGCGTGGTGGTGGCGATGATGATGATTGCATGGAGGGCCAGCACGTTTGCTGCTGGCTAGCCCATCAGCCCCAGGTAGTTCATCAGGGCGGCGCCCAGGCTGGTGCTGACCAGAGAACCCAGCGTGGTGGTGGCGATGATGTTGGCTGCCAGCACGCTGTCGCCCCCCATGGCGCGGGTCATCACATAGCTGGCGGCGGCGGTGGGGGTGGAGCTGATGAGAAACAGGATGCCGAGCGCCTGCGGGCTGAAGCCCAGTGCCCAGGCCCCCATCACCAGCAGCACCGGGATGCAGAACAGCCGGTTGGCGGTGGCCCAGCCGGTCAGCAGGGCACCCCCGCGCAGGGCCTTGAGGTTGAGGCTAGCGCCGGTGCAGAGCAGGGCCAGCGGCAGGGTCATGTTGGCGAAGTAGTTGCCGGTGGTGATCACCAGCTGGGGCAGCTCGATGCCGAGCAGGCCGAAGGGCAGGGCGGACAGAATGGCGATGATCAGCGGATTTTTGGCGATCCCCTTGAGGATCGGCTTGATCCCCTTGCTGCCCCCCAGGCTGCGGGTCAGGGTGATCACCGCGAGCACGTTGTAGAGCACGGTGACCGAACCCACCAGCAGGGCGGCGGCGCCGATCCCCTCGGCGCCATAGGCGTTCTGTACATAGGCCAGCCCCATGATCCCCATGTTGCCGCGAAAGCTGCCCTGCACGAAGATGCCTCGCTGGCGCCGCTCGGGAATGAAGCGGGCTGCCAGCAGCTCCAGCACCAGAAAGCCGGTGAGGGTGCCGAGCAGGCCGTAGAGGATGAGCCATGGGCTCGGCATGGTGGAAAAGTCGGTGCGCACCATGCTGAGGAACAGCAGGGCGGGCAGAGTGACTTGGAACACCAGGCGGGAGGCGGACTCGACGAAGCTGTCGGGCAACAGTCCCAGCTGCTTGAGCCAGATGCCGAGCAGCAGCACCACGCAGATGGGGCCCGTGATGGAGAGGGAGAAGTGCAGACTTGCCAACAGATCCATAATACGCGTCCTGTGCGATGGCGAATGGCACGGCGTTCGCTGGGCCAAAGGGGCATTCTAACGCCATGGGCTTGTATTCACAGGGGTTAATCACAACAATGTGGGCAATTCCACCGCCGAGCCCCTGTGAGCCACTTCATGGACAAAAAACTGACCATCCTCGATATCGCCCGACTCAGTGGTGTCGGCAAGTCGACCGTCTCCCGGGTGCTCAATCAGGATCCCAAGGTGAAGCAGGCGACCCGCGACAGGGTGGAGCAGATCATCGCCGAACACGGCTTCGTGCCGAGCAAGTCGGCGCGGGCCATGCGCAGCCAGAGCCAGCAGGTGGTGGGGATCATCGTCTCGCGGCTCGACTCCAGCTCGGAAAACCAGGCGGTGCGCGGCATGCTGGAGACCCTCTATCAGCGCGGTTACGACGCAGTGCTGATGGAGAGCAAGTTCTCCCCCGCCAAGGTGCAGGAGCATCTGGCGGTGCTGGAGCGGCGCGGGGTGGATGGCATTATTTTGTTCGCCTTCAACGACCTGGACTATGCCGCCATGGCGCCGCTAAGGGATAAGCTGGTGCTGGTCGCCCGCGATCACCCCGGCTTCTCCTCGGTCTGTTTTGACGATGCCGGTGCGGTGCACACCATGCTGGACCAGCTCGCCGCCCGCGGTATTCGCGACATCGCCTATCTGGGGGTGGATACCAGCGACCTCACCACCGGTCAGCGCCGGCTCGACGCCTACCTCGGTTACTGCGCCGAGCAGGGGCTGGCGGCGCGCAGTGCCCTCGGTGATCTCAGCCTGCAGAGCGGCTATAGGCTGGCGGGAGAGCTGCTCACCCCGACTACCGGCGCCCTGGTCTGCGCCAGCGACACCCTCGCCATCGGCGCGGCGAAATACCTGCAGGAGCAGGGGCGCAGCGAGGTGCTGGTGACCGGTCTTGGCAACAACCCCATGCTCAGCTTTCTCTTCCCCAACGCCCTCAGCCTGGATCTGGGCTACAAGGGGGCGGGCGAGCAGGCGGCCCGTCAGCTGCTCGGCCAGATCGAGCAGGATCTGCCTCCGCTGGCGACCATAGCCCCCAGCCACCCTCTGTGATTGCCATCACCTAGTCCTGCACAAAAAATGTGCTTTTTGTGAGCTCGGCCACGAAATGGGAACGTTCCCATTTTGATCTGGCCAGATTGTCGGCATGCTAAATGGGAACGATACCAAAAACGCTCGGGCCCACTGACTGGCCCAAAAGGGCGACGCAGACCAATATCAATGGAGTCACAGAGGGAAGACTCATGTCCAAGATCAACGCACAACACCTGGCCACGCTCATCGACAAGATCGGTGGCAAGGAGAACATCGCCACCGTCAGCCACTGCCTGACCCGGCTGCGCTTCGTCCTGAACGATCCGGCCAAAGCCGACAGCAAGGCCATCGAAACCATCCCGGCGGTGAAGGGCAGCTTCACCCAGGGTGGCCAGTTTCAGGTGGTCATCGGCAACGAGGTAGAGCAGTGGTACAAGGCGCTGACCGAAGAGATCGGCGTTAGCGGTGGCAGCAAGGAGGCCGCCAAGCAGGCGGCGCGCCAGAACATGAATCCGCTGGAGCGGGGCATCTCCCATCTGGCGGAGATCTTCGTGCCGCTGCTGCCCGCCATCATCACCGGCGGTCTGATCCTGGGCTTTCGCAACGTCATCGGCGACATCAAGATGTTCGACGATGGCACTCACACCCTTACCGAGATCAGCCAGTTCTGGGCTCAGGTGCATGCCTTCCTCTGGCTGCTGGGCGAGGCGATCTTCCACTTCCTGCCGGTGGGCGTCTGCTGGTCTGCGGTCAAGAAGATGGGCGGCTCCGAGATCCTGGGCATCGTGCTCGGTATCACCCTGGTCTCCCCGCAACTGATGAACGCCTACGGCATCGGTCAGCAGACCCCCGAGGTGTGGGACTTCGGCCTGTTCGTGATCCAGAAGGTGGGTTATCAGGCCCAGGTCATTCCGGCCCTGCTGGCGGGGGTATTCCTGGCCTGGGTGGAGACCAACCTCAAGCGCATCATTCCGGCCTATCTCTATCTGGTGATCGTGCCGTTCGTTTCGCTGCTGCTGGCGGTGATCGTGGCCCACGCCTTTATCGGCCCGTTCGGTCGCTGGTTGGGTGACGGTGTCGGCTTCGCTGCCAAGGCCGCCATGACAGGCTCCTTCGCTCCCATCGGTGCCGCCCTGTTCGGTTTCCTCTACGCGCCGCTGGTCATCACCGGCATCCACCACACCACCAACGCGGTGGATCTGCAGCTGATGCAGAGCATGGGTGGCACCCCGATCTGGCCGCTGATCGCCCTCTCCAACATCGCTCAGGCTTCTGCAGTCGTCGGCATCATTCTGATCAGCCGCAAGGAGAACGAACGGGAGATCTCGGTGCCTGCCGCCATCTCCGCTTACCTGGGGGTGACCGAGCCGGCCATGTACGGCATCAACCTCAAGTACAAGTTCCCCATGCTGTGCGCCATGGTGGGCTCCAGCCTTGCCGCCCTCATCTGCGGTTTCGCCGGGGTGATGGCCAACGGCATCGGGGTAGGCGGCCTGCCGGGCATCCTCTCCATCCAGCCGCAATACTGGGCCGTTTACTCCCTCGCCATGCTGGTCGCCATCGTGGTGCCGGTGGTGCTGACCCTGCTGGTCTACAAGCGCCAGCAGGCGGCCGGCAAGCTGGCCCAGGCCAGCGCCTGATCCCACGCATCAGGGCGACCCGCAGGGGTCGCCCTCTCCCTTTTTCATTCGAGACAAGAGCAAGACCCATGAGCCAAACACCCTGGTGGCAGAGCGCCGTGATTTACCAGATCTATCCCAAGAGCTTTCAGGATTCCGCTGCCCGTGGCACCGGCGATCTCAAGGGGATCATGGCCCGCCTCGACTATCTCAAGACCCTCGGTGTCGATGCCCTCTGGCTGACCCCGGTGTACGTCTCCCCGCAGGTGGACAACGGCTACGACATCGCCGACTACCTTGCCATCGACCCCGCTTACGGCACCATGGCGGACTTCGAGGCGCTGCTGGCTGCCGCCCACGCGCGCGACATCCGCATCGTGATGGATATCGTAGTGAACCACACCTCCACCGAGCACGCCTGGTTCAAGTCGGCGCTGGGGGATAAAAACAGTCCCTACCGCGACTACTACATCTGGCGCGATCCGGTGGATGGCGGTGTGCCCAACAACTGGCAATCCAAGTTTGGCGGCAGTGCCTGGGAGCTAGATGACCTCACCGGTCAGTACTACCTGCACCTGTTTGCCCGCGAGCAGGCGGATCTCAATTGGGAGAACCCGGCGGTACGTGCCGAGGTGAAAAACATCATCCACTTCTGGGCCAAGAAGGGGGTGGATGGGTTCCGGCTCGATGTCATCAACCTCATCTCCAAGGATCAGGCGTTCCCGAATGACGAGATTGGCGATGGCCGCCGCTTCTACACCGACGGGCCGCGCATCCACGAGTTCTTGCAGGATGTGAGCCGCGAGGTGTTTGCCCCGGTCGGCGCCATGACGGTGGGGGAGATGTCCTCTACTTCGCTGGAGCACTGCCAGCGTTACGGCGCACTGGATGGCTCCGAGCTCTCCATGGTGTTCAACTTCCACCATCTGAAGGTGGATTACCCTAACGGCGACAAGTGGACGAAAGCACCGTTCGATTTCCTCGAACTCAAGCGCATCTTCAACCACTGGCAGAGCGGCATGCACGGCAAGGGGTGGTCGGCGCTGTTCTGGTGCAATCACGATCAGCCGCGCATCGTCTCCCGCTTCGGTGACGAGGGCGAGCATAGGGTGGTGGCCGCCAAGATGCTGGCCAGCACATTGCACGGCTTGCAAGGCACCCCCTACATCTATCAGGGGGAGGAGATCGGCATGACCAACCCCGGTTATCAGCGCATCGATGACTATCAGGATGTGGAGAGCCGCAACATCTTCGCCATCAAGCAGGCTGAAGGGATGAGCGAGGCCGAGATCCTGGCCATTCTCGGCGCCAAGTCCCGCGACAACTCGCGCACCCCGATGCAGTGGAGCGCCGCCCCCAACGCCGGCTTCACCAGCGGAACGCCATGGCTCAAGCCCGCCGCCAATTACCCCGAGATCAACGCCGAGGCGGCGCTGGCCGACCAGAACTCGGTGTTCTGGCACTACCGGGATCTGATCCGCCTGCGCAAGACTCATCCCATCTTCACCCAGGGGGATTATCAGGAGCTGCAGGCAGGGCACCCACAGATCTGGGCCTATGCCCGCCGCGCCAACGGCCAGACCCTGCTGGTGGTGAGCAACTTCTACGGCGAGCCGGCCACCTTCGCCCTGCCGGACGAGCTGGCCACCGGCAAGGGGCGCCTGCTGCTTGGCAACTACCCGGATAGCCCGGCCCGGCCGCAGTCCTGTATGCTGCGCCCTTATGAATCCCTGATCTGGCTGGTGGAGTAGGCGATGAACGAGGTGATGACGAAGACGGCGGTGCGTGGCGCCGAGTGGCAGAAGATGGTAGCGGGGGCGCCTTATGATGCAGGCGACCCTGAGCTCAAGGCGGCGCGCGAGCGCTGCCGCCGGCTCTATCACACCTTCAACACCAGCTGGCAGGAGAAACCGGCGCGGGATGCCCTGCTACATGAACTGCTGGGCGGCCGTGGCCAAGCGTGCGCCATCAACCCGCCGTTCTTTTGCGACTATGGCGCCAACATCTTCGTCGGCGAGAACTTCTACGCCAACGTGGGCTGCACCATCCTCGACGTGTGCGAGGTGCACATCGGCGACAACGTGCTGCTGGCGCCCGGGGTGCAGATCTACACCGCCGCTCATCCGGTGGCGGTGGCGCCGCGCATCAAGGGGGTGGAGTTCGGCAAGCCGGTACGGATCGGCCACAACGTCTGGATTGGCGGGAGTACAGTCATCTGCCCCGGCGTCACCATAGGGGACAACAGCGTTATCGGCGCGGGCTCGGTGGTGACCAAGGATGTGCCAGCGGGCGTGGTGGCGGCCGGTAACCCCTGCAAGGTGTTGCGGCCGATGACGGCGGAGGAGCTGGCGGCGGTCTGACCCAGCCGGGGCGGGCAATCCCGCCCCGGTTGAGATCTGGCGCCGCGTTCAAGGCGCCATCCTTCGTCTGATTTCTTCCCAAGGACGTGCCAGCCCGACCGGGCAGTGCGTTCTCACCTCAGGCAGGCAGCAAGGCTCCGCAGCGTTTGTGCTGTTTCATGACCACCAGGGTCTTGAAGCTGCGCACCTGCTCCCTGGCATGCAGCACCCGCCGGGTAAACAGGTCGTAGCTCTGCATGTCCCGCGCGGCGACCTGCAGCACGAAGTCCTGTTCCCCCGTGACGTACCAGAGGTCCATGACCTCCGGCTCCCCTTGCAGGCTGGCGATCATCTCATCGACGATGCGGCCGTGATCCCGCTCCAGCGTCACGAGTACCAGCATGGTGATGGGCCAGCCCATGGTGGCGGGTGCCACCAGTGCCACTTCCCGTTCGATGAGTTCCGCCTCCCGCAGCGCCCGCACGCGGCGGTAACAGGCCGGTGCCGAGAGGCCGACCCGGTGGGCCAGTTCGGGGATCGGCAGGCGGGCATCCTGCTGCAATTCGGCGAGGATGAGCAGATCGAATTTGTCGGTCATGGGGAGAGAGATAAAAATTATCGAATAGGGCCAGTTTTAGACCGAAATTACGGCCGTCGCCAGATATATTTTACTTCTCATTGTCTGCTCAGGTTTGAACAAGATGCCACCGCACACCACTGCTTTCTCCTCCCTGCTGGCGGTCATCCTCGCCATGCTGTCGATTACCCTCGGCGCCTCGCTGGCCAAGTCCCTGTTTCCCCTGATCGGGGCCGCCGGTACCACCTTGTTCCGGCTGGGATGCGCCGCCTTGCTCCTCTCGCTGGTGTTTCGGATCTGGCGAATGCCCCTCGATCGACGCACCCTGCTGGGGGCCATCCCCTATGGGCTGTCGCTCGGGGCAATGAATCTGCTCTTCTATCTGGCGATCGAGCGGATCCCCCTCGGCGTGGCGCTGGCCATCGAGTTCATCGGCCCCTTGACGGTGGCGCTGCTCGGCTCGCGCCATCGGGCAGACTTCCTCTGGCTGGCGCTGGCCATCGTCGGCCTGCTGTTGTTGCTGCCGCTGCGGGCGGCCGAACAGACCCTCGATCCGCTGGGGGCGGCGTTGGCGCTCGGGGCCGGGGTGTTCTGGGGGCTCTATATGCTGACCGGCAAGCGGGCCGGTGCCCTGCTGGGGGCGCAGGCGCCGGCGCTGGGCATGTGGGTGGGGGCCTTGCTGGTACTGCCCTTCGGCCTCGGTGGTGCGAGCGAGGCTACCTTCACCCTGCCCGTGGTGCTGACCATCGCGGGGGTAGGTCTGCTCTCCAGCGCGATTCCCTACTCCCTCGAGATGTTTGCCCTGCGCCGACTGCCGCTCAAGAGCTACGGCATTCTGACCAGCGGTGAACCCGCCATGGGGGCCCTGATGGGGTTGCTGTTGCTGGGGGAACAGTTGCCCCCGACCCAGTGGCTGGGGATCGCGGCGATCATCGTCGCCTCCATGGGCACCACCTGGCAAGGCGGGCGCCGGCGCACCGAGCCGGCGTGATCTGCCGGGCCCGTACGGCAGCCGAACTACCCTCATGACCTCGCCGGTGGGGGTCTGCTCTTCGCTGAACCCGGGATGTACAGCCACTTCAGATTTTTTGAACATGTAGGCCAGTTTATCTCGCTAACAATGGCGGGCCTGGATGTTTAATATTCACTCAACGCTTAGGCAGGAACGCCAAGCGGCCAAATAACTGGTCGTTCAAGGCTGTGGCACTCTCAAACAGGGTGCCGGATGTCGGTGAAAGAACAACACACTATTTGAATAACCTCTTGCAAGGATGCATTGATTCGGGCCCGTCGGCCCAGGCAATGACATAAAAACCAAGAGAGTGAATGAACATGAAAAACGTAATCAAGATGCTGGCCGTTGCAGGCCTGATGACCGCAGGTTTCGCCCAGGCTTCCGTTCCGGCTGACTTCAACGCCGCCCCGGGTGTGCTGTTTGTGAACTGGCACGCGACCGCCGCCGTCGAAGGCAAGGCCAACCCCATGCTGGAAGTGCGTGACGAGTCTGGCGACGTGGTTGCCTCCGTCCATGCCAACCTGATGGGCACCCAGCAAGTGCAGATCCCGAGCCGCACCCAGGGCAACCTGACCGTGAGCCTGGGTGATCAGAGCAGCGACTACCGCATCCCGTTCGGTATCGGCAGCGGCAAGCAGCGTTAAGGGAGCCAGGGCAACCGGACACCAATGTGAGACAAGACAGGGAGGCCAAGGCCTCCCTGTCGTCGTTGACAAACGCCCGCTCCGGCTCTGGCCAACGAACTCAAAGGTGCAAGCCTGCGGATTGATCCTCCGTACGACAGCTCTTCTCTTCCGATATACCGCCACCAACTTTCATTTCCCTGTCCGATCATACCGTCGGTGCCGTGCGCCTTGTACACCTCTGCCAGTTCAACGCATTGCGCGGGACATCCATCCGTTGGCAGTAGCATGCTGCTGCCCTTTAGGCTGTGGCGAGTGACTTCTTGCTGGACCAGGAAGACCTTCCCCCGCCCATCCGACCACTGTGCGGTCTCCCTTGGGTCAGTCACAAGCTCGGACGGACCACCGCAGATGGGGCATCTATGTCCCGCTGCGGCTACGCTATCATCCCTGATGGCGCTCCTGACCTGGTTTCTTCCCCTCGGCGGATTGGAGGAGGTAGACAATACCGTGGCTGACTGCGAAGGGGTAGGTTGCGGCTCTGTTGGCCGCTGCGACGTGGTACTCAGAACTGTGGGTGTCCCAATTTCGCCCTGCATATTTTGTACATTAGCAACTAAACACACCGGCTTAGTGAAGTTGGCGATTTTTTGGAGCAAAAAAGTGGCAGCTTTGCCAAGTCCGTGAGCTTTGACTTGTTAGTCCTTTTTACCACCATTTCTCGAAAGCACCTAACCTCTCTGCTATTTCAGGTAACTCTGTAGAGTAGCCTATTACTTTTAGTGATATTTGGCCAAGATCAGACGTGTCTTTTGTAAATATTTGCGTAACGACCCCATTTCCATACTTGGTAAAGATAAAGACAGGGTTATTACTCAAGTCTGACAGAGTGGCTGCGCCGTTTTCTAGACTAACCAAAGCCTTAAGCTCCGAATGAAAGACATCTATAGCTGAATATTTAAACCAACACTCTAATATTTCAATGTTCGCCTTTTGAAAGGGCATGCACCATGTGATACCTATATTAAAAGCTACTGATGGAAGATGATCATCTACGCCAGAAATATCAAGAGTTACTTCAAGCGAAGAATTTCTTATTAAATGGAACATACTTTCCTTGAATACTAACGATTAAACTAACGGACATGCAAAAGCGTAGCTTTTGCATGTCCAGCGAACGAAGTGAGCGGCATTTGAGCGCATTGTTAGGCTGCTGGCCACTGCGTGCGAAATGTAAGTACTTTGACAATGCAGGCCTCTGTTAGAAAGGCTACGACCCGCTCTTGCAGAGGCGGTGAAAGATCAGGGTATTCGTCCGCCAAGTACTCTATGGCCTCTTCATGCTCCCAAGGACCGAGGGAAGCTATATGCGTCTTATGCGAAGCCTGAATTTCATTACAAGATGCGTATGGGTACTTTTAGATCAGCACGTTGCTTTCGGTATAAATAATATGTAGCTGCATTGGGCTTTTCCTAGTTGCCTAACGATTAAGCTAACGGGCGGAGAAAAGAGTAATTTTTTGGCGTCCAGCGAACGAAGTGAACAGCATTAAGCGTATTGTTAAGCATAAATCACCAGTCTTGCTTGCTGTGGGTACTCATCTTGCATTTCAGAAAGACACTACTTTCATTAGGTCCGCTTCTCTAGGTAAGCGCTGAGAGAACTCATGCCAGCCTAAAAATTTAATAACGAATGGCATTTCAACTAGGCCGGTTATTGCGTCCCAGAAAGTATCCCAGTTCGCTCCATACCACCCCAGAAAATTTAACGATCTCATCAGCAAAGAGTGCTGCTCTTCTGGGCTTGCGATAGCAAGGAGGTCGATATCTATGAGCTGTGCACGAAACATCAGTTTTTGCCTAACGCCTCAATAATCGGCGCAGCTTTACCGCGCCCGGCGCCTGAAAGGCACGTAGTTAATTGACTTGTTATAGGTTTTTTCATAAATCGTATAGCGCTCTTCACTGTGCTCGATTAGTTCCCCATTTTCGTTACTCCACTTAACTATGTAACTAGCTTCGATGAACTCTTGTGGACAAAAAATACCATACTTATTCAAGATTTATTGATCACCCTGCTCAGAAGGAATAAATCTATTCAGGTATTCTTTATCAAAGAACACAGTAACCTCGCTAGGCCAAAGGTTAGGGTAGCAAAGTAAAACAGCTACCAATGAATCACCTTCTTAATCTTAATGTCGGGAGTTTTTTATATTTTGTGCTGCTTATAAGAGCTGTAAAATCGCTCCCTCTTTCCACTCGGAATTCGACTTATGGCCTTGAATCAACCGCTCTAAAGTCCATGTTTTTGAAGTTCTGATATCGACTTCATCACTTTTAGGATAAAACCCTTGGAATCCCTTTGCCCATCTATTCAACGCTCTAAGGTGCCTTTCAGGGTTTCGAATTTTTCCATTGGGCCTACTGAAACTTAATCTTCGTATTGTGACTACTTTTCCTTTTCCGTATAGCACTTTGCTAATGGGCAGCCAAAACGTAGTGTAGCCACGTTGTTTATGGCCGGAAGGGAGTTATGCAACTTGTTACAGGGCAGATTGTTCGTCAATTAATGTACCATTTCCCCAGAATTGGTTTACTTTGTCCCACCACTTTTTGCTCTCAGGCAGTAGATAGGGCTCTATTGATGTCACGTTACTCTGACCTTGAAGTCCCTCAAGCAAACCAATTGTGGCAGCCTTTTTCACATAGGAGCTTCCCTCAATATGCCAACGCTCTACAACCTCAAACAATTCCTTAATTTCAGAATCTTGCGCAGTTTCTAAAAGTGAAGAAATATGCCTGGAAAGGTCTCCAAGTGCTAAATATATGGGCAAATCCTTTTCATCTTGCCAATCGTCCAGGAATTCTGCCCATGCTGGCTTAAAGCTAGGGCAAGCTTTAACTGCTAGTTCTAACATTTCATCTTTTTCTATCATGATGCACTTAGGCTCTATAACGTTGAAGCTGAGCCGCTAGCGGCGACCTGCCGATGCGAGTCGCTCGAGCGACTGGTTAGGCATCTGGTGCCTCATTAATCGCTACAATGAGCTCTTCATCGTTGAGCTCTGTATCGTCGATGTAGCCTGCGGCGATTCGCTGCTTGGCCTCGGGCACGACCAAACAAAGTGCAATGCGCTGCCGAATGAAGGTAGCAAGCACGTAGTTCGAAACCTTGGACACAGGCACCGACCAGTTCTCTCGGCATCGTTCAATGAGACTGGACTCGAAGTTTGGGTCGACCCATGGTCCTTCAACGTCCGCGACAGACAAGCTCTTCATTCCTAATACCCCACCGTGATTAGATGGAAGGTTGTAGTGGTCAACTAAATCCGGACACACAGTTAAGCCGATTCTCGGCCTCTGCTGGCGGTATCCCATCATTGTGTTGATGTGGTCACCGCCAGTTGTAGTAATCCATCAGGTAGTAGCTGATATCCCGTTTCGCTTCCCGCAGACTCATGTAACCCGTCGCCGGAAGCCACTCCGTCTTCAAACTCCTGAACAACCGCTCCATCGGCGCATTGTCCCAGCAGTTGCCACGCCGACTCATGCTCTGGGTCATGCGATAACGCCACAGCCGTTGCCGAAATACCCGGCTGCCGTATTGGCTGCCCTGGTCGGAGTGAAACAGCACGCCAGACGGGCAGCCCCGTTGCTGATACGCTATGTCGAGCGCTTTCACGGCCAATTCAGCATCAGGTCTGCCGGACATCGCCCAGCCCACGACCCGTCGGGTGTGGAGGTCGAGCACCGCGGCCAGGTAATGCCAGCGGCCACCTGCCCATACGTAAGTGATGTCGCCGTAACACACCTAATTGGGTTGCTGGACATCAAATTCACGCGCCAGAAGATTGGGAATATCCGGTCATTCAGACCGCGCGACCTGATAAAGATGAGCTCCGGGTTGCTTGGAGACCAGCCCGGCCTCCTTCATCAGACGATGCACTTTGAACCGGCCAATCTGATGCCCCAGTGTCCGCATCATTGACATCAAGGCCCGGCTGCCAGCTGAGTCTCTGCTCTCTTTGAACAGACACCGTAACTCACTTCTCTGCTGCACCCGTTCACGGTTAATTGTGCGCTTGCGAGCCAGATAGTCGTAAAAACAGGCGGTTGGTATACCGAAAGCGCAACAGACCAGGGTGGTGGGGGCTTGCTCCCTTAATCGGTCTATCACGAGTTCGTCCGCCATCAAGAGAGCAGTGGCCTTTTTTAGAATGGCCTTTTCGCGTTCAAGCCGGTTGATGCGGGCTTCCAACTCCTGAATTTTCTGCTGCTCAGGGGTCAGCGCCCGGTTAGCAGGTGTAGCGCCACTTCGTTCTGATTGAAGTTGCTGAGCCAATCGACGCAGCACGGTTTCGCCGACATCCAGTGAACGGCTGGCTTCGGGGACTGAATAGCCTTGGTCGAGCACCAGGGATGCGGCTTCCAGCTTGAACTCGGCAGTGAATGAGCGACGTAATCTTGTCATTGAACACCTCAGGTCTGGGTGGCGACTGTACCACCTAAAACGGTGTCCGGGATGATTAGACCACTACAATCGGCCAGTTCGCAATACCGGGATGTTGAGCGAGGGGCTGCGGTCCAAGGATGGACCGTTGGCGCGCGCCGTCGGCCTGATGGCTGAGGCGAGGGCACTCAGAAGGGTGGGTGTTCCAATATATCCCTCAATAACCGGCGAGAGTTAGCGTGTCCGGCACCGAAGGCGTGCAGATAATTGACTTGTTATGCGTTTTAATCAGGCTTATCCATAAAGTCTTGCCATTCGTTCTCATAGTAGGTCTCTGAATTGGAAAGAACACAGTATTGATTTCCTTCATCGTCAAAGCCTTTGGCAACCAGGCTGATGCAGCTATGAGTATCCCCATAATCGAGGGATAATCTGACCTCTAAATCTTGATTCTCAAAGCTTTCTAGTTCTTTGATAAGTTGCTTTATTGTTTTTCCTCGGGCTACCCATAGAGGAATTTGATGTCTCAGTTTCTTCATGATTAAAGTGCCAATTTAGTAATTTAGGATTTAAGGGAACAAAAGGTGCGTATGCATAAAATAATGATCTTAACACTAGAGCGCTCAAAGTGGTGGGGGGGGGCTAATATCTACCCCTGGATCAGATCAAAGCGTCTTTCGTGCGGCTTGCCACTCAGACCACGACTCTTCTGCAACTATATCGGGGTAGCCTCTTTTTTCTTCCATCTCAAGGGCTACGGAGAACTGAACAGCCATACATGTAGCGCCATCTCGAATTTTGATGACTTCATTTTCCGTGAGCGGGGAGCCCTTGTCCTTCTCCGCTTTATACAAGAGTGTCACCAAGGCAGGAATGAAAATAAGACAGAGATCTTGATCGTTGGTAGACATAGCTCTATAGAACCCTAACGTTGGATGTAACCGGACGGAAGAAAGCGCAGCTTTTTGACAGTCCGGTTGACGGACTTGTTGTGTATTGGTGAAGTCGAAATACAAAATGTTTGACCAGTTTCCAAGCTCGAGGCCATAGATAGGCTTCATCAAATCGTGCGCAGGACTCGTTGGTTCGGGAGCACTGCCAAACAGTTTTTAGAAGAACCCAACCGGTTTAGGTGGAACAACAGGGGACGGAACTAAAGACTGCAACGCCTGTTCCACTTCACGCTGGAGATTGTTTACTTGCTCTAGGAGCGCTAGGTTCTGCTCAAGAAGCGGTGTTTCCCCCTTGTCGAAAATTTCACCGCACTCCAAAACGAAGTATTGGTTTTGGTTCTCTGGTTTGCTCAAGAACTCGATGGCTTCGGCAATCAAGTCCTGTGCTACAGGAAGCACTACTTGCGAAAAGAACCCCTCAAGGTTTTTACGCCTGAAGCGTAGTCACCTATCAGCGTTATTCCTTCCGTGTTATTTCAAAGCGAAGATGGACAGGTTTTGGGGTTGCCAGAGAGAAGAAGATTAAAAATGATTGGTATATCGTAGTTCCACTCCGAAACTCCGATCAGTTTCCGACCGTTTGCTAGGAATAACGTTGGTTGAATAGAGATAGCTACGGTTGGTCACAGTGATTACTCCGATGCATAACGCTGTCAGCAGGGGGCGAAAAAATAGTATGCCGCCTCTGGCGGACTTTGTTAATGGTTTATCTGATTGAGTTTTTTGAACTATCTCTAGAAGTAGTTTATAACCTTTTTGGCTTTATTGCCATCATCACCTATAACGCTGATTTCTGCCCTACAGTTTGGGAAAATTTTTTCTGCCTAAATGCATATCTTAGGCTTTAACTTTCATGTTTCTTTTACAGCTAAGGCGTTCTACATCTACTTGCAATTTCATCTCGATCTTCCCTTTTTATTAAAGTTAACACCCATGGTTAGTGTCGGCGTCCGCTTGACCGACCAGTTATGCCCAAGCTCAGCACATTCAGGATTTATTTGGTTGTTTTTCCACCTCAATAATTGCCAGCGCTTCAAACAGATTTCCCTTGGTGGATGTGAAAAATATTCTTGCATTTTTATTTTCTCCCAAGAGAATGTTGCCTGTAAGCTGGCGGTCGATCTTTATGATGCCCGGGATAATGAACAGAGCTTGCTCCCCTGAGGATTTTTCCTCTACACCGCTAATCATTCTTAGATCGGTTAGATTTAGTGGGGATTTTTGAAGGGTCATTTTCAGTTTGTTTGTTAACCATTCTTCGACAGCGTCCTAACTGGTACTGGAGGTACCCAGTGATGAACGAGGTAATGAGCGCAAGAATGGAGAGCCAGAGGGATATTTTTTGATTTTTTCCATAAGAACTCGTGTTGAGAGTGCGCCTCTTAAAGAAGCAGTGAGCCACGGAATTGCTTGGTTACTCAGTTGGTGGGTCTAACGCAGTCCATAGCGCTGAGCGTAGCGAGACCGGCAGCCGAAGGCTGCAAACTGCCGGGTTTTGTTATGTAGTAACTTGCAAGCCAATGTCATTCATGAAATTCCCACGGGATTTCCTGTTTGAATATTTTAATTGCTTGCTCTACAAGCTCAAGATCTAGGTCATTTTTGTAAAAAGTTACCTCTCTGGTCTTTTAGTGTGATCTCGAAAGACTTCCAGAATCCTGTCGTTGCCAGAATAAACCTCTATGCTGATCCCATCCCATCCCATCCCATCCCATCCCATCCCATCCCATCCCATCCCGGCCAGAGCCAATATCACTCGCTACAATATACTTTTCGATATTGAAATATTCATCCATGCTTATTTCTCTGCGATGCCACGTAACGTCGTACTCTAGGACAGACCGAAGTGCAGCGTAGGTTTTTCCCTAGCTGCACTTTGTTATGCCTTGCCTACACCAAACCACGATTTTAGCTTTGAACCCCATTTTTTCTCGTAGAATGGTTTAGTTTGATTTATAAAATACTGGCTAAGACCAGGATCATTTTTATTTACCATGTAGAGATCAACAGGCTCACCTTCGGGCGCGGTATCGCCAGCTACATTGCCAGCCTCCCTTATGACTTTTTCAATATCACCATCTGCCTCTATGCCAACTATGAGATGTGGTTTCTCATCAACAGATGTATCATGCATGAGTGCCAGATAAGCTCTTTTAACATTGCCATGCTTTGTCAATAGTTGGGTAAGTGAGTCAACCATTTTTGATGGGTAATTAGAAGGCTGCCCCAGCAGCACCTTAGTTTCTTTCTCTACCACTCTCTGGGATGGTGCCTGACTGATACCTATAGATAACAACTGTGCAACTTCTTCTGGAGAAAACTGTTTACCATAGTCTGACTTGGGATTAAGAAATAACGTAGCCCCATGCGTCATTTCAAATAAAGAGCGTACTGGTAGGATAAGGTATGATTCTTGGTTATTAATTGATTTTTTCAATACTTCTAGCGAGGAAAAGAACGGAATTACAGATGAGCCATCTGTCCTCTCCCAATGCTGTATTTTAATTTTACTACCAGCTGTTAGATTCACTTCTCCATCCGAGCTTTTCACTCCAGTGGTACCAAGCAAAAATACTTGCGAGCTTAGTAGAACTTCACAGAATTGTGGTCGATGGGCTGGCTCATCAGCAGCCAATCTTAAAATCTCTTCTAGTTTATTTTCTTCGGTTATTTCCACGAGTCTTCCTCTAGGCATAACAATGATTAGACTAAAGGCGGTACTAATCTGTTAGCAGATAGTTTCATATTACTCTGTAACACCTTCATGTCCGCCAAGTAAAAATTATCATTCAATAATAACATTGCCAGTTCACATTGGGTGAGGGTATTCACTTGCCCCCTCTTTTTGCGCCACGATTGCCGCTGTGTAAAAAAAGTGAATGGGCTACTCATGGGAAGCGCCGTCAAACCCCGCCAGAGTGGACAGCTCAGAAATGAAACCGTCACCATTTTGAGTTGGTCGTTGTGGGCAACTCTCGCTTATCAATGCCATCAGGCATGGCTACCGCCTCTGAATTACAGCCTCCAGTCTGCTGCTTTTTACCTGCGAGGTTGCGCTGGCTTGGCCCATGGGTGACTCCGACGAGACGTTTTGCCAAACGGCTATGTTAGCGAGTTGTGCTGTAGAGGGAAGAGGGGCGCGATGGTTTCCAGCGCAAGATCAATAAATTAATGACCAACGCATAGTGTGGGCTATCACAACATTGATAAAGCATCAGCGGGTAGGGTATTGATTCTTCTTTTAATCCTTCCGGGTCTGTAGAGACGTGCTCTCGAATATTCGAATACACACTGCACTATTCGAACCTACGAATGTGGCAAGTATCAGCAAGAGCAACAGAGGGGTACGGTATTATTGACCCCCTGCAAGCCGCCGAGGGGAGGGGCAAGGTTAGGAGCGCCATCAGGGATGATGGCTCAGCCTTAGCGGGGCATGGATGCTCCATCTGCGGCGGTCCGTTTGGCATTGTGACCGGCCTGAGGGAAACCGCACAGCGGTCGGGCTGACGGGGGAGGAGACCTTTGGTGATTATGGACCTTTCCAAAGTCACTCACCCCGGCCCGCAGGGCGGGCGAACCCCTTCGAGGAGGAACCCCTCGTGCCTTTTGCGGCTCCCCGTGCCCGGTGCAATGAACTGCGTTGATTGCACCCTATTCCTAAGACGAATGAGCCTCCCGGCTCGGGAGGGCTCGTGCTTGCCACAGGCCAGGAGCTTGGTCGAGCACCTCTCGGTGTCCCCTACAACTTCACCATAATATGCCGCGGCACTGTGTAGTCTTCGAGGGCGTAGAGGGAGAGATCCTTGCCGTAGCCGGACATCTTCATGCCGCCGTGGGGCATCTCGGAGGTGAGCATGAAGTGGGTGTTGATCCAGGTGCAGCCGTACTGCAGGTGGCTGGCCACCTTGCTGGCAAGGCCGAGATCCCGGGTCCAGACCGAGCTGGCGAGGCCGTAGTCCGAGTCGTTGGCCCACTGCACCACCTGCTCGGCGTCGCTGAAGCGGGTCACCGACACCACCGGGCCGAACACCTCGCGGCGCACGATTTCATCCTCCTGACGGGCGTGGGCGATCAGGGTCGGCTCGAAGAAGAAGCCGTTGCCGGGGCGGATCTTGCCCCCCGCCGTCACCTCCACGTGGCCGCTGCTCTGGGCGCGCTCCACGAAGCTGGCCACCCGGTTGCGCTGCCGGTCCGAGATGAGCGGCCCCATCTCCACCCCCTCCTCGCGCTGACCGCCCACCTTGATGGAGGCCACCGCCTCGGTCATGGCGGCGACAAACTTGTCGTAGATCTTGCCCTGGGCATAGATGCGGCAGGCTGCGGTGCAATCCTGGCCGGCGTTGTAGAAGCCGAAGGTGCGAATGCCCGCCACCACGGCCTCCAGATCCGCATCGTCGAAGATGATGACCGGCGCCTTGCCGCCCAGCTCAAGGTGGGTGCGCTTCATGGTGCGGGCGGCGCTCTGCAGGATCTTCTGGCCGGTGGCGATGTCACCGGTGAGCGACACCATGCGCACCAGCGGGTGCTCCACCAGCGGCGCCCCCACGCTCTCGCCCCGGCCGCAGACGATGTTGATGACGCCGCGGGGGAAGAGCTCGCTGGCGAGCTCCGCCAGGCGCAGGGCGGTGAGGGGGGTCTGCTCGGAGGGTTTGAGCACTACCGTATTGCCGGCGGCGAGCACGGGGGCCATCTTCCAGGCCGCCATCATCAACGGATAGTTCCAGGGGGCGATACTGCCCACCACCCCGATGGGATCGCGGCGGATCATGCTGGTGTGCCCCTCGATGTACTCCCCCGCCAGCGGCCCCTGCAGGCAGCGGGCCGCGCCGGCGAAGAAGCGGAAGCAGTCCACCACCGCCGGCAGCTCGTCATTGAGCACCGCCAGATAGGGTTTGCCGCAGTTGAGGGATTCGAGCGCCGCAAACTCCTCGGCGTGGCGCTCGATGGCATCGGCCAGGCGCAGCAGCAGGGTACTGCGGCTCGCCGGGGTGGTGCGGCTCCACTGGGCGAAGGCGCGCTGGGCGCCGTTCACCGCCCGGTTCACCTGCTCGAACGAGGCTTCTGGCACCGAGGCGAGAAGCTCCCCGGTGGCGGGGTTGAGGATGGGCTCGGCCTGGCCGTCACCGGTGACGAACTGGCCGTCGATCAAGAGTTGGGTAGAGAGTTTCATGGTTGCATCCTTGCGCACGCGTTGAGTCGTTATTTGCCACTGCCGGCGACGTCCTGGCCGTCGCGGGTGAGGTAGTAGGCAAGCAGAATGGGAATGGTGGTGAAGGCCACTATGATGAGCGCCACCACGTTGGTGACCGGCCTGTCCCGTGGCCGGATCAGCTCCTGATACATCCAGATCGGCAGCGTGGTCTGCTGGCCAGCGGTGAAGGTGGTGACGATCACCTCGTCAAAGCTGAGGGCGAACGCCAGCATGCCTCCCGCCAGCAGGGCGGTGGCGAGGTTGGGCAGGATCACGTAGCGCAGGGTCTGGAAGCCGTCGGCCCCGAGATCCATCGACGCCTCGATGAGGCTCTGGTTGGTGCGGCGAAAGCGCGCCAGGGCATTGTTGTAGACCACCACCACGCAGAAGGTGGCGTGACCAATAACGATGGTCCAGAAGCTGAAGGGGATCTCCATCACCCCGTAGGCGGATCGCAGCGCGATGCCGGTGACGATGCCGGGCAGGGCGATGGGCAGCACCAGCAACAGCGACACCACCTCCTGGCCGAAGAAGCGGCTGCGGGCGATGGCCCCCGCCGCCAGAGTGCCAAGCACCATGGCGGCCAGCGTCGCCAGCCCCGCTACCTCCAGCGACAGCTGGATGGCGCGCCACACGTCGGGGCGGTTGAGGGTCACCTCGAACCACTTGAGGGTGAGCCCGGGCGGCGGGAACTGATAGCTCTTGCTCTCGCTGGTGAAGGCGTAGAGGAAGATGAACAGGATCGGAAAGTGCAGGAACAAGAGGCCGCCGATGGCCGCGTACTTGAGCAGGCCGGAAGGCTGGTTGCCATGGTCCCGTTTCATGGGCTGATTAGAGCGCATCGAAGGCCCCCAAGCGTTTCGCGATGGTGAGGTAGATGGCGATGATGAGGATCGGCACCAGAGAGAAGGCGGCGGCGAAGGGCAGGTTGCCCGCCGTGCCCTGCTGCATGTAGACCACCTGACCTATGTACATGGTGGAGTTGCCTATGATGCCGGGGATGATGTAGTCCCCCAGCGTCAGGGAGAAGGTGAAGATGGAGCCTGCCACCACGCCGGGCAGGGCCAGCGGCAGGATCAGGGTGCGAAAGGTCTGGGCCGGAGTGGCACCGAGATCGCCGCTCGCCTCAAGCAAGGAGCGCGGGATCCGCTCCACCGCCGCCTGGATGGGCAGGATCATGAAGGGCAGCCAGACGTAGACGAACACGATGAAGGTGCCGATGCGCGAGAACGACAGCGACGGTCCCCCGATCACCGGCAGCGAGAGGATGGCGTCCAGTAGCCAGTCCAGTCCCAGAGTATCAGCCAGCCAGCTGATGACCCCCTCCTTGGCCAGGATCAGCTTCCAGGCGTAGACCCGCACCAGATAGCTGGACCAGAGCGGCAGCATGATGCCGACGTAGAACAGGGCCCGGGTCTTGCCGCTGGTGTAGCGCGCCATGTAGTAGGCCACCGGAAAGCCGAGCAGGGCGCAGGCCAGGGTCACCAGCAGCGACATGCCGACGGTGCGCAGGATCACGTCCAGATTCTCCGCTCGCAGCAGGGCGACGAAGTTCTGCAGCCCCAGCTCGTGGCGGATCTGGCCGCTGAACTCGTCCAGCCCGAAGAAGGCGTTGGAGAGCAGCATCAGCAGGGAGCCGACATAGATGATGCCGAGCCACAGCAGGGGCGGCCCCAGCAGGATGGCCAGCAGCAGACCCGGCCGCCCGTAGAGCAGGGTGGAGAGGCGTCGCAGCGGCCGGTAGGAGAGGGGGGCAGTGGGTTGGCTCATGGCAAGGCTCGCACTGTGGGGGGCGCTCATGGTTGAGCTCCCTGGGGGGCGGTGTGCAGGCGATGGATCGCCTGCTCCGGCCAGCTGAGGCTGACCCGGGCGCCACGGGGCAGGCGGGCCTGGCCCTCGTTGGGGTGGTTGACGATAAGCTCGAGCTGCTCGCCGAGATCGACCCGGTAGCGCACGAAGGGGCCGAGGTACTCCACCTCACGCACCTCCCCTGACCAGCCCGGTGTGCCGGCCTCGGCGAGCCGGATCCGCTCCGGGCGCACCATCATCTGGCGAGCATCGCCGCACAGACGGTGGGCCTGCTCCCCCTCGAACAGGTTGACGGTGCCGACGAAGCGGGCGACGAAGGGGGTGGCGGGGGCGTCGTAGATGGTATCCGGCGCGGCTATCTGCTCGATCTTGCCCTGATTGAAGATGCAGATGCGGTCGCTCATGGAGAGCGCCTCCTGCTGATCGTGGGTGACGAAGATGAAGGTGATGCCGAGCTGGCGCTGCAAGGCTTTCAGTTCGAGCTGCATTTGCTCGCGCAGCTTGAGGTCGAGCGCCCCGAGCGGTTCGTCCAGCAGCAGGATGCGCGGCTGGTTGATCAGTGCCCGGGCGATGGCGATGCGCTGGCGCTGGCCGCCGGAGAGCTGGCCCGGCTTGCGGTTGCCGACGCCGGGCAGGCGCACCAGCTCCAGCATTTCGTCCACCTTGCGGTAACGCTCCGCCTTGGGGACGCCTTTGAGCATCAGGCCGTAGCCGATGTTGTCGCGCACATCCATGTTGGGAAACAGGGCGTAGTCCTGAAACACGGTATTGAGGTTGCGATCGTAGGGGGGCACGGTGGAACAGGGCTCGCCGAACAGCCGGATCTCCCCCTCGCTCGGGTATTCGAAGCCCGCGATCATCCGCAGGCAGGTGGTCTTGCCGGAACCGCTCGGCCCCAGCAGGGTGAAAAACTCGCCGGCCGGGATCTGGAAGGAGATGTCGTCAACCGCCTTCACCTCGCCATAGTGGCGGCTGACCCGGTCAAATTGTACGGCATTCATGGGACGTCCTTGTCTGTGTGGGAAGCGGGCCGGACTCCTGTCCGGCCCCATATCGGCATTTACTGAGGCACCTCAGCGACCACCCAGGATGGCGATATAGTCCGAGACCCAGCGGTAGTAAGGCACGCAGGTTCCCTGGCTCTTGCACTGGGTGACAGGGGTACGCCAGAAGCGCACCCGATCGAAGTTGTCGATGCCGTTGGTCTTGCACCCCTCTTTCCCGAGCAGGGCATTGCCCTCGCAGGCGGCCGGCACCACAGGCACGGAGCCGAACCAGGAGGCGAGATCCCCCTGCAGCTTGTTGTTGAGGGAGTGCTCCAGCCACTTATAGGCACAGGTCAGGTTCTTCGCCTCGCTGTGCACCATGCTGGTGTCGGCCCAGCCGGTGACGCCCTCCTTGGGCACCGTCGTGGCGATGGGCTGCTTGTCGGCGATCAGGGTATTGGCCTGGAACGGCCAGGAACCGGAGGCCACTACCCCCTCGTTCTTGAAGTCGTCGATCTGGACGAAGGCGTCGTGCCAGTAGCGTCCCACCAGCTGACGCTGCTGGCGCAAGAGGTCGAGGGCGGCCTTGTACTGATCCTCGTTCAGCTCGTAAGGGTCCTTGATGCCGAGCGCTGGCTGGTGGCTCATCAGATAGAGGGCGGCATCGGCGATGTGGATGGGGCCGTCGAACGCCTGCACCCGCCCCTTGTTGGATTTGCCGTCCGGCAGGGTCTGCTCTTCGAACACCACGCTCCAGGAGTCGGGCGCCTTGGGGAACACCTTGGTGTTGTACATCAAGATGTTGCCGCCCCACTGGTAGGGCACGCCATAGTGCTTGCCGTCCACCGTGTGCCAAGGGGCATTCTGCAGGCGGGGGTCTATCTTGCCGTAGCTCGGGATGAGCGCCAGGTTGAGCGCCTGTACCTTGCCGCCGGCGATGAGGCGCAGGCTGGCGTCGCCGGAGGCGGTCACCAGATCGAAGCCTCCCTCGTTCATCAGCGCCACCATCTCGTCCGAGGTGGCGGCCGTCTTGACGTTGACCTTGCAGCCGGTCTCTTGCTCGAAGCCGGTGACCCAGTCGTAGTTCTTGTCGGTCTCGCCGCGCTCCACGTAGCCGGCCCAGGCCACGATGTTGAGCTGGCCTTCACCCTTGCCGAGGGTGGTGGGGGCAGCCTGGGTCTGTCCTGCCAGCAGGGCGGGGACCAGGGCCAGGGTGAGGGGGGTCAGTTTCATCTTGCTCTCCTTGCTGAGGCGGGCACAGTTGTGATGCCACGCTGACAATTAACATCCTGTTAACCAGTCATGAGCGTAGGAGAAGCCGTGAGCAATGAGAATTTCAATTTTTAACGCCAGAGGTATCTGCTAAATCGATATCGAGTGCAGATGAATCTGAATTTCTATGGCAATACGGTCGTCAGGTCTCCGGAAACGGTTAGCGAGAAACCTGCTGACGGGCCCGCAGCCGGCTCTGATCCCGCACTATGTCGATGAACTCGCGGGCGGTCCACTCCAGCCGCGAGCCGCGCCGCCACACCAGGCCGATGTCGATGGCGGGGATGGGTTCCTTGATGGCGCGGGCCTCGACCCGCTCCTGCTCCAGCGACCAGGGGCGGTAGGCAAAATCCGGCAGCAGGGCGAGCCCGAGCTGGCTCGCTACCAGGCTGCGCACCGCTTCCACCGAGGCGGTCCGCAGCACGATGCGCGGCGCTATGCCGTAGCGGCGCAGGCCACCGCCGATGATCTGGTCCAGTTGATCGGCGGTCAGCGAGATCATGGGCTCCTCGCCGAGCGCCTTGAGGGAGAGGGTCGACTCGGCGCAGAGCGGGTGGTTGGCGGCGAGCCAGACCCGCAGCGGCGAGCGGGTCAGCAGCTCGGTATCGAACGCCTCCTGGCGGATGGTGCGGTTGGTCATCAGGATCCCCACGTCCACCTCGCCGTTGACGATCTGGTGCTCGAGATAGGGCTGCTCATCCTCCTTCACCTCGATCTGCACCGCCGGGAAGGCGCGGCGAAAGCGGCCGAGCGCCTCCGACAGGTAGTAGCCGGCCACCAGCGTGGTCACGCCTATGGTGAGCTGCCCCTGATCCTGCTGGGCCACCGCCTTGAGGGACTGGCCGGCTTCGGTCATGGCGCCGAGGATGCGACGGGCGTGCAGCAGAAACTGGTGACCCTGGGTGGTGAGGCTGACACCGCGTGGATTGCGCTCGAACAGGGCGGCGCCGAGCTCGGTCTCCAGCTCGCGGATGGCGCTGGTGACCGCCGACTGGGAGATGTGCAGCTCGGCGGCGGCGCGGCTGACCGAGAAGCTGTCGGCCACCGCCACGAAATAGCGGATCTGGCGAAAGGTGAAGTTCATCTGGGCGTCCTGCCGCGTGTGATCAAGGTGACTGCCAGCTTACCCTCGAATCGCGGCCAGACAAAAGGCGCCGTGCTGGCGCCTTTTGTCATGGTTTTTCCGGTGGTTAGCGGGAGCTGGCCGCCTCGATCACCGGGATCCGGTTCACCGCCTTGCCGAGATAGGCGAGGGTGATGGTCACAATGATACAGGTGAAGCTGAGCCACATGTAGGGCAGGTAGTCGAGGGTCGCCACCCCCAGTACCCCGGCCATGAAGATGCCGTTGTCGCTCCAGGGCACCATGCCGCAGGTGAGGGTGCCGCCGAACTCGGCGTTGCGGGAGAGGTTCTTGCGTGCCAGTCCCAGCCGGTCGTAGTTCTTGGCCATGATCTTGGGGGTCAGGATCAGCGACACATACATGGCCGAGCCGAACACGTTGGCCAGGAAGGCGGTGCCTATGGTGTGGGTGGTCAGGCTGCCGGCACCGTTGATGCGCTTCTCGAAGGCACTGGCGATGACTTCCAGGATGCCGACCTTCTCCAGCAGACCGCCAAACCCCAAGCCGAAGATGATGACGGCCACCGAGCCCAGCATGGACTCCATGCCACCGCGGCCCAGAATGTTGTCGATGAAGTCGACGCCGGAGGTGATGGCAAACGGGCTGTAGGCGGAGTGCATTGCCTTGACCGGATCCATGTCCTGGAACAGGATGGCCCAGACCAGGCCCAGCAGGGCACCGAAGCTGATCACCGGGAAGGCGGGCTTGCGGTTGGCCAACAGGCCCAGCACCAGCACCACCGGGACTATGGCCAGCGGGGTGATGTTGAACTGCTTGTCGAGCGCCTCCATCACCAGGTTGACTTGCTCCAGGCTGACGTTGCCGGAGTACTGCATGCCGACCACGGTGAACAGGGCGGCGGTGATGACATAGGAGAACAGGCTGATGGGCAGCATCCCCTTGATGTGTTCCATCACGTCGACGTTGGACATGGTCGAGGCCAGCACCACGGAGTCTGAGAGAGGGGAGAGCTTGTCACCGAAGTAGACGCCGGAGAGCACGGCCCCCGCCACCAGCGGCGCGGGCACGCCGAGGCTGTGGCCGATCCCCATCATGGCGATGCCGGCAGTGGCAGCCGAGCCCCAGGAGGTGCCGGTGGCCAGCGAGGTCAGCGAACAGATAATCAGGGTCGCCAGCAGGAAGATGGACGGGTGTATCACCTTGAGGCCGAAGTAGATGATGCTGGGGACGATGCCACCGGCGATCCAGGTGCCGACCAAGGCTCCCACGGAAACCAGTATCAAGATGGCCCCCATCCCCTTGGCGACGCCGTCGACGGCGGCCTGCTCCAGGGATTTGTAAGCATGGCCGAGCTTGATGCCGAGCCCCATGATGACGAACCAGGCGATGAACAGTGCCAACTGGATTGGCAGGTCGAGCACGCTGGTGAAGGAGAAGGCCAGGGCCAGGAAAATGGCCAGGCAGGCAAACACCTGCGACATGCCCGGCAATCGGATGTGGTTTTGTTGGTTTTGCATAGATACTTCCTAAACTCTTGCTCGCCAAGGTCAGTCCCTCTCGTCCTGTGGATACACGTATCCCGAGGGGCCCACCCAAAAAGAGGCCGCAATCTACCACAAACCTAGGGGGGCAAATCCCAACTGATTTAGCAAAAATGCAGTTTTGATTGAAAAACTTACAAATTAGTTGATCTCATAACCCGTTTTTGAGTGCTCTGTTTGCCCCGATGGGACATTCGACTCCGATAGAAAAGTCCGATTGCATACTCCTAAAATACAAATGATAATTGTTATCAATTGTTGGAGGGGAGTGTGTCATGAGATGGATAGTGAGAGCCATGCTGCTGATCGGGCTGCTGGCGATCCTGATCTGGGGTCAGGACAAGGCGTACGGTATGTGGAGCCTGGGCTTCTTGCTGGCCGCCTGGGTCATGCTCGAACCCAGGCTGAGGCCTGCGCTGATCCTGCTGCCGGTGGCCGGTATGACGGGAGTCGCGGCCCTGATCTGGCAACAGCCCTGGTTATGACGAGGTGGCCGGGGCGCTTTGCACCTTCTCTTGTGCCAGCTTGAGCGACTCGATGACGTTTTTCTCCATCTCGGTACGCTTGGCATCGGTCAGGAAGTAGATCATGTCGACGTCGTGACGAATGTAGTGGGAGGGCAGCTGGTTCAGGGTCAGACAGCAGAGATCGGCCATCTGGTTGGCGCTCAGCTTCTGGTTGAGCCCCTGTTTCTCAATCTCCTTGAGCACCAGATGCTCGTAGAAGTTGTGAATGTCGGTATCCAGTATCATATGCGTTCCTTGGCATGACGATGGGCGGTGAGTCGTCAAAAGCATAGTCATAACAAGGGCTAAAAACAAAAGGCCCATCACTTTCGTGATGGGCCTTTTGCATAATGAATGGTGCGAAGAGAGGGACTCGAACCCTCACATCCGTGGGACACTAACACCTGAAGCTAGCGCGTCTACCAATTCCGCCACCTTCGCACACTGATTTTCTCCAGCTGGTTTTTAAATGCGGTTGGAGCGCATTTTCTGCGTTTTACATGCCAGAAGCATGGTGCGAAGAGAGGGACTCGAACCCTCACACCCGGGGGGCACTAACACCTGAAGCTAGCGCGTCTACCAATTCCGCCACCTTCGCACATCGGGTTTCCAGTCTGGTTTTACATGCTGTCTGGATAAAGCATGGTGCGAAGAGAGGGACTCGAACCCTCACATCCGTGGGACACTAACACCTGAAGCTAGCGCGTCTACCAATTCCGCCACCTTCGCACATTGTGTTACCAGTTTTGATTTACATGCTGTCTGGAGAAGCATGGTGCGAAGAGAGGGACTCGAACCCTCACACCCGGGGGGCACTAACACCTGAAGCTAGCGCGTCTACCAATTCCGCCACCTTCGCACATTCGGGTTATCAGTCTGGATTGACATGCTGTCTGATAAAGCATGTTGCAGTATGGTGCGAAGAGAGGGACTCGAACCCTCACATCCGTGGGACACTAACACCTGAAGCTAGCGCGTCTACCAATTCCGCCACCTTCGCATCACTGCGGTGGGGGATTCTATAGAGTTTTGAAGGAGCGTCAACAGCCAAAGGGGACTTTTTTCGCTGTTGACGTTCAAAGCAGCATCAAGGGGACAAAACTTCAGCAATCTGCCTCAGTGGCGGGCCAGTGCGTCCTGATACATCTGCTCGTACTGAGTGACCGAATCCGGCCAGTTGAAGCGGGTGTTCATGGCATTGCGCTGCACCCGGGCAAACTGTTCGGGGTCCTGCAGGTAGTAGAGCAGGCTGCGGCGCATGGCATCGAGCAAGATGTTGGCGGTCGGATCGTTGAAGCAGAAGCCGGTGGCGTGCTCCGGGTCGGCATCCCAGTCCACCACTGTATCTTTCAGGCCGCCGACGGCCCGCACCAGCGGCAGGGTGCCATAGGCCAGGCTGTACATCTGGTTGAGCCCACACGGTTCGAACAGGGAGGGCATCAGGAAGAAGTCGGCACCCGCTTCCACCAGATGAGCGAGCCGGTCGTCATAGGTATTGATGAAGGCGAGCCGGTCCGGGAATTGTTGCGCCAGGGTCTGCAGCTGGGCTGCGAGGGAGGGATCTCCCGAGCCGACGATCACCACCTGCACCTTGTGATGCAGAAACTTGTCCAGCACCGGCAGCAGCAGGTGAACGCCTTTCTGTTCGGTCAGCCGGCACACCATGCCATAGATGGGCAGATCCGCTACCGGCAGGCCGGTCTCCTGTTGCAGGCTCTGCTTGCAGATGCGCTTGCCGGCCAGGTTGTCGACGTCATAGGTAGCCGGCAGGAAGTCGTCAAACGCCGGATCCCAGTCCTGATAGTCACAGCCGTTGAGGATGCCGCGCAGATCCGCCGCCCGCTGCTGGAAGATGCTGGCCATGCCGTGGGCGCCCAGGTGGGTCAGCAATTCGCTGGCATAGTTGGGGCTGACGGCGTTGATCTTGTCGGCATAGAGCACGCCGCATTTGAGCAGGTTGACGTGGCCGTAGTCGTAGCTGATGCGCTGTTCGTAGTCGGCAATCTCGGGCACGGCCCAGAACTGCTGGCGCTCGAATACCCCCTGAAAGGCCGCGTTGTGAATGCTGATCACGCTGCGGGTGTGCTGGAAGAAGGGGTTGTGGGCGTGACGGGTTTTCAGCAGCAGTGGCAGCAGGCCGGTGTGCCAGTCGTTGCAGTGCACTATGTCGGGGGCAAAGGCGAGCTGCTCGCTGGCGTGCAGTGCGGCCGCAGCCAGAAAGGCGAAGCGCTCGCCGTTGTCCGGATAGGCCTGGTTGTTCTCGGCGTAGAGCTGGGGGCGATCGAAGTACTGCGGGCAGTCGAGCAGATAGACGCAGACTCCCTCCAGATCCATCTGATAGATGCGATAGCCGATATCCGGCAGGCCCGGGTGGGTTGGCAGCCAGCGCGAGACCAGCAGTTTGGCCTCATCCCGTCGCTTTATCGTCTTGTAGAAGGGCAGCATGATCCTGACATCATGCCCCTTCTGGGCCAGGTACAGCGGCAGGGCTCTGGCCACGTCCGCCAGGCCCCCGGTCTTCACAAGCCCCTCAACTTCCGAGGCAACGAACAGGATTTTCAGTGGGTTAATAGCCAACTCTTGCTCCCTTAGGTACCACGACGATACCGCCTTCGGACACGGTAAATCGTTCTCTGTCATGGTCCAGATTTTCACCGATCACGGTGCCGGGCGCAATTTCAACGTTCTTGTCGATGATGGCGCGACGAATGGAGCAGCCCTCGCCGATCTTCACATCCCCGAGCAGAACCGACTCGCTGATGTGGCTGCAAGGCCCCACGTTGCAGCGAAAACCCAGGATGGAGCGCTGGATCTGGCTGCCCTGGATGAAGCAGCCGCCGGAGATCAGCGAGTTGGCGATCTTCACCTTGCAGTCGTCGGTATCGACGAAGGTGGCGGGCGGCAGCGGCGGATAGTGGGTATGCAGCGGCCACTTGCGGTTGTAGAGAGAGAAGGGGGCATCGTCGGCCACCAGGTCCATGTGCGCCTGCCAGTAGGAGTCCAGCGTCCCCACATCGCGCCAGTAGACGTTGGGTTTCTCGCCCGGAATGACGTTGGTGCTGTAGTCATAGACATAGACGGGGGCGCGCGGGAACAGGCTGGGGATGATGTCCTTGCCGAAATCGTGGCTGGAGTTCTCCTCGGCGGCATCGCGCTTGAGTTCGCGATAGAGCGCCTCGGTCTCGAAGATGTAGTTGCCCATGGAGACCAGCGCCTGAGTGGGATCGCCGGGGATGTGCTTGGGCCGCTTGGGCTTCTCTTCGAAACCGATCATCCGGCCCTCCTGATCCACCTCGATCACCCCGAAGGCGCTCGCCTCCTCGATGGGCATGCGCAGGGCGGCGACGGTCAGGGCGGCGGCCTTCTGCTTGTGGAAGGTCACCATCTGGCTCACGTCCATCTTGTAGATGTGGTCGGAGCCGAAGATGCAGACGTGCTCGGGGTCGGAGATCTCGATGAAGCGCAGGTTCTGGTAGATGGCGTCGGCGGTGCCGTCATACCAGCGTTTGCCCATCCGCATCTGGGCCGGAATCGGGTCGATGAAGCGATCCGTGATGCCGACGATGTTCCACCCCTTCTTCATGTGCAGATAGAGGGACTGGGACTTGAATTGGGTCAATACGTAGATGCGCAGGAAGTCGGCGTTGACGAAGTTGTTGAGGACGAAGTCGATCAGTCGGTAGCTGCCACCGAAGGGAACCGAGGGCTTGCTGCGGGTGGTGGTGAGTGGCTGGAGGCGAGTACCTTCGCCGCCGGCCAGGATCATGGTGAGTATGCCTGCCATCGTATTTCTCTCCCTGAATTCATACTATGAAAAGGTTTTCAGCTTGATGCAAAAAAACACCCCTAAAGGGGTGGTTTGAGGTGTGACAATTACCTTATCAGATCCCGTATGGGGCTCTCTACCTGTTTCCGGTGACTGGTTACACTTATTTACACTTTGCTCAGATAGACCTTGAATTTGGCATCGCTGCTGATCACTTCAGTCCGTTTGAAGTGCGTCTCCAGTATAGGCTGATATCGCAGGAAGGCGTTGGCAACTATCGTCAGCGAGCCCTGGGACTGCAGATGAGCCGGCGCCTTGGCCAGGAAGGTCTCGGTGGCCGCGTAGAAGGTCTTGAGACCGGCGTGGAACGGCGGGTTGGAGACGATCCGGTCAAATTTCCCCTGAATGTCGGAATAGACGTCGGATGCCCGCACCTCGCCCTGCAGGCCGTTGATGGCCAGAGTGCGGCGGCTGGACTCCAGCGCCAGCGCGTTGATATCCACCATGGTGACCTTGAGTTCGGGATTGCGCTTGGCCAGCACTGAGCCAATCACCCCGGCACCGCAACCGAAATCGAGCAGCGAGCCCTGCATGGCCGGCAGGCTGGCCAGCAGCATCTGGCTGCCCAGATCCAGTTCGGATGCACTGAACACGCCGGGCAGGGCCAGCACGGTCAGTTCGGTGTCGCCGACCTGGCACTGGTAGCGGCCGAACCAGCTATCCAGCTTGAACGGTTCAACCGGTTTGCTCAGCTCGCCGTGATAGAGGGAGCAGCGGCGGGCCGAGTCGCGTTTGACCGGCTTGTCGCCATAGGGGGCCAGCAGCTTGTCGGCCCCATTGATGCCACCGCGGTTTTCACCGGCGAGGAACAGCTCGGCACCGGCTTCCAGCAGCGGGGTCATCATGGCCAGCAGATACTGGGCCTCGGCCTTGGCCTTGGGCATCAGCAGCAGCAGGGCATCGAAACGGGGGGTGCCGCCGAGCTGATGGTCGAACAGGATGGCATCCCCCAGCACGGCCTGCTGGCTGCGGTAGTAGCAGTAATCCGTGGTAAAAACGGTGAGGGAGTGGGTCAGGGTCGCCAGCTGGCGGGGATAGTCATCCTCCAGCGCGCCGCACACCAGCAGCCGCTTGCCGACAAAGAGGGCTTGGTTTCGTTCCAGCATCTGGCTGACGGCACTGATCGGGCTGCTCATCGGGTCTCTCCACGCAATTTTGGGCGGCCATTATACATAGCCGCTTTCGCCTTGACATTTATGCCGTGTTCCCGAAATATGCCCAGACACCATTTTTTGAGCAGAGATGACGCAATGCGGTTCAACGGGTTGAAACGAAAGCATAAAAAAAGCCTGACATTCGGGCCTGCCGACGTTCGCGCGTAACCTCTCATCCCTGAGCAGATTCAAACCCCGGTTGCGCACATCGTACCGGGGTTTTTTATTGCCACATTCATGAGTCAACGGAGAAGGAAATTCCATGTTCAAAGGTTCAATCGTCGCCCTGATCACCCCCTTTCGACAGGGCAAGCTGGATGAAGAGGCGCTGGCGCGTCTGGTGGAGTGGCATATCGAACAGGGTACCCACGGCATAGTGCCGGTGGGCACCACGGGCGAGAGCCCGACCCTGACCCATGACGAACACTGCCGGGTGGTAGAGCTGGTGGTCAAGCTGGTGGCGGGCCGCATTCCGGTGATCGCCGGGGCCGGCTCCAACAACCCGGTCGAGGCGATCGAGTACACCCGTCATGCCGAGCAGGCGGGGGCCGATGCCACCCTGCACGTGGCCGGTTATTACAACCGCCCCAACCAGGAGGGGCTCTACCACCACTTCAAGGCGGTGCACGACGCCACCAGCAAGCCGATCATCGTCTACAACATCCCGCCGCGCGCCATTGTCGATGTGCAACCGGCTACCCTGGCCCGACTGGCCGAGCTGCCGCGCATTGCCGGGGTGAAAGACGCCACCGGCGATCTGGCCCGCCCCTGGACCGAACGCCAGCTGATCAAGAAGCCGTTTGCCTGGCTGTCCGGTGAAGATGCCACCGCCGTGGCCTACAACATCGGTGGCGGTCAGGGCTGCATCTCGGTGACCGCCAACGTGGCGCCCAAGCTGGTGGCCGAAGTGCAGAACCTCACGTTGGCTGGCCAGTGGCAAGCCGCGCGTGAGCTGCAAGACAAGCTGATTCCGCTCCATCAGGCGATGTTTGCCGAGCCGAGCCCCGCCGGCGCCAAGTATGCGGTCTCCCTGCTGGGCTTTTGCAGCGAGGAGTGCCGCCTGCCGGTGATGCCGCTGTCCGAGGCGACGCGCACCCGCATTCGTGACGCGATGCAGGCGTTGAATCTGTTATAAAAAGTGGGCTCTGGATCGCGCTTTTGACTGGCTAGTCAATTAAAATGCAATGTTTGTCGATATACTCGCTTGGATACAACCAAGGATGACAGGCATGCAGGAATGGGATCCAGAGCACTTCACCAGTTTTGAACATCTCTGTGAAGTGACGCTGGCGGCAGTCAGGGAAAAAACCGAAGCCGAACAGATCTACTTGTGGCTGCGGGCGCCCGAGTCCCAGCTATACAGCTTTCAGCTCGAACAGGGGCTGGTCTGCCTCACCGCCGACGCCCTTGCTACGCTCCAGCTGCCAATCGTTTTCATCGAACATGCCCTCGACAAGGGACAGCTGGTGGTGGAGCAGCTAGCCCACCTTCACGACATCTGGGAGACGGTTGAGCCGCAGACGACACGCCTGCGCGCCTGTTTCCCGCTCAAGCGCCACAAGGGGCTGGAGGCAGTGGTCTATCTGGAGACCCGTCGTCGTCTCGATCGTCTCTCCCGTCGCCAGCAACAGAGCATTCAGCTGCTGATGCACTATCTTGCCGCCGAGCTGGAGAGCCGGTTGCTCGCCAGCCAGATCGATCTGGAGCGGGATCAACGACTGCATACCCAGGCCGACCTCATCCGCAGCCAGGCGCTGCAAGGCTCCTTCCTCAGCATGTTGCAGGCGCTGCATCAGGTGGGGGTTCAGCTCTCCCGTTGTGACGGCGAGCATCAACTGCTGCGCGAGGCCGTGGTGCTGGCCCGCCAGGAACTGCAGTTCGATCGCATCGCCATCTTCCTGGTCGACGCCGAGTTCAAGACCATGCACGGCACCTGGGGTACCAACGAGGCGGGCGAGCTGATCGACGAACATCACTTCATCAGTCCCATTCCCGATCACCCCACGGTGCAGGAGGCGCTGCGCCGCAAGGACTATGTACTGGTGCTGGAGGATGCGCCGCTCTACTACGAAAAGCAGGAGGTGGGTCGCGGCTGGAACGCCATGGTGTCACTGTGGGACGGCGCCACCCCGATCGGCTGGATTGCGGCCGACAACCTGCTGTGGCGTCGGCCGCTCAAGGCCTATCAGAGCGAGATCTTCAAGCAGTATGCGGCCATGCTCTCCCAGTTGCTGATCCGCCAGCGCACCCAGGAGGCGCTTGAGCGTTTCAATCGTGAACTGGAGCAGCGGGTCAGCGAGCGCACCATGCAGCTGGCGGAGACCAACCGGGCGCTGGAGGAGGCCAACAAGCGCCTGTCGCTGCTGTCGCTGGAGGATCCGCTGACCGGCATCGCCAACCGCCGCCACTGGGATCTCACCATGCAGCGGGAGTGGGAGTGGGCGCGCCGCCATCAGAACCTGCTGGCGGTGCTGATGATCGATGTGGATGAGTTCAAGTCCTACAACGACCACTTCGGTCATGCCAAGGGGGACCAATGTCTGCAGCAGGTCGCCCGTCTGCTGCAGGAGGCGGAGCGGCGGCGCACCAACCTGGTGGCACGCTATGGCGGTGAGGAGTTCGTCATCCTGTTGTGCGGTCCGCAACCCGGCGAAGCGGAGCGATTGGCGGAACAGATTCACCAGGGGCTCAGCGAATTAAAGATCCCGCATCCGGCCTCCCGAGTTGCTGATTTCATTACGGTTAGCATAGGCTTTAGCTATCTGGTTCCCTCGCTGGATGGAACATGGCAGAGCTTGACCGAACAGGCTGATCAGGCGCTCTATCATGCCAAATCGCAGGGGAGGGCGTGTACGCTAGCCTATCGGTGAGCCCATGTTGTTACGTCGCTATCCCATCTTCAACCGCCGCCTCGCCCTCGTCGCCTATGGCATCGACTATCAGCTTGCCGACCCGTCCGAATGGACGCTGCTGGCGGCCCAGTGCCGGTTGCTGGCACAGGGGCGGCAATACCTGCTGCCCTTCACCCACGAGCAGCTCGATGAACTGCGCCCCCTGCTGTTCGATCAGGACACCATACCGCTGGTCGAGGCTTCCGCCGATCGGCTGCCCGCCTCCTTCCCCGTGCTGGAGCAGTGGCGCGACTACCGGCGCCGGCTGGCGGTGCACGGTGCCCAGCGCGAGCCGCGCTGGTTCAACGCCTCCCGGCTGCTGGTGTTCTGGATGGGTGAAGAGGGGATCCGCCAGCCGACCGAACACAAGCGGATGGCGCTCGACATCGAGACCTGGGGAGACTTCCTGCCGCTCAAGGAGGCGGGAGTCGACTTCTTCGCCGGCGGTTTTCTCGCCCGCCCCGAGCTGGTCAATCAGCGCGCCGCCCAGCCGGACATGAAGCTGGTGCAGGAGATACTGCAGCTGATCTGCCGCGAGGAGTTCTCCTTCGCCCGGGTAGCCACCCTGCTGGAGCAGGATGCCTGGCTGCCGGGGCAGTTGCTGAGCTATGTCAACGCCCCCGGTTTCGATCACGCCAGCCCCATCGTCTCGGTCACCCGGGCGCTCTCCTATCTGGGGGAGCAGGAGATCCGCAAGTTCGTGCTCATCTACGGGCTGGCCAGGGTCAGCCAGCACATGCCGGAGGCCTGCACCCGCATGGCCATCGCCCGCGGTCGCTTCTGCGAGCTGATCGCACTGAGTGCGCTCGGCAAGGCGGCTGCCAGCTGGGCCTTTCTGGTGGGGTTGGTACTGGATGGCTCGCTGCTCTCCGAGCAGCTCAAGGCCCACCTGCCCAAGGACGTGAGGCGGGCGCTGGAGTCTCGCGAGGGGCCGCTGTTTCATCTGTTCCAGCTGGTGAAGAGCTATGAACAGGGAGATTGGCCCTTGCTGGCCCAGCTGGCGCCCACTTATCAGCTGGAGCCCGCCAGACTGACGCCCATCTATTTTCAGGCACAAATGTGGGGGCAAGCGTTTCTCGCCACCTAGGTCGTGGCGAGCGGGGATGGCTCTGGCTAGAATGGGGACCCTTTGTTCAGAGACAGACTCCGCACATGACCCTATCCGGATTTCAAGGCCTGGTATTTGACCTCGACGGCACCCTGGTGGACTCCATGCCGCTGCACCTCGCCGCCTGGGCGCACACGGCCCGCGAATTTGGCTTTCACTTCGATGCCGACTGGTTCTATGAGCTGGGCGGCATGCCGAGCCGCAAAATCGCCCTGCTGGTGGCCGAGCAGCAGCAGATCGCCCTGGATCCGCTCATCGTGACCCGCTGCAAGACCGAACACTACGTGGCCAACCTGCACAAGGCGACCGTCTTCCCGGCCATGCTGGAACTGGTTGAGCGTTACCATGGCCGCATCCCGATGGGGATCGGCACCGGCTCGCCCCGCATCAATGCCGAGGCCGTACTGCGCAATACCGGGCTGGACCGCTACTTTCCCGTGGTAGTGACCGCCGACGATGTAGATCTGCACAAACCCCATCCCGATACGTTTCTGCTGGTCGCACGTCGGCTGGGGGTCGAGCCGGCAGGCTGTCTGGTATTCGAGGATACGGGGATCGGTGTGCAGGCCGGTCAGGCTGCGGGGATGCAGACCTGCATGGTCAGGGATGGCCGACCGGTCGACTTGCAGTATTGAAGGGAAGAGAGAGAAAACGGATGGATCCACTCGGAGGAAGAGTGGAGTCCATTCTCATACGGGACAGACATGATACATGAGAATGGACTCGGTCACCCTTTGACGCAGCAATGGCGTCGGGGTGACTCAGGCAAGAGCATTACTGCTCGCTGCTACCGCCGCCCTGGTTGTCGTCATAACGACCGGGAGCGCCGTGGGGGCGCGGCGCCATGGAGACGCGGGGCTTGCGGGCACGCTGGATGCTGACCTGAGGCCGGCCGGAGTGCATGGCGATGGTGGAAATCTTGGCCTTGTAGACCAGCTGCTGGTTGCCGTGGGCATCGGTCAACAGCACGCTGTACTGGTCGAAACCGCTGATGGTCCCCTCCAGCTTGATGCCGCTCACCAGGAAGATGGCGACCTGACTGCGATTCTTGCGCAACCAGTTGAGGGCAGAATCTTGCCCGTTCCCGAGGGAGAAGGCTTGCTCAATCGTGGAGTAGCTTGGGGATTCAGTTGTCATAAATTATTGTCCCGCGGAAAAAAAGTGGCGTTTGATTGTGCTAAATGGTCACTTGCTTGTCAAAGTCATTCTCACACCTGACCCGGATGGTGCAACGACAGGGCTGGTCGGCGCGGGCCGCTGCTGTAATAATTGGCGGCTCTGGCCCCGTGGCGGGCCTCATGCTGGGGTTTCATCTTGCATCCGGTTTCACACCAACACCAACCCACCTATACCCATGACGCCACCGCGTGCGAAGAGTGCGACCTGCTGGTGCCGGCCACCACGCTGGCCGTGGGGGAGGCGAGCAGCTGCCCGCGTTGCGGTCATACCCTGAGCCGCCATCTGCCGGAGCAGGAGCGCAGGCCCATCGCCTACGGCTTTGCGGCCATCATCATGTTCGTGCTCTCCAACTCCTTTACCTTCATGTCCTTCTCCGCCAAAGGGGTGGGGCAGGAGATGACCTTTCTGCAGTGCATCACCACCCTGGTGGATCAGGGCTACCTGTTCCTCGGGGCCGTGCTGAGCCTGACCCTGATCGGCCTGCCGCTGGTCTATATCGGTTCCATCATGCTGGTGTTGTGGCGGGTCGACAAGGATCTGCACAGCAACGCCCTGCGCTCCCTCGGCCGGCTGCTGTGCCGGATCAAGCCCTGGCTGATGGTGGATGTGTTCCTCATCGGGGTGCTCATCTCGCTGGTCAAGCTGATGGGGATGGCCGACATCAAGATGGGCCTGTCGTTCTGGGCGTTCGTCGGCTACACGGTGCTGCTGATCAAGATGATCTCGTCGCTGGATCGGATGTGGCTGTGGCAGCGGCTGTTCGGGCCGAGCGAGCTGCACGGGCTGACGGTGGAGGATGACGAGGCCAGCGCCATGACCTCCGGGCTGGTGGGCTGCCACATCTGCGGCGCCCTGAGCGAGGCCGGTGCCGACAGTTGCAAACGGTGCGGCGATCATCTGCACAGCCGCAAACCGGGTGGGCTGAACCGGACCTGGGCATTGCTCTTTACCTCGGTGATCCTCTACATACCGGCCAACCTCTATCCCATCATGGACACCGTCTTCCTCGGGGATGACAGTCCCTCCACCATCCTCGGCGGGGTGGTGCTGCTGTGGGCCATGGGCTCCTATCCCATTGCCGCGGTGATTTTTTTCGCCAGCGTGGTGGTGCCGCTGGTGAAGATCCTGGCGCTGCTGTGGCTCTGCTACATGGTGCAGCGCGGCCAGGGGGCATCGCCCCTTGGCAAGCTCAAGCTTTATCGCATGACTGAATTCGTGGGACGCTGGTCGATGATCGACGTCTTCGTGGTGGCCATCCTGGCGGGCCTGATCCGGCTCGACAACCTGATGACCATCTATCCGGGCCCTGCGGCCGTCGCTTTTGCGGGTGTGGTGCTGATCACCATGGTGGCAGCCATGAGCTTCGATGCCCGCCTGATCTGGGATTTACAACAAGGAGAACGCGAACGTGAGTGAGCGTAAGAAAAGGTGGAAACCCGGCTCTGATTTTCTGAGCTCGGCCGCCGCTATCTGGATGGTGCCGCTGTTGGCGCTGTTCATCGGGATCTGGATGCTGTTCCAGCACTGGTATTCACAAGGTCCCAGCTTCACCCTGACGGTGGCGACGGCCGAAGGCATAGTGGCGGGCAAGACGGTGATCCGCTCCCGCGAGGTGGAAGTGGGCCGCATCGAGGCGGTGGAGCTCAGCGAGGACTACAGCCATGCGGTGTTGAAGGCCCGTCTGACCAATGCCGCCGCCGGCATGCTCAAGAAGGACAGCCAGTTCTGGGTGGTCAAGCCCAGGGTCGGTCGGGAGGGGGTCTCCGGCCTCGGTACCCTGCTCTCCGGCGCCTACATCGAACTGGCACCCGGCAAGAAGGGCAAGGCGCGCGACGAGTACGCCATGCTGGACAAGCCGCCACTGGCCTCCCAGGACGCCAAGGGGCTGCGATTATCGCTGAGCAGCCGTGACACCCGGGCGCTCGGGGTCGGTTCGCCTATCAACTATCAGGGCTTCACCATAGGCCAGGTGGAAGAGGCGAAGTTCCTGCCCGAGAAGAGCGAGATGCAGTATCAGATCTTCATCAACGCCCCCTATGACGTGCTGGTGAGCAGCAACTCCCGCTTCTGGATGACACCGGGTTTCGAGGTCTCCATGAGCAGCGAGGGGATGAAGGTGAAGATGGATTCGCTGGAGAGCCTGCTGGACGGCGGCATCACCATGGGGCTGCCGCCCGGCTGGGCGCCCGGCGAGCCGGTCAAGCAGATGGACGACTTCACCCTGTTCCAGGATCAGGCCAGCGTACTGGCCGGTAGCCTGGATCAGTTCATCGACTACGTGTTCCTGTTCGAGGACAGCGTCGGCGGCCTGCACCCGGGTGCTGCTGTGGAGTATCGTGGCATCCGGGTCGGCACCGTCATCTCGGCCCCCTATCTCATCGATGAGAAAGGGGTACAGATGTTCCAGAGCCGGCAGATCCCGGTACTGGCGCGGATCGAGGTGCAGCGCCTCTCTCACCGCTATGCCAATGCGGAGAAGGAGCAGTGGCGGGCGCTGTTCGGCCGGCAGTTCAAGGAGGGGTTGCGGGCGACGCTCAAGACTTCCAGCCTGCTGACCGGGGGCAAGGTGGTGGATCTCAACTTCTATCCGGATGCACCCAAGTTCCAGCCCACCAAGCTGGCGGGCTATCAGGTGTTCCCGACCGTGCAGGCCGGGCTGGATCAGATTGAGCGCAAGGTAAACCAGATCCTCGACAAGTTCGTCGACATGGACACCGCCAAGACGCTGAACCAGGTCAACCACACCCTGGTGACCCTGGAGCAGACCCTGAAGAACGTCAGCGCGGTGAGCGCCAACCTGGACAAGTTCACCGGTCAGAGTGCGACCCAGCAGTTGCCGGCGTCCCTCAACGACAGCCTGAAGCAGTTGCAGAGCACGCTGCAGGAGTATGACGCCAACTCCCAGACCAACCAGGATCTGCGGCAGTCGGTGCAGTCGCTCAACCAGCTGATGCGCGAGTTGCAGCCGCTGGTGCATTCGCTCAACGAGCAGCCGAGCTCGTTGATTTTCGATCGGGCTCGTCCCCGTGATCCCGAGCCCAAGCGAGGTCAATGATGAAAAAACAGATGATGGCGCTGGCCTTGCTGGGCCTGCTGGCGGGTTGCAGTTCTGCGCCGACGCAGCTGCACTACTACTCCCTCGACGCCGAGGCGCAGCAACCGACTGCAGTGGTGGCTCAGCCGCAGCACCAGCTGGTGCTCAAGCCGGTGTCCCTGTCCGGCCAGCTGGATCGAATGAGCCTGGTCTATCAGCTGGAGGGCAAGGAGCTGCACTTCGCCGAGTACCATCGCTGGGCGGGGTCGCTGGATGCCCAGCTGGATCAGCTGACCCTGAACGGCCTCTCCAGCCGCTTGCCGGGCTGGGTGGTGCGACAGGACGGTGCCCGCAAGGGGCCGGTGCTGACCATTGCGGTGGAGCGCTTCCAGGGCCGCCACGACGGACGCGCCGTGCTGAGCGGGCGCTGGCGCCTGCTGACCGAAGAGGGCACGGTATTGCGTGACGTCCCCTTCCAGCAGGTGCGGGTGTTGCCGGCCGATGGCTACGGCACTCTGGTGAGCGAGCTGGGGGCTGGCTGGCAGCAGCTGCTCGACCAGATTGCGGCAGAGGTGCGCAAGGGCGCCTGACGGTGTGCCGATGCACAGACCCAAAATGGAACGGGAGGCCTTGGCCTCCCGTTTTTTATTCGTGGCCGTCAGCCACGCTTGAGGATCACTGCTGAACTTCCGAGATCCCTTCGACCTTGACCTCAACCCGGCGATCCGGGGCCAGGCAGACGATCAGCTCTTTCTTGGACTTGCTGGTGCAGCTGTCGCCGGTGACCGGATTGCCCTTGCCGCGACCTTCCACGTTGACCTTGCCTGCCGGCAGGCCCTTGCCGACCAGATAGTCGGCGACGGTCCGGGCGCGCTGCTCGGAGAGCTTCTGGTTGTAGGCATCGGAGCCGATGCGGTCGGTATAGCCGATCACGGTGGCGACGCCATCCTTGGGTCTGGCCTGCTCAATCTGGCTGTAGAGGTTATCCAGCGCCTGGCCGGCGGCCGGCTTGAGGGTGGCCTTGTTGAAGTCGAACAGCACGTCCGAGCTCAGGGTGAACTGCTTGTCGACCACTACCGGCTCGGGCGCCGGGGCCGGCACCGGTGCGGCCACCACGGGGGCTACCTGACCGAAGCGATAGACCACGCCGACCGCCAGCAGGCCGTTGTCGAGTTCGGCCCCGGTCTTGTCGAGTGCCTTGTCGCCGAGCGGGGTGGTGTACTGGTACTCGAGACGGGCGGCCCAGTCGCGGTTGAAGGCGTATTCGGCACCCAGGGCACCGACGAAGGCGGCGCCGTTGTCATTGTCCAGCTGCTTGCTGTCGGTCCAGGCGTAGGCGCCACCCAGGCGGGTATAGAGATCCAGGCTCTCGCTGACCGGCAGGCCGATCTTCATGGTGAGCTGGGCCAGCTGGGCCTTGATCTCGTCCCGGCTGATGTCGGTGGGGATCAGTTTGTCGGTCGCCGTGTACTTGTATTTGCCGAGCCAGTCATAACCGAGCTCGACACCGAGGTTTTGGTTGATTTGATAGCCGAGGAAGGCGCCGGCACCGACGTCATTCTTGTCCTCTTCGCTGATGGCGTAGTCGTCCTTGATAGCCTGGTTGTGATCGACGCCATAGAAGTTGGACCAACCCAGCTTGGCACCGCCATACCAGGTATTGTCCTGTCCGGCAGCCTGGGCGTTGGCCGCAAGCAAGCCTGAAACCAGCAAGGTAATCAGTGTTTTATTCATGTTGAGCCTCTGCAATTTCATATTGTCGGGGGGAGGTTGATAGGGTCGCCTCTCCTTATGGGTCGGGGCTTATAGCACAGCCACAACAGATTAAGGGTAGTCGCTTTAAGCAGGTTCTCAACCAACTGATATAAAACATAATGTGATTACCATTGCCGCAATTTGCCGCGGAAGTTTGCGCTCTGGCGAGGGAGCGCAATAGTTAACCGAGGCGGATTTGCTGCGAGGTGGGCATGAACATCAGATGGATATGGCTGTGCTGGGCATTGTGGCTGGCGCCGGGCTGGGCGGCCGAGACCCTGCAGGTGGTGACCGAGGACTATGCGCCCTACAACTATCTGGAGGAGGCCGACGTCAAAGGGCTCGGCACCGAGGTGGTGGAGGCCATGCTGGAGCAGGCCGGCTTCGAATACACGCTGGACATCTACCCCTGGGCGCGGGCCATCTCGCTGGCGCGCAGCCGCCCCAACGTGCTCATCTACAGCATCAGTCGCTTCCCCGAGCGCGAGGCACAGTTCCAGTGGATCGGGGCGATAGCGCAGATCAATTTTCACGTCTTCGCCCTGGCCAAGCGGGACGACATCAAGCCGTTCAGCCAGCTGTCGCAGGCACGGGCCTGGTCCATCGGTACGGTGCGCAACGACGCGCTGGAGCAGTACCTGATCGGTCGCAAGTTCTCCAACCTGCAACGCAACAACAACCACGAGGCCAACATGCTCAAACTGCTGATGGGGCGCATCGATCTCTGGCCGGTCTCGCAGGAGACGGCCAACTACTACGCGCGCCAGGCGGGCTATGGGCCGGAGACCCTCAAGATAGTGCACGACATCGAGGATTTTACCGGGGGCGATCTGTACGTGGCGGCGAGTCTGAAGACGCCGCCCGAGGTGATCAAGCGGCTGCAGGAGGCGCTGGCCACCATCAAGCAGAACGGCATCTACGACGGCATCGTCAAGCGCTACCGCTGAGCGGTGGGCCCGCCGGGGCTGCACAACAAAAAGGGCCGACTGTCGTCGGCCCTTTTTCATCAGTGGGCGAGGAACTCGTATTGAGCCTCGATGAAGGCGCCGGCCCGCTCGCTCAGGGCGGCGTGCACGACGGTGGTGGGGTGCACCTGATCCCAGAACATCTTGCCTTCGCAGTCGAGGGTGCTGGCGCTGCGCCGCACCATGGGGCTGGCAACGGCCTGGGCCAGCAGCGGGTTGCCGGCGATGGCGAGCCGCTCCTGCGGGTTGAAGGCGGAGAGACTGCTGTCACTGGCGACGCTGGCTGCACTGCGGGAGGCAAACGGCTTCCACACATAGCCGCCGCCGTAGCAGGCGTTCTCGGTGTCGCTCAGGCCGAAGTTCTGCGGTTCGCGCAGCATCTCGGCGAACTGCTTGTCGATCTCGAACAGCTTGACGATGCCGGTGGGGGCCAGCTGGCGTGCCAGGTTCAGCAGCAGCTGGTTGTGGTAGGCGGAGACATGGCTGGCCGCCTCGACCACTTTCTGGCTGCGGGCCGAGGGGTTCTGGCCCAGATCCGGCAGGTTGAACAACAGAATCTGCTTGGCGCCGTTCAATACCATGCGGTTGGCCGCATCGCTGATGGCGTCGCGCACCCGCTTGGCATCCTGCTCGGTGTTCCAGCCATAGGCCAGGTAATCGTTGGCACCGACCCAGAGGATCACCAGATCATCGGGCTTGAAGCTGTCCTTTTGCAGGAACTGGGTCACCTCGTAATCCAGGTTGTTGATGACCTGATACTTGGGATTCCAGGAGATCTTGTTGTAGGCCACCGCGGTGGCGCCCCCTTCCGCCTCGTTGGCGATGGTCAGCCCCGGGAACTGCTGGGTCAGCTGTTCCAGCCAGACCGGCCCGTTGGAGAAGCGGCCCTGATAGTAAGGGGGGCTGGAGGGGAGGTAACCGCGCATCTTGCTATACATCTTGCCGGTATCGGAGAGGCTGTCGCCAAACATCACGATCCGGGAGAAGGCGGGGCGACTGTCGGCTGCCTGAACTGTCAGCGCGAAGAGTCCCAATAAACACACAAACCATTTCTTCATCTTGTTGTTCTCATTGGTTGGAAGCAGGTGGTGCCTGCAGACTGTTCCTCGATAGGCAAAGGTGCTGGGAAGCTGTTTTGCCATCTTGCAGGGTATCTAGCCGAATTTAATTTCGCAGTATGCGGTGTGGATTAAATCGATTACGGTCACACCGCTGTCCCCCAGATGGGGAGGCTTCACGTTTGTTTCACGCACCGGCCGGCACACTGCTCCCGTACCCAATGACAGGAGCATGAAATGAACAAGGCAAGCGTAATCGGTCTGTTGACCCTGATGTCCATCTCTTCTTTCGCCATGGCGGCCTATACCGGCCCGCAGGAGCAGAACAAGGTGTCCGTCGCGCAGTTGAAGGATCTGGCCGATGACAGCTGGGCCACCCTGGAAGGGAAGCTGGTCAAGCACCTGGGCGGCGAGAACTACATGTTCCGCGACGCCAGTGGCGAGGTGGAAGTGGAAGTGGATCAGGATGTGTGGCGCGGCACCGAGGTGGGCCCGGACGATCTGATCCGCATCCGTGGCGAGGTGGACCACAGCTGGAACAAGACCGAAGTGGAGGTGGAGAGCCTGGAGAAGGTGGGCGCCGCCCCGCAGAGCAAGGGCGGTTTCATCGCCAAGTAAGGCCTGAATCCCTACGCCAGACGTAACAAGGGCGCCTCCATGGAGGCGCCCTTTTGCTGTTGGTCTGCTTAGCCGGTGCGGGCCAGCGTGCGCTTGAAGCCCTTCTCGGCCTGATTGACCTTGTAGAGATAGCGTCTGGCTTCCGCCTTGGGGTGCTGCTCGGTCAGGATCTGGTACACCGCCTCGGGCGAGAGCTGGTTGATCATGCCGGGCGCCGCCTTGCGGTCACTGGAGAAGGTGTTGAGCACCCCGCCGGCGCCGCCGTTGTAGGCGGAGATGACGGCGTAGCGGCGCGAGCGCGGATCCTGGATATCCACCAGATAGACAGTCTGCAGCAGGTGCAGGTAGGCGGTCCCGACGTCGATGTTGTAGGCCGGGTTGAACAGGTCCTCCCGGGTCGGCTGGCCACTCTTGCCCTTGACCCGCACGTAGACGTCCCGCCCGGCGGTGGCCGGGATCACCTGCATCAGGCCGTAGGCGTTGGCATGACTGACCGCATAGGGGTTGAAGCTGCTCTCGGTCTTGATCACCGCGTAGATCAGGCTCTCGGCCACCCCGTACTTGCGGGAGGCTTCCCGGATCAGGCTGGCGTACTTGTAGCCCCGTCGATCCTCGTGGTTGGCCACCATGGGGATGTCGACGAAGAAGATGGTGCGAATGCCGAGGGTGCGCTTCTTCATCGCCGTGTTGAGCAGGTAGTCGGCATAGCGCTCGGCGCGCCAGTCGAAGCGGATCGGCTGGCCCTGGTTGTCCAGCACCTGGCCGTAAAGGAAAGGCTCGCCGCCGGGCAGGATCTCGGCGTCGGAGTAAAGATCTACTTCCGCCGGATCATCCGGGGTAAGCAGGGTCTCGATGATGGCGCGGCGCAGGTGGGAGCGCGGGTCGATGCCGGAGACGGTCTCGACCATGATGTGGCCGCTGGAGAAGTCGATGTGGGCCCGGCTCTTGTACTGATCCGTGTATTTGACGTAGTCAAACTTGCCCGCAAACAGCGCCTCACGCCCCCATATCTCGTTCACGTTGTGGGAGAGTGCGCTGATCATGTGTTCGAAACCGCGGATGTCCTTGCCGTTGACGAGATCGTCATCCTCGTTGCCATTGGGCTTGGGGGAGGATGAGCAGGCAGAGAGAAACAGCAGGGTGCACAGCAGCCAGAAAATTCGGCCCATAGAGTCCTCAAACTGGGCGGCGGGCCGCCCGTCACTTCCGTCGTTGCCGTGAGTCGGCGGGGCCGGCCTGCGCAGGCCGGCCCCGTTCACGGATTATTTGCTGGGCGGGGTATAACCGTCGATGGCCACTTCACCCGCTTCGAACAGGTAGTTCACCATCTCTTTCTCCAGCAGTTGGCGATGCTCGAGGTTCATCATGTTCAACTTCTTCTCGTTGATCAGCATCACCTGCTTCTTCTGCCACTCGGTCCAGGCTTCCTTGCTGATGTTGTCAAAAATGCGCTTGCCGAGTTCACCGGGGTAGAGCTGGAAATCGAGACCCGGGCCCTCTTTTTTCAGGCGCTGGCAAAATACGGTACGGCTCATGTTGACCTCTATGGTTGTAAGTCCGGATAGGCGAGCAGACGGGCCGTGGCGGCCGCCAGACCCACCTCTGCAGGATGGCGTAAGTTATACCAGAGTCGGTTATCCGCTTCCATGAGCAGGGGGGCCGGCGGCGCGTCGGTTTCGACCAGCATGGGCCGGATATCGAGGTGAAAGTGGCTGAAAGTATGGCGAAAACCGGCCAGTTCACGGGGTTCGCTGCCGGTCAGGCCGAGCCGCTGCAACAGCCCCGCCACCTCGGTGTCCGACTCCACCTGGGGGAAGCAGTAGAGCCCGCCCCAGATCCCTTGCGGCGGCCGCTTCTCCAGCAGCAGCTGATCGCCGTGGCGGATGAGCAGCATGATGCCGGTACGGGCCGGGATGCTCTTTTTGGGCTTGCTGTTGGGGTAGGCTGTGGGGTTGCCCTGCGACAGCCCCTGGCAATCCTCCCGCACCGGGCAGCGCTCGCAAGCGGGCTTGCTGCGGGTGCAGACGGTGGCCCCCATGTCCATCATGGCCTGGTTGTAGTGGGCCACCCCGAGCTTGGGGGTGAGGCGGGTGGCCAGCTCCCACAGATCGTTCTCCACCTGCTTCTGGCCGGGCCAGCCGGGCAGGGCCAGCCAGCGGGTGAGTACCCGCTTCACGTTGCCATCCAGAATGGCGTGGGGCTGGCCAAGCGAGAGGGAGAGCACGGCGCCTGCGGTGGAGCGGCCGATCCCCGGCAGCGCCATCACCTCCTCCAGCCGCTCCGGGAAGAGGCCGCCATGGAGGTCGCGGATCTGCTGGGCCGCCTTGTGCAGGTTGCGGGCGCGGGCGTAATAGCCGAGCCCGGTCCAGTGGTGCAGCACCTCGTCGATAGGGGCGTCGGCCAGTGCCAGCACGTCGGGAAAGCGGGCCATAAAGCGCTGATAGTAGGGAATGACCGTAGCGACCTGGGTCTGCTGCAGCATGATTTCCGAGACCCAGACCCGGTAGGGGGTCTTCTCCTGTTGCCAGGGCAGGGTCTTGCGGCCGTGGAGCTGATACCAGTCCAGGATCCTGGTGGCGAAGGTCGCGTTATCTGAGTTGTTCACATTATGCTCATGTTATTGATTTAAAACTAAATTGACTAACGTGTAGCAGTCTTGGCGCTGATACCAGTGCAACGCCCGGTTGGCGAAGGTGGTGTTGTTCGGATTGCTCACGTTGTTCTCATGTTATTGATTAAAAAGGGGAGCTCTCAGGCTCCCTCTTGAAATGATGGCCAGCCTCGGGCTGGCAGGGGCGCGTTTCAGCCGCGCCAGTCCTGCAGCGCCTTGAGGCTGACGTTCTGGCCGCCCACCTGCAGGATGATGTAATCCTGGGCGATGGCGAGCAGGGTGACGCCGGGGGCGACTTCGCTGCCTTCCCGGTAGGTGCGCCCGTTCAGGGTCACGGCCCGGTTGGCCGGGTTGGAGGAGAAGACGTGGGCACCGTAGGCCAACGGCGGCACCTGCTGGCGGAGCGCCTGCGGCAGGGCGCTAAGTGGGGTGGCCTGCAGTTCGGCCGGCACCTGTGGTGGCGCGCTCTGCTGCAACGGGGTGTTGTTGAGGGCATTGAGAATGCGCTCGGCCAGCCCCTGGCTGCTGTCGGCGGGCGCCGGTGCGGCTTGGGCATCGGTTTTGGGGATGACCACGGGTTCGGGCGGCGGCGGTGGCAGCGGACGGGTGATCATCGGCTTGGGCTCGACTCGCACGAAGGGCGGCGTCACCACCTCTTTCACCTCCACCGTCTTCTCGATGGGGCGGTTGTTGAGCAGGTGCCAGCCGTAGTTGGCGGCGGCCCCCATCACCAGCGCCAGCGGGGCCAGCAGCCACCAGATCCAGCGCCTGGGTTGTTCCTCTTCCTGGCTGACCGGCAGCCCCATCGCCGGGATGTGCGGGGTGAACTGGGGCTGGTCGGCCCGCCGCAGCGCCTTGAGCAGGGTGGACATCAGGAAGCCTCCTCCGACAGTGTGTTGATGGCATCGTCATCCTCTGCCGGATCAAGCCTGGCCGGCTTGCTGGCCCGCTGGGCAGGGTCTTCCAGCTTCGGCATGGGTTCGCCAGCCATCACGTTGAGGCGCAGCAGGGTGTTGCTGCCGGCGATGCCGTCCGGGTTCAGCCCCTGAGCGCGCTGGAACTGCTGCAGCTTGGTCTTGAGCTCGGCATCGAAGCGGCGGACCTTGCGATCCGGCTGCTGCAGGGCCCGGCTGAGGGCGTTATCGAGCCACTGCACCTGGCTGGGGCCGGCGTTGTTGCCGATCAGGGTGACACCCCCCTTGGGCATGCGCCACAGCAGGGTGTAGCTGCCGCCCCAGTAATCGCTCAGCCACTGTCTGTCCACCTGCCAGCTCTGGTTGCCGATGAGCAGGTTGGCCTTGTCGGGCCCGAGATTGACCAGGGTGGCGTAATAGGTGCCGCCGGTCTCGTCGGTCAGGCTGATGAGGGCCGGGTGCTGCAGGGCCTGCAGATCGGCCAGGGAGGCCTCACCCTCCTGGCAGCGTAGGCCGGCGCGCGGCGCGTTGTCGCAGGTCGCCTCTTCCAGCTCGGTCTGGTAGCCCCACACCTTGTAGAGATTCTGCATGGCGCTGTCCGGTTCCAGCGCCTGATTGATGGCGCGGGTCAGCTGCTCCTGCTGCTCCAGGGTGTCGTCCACCTTGACCGGCACCTCCACCGTGACTACCGGGCGGGTCGGGAAGAAACCGAAGAACTGCCAGCCCCACCAGCCGGTGGCCACCAGCAAGGCACCGACCAGCGCCACCATCAAGCCGGACTGCCAGGTGCCCTCGTCACGGATGCCGCTCACCTCGAAGGCCGCCAGGCTGATGTCGCCGTGCACTATCTTGTGGCTGCCGCGGGCGAAAGCGGCGATCAGGGCGCGGTCGCAGATGAGGTTGATGAGGCGCGGAATGCCGCCGGAGAGGCGGTGCAGGGTCTGGATCGCTTTGGGGGTAAAGATGGGCTGCACGCAGCCGGCCACCTGCAGACGAAAGCGGACATAGGCGTCCACGTCCTGGCAGGAGAGCGGCAGCAGGTGGTAGCGGGCTGTGATGCGCTGGGCCAGTTGGCGCAGCAGGGGCTGGCGCAGCATTTGCTGCAGCTCGGGCTGGCCGATGAGCACCACCTGCAGCAGCTTCTTCTCGTCGGTCTCCAGGTTGGTGAGCAGGCGCAGCTGTTCCAGCACGCCGGGCAGCAGGTGCTGGGCTTCGTCCACCAGCACCACGCTGCGCTTGCCTGCCGCCAGATTGGCCAGCAGGTGATCGCGAATGAGGTCGAACAGCTGCTTGAGGCCGGCATCCAGGCCATAGGCCAGCTGGAACTCGTCACAGATGGCCGCCAGCAGATCGCGTTCGGTCAGGGATGGATTGAGGATGTAGGCAATCTCGGTCTCGGCCGGCAACTGCTGCAACAGGCAGCGGGAGACGGTGGTCTTGCCGGTGCCCACTTCCCCGGTCAGCAGCACGAAGCCGCCTCCATCCTGCAACCCGTAGTTGAGGTGGGCGAGGGCTTCCCCGTGGCGTTCACTCATGTAGAGGTATTTGGGATTGGGCGAGATGGAGAACGGGTGCTCCGACAGACCGAAGAACTGTGTGTACATAAGGATCCATTCCATTGTTATGGGCGGCAGGTTAAAGCCTCCCCAAAGGGATGTCAAAGACCCGGATGCCATAAGGGGGGCCAGCGCGCACCCTGATTTGCCGGCGGGAGAAAGGGCGCTGCCGGGTTGGCTGGCGAGGGGCGTTTTGCCTCTCATTGGGCCGTCATGGGCTCGTTCCCGCCAATGGGGGATGGGGGCAGCCATAGTCTCCACCGGCCAAACCGGTATAATCGGGACAGGTTTATCAAGGGAGACACAGCTTGCAGACTTATCTGGTTGGGGGCGCGGTGCGGGATCGCCTGCTGGGATTGCCGCAGGGCGACAGGGATCACCTGGTGGTCGGGGCGACCGTGGAACAGATGCTGGCACTGGGCTTTACCCAGGTGGGCCGCGATTTCCCCGTGTTTCTGCACCCCGAGACCCAGCAGGAGTACGCGTTGGCCCGCACCGAGCGCAAGCAGGGTCGCGGTTATACCGGCTTCGTCTGCCACGCCTCGCCGGAGGTGACGCTGGAGCAGGATCTGCTGCGCCGGGATCTCACCGTCAACGCCATCGCCGAGGATGAGGCGGGGCAACTGCACGATCCCTATGGCGGCATCGAGGATCTGAAACAACGGCTGTTGCGCCACGTCTCCCCCGCCTTTGCCGAAGATCCGCTGCGCATTCTGCGGGTGGCCCGCTTCGCCGCCCGTTTCCACGCCCTGGGTTTCGTGGTGGCCCCCGAGACGCTGGCGCTGATGCGCGAGATGACCGAGGCCGGCGAACTGACTCACCTGACCCCGGAGCGGGTCTGGAAGGAGCTGGAGAAGGTGCTGCTCGGACCGACCCCGCAGGTGTTCTTCGAGGTGCTGCGCGAGTGCGGCGCCCTGGCGGCCCTGTTCCCCGAGCTGGATGCCCTGTTCGGGGTGCCTGCCCCCGCCAAGTGGCACCCGGAGATCGATACCGGCATCCACACCATGATGGTGCTGGCACAGGCTTGCCGGCTTTCGCCCGAACTGGCGGTGCGCTTCGCGGCGCTGTGTCATGACTTTGGCAAGGGGCTGACCCCGCCGGAGTTCTGGCCGAGCCACCACGGCCACGGCCAGAAGGGCTTGCCGCTGATCCGCGATTTCTGCGAGCGGTTCAGGGTACCGAACGAGTGCCGCGATCTGGCGCTGCTGGTGAGCGATCTGCACACCCATATCCACATCGCCTTCGAGCTCAAGCCCGCGACCCTGCTCAAGGTGTTCGACAAGGCTGATGCCTGGCGCAGACCGGAGCGCTTCGCCCAGCTGCTGGACGCCTGCCGCGCCGACTTCCACGGCCGCACCGGCTTCGAGGAGCGGGTCTATGCCGAGCCCGACTATGTGGCGCAGGCGCTGGCGGCGGCCCAGGCCGTGCCGGTGAAGGAGATAGTGGCGGCCGGGTTCAAGGGGGAGGCTATTCGCGAGCAGCTGGCCAAGCGGCGGCTCGATGCCATCAGCCGGGTGCGCGACGAGTGGACCTTCCTCGAGGATTGACGAGGTGTGGAGACGAAGCATGGACAAAAAAGCCCGGGTCACTGACCCGGGCTTTTTCATTGCGGAGCCTGCACGGCAGGCGGCTATTCACCTGGGCCGAAACGCCCCTGCACGGGGTCGTAGAAGTAGGCCTGATAGTTGAAGTCGATCCCCTCGATGTAGGGATTCTCCAGCCGGAACAGCCGGCGGGTATGGAGGTGGGCGAAGCTCAGGGAGGGTTTGAAGGTCTTCAGCCAGAGCGCCTGCAGGGAACCGTCGCGCCAGGCGGCCTTGAGCCCCTGCTGCACCCGCGTGATGGCCTGTTGGTTGCTGTTGTGGGTGAAGAAGACCCTGGGCAGCGGATAGTAGAGCGCCACATTCTCATCCATCACCAGTCCGGGTACGTCACTGTGATTCAGTTTCTCCTGGGGCAACTCGTTGATCCCGCGGCAGAAGAGCGCGAAACGGCCGCGTGCCACCATCTTGAACAGCTGCTCGTAGCCCTCTACCTCCTGCACCTTGAAACCGGCCCGCTGCAGGATCTGCACGTCGAGCCAGCCCTTGCCCTGACCAATGTCGAAGCGCTTGAGCCCCTCTAGGCTGGTCACTCCGGCGACGGCGCTCTGCTGCTCAGGGCTGACGAAGCAGATGCGGTAGCTGACGATGCCGAGGTGGATGGGAAAGCGCACGTAGTCGATGCCGCTCATGTCCCGATCGGAGCGGTAACTGTCCATGGCGAACAGGTTGGGGTAGTCATTGAAGCGCAGGCTGACCCACATCCGGGCCAGGGTCATGGGGGGCGCGGCCTGCATCCGGTAGTCGCCATGGCTGGCGCGGGTCTTCTCCAGCGCCAGGCGCAGCAGCTCGCGATCATAGGTGCTTCTGGGATCGTGCTCGCTCTCCGGACTCATGTAAGTGAACAGGGTCGGGCTGGCCAGCACGGGCAGGGCTAGCAGCAGGGCAAGCAGCGGGGTCCAGTGCATCATGAGCTCCTGTGAAAGGCTGAGACTCCTCTGAGTGTAGTGGCTCTCCCCGGCGGTGAGCGGGGAGCCGCCGGGCTCACTGCTTGCCGCTGGCCGGCTCGCCGGGCCCGAAGCGTTGGGTGAGGGGATCGTAAAGGTAGGGCTGGTAATCGAAGTCGAGCCCCTGCAGCAAGGGGTTGTCCAGCCTGAACAGCAGCCGCTGGTCCAGCTTGGCGAAATCCAGCGCCGGCTTGAAGGTCTTGAGCCAGAGCGCCTGCAGGGAGCCGTCCTGCCAGGCCAGTTGCAGGCCGGCCCGAACCCGGCGCAGGGCGTGCTGGTTGTCCTTGTGGCTGTAGAAGAGGTGGATGAAGGGGTAGTAGAGCGCCAGATGCTGGTCGACCGTCAATTGCCCCAGATCCCGGTGCGTATCCAGCTCGGTCAGCAGCTCGTTGGCCCCCCGGCAGAACAGATCCACCCGGCCGCGCACCACCAGCTTGAACAACCGCTCGTAGCCCTCCACCTCCTGCACCTTGAAGCCGGCACTGCGCAGGATGTCGGCATCCTGCCAGCCGCGCCCCTGGCCATGGCTGAACTGCTGCAGCTCGTGCAGGGTGCGCACCTGGGCCACGGCTTGCTGCTGCTTGGGGCTGACGAAGCAGATGCGATAGCCGAGGATGCCGAGATCCACCGGAAAGCGGACATAGTCGAGATCGTGGCTGCCCTCCGGGCGCGGGAAGCTGTCGATGGCCAGCAGGTTGGGGTAGAGGTTGTACTGCAGCACCTGACGCAGCCGGGTTCGGCTCATGGGCGGGGCCGGTCGCAGCTCGTAGTCGCCGAAGCTGTCGCGGGTCTTCTCCAGCGCCAGTTGCAGCAGCTGCTGGCCGTAGAGGGTGCGCAGGTCCCGCTCACTCTCGGGGCTGACGTGGGTCACTATGTCCAGGGCCGGCAGAAGGGGGGAGAAGAGCAGGCTGCCGGCCAGCAGCCCGAGGATCATCACTCTGTGGTTCATCATACCGCTCACTGCTGTCACATTGAGTTGAGTGTAGCGGCTGTGGCGCCAAGGCTGGGGGCCTGGGCCCGGGAAACCCGGCTTTTACCGACGCACTGGTTACCAGAACAGCTGGCCGAGCAGGGGGGCCAGCAGCACGGTCACCATGCCGGCAATCATCATCACCATGCTGGAGACCACCCCCTCCTCGTTGCCCATCTGATAGGCCTTGGCGGTGCCGGCGCCGTGGGCCGAGGCTCCAAACCCCGCCCCCTTGCCGAGTCGGCTGCGAATGGCCAGCAGGGTGAGCACGCTCTCGCCGACCGCCATGCCGATGACGCCGGTCAGTACCACGAACAGGGCGGTGAGATCGGTCTGGCCGCCGATGGCGCGGGTCGCCTCCACCGCAAACGGGGTGGTGATGGAGCGCATCGCCAGACTGCGCTGCAGCATGTCGGAGAGATCGAGCCAGCGGGCCAGCAGCACGGTACTGCCCACCGCCATCACCACCGAGGCGACCACCCCCACCGACAGTGACAGCCAGTGGCGGCGAATGAGCTGGCGGTTCTCGTAGACCGGCACCGCGAAGGCGACGGTGGCCGGCCCCAGCAGCCACAGCAGCCAGTGGGATTCGGCCATGTAGTCCTGATAGGGGATGTGGAACAGCATCACTACCGCCACCAGCAGGGTCGGCGCCAGCAGCAGCGGCATCAAGGGCAGGATGCGTTTCTTGCCGTAGAGCCACTTGCTGGCGTAGTAGAACAGCAGAGTGAGGGCAAAGCAGAGTAGGCCGAGCAGGGTATCAGACATGACGACGACTCCGGCGGGCCAGTTTCAACTCGAGGCGATAGACCCGGTCCACCACCAGCGCCGTGGTGCCGAGCACCAGTATGGTGCTGAGCAGCAGTACCACCATGATGCGCCACCCCTCCTGCAGCAGCAGATCCTGATAGTTGACCACCGCCACCACCGCCGGCACGAAGAACAGCAGCATCTCGGCCAGCAACCAGCGGGCGCCGGCGCTGAACCAGTGGGTCTTGACCACGCCGAGCAGGATCAAGGCCAGCAGGGCCAGCATGCCGGTGAGGTTGGCTGGCAGCGGCAGATGGAAGGTACGTACCGCCAGATCCGCCAGCAGCCAGATGGCGGCCAGCAGGGCGATTTGGAAGGGGGTCTGGAACCAGCGAATGCAGAGGGCTTTCATGATCTAGGTCTTTCTGTGAACTTGCTCACAGTATAGAGAGAGGCCAAACCTGCAAAAAATGAATTTAAATTATAAAAATCATGCCAAAGAGGCATGATCGGGTTTTGCCGTCCGCCAGGAGAGAGCCATGGACATCCGCGCCCTGCGTTACTTTGTCGAACTGGTGCGGGAACAGAGCTTCACCCGCGCCTCCGAGAAACTGTTCGTCACCCAGCCCACCATCAGCAAGATGATCCGCAACATGGAGGAGGAGCTGGGTCAGCCGCTGCTGAGCCGTGCGGGGCGCCGCTTTACCCTGACCGACAGCGGCCGGGTGCTGTTCAACCGGGCCCAGACCATTCTGGCCGAGATGCAGCAGCTGGAGGCGGAACTCGCCGATCTGCAGAGCCTGCAATTCGGCCGGCTGGCGCTCGGCATTCCGCCCATGGTGGGCCACGTCTATGCCGATCTGATCCGCGCCTACCGCAGCCGTTACCCCAAGGTCGAGCTCTCCATCGTCGAGTACGGCGGCCGGCGCATCGAGCAGGCGGTGCTGGAAGGGGAGCTGGATCTCGCCATCACCATGCTGCCGACCAAAGAGGGAGGCGCCCTCAGTGCGCTGGAGCTGGACCAGTACCCGATCCAGGTGGTGCTGCCTGACCTACCGCGCTGGCGGGATTGCCCTGACATCCGGCTGGAGGCGCTCTGCGACGAGCCCTTCTTGCTCTACACCCAAGCCTTTACCCTGAGCGAGCGGCTGGAGCAGGCGTGCCGAGTGGCCGGCTTCGAGCCCCAGGTGGCGGCGCGCAGCAGCCAGTGGGACTTTCTCACCGCCATGGTGCGCAGCGGCATGGGGGTCGCCTTTTTGCCCGAGCCCATCTGCCGGCGGCTGGCGCCGGATGGCCTGGTGTTGCGACCGCTGGTACCCGAGCTGAGCTGGCGGCTCGGGGTGATTTGGCCGAGCGAGCGCTATCTTTCCCGCACCGCCGAGGCCTGGCTGGCGCTCTGCCGCGAGCAGGGGCAAACCGGCCCCCAAGGCTGAGCGGGCGGGCCGCCTTCAGTGGGCGGTCAGCAGGCTGCCCAGCTGGCGGCAGAGACGGCGCAGGGCCTGGTTGTCGAGGGAGGCAAAACCGAGCAGCCATCCCTCCTGCGTCGGTGGGCCCAGGTAGAACTGGCCGAGGGGGCGCAGCCCCAGCCCCTGTGCGTTGGCGGTCTCTGTCCAGCGCGCCTCGCCGCCGGGGGGCAGCTGCACGGCGCACTGCAGACCGGCCCCGCTGTGGATGGGGGTGAGGGTGGGGCAGTGGCTGGCCAGCTCGGCCAGCAGCAGGTCGCGGCGGCTCTGATAGACCAGCCGGCTCTGGCGCAGGTGGGTGGCGAAGTGGCCGGCGCGGATGAAGTCGGCGGTCACCGCCTGCAGCAGCTGGTTGCTGTGGCCATCGACCGCGGCCCTGGCCCGACAGAAGGACTCCATCAGTGGCCTGGGCAGCACCAGGTAGGCGAGGCGCAGCGAGCCGAACAACACCTTGCTGAAGGTGCCCACGTAGAGCACCCGTCCCTGACCATCCAGCCCCTGCAGGGCGGGGAGCGGCCGCTGATCGTACTGGTACTCGCCGTCGTAGTCGTCTTCCAGGATCCAGGCGCCGTGCCGCTCGGCCTCGGCCAGCAGCGCCATCCGCCGTGGCAGGCTCATGGGCACGCCGAGCGGATACTGGTGGGCGGGCGTGGTGTAGATGAGCCGCGGCGCCGGGTGTTCCCCCTGCGGGTTGAGCCCCTCCTCATCCACCGGCACCGGGTGCACCCAGGCGCCGGCACTCTCCATGGCGGTGCGGGCCCCGGGGTAGCCGGGATCCTCCACCCAGACGGTATCGCCGGCATCGATCAGCAGCTGGGTCGCCAGCAGGATCCCCTGCTGGGAGCTGGTGAGGATCAGGATCTGGTCCGGCTCGCATACCACGCCGCGCGATTGCACCAGATAGCTGCTGATGGCGCCTCGCAGCGCCTCCAGCCCCTGCGGCTCCCCGTAATTCATCCAGTCACCGGCGTGCCGGCGCCACTGCTGCTGCATCAACCGGCCCCACAGGGCCTGGGGGAAGAGGCGGGGATCCGGCTGGCTGGAGGCAAAGGAACGGCCCACCTCGGGCACGTCGTGACAGGCGCCGCTGTCGGCCATCTCCTGACCGCGGCGCGACAGGCCGGCCGCCGACTGGGGCGGGCGCGGAGTCGGGGAGACCGCAGCCAGCGCCACGAAGCTGCCGGCCCCCACCTTGCGCACCAGATAGCCCTCCGCCTCCAGCCGGCCATAGGCCAGCTCCACCGTGCTGCGGGAGAGCCCCAGATCGGCGGCCAGCATGCGGCTGGCGGGCAGCCGGCTGTGCTGGGGCAGGTGGCCGGCCAGCATGGCCGAGCGCAGGGTGCGGACCAGCTGTTCGTGCAGCGGCAGATCGCTGGCTTGCTGGGTGGCAAACAGGGTGGGCAGGGCAGGCATGGGGATCTCCCGGGCGCTAATTGGTCTGCTCATATTGGCAAAATTGGTTGGCGTGGCAAGGCCATTATGTCGCTACATTGAGGCTCAAGGTTCGGGATTCACAACTATTGGCAATGAAAGGAGTCTGCATGTCGGAGTACAGCGCCACCATCAGCTGGCAGCGCGGGGCCAGCGAGCCCTTCGTCGATCAAGGTTACAGCCGGGCCCACTGGTGGGAGTTCGACGGTGGCGTCAGGGTGCCCGCCTCCTCGTCTCCCCACGTGGTGCCGCTGCCCTGGTCGGTGGCCGAGAACATCGACCCGGAAGAGGCCTTCGTCGCGGCGATCTCCAGCTGCCACATGCTCACCTTCCTCTGGCTGGCGGCCAGGGCGGGTTACCTGGTGGAGAGCTACCGGGACGAGGCGGTGGGCATCATGGAAGCCAATGCCCGCGGTCGTCAGGCCATCACTCGGGTCACCCTGCAGCCGCTGGTGCAGTTCGGCGGTGAACGTCAGCCGGATCTGGCCGCGCTCGAGCAGTTGCACCATCAGGCACACGAGGAGTGTTTCATCGCCAACTCGGTCACCACCGACATCACCACCCGGATCCGGGTTTGAGTACAAGGAGCGTCACTATGAGTCATGTATTGAGCAGCGGGCTGGCCAGTGCCGAACAAGCCCGCCTCTTCTTCGAGGCCCAGCTGGCCTTTCGCACCGATCCGGCGGATCTGGCCGCCGATCTGCTGGCCGGCGAAGAGCGGATCGTCGTCATCGACACCCGCTCTGCCGGTCACTACGCCGAGGGACACATCCCCGGCGCCATCAGCTTCCCCCATGTCACCATGAACCCTGCCAGCACGGCTGCGCTGGTGCGGGACAAGGTCTATGTCTGCTATTGCGACGGCATCGGCTGCAACGGCTCGACCCGGGGTGCCTGCAAGCTGGCGGCGCTCGGTTTTCAGGTCAAGGAGCTGATCGGCGGTCTGCACTGGTGGCGGCAGGACGGCTTTGCCGTCGCCACCGGTAGCGAACCGGGCGTGCTGCAAACGGGAGGGATTGCCTGTGGCTGCTGACATCCATCTGAACGAGTTCGGCCAGCCGGTCGGTGCGCCGCTGCCCGACTGGCGGGGCGCCGAGTTCCCGCCCCGTCGCCCCCTCAACGGCTGGGGTTGCCGGCTGGCGCCGCTGGATCCTGAGCGTCATGGCCCCGGCCTGTGGCAGGCCTTCAGCGCCGACAGCGGGGCCATGTGGACCTACCTGACCACAGGCCCTTACGCAACAGAGGCTGACATGCTGGTCTGGCTGCGAGAGTGCGCCGCCAAGAGCGACCCCCAGTTCTACACCATCTTCGACGAGCATGGTGAACAGCCGCTGGGGCTGGCCAGCTACCTGCGCATCGACCCTCTGGCCGGCAGCATCGAGGTGGGCTGGCTGCACTTTTCCCCCGCCTTGCAGCGCTCGCGGTTGGCGACGGCGGCGATGGCGCTGATGATGGCCAATGCTTTTGCCCTCGGCTATCGGCGTTACGAATGGAAGTGCAATGCCTTCAACCAGCCCTCCTGGCAAGCGGCGTTGCGCCTTGGTTTCAGCTACGAGGGGACCTTTCGCCAGAGCCGGGTGGACAAGGGGCGCACGCGCGATACCGCCTGGTTCTCGGTGATCGACAGTGAGTGGCCGGCGCTGCAGGCCTGCTTTGCGCGCTGGCTGGCGCCTGACAACTTCGATGCGCAGGGGCACCAGCGCCTGCGCCTCTCGACCCTCACGGCCGCCTTGCGCGGCGCTTGAATAAACCAGGGCGGCCATGGCCGCCCTGTTGTTTTTGCCGTCTTGTCTGCTCGCTGCGGATCTCCCTTCGCTTCTCTTTCTGCACTTTCTGCACTGCTTCTTCGCAGCGTCTTCACTGCCCGGGTGCGGAGAGGATTGTATTAACATTTTTTTAATGTATCTTGTTTTTGAAATTAAATGCCATTTCGAACGAAAGTAATTTGCTGGCTTTCGTCCATTATCCAGGAGGCAAGATGAGCGTCACCCATACCCAGTTGCCCGCCGATCACAAGGCGGCCATCCGTCAGATGAAACAAGCCCTGCGCGCACAACTCGGCGACGTGGAGGCGGTCTTTGCCGAGGTCAGCCGCCGCATCGAGGCGCGGGTGGCCGAGGTGGAAGCGTTGCGAGCCCGTGGTGAGCCGGTGTGGCCAGAACTGGATTACCAGGCGCTGGCGGCGGGCCAGGTCGGCGAGGCCGAGCGTGCAGCCATACGGCGGCGCGGCTGCCTGGTGATCCGCGGGCACTTTGCACGGGAACGGGCGCTGGCCTGGGATCGCGACATGCTCGACTACCTGGATCTCAACCGTTTTGATGAGCTGTATCGCGGTCCCGGCGACAGTTTCTTCGGCTCCCTTGCCGCGTCGCGCCCCGAGATTTATCCCATCTACTGGTCACGGGCCCAGATGGAGGCGCGCCAGAGCGACGAGATGGCGACCGTGCAGTCGTTCCTGAACCGCCTGTGGCAGTTCGAGCGACCGGATGGGACACCCTGGTTCGACCCGGACGTGAGCATCATCTATCCCGATCGTATTCGCCGCCGTCCGCCCGGCACCTGTTCTCGCGGGCTGGGTGCCCATACCGACTCGGGGGCCCTCGAGCGCTGGTTGCTGCCGGCCTACCAGCGGGTGTTTGCGTCGATTTTTCGGGGGGAGATCGCCGCCTACGATCCCTGGGATGCGGCCAATCGCACCGAGGTCGAGGAGTACAGTGTGGAGAACACCACCAAGTGCTCGGTATTTCGTACCTTCCAGGGGTGGACGGCGCTCTCCGACATGTTGCCGGGGCAGGGGTTGCTGCACGTGGTGCCGATCCCCGAGGCGATGGCCTACGTGCTGCTGCGGCCGCTGCAGCCGGACGTGCCGGAAGATGAGTTGTGCGGTGTCGCGCCGGGCAAGGTGCTGCCGGTCTCCGAGACCTGGCATCCGCTGTTGCTGCGGGCGATGAGCTCGATCCCGGCGGTGACCGCAGGGGATTCGGTCTGGTGGCACTGCGACCTGATCCACGGCGTGGCGCCGGTGGAGCAGCAGCAGGGGTGGGGCAACGTCATGTATATTCCGGCGGCGCCCCGTTGCGAGAAGAACATGGCCTATGCGAGCCTGGTGCGGCAGGCATTGGAGCAGGGGGCTTCGCCTGGCGACTTCCCCCACGAAGATTACGAGGCCGACTGGCAGGGGCGCTTCACCCTGGCCGATCTGAACGACCATGGCCGCCGCGCACTGGGCATGCTCCCGTAAACGAGGCTGGCCGGGCGGGCCTGCGCAGTGGCAGGCCCGCTCACGTTTCTATTCCCCGATGGGGGCGGCAATCCACTGCATCAGGCGCAGCATGTCAGCGGGTGCTACCCCCACCGAGAGGCCGCGCTTGCCACCGCTCACCAGGATCTCGTCAAACTGCATGGCCGAGTCGTCGAGCACGGTGGGCAAGAGCTTCTTCTGGGCCAGCGGGCTGATGCCACCGACCTTGTAGCCGGTCAGCTTCTCGGCCTCCGCCGGCTTCATCATCTCCACCTTCTTGAGACCGGTGGCCTTGGCCAGCTGCTTGAGGCTGCACAGGCCGGACGAGGGGACGATGGCCACCACCGCCTGCTTGTCGTGATGGGCGATCAGGGTCTTGAACACCTGTGCCTCCGGCAGGCCGAGCTGGGTCGCGGCATGCTTTCCGAAGTCGTCGTGGGCTTCGCACTCGTAGGGGTAGAGCTTGTGAGGGATCTTGAGCTTCTTCAGCAGGTTGATGGCTGGCGTCATGATGGGTGCCTTGAGTCGAAACAAGGCCAAACAGTCTGCGCCTGTGGGGCGGGTGATGCAAGTTGCTCGCGTCCCCAAGAGGTGGATGCGCGCGCCGAGATAAAAAAAGCCCGGGTCAATGACCCGGGCTTTTCATTGCAGCACGACTCAGGAGAAGCAGATCTGCAGCACGTAGAAGATGGCGATGGCCAGGATGGCGCCCGCAGGCAGGGTGATGACCCAGGAGACCACGATGTTGCGCAGCACGCCCAGGTTCAGCGCCGCGATGCCGCGCGCCAGACCCACGCCCATGACCGCACCGACCAGGGTCTGGGTGGTGGAGATGGGCAGACCGGTGCCGGAGGCGATCACCACGGTGGCGGCGGTGGCCAGCTGGGCGGCGAAGCCACGGCTCGGGGTCAGGTGGGTGATGCCGGTACCGACGGTGGCCATCACCTTCTCGCCCATGGTGGCCAGACCGATGACGATGCCGATGCCGCCGAGCGGCAGGATCCACCAGGCGATGTGGGAGCTGCCGCCGATCTCGCCGCCGGCCGCCACGATGGAGGCGACCGCGGAGAGCGGGCCGATGGCGTTGGCCACGTCGTTGGAGCCGTGGGCAAAGGCCATGGCACAGGCGGTGATGATCATCAGGATGCCGAATACCTTCTCCACGTTGGCGAAGTGCATCTTGCTGTCATCCTGCGGGTTGTACTGCTGGCCACGAATGTAGAGCCAGCCGGCAAACGCCACCGCGATGGAGATGGCGATGGAGAGCAGGATGCCCTCGCCGTCGGTCAGGTGCAGACCGACGTGGGTCAGCCCCTTCTTGATGGTCACCAGGCAGATCACCAGCGCAGTCAGGAACATGTAGAAGGGCACGTAGCGCTTGGCGTTGTTGAGGGGATCATCGGTGTTGAAGATGAGCTTCTGCACGCTGATGAACATGAAGTAGGCGATGACGCCGGAGATGGCCGGAGTGATGATCCAGGAGCCGACGATGCCGCCGAACTTGCTCCACTGCACCGCCTCCGGGCCAATGCTCACCACGGCGAAACCGACGATGGCGCCGATGATGGAGTGGGTGGTGGAGACGGGCCAGCCGAAGTAGGAGGCCAGGATCAACCAGGCGCCGGCGGCCAGCAGGGAGGCTATCATGCCGAGCACCAGCAGATCCGGCGTATCGGCAAAGGCGTTGCTGTCGATGATGCCGTTGCGGATGGTCGCGGTCACTTCGCCGCCGGCCAGATAGGCACCGGCAAACTCGAAGATCATGGCGATGATGATGGCCTGACGGATGGTCAGGGATTTGGTGCCGACCGACGTACCCATGGCGTTGGCGACGTCATTCGCGCCAATACCCCAGGCCATCAAAAAGCCGAACAAGGCCGCCACGAGCACCAGGGTGGTGCCGTAATTCGCGATAATGTCCATTCAGTGTTTACCCAGTCAGTCGATTACGAACGAGCCAGCATCAGTTCCAGACGGGCGCCAACGCGCTCGGCCTGATCTGCCAGGTCACCTACCCATTCGAGGATCTTGTAGAGGAACATAACGTCGATCGGATTGTATTTCTGCTCAACGGCTTGCAGCTGTTGGCGCAGCCCGATCTGCATGGTGTCAGTATCGTCCTCGATAAGATCCAGCTGGTGGATCATCTCGGCAACCATTTCAACTTCACGTCCTTTAAAGCCGGTTTCGAGCAGCTCATCGAGTTCTCCGATGGCTTTCTCGGCTTGGGCGGTCGCATCGATACAGCGTTTGAGATAGGCCATGAAATCGGCACGCATCTCGGAGGGGAATTCCATTTTGCGGCCAAGCATGCGGCCGGAAATATCCTTGGCACGGTTGGCAATCTTGTCCTGCTGGGTCAGCAGTTCGAGCAGGTCGGTACGGGCAACCGGCAGGAACAGGCCGCGAGGCAGCTTCAGACGAATTTCACGCTTGAGGATGTCCGCTTCTTTTTCCAGCTGGGCAATCTGCAGCCGGATCTTCTCGGCATCTTCCCAACGGTCTTCGGCAACGGCATCAAAGAAGGGGACCAACTGCTGGGAGCACTGGTGAACCTTGACGATGTGCTTCTGCAGCGGCTTGATGGGGGACTTGGCAAAAAGCCCCAAAATAGTATTTACTGGCATGGCCAAACCTGTGTCGGTGAAAAAACACTCGATACGATTTTATGAGGGGCGCATGGTAACCGAACTGCGCCATCAATAAAACCGTGAATTAATCCTGATGTATCGCAGGCATTATATCCTCGCGCTTAGCATCACGCCCCCCAAAGTTGCCTGCCAGCCCGGAATGACTATGCAAACTGAGATCGAGATAAAGTTTTTTGTCTCCCGAGATATTCGACAGCCTTTTTTCAACCTTCTGAATTCACTGGAAATTATATCCAACTCCCAAGCCGAGCTCGGCAATGTCTATTTTGATACGCCCGCGCTGGATTTGCGCCGCCTGGAGATGGGATTGCGGATCCGTCGCAGCGATGATTTCGCCGAACAGACGATTAAATGTCGGGGCCAGGTGGTGGGCGGACTGCATGCCAGACCCGAATACAATGCTCCGGTCGCTGGCGATATGCCCGCGCTTGACGTTTTTCCTGACGAGATTTGGCCGAGTCTTTCCACACGCGATGCAATCCAGGGCGCCCTGGTGGCCCAGTTTCGCACCGACTTCCTGCGCCGCCACTGGTTGATCGCCTTCGAGGGCGCTGAAATTGAGCTGGCCTGGGATCAGGGGGAGATCGTCGGCGTGCTCGGCAAGAGTCGCATCGACGAGCTGGAGCTGGAGCTCAAAGCCGGCGAGGCGAGCGCCCTGTTTGGCTTGGCAGAGCAGTTGGCCGGGCTTGGTGGCCTGCGGCTCGGGGCTCAGTCCAAGGCCCAGCGCGGTTATCGGCTGGCGGGGCTCGGCAAGCTGCTGGCGCTGCAAGCCTTGCCGGCATTGACCGACCTGAGTGCGGACGAGCGAATCGCCCTCGGCCTGCAGCACTGGCAGCATCACGAGCAGTACTGGCTGGAGCAGACGGACGCCGAGGCGCAGGGGTTGGCGTTGCAGCAGCTGCGCCTGGGCATAGACCTGATTGTCGAGGCAGCCGGCAGGTTGCCGGCAGCGGACTGGCTGGTGGAGCTAACCCGGCTCGGGCCGCGGCTGGCCTTGGCGGCCGGGCAGGCCGACTGGCAGCAGGCGTTGCCGGCCCTGTTCCTTCAGGCCGACTATGTGCGCCTGCAACTGGCCATCGCGGCCTGGCTGCACCGGCAAGGGTGATGGGCTGCGCCGCAGCGCTTGCAATGCAAAAAGGTGAGCATGGCTCACCTTTTTCTTTCGCTGTCGATAGGGCCAGCGGGGCTGGCATTGTAGGCCTGCGCGGCTGATTCAGACCTGGGTGTAGATCAGCCCGGTGCTGCGCACCACGTCTTCTCCCTGGCAGCGCAGTTCCAGTTCGCTGGTGTCGCAGGGCTGGCCGTTGTGCTCGATGCAAAATTCGAAGCGGGTACGGGATTTTACCGGAATGTGCTGCGAGTTGGTGGGGGTGGCCTGCCATTGCCACAGCTGCAACACGGCGATGGCGGCGTCACTGAACTGCGGGTCGCTGCTGTCCAGCACCCGGATCTGTTCGGCCCGTCCCGCCGGGTTGATCACGTACTCGAGCGAGCTGCAACCGGTCTGCCCGGCCAGGATGGCCTCTTTGGGGTAGCGGGACTCCATCCGGGTGAGCGGGCTCCACTGGGCGCTCACTTCCTTGAGATCGCTTAAGGGGAGGGAGGTCAGATGGACGCTGTGGGTCTGCTGGCTGCAGCCGGTCAATGCGCACAGGGCGCCCAGCAAAAGAGTGGCTTTCATGTTCGCTTCCCTTCGTTATTGGTATTGCTGGCGGGCCGGGGCCCGCCGCTCGGCAGGGCCATTAATAAAATATTCAGCCACGAATGAAAACCCTTTACCGGCGACAGGCCAGAAAAAACCGCCTTTCGGCGGCTTTTTCGGTTTTTTCCGACTCAGTAATAGCCCGCATCGTCCGGGTTGGGTCTGGTCTTGAAGCGGCGGTGCAGCCACATGTACTGCTCCGGCGCCTTGCGCACGGCGGCTTCTATCTCGCGGTTGGCACGGGTCGCATCGACCAGGTCGTCACCGCTCGGATAGTCGGCGAGCGGCGCCCCGATATGCAGGGTGTAACCCTCGCTGGTGCGAATGTTGTAGCAGGGCAGGGTGACGGTATTTTTCACCCGCGCCAGGGTGGCGGTGCCGGTGATGGTGGCGGCCTGCTCCACCGCGAAGTAGGGCACGAACACGCTGGCATGGTTGCCGTAGTCATGATCCGGCGCATACCAGAGCGCATCGCCGTTGCGCAGCGCCTTGATCATCCCCTTCACGTCCATCCGGTCCACCAGGTATTTGTTGGAGGCGCAGCGACCGTGGTACTGGGCATACTCCAGCACCGGGTTGGTGTTGGGACGGTAGACGCCGACCCCGGGCCGTACCAGGCCGAAGCAGCGGGCGTTGAGCTCCAGCGTGAGGAAATGGCAGGAGAGCAGCAGCATGCCCTGACCCTTCTCCATGGCGGTGATGACGTGCTCTTCCCCTTCCACCTTCATCAGGTTGCGCATCCGCCAATCCGGCCAGAACCAGGCCATGCCGACTTCGAAGATAGCGCAGCCCACGCTCTCGAAATTCTGCTTGAGCAGTTTCTCGCGCTCATCCTTGGTCAGCTCGGGCATCGCCAGCTCCAGATTGCGGCGGGCAATCCTGACACGGGATTTCAGCAGCTTGCGGGCCAGACTGCCGAGCTGGCGTCCCAGCCACATCTGGCTGCGCCAGGGCAACAGCACCAGCAGCCAGAGCAGGCTGAGGCCGAACCAGCTGGCCCAGTAGCGGGGATGAAACAGGCGGGGTTCGAGGCGGGGAGCATTGTCGTGGGCCATGAAAAGTCTCTTGTTCGCAATCGCCATGCACCGGGCAAGCCCGGTCGAATAAGGGGAGGCGATAAAGGCACGTGGGGATCCTGAACGGATCGTTTTATTCGCAAGCGGGGATTCTAGCCGAAAAGCGGGGTCGGGGGCGAATGGCTATGTGCTGGTCAGAGGGGCTGATGGTGGTTCACTGGCGTGACGGGAACCGTCACTACCGGTTTCTTTAAATGGAAACCGCAGGTTTGCTTTTTCTCCCTCAAATAAAAGAGTGTGATAAAATCGGCGACTGATTTTTCAGGTTTTGAGAGTCGATACAGATGAAGATCACCCTGCCCGAGTTTGAAAAAGCCCGCGTTCTGGTCGTTGGCGATGTCATGTTGGACCGTTATTGGCATGGCCCCACCGGCCGGATCTCGCCCGAGGCACCGGTGCCTGTGGTCAAGGTCGAACACATTGAGGAGCGCCCGGGTGGCGCCGCCAACGTGGCGCTCAACTCCGCCGCGCTGGGCGCCCACGCCGTGCTGCTGGGTCTGACTGGTCAGGATGAGGCCGCCGATGCCCTGGCTGGCCAGATGGCCGGCGTCAAGGTCGCCTGTGACTTCGTTCGTCTGGCCGACTACCCGACCATCACCAAGCTGCGCGTACTGTCGCGCAACCAGCAACTGCTGCGTCTGGACTTTGAAGAGGCCTTCCACGATGTGGACTCCACCCTGCTGATGGGCAAGGTCGAGCAGGCGCTGCCGCACAGCGACGTGATGATCCTCTCCGACTACGGCAAGGGCGCCCTCAACGACGTGCCCGGCATGATCCAGCGCGCCCGCGCCGCCGGCATCCCGGTGCTGGTCGATCCCAAGGGGACCGATTTCGAGAAGTACCGCGGCGCTACCCTGCTGACCCCCAACATGTCCGAGTTCGAGGCCGTGGTGGGCAAGGTGAAGAGCGAAGAGGAGCTGGTTGCCAAGGGGCTGGAGCTGGTCAAGCGCTTCGAGCTGGAGGCCCTGCTGGTCACCCGTTCCGAGAACGGCATGACCCTGATCCGCGAAGGCCAACCCGAGCTGCATCTGCCGGCCCAGGCCCACGAGGTGTATGACGTGACCGGTGCCGGTGATACCGTCATCTCCACCCTGGCCACCTCGCTGGCCGCCGGCAAGAGCCTGGACGAAGCCTGTGCCCTGGCCAACACCGCCGCTGGTATCGTGGTCGGCAAGCTGGGGACCTCCACCGTCAGCCCGGTCGAGCTGGCCAACGCCCTCTACACCGAGCAGGAGACCGGCTTTGGCGTCATGTCAGAAGCCCAGCTCAAGATTGCCGTGCAGGCCGCCCGTCTGCGTGGCGAGAAGGTGGTGATGACCAACGGCTGCTTCGACATCCTGCACGCCGGTCACGTCTCCTACCTGGCCAATGCCGGCAAGCTGGGGGATCGCCTGATCGTCGCGGTCAACACCGACGAGTCGGTGCGTCGCCTCAAGGGGCCGGGTCGTCCGGTCAATCCGACCGAGCGCCGGATGGCCGTGCTGGCCGCGCTGGGTGCCGTGGACTGGGTGGTGCCCTTCGCCGAGGATACCCCGCAGCGGCTGATCGCCGAGGTGCTGCCGGATCTGCTGGTCAAGGGCGGCGACTACCAGCCGGAAGAGATTGCCGGCTACGCCGAGGTGACCGCCAACGGCGGCGAGGTGCGGGTCCTTAACTTCGAGGATGGCTGCTCCACCAGCGACATCATCAAGACCATCCGCGAACGCGGCTAATACTGCTGGCTCCGTTTATCCGGGGCCATCGCCAGCAAGCGACGACACCCGGATAACAAAAAGGCGACCTGATGGTCGCCTTTTTCATTGCCGATAACGACTATCAGACTTTGGTCTTGGCTTTTGCAGTGGCAGGCATCAGACCCTGGTTTACTTCCACCAGATCCTGCGCTTCCAGCACCCCGGCAGCCTGTTTCAGGCTCAGGATATTGAGGATGTAGTTGTAACGGGCTTCGGAGAGCTTCTGCTTGGCCTCGTACAGCTTGCGGGTGGAGTCCAGCACGTCGACGATGGTACGGGTACCCACTTCGTAGCCCGCTTCGGTCGCCTTCAGGGCGCTGTCGGCGGAGATGACGGACTGGCTGTAGGCGCGTACCGAGCCGATGCTGGCGTTCACGTTGTTGTAGGAGGAACGCACCGTGCTCTGCACCGAGCGGAAGTTCTTCTCCAGCAGTTCGCTGGCTGCCACGTAGTTGTACTGAGCCTGCTTCACTTTGGAGCTAGTGGCGCCACCGCTGTAGAGCGGCAGCTTGAAGGTCAAGCCGATATTGGCCTGATTGTCATTGCCGCCCGGCATGCTATCAAGCTTGTAATCGGTATTGCTGGTTTGCAGCCCGGCACCCAGATCCAGAGTCGGCTCATGGCCGGTCTTGGCCAGGTCAATCTGCTCCTTGGCGATGTCCTTGCCGATGCGGGCACTGTGCAGTTGCAGGTTCTTGTCCAGCGCCAGCTCCAGCCACTTGTCGGAGCCGAAGGCGGTCTTCTGCGGGCTGAAGCGATCGGTGTTGAGCACGTCCAGCTGACGGTGGTCGATACCGGTCAGCTCGCGCAGGGTCTCGTAGCTGTTGTCCAGCGAGTTCTCGGCGTTGATCTCGTCCGCCAGCGCCTGGTCACGAGAGGCCTCGGCTTCGTGCACGTCGGTGATGGCGGTCAGGCCCACTTCGAAACGCTGCTGGGTCTGTTCCAGCTGACGCTCTACCGCAACCTTGTTGGCGCGCACGAACTCCAGGGTGTCCATCGCCTTGAGCACGTTGAAATAGGCCTGGGCAGTACGCAGCATCAGGCTCTGGATCTCGAGGTTGTAGGCGACATCAGACTGGGTGGCCTGCTTCTCGCTGATATCCAGATTGACCCAGTTACTGCGACGATAGAGGGACTGCGACAGCGTCACTTCACCTTTGGCGTTGTTATTGCTCTGGGTATCGTTCTTGTTTTTCAGATAATTGAGTCCGGCACCCAGATCGATCTGGGGCAGCAGAGGGGCACGGGTTTCGTTGATCTTCTCGAAGGCCTGATCGCGAACGGCTTTGGACTGCAGCAACTGCGGGTCTTTGATCTGGGCTTGCTGGTAGATGTCGAGCAGGTTTTCGGCATGGGCACCGGCACTGACGCCCAGCAACACCATGACGGACAAAAGTGTTCTTTTCATAGATCGATTTAACCTTATGTAGTAACCCAAACTGGTTGCTGGAGAGGGCAAATATTGTCACCGACCAAGCTTGATTGCAGCTTAATCACTCTACTATAAGCAAAATTTTATGATAACTGTCTCTTTTCCAGCGACAGGAACGTCAAGAACGAGGGTGAGTTTTCTCCCCCACGTGCCTAGCCAAATGTCCTGTGGCTGCTAAAATCCGTCCCTCATCTCCGACGGGAGCGAGTGAATGAATGTTCATTCATGTTCCCGGATTTTATGGCCTAACCGAGCCAAGTCAAGCTGGCGGGAGTCTCGTATGTCGCAGCAAGCCTTGCCCCAAACCCGTCACTACTCTGCCGATGACGTAAAAATTATCGATAAATCAGCAGGATATAACGGATTCTTCAAAGTTAACGTCTATCGTCTGCAGCACAGGTTATTTGCGGGGGGCTGGAATGAGCCCATCGTCCGCGAGCTGTTCGAGCGCGGCCATGCCGCCGCCCTGTTGCCTTACGACCCGGTGCGCGACCAGATCGTGCTGGTGGAGCAGTTTCGCATCGGTGCCATCGAGACCAGCGCCACCCCCTGGCTGCTGGAGCTGGTGGCCGGCATCATAGACCCGGGCGAGGTCGCTGAAGAGGTGGTGCGGCGCGAAACGGTGGAAGAGGCGGGCATCGAGGTCGGCCGCTGCGAGCACGCTATCAGCTATCTGGTGAGCCCGGGCGGCAGCACCGAGCGTATCGAGGTCTACGTGGGCGAGGTGGATGCCAGCAAGGCCGAGGGGATCCACGGTCTGGCGGAAGAGGGGGAAGATATCCGGGTTCACGTGGTGAGCCGCGAGCAGGCCTATGCCTGGCTCAAAGAGGGGCGCATCGACAACGCCGCCTCCGTCATCGCCCTGCAGTGGCTGGCTCTCAATCACGGCGAGCTGCGTACCCGCTGGCTGGCGGAGCGCTAAGGTGGCGCTCGTTCATACCCAGGCCAAGCGCTATGTGCCTGATTTGATGTCCTTGCAGCGTACCTGCGAGGTCAACTACATGACCCTGATGAAGCTGCTGCCCCCGGGCGGCAGTGTCGGCGCCGAACGCCGCTATCAGGTGGGCAACGGCCTGCAGTTTCAGCTCACGGTGAGCGAGGAGAGTCGCTTCACCAGCCAGGTGATCCTGGCCCAGCACAACCCGGAATTGCCGAGTTATTTGCAGGCCCGGATAGAGATCCGTTTGTATCATGACGTGCGGATGGCGGAAGTGTGTGCGGCGCAACAGATTTCAAGGTTGCAACCACGTTATGATTATCCCAATAAAAATATGCACCAGCGGGATGAAAAGGAGCAGGTAAACCTGTTTCTGGCCGATTGGCTAAAATTTTGTCTCAGACATGGTACCAGCCTGATAAACATCCTCTAGTTGAACTCATAAAAAGAAGCGTGATTTTGGAAACAGAGCTACCCCAGGCGCAGGACGGCAGTGTGCGCCTGTTGCAAATTACCGACACCCACCTCTTCGCGAGTGCCGAGGGGCGGCTATTGGCCGTGCGCACAGCCGAGAGCCTGGCTGCCGTGCTGGAACGGGTGCAGGCCAATGACCATCCGTTCGATCTGATCCTCGCCACCGGGGATCTCTCCCAGGATCACAGTCCGGAGTCCTACCAGCGCTTCGCCTCCATGATGGCGCCGCTGGCGCGCCCCATCTACTGGCTGCCCGGCAACCACGACGACGGCCCCCTGATGACCGAATACCTGCACGCGGCCGGCATCAGCGAGGCCAAGCAGCTGGTAGGCGAGCACTGGCAGGTGATCCTGCTGGACACCCAGGTGCGCGGCAAACCCCACGGAGTGCTGGGGGATCACCAGCTGGCGGCGCTGGATCAGGCGCTGCGCCAGCATCCCGAGCGTCATGCCCTGATAGCTCTGCACCATCAGGCGGTGCCGGTGGGCTGTGCCTGGCTCGATCAGCACAATCTCAAGAATGCCGACGACCTGTTTGCCGTGCTGGCTCGCCACCCGCAGCAGAAGACCATTCTGTTCGGCCACGTCCACCAGGAGTTTGACGAGGTGCACCGCGGGGTGCGGCTGATCGCCAGCCCCTCCACCTGCATCCAGTTCAAACCGCTCTCTGATGGCTTTGCGCTGGACGAGTCCGGCCCGGGCTGGCGCTACCTCACCCTCTACCCGGATGGCCGCATCGCCAGCCAGGTGTGGCGTCTGCCGGTGGGGCAGTTCGTGCCCGACCCCAATGCCACCGGTTATTGAGGAGTCGCGATGAAGCCCGTACTTCTCTACCTGCACGGTTTCAACTCCTCGCCTGGCTCCGCCAAGGCGCAGCAGATGGCTGCCTGGGTGGCCGAGCACAGACCCGATATCGAGGTGGTGATCCCGGCCCAGCCCAACACCCCGGCGGCGGCCTGGGTGGCCATCGAGCAGACCATTGCCGATCTGCAGAGCCGTTATGGCAACGAATTCAAGCTTGGCGCCGTGGGCAGCTCCCTCGGCGGCTTTATGGCGACCCGGGTCAGCGAGCGATACGGCTGCCACGCCGCCCTGATCAACCCGGCGGTGCGCCCGCACGAGCTGCTCTGCGACTACCTCGGCCCCCAGACCAACCCCTACACGGGGGAGCAGTATCAACTGCTGCCTGAACACATGGATGAGCTGCGGGCGCTGGCGGTACCGGTGAGGGCCCCCGAGCGACTCTGGGTACTGCAACAGCAGGAGGACGAGGTGCTCGACTACCGCAAGGCGCTGGACGAATACCGCTTTGCCCGGCTCTCGCTGGAGTGCGGCGGCGACCACGCCTTCGTGGCGTTCGAACGCTACCCCGCCCAGATCGTCCGTTTCCTCGGACTCTAGCCATGCAGCCGCCGTTGGCCACCTTTCTGGAACAGGTGCTGGCCACGGCGCAAGCGGGCCTCACCTACTCCAAAGATCCCTTCGACATCGGCCGTTTCGAGGCGCTGCGAGCGGCCACGGCGGCGCTCATCGCCAGCCAGAGCGAGCTGGCACCTGAAGCCATCAGCGACTGGATCGCCCTCGATCGCGGTTATCCCACCCCCAAGCTCGATGTGCGGGCCTTCATTCAGAACGATGCAGGCCATATCCTGCTGGTGCAGGAGCGCAGCGACGGCTGCTGGACTTTGCCGGGGGGCTGGTGCGACATCGGCGATTCGCCGGCGGAGGCCGTGGTGCGCGAAGTGGTGGAGGAGACCGGTCTGGCGTGTCGGGCCGTGCAACTGCTGGCGCTGTTCGACAAGCTCAAGCACCCTCATCCACCCCAGCTGCCCCACGCTCACAAGGCGTTCTTCCTGTGTGAGGTGACCGGCGGCCAGCTGCTCACCGAAACCGATGAAACCAAAGGGGCGGGGTTCTTTCCCATCGACGATTTGCCCCCGCTCTCCCGCCATCGGGTACTGGAGTCCCAGCTGCGAACTCTCCATGAGCACTTGCTGCAGGGGCGGCAGGATACCCTGTTTGATTGATTGGCTCGGAACCTGAACCCGTCTGCAAGGAGGCAGCATGATCAAGCGCATCGGCAATACCCCCATTCAGGAGCGACACAAAGCCAGTTGTCACTGCGGCGCCGTGGTGCTGGAGCTGACCCTGCCGGATGGCGTGGTGGATCCGCGCCGCTGCGACTGCTCGCTCTGCCGACGCCGGGGCGCCATCGTCGCCTCGGTGCCGCTGTCCGGCATCCGCATCCTGCAGGGGGAGGATGTGCTTAGCTGTTACCAGTTCAATACCCACACCGCCAAACACTACTTCTGCAGCATCTGCGGCATCTATACCCATCACCAGCGCCGCTCCAATCCGACCCAGTATGGTTACAACCTCGCCTGCCTCGAAGGCGTCAATCCATTCGAGCTGGGGGAGGTGCCGCTGCTCGATGGCATCAACCATCCGGCGGATCGGCTGGTCTGACCGGCGGGGTCTCATCTGCTCCTGTAGCGCCCTGCGGGGCTGTGATAGTCTTGCCAGACCCGCCGCATGGCGGGTTGTGAGTCCGCATTATCTCGCTTGCCAACAGGGAGCCCGCTTGTGACAACTTCAGCACTGCCGGATCTGATCCTGGGCGCCTCTCTCTACTTTCCGCCCCTGTTCAAGGCGGTTCTGCTCGGCCTGCTGGGCTGGCTGCCCGTGCACCACCTGCTGCGCGACTGGCTCTACGGCGGGGATGTCTGGCATCCCCTGTTGATGGATCTCTCCCTGTTTATCCTCGCCGTCAGCGGCGCCCTATGGATATTGCTACATGGCTAAATCACCCCTCGCGACCCTCAAATACTTCTCAACCCTGCTGGTCTGCGCGCTGGCGCTGGCGGCGGGCTGGTGGCTGTGGAACTACTACATGCAGGGGCCCTGGACCCGGGATGGCAAGGTGCGGGCCGAGCTGGTCAGCATCACCCCCGAGGTGTCGGGCAAGATCATCAAGATAGCGGTGAAGGACAACCAGCTGGTGAAGGCGGGGGAGGAGATCTTTACCCTGGATCCCGAGCCCTACCGGATCGCGCTGGACAACGCCCAGGCGGCGCTGGCCAAGGCCAAATCGGATCTCGACAAGGCGGAGCACGAGGCGAACCGGCGCAGCGGCCTGTCGCGCAGCGTCATCTCCGCCGAGGCGGTGGACGAGGCCCGCCTCAATGCCCAGGCGATGAAGGCGGCCTACCAGGTGGCCCAGGCCAATCTGGAGCAGGCCAGATGGTCGCTGGCCAAGACCCGGGTGCATGCCGCGAGCGACGGCTACATCACCAACCTGCAGACCCGGGTCGGCAACTATGCCAGCGCCGGCGTGCCGCTGGTGGCACTGGTGGACATCCACTCCTTCTACGTGCAGGGCTACTTCGAGGAGACCAAGCTCAGGCACATAGCGCCGGGCAAACCGGCCGAGGTGGTGCTCTACAGCGGGGAGCAGCGGCTGCGCGGCGAAGTGGAGAGCATAGGGCGCGCCATCCACGATCAGAGCGTGGAGGGGGCCGACAATCTGCTGCTGGACGTCAAACCCAACGTGCCCTGGGTGCGGCTGGCCCAGCGGGTGCCGGTGCGGATCAAGCTGCTGGAGGTGCCACCCGAGCTGACCCTGATCGCAGGCACTACCTGCACCATCACCATAGGGGAGTAAGGTGGCCGCCTCGCTCTGGCGCCAGACCCCCTGGGGCAAGGCCAATGGCGGCCAGTGGCGCTACGCCCTGCGCAACAGCCTGGCAATGTGCCTGTCGCTCTGGCTGGCCTTCGTGCTGGAGCTGGACTCCCCCTACTGGGCGATGACGTCAGCGGCCGTGGTGAGCTTTCCCACCGTGGGCGGGGTGATCAGCAAGAGTCTGGGGCGGGTAGTGGGCAGCCTCATCGGTGCCATGGCGGCAGTGGTGATCACCGGCCTTGGCATCAGCGATCCCTGGCTGTTCAGCTTCCTCATCGCGCTCTGGCTGGCGCTGTGTACCTATATCTCCAACCACCATCAGAACAACGTCTCCTACGCCTTTGCGCTGGCGGGCTACACCGCCGCCATCATCGCCTTCTCCTGCGTCAACGTGACCGACCCGCAGCACATCTTCGACATCGCACAGGCGCGGGTGAGCGAGGTGATCATCGGCATTCTCTGCGGTGGCCTGTTGATGATGATCCTGCCCAGCACCTCCGATGGGGAGACCCTGCTGCAGTCGCTGCACAAGACCCAGGCCCGCCTGCTGGAGCATGCCCAGCTGCTCTGGCTGGGGGAGGCGAGCCCGGAGGTGCGCACCGCCCACGAGGGGTTGATCGGCCAGATCCTCACCATGAACGTGCTGCGTATCCAGGCGGTCTGGAGCCATCACAGGCTGCGCCGCCACAACCGGCTGCTCAACTTCCTGCTGCACCGCCAGCTGCGGCTCATCAGCCTCATCTCCAGCCAGCGCCGCATGCTGCACAACTGGCCGACGCAACCGGAGGGGCTGCAGGCGTTGCTGGAGTGTCTGCTGGCCGAGCTGGGCCAGCCCGGCTGCGACAAGTACCGCATCGCCCGGCTGCTGGCCCCCTTGGTGCCGACGGCGGCCAGCGACTACCGGCTGCACACCTTCTGGCGACGGCTGCGCCACTTCTGCTGGAGCTATCTGGAGTGTCAGCGCTGGCTGGATCGGTTGGCCCGCTACGACGACCAGGAGTGGCCGGCACCGCCGCGCCACTCTTCGCTCACCAGCCACACCGACACGCTGGAGGCGGCCTACAACGGCGGGCGCACCTTCCTCTGCGTGCTGCTGGGCTGCGCCTTCTGGATCCACAGCCAGTGGGATGCGGGCAGCTCGGCGCTGACCCTGCTCTCCATCTGCTGCGTGCTCTACTCGGCCACCCCGGCGCCCGCCAAGGGGGCCAACACCATGCTCAAGGCGATCCTGCTGCTCAGCCTCATCTGCTTCGCGGTCAAGTTCGGCCTGATGATCCGCCTCGACGACTTCTGGCTCTTCTGCGCCCTGCTGTTCCCCGTGCTCATCACCATGCAGCTGTTCAAGCAGCAACAGCCCAGGCAGGCGGTGCTGTGGGGCCAGCTCATCGTGCTGCTTGGCTCCTTTCTCGCCATCACCAATCCGCCGAGCTACGACTACCTGCAGTACATCAACGGCAGCCTGGGGCAGGCGCTGGGGGTGATGAGCGCCGGACTGGCGTTCCAGCTGCTGCGACCGAGCTCGGATCGGCGCAAGAGCCGCCGCCTCATCCGCTCCCTGCGCCGCCACTTCATGGATCAGCTGGAGCCGGCCCCACGCCAGAGCGAGAGCCAGTTCGAATCGCTCATCTATCACTGCATCAGCCAGCTCAGCCAGAGCCAGGATCAGACCGCCCGTCTCTGGGTGCTGCGCTGGGGCGTGGTGCTGCTCAACTGCAGCCACATCGTCTGGCAGCTGCGCCAGTGGCGCGGCGAGGATCAACCCCTCTATCTGGTGCGCGACAACTGCATCCGCTCTCTGCAGGGGATCCTCACCGAGCAGGGGGTACAGCATGCCTCCCTGGATCGCACCCTGGCCGAGCTGCAGCGGATCAGCGCGGCCCTGGCCAACCACAGGGAGCCGACGGCGCGGGAGCTGGCCGGCATGGTGTGGCGGCTGCACAGCTCGCTCTCCCAGTTGCAACAGGCGCTGCCGGTGGCGGCCGAGGCGCGCTGAACGGGCCGGCGGGGCGACTTACCCCGTCCGGATCAAGCTTTGCCGCCGCCGGGTTTGTCCAATACCCTCCCAACGAGTAAGATTCTCCCCAAACGTCAATTCGCAAGGCCCTCCATGTCTACTCAATACAATGCGGATGCCATTGAGGTCCTCAATGGCCTTGAACCGGTGCGTCGCCGCCCCGGCATGTATACCGACACCACCCGGCCCAATCACCTCGGCCAGGAGGTCATCGACAACAGCGTCGACGAGGCGCTGGCGGGTCACGCCCGTACCCTGGAGGTGACCCTGTATGAAGATCAGTCCCTCGAGGTGATCGACGACGGTCGCGGCATGCCGGTCGACATCCACCCGGAAGAAGGGGTGTGCGGGGTGGAGCTGATCCTCTGCAAGCTGCACGCGGGCGGCAAGTTCTCCAACAAGAACTACCAGTTCTCCGGCGGTCTGCACGGGGTGGGTATCTCGGTGGTGAACGCCCTCTCCGAGCGGGTCGAGGTGACGGTGCGCCGTGACGGCCAGGTCTACGACATCGCCTTCGAGAAGGGCGAAAAGGTGCAGGAGCTGACCATCACCGGCACCTGCGGGCGCCGCAACACCGGCACCCGGGTACGCTTCTGGCCGGAAGCCCACTACTTCGATTCGCCCCGTTTCTCGGTCTCCAAGCTGGAGCACCTGCTCAAGGCCAAGGCGGTGCTCTGCCCGGGTCTGACCATCAAGTTCCTCGACAAGAACACCGGCATCAAGCTGGAGTGGTGCTATGAAGACGGCCTCAAGGATTACTTGGTCGACGCGGTCAAGCAGTTCACCTGCCTGCCGGAGCAGCCCTTCGTCGGCGCCTTCAGCACCGAGCAGTCGGCGGTGGACTGGGCCCTCTGCTGGCTGCCGGAAGGGGGTGAATGCCTCGCCGAATCCTATGTGAACCTGATCCCCACCGCCCAGGGCGGTACCCACGTCAACGGTCTGCGCCAGGGCCTGCTCGACGCCATGCGCGAGTTCTGCGAGTTCCGCAACCTGCTGCCGCGCGGGGTCAAGCTGACTCCGGAAGATATCTGGGATCGCTGCGCCTACATCCTCTCCATCAAGATGCAGGATCCGCAGTTTGCCGGTCAGACCAAGGAGCGACTCTCCTCCCGTCAGAGCTCGGCGTTCGTCTCTGGCGTGGTGAAGGATGCCTTCAGCCTCTATCTGAACAGCAACACCGAGTTGGCCGAACAGCTGGCCGAGCTCTGCATCTCCAGCGCCCAGCGCCGGATGCGCGCCGCCAAGACGGTGGTGCGCAAGAAGATAACCCAGGGCCCGGCGCTGCCCGGCAAGCTCACCGACTGCGGCTGCGCCGACCCCATGCAGGGGGAGCTGTTCCTGGTGGAGGGTGACTCCGCGGGTGGCAGTGCCAAGCAGGCGCGGGATCGCGAGTTTCAGGCCATCATGCCGCTGCGCGGCAAGATCCTGAACACCTGGGAGGTGGAGGCTGGTCAGGTGCTCGCCTCGCAAGAAGTGCACGATATCTCGGTGGCTATCGGGCTCGACCCGGACTCCGACGATCTTTCTGGCCTGCGCTATGGCAAGGTGTGCATCCTGGCGGATGCGGACTCGGACGGTCTGCACATCGCCACCCTGCTCTGCGCCCTGTTCGTGAAACACTTCCGCGCGCTGGTCAATCAGGGCTACGTCTATGTGGCCATGCCGCCCCTCTACCGGATCGACATCGGCAAGGAGGTCTACTACGCCCTCGACGAAGACGAGAAGAACGGCGTGCTGCAGCGGGTCGAGGCCGAGAAGAAGAAGGGCAAGGTAATGGTGACCCGATTCAAGGGCCTGGGTGAGATGAACCCGAAACAGCTGCGGGAAACCACCATGGATCCCAACACCCGCCGTCTGGTACAGCTCACCATGGGGCCAGAGGCTGAAGGGGATGAGACCCTGCAGCTGATGGACATGCTGCTGGCCAAGAAGCGGGCGAGCGATCGCCGCGAGTGGCTGGAAGAGAAGGGCAACCTCGCCATCATCTAAGCCGTCGGCCGGCTCTGTCGGGGCCGGCAAGCATTTAGCCGGAGCCGCCTTGTGGCGGCTCCCGAACCGAAAGAGATAATCACATGAGTGATGCTATCGAGCTCAGTCTGGACGGGGTAGAGCGCCAGCCAATGCGCACCTTTACCGAACAGGCTTACTTGAACTACTCCATGTACGTCATCATGGATCGGGCCCTGCCGCATATCGGCGACGGCCTCAAACCGGTGCAGCGGCGCATCATCTACGCCATGAGCGAGCTGGGCCTGTCGGCCCTCTCCAAGCACAAGAAGTCCGCCCGTACCGTGGGTGACGTGCTGGGTAAGTACCACCCCCATGGCGACAGCGCCTGTTATGAAGCCATGGTGCTGATGGCCCAGCCCTTCTCCTACCGCTACCCGCTGGTGGACGGTCAGGGCAACTGGGGTGCGCCGGACGATCCCAAATCCTTCGCCGCCATGCGTTATACCGAGGCGCGCCTGTCGCGCTTCTCTGAGCTGCTGCTCTCCGAGCTGGGGCAAGGCACGGTGGAGTGGACGCCGAACTTCGACGGCACCATGAAGGAGCCCGTGGTGTTGCCCGCCCGCCTGCCGCACATCCTGCTCAACGGGGTGACCGGTATCGCGGTAGGCATGGCGACCGATATCCCGCCCCACAACGCGCGGGAAGTGGCCCACGCCTGTGTGGAGCTCCTGGACAACCCCAATGCCGGCCTGGATGCCCTGATGGCCCATGTGCAGGGGCCGGACTACCCGACCAACGCCGAGATCATCACGCCCCGCGACGACATCCGTAAAATCTACGAGACCGGCAAGGGCTCCATCAAGCAGCGGGCGGTGTGGAACGAAGAAGATGGCGACATCGTCATCACGGCGCTGCCCCATCAGGCCTCCGGCGCCAAGATCATGGAGCAGATTGCCGCCCAGATGGTGGCGAAAAAGCTGCCCATGGTCACCGATCTGCGCGATGAATCGGACCACGAGAACCCGACCCGTCTGGTGATCGTGCCGCGCTCCAACCGGGTGGACGTGGAGGGGCTGATGGCCCACCTGTTCGCCACCACGGACTTGGAGAAGAACTACCGGGTCAACCTCAACATCCTGGGTCTGGACAACCGGCCCCAGGTGAAAGACCTCAAGACCATCCTCACCGAGTGGCTGAGTTTCCGCCGCGAGACGGTGCGCCGCCGCCTGCAATATCGTCTCGACAAGGTGCTGGCCCGCCTGCACATCCTCGAAGGCTTGCTCATTGCCTACCTCAACATCGACGAGGTGATCGAGATCATCCGCACCGAGGAAGAGCCGGGCCGGGTGATGATGGAGCGCTTCAACATCAGCGAGACCCAGGCCGAGGCGATCCTCGAGCTCAAACTGCGCCACCTGGCCAAGCTCGAAGAGTTCAAGCTGCGCGCCGAACAGAACGAACTGGCCGAAGAGCGCGACAAGCTGGAACTGATCCTGGGTTCCGAGCGCCGTCTCAGCACCCTGCTGAAGAAAGAGATCCTGGCAGATGCCGAGAAGTACGGTGACGATCGCCGCACCCCGCTGGTGGAACGTGCCACCGCCGTGGCCCTGACCGAGAAGGAGCTCACCCCGAGCGAGCCGGTCACCGTGATCCTCTCTGACAAGGGCTGGGTGCGTGCCGCCAAGGGCCACGACGTGGATGTGGAGGGCCTCTCCTACAAGGCGGGGGACGGCTATCTGGCCCACGCCCATGGCCGCAGCAATCAGCAGGCGGTGTTCCTCTCCACCCTGGGGAGAACCTACTCGCTGGAGGCCCACACCCTGCCCTCCGCCCGCAGTCAGGGCGAGCCGCTCACCGGTCGCTTCGCGCTGGGGGCTGGCGAAGAGGTACGCCATCTGGTGATGGGCAACGAGGGCGAGCCGTATCTGATCTGTTCCGACGCCGGTTACGGCTTCGTCTGCAAATATGACGACCTGATTGGCAAGAACAAGAACGGCAAGGCGCTGCTGACCGTGCCGGAAGGGGGCCTGGTGATGGCACCCCAGAAGATAGGCGCGCCGGAGACCGATCTCTGCATGGCCATCTCCAACGAGGGCCGCATGCTGTTGTTCCCGCTGAGTACATTGCCGGTGCTCGGCAAGGGCAAGGGCAACAAGCTCATCAGCATCCCCTCGGCGCGCGTGAAGGCACGAGAGGAGTTTGTGGTGATGGCCGCCGTCATTCCGCAGGGGCAGTCGGTCACCCTGTTTGCCGGCAAGCGCAAGCTCACCCTCAAGCCCTCTGATCTTGACTACTACCGCGGCGAGCGCGGCCGCCGCGGCGCCAAGTTGCCTCGCGGCTTGCAGCGGGTGGATCGTATCGAGATTGAAGCCGCCGCTGGTGAGCCGGCAGTTGGGGAAAGTCAGGAAGGGTAATTAACAAGAAGGGCGCGAAAGCGCCCTTTTACCTATTTTAATTTGGTGTTATTACCGACAGTTCAGAGTGCACAACGATGTTAGTCGCTGACAATAGCTGTCCAACGTAGATAAAATAGAAAGTAAGGGTCTCGAATATCGAAGACATCATTGTCCTCATCCCATTCAACAATGTTATCCCCAGCTGCACCGTTTACGATATTACTGGAGTGTAAACATGCCCCTGTTATGCTAGAACCACTGGGGCAATTTCCTATACATAAAGAACTTATTCTATCTAAAAGATCTTGATATCTAAATGTCAGTTGAGGCGGGGATAGCGAAAGTGCTTTCACGATGAACTTATAAACATCACCTTGCCACCCCTCCTTTGAGATATATACTTTTCTATCTGATCCTCTAGTTTTTGGACCCTCCAACATTTTATCTGTAACGGAGCTGTAATTTGTTGAGAGTACTGTTCTTTTACATATTTTTTCTAAAATGCTTTGGTCATCATGAAATGTAAATGGTTGAACAGATGTTTCTCTTACGTTTAACTCAAAACACGAGTTCAAGCAGAGATATTGCATTAACTGTGGTGAGCCAGCAGCCTCAGAGGCTAGTCGTTCTACCATGGTTGTACTTTCAGATATATTAAGTTTTTCAAAGCCTTTATAGGCAATCTTCTTTAATACATCCTCACCCCAGTAATCAAAGTCGATTGAAAAAATCCGTCCTCTTAGGTCAGGATTGCTTCTTATCACATCGTCATAATGATAAGGTACTGATGCGCATATAAATTTACATCCTTTCCTCATCGCTTCTTTGATCTGCTTGGCGATTTCGCCTTGAACATCTCTTGGTATGTAATGGAAATCATCAATAAAAATAATAAAATCTGTATTTCCAACTTCGCTTATCAACAACTGTAAGTAGTCAGTGGAGTAAGATTCTGACTCAGAGGAGTGGGAGTTCCTTATGGTGCCTACTGAAACCTCTCCAGTACCTTTCGCTAATAAAGGTATTCCCGCCTCTCCTGCAACCTTTCCCCCTATAGTACTAGAGGATGATGTACCTGTCGTTTTTGAACTTGACAGTGGAGTTCCAATTATATCAAAAACTCTGATCCAGATGTCATCTGATTTTCTTACTCCAGCACCAGTAACCTGAATTAAAGACTTCCCCCTAAAACTTGCTCAACAAATACAGTTTTTCCAGATTTAGATGGTCCGGAAATAGATATTAGCATAGAGCCGCTTTCTAAAACATCTTGTAGTTGCTGCCCCTTCTCTTCGAGGTGATCACTAACAAATGTCCATTGTGGAAACTTCCCTGGAGTGAATACTTCAGTAGCTTTCATGTCTACCCTTTTTATATAAATTATGGCCAGATGGTCTGTATAAAAACCGATTACCCTTGGTTAGGTTATCAGAATAACTACTCAGGAAACAATCTAAGGATCTTTCTTTTTTAGTTCATGGAATAGGCTGTGATGATATCAGGTTCATAAGTCTGCTTAGCGAAGCGTAATCAGACGTTCGCGAAAACAGGTTGCCGCAATTCTGTTAGTGTTCCAGATGATTTCTTCTCTATGTCCATAGCCAGCGAGATTGCGGCGCGGCCGATTACGCTTCGCTAATCGACCCTACGTGCCCTGCTTGATTCAACGCTCTGCTGCTTGTCGATGGCTTCGGTTGGGATGGTTTGTTCCCCCCTCATCCCCGACCCTTCTCCCGCAAGGGGAGAAGGGAGCTCTGCTCGTAGCTATATCGGATGACGGTGGCATTAGGGGGCTTAGAGATGTGCGGCTTGGATAAAGACGGCGAGGGCACCATGGTGGCGCGATACAGTCCCCTCTCCCCGTGGGAGAGGGTCAGGGTGAGGGGAGGTGCCGTAGGGAGCAACCAGCAAAGGGATTGGCACCGCCGCAAATCAGTTGTCGAAATTCCACTGTATGGGCAGCTCAAGATCGAATATCAGCTGATCCCCGTCGAGGAGAAAGGCCACGCTGGTCTGGTGCTGGTCATATTCATCGATAAGCCGGCAGCTCTCGGCGAAGTTGGATTCGTAGCTGAGGCGGGCAGTGCCACCGGTGTGAGCCCCGTCGAGTTCCACCCCCATTACCCGCAGCGGCTCTTTCTGACTGAGCTTGACCCGACTGTCACCCACATCCACCAGCCGCTCCAGCAGGGGGAAGAAATCTTGCTTGTGGGCCTCTATCGCCCGGGCGATGGCCTGCGCCAGCTCGGTGTGGCTGGCAAAGGGGCCATTCAGGGTGTAGCGGGTCTGTATCCTTTCCTGGGTCATGAACTGTTCCTCTCGGGGGTTGCCGGCGGGAGTTTCTCTTTTGGCTGCGACGGGGCGCTCAGGCGGCCATTGCGCACCAACGCCCGGCGGATGTTCTTGCACATCTTGCCGAAGCGCTGGATCTCATCGAAGGAGGGCGGGATGCCGCGATCGATCTGATATTGCCAGTAGCAGAGATCCGTATCCACCAGCTCCATCAGCTTCTTGGGACAGCCGATGCAGGTGTTGTCTGGCCCGCACTTGAAGGTATCCGGTTGGTAGAGCGGAAATTCCGCCTTCACGGCGTCGATGATCTGCTGCATCGCGGTAATGCGGTCCGGCTTTCTGTTCACGGCTCGTTCCCCGGCTCTGGTATGGGGGAGTCATTATATCCCTGCCAAAAATGGGGCCAATGACGCTTACGGGGTAGTTTTCTGCCAAGGGCGGCGGCCATGACAAGTGTTTCTGCTGTCAGCGGGATGGCGGATAGCACAACGCCCGGCAAGCCGGGCGTTGTGGGAGGAGAGGCAAGTGCCGTCCTGCAAGGGTGCATGGCCCCTTAGAAGTCGTGATAGAGGGGCCAGCCGAGCAGCGGGTGCTTGAGGCCGGCGCGCATCTCCATGTTGTCGAGCTTCTCTGGCGAAGCGTTCTCTTTTTGCTGCAGCTGGTACTGGCGCACAAAGCCGAGGGTATGGAGCAGGTTGGGCACAAAGCCCGGGCTCAGCTCCTGGCGCAGGGCGGCGGCCATGTCGGCGGGCAGCGCATTCAGCATCAGGGTGAGCTGGGCTGCGAGATAGTCGGTATCGTACCAGGTCTCGTCGAGCTCAATCTCCCGTGCCAGTTTGCGCTTGAGATCCTGCTTCACCTTGAGCGGGGCGGCACCACTGCCCTTGCCACAGAGGATGCGGTAGAGCAGCGCTTCGGCCAGCTTGTCCTCCATGGTGGGGTGGTCGCTCTCGCAGGCGAAGAAGTGCTGGTCGATGAGCGCCATCAGGCGGCTCTTGTTGTGCTCGGTCAGCGCCTTCTCGTACTCCTGCCACCCTTGCCACTCCTCCACATCGGGCGGGCTCGAGATCTTGTCCAGCAGGCGGGCATCCACGTCACCGTAGAGGCTGTTGCCAGCCTGCTTGGGGCTGACGGTGATGAGCATTGACCAGCCCTTCTGGAACGGCTTGATGGGGCCTTCCGGCGCCTGCAGCAGCGCCAGCGCCTTGGCCGGATCCCGCGCCGAGAGCTCCTGCAGGCCGAGGCTTACTACGCCGATGACGTCGTGGGCGGCCTGCTCCAGCAGGTGCATCTTGTACTTGTTGTAGTACTTGTCGGCGAATTTGAGGCTCATCAGCACCGCTTTGCCCTTGATGGCGGCCAGCTGTTGTTCGGTCAAACGTTCATTGTCGCGGCCAAAGCGCAGCACCTGGGTCAGAAAGGGGCCCTGGTTGGCATCGCGAATGACTAACTGCATGAATGGGCTCCTTAATCCAGAAAGCTGAACATGTCGTCGACGTCGCCGTACTCGTCTTCCTCGACCTTGTTCTTCTCTTTGGCCTGCATCACCAGCTCGGCGGCAAACTTGTTGATGATGCCGTCCCAGGTGGAGTGCTCGTTGCGCAGCAGCGCCTTGATGGCTTTCTCCACCTCGGGGGCCAGCTCGCGAATGAGCATCAAGAGGCTGCGCGGGTCGTCCAGCGCATAGTCGTGGACATCCTCGCTCTGCTGGCGCTCGCTGTAGCGCAGGGACTCTTCGAGATCTTCCTCTTCGGCGTGCAGCACGTCGCGATAGCCTTCGTCCTCTTCATAGCGATCGCCACGATAGAACTCGATAAAGGGGATGGCGAGGTAGAAGAGACCGGCCGGATCCTCGGCCACGCACTCGAGAATCTCGCGCTGCTTGGCTTCGCTATCCTGGGTGCGGATCAGGTAGTTGAGGAAGTCGAAGGTGTGCTGTTGCAGCTCGTCGGCGTTGTTCTTGATCGCCTCTTCCCAGTAGAGCGGCTGCTGGCAAACGATGTCGCGGATCCGCTCCGGGGTCATCAGCTCGGAGATGATGGAAGGGAAGGAGATGTCGTGCTGGCCGTTGATCTGGGTCAGGGTAACGATATCAATGTTTTCAATCACTTCTGCCAGCTGGTTGTCAGACATGGTCTTGGCGATCAGCTCGAACTTCTCGCTGGCCTGCTTCGGCTCGATAACGGCCAGCTCTTTGATCTCGATGGCGGTAATTTCTATCAGACTGTTGCTCATGCCTTGCCCCAATTAGAAACGGACTTCGTCGTACATATCCTGATCGCCGTCGTCATCACCATAGCGGTCACTGCCGCCATGGTAGTCGGCGTCGGCATCTTCCCCGTCTTCCTCTTCTTCGTCGCGCAGCTCATAGTCGTCATCGGCACGGTGGCTGCCGCGCGGCAGCGGGTTGTCGAGCAGGAACAGCACGGCGCAGGCTTCCATCAGCTGATCTTCGCTCTGGGCCCGCACCGCCTTGACCAGTGGCAGGACGGCGTTGTTGAAGCCGACGCTCACCTTGAACTCGTCCCAGCTCGGCTGCTCGCCGCTGGCGAGCCACTTGTTCCACTGCGACTTGGCCTTGGCCGGGAACTGCACCCGGCCATAGAGGGCGAGCGGCAGGTATTCGGGCATGAACTCCAGCATGCTCATGTCGGCCAGCAGCAGGGCCTTCATCTGGTCGGTGAACTGCTCGAGCCCCTTGGGGTCGTCCTGATCCCGGTAGGATTCGATGTTTTCACTGGCATCGCTTTGCAGGGCCTTGAGCCGTGCCTGGTCCCATTTATTTTGCATAGTCGCTCTTCTTGCCTGGTGGCTCAGGGGTAGAACTGGTCCCACATCTCCTGCATGGCAGCAGCGGGATCGGTCACGATGACGTTGTTGAAATCCTTGATAAAGGCGGCCCGCTGTTTCGGATCGGACAGCACTTCATAAGCCTGCTTTACCTGGTGCAGCTTGAGGGCTGCCTGCTCTTTCTCTTCTTCGCTCGCCCCGTGCAGCTTGTCGGGGTGGTATTGGTTCGACAGCCGTCGATAGGCTTTTTTGATGTCGTTTTCACTGGCGTTGGACTTGACGCCCAACACCCGGAAGTAGTTGTTCATGACGGATCCTGCCTCACTGGCATCGTGGAATTGACCCTGCGCTGGCCTGGTGGCGGGGCTCTTGGCAAACCAGGCTCGGCAAAAACCCGACATTTTAACGCAAACAGGCCGCCATCGCCATGGATAGGAAGCGAACAGATGGGCGTGCGGGTGGCGTCGTGCGGGGCCTCCTTAGGGGAGGTTTGGGGCCGTTTGTGACTATTTTGTCAGTTCCATGGCGACCCATGTGTGACAGGGGTTGAAAAAACGCCCGGACTGGCCGGGCGTCGAGGTCAGGGGTCAGCGCAGGCTGGCCCACAGCAGACGGGCCTTGAGCCCGAGCCATGAGCTCCAGCCGGTGGTGCTGCTCACCAGCTTCCCATCCTTGATGATGAGAAAGGTCGGTGTCACCCCCACCTGCCAGCGAGCAGCCAGCGCCCCCTGCTCATCGTTATGGGTGGGGAAGCTCAAGCCCTTCTTGCTCATGCCTAACTGCAACTGAGCGTCGTTGCCGGAGCGCAGCGCCACCGTCAGCACGTTTTCACCCTGCTGCCAGAGCTGCTCCACCGTGGGGGTGGTGAAGCGGCAGACGCCACACCAGCTGGCCCAGTAGTAGACCAGCAGCGGCTTGCCGCGGCTCTGCTCGGCCAGGCTGGTGACGGTGCCATCCTGCAGGGTGAAGGGTGCCTCCATGGCCCCTGCCGGCAGGGTGGGGCCGCGCCACAGATCCAGCAGGGTAGAGATGACCAGCGCCATCAGCAGCAGCCAGAGCGCCTCCTTGCCCCAGCGGCGCCAGCGGGGTGGCTTTACAGCTGCATCTTCCGCCATGGATTAGCTCCGCTTGGCCAGCTCGGCCTTCACCAGCTGCTCCAGCTCGTCATAGGGCACGGCGCCCGGTACCAGCTGGTTGCCGATCAGCGTTGCCGGGGTGCCCTGCACGCCAAGAAGGGTGCCGATGCGAAGGCTATTGCGCAGCTCCTCGGTGGCCTTGGCATCGGGCTTGAGGGCCGTGTTGCCGGTGGCCGCCAGCGCCTTGTTGATGTCCGCCTCGGTCAGCATCCCTTGCTTGCTCATCAGCTTGTCGTGCAGGGCGAGGAAGCGGGCCGGCTCCTGCTGCCACAAGGTCAGGCTGTACTGGGCCGCCTTGGCGGAGCTCTGTCCCTTGAACGGCAGCAGCTTGATCACCAGCCCCAGATCGTCGGGATAGGCCTTGAGCAGCTTGGTCAGCTGGGGATCGAACTGCTTGCAGTAGGGGCAGTTGTAGTCGGTGAACAGCACCAGGGTCAGCTTGGGGTACTTGGCGCCGAGGCGCGGGCTGGTGGCGCTGTTGAACAGCACATCCTGATTGCCCTTGATGAAGTCGCCGAGCTGGGCCTCCTGGGCGGCGGCGTTCTGCTTCTCCCAGGATTCGGCCGCCTCGTCGAGGATCTTGGGGTTGGCGACCAGGGTCTCGCGAATGAGCTCCTTGATGCGTGCCTCCTGTTCCGGGGTGAAGGGCGCCGCCTGCAGCAAGGGGGCGCAGAGGGTGCCGGCAACCAGGGCGGTACAGAGGGTCAGGGTGCGCAGTTTCAGGGTACGCAGGGTCATGGGATTCTCCTTAAAAATGGGGGGCATCGGCCTGGAGGAGGCCGGCCTGGTGCAACACGTCGAGCAAGTCGGCCTTGTCCAGCAGGGGTGAGAGGATCTCTCCCTCTGGCAGGCCGGGCCCGTAGATCTGGTTGAAGGGGACGGCGGCCGCGCCGCGCTGGCGCAGGAAGGCGGAGATGGCATCGCTCGGCCGGCTCCAGTCACCACGCAGGGCCACCACGTCAGGGGCCGACAGGGCGCTTTGCACCTCGTCACGCAGCAGCACGTTGTACTTGTTGGCCTTGCAGGTGACACACCAGTCGGCGGTGACGTCGACGAAGACCCGCTTGCGCTGGGCCAGCGCATCGACGATGGCCTGTTCGGAGAGCGGCTGCCAGGCAATGCGATCGACGCTGCCCGACCCCTGCGCCGTGAGGGCACCCCCCAGCAACAGGGCGCCGCCGATGAGTGCCGAGAGAGAGAGGGCCAGCGTGAAACCGCGCATGCCATAACGCCAGAGGATGCCAATCAGCAGCACCAGCAGCATGGCGGCCATCAGCCAGCCGGTGGCCGTGCTGCCCAGATGGTTGCCAAGCAGGCTCGCCAGCCAGAGGCTGGAGCCCAGCATCATCAACCCGAGCAGGATGCGCAGTCGCCCCATCCAGCGGCCCGGTTTGGGCAGCCAGAGGGCGAGGCGCGGCAAGGCCGCCACCAGCAGCCAGGGCAGGCTCATGCCAAGGCCGAGCGCCGTGAAGATGAGCCAGAGCTGGCCGAGCGGCGCCGCCAGCGCAAAGGCCACCGCGGTGCCGAGGAAGGGGGCCGAGCAGGGAGTGGCCAGGAGGGTGGCAAAGCTCCCCTGCAGGAAGTGGCCGCCGAGCCCTTTGCCGCCGCTGGTGGCGAGGCGAGTGCTGAGATTGCTGGGCAGAAGGATTTCGAACAGCCCCAGCAGGTTGGCGCAAAACAGCAGGGTCACCGCCACCATGAAGCCGATGAAACCGGCGCTCTGGAACTGGATCCCCCAGCCGACGGCGCCCTGAGACGCGCGCAGCAGGCTGCTCATGGCCGCCAGCACCCAGAAGGAGGCAATGATCCCGGCGCTGGCGGCGAGGAACTGCTTGCGCACCTGTCGCTGTTCGCTCTCTTGCTGCTGCAGCACGGTGCCCAGTTTCAGGGCCAGCACCGGCAGCACGCAGGGCATCAGGTTGAGGATGAGGCCGCCGAGCAGCGCCGCCCCCAGCAGCCAGATGAGAGGCTGGCCTGGGGCTGGCAAGGCGAGGGGATCGGCGATGGTGGCGCGGGTCTGCCAGGCCTCATCGCCGCTGCCGAGCAGCAGGCTGAGGGATTGACCGCGCAAGTCAGGGGCATCCCCCTGCCAGCCATCGCTGACCGGGACCCGGGCAATCAGTATGTTGCCGCTGACCTCGAGCGCGGGCTTGCCGAACTCGGCCCCCTCCAGCGCATCGATGAAGAGCGCAGGCTCCTGCCAGCCCTCTGCCCGCTCGGCGCGCAGCTGCAGCTGGTTGTGCTGGTAGCCGAGCTCGACCCGGGTGTCGGCAGGCAGCGCCTGCGGCAGGGTGCTCATGGTCTGGGCCCAGGCGAAGTCGAAACCGGCCGGCGCCTGCCCATCCACCGCCAGGGTGAAGGGGTAGTCGGTCAGGATGCAGACGTTGCTGCAGGTGGAGAGGCGCAAGGTGCCCTTGAGCGGCTGCCCGGCCGGGTAGTCGAGGCTCAGGGGGAAGCGCACCTGTTGCTGATAACCCTGGGTACTGAGCCCGGCCACCTCGAAGGGGCGCGGCGTGGGCCAGTGCCACTGGAAGTCGCCGACCGGCTGATCCCACAGGATCTGGGGCGCTATGCCCCCTTCACCCGGACTGCGCCAGTAGGTTTTCCAGCCGGACTCGAGGGCCACCTCGAGCAGGATGCGGGTGTGGTCAGGGACGCTGCGGTCAGCTTGCAGCCTGACCTTGGCGTGATCGTTCTGGGGGCTGGTGAGCCAGCCCGTATCGCTGGCCAATCCGCTGGATTGCCACAGCAGGCAGCCCAGCAGCAGGCTCGCCTTAAAGAGAGTTGACATAAATGTTGTCTCGCAAAAAATGAATGACAGCAGGCTCAAAAAGCGCGGCTGAACTCATTCCCGCCAGACACAGAGGGTGAGGTGAAGTCGTCGTTCGGGGGGCGACACGGCCCGTGGCGGCGGCAGTGGCGGCGTGTAGCGCCAGAGCGGGGCCAGCAGCGCGATGAGCAGGGCCACCGCAAAGAACAGCTGCTCGAGGCAGAGCAGGGTGGTGGCGCTCAACCACTTGCCGTTGAGCTGGCAACTGCTGGGCTGCGGGCTGGCGGGCGTGCCCTTGTCGGCCTGGTCGTCGGCCGTGACGAAGGAGGGCAGGGCCTGACAGCTGAGAGCGTGATCGAGCAGGGCCAGCCGGGCCAGCGGCTGGGCAGCGCAATTGAGCACCAGCAGGCAGACCAGCAGCAGGAGTCGTTTCGCCACGCGTTGTTGGTAAATCATGCTCGCCCCGTTCATCAAGATGGCCACATCCTAACGGCCAACGCCGGGTGGGGCAAGCCGCCATCTGTTTTGAGGCTCAGGGGTAGGCGGCAGGGGTGGTCGGTTCTATTTGGCGAACGCTTGTTCGCTAAAAGGGGGACCAGTATACTGCGCCGAGTCACAATCCGAGGTGTTCGATGCTCAAACTTGCCCGTGTGCTGCTGCTTGGTCTGCTGCTCATCTTCTGGTTCCTGTTCGGTCTGCTGCTTTGCCTGGTGCGTCCGCGCCATCCCAACAACGTCTATGTCTTCGCCCGCATGTACCATGCTGTCTGCCCGCTGATCGGGCTCAAGGTCCGGGTGACGGTGGCCGACGAGGTCAAATCGGTGGGGCCGGCGGTCTACGTCTGCAACCACCAGAGCAACTACGACATCTTCACCGTGACCGGCGCGGTGCAGCCCGGCGTGGTGGCAGTGGGCAAGAAGAGCCTGCTGTGGCTGCCCTTCTTCGGTCTCATCTTCTGGCTCTCCGGCAACGTGCTGATCGACCGCTCCAACCGCTCCCGCGCCATCGGCACCATCGGTCAGGTGGTGGAGCGCATCAAGAATCGCGGTACCTCCATCTGGATGTTCCCGGAAGGGACCCGCTCCAAGGGGCGTGGCCTGCTGCCGTTCAAGGCGGGCGCCTTCCACACCGCGGTACAGGCAGAGGTGCCGGTGGTGCCCATCGTCTGCTCCAGCTACTTCGGCCAGATCGATCTCAACCGCTGGGACAACGGCGAGGTGCTGCTGGAAGTGATGGCCCCGGTCTGCAGCAAGGAGCACGGTGCCGCCGGCATTCGCGATCTCTCCGACAACTGCCGTGCCCGGATGGAGGCCAAGCTGGCGGAGCTGGACAGCAAGCTCGGTCATCCCCGGGCCGCCTGAGTACACCGCTGATTGCATGAGGGAGCCGCCGGCTCCCTTTTTTATTGGTGAAAATCACCACTAGATCGGTATTTTTCGCCACCAAGATGGTATTGAAAATACCTGATAAAACCTCATCTATATGTAAGTAAAGGAAAAATCATCTTGGCACGGCTCTTGTAATGTCATGGGAAGAGATAGCCATCCCATCAACAAGGAGCCAGACCATGAGCGTATTTAGCCGCCTGACCGACGTGATCAATGCCAACCTGCACAGCCTGCTCGACAAGAGCGAAGAGCCGGAGAAGATGCTGCGGCTGATGATCGAGGAGATGGAGCAGGTCCAGGTCGAGATGAGAACCCAGGCCGCCCGCGTCATTGCCGAACAGAAGCAGCTGGAGCGTCATCAGCAGGCGTTGCAGCACCAGATCCTGGAGTGGGCGGCCAAGGCCGAGCTCGCCATCCAGAAGGGGCGTGAGGACCTGGCCCGGGCCGCGCTGACCGAGAAGCTGGCCGAGGTCAAAAAATGCGAACAGCTGGAGCAGGACAAGGCGCGGGTCGCCGAGGTGCTGGCCCAGCTCACCGCCGACAGCGAGCGGTTGGCCGCCAAGCTGACCGAGGCGCGCGAGAAGCAGAAGCTGCTGACCCTGCGCGAGCAGACCGCCCACAGCCGGCTGCGGGCCCGTGCCCAGGTGGACAACCAGCGCATGCACGAGCTGATGGCCCGTTTTGACGGCTTTCAGGGCCGGGTCGATCAGCTGGAAGCCCAGCTGGAGGCGGCAACCCTGGGGCAGAACCCCTCGCTGGAGGCCCAGTTCCGCGAGCTGGAGCTGAACGACGAGATTGAACGGGAGCTGGCCCGCCTCAAGGGCCAGAAGGTGGAGGCATAACCATGACGCCCTGGCCGAAGGATCTTGCCCATCGCAAGCTGACCGGGGTCTGTGCCGGCATCGCCAACGGGCTGGGGCTCTCCAGGGTGACGGTGCGGGTCGCGGCCCTGGTGGCGCTGATCCTGATGCCGCCCCTGGCGCTGGCCGCCTATCTGCTGGCGGTGCTGATCATGCCGCCCCGTCGTGAATTGAAGCGCTGGCTGGATTGACCCCGGGTCACTCAGCGGCATTAACCCAGTGAGGAGCAAAACATGCTGGAATTTATCGTCTTGATGCTGGTTCTGGTCGGCATGGCGCTGGCCGGGTTCACCGTGCTGGCCATGCTGCTGGTGAGCGGCGTCTTCGTGCTGTTTGGCGCCCTGGCCGGCATGTTTGCCCTCATCATCAAGCTGGCGCCCTGGTTGCTGGTGCTGCTGGTGGTGTGTTGGTTCATCAGCAGCCGGCGCAAGCAGGCCAATACCTACCGTTGACACTCCCTGTTACCGGCTCCTTCCTTGGCCGCTGCGTGCAGCTGCCTTTTTTGTCTGGGTGGTGGAGTGCTGGTTTCAGCAGCCGGCGCAAGCAGGTTAACCAACCTGCCGTTGACACTCCCTGTTACCGGATCCTTCCTTGGCCGCTGCATACCGCGGCCTTTTTTGTATCTGGGTGGTGGAGTGCTGGTTTCAGCCGCCGGCGCAAGCAGGTTAATCAACCTGCCGTTGACACTCCCTGTTATCGGATCCTTCCTTGGTCGCTGCGTGCAGCGGCCTTTTTTGTGTCTGGGCGGTGGCCAGCCAGGACTGACTGCAGGCGAGCCAGTGCTCCGGCTGGGTGATCAGCTGCTCCTTGAAGGCCTTGCTCTGCTGCTTGAGCCGGTATTCGAGGCGCAGCGCCGCCCCTTTCTCGCCGACGGCCTGCTGCCACGCCAGGGTCAGCGGTCCCTTGCCACGCAGGGCGCGGGACCCCTTGCCGCTCTGATGCTGGCTCAGGCGGCGGAGCGGGTCCGTGCTGATCCCGGTATAGAGCAGGCCGCTGGCAGTACGCACCATGTAGATGAACCAGTGGCTGGCGGGTGGAGTGGCAGCCGGTTCGGCGCCGGGAGCGGGTTCTCTCATTCGATCTCTCTGTGCCACACTCAATAGCAGCTCAAGGAGGTGCGATGCGAGCGTGGTGGTGGTTGTGGTGTTTGCTGTCGATATCGGCTCATGGCGAGACGCTGCGTCTCTACGACTATCATCAGCACCCCCCCTTCATGACCGGGGAGCAGACCGGTCTGAGCCGGGATCTAGTCAAGTATCTCAATGAAAAGCTTGGCGGAGAACCCAGGCTGGAACTTTGGCTGGTGAATCGGGCCAGACTGGCGCTGGAGATGTCGGACCCCGGCTTCGACGGCCTGGTGGCCTGGGTCAATCCCGCCTGGGTGGGGGATCCCCAGCGCGAGCTCTACCTCTGGACCTTTCCCATCATGCGCGATACCAACGAGCTCATCTCCAGCGTCGCCAGGCCGGTCATCTATCGCGGGCCCGACTCACTGAAGGGGATGACCTTCGGCGGCATCGAGGGGTATCGCTATCAGGGCATCGACGAGGCGGCGGCCAGGGGCGATCTGGTGCGGGTCGATGCCAAGAAGGTCAAGACCAACTTCAGCCTGCTGGTGCGCGGCCGCATCGACGTGACCCTGGTGCCGGGCTCGGCGCTCACCTTCTTCACCCATGACCCGGCCTTCGAGGGCAAGCTGTTCGTCTCGCCCTTTGCCCAGTCCAGCTATACCCGCCACATCCTGTTGCCAAAATCCCGCAGCGCACTGCACAGCCGGCTGAATGACATCGCCGAGCAGATGGACCGGGATCCCAAGTGGCACGCCATCCTGGAATCCTACCGCGGCAGACCCTGAGCGTCGGCGTTGCGGCGCAGATGGCGCCCGAGCTTGTGCAGCGGCAGCAGGCTCACCAGCAGGCCGGCCCAGACGAAGGCAAACCCCACCGATTTCACCGGATCCGGCGTCTCGCCAAACCAGAAGATGGCGAGCAGGAAGGCGAGGCTGGGCTCAATGTACTGCAGCAGACCCACCGTGCTCATGCGGGTGCGCATCATGCCGTAGCAGAACAGCCCCACCGGCAGCAGGGTCGCGGGGGCGCTGCCCATCAGCAGCAGTCGCTCGGTCCAGTCACCGGCCACGAACTGGCTGGCGCCGCTCACCGCCAGAGCGCCGATGATCAGCAGGGCAACGGGCAGTTGCACCAGCGCCTCGAGATAGAGACTGACGCCTGCGTCATAGTGGACCTTCTTCTTGAGCAGACCGTAGAGGGCGAAGTTGGCCCCCATGATGAGGGAGAACCAGGGCAGCTGGCCGTAAGAAAAGAGCATGTAGGCCAGCCCCGCCAGCGCCAGTGCCACCGCCAGGTGTTTTTGCAGGGTGAGCCTCTCTTTGAGGAACAACACGGCAAACACGATGTTGAACAGCGGCGTCATGAAGAAGGCGAGGCTGGTGGCCAGCACCTGGCCTGTGGTGAGGCACCAGGTGAACATGCACCAGCTGATGGACATGACGGGGCCGGCCAGCAGGATGAGGCCGAGCTGGCGCGGTTCGCTGCGCAGTCGCGCCCAGGGCACCCGGTAGCCGATGAGGAGGAACAGGACGCCCAGCAGCACCGCCGACCAGAGTACCCGGTGGGAGAGCAGCTCCCACATGTTGACTGCGGGCATGAACTGGTAATAGAGGGGCAGCATGCCCCACAGCACGAATGAGAGGGCCGCGCTGCCGGTGCCCATCCAGTTCTTCATCTCGCTCCGTTTATTAAATTAAACAAATGTGGCTGCATGATAAGTATCTGCTGAATCTTTCACAAGCAGGATCCGGCGGAAAACTCTGCTACTATCGGGCCCATGAACCGACTCGACAGTTTGTTTGAACAGATCCGTGCCTGCCGCCTGTGCGAGGCACACTTGCCGCTCGGGCCCAGACCGGTGATCCGTGGCAGCGAGCGGGCCCGTCTGCTGATCATCGGCCAGGCTCCCGGCACCCGGGTGCATGCCAGCGGCATCCCCTGGGACGATCCCTCGGGCGATCGCCTGCGCCAGTGGCTCGGGGTGGACAAGGCCACCTTTTACGATGAATCCCGTATCGCCATCATGCCGATGGGGCTCTGTTACCCCGGCAAGGGCAAGTCGGGGGATCTGCCGCCGCGCCCCGAATGTGCACCCACCTGGCACGACAAGGTGCTGATGCTGCTGCCCAACATCGAGCTGACTCTGCTGATCGGCCAGTATGCGCAAGCCTACTACCTGCGGGATGCGGCGAAAGGGTCGCTGACCGAGACGGTACGCAGCTGGGCTGACTACGGCCCGGCCTGGTTGCCGCTGCCGCACCCGTCCCCGCGCAACACCTTCTGGCTCAAGAAGAATCCCTGGTTCGAGCAGGATGTGATCCCCCATCTGCAACAAAGGGTCGCCCCACTGCTGGGGTGACCCTCGCTGGTTAGAGAGCCGGTTCGACCTGCGGTTTGGGCTTGCTGCGGGCCATGGCGATGAGCGGCAGTATGATGCACAGGCACCCCAGCAGCAGCGGCAGTCCCGGCTGCTCATCGAACAGCCATACCCCGATGGCGACCGCCATCAGCAGGCCGGTGTACTCTGCCGAGGCTATTTTGCTCGCCTCCGCCTTGCGATAGGCCACCACGCACAATCCCGCATAGACCATGATCAGCGCCGAAGAGCCGAAGGCGGGCCACCACATCTGCCACTGCCAGTCGCCCCCTTCCCACCAGGCCAGCGCCATGATGAAGGGCATGCTCAACACGTTGGTAAAGAACAGGGTCTGGGCGATGGGCTGCTGGAGCGGGATCCGCTTGATCAGCAGATTGTTGAGCGCCATGGAGAGCGCCACCCCGAGCGCCGCCAGCGCCGCCCAGTTCACCTCGGTGGGGCGCAGCACGATCAGCACCCCGACAAAGCCGATGAAGGCGGTCAGCACCTTCTGGCGCGAGATCGCTTCCCCCGCCAGCCACACCGCCAGCGGTACCATCATCAGCGGCGCGGCATAGAAGAGGGCGTTGGCGGTGGCCAGCGGCAGCCGGGTGAGGGCGATCACCATCAGGCAGACGCCGACGGCCCAGATATGGGCCCGCAGCAGATGCCACTTGAGCGCCACCGGCGGGTTGCGACGCCATGACCAGAGCAGCCAGGGGGCCAGCAGGATGGCGGCGGAGAGCTGGCGGAAGAAGACGAACTGGAACACCGGCTGGTCCGGCTCCAGCACCTTGACCAACGCGTCGGAAAAGACCGCCACCATATTGCCCAGCACCAGATAAAGGATGCCGATCCCCACTGCATTCATACCACCTCCCATGTTTGATGAGGGAAGGGTAGCCCGCGTGCCGTTATCCAGTAAAATGATAAAAAATCACCATGCATGAGAATTTTGGATAATGAAACTGCCTCCCCTGCGTGCCGTTCAATACTTCGAAGTGGTTGCCCGCCTGCTCAGCTTTTCTCGCGCCGCGATTGAGCTGAACGTCAGCCAGAGTGCGGTCAGCCACCAGATCCGCCTGCTGGAGGATTTTCTGGGGGAGCGGTTGTTGCTGCGCCAGGGCCGGCTGCTGTCGTTGACGGCGCAGGGGGAGGTCTATTTCGAGGGGATCTCCGCCGGGCTCGGCCAGATTGCCCAGAGCAGCGAGCAGTTGCGCGGTGGTGGCGAAATGCGGATCCGGCTCGCTGTCTACAGCTCGTTTGCGGTGAAGTGGCTGATCCCGAGGCTGGCAGGGCTGCGCCAGCTCTATCCCGAGCTGGATCTCAGCCTGGAGATGGTGGCGGAGGATCCTGAACTCTCCGATCGGGTGGCGGACTGCTTCATCACTGTCTCCCCTAAGGGGCCTGGCTATATGCACGATCTGCTCTATCGGGAGCGGCTGATGCCGGTGTGCAGCCGGCGGCTGTGGCAGCAGGTGGAGGGGGAGTGGCCTGCGGCCCTGTGGCAACTGCCGCTGCTCTCCATCCAGGCGATCTACAAGGAGAAGGGGGAGGATTGGCGGCGCTGGGCCGACGTGGGCGGGCTGACGATCGCCCCCGAGGCGAGGATGCACCATTTCAGCCACATTCTGCTGGCACTGGAGGCGGCCAACTGGGATCAGGGGGTGGCGCTCATCAACGACTATATGCTGCAGCCGGAGGATCCTGGTCTGGTACGACTGCCGCTGCATGCACTGGAGACCGGGGACAACTTCTATTTCGTCTGCAAGCGTTCGCGTGTCCATGAGCCCGCCATCAGCCGGCTGCGCCAGTGGCTCTGGCAGGAGGCGCAAGCCAGCCTGCGTCCCGGCGAGAATGAACCGCTCAGGCGAGTTTGAATCGGCTTAGCACGAGCAGGTTGGTGGCGGAGATCCAGCGAAGGGTCGAGATATGGAGTGGCCTGACAGCAAGGCTCAGGCCACTTAGGTTCAGGCTTTCTTGAACTGGCTCAGGATAAACAGGCTGGTGGCGCAGACCACCACCGAAGGGCCGGCCGGGGTGTCCTGATACCAGGAGAGCAGCAGTCCGCCGAGCACGGCAAGGCAGCCGATGAGGGCGGCAAAGCCGGCCATCTGTTCCGGTGTCCGGCTGAAGCGGCGGGCCGTTGCCGCAGGGATGATCAGCAAGGAGGTGATGATCAGCGCCCCGACGAACTTCATCGCCACGGCGATCACCAAGCCAATCAGCAGCATCAGCACGCAGCGCAGTACATCGACCCTTACCCCTTCCACCCGCGCCAGCTCTTCGGAGATGGTCATGGAGAGCAGGGGATCCCACAACCGCCACAGGGTGAGCAGCACCAAGGCGCCGCCGCCATAGATCCAGAGCAGGTCCATCGGCTGCACCGAGAGCAGGTCGCCGAACAGGTAGGCCATCAGATCCACCCGCACGTTGTCCATGAAGCTCAAGGTAACCAGGCCGAGCGACAGGGCGCTGTGGGCCAGGATGCCGAGCAGGGTATCGGTGGCTACCTGCTGGTTGCGGCTCATGATCACCAGCAGCATGGCCATGGCGAGGCAGCAGACCACCACCGCCAGGGTGAGGTCCACCTGCAGCAGGATGCCGAGCGCGATGCCGAACAGGCAGGCGTGGGAGAGGGTGTCGCCAAAATAGGCCATCTTGCGCCACACCACGAAGCTGCCGAGGGGACCGGCCAGCAGGGCGATGCCGAGGCCGGCCGCGAGGGCGTATAACAGAAAGCTGTCCACTTGATGATCCTGTCGGGTACGTTATTGATTGCGGGAGGGCAGGCGAATGACGGGGGCCTGCGGTTCATGATGATGGTGTTCGCCGTCGCAGTGGTGATGGTGGGTGTAGACCGCCAGCACCTCCTGCTCTGGTCGACCGAACAGGCGGGCAAATTCGGGGTGGCGAGCCACGCTCTCCGGTTCGCCGTGACAGCAGACGTGGCGGTTGAGGCAGATCACCTCGTGGGTGCTGGCCATCACCAGGTGCAGGTCGTGGGAGACCATCAGCACGGCACAGTTGAACTCGGCGGCCAGCTGGCTGATGAGGGCGTAGAGCTCGATCTGGCCGTTGATATCCACCCCTTGCACCGGCTCGTCCAGCACCAGCAGCTCGGGTTTGACCAGCAGAGCGCGGGCCAGCAGCACCCGCTGCATCTCGCCGCCGGAGAGCTTTTGCATCCGGTTGTCCAAGAGATCTTCCGCACCGACCCGGTTCAGCGCCTCCTCGATGGAGAGGCGGCCATTCTTGCCAAGCTGCAGGAAACGGCGCACCGTCAGCGGCAAGGTGGGATCCAGATAGAGGCGCTGGGGCACATAACCGACCCGCAGGTCGCGGCTGCGGGTGATGTGGCCCGAATCCGGCGTGAGCAGGCCCAGTACCAGCTTGCTCAAGGTACTCTTGCCCGCTCCGTTGGGGCCGACCAGGGTAGTGATTTTGCCTTTGTTCAGGGTAAAGGAGACCTTGTCGAGCACGGATCGTCCATCAAAGGAAAGACAGACCTCTTTCAGCTCCACCAGTTGGGTCATGACAGCTCCGGGGTTTACAGCCTGTGAGAGTTATAATATAACAATAACGTTGGTTTGTTATAATATCACACACACACTTCCTGACGAGATCTCTATGCGAATTCTTGCCCTGATCACTGCCCTGCTGGCGGTGAGTCTGCCTGTCCGTGCCCTCGAGGTGCTGACCACCATCAAGCCGCTGGGTTTCATCGCGGCCGCCATCACCGACGGCGTGAGCGAGCCCAAGGTGCTGCTGCCGACCGGCGCCTCGCCCCATGATTTTTCCCTGCGCCCCTCCGATATTCGCAGCATCAATGAGGCCGATCTGGTGGTTTGGGTCGGCCCCGAGCTGGAAGGCTTCATGGCCAAACCGCTGGCCAAGCATCCCCATGTGTTGACCTTGACCCGGGTCGAAGGGATGCCGCTGTTCGATTACAGCAAGCAGGCCGGTCACGAAGAACATGCTGACGAGGGGCATGAAGGTCATGATCACGATGGTCATGAGGGGCACCACCACGAGGGCGTCGATCCCCACATCTGGCTGGGGCCGACCCAGGCGCTGGTCATTGCCAATGCCCTGAGCGAAACCCTGAGCGCTCAGGATCCGGCCAACGCCGAGCGTTATCGCGCCAACCTGCTGGCGTTCAAGGCCAAGGTAGAGGCCAAGGACAAGGTGATTGCCGAGCAGATGAAGGCGGTGAATCAGAAGGGCTACTTCGTGTTTCACGAGGCCTATGGCTACTGGGAGCGCCACTATGGCATGAGCTCCAAGGGCCACTTTACCGTGAGCCCGGAGCGACGTCCTGGCGCCAAGACCCTGGTGGAGATCCGCAAGGCGCTGGAAGAGAAAAAGGCGAGCTGCATCTATGCCGAGCCGCAATTCTCGCCGGCGGTGATCGAGTCGGTGGCCCGCAATACCGGTGCCAAGGTGCTGCTGCTGGACGAAGTGGGTGAGCAGGTACCGCTCGGTCCGGATGGCTATCCCCGGTTCATGCAGCAACTGGCCGACGCTTTCGCCGAGTGCCGCTGACAGAGCTGCCGAGCCGTCGTGCTCATCGATGGGGCGAGCACAGCCAACTATACTGACCTCCAGCATCTGACAGGGAGTGTCTTGTATGAAATGGCTGCTCGTTCCCACCTGCACGTTGGCGCTATGCTGTGCCAGCGTGCAGGCATCCCGCCTCTCCGAATATATCGCCAGCCCCGAGTTGCGGGCAAAATTGCAGGAAGTGTATGGTGGTCGTGCCATTCAGCGGGCCGAGGCATTTTCGCGCCTGCTCACGCCCAGGGCCGGTACCACGGATCAGCAGAAGATCGAGCTGGTGAACAACTACTTCAACAACCTGACCTACAGCGATGATCCCAGGTTGTGGGGAGAAGCGGATTACTGGGCCAATCCGCTGGAGTTCATCGGCGCCCGCGGTGGCGACTGCGAGGATTACAGCATCTCCAAGTACTACACCCTGATGGAGCTGGGGGTGGACGAGAAGAAGTTGCGGCTGGCCTACGTCAAGGCGGTGCGTTACAACCAGTTCCACATGGTGACGCTCTACTTCGCGACCCCCAAGTCGGATCCAATGGTACTCGACAACATCAACAGCCGGATCCTGCCCGGCAGCAAGCGAACCGACCTTATCCCCGTTTACAGCTTTGATGCCAAAAGCATCTGGATCATGAAGTCCCGCCGTGAAGGGACGCTGGCAGGCAGTGCCGACAGGTTGGCGCAGTGGACGTCGATGAAGACCCGGTTCTCCAGCGAGCAACTGCGCTCCCCCCGCCGCGAGCTATAGCTTGCCCGCGGTTTTCAACTCCTCGAAATATTTGGCCGCGCCCGGATGCTGATCGATGCTCAGCACCGGGCCGGTTTTATTGCGTGCCTGGTGGAACAGGTTGGCGTAGCCGTAGGTCTGCTCATTGAACTTGGTTTGCTGGGCTAGCATGGCCTTGGTCAGGCGGTAAACATCGGCTTCCGGCGTGCTGGCGGTGGTCACCAGGGTAGCTGCGATGGCAAAGGTCGGCGTCGCCTTGAGGTTGCCCGGGTAGATGCGAGCAGGCACCTGACTGCGCTGGTAGTACTTCACCCCCTTGAGCAGCTGATCCCGGGTCGCTCCCTCGATCGGCAGAAAACGCACGGCGCAGCGTTTGGCTGTATCCAGCACGATACGGTTGGGGTGGCCCATCACCAGGCCATAGGCATCGATCTGCTTGCTGCAGAGCGACTCGGCCAGATTGGCCACGCTCTTGAGATCGAGATCCTGCTCCTTGGCACCCAGCACGTTGAACAGGGCGAGCGCCGTCTGGCGGGTGCCTGAGCTCTTGAGCCCCATGTCGATGGGGGCCAGTTTGAGCTGCTCCAGGCTGGTGATATCGCCGTCGGCCCGCACCACTATGGTGAAAGGCTCGGCGTGGGTAGCGAAGATGGCTCTGAGCTCTGGCTGCGGTTGACTGGCATACGGACCCAGGCCGTGACTGGCCTGATAAAGCCAGTCCGACTGCACCAGCGCATAGCGGGTCTCGCCACTCTTCAGCTGGCGCAGATTTTCGATGGAGCCCGAGGTCGCCTGCAGCTTGCACTGCAATCCGGCATCGCTCTTGTTGGCCAGCCGACAGAACTCTTTGGCGATCTGGTGATAGATCCCCTGCTCACCGCCGGTGGCGATGGTCATAGTGTCGGCCAGCAGCGGCAGTGGGCACAGCAGAGCGAGCAACAATCCGGTCTTGTTCATCATGCCTCCTTGCTGGCATAGCCATCGATGCCCCAGTTGCGCAGGGTATCGATATCCTGAATGTCGCCGGCCTCCGCCAGCAGGGTGTAGCCCGCGCTGTGCAGGCACTGGGCCACCAGATTCCAGTAGAGCGGGGCCTGGCTTGGCTGGCAGCTGATGAAGACTGGGTTGATGGGGTCGAGCTGATTGAAGGTCTCGTTGGTCATCGGGATGGCGCTGAAAGCCATCTCCACGCCCTGTTCCTGCAAGGCGGCCAGCCGCTCCTGGGCAAGGGGCGGCACATGTTCCTGATCCCAGCGCCAGTCGAGGGTCTTGCCTCTGCCCTTGGCCAGCAGGGCAGAAAATTGCGTCCAGTCAGCATGGCCAAGCAGGCTGAGCGGCAGTTGCAGCCCCTCGACCGTGTGGTGCAACCAGAGATCGAGCAGGTGCCGGATCTCGTCCGGCGAGCTGTCCAGCGAGGGGGTGACCTCTGGAATGAGGCGGCTGTAGAGGCGAATGCTGCCCTGGGTCGAGAAGAAATGTTGTTGCAGCAGACCTTCTCCCGCCTCCGCCAAGGTTTGCAGCGGCTGATTTGATATGGCGACCTGTTTGCTGAGCTGGCTGATCTTGAGCCGCTGTTGCAGCAGATCCCGTTTTCGTTCGGACACCAGCTGGTTGACCGAGGCCACCAGCTCCTTGAGATCCTGCAGCCAGGGGGAGGCCAGATTGCCGCTGAACTGGCGCTTGCGGATCTTCACCAACTGCTGGTTGATCTGCTCGAGCGGGCGTAGCAGCCGGTTGCAGACCCAGGAGATCACCAGGGTGAATACCAGCAGACCGGCCAGCAGCGCCGTGCCGGTACGGCTGATGGCATTCCACAGGTGCTGGTAGGCATAACCCGTGTGCCCTTCCAGGGTGAGGGTGCCCAGCATGCGCCAGCCATCGGTCAGCTCCTGCTCAATTTTTACCGGCGGCATGTCGATAACAGAGGGGAGCCAGGTCGGCACGTTTTGCTGCGCCGTGTGAAAGACCTTCTGAAACAGCACCTGGCCATCGGGATCCAGCAGGGTGACCGCACTGACGAAGCCGCCGTCGAACATGGCGTTGACGATGGTTTCGGCCAGTACCTTGTCATCGTTGAGCAGGGTGCCCTGCAGCACCAGGCCGAGGGCCGTGATGGCGGTTTCCAGATTGGCAGACATCTGATCGAGGATGGACTGGCGTACCGTGGTGACCTCCAGCATGAACAGCAGGATGGTCCCGGCCAGGAACAAGATCAGGATGATTCGATTTAACAGTTTCGCTAACGACATATCCACTCCATGGAAAATTTATCGCAACATGCTGAAACCTTGGGTCTGATGCGAGCGGACCCGGCTCTTAAAAATAGGAAAAAAATGGTTAAAAAAGACGATCATTTCTGCCCATAAAGGAATGTTATGCATAAAATGTGAGGTTCATGCAGATTGCTATGAACTAATTGTGAGTATTTAGGTCAAACAATCAGTTTTATACGGTTTCATAACAAACAAACTGACCACTAACACCCTTAGATCTAATGACAGGATAGCGGATGAAACGTCTCCGTCCCTTGGTAGCGCAGGCTGCCAATTGGGAACCCCCGGTTCCCCGCAAACACTTTTACGCCATGCTATTGCTGACCGCCATGACGCTGTCAGCGGTAGCCATATTGCCAGCACCGGGTGACATCCTGGAGCGGCCATTGCGTCTGGAGTTGCCGATCGCCACCAACGGCACCGCAACCAACGAAGACAATACGGACTTCAACGACATCCCGGATCACGAGCTGGTGGAAGCCGCGACCCCGGAAGATGACATCCCGACCGATGCCACCCCCCAGTGGCAGGATTATCGGGTACGAAACGGCGAAAACCTGACCACCATCTTCAACAACCTGGGTCTATCCACCACCACCCTCTACAAGGTGCTGGATGCCGATACCAAGAACAATCTGGCACGTCTCAAGCCCGGTCAAACCATCGAGCTGCTGATCGATCAGGACAACATACTGCAGCAGATGAAGATTCGTCTGAACATCAAGCAGACCCTGATCCTGGAGCGCACCGACGACACCTACAGCGCCAACATGCTCAATGAAGAGGTGGAGTGGCAGAAGAAGGGGTATGACGGGGTCATCAACGGCAGTTTTTACGTCAGTGCCCGCAATGCGGGGATCCCGGCCAACCACATCCAGAAGATTGCCAACCTGTTCCAGTGGCGGCTCAACTTCGCCAAGGATCTAAAAAAGGGCGACAAGTTCAAGGTGCTGGTACGCCAGGAAACGGTCGAGGGCAAGAGCACCGGCAATACCCAACTGCTGGGGGTGGAAGTGTTCAGCCAGGGCCAGAGCGTGTCTGCCTGGTTGTCTGAAGATGGCAACTACTACGATGGCCAGGGCAACAGCCTGGAGCGCGGCTTCCGCCGTTATCCGACCCACAGCCGCTACCGGGTCAGCTCCAGCTTCAACCCGAACCGCCGTCACCCGATCACCGGCCAGGTGCGTCCCCACGAGGGCACCGACTTTGCCCTGCCGGTCGGCACCCCCGTGATGGCAACCGGTGACGGCGTCGTGCTGAAGGCGACCAGCCACCCGCTGGCCGGCACCTATGTGGTGATCAAGCACGGTCGTACCCTGATGACCCGTTACCTGCACCTGAGCAAGCTGCTGGTCAAGCCGGGCCAGAAGGTGAAAATGGGTGACAAGATTGCGCTCTCCGGTAACACCGGTCGTTCCACCGGTGCCCACCTGCACTACGAGGTGCGGATCAACAACCGTCCGGTCGATGCCATGAAGGTCAAGCTGCCGATGGCTGAACCGCTCTCCGGCAAGGAGAAGCGTCAGTTCCTCGCCAAGGTGAAGAGCTATCGCAAGGAGATGGAGGCCGGTTGATGCCTCTCTCGCCGACACAAAAAGGCCCCGCCACTCTGGCGGGGCCTTTTTGTTGGCTGGTGGTCATCAATAGCCCTTGTCGAAGTCTATCTTGCCGTCCAGCGGTTGGCCGTCGATGAAACGGATGTAGTTGCGCACGAAGATCTGGGCCACATCTTCGGGGAAGCTGTAGGCGCTGTTGTGTGGCGTGATGATGAGGTTGGGCTGGCCCCAGAGCGGGCTGTCGGCGGGCAGCGGCTCCTGTGCGAACACGTCCAGCACCGCCATGCCCAGCTTGCCGGTGCGCAGCGCCGTGAGCAGGTCACCCTCGTGGATGGCGTTGCCGCGTCCCACGTTGAACAGGATGGCGCCCGGTTTGCAGTGTTCGAAACGGGGGGCGGTGAAGAGGTGATGTGTCTCGCGGGTGGCGGGCAGGACGCTGACAATGACGTCTGCCTGTGCCAGCACCTTGTTGAGGGCTGGTAGCTGATACACCTGATCGAAGCCGGCCCGCTCGCGGCCGCTGCGGCTGATGCCAAGCACCTTCATGCCGAAGTGCTTGCCGGTGTGGGCTATGTGCTGGCCTATGCTGCCGGTACCCAAGATCAGTAAGGTGCGTCCCTTGAGGCCGTGATAGGGGTGGCTTTGCCACAGCCGCTGCTTCTGCTGCTCCCGATAGAGCTGCAGCTGGCGCATCAGGCTGAGCAGATGGCCAAACACGTATTCGCTCATCAGCGGGCCGAAGATGCCGCGCACGTTGGTGAGCTGATAGTCGCGGCGGCAGCTGGCATCCAGCAGCACGTCGACTCCAGCGTAGGTGGACTGCAGCCAGCTGAGCTTGCCGGCCTTGGCCAGCAGCGGTTTGGCCCGCGCCGGTTCAGCCATCAGAATATGGGCTTCGCCGATCAATTTTTCGGCCTCGCCCTGGTTGTCGGCCCGCAGAATGCGCAAATGGGGGAGGTGGGCCGCCTTGAGCAGGCGCTCATAGTGAGCATTGTCCTGGCTGAGCAAAAGAAGGGTACGTTGACTCATACTCTTGTTCCTTATCAGATTTGCGGCGCGGGAGAGAGGCCGCTCTGTCCTCATCTTACCCGAGTTGACCGGCCAACATAGCCGACCAGGCCGCTTTTTCGTTTTCGCGCGGCCCCTCGTGGGCTACAATCTGCCCCACATTTTGCAAAGGATCCGACTCCAGTGTTTGGTGACAAGTTTTATAAGCGACTGGCCGAGCTACAGCCTTGGCAACAGACCGTCTACACCCTGGCGCTGGCAGAGCGCATGTACCCCAACTATGCGCTGTTTTCCCAGGCCTCCGGTTTCGGGGATGCGAAGGCATTTCGCCACGCCCTGGATCAGATGTGGAATTACCTGACGGTGAAGGGTTCCCGCGTCAATCTGGGGGCGATCCTGGAGGCGTTTGAAGTCTATATTCCCGAGCCTGGCAAATTCGAGTCCTACGGTGCCTATCCGGCGCTGGATGCCTGCGTGGCGCTGGGCTGTGCCTACAACTCGGTGATCTGCCGGGTGGGTGAAGAGGCCAACGATGCCAGCCACGCGTCGGTCGGTACTGTGGCCGGTTTCATCGAGATGCTGGAAGAGCGCGACCTCACCGATGAGGAGCTCTACGAGCACGAATACATGGAAGCCGAGCTGGAGTTCCAGGTCGAGCTGCTCAAGCGGGTTGCCCATGAGCGCGACAGCGACCGCATTCTGGCGATCCGTACCTTTGCGGCCCAGGATGGCGTCTCCAATATCGGCATCAGCCTGGAAGAGTGAGCGCACTCTCCCCGGCCCATAAAAAAAGGTTCTTCGCGGGATCTTGGGGAAGTGGAAGTTGACAGACAGGGTGCTGGTAAACTGGCTGTCTCCAAACACACCACCACCATCACCCTGCTGTCGCCGTGCATCATATTGATATTGCCTCCTTCTGGCCAGGTTATACCGTCATCGCCCAAGCGCTTTCTGCCAACCATCACACCCTGTTTACCCTTGAGCCTCGCGCCGACTTCTTGCCCCGTTGTCGCCGATGCCTGCAACCCACGCCATTGATCCACGACCAACGTATCCGCCGGGTGCGTGAGCGAGACCTATTTGACCGACAAGTCTGGTTACAACTGCCTGTTCGCCGCGTCGACTGTCTGCGCTGTGGTCGCGTCAGTGAACATATCGACTGGCTCCCCTCTGGCTCCCGCCTCACCCGGCGCATGCAGTGCTGGATTGAAGCGCTCGTTCAGTACCTCCCCATCCGCCATGTCAGCCAGCTCACCGGGGTCGGTTGGCACACCATCAAGGAGATCGACAAGCGCCGTTTGCAGACCAGTGTGGGCACCATCGAACTTGGGGAGGTGCGGCGGCTGGTGATGGATGAGTTTGCCCTGCACAAGGGACACCGCTATGCCACCGTGATCATGGATGCCGAGCGAACCCGCGTCCTGTGGGTGGGGCACGGCAACAGCCGGGCCGCTATCCGTCCCTTCTTCGAGCAGCTCGGCGAGCGATGCCAGCAGATTGAAGCGGTGGCGATGGACATGAACACGGCGTTCGACCTGGAGGTGAAGCAACACTGCCCGCAGGCGGAGGTGGTCTACGACCTGTTCCACGTGGTGGCTCGCTATGGCCGAGAGGTGGTGGACCGGGTGCGAGTGGAGCAGGCGAATGCACTGAAAAGCGATAAACCGGCGCGAAAAGTGGTCAAAAGTGCGCGTTGGTTGCTGCTACGTAATCGGGCGAAGTTGAGTGAAAAACAGGATGTGAAGTTGCAGGAGCTGTTGGCGGCGAATCAACCGCTGGCGATGGTGTACGTGCTGAAAGAGGGGTTGAAGGGCATCTGGTATGCGCCGAGCGTGTGGGAAGGATGGCGACGATGGCGGAGCTGGATGCGGCAGGTGAAGGAAAGCGGGCTAGCGCCGCTGCAACGATTTGGTCGAAATTTATCGAAATATATGCGGGGGATCCTGGCGAGTGCAAACTACCCGATGCACACGAGTGTGCTGGAAGGGGTGAACAACAAGATCAAAGTGATAAAGCGTATGGCATATGGATTTAGGGACTCAGAATACTTTTTTCTGAAAATCAAGGCGGCCTTCCCCGGAAAGCCGCGATGAACCTAAAAAAAGCTCCCGTTCGGGAGCTTTTTTTATGCCCGCTCCTCGGTGAGGGGCCGGACGCTCAGCACTGGGGCCGCGTCTATCTCATCGGCATTCATCATGGCCGAGATGCGCTGCAGGGAAGAGAGCAACAGAGTCTGCTCCCAGACCTCAAGTGCCTGAAAGCGCTGGATGAAGCGCTCCTGCAGCGGGGTGGGTGCCTGGGCCAGCAGGGCGCGGCCTGCGTCAGTCAGCGTCGCATGCACCTTGCGCTTGTCGGTTTCGCTGCGGATGCGCTGCACCAGCTGGCGGCTCTCGAGGCGGTCCATGATGGTGGTGGCGGTGGCCTGGCTCATGTTGGTGTGATCCGCCAGCTGGCGCATGGAGATCTGGCCCAGCTCGTCGATCCCCTTGAGCAGCAAGAGCTGGGGCGAGGTCAGGCCGGCCTCCTTGATCAAGCGCTTGGAGTGCATGTCGATGGCACGAATTATCTGGCGCAGGGCGACCAGCACTTCATCATGTTTTTCCATGGGGAACGAATCGTCGAGGGGCTGTTGAGAGGCGCAAAATTCTCCGCCTAATTCGTCACAAGGTCAATATGGTTTTTACTGTAATGATTTCTGCTCTAATCATTTTTGTGTTAGGTTAGCGGGCATTTTCCGAATTTTGACCCGACCTTTGAGGAGCAAGATGATGAGTGACGAACTGGACATCAAGTCGCTGGCGGCCGACCTTCGGGTGGTCAGAGTGCGTTATGAACTGCCTGATACCTCGGCTTTCGTGCGTTACCAGCCTGCCTATGACGAAGACCCCAACAACCTCAAGGTGCACCACTACGATGGTGAGCTGCCCCTCTCCTGCAGTGAGACTGGTTCTTTCAACCTAAAGGAGTTGGTGAATGAATTGCGTTACGCCTATGTGCTGGTGCACCTCTTCCCGGACGAGAGCGCGATGAACTTCTATCTGACCGGGCTTGATACCGGGCTGGCCCAGCTGGAGTTCATCGGCGGATCCTACGACTTCAACCGGCTCTGGATCACCAGCGGCATTTCCAACCTGGGCGTGCCCATGGCCATCTTCCTCGGCAAGCGTCATGCGGTGAATGGCCAGCCTTCGGTCAGCCTGGTGGACCACCGGGTGCAGACGGCCGGCAAGCTGGTCTACCGCGCCATCGGTGGTGCCGGTGATCACGTGGGTGAAGACTTTTTCAACAACGACTAAGGAGGCCAGATGAGAGCAAGCAAAGGGCTATTCAAAGGTCTCAACCCGACCATGGCCATGACGGCACTCACCGTCATCACCCTGTTCCTGCTGTTCGGGGTGTTCGTCCCCGAAACCGCCGCCAGCTGGTTTGTCGGCGCCAAGGATCAGATCATTGCCGGGTTCAAGTGGTACTACATTCTGGTGGTCGCCCTGTTCCTGTTCTTCGCTGTCTACCTGATGTTCAGCCGCTTTGGCAGCATCCGGCTGGGTGACGACGACCAGGTACCGGAGTTCGGCTACTTCGCCTGGTTTGCCATGCTGTTCAGCGCCGGCATGGGCATAGGCCTGGTGTTCTGGAGCATCGCCGAGCCGATGAACCATCTGCAGGGCAACCCCTTCATCACCGAAGGGATGACCCCGGAAGCGGCCCAGATCGCCATGCGCCTCACCTTCTTCCATTGGGGCCTGCATCCCTGGGCCATCTACGTGATCGTCGGCCTGTCGCTCGCCTTCTTCAGCTATCGGCGCAAGCTGCCGCTGGCCATCCGCTCCGTGCTCTATCCGCTGCTCGGCGATCGCATCTACGGCTTCTGGGGCCATGCCGCCGACGTGCTGGCGGTGTTCGGCACCGTGTTCGGGGTGGCCACCTCCCTTGGCCTGGGGGTCTCCCAGATGAACACTGGTCTCAACCAGATGTTCGGCATGGGAGTATCGCAAGCAAACCAGCTCTGGCTGATCGGCGGCATCAGCCTGATCGCCACCTTGTCGGCGGTTTCCGGGGTCGGGCGGGGGGTCAAGCTGCTCTCCGAGCTCAATATCTGGCTGAGCGTGTTCGTGCTGGGCCTCTTCCTGGTGCTGGGGCCGACCACCTACATCCTCAACGCCTATGTGCAGAACATCGGTGATTACCTGCAAAACATCGTCAAGCTGAGCTTCTGGACCAACACCGAGGCCAACGGCACCTCGGCCTGGCAGTCGAGCTGGACCGCCTTCTACTGGGGCTGGTGGATTGCGTGGGCGCCGTTTGTCGGCATGTTCATCGCCCGCATCTCCAAGGGGCGTACCATCCGCGAATTCGTGCTCGGCGTGCTGCTGGTGCCCTCGCTGCTCGGCATGTTCTGGCTCACCGTGTTCGGCGGTACCGCCATGAATCTGGAGCTGTTCGGCGGTGGCGGCGTGGTGGCCGCGGTCAATCGGGATGTGACCCTGGCGCTCTACCAGACGGTGGAACTGCTGCACTGGGAGACCTTCGGCTGGATCGCCAAGGGGGTGCTGACCCTGCTGATCTGTACCTACTTCATCACCTCCAGCGACTCGGGCACCCTGGTGATCACGACCCTGCTCTCTATCGGCGATCAGGATCCCCCTGTGCTGCACCGCGCCATCTGGGGGCTGGGTCAGGGGCTGGTGGCCGCCATTCTGCTGGTCTCCGGCGGGCTGGCCGCCTTGCAGGCCGCCAGCATCATAGCGGCGCTGCCCTTCTCGGTGATCATGCTGGCCATGTGCTACTCGCTGATGCTGGGGCTCAAGCAGGAGAGCCAGCACCAGTTCGAATACCGGCAAAAGCTCAAGCGCCACGACGGTTCAACCCACATGAGCCTGCTGGAGCGGATCGGGCCAGCCTGACGTTGCTTCATCCTGTTCAGGCCGCCATCAAGCAGCCAAACAAAAGGGGAACCTCGCGGTTCCCCTTTTTCATGGCTGATCAGCTGCCGCTGGTCACAGCATCTGTTTGAGGCGATAGAGCAGATCCAGCGCCTGCCGCGGGGTGAGCTCGTCCGGGCGCACCGCTGCCAGCTCATCGACTACCGGATGGCTCTGGGGCGCCATGGCCACCGGAGCCGGGCGAGATTCGCCAGCGGCCACCGGGGTGGCACTCTCCAGCTCGTGCAGTTTGTGACGGGCCTGCTGGATCACCGATTTGGGCACCCCCGCCAGCGCCGCCACCTGCAGCCCGTAGGAGCGGCTGGCCGCCCCCTCCTGCACCGCGTGCATAAAGGCGATGGTGTCGCCGTGCTCCACCGCATCGAGGTGGACGTTGGCCAGCCCTTCCATCAGCTCCGGCAGACGGGTGAGCTCGAAGTAGTGGGTGGCGAACAGGGTGTAGGCGCCAATCTTGCTTGCCAGCTGTTCGGCGCAGGCCCACGCCAGCGAGAGGCCGTCGTAGGTGCTGGTGCCGCGACCTATCTCGTCCATCAGCACCAAGCTGCGGGCGGTGGCGTTGTTGAGGATGTTGGCGGTCTCGGTCATCTCCACCATAAAGGTGGATCGGCCGGAGGCGAGATCATCCGACGCCCCGATGCGGGTGAAGATGCGGTCGATGGGGCCGATGCGGGTGCAGTCGGCCGGCACGAAGGCACCGATGTGGGCCAGTAGCACGATCAGCGCGGTCTGGCGCATGTAGGTGGATTTACCGCCCATGTTGGGGCCTGTGATGATCAGCATCCGCCGATCCCGCTCCAGCCGGATCGGGTTGGCGATGAAGGGGTCGGTCATCACCTGCTCCACCACCGGATGACGACCCGCTTCGATCAGGATCTGATCCTCGTCGATGAGCGTCGGGCAGCGGTAGTCGAGGGTCTCGGCCCGCTCGGCCAGGTTGGCCAGCACGTCCAGCTCCGCCAGCGCGGCGGCGGACTCCTGCAGATCGCCGAGGTGCGGCAGCAGGGCATCGAGCAGCTCTTCGTAGAGGCGTTTTTCCAGCGCCAGTGCCTGGGCCTGGGCGGTGAGCACCTTGTCCTCGTACTTTTTAAGCTCGTCGATGATGTAGCGTTCGTTGTTCTTGAGGGTCTGGCGGCGGATGTAGTGGGCCGGCACCAGGTGGCTGTTGGCGCGGCTCACCTCGATGTAGAAGCCGTGCACCTTGTTGTAGCCCACCTTGAGGGTGTTGATGCCGGTCAGCAGCCGCTCGCGCTCCTCGATGCGGGCGAGGCTGGCGGTGGCGCCGTTGGCCAGATCCCGCAGTTCGTCCAGCTCCTGGTTGAAGCCGTCACGGATGACGCCGCCATCGCGGATCAGCACCGGCGGCACCTCCATTACGGCGCGCTCCAGCAGGTCGAGTAGCTCGGGGAAGGTGCTGGCGCGTTCGCGCAGCTGCTGCACCGCCTCGTGCTCGCTCTCCGCCAGCAGGCGCTGCAATTCGGGCAACTGGGCGAAAGCCTGACGCAGGCGGGTGAGATCGCGCGGACGGGCCGAGCGCAGGGCCAGGCGCGCCAGCACCCGCTCCACGTCGCCGACCTGGCGCAGCAAGCCGCCCAGCTCGTCATAGAGGTTCTGCTCGATGAGCTCCTTGATGGTGCTCTGGCGACCTTTCAGGAGCACCCGATCGCGGATCGGCTGGTGGATCCAGCGCTTGAGCAAGCGGCTGCCCATGGGGGTAGCGGTGCAGTCCAGTATGGCGGAGAGCGTGTTGTCGTGGCCGCCGGCCAGATTCTGGGTCAGCTCCAGATTGCGGCGGGTGGCGGCATCCATGATGACCGCATGATCGGGCTGCTCGAGGCGCACGCTGCGAATGTGGGGCAGGGCGGTGCGCTGGGTGTCTTTCACGTATTGCATCAGGCAGCCGGCGGCGCACAGGGCGGTCTCGCTCTGCTCGACGCCGAAGCCCACCAGATCCTGGGTGCCGAACTGCTGGCACAAGAGCTTGCGGGCGGTACCGAGCTCGAACTCCCACTCCGGGCGGCGGCGCAGACCGCGGCGACCCTCGACATGGTGCAGGAAGGCGAAGGATTCGGGGTAGAGCAGCTCCGCCGGATTGGTGCGCTGCAGCTCCGCCAGCAGGGTCTCTTCTTTCTCAAACTGGTTGATGAAGAAGCGGCCGGAGCCGATGTCCATGGTGCCGTAGCCGAAGCGGCGGCCATCGTGGTAGACGGCGGCGATCAGGTTGTCCTGCCGCTCGCTGAGCAGCGCCTCGTCGGAGACGGTGCCCGGGGTGATGATGCGAATGACCTTGCGCTCCACCGGCCCCTTGCTGGTGGCAGGATCCCCTACCTGCTCGCAGATGGCGGCCGACTCGCCGAGCTGCACCAGCTTGGCCAGATAGCCTTCGATGGCGTGATAGGGAACGCCCGCCATCGGGATGGGGCTGCCGGCCGACTGGCCGCGCTTGGTCAGGGAGATGTCGAGCAGCTGGGAGGCCTTGCGGGCATCGTCATAGAACAGCTCGTAGAAGTCGCCCATCCGATAGAACAGCAGGATCTCCGGGTTCTCGGCCTTGAGGGTCAGATACTGCTGCATCATTGGTGTATGTTGCTCGATATTTCTGTTGTTCATCAAGCCTTTAACCTTTTAAATGTTTTATAAATCAATTGATTGCGCTCTTGATGACGACTCACTATGTATCTGATTGTCTCAAGCCATCTCGCTGCATCCTAACAATAAGCGTAGGTCAAAGCGTAGGTTGTGGATGGTTTCTGGTGCGTAAACACGATAACCTACGCTTCATATAAGAGTGAGTCAGTTTACTGAGGAGTACGGCATGTCGGGGCGTCAGAATAGCAAACCGCTTTCTTACAAAGCAATTGAAGCCATGAAGCCGGGAGACAAGGATAAAGCTGATATCGGTGAGTATCGAGGCTTGCGTGTCAGCTGTGGTCGAACTGGCAAAAAAAGCTTCTACTATCGCTATAACGATCCAGCAAATCCTCGCAAGCAAAAGCAGATAACTCTGGGTGTTTTCCCCATCCTTACGCTTGAACAGGCTAGGATCCGGCTCAAAGAGCTCAAGCTGATGCGCCACCAAGGTCTGTGTCCTGCAACGGAGTTGGCGAACGAGCTGCAGATCCAGAAGACTCAAGCCGTTGAGACCACCGAAGCAAAACCATTCACAGTACGCGATGTCATAGAGCTGTATCTTGGTGAGTACATCGAGGATCACTGGTCCTCGACTGGGGAGTTAATCCCTGGGGCGAGGAAACCAAAAGGCCAGGCTGAAGCTCGACGTACTCTTTGCACCGATGTATATCGAGATTTGGGGGATATAGAGGCGATTCATATTTCGGCACAAGATGTCAGCAATCTGGTGTTGAAAATCGTTGGACGTGGGGCCAATGTTCAGGCGGGAAACGTACTACGTGAGCTGGGTTCTGCATATGACTACGCGATTGGCTCAGGTCGATTGCCTGATGATTTCGTCAACCCAACGATCAATGCCAAGAAGAAGCTCAAAATGACGAGGCTTCGCCTGACCAGCCAGAAGGCAACCCGAGTTTTCGATGATGAAGAGTTACGACGATTTTTGCAGTGGCTACCCGACTCAGCATATCCATTAGGCCAACAGCATGTTCTCAGACTCACGCTTTGGACCGGTTGCCGTACCGGAGAAATTTGTGGTTTATATTGGAATCAAGTTGATCTGGATAAAGGGTCTATTCATTTAAAAGAAACAAAGACCGATGTCGATCGATATGTCCAACTGTCTAGTCAAGCAATTTCATTTTTAAAATCATTGAGGTTGGAAACAGATCATTGTTTATTTCCATCTAGAACCACGAACGAGCCAATTCAACAAAAAGCATTAACGACCAGCGGATGGATCCTAAGACAAAGTGGACAGATGATAGATCTGCCCACTTGGGCACCACACGATCTGCGTCGGACCGTAAGAACCGGCTTGGCTCGATTAGGTTGTCCTACCGATATTGCCGAAGCGATATTGGGGCATAGTCAAAAAGGGATACAGGGAACATATAACCTACACCGCTACAATGATGAATGTAAAGTATGGCTGCAAAAATGGTCAGATCACTTAGACAGCTTGATGACTTAGTATGATGGCAAAGGCAGTGTTAACTGCCTTCTTGCATTTTGCTCTTGAATTTTTTGTGTTCATTTTCAATGAGTAGTTGCAAAAACTTATCTCTTGGTACTTCCGTTGCTTTACATATTTCCTCTAGTTGCTCCTTGGTTTTTATTGGTAAGTAAAAAGATACTTGCTTTTTTGTTTTGTTTTTTTCTCTGGTTTTGAACTGACTCCATGCTTTTTTAAGCTTGATAATCATTAATTCTGATTTGTCTGGAACTAGCGCAGTCATAATGTCGAAATATAAAGATGTGAACTCTATAAAATCCTCGTGCTGATATTGGCTTATCCAATTCCAATCACCTCCGCGCATAAAGAAATCTTGGCTTTTTAGCCAGTGACGAAAGCTGTCGTTGTCTTCTTTTTTTATCCAGCGAGCTGCGCTGTCTTTATTGACAATACACCCCCATTCTTGCTTCACGGAATTAATAAATCCAAGTTTGTATAATCTTGGCGAATCAATGCACGTAAGGTTGCTTTTTATATACTCTAATGATGATTTATTACTGGTAAAAGGACTTGTTTCCCCATGCACATGGTTCATGTTCATGCTGAGGGGGAATAGTTGACTGCGTGGGAAAAATCCTTGTTCCGTAATTGAAGTAAATAGGATTCTTGTTTTCGTGAATCTAATCAGGCGGCTGTTGTTTGTCGAGATCCATGCAATATCTTCATCTGTTATTCTGTGCTCGAGGTAATTGTTAACTAGGTTTTCAAGAATCTTTTTTAGTCCTAAATTCCCTGCTTTTTTTGCTGGCAGGCAAGCATTAATCCCGAAAATCTGATGGCATATTTGAATGTTAAGATCTAAGTATTGAATCCAGTCAATAAGATTTGATTGCAGTTCATCCTTGTTAGTTGCTGGGTTTTTATAGTTTGGATTTCTCCAATTAAGGCAAAAATCAAGGAAACTAATGTCGTTTATATATTTAACTAAATTATTTTCGATTCCAAGCTTTAATAGGAAATCATAATATTTTGAGTTCATTGCATTTCCACTAGTAGATAAATGGTCGTTGTATTGTATGTTGTTGGTGGTTTTTGAGGTAGTCCATTGTAGTGATCTAGAGGGTTTAATTTTGTGACTAAACATCATTTCTCTAGTTGATTTGTAGCAATTTAGGCCTGTGATTGGCATTTTTGCTCAGTTGCTAGGCTTGGCTGAGTGTGCTTAATCATCATCGATGATTGCCTGTATTGCACATTTTTTCATATCTACTGTTTCTCAGGAAACATGAGTGGAGGAATTTACTTTTATGTCCTTGATGTGACCAAATAACGCGAGGTGCATCATGGAATTAATGAAACTGACGGACGTAACTAGAGAAACAAGATTATCCAGAGCAACCATCTATCGGTTAATCGCAAAAGGTGATTTCCCAAAACAGATTCACCTTTCTGAACGGGCGACCGCGTGGTTGAGAAATGAAGTCATGGATTGGATTAAACAGATGGCTGACGCTCGATAAGTGAGGGTGTCAGCGTGTTGCTTAAATTGATTGCATCTGATTTTTGACTGCATTTTCATGGTTTCTCTATTTTTGTAAAAAGTGGTTAATTTCAGAGTTTATTTTCCGAGGCAATTGGTGTTTTCTTATCGACACAGGTGCTGTTTATATCTGGATTCTGTCCATTTAGTTTTTAATGAATGTAGGGGGAGGTAATATAAGGAATGCTCTATCTATGTTTATATCCATCTTTAAATGTAACTACACATCTGCTTTAACTCATTCCACTAAACAAACATCCAAGTTCATGTCGCCCGTAGATAGGCGACTCAAACCTTTTGTAACAATAATGATTGGACTAAATAAATGAATGACGTCATTACCCTGTCAGGGGTAGAGCTATTGGCTTTGGGGAAAGAAGCCCGTCAGCGTTATAGTTATATGGATTATGAAATAATTTATAAACTAGAAGAGGTGATAAGAAATTCGCTGAGCGATTATTCGTCTATCTTTGCGGTTAGAGTGGATTTGCGATTCACTGATCCGGAAATCGGTTGTCCTGATTCACCGGTTTGCTTTCAAAATTCTGAAGGACAGGTCATGAAGCGTTTTATCGCTTCCTTAAAAAGTCAGTTGAAAGCGTATGATGAACGGCGAATGAGGGAGGACATTCGGGTTCACCCTACTAAGCTAAGGTATGTATGGGTATGTGAGCAAAACGAGGCTGAATTGCCGCACTATCACTTGCTGTTCGTGCTAAATAAAGCCGCCTATTGGCGATTGAATAATATGCGCTCATCTGAGTCGCTCGCTGGGAAAATTCAAAAAGCCTGGTGCAGCGCTTTGGGTTTAGATTATCCAGAATATGGGGTTCTGGTTCACTTTCCTGATAATTGCGAATATATATTAAGGAGAGATGATGCAATAAAGAGATCTCCGGTATTTAGGGATTTCATGCTTCGGGTTTTCTATCTGGCGAAAATGAGAACAAAGATCCGTGGTGGAGGGCGTCGTTGTATCGGTTATAGCTGGAGTTAGTGACGCCCCGCTCAACAAATGCCACACATTCGGTCTGTCTGTTAAATAGACTGCACTGTGGGATGGATCGCTGGCCTGCCTGTATTGACTGGGTGGATGCTCCGGTATAGATTCAGCGAAGGTGCCCACCTTACTTGCACACGAGTAAAAAAAGGTGTTGTTTGAATTTCACTGAAAGCCTCTCTTTGAGCCTCGTCGTCGGGGACTTAAACGTGTGTGTCTGACCCCCAATCGGCGTGGCCTTTAGGAAAGGTTTGTCATGACAATCAAAGAACTTGCATATTCTGTGCAACAGCTTCTCCAAGCCAAAACTGCTAGCTCGTTCAAAAGGTCCCACATCTACGAGCTGTTGGCAGCATCCTTTGGCTTCAACTCTCAAGCTGCGTTTAGTGTTGATACTGTATTGACCGAGTTTTGCCGTAACGATAGCCGGTCTGTCCCGCAGACCTTGAGCATCAGACGGCGTTGTATCGAGCTTGGGTATCAACCGGACATAGCGATACTAGTTACTTCAGCACTAGAGTCTTTTCTGACAGAGCGGGAGATCGGCATCGCTAGCATTTCCTCATTGATCAGTCGCCTACGGGGCGAATTTCCCGACCAGGGCTATGAGCTGGAATACGACGAGGATGAGTTGTTTAACTCCTCCAATGAGGCGTTAGGACCGATCCTTTTGGATGGATTGGATGCTGCTGCGAGCAAGGGTAATGCCCTGGCTCATTACGCACTGGCACTGATATATGCTCCTGATGATGAAGATGACCTGGGCGCAGGGAGTTCCTATTGGTACGCGCAGAGGCAGCAGGGCCGTGTCTTGACGGGTGTGGAAGAGGAGTGGGCTGAAGCGTATGCCTATCGTCTGGCTCAAGCCGAAAAGTACGCTCACCATTTGAAGGAAGCTGCGCGACTGGGCCATCAAGATGCACTACTCGACCTAGCCAATCGATTTGATGATCCGTCCTTCTTCGAACAATCATGTCACGATGTTGATGCGGATCCAGCCGCAGTTGCCGATATTGCAGAGCGCATGGGACGTCCTGCTGACGTTAGACATTGGCTGACCATTGCTGCCGAGAATGGAGACACGGATGCCATGCTCCAGCTGATTGAGGAATATGATCACGGGGACTTGCAACGATGCTGGACGTGGGTGTACCTATCCCAACTGGTTGGAACGGATCTGAGTCAAGACGCGCATTACGCGATCAACGAGGATGGTTCAGACTACGACGATGATGTTGGCGGAACAGTCTATGTTGCAGGTCGTGACGGGGTAGATCTTGCGCCGCTTGCTCCGGCGCAAGACGCTATTGCCAAGCTTGCTGCACAGAGACTATTTAAGCAGATAGAACAGAATGTGCGGTAAGTCTGCTGGACGAGGGGAAATGCTGCCCTTCAACCGTTTGGTTAGTCCGCCGTAACCCATCGCTCTGTATGGGCAGTAACTGTGGTTACTTCGGGCTGGTTGGCCAGTTCAGGGGACTGGATAAGACCTCTGGTGTTCGCAGTAAGCTCTAAGATGCAGGAACTGGCAAACAAAACCCCAGCCGTTCTGGCTGGGGTTTGATTGTTCAACTGACGTACTATTTATTTCCCCACACTCAGTTATTTTTGATTTGGTACCTACCATTCGCAACGTCAGATTGGTTGGCGCCCGTTAACGCAGTTGGCATCTCGGTTCTTCAGTTGTGAGTACATCAACGGCAACGCCACTTGCCATCGCGCCTGATTGAGTCCTGCGTTTTTTTCTGCAACCCGGATCTGCTCGAATACACGACATGTACAAAGAGCCAGTGTGGCGTTAAGCGGCACGCATCTCATATGCTGCTTAGCATCTTCATGGGGGGCTACCGCGCCCCATGGCTCGTTTTAGCATCTGTCATAGCCGATGATTTCATCACGTTATTTTCCCCGATGTGACCCAATCGCTTGCGCTCACGGCTTGGGTTAGATAATTTTGCAAAATTAGCTAATCAGGCGAGAGATAGGGAATGAGCGAGCAGCAGATTTTTGCCCAGATCCGGGCCGCACTTGCAGCGGCACCGCGTAACCAGTACACGGCTGAGATGCACCTGCAGATGATCAAATACGCCGATGCCTTGGGTAATATCACGGCACGGGAGTTCTGCGAGGGAGTAGGGCTCAGAGAGAGCTTTGGTACCGAATTTAGCAAGATGCGCAATCTCACGGCGCGCCTCAAGGCGGCAGGGCTCAATACCGAGTTGCTATAACTCTCGAAATTGCATCAGGCACCCAGCGTTGTGCCGTAATGAATTAACCGATCAGGAACCACCATGGCGATCAAGAAAAACGAACTCTACTCCTCCCTGTGGGCCAGTTGCGATGAACTGCGCGGCGGCATGGACGCCTCCCAGTACAAGGATTATGTGCTGACCCTGCTGTTTGTGAAGTACGTTTCCGACAAGGCCAAGGGTAACCCCTACGCCATGATTGAGGTGCCACACGGGGCGAGTTTTAGTGACATGGTGGCGCTCAAGGGGACCGCGAATATCGGCGAGGCGATCAACCTCACCATCTCGGCGCTGGCCGAAGCCAATGATCTCAAGGGCGTCATCGACATCGCCGACTTCAACGATGAGGACAAGCTCGGCAAGGGCAAGGAGATGATCGACCGCCTGACCAAGCTGATTGGCATCTTCGAGGGGCTGGATCTCTCCGCCAATCGCACCGAGGGTGATGATCTGCTAGGTGATGCCTACGAATACCTGATGCGCCACTTTGCCACCGAATCGGGCAAGTCCAAGGGGCAGTTCTATACCCCGGCCGAGGTGTCGCGCATTCTAGCCAAGGTGATCGGCATCAGTCGCCAGACGCCGCAAGATGCCACCGTCTACGACCCCACCTGCGGCTCCGGCTCCTTGCTGCTTAAGGCCAGTGACGAGGCGGGACCCAAGGGGCTCACCATCTACGGTCAGGAGATGGATAACGCCACCAGCGCCCTGGCGCGCATGAACATGATCCTGCACGACAACCCGACCGCCAAGATCTGGAAGGGCAATACCCTGGCCGCGCCCCAGTGGAAGGAGGGCAACAACCAGCTCAAGTGCTTCGACTTTGCCGTGGCCAACCCGCCCTTCTCCAACAAGAACTGGACCAGCGGCCTGGATGCCGAGCACGATGAGTTTGGCCGCTTTGTCTGGGGCGTACCGCCGGAGAAAAACGGCGATTACGCCTTCTTGCTGCACATCATCAAGAGCCTCAACAGCCGTGGCAAGGGGGCGGTGATCCTGCCCCACGGCGTGCTGTTTCGCGGCAATGCCGAGGCGCGCATCCGCGAGAATCTGCTGAAACAAGGCTTTATCAAGGGCATCATCGGTCTGCCTGCCAACCTCTTCTACGGCACCGGCATTCCGGCCTGCATCATCGTCATCGACAAAGAGACGGCGCACCAGCGCGCCATCCAGGCCAGCGGCTACAGCAGCCAGAGCCTGTTTATGATCGATGCCAGCAAAGGCTTTATCAAAGATGGCAACAAGAACCGGCTGCGCGAACAGGACATCCACAAGATAGTCGATACCTTTACCCGTGAGCAGGAGATTCCCCGTTACAGCCGCGCTGTGCCGCTCTCCGAGATCGCCGCCAACGACTACAACCTGAATATTCCGCGCTATATCGATGCCAGCGAGGCCGAGGATCTGCACGATCTGGCCGCGCACCTTAAAGGTGGCATTCCCAATCGCGATATCGATGCCCTGGGCGCTTACTGGCAGGTGTTTCCGACCCTGCGGGCCGATCTGTTTGCTCCGGCCCATGCGGGTTATAGCCATGCTCTGGTGGAGGCCGCCAAGGTCAAGGGCACCATACTGGCACACCCCGAATTTGTCCGTTTTGCCTCTGCTTCGCTTGAACCCTTCTCACGCTGGTTTACCGAGTGCCATCTGGCGGAGATAAAGCCGGGTGAGTCGCCCAAGGCATTGATTGAGGAGATCAGCGAATCGCTGCTCGCCGCCTATGCGCCGCTGCCGCTGCTGGATAACTACGATATCTACCAGCTGCTGCTGGACTACTGGCACGCCGTGATGCAGGACGATGTGTATGTGCTCTGCCAGGATGGCTGGGCGGCGGGCAAGGTGCTGCGCGAGCTTAAGGTCGACAAGGGCGAAAAGCTTAAAGAGACGCCGGATCTGGTGCTGGGCAAGAGCAAATACAAGGCCGAGCTGTTGCCGCCGGCCCTGCTGGTGGCTCGCTTTTTTGCCAACGAGCAGGCCGCTATTGATGCCCTGCAGGCCGCCGCGGATGAGGCCAGCCAAGCCTTGGAAAGCTATCTGGAAGAGCAGGGTGGCGAGGAGGGGCTGCTGAGTGACGCAGCCAACGACGCGGGCAAGATCAACGCCGCCAGCCTGAAGGCGCGGCTCAAGCAGGCTAGCGATGTCGAGGAAAAGGCGGCACTAAAAACCGCCATCAAGCTGTTCGAAGCCGAAAGTCAGGCTAAAAAGGCGGTAAAAGAAGCGCAAGAGGCGCTGGATCGGGCGGTGGTTGCCCGTTACCCCAAGCTTCTGGAGAGTGAGATCAAGCAACTGCTGGTGGAGGATAAGTGGCGCGCCAGCTTGCAAGCCGCCATCGAGGCGGAGATTGAGCGCATCACCCAGCAGCTGGCCAACCGCGTCAAGGAGTTGGAGGAGCGCTATAGCGCCACCCTGCCGCAACTGACCCAGCAGGTCGCAGCTCTGGAGGCCAAGGTGGCCGCGCATCTTAAGAGCATGGGGCTGGAGTGGGCATAATGGCAGAGCAGATGATGCAAGAGACCGCAGACAAGGCGATCCCGGCAGGCTATAAACAGACCGAGGTGGGAGTTATTCCGGAGGATTGGGTTGTTGCCAATTTATCAGCAATAACAGAACATTCTCGGCCGATATCATATGGGATCGTTCAAACCGGACCATTAATTGTTAATGGTGTGCCATGTATCAGAGTTGTTGATATATCTGACGGAAAAATAAAAAGAGACAACCTGATTACTACCACTAAAGAAATTAGTAATTCATATCGAAGAACTATTTTGCAAGACGGCGATCTAATTATCCCTCTTAGAGGTAAAGTTGGTGAAGTCGGCTTGGTCGATGGTGATCTTGTTGGTGCGAATTTGACAAGGGGGGTTGCATTAATTGCTCCCCAAAAAGACTATACGTCTGAATTCATAAAGCAATATCTATCTAATCGTAGTTCTGCAGATAGATTGCTCTCATCTATGAATGGTTCGGCACTCCAAGAAATAACCATTGAGACGTTAAGGCGATTCAGTATTGCTTTACCCATCGATGTTAAAGAACAAACCGCCATTGCCAATGTGCTGTCGGATAGCGATGCGCTGATCGATGCGCTGGAGCAGCTGATCGCCAAGAAACAGGCCATCAAGAGCGCCACCATGCAGCAACTGCTGACCGGCCGCACCCGCCTGCCCGCCTTCGCCCTGCGCCCCGATGGCACCCCAAAAGGCTATAAACCCAGCGAACTGGGAGATATTCCGGACGATTGGGAGGTTGTGTCACTTGGAGATGTTATACAAAAAGTAACCGGAGGTGGTACGCCTAGTAGGGCTAATCCAACATATTGGGGTAATGAAATACCATGGGTAACCGTAAAGGATTTCGCTACTTTTAACCCGTCAATGGCTCAGGAATATATTACAAAAACAGGGCTTGCAAATAGCTCAAGTAATTTGATACCCCGAGGAACATTGATCACATCCACTCGAATGGCTTTGGGTAAAGCTGTTGTTTATGATGTTGATGTAGCTATTAATCAGGATTTGAAGGCAATTTTCCCAAACTCCGATGTTGTTGTCAGTTATTTGTTTTATTGGTTTGAGCTGAACGCAGTAAAAATTGATGATCTTGGAAGTGGGAGCACGGTAAAAGGCCTTTCGTTAGGTGATTTGCGAAATTTATCGTTTCTATTGTTAAGTTCAGAAGAGCAAACCGCCATCGCCACTATTTTATCCGATATGGATAACGAGCTGCAGGCGTTAACCCAAAAGCTGGAGAAGGCCCGCGCCCTGAAGCAAGGCATGATGCAGCAACTGCTGACCGGCAAAATTCGCCTGCCGCTGGCGGCGGGGGCATAGACGGGGGCATGGGTGCAGCCCAGCCAGATGACCGCCTCTGCCGCGAGCCTGGCCACTGAGCCACCCAGGCCGGATTTGCTTGACCGTTGCGTGACTGGGGCGGTTGTTAATTGGCGCGATAGATGTTTATCTATCTGAAAAGAAAGAGATACTTTTATTGAGAGTTGCTTGATGGCGTGCGCAGAGCCCCCCGCTTTTTGTATGGGGTCATCGTTGGCGTGTTTATCAAGCGCTGGGTATCGCAGGAGCTAGCCACCCATGGCCTATGACTATAGCCAGAGCCTGAATCCGCAGAAGGCGCTGATATTCCGGATCGTGCATCGGGATAACCTGGAATGGATCCTGACCCATGGCCTGTGGGCGGGGAATGGTCAGCAGCAAAACCCGCACTGGGTGCATATCGGGTTGCCGGAGCTGATTGCCAAGCGCGCACGCCATCCGGTGCCGCTGGCGCCTTACGGCGTGTTGAATGACTATGTGCCCTTCTATTTCACGCCGTTTTCGCCCATGCTCAGCAATATTCACTCGGGCCGCGGTGTACCCAGCGTGAAAATGATGAAATCCTGATCCTGGTTTCCAGCCTGCATCGCATGGCTGAACTGGGGCTACCGTTTGTGTTTACCGATAGCCATGCCTATTACCAGTGGGCCAATTTCTATGCCGATCTTGGCGATCTGGAGCGGATTGACTGGCCACTGTTGCAGCGCCGTGACTTCAAGCGTGATGCGGACGATTTGAGCAAGCTGGAACGCTATCAGGCCGAGGCCTTGATCCATCAACATTGCCCCATCGAGGCGTTGCTGGGTGTGGTGTGTTACAACGAAGAGATAAAGAACCGCGTGGAACAATGCATGAATCGGGTCGGGGTCGCGCGCCCCGTCTATGTCCGTGATGGGTGGTATTTCAGATGATTCGATATACAACAGGCAACCTGCTGGATGCTCCGGTGGAAGCACTGGTGAATACCGTCAACACCGTCGGTGTCATGGGCAAGGGGATCGCCTTGATGTTCAAAGAGCGGTTCCCGGCCAATATGCGTGCCTATGCCGAGGCGTGCAAGCAGGGTGACGTCGTCACCGGCAAGATGTTTATTACCCAGACGGGTGAGCTGCTAGGGCCGCGCTGGATCGTCAACTTTCCGACCAAACAGCACTGGCGCAATCCGGCACAGATGGCGTGGATCCAGGACGGTTTGCAGGATCTGCGGGCCTGGTTACAGGCGCAGCAGGTCTCTTCGATTGCCATTCCGCCGCTGGGGGCTGGCAACGGTGGTCTGCCTTGGCCAGAGGTCAAACAGGCGATCGAAACGGCACTGGGCGATCTGGATATCGATATCCTGCTCTATGAGCCCAGTCGCCAATACCAAAATGTGGCCAAGCGCGGCGGGGTGGCGGAGCTGACTCCGGCTCGGGCCCTGATTGCTGAACTGGTACGTCGCTACTGGTTTTTAGGGATGGAGTGCAGCTTGCTGGAGATCCAGAAACTAGCCTGGTTTCTGGCGCGGGTCATTGGCCGCAACCCGCTGGGGGATCCGTTGCAGTTGCAGTTTAAGGCCCATCGTTATGGCCCTTATGCCAACAATCTGCCCCATCTGCTCAATGCGATGGACGGCAGTTATCTGCAGTCCGACAAGCGCATCCCGGATAGCAAGCCGTTTGATGTCATCTGGTTTAATGAGGCTAAAAAACAAGAGCTTGCCGTTTATCTCCAGACCGAGGCCAAAGCATTTTTACCGATACTGGAGCAGACGACCGCGTTAATCGATGGTTTTGAGTCGCCCTATGGCATGGAGTTATTGGCCACGGTTGATTGGTTGATCGCCGAAGAGGGCTGTGCGCCGACGCTGAGCGCGCTGCGCGAGGGGTTGCACCGCTGGCCAGCGGGAACCCCGTGGGGTGAGCGTAAGGCGCGGCTGTTTGATGATCGCAGCCTGCAGATCGCCTTGACCCGTTTGCAGCAGGGATTGGTGTAACGAAGTGGGTATAACGAATCAGAGCGGCTGCGGGGTTGTCGCGGCGGCTTGAGAGAATAACAGGGATAGAGAGCATGATTTCAGTCGGCCAAAGGGAGCGGGCAACCCAGAACCGCGTGATCCATCTTTTCGAACAGAAGCTGGGCTATCGCTATCTGGGGGATTGGCATACACGGGAGAATAACCGGAATGTCGAGCCGGAGCTGCTGACCGCTTGGCTGGTGGGGCGGGGCGTGGACGCGGCGCTTATCCCTAAGGTTCTAAGGCAACTGGATCGGGCGGCGAGCCTGGGCGAAGGGCGCATCCTCTATGACGCCAACAAGGAGGTCTACCGCCTGCTGCGTTATGGCGTGAAGGAAAAAGTAGGGGCAGGCGAGCAAAACCAGACCGTCTGGCTTGTTGACTGGACTAATCCGCAGGCCAACGACTTTGCCATCGCCGAAGAGGTCACGGTCAAAGGCGAGAATAAGAAACGGCCGGATCTGGTGCTCTATGTCAACGGCATTGCCCTTGGCGTCATTGAGCTCAAGCGCTCTACCGTCTCTGTCTCTGAAGGTATCCACCAGAACCTGGATAACCAGAAGAAGGATTTTATCCGTAACTTCTTCACCACCATGCAGTTGGTGATGGCGGGCAACGACACCCAAGGGGTGCGCTACGGCACCATCCTGACCCCCGAGAAATACTATCTGGAGTGGAAAGAGCCAGCCGATCCAATTCATCCCGACCATGTCGAGCAGCCGAGTGCCAATCTGCTGGACCAGCATCTGGCGCAGTTGTGCAGTAAGGCGCGCTTACTGGAGCTGATCCACGACTTTATCGTGTTTGATGCGGGCACCAAAAAGACCTGCCGCCATAACCAGTATTTCGGCATTCGTGCCGCCAAGGCATATATCCGCCGCCGGGATGGCGGCATCATCTGGCACACCCAAGGTAGCGGCAAGAGCCTGACCATGGTCTGGCTGGCCAAGTGGATCCGCGAAAATGTGACCGACAGCCGGGTGCTCATCATCACCGACCGCACTGAACTCGATGAGCAGATTGAGAAGGTATTCAGCGGGGTGGAGGAGGAGATCCTGCGCACCAAAAGCGGTGCCGATCTGGTGACCCGTTTGCATGCCCATAATCCCTGGCTGATCTGCTCCCTAGTGCATAAGTTCGGTCGCACGCCAGAAGGCGAGTCGGATGACGAAGATGACGGCAGCTCGGATGATTTTATTGCTGATATGCGCCGCAGCTTGCCCTCGGACTTCAGCCCCAAGGGCAAGCTGTTTGTGTTTGTCGATGAGTGCCACCGTACTCAGTCCGGCAAGCTGCATGGGGCCATGAAGAGCCTGTTGCCAGAGGCGTTGTTTATCGGTTTTACCGGCACGCCGCTGATGAAGCAGGACAAGAAAAAGTCCATCGAGGTCTTTGGCCCCTACATTCACACCTACAAGTTCAACGAGGCGGTGAGTGATGGCGTAGTGCTGGATCTGCGCTACGAGGCGCGGGATATCGATCAGCGGGTTAAGTCCCAGAAGAAAGTGGATGAGTGGTTCGACACCAAGACCAAGGATCTCTCGCGACTGGGCAAGCAGCAGCTTAAACAGAAGTGGGCCTCAATGCAGAAGCTGCTCTCCAGTCGTTCGCGGCTGGAGCAGATAGTGGCCGATATCCTGCTCGACTTCGAGCGCAAGCCCCGGCTGGCCGATGGTCGTGGCAATGCCATGCTGGTCTGCGCCAGCGTCTATCAAGCCTGCAAAAGTTACGAGATGTTCAGCCAGGCCGGTTTTGCTGGCAAGTGCGCTATCGTCACCAGTTACCAACCCAATGCCAGCGAGATCAAGGGCGAGGAGACGGGCGAGGGGCTGACGGAGAAGCTGGCCAAGTACAACATCTATCGCAAGATGCTGGCCGACTATTTCGAGCAGCCGGAGGATGAGGCGGCCAAGCGGGTCGAAGAGTTTGAAAAACTGGTCAAGCAGCGTTTTATCAAAGAGCCGGGCCAGATGCGGCTGCTCATCGTCGTGGACAAGCTACTGACCGGTTTTGATGCCCCTTCGGCCACCTACCTCTATATCGACAAGAAGATGGCCGATCACAACCTGTTCCAGGCCATCTGCCGGGTTAATCGTCTGGATGGTGACGACAAGGAGTACGGCTACATCATCGATTACAAAGACCTGTTCAAGTCGCTGGAGAAGACGGTCAACGACTATACGGCCGAGGCCTTCGCAGGCTATGACAAGGAGGATGTGGCCGGGCTGCTCAAGGATCGACTGGCCCAGGCCAAAGAGGATCTGGATAACGCCTTGGAAGCCGTCCGCGCCCTGTGTGAGCCGGTGAAGGCGCCCAAGTATCTGCCCGATTATCTGCATTATTTCTGCTGTGAGCAGGGTGCTGATGAAGAGACGCTGAGCGAGAAAGAGGCATTGCGTCTGACCCTGTATCAGTTTGTGGCCAAGCTGATCCGTGCCTTTACCAATCTGGCGGGAGAGTTGGAGGAGGCCGGTTACAGCGCCTCGCAGGCGGAGTCGATTAAGCAGGAGGTCGAACATTTCGCCTCTATGCGTGACGGGATCAAACTGGCCAGTGGCGATTTGGTGGATATGAAGCAGTTCGAGCCGGGTATGCGCCAAATGCTGGATCTGTGGGTGGATGCTGATCCCAGCGAGACGTTGATGGACTTCGAGGAGCTGGGACTGTTGGAGCTTATCATCCAGCGCGGCCCGGAGGCGCTGGAAGGGCTCCCCAAGGAGATGCGAAAAAATCAGGAGGCGATGGCCGAGGCGATTGAAAACAACGTGCGCCGAACCATAGTCGATGAGAACCCGGTCAACCCCAAATACTACGAGAAGATGTCGGTGCTGCTCGATGAGCTGATCGAGTTGCGCCGCCAGCAGGCCATCTCCTACCAGGAGTATCTGGAAAAGGTCCGTGAGCTGGCCAAGCAGGTGAAACATCCGCAGAGCCATAGCCAGAGCGCCTACCCGGAGAGCATAGACACGGCGGCTAAGCGGGCGCTGTATGACAATCTGGGCAAGGATGAGCTGCTGGTGGCCAAGATTGATACCGCTGTGCGCTATACCAAGAAAGCCGACTGGCATGGGGATCGCTTCAAGGAGCGGGAGATCGCTTTCGCGATAGCTGAAGAAATCAAGGATTATGAGGTGGAAGTGCGCGAGGTGATGGAGCTGGTCAAGGCCCAGAAGGAGTACCTGTGAGCGAGCAGATGCAGGTGGGTGAGCTGGTATTTCAGTTGCATCGCAAGGCGATCAAAAACCTGCACATCAACGTGCTGCCGCCCGATGGCTTTGTCCGGGTCTCGGCGCCGCAAGCGATGACCGAAACTGCTATCCGTACAGCGGTGATCTCTCGCCTGCCGTGGATCCGCCGTCAGCAACAGGCCTTTGCCGCCCAGCCCAGACAGCCAGAACGTGAGATGGTCTCTGGCGAGTCACATTTTCTCTGGGGGCGTAAATACCGTCTCGATGTGGTGGAGCAGATGGGGCGGCATCAGGTTCGTCTGCAGAGCAACAACCGGCTGCAGTTGCTGGTGCAGCCTGGAACCAGACTTGAGAACCGGCAGGAGCTATTGCGCCGTTTCTACCGCGATGAGCTCAAGCAGGAACTGGATAATCTGGTCGGCCCCTGGTGTGAGCGCCTCGGCGTCGATATGCCGATATTGGGCGTGAAGAAGATGAAGACCATGTGGGGCTGCTGCAACATCCAGTCATCACGCATCTGGATCAATCTGGAGCTGGCCAAAAAGCCCCACGCCTGTCTGGAGTACATTCTGGTCCATGAGCTGGTGCATCTACTGGAGCGGCACCATAACGAGCGCTTCAAATCGCTGATGGATACATGGTTACCCGATTGGCGCGAGCGCCGCAACTTACTTAACAACCAGCCGCTGGCGTTTGAAGAGTGGGTGTATTGAGTTTCTTGGATGCTGCGTTATCCGGCCTGTTGGCACAGCGATTTGAATTAACACTGAATTTTTGTTCTAACTCGCAACCTGAATGAGACCCCTTGGGATATCATCGGGCATCGGATGATTTTCGGGTATTACTCATGGCTAAAAACCAGGAGACGCTGTTCCGTCACTGGCACCTATTGCGTTTGATTCCACGTCAGCCGCAGAAAATTACGGTCAAGTCGATTGCTAATGTATTGAACAATGAAGGACTTGGGGTAACGGAACGCACGATTCAGAGAGACCTGCAGGAGCTTTCGTCATTTTTTTCGTTGGTTGTTGATGACCGGGACAAGCCGTTTGGCTGGAGCTGGCAAAGAGATGCTCGGAGCTTCGATCTACCAGGGATGACACTCAATGAGGCTCTGGCTTGGGTCATGTTGGAGCAGCACCTGCATCAGATGTTGCCCAGTACCACAGTGGATCACCTGAAGCCTTATTTTTCGTCAGCGCATCAACGACTCAAGAGTGAGTCATCTCCAAAACGATCTCGCTCCTGGATCGACAAGATCCGCATCCTGCCATCTAATCAGCCGCTTATTTCGCCACAGATTGATCCGCACGTACAAAAGACGGTTTCAGAAGCGTTGTTTAATGAACAGCGACTAGAGATCCGCTATTGCAAGAAAAATGAATCCGAACCTGTTGTGTATCAGATCCATCCGTTAGCGCTGATCCAGCGCGGCAATGTGCTCTATCTCTATGCTCGCTTGTTTGATTATCCGAATGCTCGCAGTTTGGCGATGCATCGCATTGAACAGGTTGAGCCACTCGATGAGCCTGCGGTTTATCCAAACGATTTTGATTTGGACGAGTGCGTTAACCGCGGGGTATGGGGTTTTGGTGGCGAGCAACAGTGCGAGTTGGCGATCCGCTTCTATGAGCGTAAAGGGGAGCATCTCTACGAGACGCCGCTGGCTGGCAATCAGCAGCTACAGGTGGACGACGAGGCGGCGGGGATTTTGACGGTGCGCGCTACAGTACCGGACACTCCCCAGCTGCGCTGGTGGATCCTGGGCTTTGGTGATTGTGCCGAAGTGTTGGCTCCGGCGTCGCTGCGACACGAATTGTCGCAGATGGTCGCTAGGATGGGGGCCAGATATGCAGCGACTGTCGAAACAGCGTTATCCACGCCAGCAGTTGTGACACCCGAGCCCTAAGCAGGAGAGAGCACCATGCCCATTCGCCCGCAACCCATGCGTGTGCGTTGCCCGCACTGCCACTGGCACACCATTGTCGCACCGCGATCTGACGCCATCCGCCCGCGCGAATGGGTCACCCAGTGCCCGCGCTGCGGTCACGACGACCTCGAACGTACCCCGCTCCCTTCCTGGCAAGGCTCATTAGTGCGCCTGTGCGAGCGCTGGTTTGATGTGTTCAGGGCGAGGAGAGTATGTTGTACGTGCAGACTAACAATTTAATTTCGCCAATTAATAGTTTTACTTAATAGGGATATCCAGATGGAAGAATCGCAATTGAATGACTTATTTCAAAGAGCGGAGGATCTTTTGCAACAGGACGTTGGGGATGCCAAGCCTGTCGTTGCCGCTTGGGGCTTAATGAATGCTGGGAAAAGTTATTTGCTCAATATGCTAACTGATCACATCCAAGAAGAGTGTTTTCGCACCTGTGATCTGCGTGAAACAGCCGAGTTGAAACGGTTTGAAACCAGCAATTACATCTTCCTCGACACGCCGGGGCTTGATGCTAATGAAGATGACGACTCCGTGGCTCATCAAGGGGCTGCTCAGGCTGACATTGTCCTGTTTGTTCATCAGCCACAAGGGGAACTGGAGAAAAGCGAGATCGATTTTTTGCGCCAGCTCAAGGCATCTTTTGGCGAATATGCAGAGAAGAACATCATCCTCATTCTTAGCAAAATAGACTCGGAAGATTCTGCAAAAATCAATGTCATCGAAAAACGAATGCTTGAGCAGTGCCAGGAGATACTCAATTTTCAGCCGCGTTGCTTCCAAATTTCAGGTACCCGGTTCCATAACGGGATGAAGCAGAATCAAGACGGCTTAGTACGCGCTAGTCATATTCAGGAGCTGAAAACACATATTGATGCCCTAAATATCGACTCCCGAGCTGTCAAAGTTGCTCGTCAGCATCAGGCGCTTGATACGTTGATTGCTGAAATCTCGTTGGCTGAGAAAGCGTTTCAGGAAAGAAAAATGAGCATCGAAGAGATGTTAGCTGGAAGCTTTGCTCCGTTCAACAAGGCGCTTGCCAGTCTCAGCGTATCCTTGAACAAGACTGCTTACGAATACAACACACTTTAATTTTGGGATAAAACAATGGCATTACCTTGGTTGATCGGAGCTGCAGTTATTGGTGCTGGCTCATATATTGCGAAGAAGTTAAGAGAGGAAGAAGAGGAACGTGAACGGGAAGAGCGTCGGGAAAGAAGACGTGAGCAGGAAGCCCAGGAACGTGCTGAACAGGCTCGTCGAGCCAAGGCTCTTGAGGAGCAGAAGCATGCAAAAATAAGAGAGTTTGTGGCTCATGGGGAAGAGCAGGCGGAAGATTTTAAACAACTTCTAAATGGTTTGATCGCAGTTGAATATATTCAAAACCCTGCGTTTTGTGCCAAATTTTCCGATGCATCAGATGCTGTTAATACCATGGAGTCTGGGGCTTACATGCGTGTTCGGCGAGTCAGTAATCCATTTGTTGTCACCCACAAACTGGATATTCTGGATCGGCGGACGAGAGATAGTCTGACCCATTTCGAAACATTGTATCAGGTCGAGTTACGCCCAGAACCCGCGATCTCCGAAGCCCATGAGCAGCTTAACGATGCAGAAAAAGCATTGGCTGGATTGAGCCACCTTCGCCAAAAACTGGAACATAAGCGCAACAAACTCAGCAGCGACTAAAGGAGGTATAAATGTCGAAGGGTATGTCGCGTCAGACTTTGCTGGAGTCGTTTGGTGAACTTAAGGGGCAATTTGATACTTCGTTGGCTGAGGCGAAAGAGCTAGACGATCGGTTCATGGCGCTGCAAAAGAAGTTTCACCAGGGTATATCGGGGCATCTTTTGAATGCACAAGAGAAAATTCCCAAAGAGAGTCCAATACGGGTCCAGCTCGAAGGGTTTCTTGCAGCAGTTAAGAGGACTGATGCCGCTTGGCAGAAGAACATCAATTGTCGCGACAAGGGGCTTCAGTTCCGTAAGGGATTTAATGACTCATTGCTGGTGTTTGTCTACGGCAAGGTGAAATCTGGTAAAAGCTCTCTGGGAAATTACATGGCCTGGGGACAGACGGATCCAGATATCCATGTCAAAACGGCAACTCCAGCAGACCGTCAGCCGAGTTTTTTTTCTCATGAAAATACACATTCCGAGAATGGTGACAGTCAGAACGAGGCTTTAAATCGCCAGGAATTTCGCGTTGGTGCCACAGAGGCTACTAGTTCGATCCAGGGTTTTCGTCTGCCAGGATTGACTTGGGTTGATTCACCGGGGCTGCATTCGGTGAATGAGCAGAATGGTCGTCTTGCCAAAGATTATGTCGAGCACGCCGATCTTATTCTCTACACCATGCGATCGGATGCACCGGGGCGAGCGAGCGATTTGAATGAAATTCAAGAACTCAAAACCAATGGAAAAGAGATGCTTATCCTTGTCACTGGTAGTGATATCAACCAAGAGGACTGGGATGAGGTACTCGATGAGATCAAGGTTACGGTGCAGATGAAGCCTCAAGAGACTCGGCGCAAGCAGCGTGACTATATCGCCGAACAGCTTGGTTTTATCAACAGCGATCAATTGGTTTCTATCTCAGCGCGTTATGCCCAAGAACATGCCAATGATCTGGATAAGGTAGTCGATAGCGGCATGGGGCAGCTGTTTTCTACTTTGCACCGCATCTCTCAGCAGGACGGTGTCCGGTTGAAACGCAATGTTCCGATGCGCAACTTTTACCAGTTTATAAAGATATGTGGGGACGAGCTTGCTCCGTATCATCAATTTATTACCGATCTTGAGGCAACGATGGTTCGTGTGCAGACGGACGTGACCAAGTCGATGACAAATGAGATCCGAGCAGCACAGGCCAAGATGCGCAGCAAGATCGAAATTTCTTTCGAAGAGTTTGTTGGGCTCAGGAATGATGAACACCGCATGAATGAAGCCATTCGCAATGCTCATCGCAACTGGAATGAGCTTCTGCAGCAGGTGATTGGTCACGCCTTGCATGAGATTTTTTCTAAAGCTTCTGAAAGGTTTAAGTCTGCCGTGAGTCAGACATGGCACACCTCGGCCCTCTCCTTGCCGGACTTCTCCGTTGATAAAGTGACAGAGATGATTCCCAGTGGTGTGAGAAAGGGTAATCGAGGCTTATTTGGTGGTGCTGGTACTTTGGTTGGCGCTGGTTTGGGCTTTTTGATCGGTGGTCCGGTTGGGGCTACGGTGGGTAGTGTTCTTGGTGGTGCTGCAGGAGGCGCTGCAGGGCATAGCGCTGAGGTCAGTACGCGCAGTATCGAGGTGATCACGGGTGATAATTTCGAACAGATCCGTGAACAAACGCGAACTGTCTACAGCGAAGCTATCGAGAAGACTATCCGTGCTCAGGCTGATACATCATTGACCCAGTTACTGGCCGATCTTCAGCAAACGATCCGGAAATTATCGCAAGAAATAAATGATGCCCAGCAAGGACTTGATACTCTCAAACTGGCCGCTGAACAAAAAATTCGATAAGGAATTCAATAATGTCAATCACGTCTAGCCAACTTTATGACACCTACGAATCGGTCAAGGAACTGGTTCAAGATTATCCGGCCATGCAAGAGTCATTTGCGCAAGTTTCAGTACAGTTTGAAGACAAGGTCAAAACCCCAGGGATTAGCGTGATGGTTTACGGCATTTATAACGCCGGTAAAAGTACCTTGATTAATGCTCTAGTCGGTCAAGAGGTCGCCCCTACGGGTGACATCCCTCTTACCGACAAGGTGAGCTCTTATCGCTGGAATAATCACACCATCCTCGATACCCCTGGCGTCGATGCGCCACTTGCTCATGAGGAGGTGACCAAGGCGCAGATGATGACGGCTGATGCCATTATCTTTGTGGTCAACCCTTCTGGGGCTGCAGAGGAAGATAAAACACTGCAGAAGTTGGTGGATCTTCTTGAAGCACGGAAAAAACTGTTCTTGGTGTTTAACGAGAAAAACCCACTTAGTCAGGAAGACTTTATTCGCCTGAAAAATCAGACGCGCATCCGTCTGCAAGAGTTGGCGGCTAGCAGAGGTATGAGTGACGTCTTGCAGGATATTCCGGTTATGCGCGTGAATGCCGCTCGGGCTTTGAAAGGCAAGCTTTCCGGTCAACAGGGATTGGTCGATCACAGTGGCTGTCCTGAGTTGGAAGCTGCTCTTAACGATTTTATTAACAATATTGACCAAGGTGACGTTAATAAGCGGCTGGCCGGAGCCTTACGCTGCTTTCTAGAGCAGTTTGTGGCTAAGTTATCTGACTCCAGCAGCAGCGACATGGTGCGTAAGTACGATGAGTTACTCAAAAGCCTGATCGCTCACCAGTCACATTGTCGTCAGGAAATCAGCAGTCAGATTATCCGTAGCGGTAAATATGTTTATGAACGCAGTAAGAATGCTATTCGGCAAGACCCTGAGCATTGTCAATCGAGCATAGAGCAAGTCTATCAAGAAGCGTCATCCAGAGTGGCGGCTACATTGGAGGATGAGCTGAATCATTTAGCATCCACCTTCAAGGATGAGATCGAACAGTTGGAAATGGCGCTTGATAGCGATCGACTCCGTCACCAAGGTGTCGATATCCCGACATTAAAGTTCAACCCCAATGAATCAACAGACAGTGGCGATAGTATTTTGTCGCGGCTTGATGGCGACCTGATCGGTCAAGGTGTGAAATCCTTAAGCTCGGCCGCTAAACCCGAGCATATTATTTCGGCTCTCAAGCTAACCAAGGAGTGGTTTCCTTCCATCATGAAGGGCATTGGCCCGAAGACGATGGAAAAAATTGGCGCTAAAGTTATTGGCAAGTACATCCCCTATGTTGGCACGGCTGTTACCGTGGTGATGTCTGTGTGGGAGATGCTGCAGGGAGATCCGGAAAACAAGCGGATGCAGGAAGAATCCGAGAAAATGCAGCGTGAGCGGGAACGATTTGAGCGAGAGGTCGAAGATATTGCACGGGATCTCGGGGCCCAGTTTGAACATGCGATGAATGACATTGTGCGAAGTGAGCTTGAGCCTTTATTTGTCCAGATGCGTTCAAGATTAGAAAATGCGCTTAGTGTCGCCAACGAACAGGATCAAGCTATTCGTTCGACGATGATGGCGGTCCAGGAACTCCTCGCTAGTCTGCAAAGTGCCTGAACTTTTATGACACCTGTATTGCGAACATTTCCTTGTTCAGCCTGCGGACAGTGTTGCCGCAGGGTGAACGAGAGTTCAAAAACTGCATTTTTGGATCGGGGAGATGGTGTTTGCAAGCATTTCGATGAACAGAGCAATCTTTGCAGGATCTACAGCGAACGTCCTCTCGTCTGCCGGGTAGAGGAATACTACCTTGCCAATATGTCAGAATTGATATCTTGGGATGAGTTCGTGCATATCAACGTCGAAATATGCCAGCACCTTCAGAAGTGATTTTTTATGCCGTGGAAAGCGATTCAGGCTTCGTCATGAACGTTGTAGCGTTAGATACAGTTAGTTGTGTGTATAGGTGAAGCCGTGTTTATCTTGCATCGGGAGTAATCTACTCCCGATGCAAGATATGGATATTTTGCCGGAGGACAGTTTTACTGTGGGTGTTGCGGTCACTGGTGGTGATTCAGAATGGTTTAATAATGCTATTTTATATTTTTAGTTTTTAACTAAGGAGCGTACATGGATGTCTTATTTGATGTGATCTTTTCATATCCAATGCAGTTAATCTTGTCAACGAATAAGTTCATTTCTTTGATGGGGTATGGGGTCGTTATTCTGGTTGTGTCTCTTCTTGTTTTTCTTGGTGGCAGGTGCCTTTCATACGTACTTTCTGTTTTTCATATGCGTGGCTTTTCCATGTTGCTGATTGGATGTGGCATGCTGGCTGTTATATACCAAAGTGATTACATCATAAGTCATTATATTAGTGCATCTATTGATTACGGATACATCGACACATATCTTCTCACTGCCTTGATATTAATGCTGGTATTAAAATCTCGATGGAGTAAAGTGAATGACGCGATGCAGTTAATCGGCTTTTTGGACGGAAAGCCGCAGTCTGATTATGTTGGTAGCGTCTATTCCGCTGTGTATTGTTTTGTTTGTTTTTGTTTTGTTAGTGTAGGTATCCAGGTTTATTCTAATATCGCTGATTCGGCATGGATTCAGCCATTGAATTTTTTGTCAATCGTGTTTATGTTTTTTGCTTTGAAAACTGTTTGGAGTGAAAGCAAGAAGCATAAGGCTAACTTGGCTATAATTAGTGGCATCTGTGATTATGGCAACCTTTGTCTGGAGCGAGATGGTTTTTTAATTGATGATGAGGATTTCCGCAGTCGTTGCTATGGTACTCACCAGTCTGCAGATTTTTTGGGGGCAATTGTCGATGCATATAAAGCAAAAAAAACAAAAGATGGTTGTATTGCTTTTTCAACAAAGAGCAAATCATGGTTGCTCTCTGATAAGCATTTAGAATACTTGCAGCAATTCATGAGAGATCATAATAATGAAAATATGAAGAAGTTAGAGTACTGTTTTGGCTTGATGCGGTTTGATGTTTCCGCCAAAGAACTATTCAGTAAGTCGTTTGCTCCAATAGATAACTGGACGCAAAATGTAGTGCGTCAGCGAGTCGAAGAGACTGCGGCTGTCATTCCGGAGCCTGTCGCTAAAAAATCTAGAATTGTATCCTTTGATAGCATGCTTGCTGAGTATGCCGATGTGCTAAATAAAAATAGTAAGATATATTCGTTTGATAAGCTATTGTCACCCAAAGCTAGAAAAAAAGAAGATAATGCAGTTAATTCATATGCACACTTTCAGAAACAATATGGGTATGCTGAGCGCCCATCGGGGAGCCTTTGCGTGTTGATTGATACAACAATTTTAGGCAGTGCTTCTGATGGGGTTTACATTACAGACGATGAAATATATGCGAAGCCAATTATGGGTGAGCGGGTTAAGGTTGCACTTAAGGATGTTAAATCAATTAAATTGAGCACTGACTCTAACGCCATGATAATAAATGGCGTTGATTTTGCATTTACTCATTCAGAGCTAAGGAAAGAAATGGGTATAATTGTCGACTGCATTAAGAGATACATAGCTCAGCTCTAGTGTTTAATGTCATTGGTGTGTGTGTTGATGGAGAAATATAAGGAGCGGATGCCGCTCCTTATATAAATCGCCATTTTTTACCCTTAATGGATAAAGGCAGACAGACTGACAATGTCGCTCACCGGAGTGATGCTGTTATCAGCGAAGTTGATGATGTTGTTGGTGAAGTTGACAGTCCACTTACCCTCAGCATCTTTTACACACTCACTCAGACCAGCGTAAGCAGTGTCTTCAGACAGTTGGATAATCTGGAATGGTTCTGCCGCCAGCGGAGTAATTTCCCGCTTAGCAGCACCGTCTACAGACAGAGTCCACATACGCCATTCCAGACCGGCATTGCAATAAACTTCCGGGTCCAACATATCGATTTGATCGTTGTCCGGCTTGTCAACACAGACCATAGACTGTGCACCAGCGGTGTAATAGGAGTCCGTATCCCAGCTATTGAAGAACGGCATTTCCATAATACCGGCATTGTCACGGTTTACTTGGCACTGTGTACTCAGCAAATATTCACCTGACTTAGCCCAGATATAGGTAATTGGCAATACATCACCAAGAGCCGCATCGTGGGTATAGTCAGAGAACTGCTCCAGTGACTCCACACCGTCTATGGTAACTACGTGGAACAATCCACCGTTATTGGCTACTACCACCCGGCCATCGTCAGCCAGCCAGAATCCTGAATTACCGCGATACAGAACTTGGTTGTTGTGAGTGATGTAGTCGTTATCACCACCTACAGCACCGTGCTCAATGCGATATTCCTGCTTATCAGCTGTAAACAGAATATTGCCAGCAGGACCTTGGGAACCGTAAGTGGAGACGTAGTCACTCCGATACTCTTTACTGACGGCACCGTTAGTCCAATCGGCAGACAGACTATACCACTTACCGTCACTCAGTAGCACGATCGGGTCATTACTCCCATTGTGCAGGCTGTTGGCCGGGATCACGTACTTGTACGCCTGGTTCAAGAAAGCATCACGCAGTGCCAGTCGTTGCACTTCGATCATCTTCCCGGTGGAGAACTGCACCAGGTACTGGCGGATTTCCACAGAGCTATTGGTATTGACCTTGACTGCCAACTCCAGATACACCGCGTCCGGGGTGATTTGAATCACCGAGGTCGGGTTAATCTTTTCGTCGTAGCCAGTGGTAGTACCGTCCTCGGCAGTCAGCTCGAAGTGGATACGAAACTCCTTGCCGCCCTCGTCCGTGGCATACAGACCAACGCTCGGGTCGATCTGCTCACCGTCTTCGGGGGTCACGATCTCGGCCTTAGCAGCTTTCAGTGCCATTCGGTTGCTACTGGCCACACTCTTCACAGTGAGGCTCACCGGGTTGTTGATTGCGGTCATATACAGACCTGCTGCGCGGGTAGGTTCAGTTGGTTTCTCGCTACCGCCAGAACCGCCACCGCCGCCACAGGCTGTGAGTAACAGTGTGGTAAGCAATGGGTAAAGCAACGTGGCTCTCTTTTTCATCGTTATACTTCCTTGATAATTTTGACTCTACGTCGGAAGGCGATTCGTACGAATCGCACTGGGGTAATCTTAGGGGCTGACTGCGACAATCTATGTCGCATTGATTTGTCTAATGGCTGAAGGGCGAACCAACACAGGGCGTTTCATGAACATCATGCGCTGGCCTTATACCTCAATCTTTACAACCACCCTCGCTCTGCCATTGACACCCTGCCTTCAGTGCCGATCACCAGATGATCCAGCACGCGGATCTCGACGGTGGCCAGTGCAGCTCGGAGTGTTTCAGTAAGGGTGCGGTCGGCGCGACTAGGCTCGGGCAAGCCGGATGGGTGGTTGTGTACCAAGATCACCGCCGCCGCGTTGCAGGCCAGCGCCGCCTTGACTACTTCGCGCGGGTAGACTGACGCGGCATCCAGCGTGCCTTGAAATAACTCTTCAAACTTGATGACGCGGTGCTGACTATCCAAAAACAGGATGGCAAATACCTCCCGCTCATAACCTTGTAGCAGGGTCTGCAGGCAACTGTAGGTAAGGCTTGGCGAGGTGAGCGCCTTACCCTTAGTGACTCTAGCGCGGGCCAGCCGGTTGGCCATAGCCAGGATTTCCTCGGCAGTGGCGGGCTCAGTCAGGATATAGGTGCCTTGGGTTTCTCCGGCTTTGAATTTGTTGTGGCTCATGGTGAGTTCTCCATAGAAAACGCCACCTCCGGCGTCAGTACTGAAGGTGGCGTTGTCGTGAATGCGGTTAGGTACAGCTCAGGGCTGTGCTGAATGTGTTCATCTGACAGTAGAGCCAGAAGTTGTTCTCCCAGAGCTGGTACAGCTCGATGGCGTCATCGTGCTGCAGTACGCCCAGATAGATGTGGGTGAACTCGGGGCTTAGAAAATCAAAATCCAGCTCCTTGTTGAGCTCGGCCCAATCGCCATAGCCTTGGTAGCTAAAGTCGGTGATGGTATCGAACAGCCAGCCGTTGAGACCGCGCACCAGCAGGATTTCCACGGGGTGATAGCCGCCTTGGGTGGCTGAGTAGTTGGGGTCGTTGAAGCGAAAGGTAAGTGCCGTCAGCGGCTCCAGATTGATGGATTGCTCGCTCACCATCTCGGCCAGTTGGGATTTCAGCCAGGGGCTGACGGGCAGCAGTTGGCCTTCCGCCTGAAAGGGAATGGTCATGGTCATCTCCTGAGTATTTGGAATGGGGTTAGTCGGTCAGCCAGTCGAAGAGCTTCTTGGCGCCGTAAAGCGCGGTTCCGGCTATGGCAATGGGGACGGCCACTGGGGCTGCGCTGGCTAGAGTTAATCCGCCCGCAACAATCGCTGCGGTCTGTGAGGCGGAAGGTAAAGCCGTTGTCACCGCAGTCGCTATCGCGGTCTCGCGCAGTGGATGGGCCACGGCCATGGTTTCTATCGGGACAACCGGCAGCCGTGGGAGCACCTGGCTGCCGACGGCAAGTCCGGTTTCTACCAGCCTTTGCACCTGCGCACTGTAGTGAAAGCCCTGGATACACCAGGTCACGAAGTGCTCGCAGTTGTTGAGTAGGGCGCTGTAATGAGCCTCACCCAATCGCGACCAGGCCCGCTCGACGCTTTGCTCAGGGGCGTAGCGGCGTAGGCTGTGATTGACGACGCGGCAAGGATGGCCGTTGCGGAATACGTCCAGCGAGGTCAGCACCACTTGCCCGGACTCCTCTCCGGACGAGTAACCGGCGTAGTGGATGACTTCGTTATTCCCGACATAGAGCCCGTGATGGGTAAACCCCGGACGCGGGGAAATCAGGTGGTCACCTGCTTGCATGATGGTTCTCCTTCAATTCAATAAATAGAAAACGGCCCAAGGTCTCCCGAATCAGGGGAGACCTTGAGCCGTGTATGCCGTTGAGTATTTGGGTGTGGTATTAGCCGAGCGAGGCGGTTGTTGTGGTGCTGGGTGTCTGATTGCTGGTCGGTGAAGCGGAGCCCAGCTTGCTGGTCAGTCGGGACTGACGGATGGGTGTCGTAGGTTTAGTTTTAACAGCCGTAGGTGCAGGCGATGCCATGTCGCTGGTCTGCGCCGGTGGGTTTTCCGTTTCGGCCTCGGGATAAAACTCCTCCAGCATCTGCGGGATATCTTCCTCGGTTTCCTCGAACTGACCATTGCCCAGCAGCGCTCGGGCCATGGACTCCAGCGCTTCGGTATCCACTCCGGCCTCTTGCTGGCGCTCGGCTTCCTGTCGGGCAGCCGACACGCTTTGCGCCAAGGTGCTGTCATCGCGCAACGTCAGGTCCACGTAGTAGACCGGCGTGCGGTACGAGAGGGTGGTGCTCTTGGCGCGCAGACGCAGCAGCAATGGTAAATAACGGGTAGCCTGACCGCTCACCGCCTCGAAGTAACGCAGTCGTGCTGCCAGGGTGCGAACCGAGTTGTAACCGGTGGTGCGAAAGATAAAGCTACCCAGCTCATCTTGCTGACCATCGACTTGCACGTTTAATCGGCCATAGAGCTTGCAACCGGCTTGCTTGGCAAACGGACAGCGGTCCGGGCCGGGGCAGGCCATCTCTTCCAATCCTTCAGCGGTGACCCGTCGCGCCGTCTCACCATTACCAACACACACCGGTCGGCCGCTGCTGCGGTCAAAGGCGCTGTACTCGGCTCTCAGATTCAGCTCAGAGTCATTGAACAGCAACCGCACCGGGATGGCTCTGAGTTTGCCGTTGGCGGCCTGCTCGCTGTACTGCTGATGCAGGGGATGTAAGACCCAGCCATTGCGTCCCTGTACCTGGGTGGTCAGGGTAAAGCTGTCATCCTTCTCCGGTACCCACTTCTCACCCTTTTGCACCAGATGGCCAATGCTGATGCGCCCAATCACGGGGGGAGTAATCGCCAGTCCTTTAATCATGATGCGCTCCTCCTGTCGGTCTGAATGACAAAGCGGCGACTCCCCGCAACCGGCTTGCTGTACTGCTGCACGATTTCCGGATGCTCGGTACTCAGTCGCTCGATGTCCGGAGCAATCCGGTCTTTGGTTTTCTTCCAAGTCACTTTGCCACCGGCGAACAGTGCCGTGGTGGCATCCCCCAGGGCGTTCTGTACCCGCTGCTTGAGCTGGGACTCCTGAGCTTCGGTCTGCTCCTTGATGTCGCGAAGTTTGAGCAAGTCGGTAAACAACTGACAGAACTCGGCCGAGTCGGTGAAATCCACCGACAGGCCATTGTCCTGCGGGTAGAGCCATTGCAGTGCTGAACCGGCATCACTCGAGCCATCGGGCTCGGGTTGCACATCGTCGGTAACACAGCGCCAGAACACAGCCTCACGAGCCAGCAAGTCGGCCATCTTGTTCTCATCGCGCTCGATGCGATAAATGCGAAAATCCTGCCCACCAATCAGCACGGCGACATCGGCCCAGGCGAGGCCTGTTACCGCTAGCTGGTGCAATACCTGACACTGATAGGCCACCGGCACGCCCTCTTCCCACTGAGGGGCCGAGTGGTAACTGGCAGTCTTGATTTCGAGAATGCCGGTGCCTTCCGGCAGGCCCACCACCTCGCGGTCGAGATTGGCCAGCAGATAGGGATACTCCGGATGCTGCAGTACAGCATTCACGCGCCTCACTTTGCGGCCGGTGCGCTCGGCGTAGACCGACGCCAATACCGGCTCCAGGACCGTGCCCCACAGCACGGCCTCTTTGCTGGACAAGTCCTCGGGCTGCTTGCGCCCGGTTTTCTCCAGCCACAAGCTCAGAGCACTCTTGTACGGTGATAGCCCCACGGCCACGGCGGCATCGGACGAACCAATGCCTTGCTGGCGGATATCAAGCCACTCCTCACGGGACAAGCCGACAGTTGAGGCCAGACGGATAGCCTGGCCATAGCGTTGTTGTTTCATAACGGACTCCAAAACAAAACGCCCCGACAAGCCGAAGCCTGCCGGGGCGATAAATGACAAAAGGAAGTTCAGATGCGGGTAGATGCGCGGGTATAAACGCAGGTAGAAAACCAAACCCAGAGACGATTACTGCAGCAACGCCAGTGCCTGGGTCATCGCCTGTTGCTTAAGCTGAGCGCCTTGCCCGAACCAGGCGGAATCCAACCGGTAATCCTGATTACGCGCCCGGCGCCGATGGTCCACAAACTCGGTCATGGCATTGACCAGTCCCCAGGCGGTATTGCGACTGGACGAGAGCGTTGAACCCAGCCCAGTGCCCTGATACAGACTCAGAACCTGCTGAAGGGTGCGGGAGGGCTCCGGCGCTGACGGATTACCCTCATCGGCCAGCGGCTCACCCAGTACGGTGCGGAAATAGGCATCGGCTTCACTGCGTGATACTGGTCGCTGACTCAGGTCTTTGAGTGAGCGCATAAAGCTGTCCCAACTGGACAGCCCCAGACCGAGCGCATTCTTCACCGCTGCCGCATCAAACTGTGTGGAGTGCGGCACCTTGACGGCACCCTTGCTATCACCGGTCGCCATCTGCAGCGTGTTGTTGCATACCACCCTGACGGAAGTGAACTGTGCCGTGGTACACAGCGAACCATCGCAGCTGGTAGCCAGCAGCAGATAAGCCTTAACGGTGTCCCCGCCGCGCAATGCCGACTCTTGACCGGTACGCGCCAATGCCCACAACTTGCGCCCGCCCTTCAGCACGCCCGCCGTCTCCAGCTCAAACCCTCCGGCCTTGACCAAATCCTTGTAGAAGCCCAGCACCTCATCCGGCTGAACTACCTTGTAACGGTTCGACACCACCGACAGCGGTGCCAGCGTATCGGAGCGGTACAGTACCTTGGCATCTGTATGAGGCCGAATATGCAGGCCATCCGGAGCGACATTAAACAGCACATCGCTTTGCGCGATATGCCAATCCATCCCGGCCTCAACCAGCCAGGTTTGCAACGGTTGATGGGCACTCAGGCGATTGCCCAGACCATGCCAAGGCGTATCACCAACATACGCCATCGATTCGACGAGATGAGCCATAGAGCCTCCTGTGAACATGAAAATCACGCGCCGGAAGAACAGTTCCTCCGGCGATCCACAGGGGTGATATAGGTTTGAAAATTTTTAGCGTTGTTGAGTCTGTAACGTTTAGTCAGTCATGACTTGATGAGTACTATGCGAAGGAGACTGAACAGATGAATATGCAGTGCCTCAAAAAGAGCGCGTCGTTACTATGGGGCAAATAAGCGTAGGTTAAAGCGTGGTTTGTGTGGTTTTAATTGATTAATTTGTATAAAAATCAATATTAAGTCACCTATGCATCATGGGCGTGTGGGCGCTGAGATTGGCGCCTGGCGCGGTGCCGGTAGCTTGGTGTTGTGCGGTCATGTGCGATTCCAGAAGGGGCCTCTGCGGGCCAGTGTCTGCGGTGATGAGCCTTGAACTTGATGGCGCCATTCTACACATAAGCAGCGCGGCGGGGGAGGTCGGGTTCCGGGGTTGTCTCTGGCTGAGCGGGTCTGGGTGCTGCACCTCGATGTCGGTGGGGGTTTGCCCGGCGGTTGCGGGCGGCAGTGACGGGATCGCATAATGTGCCTCTTGAACGAATCAGCAGGAGCCGTAATGAAACTGGACGCAGAGATAGAGCACCTCGCCATCGAGCTGGGTAAGGCCCTCGGTCAGCGCGGTTGGCTGGCGGCGACTGCCGAATCCTGTACTGGCGGCGGGGTGGCGACGGCTATTACCGACATCGCGGGCAGCTCCGGCTGGTTTGATCGCGGTTTTGTCACCTACACCAACGAAGCCAAGCAGCAGATGCTGGGGGTGAGCGGCGAGAGCCTTGAGCAGCACGGCGCGGTGAGCGAAGCCGTGGTGCTGGAGATGGCCCGCGGTGCGCTGGCCCACTCCTCTGCCGCCATCAGTGTCGCCATCAGCGGCATCGCCGGCCCTGGCGGCGCGACACCGGGCAAACCGGTCGGCACCGTCTGGTTCGCCTGGGCCGACCGCAACGGTCGTCACCACTCCCTGCTGGCCCGTTTCGACGGGGATCGCCGGCAGGTACGCCAGCAGGCGGTGAGACAGGCCTTGTCGGGTCTGTTGGCCCTGCTCAGATAAATTGGGCTTGATACTGTATGAATAGACAGTATACTTAGCCCAACTTCATTTTTACTCACGATTTCCAGCGGAGATTGGCATGGATCAGAACAAACAGAAGGCACTGGCGGCTGCGCTGGGTCAAATCGAAAAGCAGTTTGGCAAAGGCTCCATCATGCGTCTGGGCGACAGCAAGACCATGGATATCGAAGCCATCTCCACCGGCTCCCTCTCTCTGGACGTGGCGCTGGGGATCGGTGGTCTGCCGTGCGGTCGTATCGTCGAGATCTACGGTCCGGAATCTTCCGGTAAAACCACGCTGACCCTGCAGGTGATCGCCGAAGCGCAGAAAAAGGGCAAGACCTGTGCCTTCGTCGATGCGGAGCACGCGCTGGATCCCATCTATGCCGCCAAGCTGGGCGTCAACGTCGACGACCTGCTGATCTCCCAGCCGGATACCGGTGAACAGGCGCTGGAAATCTGCGACATGCTGGTGCGCTCCAACGCCGTTGACGTCATCATCGTCGACTCCGTGGCAGCCCTGACCCCGAAAGCGGAAATCGAAGGCGAGATGGGGGATTCCCACGTCGGCCTGCAGGCTCGTCTGATGTCCCAGGCGCTGCGCAAACTGACCGCCAACATCAAGAACGCCAACTGCCTGTGCATCTTCATCAACCAGATCCGGATGAAGATCGGCGTCATGTTCGGCAGCCCGGAGACCACCACGGGTGGTAACGCGCTCAAGTTCTACGCCTCCGTGCGTCTGGATATCCGTCGCATCGGCGCCATCAAGGAAGGTGACGAAGTGGTCGGTAACGAGACCCGTGTCAAAGTGGTCAAGAACAAGGTGGCCCCGCCCTTCAAGCAGGCCGAGTTCCAGATTTTCTATGGCGCCGGCATCTCCAAAGAGGGTGAGCTGGTGGATCTGGGCGTCAAGCACAAGCTGATCGACAAGGCCGGTGCCTGGTACAGCTACAACGGCGAGAAGATCGGTCAGGGCAAGGCCAACGTCATGAAGCTGTTCGCCGAGAACAAGGCGATGGCTGGTGAAGTAGAAGCCCGTTTGCGCGAGCTGCTGCTCTCCGGTGCCGTACCTGTCGATGACAAGGCTGCGCCGGTTGAGGCAGAAGAGTTCGATGCCGAAAGCGAACAAGAGTTCGAATAAGGAACAAAGGAAGGCCGGGTTGATACCCGGCCTTGTTATTTATGGTTGATGAATCTGCTGACAAACCGGTCGAACTTACCTTTGAAGAGCAACTGGCGGCGGCCCGCGCCTTTGCCATGCGCAGTCTTGCTCGCCGCGAAAGCGCCGAGTCCGAGCTGGCCAGACGGCTGCGCCAGCAGGGCTATCAGGAAGAGGTGATCGAGGCGGTCGTCGATTATTGCCGGGGTTACAACTGGGTCAACGACGAGCGCTATGGCGCCATGGCGGTAAGAGCCGGGGCGGCCAAGGGGCACGGTCCCATCAAGATCCGTTTCGAGCTGCGCCGCAAGGGGCTGGATGACAACCAGATTGACGCCGCCTTCGAGCAGCCAGAGCTGGACTGGTTTGAACTCGCCCTGGCGCTGTTGGCGCGGCGAGCCAACGTGGCCGACCTTGCCGATTTCAAGCTGCGGATGAAATGGCTCAAATACCTGCTGGGACGCGGCTTTACCCAGGAGCAGGGACGCTATGCGTTGAGCGCCTTGCAGGAGCGCGAGCTGTAATCACTCCGTTTCTGCTCTCCTGCAAGCTGTTTCAGCCTGCTGATGACCTGCAGGGGGATGGTGGCGTACTTGCTAGCCCCAGCAGCCAAGATTGTCATGGCGCAGTTCTGCATTTCACAGAATGTCTTTTGCTCGGGTTGTCCGTATCGTCTTTCCCGTCGCCACCATGGACATGATTGCATGTCCTTTGCCGCGGGTGTCTGTGGATTCAGCAACTTGCATCTTGGTGGCAGACGCGGTGGAAGGCTCCTCGGCGGCAGGCCGATTTTCCGCTGCCATCGGCCCAAACCATGGCTGAAAACGCCCCGCTTTGTCTCCCTTTTCTCCCAGCCCCCATTTATGCGCGCTTTTTCACCCGTGGCGGCCCTGTCCGTTTTACTTTACCCCGCAGAAAACTTACATTAATGCGGTTAAAAGTCCGTATTCGAATCAAGCAGGATTTTCCATGTATATGTCCACGTCAGAGATTCGCGCCGCGTTTCTCGAGTATTTCCGTTCCCAGGGGCACCAGGTTGTCTCCTCCAGCTCGCTGGTACCGCATAACGACCCGACCCTGTTGTTTACCAACGCGGGTATGAACCAGTTCAAGGATGTGTTCCTTGGCGCAGACAAGCGTGCCTACAATCGCGCGACGACTTCCCAGCGTTGCGTGCGTGCCGGTGGTAAGCACAACGATCTGGAAAACGTCGGCTATACCGCTCGTCACCACACCTTCTTCGAAATGCTGGGCAACTTCAGCTTCGGCGACTACTTCAAGCAGGATGCCATCAAGTTTGCATGGGGCTTCCTGACCGAGGTGCTGCAACTGCCGAAAGAGCGCCTGCTGGTGACCGTCTACGCGACTGACGATGAAGCCTTCGACATCTGGGAAAAAGAAGTCGGTGTACCGGCCGATCGCATCGTGCGCATCGGTGACAACAAGGGTGCACCGTACGCTTCCGACAACTTCTGGGCGATGGGCGATACCGGTCCGTGCGGTCCCTGCACCGAGATCTTCTACGACCACGGCGATCACATCTGGGGTGGCCGTCCCGGCTCACCGGAAGAGGATGGCGACCGTTTCATCGAGATCTGGAACGTGGTGTTCATGCAGTTCAACCGTCAGGCTGACGGCACCATGGAGCCGCTGCCGCGTCCGTCCGTGGATACCGGCATGGGTCTGGAGCGTATCTCCGCCATCATGCAGGGTGTGCACTCCAACTATGAAATCGACATCTTCCAGGCGCTGATCAAGAAAGCGGCCGAGATCGTCGGCACCAACGATCTGAGCAACCAGTCCCTGCGCGTCATTGCCGACCACATCCGCTCCTGCGCCTTCCTGGTGGCAGATGGCGTGATGCCCTCCAACGAAGGTCGTGGCTATGTGCTGCGTCGCATCATCCGCCGCGCCGTGCGTCACGGTCGCAAGCTGGGTGCCACCGAAGTGTTCTTCTACAAACTGGCTGCCGAGCTGGCGGCACAGATGAAGGATGTCGCTGCCGAGCTGATTGCCCAGCTGCCGCTGGTCGAGCGGGTGCTGCGCATCGAGGAAGAGCAGTTTGTCCGCACTCTGGACAGAGGCCTGCTGCTGCTGGAAGACGTGCTGGCCAATCTCGGCGACGCCAAGGTCATTCCGGGTGAAGTGGTGTTCAAGCTGTATGACACTTACGGCTTCCCGGCCGACCTGACTGCCGACGTGGTGCGCGAGCGCGAGATCGGCATCGACGAAGAGGGCTTCAAGGCCGAGATGGAGAAGCAGCGTGCTCGCGCGAAAGAGGCTTCCAGCTTCGGCGTGAACTACAACGAGATGCTCAAGCTCGACTTCGAGACCCCCTTCACCGGTTACAAGACCCTGACCGAGCGCACCCGTGTGGTCGGCATCTACAAGGGTGTGGACGAGGTGAGCGGTCTCATCGCGGGTGACGAAGCTGTCATCGTGCTGGAGCAGACCCCCTTCTACGCCGAGTCCGGCGGCCAGATCGGCGACAGCGGTACCCTGAAAGTGGACGACGGCATCTTTGCCGTGACCGATACCGTCAAAGCGGGCAAGGCGATCATCCACAAGGGCTACATGGAGCTGGGCACCCTGGAGAAAGGGGCCGAGGTCGAAGCCGTGGTCGATGGCGAGCGTCGCCAGGCCATCGCCCTGAACCACTCCGTGACCCACCTGCTGCACGCTGCCCTGCGTCAGGCGCTGGGTGAGCACGTGACCCAGAAAGGTTCTCTGGTGGGCGCCGAGCGCATGCGCTTTGACTTCTCCCACTTCGAGGGGATGACCATGGCGACCATTCGCCGGGTCGAGGAGCTGGTCAACAACCAGATCCGCGCCAACCACGAAATCACTACCCAGCTGATGGATCTGGAAGCCGCCAAGTTAGCCGGCGCCATGGCGCTGTTTGGTGAGAAATACGAAGACGACGTGCGGGTGGTGCGCATGGGCGACTACTCCACCGAGCTGTGCGGCGGTACTCACGCCAAGCGCACCGGTGACATCGGCTTCTTCAAGATCATCGCCGAGAGCGGCATCGCCGCCGGTGTGCGCCGTATCGAAGCGGTGACCGGCAAGGCCGCCATCGACTTCATGCATCAGGTCGGCGAGCAGATCGAAGAAGCTGCCGCACTGGTGAAAGGCGACCAGTTCTGCATCGCCGACAAGGTACGTCAGGTACTGGACAAGGCCAAGATGATGGAACGCGAGCTGGAGCAGCTCAAGGCCAAGCTGGCCGCTCAGGCCGGTAACGACCTGCTGGGTCAGGTCATTGAGATCAAGGGTCAGAAGGTGTTGGTTGCAGCGCTGGAAGGGGCCGATCCGAAATCCCTGCGCGGCATGCTGGACGAGCTGAAGAACCAGATGAAGTCCGGTGTCGTGTTGCTGGCCACCAGTGGCGAGGGCAAGGTCAACCTGATCGCGGGCGTCACCAACGACCTGACCGGCAAGGTTAAGGCCGGTGAGCTGGTCAATCTGGTCGCCCAGCAGGTGGGTGGCAAGGGCGGCGGTCGTCCCGACATGGCCCAGGCGGGTGGTACCCAGCCCGAGGCGGTGCCGGCAGCGCTGCAATCCGTACACTCCTGGCTGGAAGAGCGCCTGTAATAGGGCGAGGTGATCTGTGGCACTCTATGTACAGAAGTACGGCGGCACCTCGGTCGGCACGCTGGAGCGGATCGAGGCGGTAGCTGAGCGGGTCGAGCAGACCCGCGCCCAGGGACATGACGTGGTGGTGGTTGTCTCCGCCATGTCGGGCGAAACCAACCGGTTGCTGGGCATGGCCCAGCAGCTGGATCCTGATGCCAACCGGCGCGAGATGGATGTGCTGGTCTCCACCGGTGAACAGGTCACCATAGCGCTGCTGGCGATCGCGTTGAACAAACGCGGTTGTCCTGCGGTCTCAATGACCGGCGATCAGGTTCGCATTCATACCGATTCCGCCTATGGCAAGGCGCGCATCACCCACATCGACACCGAGCAGGTTCAGGCTGAACTGGGCGCGGGCAAGGTGGTGGTGATCGCCGGCTTCCAGGGCCGTGACGAGCACAATGCCATCACGACGCTGGGCCGCGGTGGCTCTGACACCACGGCGGTTGCCGTGGCGGCGGCCATCAAGGCCGATGAATGCCAGATCTTTACCGATGTGGATGGGGTCTATACCACGGATCCGCGCATCGAGCCCAAGGCGCGCCGTCTCGATACCATCACCTTCGAGGAGATGCTGGAGATGGCCAGTCTCGGCGCCAAGGTGCTGCAGATCCGTTCGGTGGAGTTCGCGGGCAAGTACCGCGTACCGCTGCGGGTGCTGTCGAGCTTTGTCGATGGAGAGGGAACCTTAATCACATATGGAGGTGAGAGGATGGAAGCTCCCCTGGTATCCGGGATAGCGTTCAATCGCAACGAGGCGAGCCTGACCATTCTGGGTGTGCCGGATCGGCCCACCGTGGCCGCGCAGATCCTGAATCCGATCAGCGATGCCAACATTGATGTCGACATGATAGTGCAGAACACGCTGGGCGATGGGACCGCCGACTTCACCTTCACGGTGAATCGCGATGACTATCGCCGGGCGCGCGCCCTGCTGGAGGAGACCGCCAGCGAGCTGGGGGCCGCCTGCGTGCAGGGCAACGGTGAGATCGCCAAGGTTTCCATCGTCGGAGTCGGGATGTGGAACCATCCTGGCGTCGCCCGCACCATGTTCAAGGTATTGGGCGAGGAGGGGATCAACATGCAGTTGATTTCCACCTCTGAAATCAAGATATCCGTGGTGATTGACGAGAAGTACCTGGAGCTGGCAGTGCGTGCCTTGCACTCCGCTTTTGGGCTGGATCAGGAGCCTCATGAGCAGCCCTTGGGAAACAATCCCTGATTGATTTAGTTTCAACCATTTACCATATCGGTATCTTTGTAAGATAATGTCGCATATCGATATAAATACAAAACAGGATACAGGAGCAAGCGAATGCTTATTTTGACTCGTCGTGTAGGGGAAACCCTGATGATTGGTGACGAAGTGACTGTCACCGTACTGGGCGTAAAAGGCAATCAGGTTCGTATCGGTGTGAACGCACCGAAAGAGGTCTCCGTACACCGCGAAGAGATCTACCAGCGCATCCAGGCCGAGAAAGTTCCGGGCCAATCCGGCTTCTAAGCGGCGTTAATGGCTGTGACAAGGCGACACCTCATGTGTCGCCTTTTGTTTTTCTGGGGTGCAGAAAATCGTGTCGCGGGGAGCAAAAGAGCGGGATAAGTGTCGATATTGCTTGAATATTCCACGCTTTGACCAAATGCTGAGCGAACGCGCTTTTTTCTCCAAAAAAGTGTTTGACTAAAAATCCCTGTGAAGTATTATCAGCCCCGCAAACGGAGAGGTGGCCGAGAGGCTGAAGGCGCTCCCCTGCTAAGGGAGTATGCGGCTTATACCCGCATCGGGGGTTCGAATCCCCCCTTCTCCGCCATTTGCGCCCGTAGCTCAGCTGGATAGAGTACCTGGCTACGAACCAGGTGGTCAGAGGTTCGAATCCTCTCGGGCGCACCATATTAGACTCACGATGAGTCATGTACTGGCAATCAGCAAGCCGGTACACCTGAAAAAGGCTTACTGTTGAGTAAGCTTTTTTTATCGCTTTAAATCAGGGCGCCCGTAGCTCAGCTGGATAGAGTACCTGGCTACGAACCAGGTGGTCAGAGGTTCGAATCCTCTCGGGCGCACCATTTAAAGCAAAATCAAAAGTTTATGAGCGCCCGTAGCTCAGCTGGATAGAGTACCTGGCTACGAACCAGGTGGTCAGAGGTTCGAATCCTCTCGGGCGCACCATTTTGAAAGCAGTACCAAAAGTTTGTGAGCGCCCGTAGCTCAGCTGGATAGAGTACCTGGCTACGAACCAGGTGGTCAGAGGTTCGAATCCTCTCGGGCGCACCATATTGAAAGCAGTGCCAAAAGTTGATGAGCGCCCGTAGCTCAGCTGGATAGAGTACCTGGCTACGAACCAGGTGGTCAGAGGTTCGAATCCTCTCGGGCGCACCATACAGAAGACAGCCTCGACCTCGGTCGGGGCTGTTTTTTTATATGGCCATGCCGCCGGAAGAGCTGACACGGCTCAGCTCTTGGTCTCCTCCTTTTGGCTCGACAGCCGTCATCCGTCTCGGCCTCAGCCCAACAGCAGCGTGACGAAGGCTCCTATGCCTGCATGACGCGCTCCCCTGTCGCGTACCATTGCCCATCTCCTTCCCCCTTTATGCTCACGCCATCGCCTCGTATAGCCGTCTTTTGGCCTGAGGCAATCGTCCATCCTCTTGTGTGATTGCTGGGCCCAGATGGGCGCAGAGGCGATTTGCGGGCAATAAAAAAGGATGCCGCAGCATCCTTTTTCATCCCCGTGGTACGGGATCAGCTTTTCAGCCACTTGCGAATGCGGTTGGCATCGCCGACCGGGGTGCGTTTGCCCACCGAGTTGAGCAGCACGATGGCCAGCTCGCGGTTGTCCGGCTTGGCGCGCATCAGCAGGCAGCGGCCCGCCTCGTCGGTAAAGCCGGTCTTGGAGAGGCGCACGTCCCAGTCCGGGTTCTTCACCAGCGGGTTGGTGTTGTTGAACATCAGGCTGTAGGCAGGGGTGCGAAAACGCATGTCCTTGCTGGTGTCCTGGGTGAACTCGCGGATCAACGGCTGGCGATAGGCGGCGGCGATGAGCTTGGCCAGATCCTGGGCGGTGGAGACGTTGCGAGTCGACAGGCCGGTGGAGTCATAGAAGCGGCTGTTGCGCATGCCCAGCTGCTTGGCCTTGTTGTTCATGGCCCGCACGAAGGCAGGGCGCCCCCCCGGATAGTGACGGGCCAGCGCCGAGGCCATCCGGTTCTCCGACGACATCAGTGCCAGGTGCAGGGCATCGCGGCGTGATACCTGGGTACCCATGCGCACCCGCGAATAGGTGTGTTTGATGGCGTCTCTGTCGTTCTGATCGATGGTCAGGGTCTGGCCGAGATCCTGGCGGGCATCCAGCACCACCAGTGCCGTCATCAGCTTGGTGATCGAAGCGATGGGGCGGACCCGGGTGGCATTCTTCTGGTACAGGGTCTTGCCCGTACCGACATCCATCACCAGCGCGCTGCTCGATTGCAGCTGCAGTTTGGCCGGGTTGGGGGCAGCCAATGCTGCTGGCAATCCCAGCAGTCCAACCAATGCATAAACCAGCGCCATAGCGCTAACCCGACACCGCATACTACCGACTCCATTCACGTCGAAAAAAAAGGCGCTAGATTCACTCATTTTTACCCTCGCTTGACAAGAGTGCCAGCGGGTAAATCGCCATTATTTAGCTAAAAAAAGGGCCATCTTGCGATGGCCCTGTGTATTTGTCTCAATCCCGTGGCGCACTGGCTTTGCGTTTGCTCAGCCAGCGCCAGATCAGCGCGATGAGACCGCCGACCAGCAGCACGATCGGCAGGCATAGAATGATGCTGAGGAACTGGGACTGATACTCGGACGCCAGCTTGGTGTGGCTCAGGAAGTAGCCAAAGCCGACCAGCGGGCAGATCCACATGATGGAGCTGACCAGATTGACGATAAGAAAGCGCCCCTGCGGCAGCTCGGTCGCGCCGACGATATAGGGGTAGGCGGTGCGCACGAAGGCGATGTAGCGGGCGGTGATCAGGGTCACGATGCCGTATTTGTCGAGCAGATAGTACACCTTCTGCTGGTGCTTCTCTTCCACATGGGACAGCAGCCGGTGGTAGAGCTGGGTGTGGCCCAGGAAACGCCCCTGCATGTAACCGAGCCAGGTGCCGACGAAGGTGGCCAGGATCAGCAGCGGGATCACCCCAAGAGAGAGCACGTCCTGATAGATGAGCACGCCGGTCAGGATCAACAGGCTGTCGCCGGGCAGAAAGGCGGTGGGGATGAAGCCATTCTCCAGCACCAGAAACGTCAATAACACGCCGCAGACCATGAAGGCCATCTTGGGATCGGATAGCGTCACCAGATCCTGATGCATAAAGGCGTGAGCCAGTTGGTAAAACTGCTCCATAGTTGCAAACTCCGCAGGTTAGCTGGGTTGATCAAGCAAGGGCATGGCCAGCACCTTGTCGATGCGCAGACCATCCATGTCAACAATTTCCAGTTGCCACTGTTCCAGCGTGACCAGATCTCCGGTCTGGGGAACGCGGCCAAGGAGCAGCATGATAAGCCCTCCGAGGGTGTGATAGTGATGTTTTTCTTCTTCCGGTAGCCGAACCAGTCCCAGACAGTCCTTCAGCTCAGGCAGCGGAATGAGGCCGTCGAGCAGCCAGCTGCCGTCGGTACGCTGGAATGCCCAGTTGTCGTCGCCGTCCTCCTGCTGGAAGTCGCCGGCCAGGGTCTCCAGCAGATCCTGCTGGGTAACCAGCCCCTGCAGCTCGCCATATTCGTCCACCACCAGCACCATGTGCTCGGAGTGGGTACGGAAGTGGTTGAGCAGCTCGAGGCCGTTGAGGGTCTCCGGCAGCAGGCTGCCATCCTGGGTCAGCGCCGCCAGATCGATGGGCTCTCCCTTGATGTAGGCGTGCAGCACCTTGCTGACGTTGATGATGCCCACCAGTTCCGACAGGCTGCCGTCACAGACCGGGAAGAAACTGTGGCGATACTCCACCAGTCGCTGCAGGTTCACCTCCAGCGGCAGGGCGAGGTCGAGATAGCGAATGTCGCTGCGCGGCACCATCAGTGACGAGAGGCTGCGCTCGTCGAGGCGGAACACATTCCGTAACATAGTGTGTTCGTGATCCTCGATGATCCCGGCCTCGGAGCCTTCCACCAGCATGGCGTGGATCTCCTCCTGGGTCACGTTGGCGCCACCGTCCTGGCTGACGCGCAGGATGCGCAGACTGGCCTTGGTGGAAGCCGACAGCAGCCAGACGAAGGGGCGGGTAAGGGCAGCCAGCCACATCATGGGGCGGGCCACCAGGCAGGCGATGCGTTCGGCGCTGAGCTGGCCGAGCCGCTTGGGCACCAGCTCGCCGATGACGATGGAGAGATAGGTGACCACCACGATGACCAATACAGTGGCGAGCAGGCTGCTGCTCTTGGGAGCCATGCCCCACTCCTGCAGCCAGAGTGCCAGTGGCTGGGCCAGCAGAGATTCGCCGTAGATACCGTTGAGCAGACCGATACTGGTGATGCCGATCTGCACCGCGGAGAGAAAATGGGTCGGATCTTCACTCAGTTTGAGGGCGATGGCGGCAGAGCGGCTCCCTTCGCTGACCATCTTGCTGAGGCGGGCCTTGCGCGCGGTGACGATGGCGATTTCCGACATGGCGAAGACGCCATTAAGCAAAATCAATCCAAACAGGATCAATATTTCCATACAGCAACAGCACTCCGAGTAGAAAAGATCGCTGGCAGTGTAATGAATTTGGGGGCGATGCGCTTGTGAAAGCGGGTGATTTGGCTCGCTAATTTTGCATGAAGAAGCGCAAAAAGCGCGGGGTGGCGGCGGGCGGGCAATAAAAAGCCCCCTGCAGGAGGGGGCTTCTACCAAGTGAAATCCGGCTTACAGCGCGGCGATCTCGGCCTGCTGGGCTTCCAGCTTGGTCAGCTGGAGACGGTAATCTTCCAGCTTCTCGCGCTCCTTGATGATGACCGCTTCCGGCGCCTTGGCGACGAAGGCTTCGTTGCCGAGCTTGCCTTCGATGCGGCCGCACTCGCCGACCAGACGGGCAACCTCTTTGGCCAGACGAGCCAGCTCGGCATCCTTGTCGATGAGACCGGCCATCGGGATCATCAGCTCGGTGGCACCGATCAATTTTTTGACCGACAGCGGGGCGGTTTCACCGGCCGCCAGTACGCGGATGGATTCCAGACGGGCCAGCGACTTGAGGAAGGCCTCGTTGTCGGCTGCGCGCTGGGCATCCTTGGCATCGCACTGGAGCAGCACGTTGAGCGGCACGCTCGGTGCCACGTTCATCTCGGCGCGGATGTTGCGGATGCTGACGATGAACTCCTTCACCCACTCCTGATCCGCCATCGCGGCTTCGTCCACCTTGGCGGCGTCGAATTCCGGGAAGGCCTGAATCATGATGGTGTCGGCGTGCACGCCGGCCAGCGGGGCGACCGATTTCCAGATGGTCTCGGTGATGAACGGGATGATCGGGTGGGCCAGGCGCAGCAGGGTCTCGAGGACGCTGACGAGGGTGTGGCGGGCAGCGCGTTGCTCGGCCTCGGAACCCTTGGTCAGTACCGGCTTGGTCAGCTCCAGATACCAGTCACAGAACTGGTTCCAGATAAATTCGTACAACACGCCGGCCGCGATGTCGAAGCGGTAGGTATCGAGGGCGGTGCGGAAGTCACGAATGGCCACTTGCAACTGGGACTGGATCCAGCGATCCGCCAGGCTGAACTGCATCTCGCCACCGTTGAAGCCACAATCCTGATCTTCGGTGTTCATCAGCACATAGCGGGAGGCGTTCCACAGCTTGTTGCAGAAGTTGTTGTAGCCATCCAGGCGCTTCATGTCCCAGTTGATGTCACGACCGGTAGAGGCCAGCGCTGCCAGGGTGAAGCGCAGGGCGTCGGTACCGTGGGCTTCGATCCCTTCCGGGAACTGCTTGGCGGTACGCTTGCCGATCTTCTCGGCCATCTGCGGCTGCATCATGTTGCCGGTGCGCTTCTCCAGCAGATCTTCCAGCGAGATGCCGTCGATCATGTCGAGCGGGTCCAGCACGTTGCCCTTGGACTTGGACATCTTCTGGCCTTCTTCGTCACGGATCAGGCCGGTGATGTAGACGGTCTTGAACGGGACTTGCGGCTGGCCGTTTTCGTCCTTGATGAAGTGCATGGTCATCATGATCATCCGGGCAATCCAGAAGAAGATGATGTCGAAGCCGCTCATCAGCACGTCGGTCGGGTGGAAGGTCTTGAGCGCCTCGGTATTGTTCGGCCAGCCCAGGGTGGAGAAGGTCCACAGGGCGGAGCTGAACCAGGTGTCGAGCACGTCTTCGTCCTGACGCAGCACGGTCACGGACGGGATGCTGTGCTTGGCGCGCACTTCATCTTCGTTGCGGCCCACGTAGACGTTGCCGGCATCGTCATACCAGGCCGGGATGCGGTGACCCCACCACAGCTGACGGGAGACGCACCAGTCCTGAATGTCGCGCATCCAGGAGAAGTACATGTTTTCGTACTGTTTCGGCACGAACTGGATGCGGCCATCTTCCACCGCCTCGATGGCGGTCTTGGCCATCGGCGCCACGCGCACGTACCACTGGTCGGTCAGCATCGGCTCGATGGGCACGCCACCGCGATCGCCGTAAGGCTGCTGCAGCACGTGATCCTTGATCTCGGCCAAGAGGCCCAGCTCGTCCAGCTTGGCGACGATGGCCTTGCGGGCGGCGAAGCGCTCCATCCCGGCGAACTCGGTCGGCAGGGCGGCGTCATAGGCGGTGCTGGGGTTACCGTTGCTGTCGACCACTTCGGCCTCGGCACGCACGTGGGCGTCCAGGGTGAAGATGTTGATCATCGGCAGGTTGTGGCGCTTGCCCACTTCGTTGTCGTTGAAGTCGTGGGCCGGGGTGATCTTCACGCAGCCGGTGCCCTTCTCCATGTCGGCGTGTTCGTCGGCGACGATGGGGATCAGTCGGTTCACCAGCGGCAGCAGAATGTGCTGACCGATCAGCGCCTTGTAGCGCGGGTCTTCCGGGTTTACCGCGACGGCGGTATCACCCAGCATGGTTTCCGGACGGGTGGTGGCGACGATCAGGTGATCCTGGCCTTCGGCAGTCTTGGCGCCGTTGGCCAGCGGGTAGCGCAGGTGCCACATGTGACCCTTGATCTCGCGATTTTCCACTTCCAGATCGGAGATGGCGGTGTTGAGCTTGGGATCCCAGTTCACCAGACGCTTGCCGCGGTACATCAGGCCATCTTCGTAGAGACGGACGAACACTTCCTGCACGGCGGCGGAGAGGCCTTCATCCATGGTGAAGCGCTCACGCTCCCAATCTACGGAGTCACCCAGACGGCGCATCTGGCGGGTGATGGTGCCGCCGGACTCTTCCTTCCACTGCCAGATCTTGTCGATGAAGGCTTCCCGGCCGTAATCGTGGCGGGTCTTGCCCTCTTCTGCGGCGATCTTGCGCTCAACCACCATCTGGGTGGCGATACCGGCGTGGTCGGTACCCGCCTGCCACAGGGTGTTCTTGCCCTGCATGCGGTTGTAGCGGATCAGGGTGTCCATCAGGGTTTGCTGGAAGGCGTGACCCATGTGCAGGCTGCCGGTGACGTTCGGCGGCGGGATCATGATGCAGAAGGAGTCTTTGCTGGTGTCGCCGTGGGGCTTGAAGTAACCCTGGGCTTCCCAGTGCTGATAGAGCGCCTGTTCGATGGCGTTGTGATTAAAAGTCTTTTCCATGGTCTCGCCGTATTCTGGATGGATGGATTCTGGTGTTGATTCGTCGTGGATCGAGGGTGGCACAGTCAGGGCTGCGCCGGATCCGGTGCGGCAAGGACGGGCTGATCCCTCATCTCGAGGGCGTGGCCTGCCTGGCGATAGTGCTTGTAGCGCTCGCGGGCTTGCTGCTTTTGCGTTTCGTCAGTGGGGACAAAATCTACCACTTGAGCGAAGTGTCCTGCAAACAAAGGTGTCTGTTTGGCCAGATTGATGAGGCGGGCATAGCGCCGCTTCGGCGGCTGATGACCGATCTCCACCGGTGCCTGACCGCTCTCGCCCTGCAACTGGTGCGGCACGAAGCGCTCCGGCGGCAGCTGCCACAGCAGCTCGTCGAGGCGCAGGGCCTGCGCTTCGTCGTCGCACAGCAGGTATAGATGGCCCGCCCCCCAGCTATCGGCTACGAGCTGGCAGGCGAGGCGTTCGACGGCCGAAGCCTGCGCGTCATCCTGCTCGCTCATCAGGTAAAAGGTCACTTGGCTCATCAGGTTGATCCCGTTTGCGGTGACGGACTATTGACCGCCGGTAAGGACGGGCAGGGGATATTCCTGCCCACCCTCAATGAAACAAGGAAGAGGCGGGCCTCTTCCTTGTGATTCAGGGTAACGCCATCCCGTTTGATGCTCGCATCGAACGGGATAAAAGGGTTACTCCTTCTCTTCGATGACCACCCCTGACCGGTTCAGCAGGAACTGGGTCAGCAGGGGCACCGGACGCCCGGTGGAGCCTTTCTCCTTGCCACTCTTCCAGGCGGTCCCGGCGATATCCAGGTGGGCCCAGTTGTACTTCTTGGTGAAGCGTGACAGGAAGGCGGCGGCGGTGATGGTACCGGCCGGGCGGCCGCCTATGTTGGCCATGTCGGCAAACGGACTCTCCAGCTGTTCCTGATACTCGTCGAACAGCGGCAGACGCCAGGCGCGATCACCCGCCTGTTCGGAGGCGTTGAGCAGCTCGTGGGCCAGCGGGTTGTGGTTGGCCAAGAGGCCCGTGGTGTGGTGACCCAGCGCGATGATGCAGGCACCGGTCAGGGTGGCCACGTCGATCACGGTTTCCGGATCAAAGCGATCCACGTAGGTCAGCGCATCGCACAGCACCAGGCGGCCTTCCGCATCGGTGTTCAGCACTTCGATGGTCTGGCCGGACATGGAGGTGAGGATGTCGCCCGGGCGATAGGCGTTGCCACCCGGCATGTTCTCGCAGCCCGCCAGCACGCCGATGACGTTGATGGGCAGCTGCAGCTGGGCCAGGGCGTGCATGGTACCGAGCACGGAGGCGGCGCCACCCATGTCGTACTTCATCTCGTCCATGCCCTCGGCCGGCTTGATGGAGATGCCGCCGGAGTCGAATGTCAGTCCCTTGCCGACCAGCACGATGGGCTTGGCATCCGGATGACCCTTGTACTCGATGATGGCCATCATGGCTTCGTTGTCGGAGCCGCGAGCCACCGCCAGATAGGAGTTCATGCCGAGCTCGGCCATCTCTTGCTCGCCGATCACCTTGGTGGTGATGTTGTCGAAGGCATCGGCCAGACGACGGGCCTGGGAGGCGAGATAGGCCGGATTGCAGACATTGGGCGGCATGTTGGCCACGTCGCGACAAACGCGCACCCCTTTCGCCACGGCCAGACCGTGGGCGATGGCTTTTTCACCAATGGTCAGTTCCCGACGCGTCGGCACGTTGAATACCAGCTTGCGCAGCGGACGGCGCGGCTCGGCCTTGTTGGTCTTGAACTGATCGAAACTGTAGAGGCCAGCCTTGGTGGTTTCTACCGCCTGGCGCACCTTCCAATAGGTATCCCGTCCCTTGACGTGCAGCTCGGTCAGGAAGCAGACCGCTTCCATGGAGCCGGTTTCGTTGAGGGTGGTGATGGTCTTGTTGATGATCTGCTTGTACTGGCGTTCGTCGAGTTCCCGCTCCTTGCCGCAACCGACCAGCAGCACGCGCTCGCTGAGCACGCCCGGTACTTGATGCAGCAACAGCATCTGGCCTGGTTTCCCTTCCAGGTCGCCACGGCGCAGCAGCGAACTGATGTAGCCATCGCTGATCTTGTCCAGTTGTTCGGCAACCGGAGAGAGGCGACGCGGCTCGAATACGCCGACCACGACGCAGGCACTGCGTTGCTTCTCAGGACTGCCACTCTTTACACTGAACTCCATGGAATCTCCTACATCCTAAAGACAAAAGGCACCTTTTATTGAATAATGCGGTGCTTGTTGGGGTATCAGAGGCGGAGCGAACAGGCACTGGCTCCGCAGTTCAAACTGGTAAAAATCCAATATACGGCCCTATTTTTCAGGCATTCGACTAAAAACACAAGTTTACTTGGGAATGACTGTGATCGTTTTCCGATATTTGTTCAGGGAAACCCTGAAAACCCAGCTGGCGGTATTATTCGTGCTGCTGCTCATCTTCGTCAGCCAGCAATTCATCCAGATCATCGGCGATGCCGCCGATGGTGAGGTGCCGACGCGCCTGGTCTCCACCCTGCTGCTGCTCAACCTGCCCAACATGGCTTTGTTGATGCTGCCTATCAGCCTGTTTTTGGCCATCTTGTTCGCTCACGGGCGCCTCTACGCCGAAAGCGAGATGACGGTGATGCATGCGGTGGGCTTCAGCCACCGTTTCGTGATGCGCAGCGCCATGGTGCTGGCCTTGCTGACGGCGGCCGTCGCCGCCTTCAACACCGGCTGGGTGGCCCCGCAGGCCAAGGAGCGCGAGTACCAGGTGATCGACGAGTTCAAGGCCGATCCGGGGATCTCCTTCCTGCAGGCCGGCCGTTTCATGGAGCTCGACAAGGGGCGCCTGGTGGCTTACATCCAGGACCTCAACGACAAGGGCTCCAAACTGCAGAAAATCTTTGTGTTGCAGCGCTCCCAGGATGGCAAGCCGCCGTCGGTGGTGGTGGCGACCGAAGGGGTGGTCACGGTCGACAGCAATGGTCTGCAGTGGCTGACCCTGAAGGATGGCTCCCGCTACGAGGGGCACTTCAATACCCGCCAGTTCCAGATCTCCGAGTTCGACGAGTACAGCCTGGTGATCCGCCAGCAGGAGATGGAGCGCTCCAACCGCAAGGCGGCGGCCAAGCCGACCATGGAGCTGCTGGGTACCCAGGACAACCAGCTGATGGCCGAGCTGCAGTGGCGTCTGTCGCTGCCACTCTCCATTCTGGTGCTGACCTTCCTGGTGGTACCGCTGGCGCGGGTCAACCCCCGTCAGGGCCGCTATGCCAAGCTGTTGCCGGCCATCCTGCTCTACCTCTCCTACTTCCTGCTGCTCAGTGCCGCCCGTTCTGCCATCGACAGCGGTCGGCTGCCGCACTGGCCCGGCATGTTCCTGGTGCCGCTGGTCTATCTGCTGCTGATCGGGTTGCCGCTCAACCTGCAGGGCACCAGCTGGTGGAACGGGGTCAAGACCCTCTATTTCAAGAGAAAATCGGCATGATGTTGCCATCTGGGAGTCTTTACTGATGTTTGGCATTCTCGATAGACATGGCGACCGGGTCATTTTGATGTCGCCCCCGTTCCATGCGTCTGTATTTGAGGAAAAAATCAGCATGCTGCTGCAACAGGGGGGTCTCTGCTGATGTTTGGCATTCTCGATAGATATATCGGCCGGGTTATTTTCATGTCGGTCCTGCTGTGCGAACTGACCCTGGTCGGGTTGGCGGCGCTCATCAAGTACGTGGAGCAGCTGAAGTCGGTAGGGGAAGGCAACTACGACATGCTCAGCGCCCTCTACTATGTGCTGCTCTCCATGCCGAAAGAGGCGGTGCTCTTCTTCCCGCTGGCGGCCCTGCTGGGTGGTCTCATCGGTCTGGGCCAGCTGGCGACCAGCTCCGAGCTGGTGGTGATGCAGGCGGCGGGCCGCTCCAAGATCAGCATAGTGATGGCGGCGCTCAAGACCGCCATCCCGCTGATGATCCTGGTGGGGCTGATGGGAGAGTACGTGGCCCCCATCGCCAAGCGGATGGCGGACGACATCAAGGCGGGCGCCCTGTCTGAGGGGCGGCTGACCGTGTCGGCTTACGGGGTGTGGGCCCGCGATGGCAACAACTTCGTCAATATCAACGGGGTGCGCAACGATGGCGCCCTGACCGGCATCACCCTTTACCGTTTCACCCCGGAGCGCAAGCTGATCGATATCCTGCAGGCGCAGGAAGGGGTGTTCGAGCAGCATCACTGGCTGCTCAAGCAGGTACAGGTGACCCGCTTCGATGACCCCAGGCAGATCATGAGCGAGACTCAGCCCCAGATGGAGTGGAGCTCAGAGCTCACACCCAAACAGTTGGGGGTGGTGAGCATCGATCCCGAAAACCTGCCGGTGGCGGGACTGCTGGATTACATCGGCTATCTGGATGCCAACAAGCAGGATGCCGGTCGCTACAAGCTGGAGATGTGGCGCAAGCTGCTGTCACCGCTCTCGGTGGTGGCCATGATCCTGCTGGCCTCCTCCTTCATCTTCGGCCCGCTGCGCTCGGTCAGCATGGGGGCGCGGATGTTGATGGGGATCATGACCGGCTTTGCCGTCTACGTCAGCGATCGGGTGTTCGGCCCCATCAGCCTGGTGTATGCGGTACCGCCGATCCTGGCGGCCATCGCACCGAGCCTGCTGTTTGGCGGTATCTCCTTCTATATCCTGAGTCGCAAGCAATAAGCGCGTCGGCCAGCAAAAAGGGCACCCTCGGGGTGCCCTTTTTTGTTGCTGCTACAGAATCAGCGATTGAGCTGTTCCAGGTTCTCCTGTTTGCCGAGTACCACCACTTCGCATTCGGACCAGATGTCCTGAAACGCGCGGGGTGACTTGTGGTTGAACAGGCAGAGCAGGTTGCCGAGGCCGAAGGCCGCCGTGGCCAGCCGGATCAGGGCCTGGGTGATGCGAATGTTGCTGCCGTCGGCATTCTGGATGCGCAGACGCCAGGCCCGCATGCCGATGGTCTGGCCGGCGCGGGTCCAGAACCAGGTGTAGAAACCGCAGATGATGAAGGCGAGCCAGGCGCTGTAGATGGGGCTGGTCAGCAGCCAGGCGGCGTCCTTGCCTTCGGGCACGGTCGCCATGCCGGTTGCCAGCAGCAAGTGTGCCACCCCCATCCCGATGAAGCCGGCGATGATCAGCAAGGAGATGACCACCAGATAGTCATAGAGCAGGGCGCCGAGCCGGCGCAGCAGGCCGGCGGAAGGGTAGCGCGCAGTCGCGGGAGAGGTCGGTGTCGGTTGGACGGATTTACGCTTGGCCATCGTTTTTATTCCATTAATATGATGCGGGCATTCTATGTAACTGACCCAGCATCGGCAAGGCGTTGAATAAATGAGCAAACAACTGTGAGAGCAAGAAAAACACCTTGCATGCCCAAGCGCCATTCGTATAATCCCTCGCAGTTGCCCGGGTGGCGAAATCGGTAGACGCAGCGGATTCAAAATCCGCCGATGAATAATCGTGTCGGTTCGAGTCCGACCCCGGGCACCATTAGAATTCAATGACTTAAGGCCATCCCAACGGATGGCCTTTTGTTTTTCTGTGATCAAGTGGCGGCAAAATGGCGGCAGAGATTTCGGTGATCGGTTCGGTCTCTGCTTAATACTGGCTGTTGGCTCACGGTGTGACCGGACACACTTCACAGAAAACCTATTTTCCGTGGGGTAGGCCCGCCAGCGCACCAAGGCCGCGGTGCCTTTTCAAAATTTCAGTTATCAGATCGGCCCTCATCACACCTAACTAGCTGAAACAAAACGCCTTCTAGCTATTCCCTCGCGGCAAACTGGATCCTTCCCGATAGTTCAAATTCCCACGGAAAGTACGCTCCTCCCAATATATTCAACGGCTTACGTTTTCGACGCCGCTAGTCAGACCCCTTTCAAACTGTAAAACCCTGTAATTTCTTTCGATCCTTTCAGATCCTCACCTCGCCCGAGATCCTTTATCTGGCGCGGTCTGGGCCTATGGTTTTGCGGTAATCCACTTTTGCAAAAAATTTTATTGATGCGGCGCGCAGGCGGGAGCGGAAGAGCGCGGTTTCCGTGACGCAGACGCGGCGGTGGGCGTCGCCACGGTGTGCTGGGAGGCTGTGAGCGTGCGCAGGCTTCACGTATGATGCAGCGCTGCCCGATGGCTGCCTCTTCATGCGGCGCCATTCCCTGGCCATGCTCAGGCGCTGTCAGGCAGATAGAAGAAGGCCCCACGGTGTGGGGCCTTCTTTGCTTGGTGGCTTACTCGATGATGGGGGATAGCTGGCTGGCCAGCTGCTTGGCTTGTTGGCCATGTTCGGTCATGGTCCCGCTGTTACCGGGGGCTGGCCCGTTGCCGTGGGTGTGGCTGGCAGTGGCTGCGGCCAGCTGCTCTACCACGTTCATCAGCTGCAGCAGCAGTCGGAAGATGTTCACGCCCTCGGTCCCCATCCACGAACGGGGCGCCTCCAGGTGTTGCAGTTCGCCGGCAACTGCCCGGCGCAGTTGTCCCACCACCTCGACCAGATCCCCCGCCGTGGTCTGGCTCATGTTGCCCAGGCTTCCCAGGGTGATGCCATCCCCGGCCAGCAGCTCGATGGCGCCCAGCGCCTCGATGAGTTTGAACCCGCCCACCTCCTCGATGCTGTGCTGGGCTACCTGCTGCCGATGCTGGCCATGTTCCCCCAGGTAGTCGTCACTCTGGTGGTGCATCTGCAGGGCTTGGTCATGCAGGCGCCGGTCGGTGTGGCGGCTCAGGTTGCCCACTGTATCGGTGCGGCTGGCCACCTCGGCCCGTTGTTGCTGCAGTTGCTCGCCCGGGGCGATGTCCGGCAGGGGCCAGCCGCTGCCGAGCACGGTGCGGATAAAGGGCCGGTCGGCCCGCCCAAAGGCGAACCCCAGTTCAACCAGCGTCCCCTCAAGGGGGAACTGCAGCAGGCCTTGCTCTTGCCCGCCGAACTGCACCGGCAGCGGCACGGCCCGATAAAGGGGCGCCGCCTTGTCCGGCTGGCCATCTTCGCCCAGCAGTTGCACGTCCACCGCATAGCGGGGACGGAACGGGTCATTGAGCTGGCCGGCGCTGGCCTGGTCGCTGATGGCCTCGACTCGCCCGAACTTGGGCAGGTGCATCTTGTCGGCCAGCTCCGGGAACTCCCCCTCTATCTTGCGCCGCTCTGGCGACTTGGTGACCTTGCCCTGGGTGGCCGTGGTCAGGGTCATCTCGTCACCCTTGAGTCGCACCCGCATCACCCGCTTGCCGTTGATGATGGTACCGGGCCGGATGGACGGCACCGGCGACAGGGTCAGGGTGTCGCCTGCCTGGCGGCCTGACCAGGCGGGATCGATCGTGACCTCCTTGTCATGCCAGCGGCTGTGGGCGTGGCTGCCCACAAAGATGGCGCCATTGGGTTGTTGGTACCAGACAAAGTCGGGCACCTCAAAGGCGCGGCCAGCGTTGTCGAGCAGCTGATAACCGGTGCCGGCGCTGGTGAAGTTGGGGATCGGCCGGTCGGTGTAATCGCTGCCCTGGGGCAGCAGGAAGGTCAGCCCGGTCTGGTCGGTCAGCCAGGCCAGCAGGCCGCGCAGGGTGGCGTGTTGTTGGCTGACCGGTAGCCGGGAGCCCAGGGCACCGGCCAGCTCGCGGCACAGCAGCTTGCTGGCGCCATTGGCGGCAGGCTGCACGTCGTACACGTAACCGGTGAACCAGCGGCGCAGGTCACCGTTGTAGCCGGTGTCCAGGGTGAAGGTCTGCCCCTTGCTGGCCGTTCCTTCAATGGTCAGGGCGGCGCGGCCGCCGGCGTTGATGTCCAGCACCAGGTCATGGTCGACCAGGTGCACCGGCTGGCCGGCGAGGGTCAGTGAAGTGGAGAGTTTCATGCCAGCATGTCATCCATTGGTTTGAGTACATAGCGCTCGAAGCTGCTGAGGTCTTGCTCGTCGTCGCCAGTCCCTTTGGCGCCTGGCTTGGCGGCGCTGGTGTTGGCGGTACTCTGGCCCACGGTGGGGGCTTTCTTCGGCAAGCGTTGTTCGCGCTTCTCCGGTACCGAGTTGAACTCCTTCAAGGTGAACTGCACCTGCCAGGCCAGCAGCCCCTCCTGTTCGCTGGCGCTGATGCGCCCGGCAAACTTGGCCTGGCGCACCTTCACCGACTTGGCGAGCAGCGAGCCGACCCGGTAGACGTGGCGCTTGCCGCCATTGCCCTTGGCATCGGCCAGCTCAAACAGCCGGCTCAGCATGCGCTCATCCTTGAACGGGATGAGGCCGGAGACGTCGAGCTCTTTGGCCTTGTCGCCCTGTTCGGCGCTGCTGGTCGAGCTGGTCTGGCCGCTCTGGTCCTTGTCCTGAAACTGCATCGATGCGGAGACCCGCATCGATTTCATGATGATGGGCTCGCCATCGAGGGTCAGCATGGCTTGGCTCATGGGGTTAACTCCTGCCAGAAGGTAAGCGGGGAAGGGGAGAGCAGCAGGGCCGCGACCGTCATGCTCTGGCTGTGGTCGGGTGGGGAGCTCTGCCCGAGCTGGGTGGCCAAGCTGGCCGCATCCCCCCGCCCTTGCCAGTGCCAGAGCGTGCCGGACAGCGTGCCCAGCTGGGCCAGGGTCTCGGCGAGTTGTGCCAGGCGAGCGGTGCGGCGTGTCGCCAGCCCCTGCAGCTTGGCAATCGGGGTCTGGCTGTCCCGGGCCAGGCTCTCCAGCTGGGCCAGCTCTGCCCCCAGCGCCATGCGGGCAGGGCGCAGCGGTGCCCAGCTCAGCGGCTCATCGGCGCGCCAGCGCGGTACCTTGGCCGCCGTGGGCTGGCTCATTGTGTCGTTGTTGGCGGTGAGGCGGCGCAGGGTGGCGCACCACTCGGGCAGTGGCAGCAGGGCGCAGAGGACGGCCAGCTGCTTAGCCAGATCCTCGGCGCTGTTACCGGTGACCAGCCAGGCGAGGGCATGTAGTTGCCCGCTGGGCAGGAGGGGATCAGCCCCGTCCTGTAGCTTGGAGGCCAGGGTGGCCACCGCATTGGGGGCGGCCAGGCTAAACTGCTGGCCCTGCTGTTGGCCGACCCCGTGCTGGTAGGGGGTGACGGTCAGACAACGGCCGGTGACCAGCAGGCGGTCGAGCTCGCTGCGCAGCTCTGCCAGTGCGGTGGCCGCCTCGCTTAGTGGGTGGCGGCGGTACTGGGCGCGGGCCGCGAGCGCTTGCAGGCGGCCCGTGGCGCTGGTTTGGGTGGCCGGGAGCTGGGCCAGCACGCCCTGGGCGCGGGTGTGTATGCTGCCGGCATTGGCGGGCCAGCGCAGCGGCCCCTGTGTCCAGCTCATCGCGGCGCCTCCGGCCAGGTGACCTCCGCTGGCCATCCGTCGCTTTGGGGTAGGCGGTAGAGGGCGACCCGGTAGCGCTGCCAGGCGGTGAGCTGTTCGCGTTCGGCCTCGCTGATGATGCCCAGCGCCTCGGCGTCGAGCAGCGGGGCCATGGCATTAGCGGCCTGCTTGAGCAGCGCATTGAGGCGGGCCTGCTGCTCGGCCTCGGTCGGCGGTGGTAGGGGGAGCACCTCGATATCGCCAAACTCGCCGAACACTGCCCGGCTGTAGAGTTCGCGGCCATGCTCCATTGGGTCATCCTTGCGGGCGGTGAACTGGACCGGCTCAGGCAGGTTGGTAAAGCGCACATCCAGGGTGATGCTGTCGGGATCCGCCGCATAATGGCGAGGGTGCACGGCGCTGATTACTTCAATACGTTCCATCATGTTCTCCTCTATCAGGCGACCCGGATCCACAAGGTGGCCCGGTCGTCATAGCGTTCATCGTCGTTGGCTCCCATGATGTCGCCCATACATTGCCAGGTGCCCGGCAGGCTGTATCCGGCATAGCCCCACTCAGCCGCCGAGCACGGGCGCAGGTAAGCGCCGGCCGCGCGCTGGCCGTGGCTGGTTTTGCCGCCGGCCGGGATCAGGGCTGCAAATACATATGCACCAATGGCGTGATATGACCCCGCCACCACGTCAGCATTGCCCTGCGCCGCGTTATGGTTGTGGGTGTAGTGGGGTGGGTTGCCCGGGCTATAACAGCGGCCAGAGCTGTCATTCACCGCTCCCGAGAAAAAGCCGTTTCCAACTGAATCAATGGCAAAACGGGTGAAGACGGCGCCACCCACACCGTTGGAGTTGGCGATCCGATAAGCACTATCGGCCCCGAGGTAGGACATGACCGCGTATTTTCCGGGAATGTGGTATTCGGTCATCGGGTTGTTGGGATCCGTGACCGCTAAGCGCAAGCCCACTTCCCAACCGGTGGTTGGCTGGTTAAGCCATTGACGAAACGCAGCCTGGCTGGCGCAGTAGCGCAGATAGCTGTCGTTGCCGTCGTTGACCCGAAAGGCCACGGCGCCGACCATGCGCTGCTCATCGACCAGGTTGGTGCGCAAGGTGCGGACTAGGAGATCGCCGGAGCCGTCGCGCAGGGCATAGGTGTTGGCCGATGGGTCATAACTAGGGGCAATGTTGGCGAGCTTGCCAAGGCCCACATCGTCCGCACTCGGTTTGTTCTGGGTGTTGTAGTCTCTGGCCCAGGGGGTGAAAGCCCCGGTGTTGTACTGGGCGCGGGTGTAAATCCGGCTGGTGTTGTAGACGTGGTAACGGTGCTGCACCCCGGCGCCAGCGGTCACGGTAAGGGAGCCGGATTTCAGCTCTGGATAGTTGAGCGCGGCCGTTACATTGGCGTCCGAATCCTGACGATACACGCCGGGGGTGATAAGGGTGTTCAGATCCTCTTTGGCCAACTGGATCGGGTTGGTCAGCGTGCCCGGGTGGCTGTGGTTGGCGGCAGCCAGATCCGGTTTGTCCGTCACCTCGCTATAGCTGGGCCAGCGGCTGGCGGTAGCCGGCACTTTGTCGAGATCGCCCCACTGGTGGCGGTGGCTGCCGTCTTTGATCTCCACCGCGATGGTGACGCCCTGGGCGTCTTCCAGGATGCCTTTGCCGGTCACGTCCCCGGTCAGCTCGATGGTGCGCTTGCGGCGCACGTCGGTGACGCTGCCGTCCGTATTGACGATGGCCACCTTGGCCACATGGTGCATGTGCCCGTTGCTGTCCAGGTAGTCCACCATGTCCGGCACGCTCAGGGTCAGGGTGAAGTGATTCACCCAGGCATCGAGCAGGGAGCCCGCTCGGTAGATATCGAGCCAGAGCCCCACCGGCTTGGCGCCCGGGGTCACCTTCTTGACCTCGTTCAGCTCCGCCCGCAGGCCGCCCACGTAGGCCACCCCGGGCTGCACCTTGTAGACCCCAGACTCGTTGACCAGATTAAAGCCGTTGCCGTAGAAGGTGGCAGGCCCGAAGAACTGCAGCGCCTGCAGGCGCAGGTCGTCATCCATCCCGCGTAGGCGGGCGGCATAGTCAATCTGCCAGGTGCTGGCGTCCACGTGGGTGGCGGTGGCCTCCGAGGCCCGGTCGTACTCCATCAGCATGGATTTCACCAGGCTGTTGCCGGTCTGGCCGGTGGCCTCATTGGTCTTGAGCTTGGTTTCCAGCCCCTTGTGCACAATCATCCCCACCACGCCGGTGGCCTTGTTGATGAGATACATGGCGTTGAAGCTGAAATCGCCGACCGTGGTGTCCATGACGATGGTGTAAGCCACCGCATCGTTGTTGATGCGCCCGCGCTGGTCCACCCCGTGGCGGTACACAATCTGGCCCACCGGCGGCAAGCCGCTGTCCGGGTTGATGGCGGCATCGGGATCGAGATCCGGCACGTTGGCCAGCACGAACTCATCGAGCACCACCGGTGCCTGGGTGGCGAGGCACTCCTGCCAGTAGCGGGAGAAAGCGTTGGTAATGATTTGGCTCATGCGTTCCTCTTAAGTGTCGCGCCGAACACCTGCTGGCTCATGTCGATACGACCGAACCGCAGGGTGCCGGTGACCGGGTAAACCACCTGAAAGCGATAGCGGCGGCAGGTGCGGCCATAGTGTTGGATCAAGGTTTCCATCAGTTGCTGGTTGGCTGCGATGGCGCCGTCGGTCACCTCGATGGTGATGACGTCCCAGGGCGCGCCGGCTTGCCGTTCGTGGATGTCGCACCAGCCGATGCCCAGGCGCTCGAAGATGCGCTTAAAGCCGGCCACCTCACCGGCGTCCCGGGCGTTCACAAAGGCGAACTTGACCCGCTTGCGAAAGAGCGGCAGTGGCTCGCCGTTGAAGCGGGTGATGTCCCGCTCCCAGGCGAGCAGAGCCAGCAGGGACTCCGAGCAGGTCAGCGGGTCTTGCTGGGCCAGCGGCAGCAACAGCCAGCCCTTGACCCGTTGCCAGAAGGCGTTAATCCCCTTGGCTAGAAACCCGGGCTCGGCGTGGGCCGGGCTGATGGTGTAGCCGTCTTCCCACCAGGGGGCGCTGGCATCGGGTAGCACCGGCGCCTGCAGGTTGTGTTCAAGCGGGGTCGGGTTACTCATGCAGGGTCACCTCCAGCGCGCTCAGACGCGGGATCGCCAGCCCCGACACGATGTCATCCTGCGCAAACTTGAGGCTCTGCAGCTGCGGGAACTGGCTGTGCAGCTCGCGGCCGAGCTGGGAGAGTGAGAAGCGCGAGCGCGGCCAGGTACGGGTAACGCTCGGAAAGTCCGCCGACTGGCGAAACGCTGCCTTGACCAGATTCTCGGCGCCCGTTTTGAGCGCGGCTTTCTGCTCGTCGGTGAGGTTGGGCTGGGGCCAGATCGCCAGCGTCAGGCTGTGCTGGGTCTCTGGCATGGCCATCACGAACAGGTCATCGCCGTGGCCATGGTTGCCTTGGCGGCCCACGTAGTCGTTGAGCTGGTCGATGAGGCTGGCCGGGGTAGCACCCACCTCCAGCAGGATGTAGGCATTGGCGGTGCCAGGACCCCGGGGGGCCTCGTGCTCAAAGAAGATGTGATCGGCCCGAATGCCGGCGACGCTGGCCAGCATGGAGCGGTAAATCGCGTCGATGTGGTAGCGACCCACCGCCGAGAACTGGTTCTGGATGCGCAGGCCGAGCGCGTCATTGCCCTCGACATCGCTGCCCTGGGTGGTGATCCACTCCTTGTCATCGTTGCGGGCGGACAGGATGCCGGTCACCGGTTCACTGAGCAGGTTGTAATAGCCTGGGGCCAGATTCCAGGCTGCGCCGGCGAACTCCGCCTCGCAGACAACCCGGGCCACGGCTTCGCCGGCGGGGCTCACTACCGCCTGCAGGGGTTTGAGGCGGTAGATGGTGCCGTTGATGCGCTCGGTGGCGATCCAGATATCGGCCGGGATGGTGGCGGCCTCGCTCGGATTGGCCTTGACGAAGTTGACCAGGCCCCGGGTTTTCTGGGCAGCCTTGCGGGTCAGATCCACGTCCCAGGCCTTGAGGTCGAGATAGGCATCGGTGGCGGTGGCCGCGAAGGTGTTGGGCAGCACATGGCCCGCCAGCAGGGTGCGGATAAGCCAGAGCGCCGGGGTGATGACCACCCCGCGCACCAGCCGCCAGAAGGGGCTCACATCGCTGTCGTTGGTGATGAGGGAGCCGGCGGCCACCACCTCCTTTTTGAGCTCGGCCTCCATGGCCTGCTCGGTGGTCGGGACGCCGGTCTCGGCCAGCAGGGCCATAAAGTCCACGGTCGGGCGCAGGTTCACAGGGTTATCTCCAGTTCGCCGAATTCATAGGTGCGAGCGGTGACCAGCACCCGGTCGGGGGCCTCTTCACTGATGAGGATGGTACCGGGCACCAGCCGCTCGTCGTCTTCTACCAGCAGTTCAATCTCGGTCATCACGTCGCTGCGTAGGGTCGGGCTGCGCTCGCCGATGAGCTTGCGGGCCAGCCCCGACTCCATGATGCGGTGCTTGATGTCCTGACCGATGCTGTGGCGGTCCTGGGTGTAGCGGGGTTGGCCACCGGCATCGAGTTGCCAGGCGCCGTTGACGACCAGGATGTCGATGTACTTGGGTTCGTGGGTCAGGGGTTCATTCATCATTTGGTCTCCAGCCAGACGTTCTCGGCCATCTGCTCCGGGGTCATCGGGTTCTGGTTGGTGATGTGCACCTCGCCGACGTGCAGGGACTTGGCCGGCTTCTGGTTGGCAGAGGTCGCGGCCGCGTTGGCCTGGATCAGCTGCTGGCCAATGCCACCGGATGGCACCTTGCTCTGGTCTTGCTGGCGGTAGCGGGCGAGGGGCGCGTTGACTGTCTCCTGTTGTCGCTCTTGAGCTGGCACACTCATCACCCCGGGCATGACCGGTATCGTCAGCGGTTGCATGGTCGGCATGGTGAGATCCGGCACTGAAGAGCTGATATCTAGGTCAACCCCTGGTAATACGTTGAGTTTTTCCAGTACCCATTGGATGGCTTTACCCACGGCCCAGATAGGCGACAGCAACAGTTTGAAGACTGTTCCAAGAATGGTTCCTGCAGCCTCCCCGAGTGCAATCATGTTAGTGAAGGCGCCAGAGGCTTGATTGGTTGTTCCAAGCCACTGGGCGATGATGCCGATCAGACTAGATACGCCATCCCAGATCACCGGCAAAATAGCGGCCCAAGGTGCGAATACGGTTGATATAGCTGGGGCCATGGCAGAGATGAGGCCACTGAAAAAAGCTTTGATGGGCTCCCACCACATCACCAGAGCTGCAATGGCAGCGGCTACTGCCAGAATGGGCCACGCTAGAGCCCCGAATACGATACCCAGACCCACGACGGCCAACTGAGCCATTCCGACGAGCAGCAACCAAGCGCCGGTGACCATACCCAGACCGATAAAAGCCAGGGCAGCATAACTGATCACCTTGGTCAGGTTCGGGAAGAGGTGCGTCCAGCGCAGCACATCATTGGCGCCATCGGCAAAGACGCCGACCACCGCATTGATGGCAGGCAGTACCACCCCGAAGGCGGCGGCACGAATGGCGAACCATCCCTGTGTCACCCGTTCCCACTGGTCGGTCATGGAGGCGGCCATCTGCTCGGCTTTGCCCATGCCGTGGGTGTTGGCCAGCGCGTTGATGTTGGTGGCCAGCCCCTTGGTGTTGGTCATCAGCAGCTTGATCATGGCGACCGCCTCATCCGAGCCGAACGCCTTCTTGAGCTCGTCCCCCTCGGCCACGCTCATGGTCTCGCCGTAACGCATCTTGAGCTTGTCCAGGATGGTCAGCACCGGCAGCATGTTGCCTGCCGAGTCGGTGAACTGCATGCCGAGCGCCTTCTGAGCGCCACCGACACCAGCCAGGAACGACTTGAACTTGGTACCGGCCTCGCCGCCACTCATGGTGGCCTGCAGTTGGCCGATCACAGCGAACTGCTCATCCATCGAGACGCCCGCGGCGGTGGCGTTGGCCCCGATCGCCCCAAAGGCGTCGGCCATGCCCTGGCCGGTGGTCTTGAACAGTTGCACCGCCAGCGCCGTCTTGCCGGCCACATCCTCGACCCAGTTGGCCTTGCCCATCTGCTTGGCCTGCTGCTCGAAGATGCCGTACATGGTGCCCATGTAGTTGGTGATGGTGGCGGTGTCGGCCTTGGTGGCCTTGGCCAGGGTGGTGGATGCGCGGGTAAAGGCCGGCAGTTCGTTGCCTTCCAGCCCGGCGATCGCGGATTGGATATCGTAGGAGGAGCGCACGATCTCGGTGGCCGACTCACCATACTGGATGGAGAGTTTGAGTGCCTCGCGGCCCAGAGCCCCGAGCACATCCTTTTGCACATCGAGGGAGGCCACTTCCGCCAGCGCCCGATCCATTTCGATGGCGGGGCCAAGTGCCCCCTGGATCGCCATGACGCCGCCGGCGACGGTGGTGGCCCCCATGGCCATGCTGCCCCAGCCCTGGCGGCCAGCCTTGCTGACCTTGTCCATCTGGGCATTGATGCCGGCAAGGGGCTTGGTGACCTGGTCAACCAACGCCACCTGCATCATCAATTTTTCCATCCAGGCCATAGGGGTCTCTTATCCGTTCAGTGCTTTGGCGATGCCCTCGGCCACGGCGATGGCGTTGGAATCTCGGTGGTACTTGTCTAACCAGGTAGCGCGGGCCAGGCTCTCGATGTCGTCATCCTCATGGGGCAGGTAGTAGCGTCGCAGCGCCAGCACCTGCTCCAGTTGGTTGCGCTCGATGGCCTCGGCACGCGCGGTCAGTTTTTTACGGTGATTTCCAGATCAGGGGCGAACTCTTTGTTGATCGCGCCCGCCAGCTGCAGCGCGGCGCTGGGACGCTGGAGCAGCTCATCGAGTGCCTCTTTGCTCTCGGTACAGACGATCCTTTTCAGGTAGTTGTGAGCCGGCGCGACCTTGTCGTTGGGCATCATGTCGTTGATGAAGCCGTTGTAGGCGGTCATGGTCGGTTCAAAGCTGATGTCGGTACCGGCGATGGTCAGGGTGATTTTTTTGCTCATGGGGTGGTTTCCTCTTGTTCAATCCAATGGTTCAGGGTGTTGAGTTGGGTTTGGCAGCGGCGCAGCGCCGTCTGCAGGGTGGGGATAAACCGCACGGCGTCGCCGTAGGTGCTCCCCGTGAATTCAGGCTCCGGGCAGTGGGGCACCAGCCCCGGCGGTGGTAGGCGCTTCACCACTTGGGTTTGCACCACTGTGGTGGGCTGGCTGGAGCAGGCGCAGAGCGCCGCCAGGCAAAGGCTCGCGAGCGCAATCCGGGCGGCCCGCCGGCGGCGTGGCCAAGGCTTGTTGCAGTTCATCGGCGGTTTTCCTGTTCTGGTTGTCGAGCTCGGTCAATGCCGCGTTCTGGTCGTTAAGCAACAGGCGCAAGCCCGTCGCTATCAGCTGCTGTTTCTTGAGCTCGGTCGCTTGCTGGCCGTTGGCTGTCTGCAGGGTGCCGATGGTCTCGTTGGCCGAGGCCAGCGCTTTGCCACGGCTATCCAGCATGCGACTGCCCAGGAACAGGGCGGCGCCCATGACCAGTACCAGGACAAACAACAGGTTGGAGAACAGCTCCTTGAGGATGTTCATACCAGCACTCCTCCGAACTCGGTGAACTTGGCCAGCAGGTCAGCCAGCTTGTGTTCGCGCTGGCCGTAGCCGGCGCCCGGCAGGCTGGCCCAGATGTTGGCGCACTTGGCGATCGCCTGGGGGATGCGACCATCGATCACATCGGCCAGCGCTTTGCGCTCGCGGATCAACTGGATTGCCCAGGCATCTTGTGACTCAGGGCCAAAGTCCGGCAGCCCAAGCTGGTCACGGTAGTGGGGCCAGTGCTTTGACAGATGCTGATAGCGACCGGCAGCGGTGCTGCTCAGGGTCTTGTTAACCTGCACCAGCACGTTCGGGTGGGTGCGGTAGTCGGTGAAGAACCCCGCCGGATTGACCAGCTTGTCGTATCCGTCATCGCCCCGGCCCTTGGTGCCCTCGGAAAAGGCGAGCAGGTCGAGAAATGCGGCCACTTGCGGATGGCAGTTACTGCGCGGCATTGTTGTCCCCCTTCTTGCGCAGCATCAGGGCCGCACGGTCGCGAATGATGTCGATCCCAAGCAGTCCCACCATGCCACCCAGTAACGGGGTAGCCTCCTGGGGGATCCCGAGCAAGTGGGTCCCGGTGGCGGCCGCCAGGGTGATGAGGCCGCACAACAGGGATTCGATCAGCCGGCGGCGACCCCGCCCACCGGCATAGGTGATGCGCAGGAAGGCGATGGCCAGCGCCAGCAGTGCCCCATAGACAGCGGGCCAGTTGTCCATCAGCCAGGCCAGCAGGGCGGCCCAGAGGGTGGGGTCTTTGTTTGGCATAGGGTTCATATCCCGTTCTCGATGCTTATTGGCCGCGACGCTCTGCGCGGCTCTGGCAGGGCACGCATTTGCGCACCCCGGGTACTCGCTGGCGGCGTTCCTCCGGGATCGGGTCATCGCACGCTTCACAAAGGTGCAAGCTCTCGCCCTGGTAGTGGCTGCGGCCAAGCTGGCTATCCAGCTGGGCCGCCAGCATCCGCTCGGCGTGTTGGGTGGCGCGGTCGATCAGATCCATCGGTTAGCCCTTGAGGTGACGGGTGTCGTCATCCGACAGGTACGGCATGCCGTTGATGTGCACGAAGTCCGGGGAGGTGACGAACCCCTTGATTTTGTGCACCCCCTTGCTGCCGCCCTTGGGATCGATATCGAGCAGGTCAGAGATCACCAGCTTCACGCCAAAGGCTTCCACCTTCATGGTCTCGTCGCCGGTGTCGGCGTAGAACAGCACATCGTCTGGCTTCATGCCGCGCCAGCTGCCCTGACGCTTGGCGCTCTCACACAGCATCTTGAAGTTCTTGGCATCGAGCTCGAACTCCAGCTCTGCGGCCACATCCCCATCGATATAGCCATCAGGGATGCCACGGGTTTGCGCCACGGCGCTGTTGTCGGTGATGGAGAGGCTGGCCTTCTCGATGTGCACCATGGTGCCCATCAGGGTGGTATCGAAGGACTGGCCTGAAATACGGCGGGTCATGGGTTAGCCCTCCCCGTTGTTGAGGCTCAAATCGAGCATGATGTTGACGGTGATCCCTTTGGGGCAGTCCACGGTGCGCACCACCACATAGATGGAGACCAGGTTCTTGGCGGTCCACTGGATGCGGATGTCGCCATCCTTGGGGGAGGCGATGTCACCCGGGAACGGCTGGCCGTTGATGGTGATGGCGCTGGCCATCTGGCGCAGGTCCTTGCCGAAGAACATGACGGCGGCCTCGGTGCTGCCCGGGGTGGAGTTGAACGAGCGATCGCCTATGCGGGCGATGGCGCGCAGGCGTATCCGGCGGGCGACCTTGTAAGCAACACGCAGGTTTTCGATCACCTGGTAGTCGCCGCCCTCGACGTCCAGGGTGCGGCCATCGGCCCAATAGGTGCCGTCAAAGTCCGGGTACCACATCGGCACCGAATAGCGGCTCTGCTCCAGGGTCTGCAGGGTGGCCAGCGGCAGTTCGGTGCCGTCCTTGTCCTTGGGGGTAGCCCCAAGGCCGACCACGGCGCCAGTTTTCACCCGGCAAGGGCTGTCTGCGATGCTCACTGCCCGGTTGCACAGGCGGCCGGCGTAAGCCCCGATGAGGTTGGGCCACAGCTGCGGGATCAGGGAGACCGATTCCGCCGCGATGCCATCCTGCAGGGCAGCCAGTTCTGCCTCGTATTCGCTCCAGTCCTGACCACCCTCGGCGGTGGAGACGATACCCGGTACCGCCAGCAGCATGGCTTGCCAGCGTCCCCACTTGGCGATCAGCTCCTGGTTGAGGGCGTGGGCGGCGTTGATTTTCGCCTTGTCCCACTCCTGCCCCAGCACCACGACGGCCTCGAATGACTGGGTTTTCTGGGCAGTGCGAACGGCATCCTTCCAGTCCATGTCGGTCGGCAGCACGAAGGCGGCGGCCGTCCAGTTCTGGCCGGCGTTGGCCATGGCGGTCTGCAGGTTGGTTTTCAGCTCGCTGTCAGCCTCGCCCAGCAGCGTGTCAAAGTCAGACTGGGTGTTGAGCGAGAGCAGCTTGCTGGTGTTGGTCGGCGCACTGCCGATGAACAGCAGGTGGCGCTCGACTTCCGTCACAGGCCCCTGCATCTGGTTCAAGTTGTTGATCTGTACATAAGGCCACATGCCGTTATTTCCCCTTCATGCCTTGCTTGTTGACGTCCCAGCCGTAGTTGATGCTCTGCAGCGCGCGGGCAAAGGCCTGCGCGCGCTGCTGGGTGTTGGCGCCCAGGAATGGGCGGGCGGGTAGCTGGATCTCCCAGCTCTCTTTCACCGGTTCATCCTTGAGTTTCTTGATCAGCAACCCCGCCTGGGCGTAGTTGAGGTTGCCCGTTATCCAGCCCAGTGAGGCCGAGCGGTATGCCCGCTTGCGCTTGCCCGGGCGCTTGAACCCCAGTTCCCGCAACTTGCGGGCTTGTGCCTTGCTGGCCTGCTTGTTCTTGCCGCCGTCGCTGGGGGCAATACGGCGCCGGCTGGCTGCCGTTACCTTGTAGGTGTGCCCCTTCTGGTGGGTGTTGGCGATGACCCCGGCGTGGGCGCTCATGGTGCCCTTGGTGAACCCCAGCTCTGCCACGTCCTGACGAGGCTCGCGGATCTGCAACAGCTTGGGCAGGCCACGCAACATCTTGCGTTTGCCCCGCTTGCGCGGTGCCCACGGCTGGCCGTTGGGGTCTTGTTGCTGGCGCACGTTACGGGCGGCCAGCTTTTTCATCTCGTTGGCTGCTCGCCACACCAGGCGCTTGCGCTGCTTGGGTGGCAGGGCCAGCAGGTTGAGCTGGTCTTTGCTGCGGTGGGTGTCCAGGGTGATGGTGATCATGACGGGTCACCGATCTGGTGATGGCCGGTGTCGCCGACATTGAGGTTGATATGGTCGGCCACCCAGATGTCATAGGGGGCCACGTTCCAGCGTTTGCCATCCCAGTTGATGGGGCCCTGCTCGTGTTCAACCAGGCGCAGCGGCTCGGTGAAGGGGAGCTGGATCTCAAGGTCAGCCGTCCTTTCATCGTTCGGGGTGACGGCGTACTCGGGATCGCTCAGCTCGAACCGCTCGCGGAATTCGTCATGCTCCTGCACCCAGGCGGCGACAGCGGCCAACACTATGGCCGGATCAAGCTCACGAAACGGCAGCTGCTCGATGGTGAACACCGCCTGATAGGTGAGCCAGGCCACATCCACCCCGGTGGGGCCCATGTTCTTGGGCTCCAGCCGGATGGTGCCGTTCTCCATCCAGCTATCCAGCGTCTTGTGGCACTTGGCCGGCAACACCCGCAGCAGCTCGGCGTGGAGCGCCTGCAGGAAATAGCCCTGGGCCTGCTGTTCGTTCATGTCACTATTCATATCAGCGAGACCCCCGCCCTGTGCTTGCCCTTGATACTGCGCACCAACTGCTGACTCTCGGCCAGCAGGTGGGCGCGCTGGTCTGGCGATCGCTCTACCTGGTTGTTGGCGGTGGCCCGCTCGGTGACGCTGGCGAATTCGGGCAGCAGCGCCGCCTTGGCACGGGCAAACACCGCGGCCAGGTACTGCTCGGTCAGCGCATTGCTGCCGCCTTCCAGACTTGGCCCGGGTACCTCGGCGGCGGTGGTGTAGCCCTTGCCCTGCAGCGCGGCCTGGTGGCTTTCGAGCTGCAGGTTGATTTCAGAGACGGCGGCCAGCAGGGCGGCGCCGGTGGTCTGGGTATCCAGGTCGGCAGGCAGGGCGCGGCGGCGCTCGAAGTCAGCGACGGCCACATCCGGCCAGAACCCGTCATTGCGGATAGTGGCGGCGCTGTAGTCGATGTCCTTGCCTGCAAACATGTCTGGCCCTCTGTTGATGCTTGCCAATGTGAACACCACTGCCCCGGTTGCTCGGGTCGCCGATGGCGCGGCGATAAAAGGTGCACCCCTGTAGCCACGGATCACAGGATTCGGCTTTGGCCTTGCGGCTGGCCTATCCTCCCCGCCGGGGTGCGGTGGCGCGGAGAGTCTTATTGCTCCGGATTGAGCGCCCGCAGGCGCATGGCAATCTTTTGGCGCAAGGTGCCGACGCCCACCTTGCCGTGCAGCTTGTCGGCCTGGGCCAGCCAGTGATCGGCTTGCTCCAGGGTGGCGCTGTCACCCACGGCGCTGGGGCGGGGCTGGCCGTCGTGGTCGCGCAGCAGCAGGCAACCCGCCGCCTTGAACCACTTGGCGGTCAACCGCTCGTTGAGGCGCCAGTCATTGCGCACCTTGTCGAACACCCGGGAGAACCAGGGCTCGACGGCATGCCCTTCGGCCGCTTGCTTCTCGGCCCACTCCAGCACGGTGTCGGCCACAAAGTGGGCCCAGTCGCGCTTGATGTTGTTCGGGGTGCGCTGGCCCTGGGCAATGGCGAGCTCCGCCCAGGCAATGCCTGCGTCGAAGTCGCCCACATCAAAGGCCCAGATGATGAGGCGCTGAAACAGCTCGTTCTGGTAGGGCTGGCCGGACTCACTGACGGCGGCCAGATAGCGCTCCACATAGGGGCGGTACTTGGGCATCAGCTCATCGCGTTTCATGTTCACCCGGTCACCGATGCGCGCCAGCTTGCGCAGCCGAACGATGTCCTGCTCTAGGGCAATCATCTGCAGGTGCAGGCTGTCCGCCACCGCGCCGGTGGCCATGCCGGAGCTGGCGGCTTGCGCTGCCCCTTGCATGGCTTGGACGCGCTGTTTGTGACGTTGGCCGGGTGAGCTCATGACTTAGGCCTCTGGCGCTGCCGGTGCGGCGCCGATCTCGATGTCAGCCTCTTCAAAACCGCCATAGGCCTTGTGTTCGCCCAGGGCGTAGCCTTCCATGCGCCAGTACTGGTTATCGAAGCTCTTGCTGTCCTGGTTATCATCGGCCTTGCGCTTGCGCGTACCGCGCTGGGTGTAGCAGTGCAGGTTGTCCAGGGTGGTGACGACCATCCGCTTGCCCGGGAAGAAGGGGGGGATGTAGGACTTGCGACCGGCGATGGTTTTTTCCAACTGCTGAGCAGCGATCTGCTCGCTCGGCTTGGTGGCTTCGCTGTAGAGCTTGGCTTGGGAAGCAGAGACTAAGTCGGTACCGACCAGCACCACCAAACGTGGGTCTTGGCGGAACAGGGGATCGATGGTGGTGTTGATGAGGTCGGAGGCCATCTCGTCCAGGGTTTTGTAATCGCCCTTGCCGTCCGGGTCGAAGTGGATTTTCTTGCCGGGAGCAGCCTTGATGATCTGGCTACCGCCTTTCCACTCACGGGCAATCTGATGCCAACCCTTGTTGACGTCTTCACCCAGCGGGTTCTCGGTCGGATCGGTGGTTTCGGCGGCTTCTACGCCGTTCCAGCCGACTCGCATCATATCGAGGGCGAATGCCGTGTTGACGAACTCGCCAACCAAACGGATGAACTCGCCCTCGCTGCCTGCGTTCGCCCAGGTGCAGAGCGTGGCCCATGACAGGGAGGCGCAGGAGTCGGTTTCTTTCAGAACGTAGTTATTTCCATCTACACCCACTTCACCCTTGAAGCGACCGCCTTTCTTGCGGCCGGTGTAGAGCTGGCCCACGCCCACTTGCACCACTTGCCCAGTAATCTGGTCTACGTCCAGACAGGTAATCATGCCCAGGAACTCGACGGAGGCGAGCAGAGCAGAGCGCAAGGTCGTTTCTACTGGACCAGTGACACTGAATTGTTTGGGCAGCTTGGTAATGTCTATGCCGTAGGCCTTGGCCAGAGCATCGCAGTACTTGTTCAGGCGCTGTTCGGCCTGAACGGTCAGGGTTTGGCTCACTGAATGCTCCTTAGCAAATTTGATAGGTGGTGTCGTCACCGCCCAGTGGACTCGGGCGCTGGCCATCCACTTCAGCGGAGAACTTGTCGATCTGGCCTTTCAGCTCGCCGACGGTGGCTGCCAGACCGGTGATGGTCTCGTTCAGCTTGTTGAACTGGTCGTCAGTGCCGTTGGTCTTGTCGTCTTCGGTTTTCACTTCAGGAGCCGGATCAGGCTTGGCGTCCAGCTTGGCGCTGAAGCTTGCGAACTGGGCACCAAGACTGGTCAGAGTCCCGTTCAGCAGTTCGAACTGTTCTTTGGTCATGTCCTCATCCTCGGGATGGCTGGGGGTAGGTTTGGATTCAGGTTCACCATGGCTGGCCATCAAGCTGAAAAGCTTGGTCATAAAGCCATCCGGCTTTTCTTGTTTGGGCAGCTTGAGCATGGAGAGATCCAGCGGTTCGCTGGTGCCGATGGCTTGGCCCTTGTTGCTCTTGCTGAACTTGAGGTGGGTGGTGCCGGTGCTGGCGGGCTGGTCGGTGACGCCCAGGCCGATCAAGTAGGTACGGCCCAGATCGGCGAATTGCTCGAACGGTTCGATGGAGCAGAACTGGTACTGGCCGCTTTGGTTCCAGTAAACGAGATCCCGATTTGGGCAGAGGACGGCGAACAGTTTGAGCTTGCCGTCGACCTCTTCGGTCTTGAGCGCCTGCACGGTGCCATAGCTGGACCAGCGATCATGCTCCGGCCAGATGACGGCGGTGTAATAGGTCGGGTCGTAGGTCTCGGCCATGTCGACCAGCCAGTCGCGGGTGATGTCTCGGCCGTCCACCGCTTTGCCTTCGGTGGCGATACAGACAAAGCCAGTTCTCAAGGTTGATTCGTTCATGCCTGCTCCCAATTGATTCGGGCTCAGGCTATCGGGTCGGGAAGGGGTATTCATCCGGTTGTGTTCGGGGGGATTCGGATCCAGCGGGATATCCGAATTGCTCAGAACATCAGTGGGATAAGTGGGGATAGTGGGCTGGCTATGATGGCGCCATCATTCATATTGATGGAGGTGCCGTGGCGTATCCCGAAGAGATCCGCAATGCCGCGCGGGGACTCTACCTTAAGCGATGGACCCCCCAGGAGATCAAGGACGAACTGGGGCTGAACTCCTGCCGCATTGTCTACTACTGGGCCGAAAAGCTCGGCTGGCGGGAGCTGCTCACTGATGAAGCGGTAGAGGATGCCATTGCCCGGCGCCTGCACTCCCTGTTGGGGCGTGAGAAGAAAACCAGCGCCGAGATGGACGAGATCGACCGGCTGGTCGGCCACCATGTCAGCCTGAAAGAGAAGGCCCTCAAGTGGGCCGAGCGGCAGCAGGCGCTCACCACTCACCGCGAGAGTGGCGATGAACCAGCCGCCGAACGGCCGCGCCGAGGCCGAGGTGGCCAGGATAGTGGCGGCAGCAAGGGCAAGGGCGGTAAGAAGGCCAAGAACGAGGTCGGCCACCTGACTGAGGCAGACTTTGCCGAGTGGCTGGGTACCCTGTTTGGCTACCAGCTGCGCTGCCGGGAGGCCAAGAACGATCCGGCCTTGCCGCGCACTCGCAATATCCTCAAATCCCGCCAGATCGGCATGACTTACTACTTCGCCGGCGAGGCGCTGGAAGATGCCATTCTGACCGGCGGCAACCAGATCTTCCTGTCAGCCACCCGGGCCCAGGCGGAGGTGTTCCGCTCCTATATCTGCAAGATTGCCCAGACCTTCCTCGGCGTCACCCTGACCGGTAACCCCATCGTCTTGTCGAACGGGGCCGAGCTGCACTTCTGCTCTACCAACTCCAACAGCGCCCAGTCCCGCTCAGGCAACGTCTACATCGACGAGTATTTCTGGATCCCCAACTTCGAGAAGCTGTCGGACGTGGCCAGCGCCATGGCAACCCAATCGCGCTGGCGCAAGACCTACTTTTCGACCCCGTCCAGCAAGGTGCATGAGGCATACCGGTTCTGGACCGGGGATCGCTGGAAGGGTCAGCGCCCGAGCCGGGTGGCCATCGACTTCCCTGGTGAAGATGAGATGCGCGATGGCGGCCGGGTCTGCCAAGACCGGCAGTGGCGCTATGTCATCACCATCGAGGATGCCATACGCCTGGGCTGCAACCTCATCGACATCGAGGAGCTCAAAGACGAATACCCGGAGGAGGTGTTCGATCGCCTCTACCTGTGCCGCTTTATCGACGATGCACTGTCGGTGTTCAAGTTCCAGGATATGGAGCGGGCCGGGGTGGACCCGACCCGGTGGGAGGACTACAAGCCCGGGCGGCCTGACCCGTTCGGGCGGCGAGAGGTGTGGATGGGCTACGACCCGAGCCGCACCCGCGACAACGCCACCCTGGTGGTGGTTGCCCCGCCCTCCGTTGCCGGCGAGCGGTTCCGGGTGCTGGAAAAGCACTACTGGCGCGGGCTTAACTTCCAGTACCAGGCGCAGGAGATCACGCGGATCGCCAAGAAGTTTCGGGTCACGTATCTGGGGGTCGATGTGTCCGGCATCGGCATCGGGGTGTATGACCTGCTCAAGCCGGTGTTCAAAGGGGTGTGCCACTCCATCAACTACAGCATCGAGAGCAAGTCGCGGCTGGTACTCAAGATGATCGACGTAGTGGATGCCAACCGCATCGAGTGGGACAGCTCTGATAGGGATATCCCGCTGGCGTTCCTTGCCATCAAGCGCAGCACCACCGGCGGCGGCCAGATGACGTTCAGGGCTGCCCGAGACAATGTGACCGGACACGCGGACGTGTTTTTTGCCATCGCACACGCCGTGGCCAATGAGCCGCTCGATAGCAACCGCAAACGTAAATCCACCTGGACAACCAGCGAAGTTAAGAAGGCAGCATGAAGAACGATATCAGTCAGTTGACCGAGGAACACTTTCACGAATGGATCTGCACCCTGTTTGGCTACCAGCTGCGCTGCCGTGAGGCCAAGCTAGACCCGTCACTCGCGCGCACCCGCAACATCTTGCAAGCTCATCAGATCGGCATGTCCTATTACTTCGCCGGGGAGGCTTTTGAAGATGCGGTATTGACTGGCGACAATCAGATTTTCTTGGCAGAAACCCCAGAGATGGCTGATGTCTACCGCACCTATGTTTGCTTGATAGCAAAGAGGTTTTTCGGGGTCACCCTGGCCGGTAGTCCCATCGTCCTGTCGAACGGTGCCCAGATCCATTTTCTTTCTCTTGATGACCTGACCTTTGCTGGAAAAGCTGGCCATGTCTACGTCGATCAGTATTTCTGGATGCCAGATTTTGGAAAGGCGCTGCACTTGGCCGGCGCTATGGCTATGCACAAGCGTTGGCGCAAGACCTACTGTTCAGCGCTCTCTGAGCGCCGCGGTATGGCGCGCAACTTCTGGAGCGGGGATCACTGGAAGAACCTATACCCAGGCCGAGATGCGATCACTTTCCCTGGCGGATCATCGTTGCGCGATGGCGGCCAGCTTTGTCCCGATCGGCAGTGGCGCTATGTCATCACCATTGAGGATGCCGTTCGACTCGGTTGCAACCTCATGGACATTGATGAGCTCAAAGACGAGTACTCGCAGGAGGAGTTCAATTTCCTCTTCATGTGCCAATTCAAAGACACCCAGGAGAGTTCCCTCGCATGACCAAACAACAGCAGCAACCGGCCGAGGTGGCCACTCCAACCAAGCCCGGAACGGTAGCGTTCAGCATGCCGGAGGCCATCGACCCCACGGCATGGATGACCGATTACACCGGGGTGTTCTACAACCCCTACGGGGAATATTACCAGCCGCCCATCGACCGTAAGGGGCTGGCAAAGGTCGCGCGGGCCAATGCCCACCACGGGGCCATTCTGATGGCGCGGCGCAATATGGTGGCGGGCCGCTTTACCAATCAGCGCAGCACCGTCACCGCCTTTGCTCACAACTACCTGCAGTTCGGGGATGCTGGCCTGCTCAAGCTGCGCAACGCCTTCGGCCAGGTGGTCGGGCTGCACCCGCTCTCGAGCGTCTATCTGCGCCGGCGCGAGGATGGCTGCTTTGTCTACCTGCAACTGGGCAAGCCGAACCTGATTTACCGGCCGGAGGATGTGATCTGGCTTGCCCAGTACGACCCGGAGCAGCAGGTCTATGGCATGCCTGATTACCTGGGGGGCTTGCAGTCTGCCCTGCTCAACCAAGACGCCACCCTGTTCCGCCGCAAATACTTCCTCAATGGCGCCCACATGGGGTTCATCTTCTATGCCACCGACCCGAACATGGACGATGACACTGAAAAAGAGATGAAGGAGATGATTGCCAACAGTAAGGGGGTAGGTAACTTCCGTTCCATGTTCGTCAATATCCCGGAAGGCAAGCCCGATGGCATCAAGCTGATCCCGGTGGGGGACATTGCGACCAAGGACGAGTTCGCCGCCATCAAGGGGATCACCGCCCAGGATGTACTGACTAGCCACCGCTTTCCGGCGGCGCTGGCCGGCATCATCCCGACCAATGGCGGTGGAGGCCTGGGGGATCCCGAGAAGTACGACGCCACCTATGCCCGCAATGAGGTGTTGCCGCTGTGTGAACTGCTGCGGGACTCCATCAATGGGGCTGGACTCCCTCGATCCCTTTGGGTCGATTTTCGGGAAACTGTCGGCACTGCTGTATAAACAAACAGTGTTTGATGTGGCAAAATAGTGCGTTGATTTATATGAGAATGGGGGACGTGATGCGGGTTTATTGCAAAGTGTGTGGCCAGCGTGGCCGCATAACCAAGACCAATCGACTGAGCGATGATGTCTCTGATCTCTATTGCCAGTGCACGGACGCCGAGTGCGGCCATTCCTGGGTGGCCTGCCTGTCGTTTGCTCATACACTGAGCCCGTCTGCAAAGACGACAAACCAACTAGTGCTCAGCATCATGGGCTCACTGACGCCGGAGGGGCGGCAGATGGTACTGAAAGGACTGGGGGTGCAATAGCACCCCATTTTATTGCCTTGGACTCATCAAAAGAAAAGCGCAGGGGAGAGAGCAAAGCGCTTGCTCAGCGCCTCAATGTGTTGGCGGGTCAGCTTTTTACCCTCGGCTGCGTTGAGCAGTTTGCTCACGTTGGATTTTGATCCCAGCTCCGGCAGGTCAGCTACCCCCAGATGGTGTTGGTTCATCAGCGTTTTCAACACGGCTATGCCCGGCTCTACGCCTGCCACCGCCTTGTTGAACTCGGCGAACTCGTCGGCCTTGTCTTCCCAGTGCTCGATGCTGGTCGCCAGCAACTCAACCAATTGCTTGTTGGCGCCATAGTCGTCGACCAGCTCGTCCATCAGCTCAAGAGCTTGCTCATAATCGTCCTGATTATTGATCTGGGTGATGTATGGCACTTGGGCCAATGCCTCTCTAATCTGAACCAGCGCAAGATTTAACATGATGGTTACTCCTTGTTTCTCCGGTACTTCTCGGTCAGCTTGTCGTATTCGGCATGGCTGACAATGTGTTTCACATACATGCGGTTATCCCTGAACTCAATGAAGGCGATCAGGCGCAGGTTATTGCCACCGATATCGATCACCCACCACTTGTCTCGATACTTGAAGTTATCAAGGTTGGGAAACACCTTCCTCAGTTCATCAGGTGCTGAGAAATCACCAGTGCGCAACGTTGTGTACACATGCACCAAGGCTTCACTGTCGTTGGGATAGAGCTTGGCAGCGTCATTAAATGGCTTGCGAGATAGTACGTGCACGGCTGGATCTCAGTTTCATTTTTGGAAACAATAGCACGCTATTTCAATTTTGGAAACCATTGGACGGTATAAGACAACAAAAGGGAGCGATAGTATCGCCCCTTTGGAGTGTTGTGACCGGACACGATTCCCTATCTCTGCCACTACAAGGCGAGCGTCCTGTCGCCCTGGGTGTGCCAGCACTCGGCCTGACCCTTGAAGGCACCGCCACACCCTTCCGGCAGTTCACAGTCGCAGTTCGGGCCGGTCTGCTGTTTCAGCTCGGCCTCCTGTTCCAGCCATCTTTCCCAGTCCCGCCTGATCAGAGTGCTGATGAATTCGTCTGCACTATATGGCTCGCTGCTCCCCGCCCTGGCAATACAAAGGTGGTCCAACTGCTGGCGCTCCCGTTCTGAGAGCGCCACCTCCACCCGCTTTATGCCCAGCGCTGTCCGCCTGGCCCTCTGTTCCTGCTTGCGTTGCTTTGCATCCTTCATCAGGTCGGATCCTCCTGCATGGCAGGATAGCGTTTCACTTCATTGAAGGCCGTCACGACAACTGGATAATCTGATCTGCTAGGTATCAAACTATCCCTCATGTCATCCATAACCTCTGGCGCACTCACGCTGTCTGGGTATGCCTTTGTCATCCATGAAAATTCCTGCCCCCCTGTCTTAGTCTCTCGCCATCCAGCCATAAAGTAGACAGTGTATGGTCGCTCGAGAGAGTCTTCGTCAGTCTCATGAGCCGGCTTCATCCCGAACACCACAAATCCTGGCTTCTGTGCGTAGTCGGTGACAAAGGTGATCCGGCGTTTAGTGCTGCGGCTGGTGTAACGTTCGCCGTCCCACTCGTTGAGGGTGACGGTGTCACCCTCTTGAAAGTTTCGGTCGTTGTAGCGGGTTTCGAACGGCTTTGAGCTATCCAATACCCGAGGGAAGTAGGCCGTCATGATTTTCAGTTCGTGGTGCATGCTGCGCCCTCCCTGACTACCATGGCATCCAGCTTGGCCCATGCCCGCCAGCTGGCGATTGTGGTCTCGGTCTCTGACAGGTCAACTGTTGGATGGCCGTACACCACATGGGTGACGGTGCCGCGGTCGTTCTGCTTGGTGGCCTTTACTTCCCTGGTGGTGCCTAATCGGGTGATGACGTCACCCGGTACCGGATTTTTTCGCGGGTCTCTCATGCCTCGCCCCCAGCAGCTTCCTGCAACCATGCTTTGGCTTTGGCGATCACCTGTTCATCAGTCTCGCCCTTTGCACCTACGATCGGCAGGTTAATATCTCCAATACATGCCCGTGCTACTGGTGTCAGATCCACGATGTCGACCTTGGTGGTGATCTCTTGTTGCAGTAGGTACCGTGCCCGTTCTTGCACGGTCTCAAATGCCTGAAATACTTTCATGTCCATGGTTACACTCCTGCTTCGATTTGACGGTGGTCAGCCACTACCTGGTGCAGTGCAGGCCGGTATGTTGGATTGAGCTGTGCGGCGGCGCCCGGGTTGGTGCGATCGGTGGTGCTGCCCGGTGCGATAAAGAGGGTGCGGCCTGTGACGGCGCACCGTATGGTGCCGTTCTGGTCGATGGCCACGGGGGTGAGCCCGTCCACGATATGGCGGCGGCCAACAGATCGGCCATCTGCGGTCATCACCGGCACTGTGGGGCGGTTGGCTCTGGTCTGAAACGGGTTCGGCACCTCGGGGGCGATGACCGGCAGGGCCAGCGATGTTGGGCGAGGGTGCCGGCGGCGCAGAATGGCGCAGGCCACGGACTGCTGTTTGCCTTTGAGCATCCCCACCCACTGGCTGATTTCTTTGGCTGGCCAGCGCTGCTGCAGGATGCAGGTCACCCGATTATCCAGGCTGCGATACTCTTCCCGGCTGACGGTCTGTTTGCTGTGCATCTTCAATCTCCTGTTATGGCTTGCGAGGTGGTTTTGCCGATACCGCCAGATCCATACCTATGAACAGCTGGTTGGTATTACCGAGCACCCATGCAAGCTGAACCTCAACACGCCCTGGCCTTCTCATCAGAGCCTTCCGAGCGTTGCAATGTGAGCAGGTCAAATACTCTGCTCCAGCTACTACAGTCACCCGCAACCACCTGTGCCATAACCAGCAAGAACCGATGGGCTCGTTGGTTATTTCTGCCGTGTCCCTTACTTGAACTGTCATGTTCATACCCACTCCTCGCTGTAGTCGTTCTGTTCTTGCATCCACTCCGGCACGTCCAGTCCTTCCAGTACCCGCCACATCTCTGACTGATAGGGTTGCGGCAGCATCTCGATCCAGCGGTATGCCCCTGCATGGCCCTGCGCCTGGTAGACCTTGCCGCACAGCTCAACCAGCATCGGCCAGTCCTGATCGCCTTCCGGTACCGCGTACTCATCCGGCTGGTTCGGCTCGGCTGGCGACTGGCCCTCTGGCACCCAGTCTGGCTCGCTTGGTACCGCTCGGCTCGATTGCACCTGGCCGTTCTCAAGCCAGAGGGTGAAACCGTCAGCTGTGACGCTGGCTCCAGCCCGCAAACGCCCGATAGAGAAGGGTGATAAACCCCATTGCTCTGCCATCAACTGATCCGCGTAGGCCGTTGGATCCGGCTGCGTACAGTTATTGTCAGAGCTCCAAGGTGCCGGGCTGTCGCCCGTCTTAACCCCAACACCCCCAGCCGAAACTCTGGCGGCCTTGGTGGCCTCATAGGTGCCTGCTGGTACCACTTCCCACCCTTGCAGGCGGGTCTTGATACCCAAGCGAGCGGTGTGCAATCCCATCAGGCGCTTGATGTCTTCGCCGTAGCTGTTGGCCTGCTCCTCGATGAGGTGGGCCAGCTTGATGGGGTGCTCGGAACGGGTAGCCAGTGCGCCGCCCATGGCTTCGAGGTAGCAACGAAAGATGGCGTTATCGGCGGCATAGCGGGCGGCCTCAAAGCGCGGGTCTTGCAACACCGGCTTGGGTGGCCCCACCAGATCGCCATGCTTCTTGGCGTTGCTGATGCGGCGCAGCTCGCGCCAGACCCCGACCGGGGCGCCACCGATCTGCTGGAAGGTGCGGATCCCCCACCAACTGGCCCACGCGCAGGCATGCAGCGCGCCTTGGTCGGCAGGGGTGTTTGCTTCTTCGTCGTCACCGACATAGGCGCCGTCGATATTTTTTGCGATGTATTTGGCGAGATAGCCGGTTGCATCACCCTTGGCCGGGTCGATCATCTTCCAGTCGAACCGTGGCGTGATATCGGTAAAGGTGGGGGCGGCCATGGGTACCCGCACCAGCTCGCTCTTGTCGTCGGTCAGTGCGTAGTGCTGCAAGGTGCTGATCACCTTGTTGCGATCGCTTTGGCGCATAAACAGCAGCATGTGCCAGTGCGGGGTACCGTCATGGTGCGGCTCGCAGACGCGAAAGCCGTATACAGGTAAATCATTGCGTTTGAGTGAGGCGCGGGTCAGGCTCCACAGTTTGGCCAGATAGGCGCAGGTTTCGCGCGGGGTCGCGCCCTGGTAATGCTTGTTCTCGATAGTCTTGCCGTTGCGGCCGGTCTTCCATGCGTGGTAGCGGCTCGGGGCTGTCCAGGTGAAGAACACCCCCACATGGCCCTGCTGCTCGGCATAGTCTTCGAAGCCGCGCATGCGGGTCATCATCTCGTTGCGGCGGTTGACCGGGTTGGAGACGCTGGCCTCCCAGCAATCCTTCATCGAGATCACCAGATCGTGCTGGCCGTTCATCACCTCCGACTCGGCCAGCCAGCGCATCATGGCCCGCTTGCGTTCGCGCACCACTTTCATGGTGGCGTTCGAGACGTAGGCAGAGACGCCCTTGCGCACCTTGCCCAGCAGAATGGCGATGTGCTCTTGCAGCCGATCCCAGCAGCGGTTCACCCGCTTCTCCCACCACTTGGCTGAGAGCAAACGCACCATCACGCTCAAGATCCAGTTATCCCGCGCCTCGATGGTTTTGAAGTCCGGCATCTTGCCGATGAATGCCCACTGGTCGGCAGGCTGCTTGATGGCTTCCCATGTCTCCATCAGATCCAGTTCACCGGAGTGGCCGCTCTGCTCGATGTTTTTCCAGATAGCCGCGGTCTGGTTGGCGAACTGGTGAGCGACCCGCTTGCGGCCATCATCATCGCGCAACTGCTGGGCATCGACCGGCAGCGCCATCACCAGAGAGCGAACCCATTTCACGCGCTCCCGTAACCAGATGTTGGCGCTGCGGCAGTTGCGGGCTGTGCCATCTTTGCGGCGGCGCACGTACTGCTTGAACAGCACCTGGGTAAACTGCGGGGGTAGGCCATCGAGCAGCTGCACCGCCCAGACCAGATCGTATTCACCAGGGGTGCCGACAAAGGCGGCCTCCAGCTTGGTGCCCGGCATCGAGTTGGCGAGCGCATCGATGCGCGACCGCAGGGCCTTTTTAGACAGCGGTAGCTGGTTGCGCTTTGGCGTTGGCAGGCGAGAGATGGCAAAACCAAGTTGGCCAGCCTCGGCGGCTGGCCCTTTGTTGTTCTGGTTGGTCATTGGAGATGGTTACCCGACAGTTCTTTGATGTTGCTTCTGCAGGACGCCAGCGTACGGCTGGCATGATTCATCATCTTCCTGGCTGCGGCGCACTGGCGCAGGGTCAGGGTGATGCTGTTATGCGGGCGCGGTGATAAGCGGCGCATCTCCAGCAGGTTGCGCTGGTAGTAGCGCAGGCGGGCGGCGTCATCGAGCATGGTTTCGCGCCATCTATCGACGCGGGTTTGCAGCTCGGAGATCAGGCGGTAGCTCATGCTATTACCTCCCTCAATCCGTACTTTTGCGCGTTCTCAAACCACCAATCGCCAATATCTCTGGCCAGCGCTGTATCGCCTTGACCCAGTGCCAGCCAATACAGAGTACGGATCCCTCCCATCAACAGCTTTTCCTCCTGGCTGAATTCGTCTGCGCGCTTTACCGCATCCACAGAAAAAGCAAAGTGCTTAGCCAGCTGGCTAACAGGTTCAGGCGCCCGCAGGTGAGCAGGCCCTGACTCGGTTTCTGCCAGCTCATCGAGTGGCGGCTCAAGTTCAAACAGGTCGCTCATGCTGCACCCCCTACCACCGTGCAGCCGTTCACAGGCGACCAGCTTGAGATGGGCACTTGCAGACCAAGCTTGTTTTGATCTCGCTCGCCGCGAAGCAGCAGGAGCGCTTGTTCGTTGCAGTTTTCACAGCCGCACCACTGGCCGCCGCATTGGCAGAACTCTTGCTCGCAGTGCTTATCCCTGGAGTAGATGGAGAGGCGCAGGCAGTCTTGGCACAGCACAAAGAAGCTAATGCGGATAACGCTCAGGCGATTAGGACTGGTCGGCTCCTTGGCCACAGGCTTACTAAACACGGTTTCATCAGGGCCAGAGGCCATATCAACGCCAATAAAGAACGGGTTATCCATAAACGGCAGCAGGTCATCAACCGGCTCAGGAGCGGCATCGTCTTGCGGCTGGAATACCAGCCGCTCTTCTTCGAGATCCCACGTAAAACCGCTTCGCCCCTCAGCGAACAGCCATTCATCCGCAGCCTGTGGGTTTGCGGCCGCGAACTCGTTAAACAAGCGAAGGAACATCAGGTCTTGGCTCATTCCTCGTCCCCCATCACTGAGTCGTCATCGAGCAGATCAGCGGGGCGGCTGGTCACGACCAGCTGCACCTGGATGTACTCATCCCCTGAATAGAGCTCGCCCAGAGCGATGCGGTTTGTCTGCTCAGTGCTGGCCAGCAGCTCGGTCAGCAGCGGCAGTACGGCCTGTTCGGCGCGCCTGGCGATATGAATGGCGTCGATGCTCATGCAACCCCCTCGATGATGCGGATAAAGCCAGAGGTCAGACGCTCCATGCGGGCGTACCCGTTCTGGCCGCGCAGCCAGGTGGTACCGCAGTTGGTGTAACCCTGCTGCACCAGGTAGGCGCTGGCGGCCTTGATGCTCGGTTCGGTGTGACGAGTGATAACGGCGGCCATGGTTATGCCTCCTGCTGCTGGTTGGCATGGGTGCCGGTCAGCAGCCACTGGCTGTACTGGTTCAGCGTCGGATGGTTGGCGATCAGCAGGAGCAGGCCGCCGCCGATCTCCCGGTACCCCAGTTCGTAGTTCTTGAGCGTGGTGGGCGGAATGCCCAGCAGGTCGGCAAACTTGGGGCGGCTCAAGTTCAATTGCTCCCGCAACTGACGCAGGCGCTTGGCGGCATGGTGGTTAAGCAGATTGATAGTGGTCATTTGTTCGGACATGGTCAGGCTCCTTGTTGAGCTGTGCAGGGATGGATGCAACTGAACAGGGAGGCCCACGCCAGCGCAGTGGACCGCTCAGCGAGCGCAATTCCGTCAGGGTGCTGGGTAAGACGGGAGCCACAACGGCCCGTCAGCTTGCGTTGTTGGATTCGAAGGTTGCGCAGAGCGCAGGGGATCGCTAAAGTTGTCATGTCGATTCTTCCTATGGATTGATTACTGAAGGCCCGCTTGGAGTTGCTGCTCCGTTAAGCGGGCTTTTTTATTGCCCGATGGCGTGAGGGCCTTGTTTGACCATCTCGCTGGCGGCCAACACCGCACGTTTCATGCGCAGCTTGGCGGCCCGTTCCTTCTTCTCTCTCTCGATATCTCCGATAGGCTGGGTGACCGGTGCCGGGTGCCATACCTTGCTGTCACAGCCGCAGCGAAATTCACCTTGATAATCCAGTTCAAGAACGGCTAACCGGATCGCCTCGCGCTGCGCATGGGGCAGGGCAGACAGGGTGGCGGTCATCAGCTGGCCACGCGATTGACGAGCAATGGTGCAAATCGCGGCCTTTTTGGCAGCGCTGATTGCCAGCCAGTCGGTATCCAGACTGGAACGCGTCTTGCCGAAAATCTCGCGCAGCAGCAGGCAGCCCGCTGTGTTCATGGCGACTTGTTCAGCTGGTGTCAGGCCAGCGAGGTTGCGTTGTTCTGAGTCGATGTGCTTTTGCATGGAGTCCCCCCTTACATGGTCATGGTTTGCATCAGGATGTCTGATGCGCAGGCGACGGTCGGTACGGCCTGAAAGCGGGCCTCGATGTCGTGGATTAAGATGGCGATGGACCCCATCGCTGACGTGGCCACGCTCACCAGGGTGTTGCGTTCCGAGCGGGTGATCCGGCCTCGGCTGGTCAGCTCCAGCGCTCGCTGGCCGATGCTGGCAACTTGGGACGTCAAGCTCAGTGCCTGATGGGGTAGGGAGGGGGCTCGCTCCCCCTTGGGGATCGCCACGGCGGTTAGGCCACAGCAGAGCAGGGCACCATCAAACAGGGTTTCGTCACCCTCTGTGGCATGGAACAGCGCGATCAATTCCGCCACCGTGAGCTCGTGTTCCTGCTCGGGGTTGAGCTTGTTGTTTAGGCTTTGCGGATTCTTCATTCCGATGGTTCGACCCAGATTGGCGACCTTCCCATCGTGGTTTTTTGCAAACTGCTGGCAGGCACTGTGCCAGTGCGTATGTATGTCGAGGTATTCAACAAACATGACCCACTCCTTTTGATTGAATAAGCTGGTATCAGTTGGTCAGCGTGACGCAGCCATCCATCTGCTTGGCGATAAACACATGCACCTTGACCATCACCAGATCATTTTTTTTGCGTTTTTTCTTTATATCGAGGTCACCATCCTTGACCCATGAGCGCGCGGTATCGACTGAGATACCAATCCACTCGGCAAACTTGGCGATGGGCATCAGCGGTGGGGTATCAGGTGAGATCACGAGATTGATCGCGCTGATGGCAGCCGCTGGGGCAGGTGAAACTGCAGGGTTGATATGACGAGGTGGCATGGCTGCTCCCCTTATTGTTCGGTGCGAGGTTGGATGAGAGCGGCCTTCAGCTTGCCGCCGGTCAGCACCTCGATCTGGTAGGCGCGGCCTTGCGGGATGGCTTCGCCCCATTGAGAGATAGCCTGTGGCGAGCAGCCCAGCGCGTAAGCCAACTGCACTACTCCTCCGAAGTGGTCTATTGCGTCCTGTTTTTTCACCCCAAAAATCCTCCACAAGGAATGTAAACTTTGCTTTCGACAGGAAATGTAAGCTTGGTTGATGCTAAATGCAAGCAATGCTTTCTAAAAAAGAAAAGAACGCTTTCGGAGGCGAGTGGTAAGATTGCTTACATGATGAACGTAAGCGAACGTATCAAGCAGACGAGGAAGAGACTCGGCTATAGCCAGGATGTCCTGGGGGCAAAAGTTGGAGTCTCACGAGTCGCTGTAAGTCAATGGGAACGTGGAGAGAGCTCTCCTAGTGGCCGCTACCTCAACGATTTGGCGGCGGCCTTGGGCGTGTCTGTTGATTGGCTGCTGACAGGTAAAGGCAACGCGAGTGAGTCATCTCTCGCATTTGAATCAAACGTTGAGCCAGCCTTGATTCCTCAGGGGGTCAGGGTACCGATCCTAAGCTATGTGCAAGCTGGCCATTGGCGCGAAATGTGCGAACAGGCCACGGCGTTTGATGGCAGCCTGGAATATGTAGCAGTGGGTGTCAGTGTCGGTAGTTGCGCGTTTGGTCTTTGGGTGCGGGGCAACTCAATGGAGCCTGACTTCAAAGAGGGGGATCTGCTGATTGTTGACCCTGACGAAGCCCCCAAAGCTGGCGATTTCGTCATTGCCAAGAACGGCAGCGAAGAGGCCACCTTCAAAAAATTTCGCTCTCGTGGCGAATACGATGACGGCAGCCCCCGTTTTGAACTGGTTCCGCTCAATGACGACCACTCCATCCTCAGCACAGACCATACCGCCATAACAATCATTGGTGTGGTAGTAGAACACCGCCGTATCTTCAAGAGGGGTGGGTGAATGTGTGCTCAGTCCTTCATGGCCTTTATTTGATGGTGAATAGATGAAAAGAGTAATAATCATCGCGTTGGTGTTATCTACAGCTTTATTCGGCTGTGACAAAGATCCAAAAGCAATGCAGTTCCCAGACAATATATCAGAATGGAAGACAGATAGTGACTTCACCAGTGCGGTCAAAAAACTAAGTGAAGATGATCGCAAGCTTTTACAAGGCTATATGGTCAGCACTGTTATGTCTGAGGCTTTTGGCGGAAAAGGCGTTCCTGAGGGGCAGACAATTGGTGCAGCCATTGAGGTGCAACGCTCAATGATTGAAGCAAAGGCCCGTGAGAAACAGGAGAAAGCAGCCAAGCAAGTGCAAGCCCAACGAGCACAAGAGGATGCCCTATCCAAGATGAACAATGCTGTGGATGCAGTATTGCTCACCTTCAAGTTCACCCCTTCGGACGTTGGTGCAAAACGTTATTCTGATAGCTTTGATATTTCGATAGGTTTTAGAAACAAGACCGATAAGGAAATATCAGGGGTAAAAGGGATTGTCATATTCAAGGATATGTTTGGTGAAATTATCAAGACTGTTAGGTTATCCAATGATCAACCTATCCCCGCCAAATGTAAATCCATATATCGCGGCAGCATTGATTACAACCAATTTATGGATGCAGATACTAAATTACGCAGCGTAGACCATAAAAAGATGAAGTTTGAATGGACTCCTGAAATTTATATTTTTGATGATGGTTCAAAACTTGAGGCAGCAGCGTTGTGAAAGAATGTTATCAGGTAGTGTAAGCTTTAGTTTCAGACCAGTATCCAAGAGCAGAAACTTGTTGCTCTAAAATCATCTAATAACAGGCTCATCACATTAATGACCGTCCGTAAACTTGACGATGGCAAGCCAAAGCTCTGGCTTGCCGAGGTCTACCCCCAAGGCCGTGATGGTCCCCGTAAGCGCAAGCGCTTCGCTACCAAGGGTGAAGCCTTGGCGTGGGAAAAACACATGCTGGCCCAGCCCTGGCAACAGCCAGAGGCGGGGAATGTGGATGAACGGCGGCTAAGTGATCTAGTGGCGCTCTGGTATGGTCGCCATGGCCAAACCCTGACCGACGGTGACCGGCGACGCGATAAGTTGATCTGGCTGGCTGAGGCGCTGGGTAACCCTGTGGCGACCGAGTTCACGGCCCAGCAGTTTGCGGCCTACCGCGAGCGGCGACTGGCAGGCGAGCTTTATGTACCCGGTCAGCGCAAGCAAGTATCCCCGACCACAATCAACCGCGAACTGCTTTACCTGCAGGCGGTGTTCAATGAACTCGGCCGCCTGGGTGAGTGGGCACATGGTAACCCACTGGAGGTGCTGCGCCAGTACAAGGTGCAAGAGTCCGAACTGGCGTTTCTTAATCAGGATGAAATAGAGCAGTTGCTGGCGGCCTGCGCGGGCCTGAAAGACTTGTGGTTGATCGTGATGCTGTGCCTCTCTACCGGTGCTCGCTGGTCTGAGATTGAAAAGCTGACTCGTTCACAGGTGGGTATCGGGCGGCTGACCTTCACCCGCACCAAAGGCAAGAAGAACCGCACTGTACCGGTGGCTGGCTGGTTGTTGGCATTGCTGCCCAAGCGCACCGGCCGTTTGTTCGGCGACTGTTATGCCGAGTTCGAGAAAGCGATAAGACGGGCCGAGATTGAATTGCCTGCAGGCCAGAGCACCCACGTTCTGCGCCACACCTTCGCCAGCCACTTTATGATGGCGGGTGGCAACATCCTGGTACTGCAGCGAATCCTTGGCCACACCGATATCAAGATGACCATGCGCTATGCCCACTTTGCTCCGGACCACCTCGAAGATGCGGTCAAACTCAACCCGATCACTGCGCTGAAAAATGGCGGCAAAATGGCGGCAGCGCTCACCAGCGATGCCTAGTAAGCCACATCCATTCCCAAGCAAACCCGCGAAAACACTGCAAGCCATTGATTCAATGTGGCTTACGATGGTTTCAAAATCCGCCGGTGAATAACCGTGTCGGTTCGAGTCCGACCCCGGGCACCATCAAATTCCAAGACAAAAGGCCATCAGCAATGATGGCCTTTTGTTTTTCCGCTTTCTCCTTTCTCATCGCTATTCTGTTTTCTGGCTGATATCGACAAGCCGGCTGCTCGTCTATGTCCCGCATGGCGTCCCTCTGCGCTATTTCGGTGCGGCAATATGTGTGTGCACAGCGGAAGTGCGCACTTGCTCAAGTTAGCGCGTCCCGTGCGCCAATCTGGTGCGCCACTTTGCTGTGGTAAGCATAATTAATTGATTTAAAAGAATTTATTAAGTTGGCCTGCTTTGTGCTTTGAAGCACTTATGTCGCCATGATGCCGCTCATCCGAGGAATGATGGGCGGGGCGGTCACCAGTGTGTAGCGAATGTGGATGTACGTGAATCGTCGGTTTCGATGTTCATATCAGGAAATGGACCCGGCCGGGAGCCGGGACGACAGGGAAGGAGATGGCTGTATGCTCAAGAGACTCGTGATGACTGGCCTGTTGGCGCTTGCCGCCTTGCTGGCCGCCCCCAGTTGGGCTGAAGAGGTGGTGGCCGCCTCGGCCGAGGTCGTGCAGGCTGCGGCACCGGCAGTAGTAACCATCAACAAGGGGGACAATACCTGGATGCTGCTGTCGGCAGCCCTGGTGATCCTGATGTCCATTCCGGGCCTGGCCCTGTTTTATGGCGGCCTGGTGCGCAGCAAGAACATGCTGAGCGTGCTGATGCAGGTGTTCACCCTGTTCTCGCTCATCTGCGTGTTGTGGATCCTCTACGGCTATTCACTGGCCTTTACCGAGGGCAACAGCGTTTATGGCTCCTTCAGCAAGGCGCTGCTCAAGGGAGTCACCCCTGATTCCATCGCCGCCACTTTCAGCAAGGGGGTCGGCATCAGCGAGTTCATCTATGTGGTGTTCCAGGGCGCCTTCGCCGCCATCACCTGCGGCCTGATCGTGGGGGCCTTCGCCGAGCGCATCAAGTTTGCCGCCGTGCTGCTGTTCTCGGTGATCTGGTTCACCTTCGCCTATATTCCGCTGGCCCACATGGTGTGGTACTGGGCGGGGCCGGATGCCTATACCACGGCCGATGCCGCGGCAGCCGCCACCGCGACCGCCGGTTATCTGTTCCAGCACGGTGCGCTGGATTTTGCGGGCGGCACAGTGGTGCACATCAACGCGGCGGTGGCCGGTCTGGTCGGGGCCTATCTGGTGGGCAAACGCCTGGGCTATGGCCGTGATCCCATGACCCCGCACAGCCTCACCATGACCATGATCGGGGCCTCCCTGCTCTGGTTCGGCTGGTTCGGTTTCAACGCCGGCTCTGCGCTGGAAGCCAACGGCACGGCGGCTCTGGCCTTCATCAATACCTGGGTGGCTCCGGCGGCGGCGGCCCTCTCCTGGACCCTGGCCGAGTGGGTGATGAAGGGTCGTCCCTCCCTGCTGGGCGCGGCTTCCGGCGCCGTCTCCGGGCTGGTGGTGATCACTCCGGCGGCCGGCTTCGTCGGAGTGGGTGGTGGCTTGGTAATGGGCCTCATCAGCGGTGTTGCCGGGCTGTGGGGGGTTCACGGTCTCAAGCGGCTGCTGGGCGCCGATGACAGCCTGGACGTGTTCGGTGTGCACGGGGTGTGCGGCATCCTGGGGGCGCTGCTGACCGGCGTCTTCGCCAGCCCGGATCTGGGCGGTACCGGGGTGTGGGACTACGTCACCAACCAAGTAGCGGAGGGATACTCCATCCTGGCGCAGGTCAAGATTCAGGCCATCGGGGTGGGTGTGACCATCCTTTGGTCCGGCATCATCTCGGTGGTGGCCTACAAGCTGGTGGATCTGCTGATCGGCCTGCGAGTGAAAGAAGACGCGGAGCGGGAGGGGCTGGATGTCACCACCCACGGCGAGAAGGCCTACAGCCTGTAATCCGCCATCTGTTAGTCAGCTATATTGCCGCCGGCCATGCCGGCGGCTTTTTTATGTGGGGCTGTCAGGGTTGGGGGGCCGGTTTGATGGCTGGGCCGTCGGGGTGATAGCCAGTCCGTGGTCACCATGCTCTCTTATTAAGGACAACCCCTGAATCGCGCCGGGGGACTCCGGCTTTTCGCCAGATAACGTCAGGCGGGGCAATGTCCTCGGTCTTGTTGCTGTTTTATGCCTGCAATTTGGCCGGATCTCCGCTAAACTCTGCCACCTTTTCTTGATGGGGCTGGCCGGGCCGGTTCCATCACCCCTCTTTATATGTACTTTTGGAGCCGCTCATGCCGTTAGTGGGACATCAACACCAGATCGAGATCCTGGAACTGACCGACAAAGGAGATGGCAAAGGACGCCTGTTCGACCGCCCCCTGTTTGTCGAAGGTTTGCTGCCCGGTGAGCAGGCGCTGGTGGAGCTGACCGAGGTCAAGCCCAACTATCTGCACGGCAAGGTGACCGAGCTGCTCCAGCCCTCCGCCGATCGGGTCGCCGACTTCTGCCCCAACACCGAATGCGGTGGCTGCCAGGTGCGCCCGCTGGCCTATCCGGCCCAGCTCAAGCTCAAACAGGCGCTGGTGGAGAGTGCGCTGGAACAGGCCGGGCTGGGTGATACCACCGTCAGGACAATCCTCGGCATGGACAGCCCGTTTGCCTATCGCAACAAGGCCCAATATGCGGTGCGCGGTTGCGACGCCGGCGCCGAGATCGGCTTTTATCGCAAACACTCCCATGACCTGATCACCGCCGATGATTGCGCGGTGCAGGACTCCCTGCACGTCGAGCTGAACGCCCGGGTGCGCAGCTGGATGCGCGAGCACGACATCGCCGCCTATGACGAAGTGAACCACACCGGCTGCGTGCGCAACCTGATGACCCGCAAGGGCTTCAAGAGCGGCGAGCTGATGGTGGTGCTGGTGACCCTGGGCGAGGAGCTGCCGTTCGAAGCCGAGCTGCTGACCGCCCTGAGCGATCTGCCGGTTACCACCCTGGTGCAGAACATCAACGAGGAACGCACCAACCGCATCCTGGGCGCCACCAACCGGGTGCTGCTGGGCGAAGGGGTTATCCGCGACAAGATCCACGAGCTCGAGTTCGAGATCTCGCCGCTCTCCTTCTTCCAGAACAACCCGAGCCAGACCGACGTGCTCTACTCCAGCGCCCTCGAGTATGCCGAACTGACCGGCAACGAGACGGTGTTCGACATCTATTGCGGTATCGGCACCATCTCCCTGTTCCTGGCCGGCAAGGCTGCCAAGGTGGTGGGGATCGAGTCGGTGGAGAGCGCCATCAGCGATGCCCGTCGCAACGCCGCCCTCAACGGCATCGAGCACACCGAATTCCACGTCGGCAAGGCCGAGCAGCTGATGCCCGAGCTGCACGCTCAGGGCGTGACCGCCGATGTGGTGGTGATGGATCCGCCGCGCAAGGGCTGTGACAAGGCCGTGCTGCAGACCCTGGTGGCCATGGCGCCGCGCCGGCTGGTCTATGTCTCCTGCAACCCGCAGACCCTGGCCCGCGATCTCGCCTGGCTGGTCAAGCAGGGCTTCGTGCTGGACGAGGTGCAGCCGGTCGACATGTTCCCGCACTCCATGCACGTGGAAGCGGTTGCCCGCTTGAGTTTGCCGGCCAAGGCCTGATCGCCGGTGGACATGTTCCCCTTGCGGCATGTACGTAGAGGCCGTTGCTCGACTGAGCCTGCCCACCCAGGCGTGAATTGAATTAGCCAGATGGCTCTGATAAAAACGACTCCAAATGGAGTCGTTTTTTTATACCTGTCATTCCGGTATCGAGTCGTGACATTAGCGGATTCGGAGCAGATAGGCAGAAACGGCAAGGGTGCGACAGAGACGAGGAACAGACCATGAAAGGCATCTTGTTACGCTGGCTGGCTCGCTACGATGGCTGGTGCGAGGAGTGGGGACTCACACCGGAGAACCGGCGCTGCTGCATGCCGGTACGCAGCGAGCAGGATGACGCGCCGCAGACGGAGCAGCAGGAGGAGTCGGAACCGCTCACTGGAAATTGCGGGTCACGGCACCAGTGATGCTGTTGTAGTCGAAGGAGAGGCCAGCCGGATAGGCCGGGAAGCGGCCGATGGAGTCGCGCAGGGTATAGCGGCAGTTGCTGTGCGGCTCCCCATCCGCATCTACCTGGTTGGCAGGCAGTTCGCTGGACAGGTAATCGGCGTTGAGTTGGATCTCGGGATCCTGATCGACCGAGGCGACGGTATAGCTGCTGTCCAGCAGTCCCTGAAACAGTAGGCGGCAGTCTGACTGGTTGCTCACCGAGATGTAGTCACCCTGACCTGCGACATAGGGCTCATCTATCCCCTTGCGGCCCTGATCTTCGTCGGTGCCGGCGGGCCAGCCATAGCGGTTGATGTCGAGATTGCGCTGCCCCATGCTGCCGAGATTGTAGAGCGCCTGATCCTGCGCCTTGACCGCCCAGCCGGCATGGGCCAGCTGCACCGCGCTGGCAAAGCTGGTGGCGGTGGTGGCGACCGTACTCTTGAGAGCGTCATCCTTGAGATTGATGAAACGGGGCAGGGCGGTGACGGCCAGGATCCCCAGCACTATGATGACCAGCACCAGTTCTATCAGGGTAAAGCCGTGGCTTGTGCGTTTCATCATGATATGGACCCATTAATTACGACAAACAGGTGAGAGCGACATGCAACTGATCGACACCCATTGCCATCTCGATTTTCCGGTCTTCGATCCCGATCGGGCGGCGCTGCTGGCCGAGTGCCGCCAGCTGGGGGTGAGCGAGTATATCATTCCCGCCGTGGGAGAGGAAAACTGGGGCCGGGTGATGGCGCTGGCGGCAGAGCACGACGGTATTTCCTATGCCCTGGGTGTGCACCCCTGGTATGTGGGGGGGCAGACCCCGGCGGTCTTGACCCGGCTGCGGCGACTGCTGGCCGAGCGTCCACGCGGGCTGGTGGCGGTGGGGGAGTGCGGGCTGGATCTGCGCTCTCATGTGCCTCAGGAGGGGCAGCTCGAGATGTTCGAGGCCCAGATCGCGCTGGCCATGGAGCATGAGCTGCCCTTGATCGTCCATTCGGTGCGCGCCAACGACACGGTTGCCAAGATCCTCAGGCGCCTGCGTCCGGCCAGAGGGGGCGTCATCCACGCCTTCAGCGGTTCTCTGCAGCAGGCAGATGCGTTCTGGCAACTGGGATTTCGGCTCGGTATCGGCGGGGTCATCAGCTTCGAGCGGGCCAACAAGACCCGGGAGGCAGTGCGCGACATGCCGCTGGAATCCTTGCTGCTGGAAACCGACGCTCCCGACATGCCGCTGCAGGGTCAGCAGGGGGCGCCCAACACCCCCGCCAACCTGCCGAAAATTGCGCAACTGCTGGCCGATTTGCGGCAACAACCGCTGGCCCATGTTGCCTCGGTGTTACGTGAATCCACTTTGCAGGCTTTCCAACTGGGCAAGTCACAAATTAACAGCTGATTAACTATTGATAGCGGCATGATAAAAAACGGGGTGAGTAAAAATCGTTTGCGGTCTAATTTGACGACCCCTAGCGCATTTCATGCTTATAAAATGTGACCAGCATTCTACTTTGTCGCACCGTAATTAGTATAATGCGCACCCTTGATTGATGGCTTTGAGATACAAGTTGTTAACAAGCTGGAAGGTGCTACTAAAGAGGAAGTGTTAATAATGAATTTGATAATGGGTCTGGTAGGGATGGCAACGCTCGTCCTTATCGCGGTGCTGTTCTCCAGTAATCGCAAAGCAATAAAAATTCGCACCGTTGCCGGTGCCTTTGCAATTCAAGCTGGACTGGGTGCATTCGTGCTGTACGTCCCGGTTGGCCGAGATATTCTGGTGGGTGTATCCGATGCCGTTTCCAGCGTCATCGGTTATGGCCAAAACGGTATCGAATTCCTGTTCGGTGGTCTGGTCAGCAACAAGATGTTCGAAGTATTCGGTGGCGGCGGCTTTATCTTCGCCTTCCGCGTACTGCCGGTCATCATCTTCTTCTCCTCGCTGATCGCCGTTCTTTATTACCTGGGCATCATGCAGTGGGTCATCAAACTGCTGGGTGGTGGTCTGCAAAAAGTACTGGGCACTTCCCGTACCGAATCCCTCTCTGCCACTGCCAACATCTTCGTGGGTCAGACTGAAGCCCCGCTTGTGGTACGTCCCTTCATCTCCAAGATGACTGACTCCGAGCTGTTTGCCGTCATGTGTGGTGGTCTGGCCTCCGTTGCCGGTTCCGTACTGGCTGGCTACGCCTCCATGGGCGTCAAGATGGAATACCTGATCGCCGCCTCCTTCATGGCTGCTCCGGGTGGTCTGCTGTTCGCCAAGCTGCTGGTGCCGGAAACCGAGACCCCGAGCTACGACGAAAACAATGCCGATGGCGAGCTGGAAGACAAGCCTGCCAACGTGATCGATGCCGCTGCCGCCGGTGCTTCCGCCGGTCTGCAACTGGCCCTGAACGTTGGTGCCATGCTGCTGGCCTTCATCGGTCTGATCGCCATGATCAACGGCATCTTCTCCGGTGTGGGTGGCTGGTTCGGTTATCCGCAGCTCTCTCTGGAACTGCTGCTGGGCTGGATCTTCTCCCCGCTGGCCTTCCTGATCGGGGTGCCCTGGAGCGAAGCCATCGTGGCCGGTTCCTTCATCGGTCAGAAGCTGGTGGTCAACGAGTTCGTGGCCTACCTGAACTTTGCCCCGTATCTGAAAGATGAAGTGCTGATCAATGGCGTGGCCATGTCCGACCACACCAAGGCCATCATCTCCTTCGCCCTGTGCGGCTTCGCCAACCTGTCCTCCGTCGCCATCCTGCTGGGTGGTCTGGGCTCCATGGCACCGAACCGTCGTGGCACCATTGCCAAATTTGGTCTGAAAGCCGTACTGGCTGGCTCTCTGTCCAACCTGATGTCTGCGACCATCGCAGGCTTCTTCCTGGCGCTGTCCGGCATGTAATATCGCCTGACTGTCAGGATAAAGACGAACGCCACAGCGAGAAGCTGTGGCGTTCGCGTTTGGGGCGGTGACAACCGTTTTCCTTTCTAAACTAATAATAAAATGAGTCAAATCGGAGGTTATATGAATGAAGTGCTACTGGCGATGGCGGCCGGCTTTATCGTTGGCTTGTTGTTTTCTTTCCTCAAATTGCCGATCCCGGCCCCACCCGTATTGTCCGGGGTAATGGGGATCGTCGGAGTCTATCTGGGGGGGCTGGCATACTCCTGGATACTCACTCGCTTCTTCTCTTAACGCACTTTTCAGTACCGGATTTGCCAGATGTGAGGTACCTCTGAAAATGGCAAATCCGGCTTGCAAACAAGGGGTATCTCGGCTGAAATAGGCATTGCCAGCAGGGTGCTGGCATTGACTAATGCCCGATGAAATCGGGTGTTGGCGGTCAAATGGAATTGATTGGGAAGTCGGGTCAGACCTTGTCTGCCTTTCTCAAGTCTTCATGGAACCAAGTCCGCACTTTTGTAAGAAAGTGACAGGGCTCTTGCCTTATTTGCAGCCTCATTGCCCGTGCAATTGCGCTGCAATTCCATTCCCGTTTCTTTGGGAGTCGTGTCTTGCCGGTTGCGTTGCGACAGGCGGACCCATGCCCTGGAATCCGGACTAAATCGAGACTTTGGAGAACAGAATGACTGATCTGAAACTGGCCGCCCAGCGCGCCCTGAACCTGATGGACCTGACCACTCTGAACGATGACGACACCGATCAGAAGGTGATCGACCTGTGCCGCAAGGCCAAGTCACCGGCCGGCCTGACCGCCGCCGTCTGCATCTATCCCCGTTTCATCCCCATCGCTCGCAAGACCCTGCGTGAAATCGGCGCCGCCGACGTGCGCATTGCGACCGTGACCAACTTCCCGCACGGCAACGACGACATCGAGATCGCCGTGGCCGAAACCCGCGCCGCCGTAGCCTACGGTGCCGACGAAGTGGACGTGGTGTTCCCGTACCGCGCCTTCATGGCCGGCAATGAACAGGTCGGCTTCGATCTGGTCAAAGCTTGTAAGGAAGCCTGTGGTAGCCAAGCCCTGCTGAAAGTGATCATCGAAACCGGTGAACTGAAAGAAGAGGCGCTGATCCGCCGCGCGTCTGAAATCTCCATCGACGCCGGTGCCGACTTCATCAAGACCTCCACCGGCAAGGTGCCGGTCAATGCGACCCCGGAAGCGGCGCGCATCATGATGGAAGTGATCAAGGCCAAGAACCCGAAAGTCGGCTTCAAGCCGGCCGGTGGCGTGAAAGACGCCGCCGTGGCGGGTCAGTACCTGGCCATGGCCGAAGAGATCCTGGGCAAGGACTGGGTATCCGCCCGCACCTTCCGCTTTGGTGCATCCAGCCTGCTGGCCAGCCTGCTGGCCACACTGGGGCATGGCGACAAGCCGGCCAACACCAGCGGTTACTAATAGGTTGATGAGAGGGCGGACCTGGTCCGCCCTGTTTCGCCCCCACCATGCGGTGTGCGGGCAAGGATTCAGGCTTGTGTAACGCCAGCAATGGCGGAGGGAATGAAAGATGTTTTTGCCTCAAGAAATTATTCGCAAGAAGCGCAACGGTGAAGCGCTCAGTACCCAAGAGATTCAATTCTTCGTTCAGGGCATTACCAACAACACCATCGGCGAGGGCCAGATTGCGGCGCTGGCGATGGCGGTCTACTTCAAAGACATGACCATGGATGAGCGGGTCGCCCTGACCTGCGCCATGCGCGATTCCGGCATGGTACTGACCTGGGATCACCTCAATCTGGGTGGCCCGATCGTCGACAAGCACTCCACCGGCGGTGTGGGTGACGTCGTCTCCCTGATGCTCGGCCCGATGGTCGCCGCCTGCGGCGGTTTCGTGCCGATGATCTCCGGCCGTGGCCTGGGCCACACCGGTGGTACCCTCGACAAGCTGGATGCCATTCCTGGCTACCAGACCTCGGTCGATAACGATCGTTTCCTGAAAGTGGTGAAAGAGGCGGGTGTCGCCATCATCGGCCAGACCGGCGATCTCGCCCCGGCCGACAAGCGTATCTATGCGGTACGGGACATCACTGCCACCGTCGAATCCATCGCCATGATCACCGGCTCCATCCTCTCCAAGAAGCTCGCCTCCGGGCTGGAAGCGCTGGTGATGGATGTGAAAGTTGGCTCCGGTGCCTTTATGCCGACCTTTGAAGCTTCCGAAGAGCTGGCCAAGAGTATCGTTGCCGTGGCCAACGGTGCCGGCTGCCGCACTTCAGCACTCTTGACCGACATGAACCAGGTGCTGGCTTCCAGCGCCGGCAACGCAGTGGAAGTGCGCGAAGCGGTGCGCTACCTGACCGGTGAATACCGCAACCCGCGCATCCACGCCGTGACCATGGCGCTGTGTGCCGAGATGCTGATCTCCGCCGGCCTGGCCAGCGATGACGGCGAAGCCCGTCGCAAGCTGCAAGCCGTGCTGGACAATGGCAAGGCGGCCGAGCTCTTCGGTCGCATGGTGACCGGCCTGGGTGGCCCGAGCGACTTCATGGAGCGCTACGATCATCACCTGCCGAAAGCCGCCATCGCGCGCCCCGTCTATGCCGCCAACAGCGGCTTCGTGACTGCCATGGACACCCGTGAACTGGGTCTGGCCGTGGTCGCCATGGGCGGTGGCCGTCGCGCTGCCGGTGACAAACTTGATTATGCGGTCGGTCTGACCGACTTTATCCGCCTGGGTCAAAGCGTCGAGGCAGACAAGCCGCTCGCCCTGATCCACGCTCAAACTGAAGAGCAATTCGCTCAGGCTGCCAGCATGGTGCAGGCCGCCGTCAAGATCGGTGACACCCGACCAGAGGCGCTGCCCGAGGTCTACCGTCGCATCGGTCTGGCTGATTTGTAACAAGGGGAAGTCCCATGAAACGTACCTTTATTCTGATGATGGACTCTTTCGGTATTGGCGCTGCCGCCGACGCCGACAAGTTCGGAGATGTGGGCGCCAATACCCTTGGCCATATCGCCAAGGCCTGCGCTGCCGGTGAGATCGAAGGCCGTGGTGCCCTCAATCTGCCGAACCTCAGCAAGCTGGGTCTGGGTCACGCAGGCGAACTCGCCAGCGGCACCTTCCCGGCCGGTCTGAACAAAGACATCGAGGTGGTCGGCGCCTACGGCTTTGCCCAGGAGCTCTCCTCCGGCAAGGACACCCCGTCCGGTCACTGGGAGATCGCCGGTGTGCCCGTGCTGTTCGAGTGGGGTTACTTCCATGACCACCACAACAGCTTCCCGCAGGAGCTGCTGGATGCCATCGTCGAGAAGGCCGGTCTGCCGGGTTACCTCGGCAACTGCCACGCCTCCGGCACCCAGGTGCTGGATGATCTGGGCGAAGAGCACATGCGTACCGGCAAGCCGATCCTCTACACCTCTGCTGACTCCGTGTTCCAGATCGCCTGCCACGAAGAGACCTACGGCCTCGAGAAGCTCTATGAGCTGTGCCACATCGTGCGCGAGCTGCTGGAGCCCTACAACATCGGCCGCGTCATCGCGCGTCCGTTCGTGGGCAGTGGCAAGGGCAACTTCAAGCGCACCGGCAACCGCCACGACTACTCCGTGCTGCCGCCGGCACCGACCGTGCTGGACTACATGAAGGAAGCGGGCGGCCAGGTGGTTTCCATCGGCAAGATCGCCGACATCTATGCCCAGCAGGGCATCACCAAGCAGGTGAAGGGGACCGGTCTGACCGAGCTGTGGGATCGTACTCTGGAAGAGGTGAAAGCGGCCGGTGACCAGACCATCGTCTTCACCAACTTCGTCGACTTCGACTCCTCCTACGGTCACCGTCGCGACGTGAAGGGCTACGCCGATGCGCTGGAGTATTTCGACTCCCGCCTGCCGGAGCTGTTCGAGTTGCTGGAAGATGGCGACGTGGTGGTGCTGACCGCCGACCACGGCTGCGATCCGACCTGGGGTGGTACCGATCACACCCGCGAGTACATCCCGGTGCTGTTCTACGGCAAGCCGGTCAAAGCCGGCTCCGTCGGTCGTCGCGAGACCTTCGCCGACATCGGCCAGAGCATCGCGGCGTACCACGGCCTGCCCAAACTGGCATACGGTACCAGCTTCCTGTAATTTACCCGCCCGCCGCCTCGGCGGCGGGCAACCAATAAAGACAATAAAACTCAACCTAGTGTGAAGGAATCAAGAGAATGGCAACTCCTCATATCAATGCGAAAGATGGCGCCTTTGCTGATACCGTGCTGATGCCGGGCGACCCCCTGCGCGCCAAGTACATCGCCGAGACTTTCCTGGAGAACGTCGAGCAGGTGTGCGACGTGCGCAACATGTTCGGTTTCACCGGCACCTACAAGGGTCGTCGCATCTCCATCATGGGTCACGGCATGGGCATCCCGTCCTGCTCCATCTATGCAAAAGAGCTGATCACCGATTACGGCGTGAAAACCCTGATCCGCGTCGGCTCCTGCGGTGCCGTGCGTGAAGACGTGAAACTGCGTGACGTGGTGATCGGCATGGGTGCCTGCACCGACTCCAAAGTGAACCGTCTGCGCTTCAAGGATCACGACTTCGCCGCCATCGCCGACTTCGATCTGGTTGCCAATGCCGTACAGGCCGCCAAGAACAAGGGCGTCGCCGTGCGCGTGGGCAACATCTTCTCCGCCGACCTGTTCTACACCCCGGACCCCTCCATGTTCGACGTCATGGAAAAGTACGGCATCCTGGGTGTCGAGATGGAAGCCGCCGGCATCTACGGTGTGGCTGCAGAGTATGGTGCCAAGGCACTGACCATCTGCACCGTCTCCGACCATATCCGTACCGGTGAGCAGACTACCTCCGAAGAGCGTCAGCTGACCTTCAACGACATGATCGAAATCGCGCTGGATTCCGTCCTGCTGGGCGACAACTAATCCCCCTCGCGCATGAATAATGACAACGGCGGCCTTCGGGCCGCCGTTTTGCATTTCAAGGATGGCAGCTCAGAGGTCGAGGGCGAAGCGTCCCTTGCCGGCCTGCTTGGCTTGGTACATGGCACTGTCGGCCCGGTGCAGCAGATCGTCGATGTGGCAATACTGGCCCGAGTGGCAGAGCGCACCGCCGATGCTGCCGGCGAGGGGCAACAGGTGGCCGGCCACGTCGGCCGGCACCGCCATGGCCGCCAGCAGCCGCTCGCACAGGGCGGGCAGCTCCAGCTCCGGCTGGCGCAGGGCCGGCAGTATGATGGTGAACTCGTCGCCAGCCAGGCGTGCCACCATGTCGCCGGGGCGCACCTCGGCACTCAGCACGCTGGCGAAGCGCTGCAACAGAGCGTCGCCGACGTGATGGCCGAGTTGATCGTTGATCCGCTTGAAGCCGTCGAGATCGAGGAACAGCAGGCCCAGGGTCTCGGCATTCTGGCGCACCCGCTCCAGCTCCCGGGAGAGGCGCAGGGTGAAGGCGCGCCGATTGGGCAGGCCGGTGAGGGGGTCGTGGGCCGCTTCGTGCTCCAGCTGGTTCTGCAGCGCCTTGAACTCGGTGATGTCGCTGCCGAGGATGTAAACCCCCGGCTCATCGCCCCGGCTCGGGATCATGGTGATCCTGAGATCGCGCGGGCCGATGGGCAGCTCGAAACGGTTCTCGAAGCTCACCTGCTCGCCGGCGAGGGCCCGCTCCAGATGGGCGATGGCCCGGCCGTAGGCCGCGTCGCCTATCACCTCCCGCACGCTCATCTCCCGCATCAGCTCGGCATCGAGCCCGAAGTAGCGGCAGTAGGCCTGGTTGGCGAACAGGTAGCGCCCCTCGGGCGAGACCATGCTGATGGTGACCGGCAGGCCGTCGGTGATGGCCCGCAGCCTGGCCCGCCCGCGCTCAATCTCGGCCAGCACCTGGCGGCGAGCCGTGATGTCGTGCAAAAACAGGGCGATGCGCACCTTGCCGTCGAACTGGTAGCGCTCGGCAATCACCTCCACCGGGATGCGCCGGCCGTCGTGGGTACCGATCTCGCACTCCAGGCGGCGCGCAGCACTCTGGGGATGGGTCAGCTGGGCCAGCAGGGGGTGAGCGCTACCGAGCAGGGCGGGTAGGGTACGCCCCAGCATCTCTTCGGGGTGCCAGCCCAGCAGAGTGGTGGAGGCCGGGTTCCAGCCGGTGATGACCAGCGCCTCGTCGAGTTCGAGGAAGGCGTTGCTGGTATGTTCCAGCATGTGCTGCAGGCGGCGCTGCTCCTGCCACAGGCGCTGCTGCATGGCGCCGCGCTCCTGCATCTCGCGATGCAGCTGCTCCACCGTGCTCGACAGCTCGCGGGTGCGCTCACGGACTTGCTGCTCGAGCCCCTGCTGCAGCTGCAGCAGCTCGGCTTCGGCCTGCTTGCGCTCGGTGAGATCGGCGAACACGGCGATCAGGTGCGGCGCCATGGTGCGGCTATGGCACAGGGTCACGCTGAGCTGGACCCAGCACTGGCTGCCGTCGGCCCGGATCATCCGCTTCTCCAGCCGGTAGTCCTGCCGTTGCCCCGCGAGCAGGGCGTTGAACAGGGGCAGCTCGCGCGGCAGATCCTCGGGATGGGTCATGGCGTGCCAGGTGCGGCTCAGCATCGCCTGCTCGCTGTAGCCCAGCAGCCGCTCCAGTCCCGGGTTGGCCCGCAGCCACTTGCCTTCGAGGGAGGAGAGGGCCATGCCCACCGACGACTGGTTGAAGGTGAGGGTGAACAGGTGATCCTTGTCCTCCAGCACCTGATTGAGGCTGCGTACCTGATGGCGCCGCTCCAGATCGTGCAGGGTGTTCTCCACCAGGCGGCCGAAGTCATCGAGATCGCGACAGGCCTCCTGGTCGAGGTGGCGCGGTGCATGATCCACCAGACAGAGGGTACCGAGCACCACGCCATCCAGCGCCCGCAGCGGCCGCCCGGCATAGAAGACTACGTGCGGCTCCTCAGTCACCAGCGGGTTGTCGGCAAACCGCGGGTCGAGCCGGGCATCCGGCACCTGCATGATGTCGGGACGCAGGATGGCGTGGCCGCAAAAGGAGTGCTCCCGGCTGATCTCGCACAGGGCGACGCCGGTGCGGGCAAGAAACCACTGTCGGTTCACGTCGGTCAACGAGACCATGGCGATGGGCAGCGAGAAATGGCGGGTAATGAGCCGGGTCAGGCGATCCAGCTGATCGATGGGCTCGCGGTCAAGCAGGCCGAGGATGCGGAGTCGTTCCAGTCGACTCTCTTCATCCAGCGGCAGAGAGGGGGCAATCATACAGCGCTCCTGCTGGTGGCATTGCCAGTTTCGGGTCGGGGGATCGCGCCGCCTTATTGCGGCTCGACCGGTTTGCTTTTCTTCTTGTGCTTGCGCACCCGCATGTAGTTGCGACGGATCCCGTAGGAGATCAGCAACCCGGCCAGCAGGGCGACCAGCAGCATCAGCCGCTGCTTCTCCTGTACCACCTTGAGCCGGGTATCCTTGTCCGCCAGCATCTGCTGCTCTTCCAGCGTAATGCGCAGATACCCCAGGGTCTGCTCCCCATCCAGGATCTCCTGCACGAACTGGATGCGCCCCTTGCCCTGCTCCGGTATCGACTTGTTGCTGTCGCCGATGGGCAGCAGGCTGTCCAGCGGCACCGCATTGTCCGACTGGGCGAGGGGGATGCCGCGGGCATCGTAGAGGGTGACGTCGAGGATCTCGGGCTCGGCAGCCAGATCCTGGGCCAGCCGCTCCAGCTCGCTGTTCTTGTCCTCCTTGAGCCAGCGCTTCATGTCGCGGGCGGCGTAGGCCACCAGCGCCTGGGCCCGGTTGCGTGCCTCGCTGTGCAGCGAAGCCTGGCTCTCACCCTGCATGTGGATGAGTACCGCGAGCACCCAGAGCCCGAGCAGGACGCCGGCACCGAGACTGAGCACACGTTTGATGGGGAGATGACGCAAGCGTTGAGCCTTTTGCTGACAAGGGGTGGCGGGATCTTGGCGCTTGCCTGTACAAAAAGCAATACGCTACTCTGGGCCAGCATTGTTAACCCCATGATCACCAAGGAAGGCGTTATCCCTATGTTGTTGTCCCAATTGCCCGCAGAGATTTCAGAGTGGCCCGAGTGCCTGTCCGGCGCCCCTTGGTGGGAGACGACGCCGCAGGCGTTGCTGCCTGCCGCCAGTGCGCTGGATGGCGCTTGGCTGGTGCTGTTCGGGCGCGCGTTGGCCGCTCATCATCTCGGGCGGCTGGCCGGGCTGCTGGCGCAGCACGAGTTGCAGGCCAGGCTCTATCCGCCCGCCATGCCGGCCGGGGTGCCTCTGCTGCTGCTGGGCACGGATCGCTTCTCACCCGCTCTGGTACAGGCTCTCAAGGGGGAGGAGTGGGACATCGATCTGTGTCATCTGTCGGCCCTACCCAGCCTGGCGGAGCCCGGTTTGCTGGTGATGGACATGGACTCCACCGCCATTCGCATCGAGTGCATCGACGAGATTGCCCGGTTGGCCGGGGTCGGCGAGCAGGTGGCGGCGGTCACGGCCGCCGCCATGCAGGGCCAGCTGGAGTTTGCCGACAGCCTGCGGGCCAGGGTCGCCCTGCTGGAGGGGGCGCCGGTCACCCTTCTTGACGAGGTGGCGGGCAACATGCCCTGGATGCCGGGCCTGCAGTTGATGGTGGATACCCTCAAGCAGGCCGGTTGGAAGGTGGCGATCGCCTCCGGTGGTTTCACCCGTTTTGCCGGCCAGTTGCAGCGGGAGCTGGGGCTGGATGCCATCTTCGCCAACGAGCTGGCGGTGGAAGGGCAACAGTTGACCGGCAAGGTGAGCGGGCGCATCGTCGATGCCACCGTCAAGGCCGAGGTGCTGCAGCAGCTGGCGCAGGAGTACGGCATCGCCGCTGGCCAGACCGTGGCCGTCGGCGATGGCGCCAACGATCTCAAGATGATGGGGGTGGCCGGGCTCGGTATCGCCATCCACGCCAAGCCGCTGGTGCGGGCGCAGGCGGCGGCCACCCTCAATCACCACGATCTGGAAGGGGTGATCTGCCTGCTCAGTGCGCTGGCCTGCCGCCAGCAGCGCTGGGATCGCCGCTAGTCCCGGCGCCTCGGCAAGGCCCTTGGTCCACGTCACGGAGGACGTAGTCTCATAATGGAACTGTTACAGCAATCCTTGTTTATTCCCTGCGGCGCACATCGGCTGCACGTGCGCCACATCCAGCCGCGGGTTGCGGTACATGGCGAGCCGATCCTGATGGTGCATGGCGCCATCGAGAACGGCCGCATCTTCTACACCGAATCGGGCAAGGGGCTGGCCTGCTTTCTGGCCCGCCACGGCTATCAGGTCTATGTGGCAGACCTGCGGGGACGGGGGCTGAGCACACCGGCCATCGCCGAGCAGGCCGAACATGGCCAGCATGAGCTCATCACCGAGGATCTGCCGGCCCTGCACCGCTGGATTGCCGCCCGCCATGGCGGCTTCAAGCTGCACTGGATGGCCCACTCCTGGGGTGGCGTCATCATGGCGTCGACCCTGGTGCGCTTCCCCGAGTTGGCGGAGCAGGTGGCCAGTCTGGTGTTTTTTGGCACCAAGCGCGGCGTGTCGGTCCAAAACCCGGAGCGCTGGCTCAAGGTGGATCTAATCTGGAACCGGCTGGCCCCCTGGCTGGCCAGGCGCAACGGCTTTCTGGCTGCGCGCAGCCTGAAGATCGGGGCGGATGACGAGCCGCTGCGTTACCTGCAGGAGACCATCCCCTGGGTCAAATGCGGCCCCTGGCAAGATCCCAGCGACGGGTTCGCCTATGACGAGGCAGCCGCCCGGGTCAACTGGCCACCGCTCTGGATGATCTCGGCCAAGGCGGACAAGGTGCTGGGTCACCCGACCGACGTGCGCCGCTTCAGCGCCGAGATGGGCTCGGCCGCGCGCCATACCCGCCTCGGCCGGGACAACGGCAACCGGCTCGATTACGACCACATCAACATGTTGACCGCCCCGCAGGCGCAGGAAGATCACTTCCCGCAGATCCTGGAATGGCTGCTCAACCCGCAGGCAGCCTGACAAAGACCGGTTGGCGGAGCGGGTTGCTATCCGGTGTACTGATGGATGAACAAACCATGGCGGGCCAGAGGCCCGCCATGGTTTTATTGCCTGCCCATCTGGTTGAGGGCCGTGGTTTGCAGGGGCCTGCTCAATTGACGGGCGCCGTGATGCCGAGCCGGAACAGGGTCGCCTGGCTGGTATCGGTCAGCTCACCCACCCCCACCACGCTCCACAGCTCCTCTTCCAGCTTCTTGGCCTTGTGAATGGCGAACTTGGCGATGTAGTCCAGTTCGTTGGCGATGAAGTTGGTGTCGGGGCGGCCGGTGCGGGAGATGCCCACCAGCACCGAGTAGAACTCCCCCTGACGCAGCGCCTGTTCGATGAAGCTGCGCTTCTCCGCCACATTCTTGAAGCTGCTGGCGAGCCGGCTGGTGAAGATGGGCAGGCCGGCCGCCGTCTGCAGGCTGGCGATGTAGACCTCTTCCTCCTGGGGCTGATCCTCCCGCTCGATGGCCCGCAGCGGATTCATGATGAGCTGTTTGAGCAATTCGCCCTGGAACAGGGGATAGAGGTTGTCCTGGTCACCCTGTTCGGCACAGGCTTTCAGCAGCCGCGACAGGCTGCGCGCCTGCGGGGCATGACCGATGGAGGCCGGCCTGGGGGCGCCCTTGAGCTTGTTGATGTAGACCGGGGTGCTGAAGACGTGGTGGGTGTAGATGTTGCGCAGCGCCCGCGCCATGCCGCGATAGCGGCGCTGCTCCTGGGCCGCTTTGAGCTTGTTCTGGTTGCTCTCGATCAGCAGCTTGAAGAACTGGCGGCCGGTGTGGCGCTCCGGATCGCCCTCGATGCACAGGTGCAGCACGGTGCGGGTCAGGTTGATGCTGACCAGCCGGTAGGGCAGACGCTGCAGATCCATGCTCTTGGAGAGCTCCTGCAGGCGCGGCAGGGCGATGGTGACGATGTCGTCCTTCACCCCCTCGAACGGCTCTTCCAGCTCGATCTGCATGCCGTGGGCCGAGATGTCGCGGGTCCAGCCGAGCCAGGCGCGGCCATTGTGCTTGATGGCCACGGCCGTCTTGTGGATGTAGCGGGCCTCCTTGCGCAACTGGACATAGTGCAGCGTCTCGATCTCGAAGGGGGCGGCACTGCTGTCGTGGCCGAAACGCTGCAGCTCGTTGGCATTGTGCTGGGCGCTGGCATCGTACTGGAACTCTTCCCGCTGGCTGTCGAGGCCGACATCCTGCAGCAGGCCGACATAGCTTATCTGCTTGAGCCGCTCCTGCAGCAGCATGTCTTGCAGCTGGGGGCTCTCCTTGCTCTGCTGGCTGGCCAGATCGGCCTCGTGCAGGTCACAGCGCTCCAGGCTGAATTTGTAGACCCGCCAGCTGGGGCGCCGGGCACCGACCTGGAAGAAGAGCGACATCAGCCCGCTCTGCAACAGCTCTTCCCGGGTGGCGGAGAAGAAATAGAGGTGGCTGCGTACCGAGTGGGTGAAGCAGTAGATCAGGGTCTCTTTCAATTCACCGGCCGCCGGCAGCAGGGCCTGCATGCGGGTGGCGGAGAACAGGCTGGCGAGCATGTCGCGGTTCTTGGCATCGCGCCAGTATTCGAGAATGTGCTGGTTGTTCTCGGTGCGCAGGGCGATCTCGAGGCTGGGGCTGTCGCCCGAACCGAAAAACAGCGGCATGCCGGTCATGCGCGGCAGATAGAACTGCTCATACCCCTTGATGATGGCGGCGGAGAGCAGGTAGTCGACACTGACCCGATAGCGGCTCTTGTTGCTCTCGATGAACTCGCTCAGGAACTGGTCGAAGCCGGGGTGTTCGCCGGTTTTGACCAGCCTGAGCCAGAACTTGCCCTCCTTGCTCTCTTCCCCGAGGATCTGGTAGCTGACCGAATGGTGCAGGACCGGGTTGGCATGATCCCGCTCCAGCCCGGTGAAGAACACTTCGACCTGGGCGCCGGTCTGGTAGTTGGGCAGATAGGGCACCGAGACCCGGATCCCGCCGAGGGAAAGATCGGAGCTTTTGGCAAACAGCTTGTCGCCATCGGCAAACTTGATGAGCACAGGGGAGCTGAAGTGCATCCGCTCCTGGCGTCGGCCATAGTAGCTGGCAAAGGCGATGGGATTGACGTCGTACTGGCGAAACGGGCTGGCAGGGGGCTGCAGCGGGCCATCACTCTTGCCATGGTGGTGTTTCTGCCAGTATTGCAGTGCCTCGTAGACTCCCAGGGTGTAATCGTCTTTGTAGAGATAGCACTGTGACTGGAACAGACCGATGGCCTCGGCCGGCATGAAGTGGGTGATCCCGTCGGATTCATGGACCAGACACTCGTCACCCAGTTCGTCCCGCATGTCGATCACGCGACGGCAGGGGGTGCATCTGCGCTTGATCTCCATCTTGATCAGAAAACGGCTGTTGCTGTTTTCGTCCTGGGTCAGGCGATTGAAGATGTCATCGAAATCCTTTTCTCTGAGCAGGGGGATGAGCTGTTCAATTAGGTGCTGTTGTTGTTCTGAATCCATGTGTTCCTGCCACGGAAAGTCACTTTTCCGATTCTGGGTTTGATCTGTCGGTCGCAAACAAGTATATCAAGCAGGAATTCATCCTGTCCCCGAGTTATCCATGGCCAAAAACAAAACTGCCTATGTTTGTACCGAATGTGGCGCCGACTTCACACGCTGGCAGGGCCAGTGCAGTGAGTGCAAGGAGTGGAACACCATCAGCGAGGTGCGCCTAGGCTCGGTGACCCCGGGCAAGAGTGCCCGTTATACCGGTTATGCCGGCGCCATCGGCAGCCAGGTGCAGACGCTGGCGGAGATCGCCACCACCGAGATCCCCCGTTTCTCTTCCGGTTTCAAGGAGCTGGACCGGGTCCTGGGGGGCGGGGTGGTGCCGGGTTCGGCGATCCTGATCGGTGGCAACCCGGGGGCGGGCAAGTCGACCCTGCTGCTGCAGACCATGTGCGGTCTGGCGGAGCGGATGAAGACCCTCTATGTCACCGGCGAGGAGTCGCTGCAGCAGGTGGCGATGCGGGCCTCGCGCCTCGGCCTGCCGACCGACAAGCTGCGCATGCTGTCGGAGACCTCGGTCGAGCAGATCTGCCTGATTGCCCAGCAGGAGCAGCCACAGATCATGGTCATCGACTCCATCCAGGTGATGCATGTGGCGGATGTGCAGTCGGCGCCGGGTTCAGTGTCTCAGGTGCGGGAAGCCGCCGCCCTGCTGACCCGCTATGCCAAACAGAATCACGTCGCCATCTTCATGGTGGGTCACGTGACCAAGGATGGCACCCTGGCCGGCCCCAAGGTACTGGAGCACTGCATCGACTGCTCCGTGCTGCTCGATGGCGGCCACGACTCCCGCTTCCGGACCCTGCGCTCCCACAAGAACCGCTTCGGGGCGGTCAACGAGCTCGGTGTCTTCGCCATGACCGGGCAGGGGATGCGGGAGGTGAGCAACCCCTCCGCCATCTTCCTCAGCCGCGGTGAAGAGCAGGCGCCGGGGTCGGTGGTGATGGTGATCTGGGAGGGGACGCGGCCCCTGCTGGTGGAACTGCAGGCGCTGGTTGATTATTCCCAGCTCTCCAACCCGCGCCGGGTGGCGGTGGGGATGGATCACAACCGTCTCGCCATGTTGCTGGCGGTGCTGCATCGCCACGGCGGCCTGCAGATGGCGGATCAGGATGTCTTCATCAACGTGGTCGGCGGGGTCAAGGTCGAAGAGACCAGCGCGGATCTGGCTCTGCTGCTCTCCATGGTCTCCAGTTTCCGGGATCAATCCCTGCCCAAGGATCTGGTGGTGTTCGGGGAGGTGGGGCTGTCCGGCGAGATCCGGCCCGTGCCCTCCGGCCAGGAGCGGTTGCAGGAGGCGGCCAAGCATGGCTTCCGCCGGGCCATAGTGCCGCACGCCAACGCGCCCAAGCATCCCATCGAAGGCATGGAAGTGGTGCCGGTCAAGAAACTGGCCGATGCCCTGGAAGCCTTGTAATCGGCATAGTGGCCGCAGGCAGGCAATAAAAAGGAGCGCAACGGCGCTCCTTTTTACATTGAATGTACTGCTCAGGGGTGGGGGTGTTCGAGATGTTCGCTCAGCAACTGCTCCAGCTCCCGGTGCAGCAAGTCTTCATCGCCGACGTTGAGCTCGATCATCCGCTTGAGGTGGGTGGCGCTGTCGATATCGATGTGATGGCAGTAGAACCCCAGCTTCTTGCTGGCCTCATGGGTCAGCATGACCTGCATCTTGATCTCGATGTCGCTGCCGCTCAGCACGAAGCTGAGTGAATACTCTTTGTTGTCGTGACTTTCCCAGTCATCGGGCCGGATCAACAGGGCGCCCTGCAGGGAGATATCCACCAGCTGGGTCCGCCATTTCTTATCTCCCTGGACGAGGTCGGCCATGGTCAAGTAGAGGATCCGTGAAAAACGGCGACGCTCGGACATTCTCATCTCCTGTCAGCAATAGGAATTGGAGCTAAAGGTCATGACATAGAGTGTAATGCACCTTGCACATCAGGATCTTGAACTGGCTCCGAAATTGGATATCAAACCTGCTGGGCGCTGAGTGACTCCACGACCTGCAGTGCCTTGATCAGTCGATCTTCCTGCTTGAAACGATCTTCCAGCACGGGGCCCAGCTGGTTCAGATCCTCATCCAGCAACAGCAACTGGGCCTCATCGGCATTGCTGTACTTGTCGTTGAACTCCAGCGCAAACTCGGTGCAGGCCCGGATGTGGGGGTAGATGCGCTTCGCCAGTTCCAGCTTGTCGCCGCTGGCCTGTTCGAAGGCGGTCACCACATGGTTGTAGATCTCGAAGTGTCCGGCGCTGACGTAGTCGACCAGGCGTTCACAGAAGCCTTGCAGTTCCACATGGCCGGGCAGCGAACGCTGCTTGGTGCGGGCGGGAGTCAGTCCGGCAAGTCGCATGTATTCGACCAGCAATGCCTGCCTGGCATCCAGCCAGTCATCGATAGCTCTGTGCTTTCCTGCCAATGCGCGTTTGGTTTGTTCCAGTTCAGTTAACATAGTCCCTCCGTGGGGCATAGGCATGGAGTGCTATCGTGACGGGCCTCCGGCCTTTTTATTGACTGACGACACCCTCCTATAACTAGGGAAAATCCAGTTGACCGTCAATAGGGGCATGGGGATATTGTTACACCGGGTGGCGTTTTGGTTACAAGGCACCATCATTTGCTCTCCTCTTCCCGTCAATTACGATCACGAAGGGGCGAGATATGTGACTATTTCCGCAGATCTTGATGAAAACCCCAGCATTCAAGCCAATCCGGCTGATAAAGCCTTTGCCTGAGTGTTTTTTTTTGAATAGAGTGGCCCGGTGCTAAATGCCCGATCATAAAGGAAATGTTATGAACAAAGCTCAACTTGTCGATGCAATTGCAGCCAAAGCAGATCTGAGCAAAGCTCAGGCCAAAGTCGCTCTGGAAGAGATCATCAATGGTATTACCCAGAGCCTGAAAGAAGGTGATGCTGTGCAGTTGGTGGGTTTTGGCACCTTCAAGGTGAACCATCGTGCTGGCCGTACCGGTCGCAATCCGCAAACTGGTAAAGAGATCCAGATTGCAGCCGCGAATGTGCCGTCCTTTGTGGCAGGCAAGGCGCTCAAAGACGCCGTCAAGTAATTCCCAAAAACCCGGCGCCAGCCGGGTTTTTTATTGCCATCGTCAGCGGAAATTGTTTCAGATACACTCAAGATATGGCGTGCGCCGTAGTGAGGTGGATGATGGAACAGAAAAATGCCATTCGGCAGGTTGCCGTACCTTGGGCTCCGTCCCGCCAACTCCCCCCGGGCCTGGTTGTGGCCGAACTTCATCAGGATATCTGGAGCGACTCCCTCACCATCATGCTGGGCAGGGCTCGCAGCATCGATCTGCCGCCGCAAATCCTCTGTCGGGTCTATTTCCGCCATATCTACGCGGTACGGGTAATGGAGGATTGCGATCTGGCGGAGGGCAAGGATAGCCACGCCATCGAGGAGCAGATCCAGCTCATCACTCCGTCCCGATTTGCCAGCTGGTTCCATCAGGAGTCGGATGGTCTGCACCTGGACGAGGATCTGCAGCACTACCGCATCTCGACCTGGGATTATTGCGCCGATGTGCTGACGTCCAGAGCGCCCGAGCTGCAGTTCGTGGACAAAGGCGGTTAGCGAGGCTGAAGAGACAATAAAAAACCGGCAACACTGGGTGTTGCCGGTTTTTTTTATAGGTCGATGCGGGGTGAACTCAGCCGAGCAGCTGATCCCGATGCAGCCCCAGCACGATGAGCAAGCCGAGGAAGTAGAAGGCGCTGAGTTTGATGCCCAGAATGGCGAGCAGGCCGGCGCAGAGCCGGACGATGGCCTTGTGCAGCCAGGAGCCGGTGAAACGGTACATGGTTACTCCGCCGCCTCCGTGGTGGCGAATTCCGGCACCTTGGCCATGGCATCCAGCACCACCTGGATATCCGCTCCCGGTTTGCAGGCGTTTTCACTCAGATGGCGGCGCCAGGCGCGAGCCCCCTGCATGTTCTGGAACAGCCCCAGCATGTGGCGGGTCATGTGGGAGAGATAGTTGCCCTTGGCCAGCTCCTGCTCGATATAGGGCAGCATCATCCGCACCACCTCGTGGCGGCTCGGTACGGCGTGGTTCTGGCCGAACACCAAGTTATCCACCTGCGCCAGAATGTAGGGGTTCTGATAGGCTTCGCGCCCCATCATGACGCCATCCAGGTGTTGCAGATGTTCGAGGGTCTGCTCCATGGAGGTAACGCCGCCGTTGATGGCGATGGTGAGATCCGGGTAATCCTGCTTGACCCGATAGACACGGGGATAATCGAGCGGCGGGATCTCGCGGTTTTCCTTGGGGCTCAGGCCGCTCAGCCACGCCTTGCGAGCATGGACGATGAAGGTGTCGCAACCTGCGTCGCGTACCTGTTCGATAAAGGCCTGCAGAAATTCGTAGGAGTCCTGCTCGTCGATGCCGATGCGGGTCTTCACCGTCACCGGAATATCGACCACATCGCGCATCGCCTTGACGCAATCAGCCACCAGGGCGGGTTCACCCATCAGGCAGGCGCCAAAGCGGCCGTTTTGCACTCGATCGGAGGGACAGCCGACGTTGATGTTCACCTCGTCATAGCCGCGCTCCTCGGCCAGCTTGGCGCAGCGCGCGAGATCGGCCGGGTTGCTGCCACCCAGCTGGAGGGAGATGGGGTGCTCCTGCTCGCTGTAACCCAGATAATCTCCCTTGCCGTGGATGATGGCGCCGGTGGTCACCATCTCGGTATAAAGCAAGGTCTGGCGAGTCATCAGACGATGGAAATAACGGCAATGCCGATCGGTCCAGTCCAGCATGGGGGCGATGGAAAAACGCTGCGCCTGCATAAAAATCATCCGGGTTGGCTAAACAAAGGGGGCGGATTTTACCACAACGTGAGGCAGCCCCAGAAAATGAATTTTGTCACCGCGTCAAAGGGGGCCCTGTGATAGTATCCGGCTAATAAAAAGGGTAATTGCGTGATCATGAATCAAGACCAACTTTTACTACGAGCCGAACGACTCTGCGAACAACGCGGGATCCGCTTCACCCCTACCCGGCGTCAGGTGTTCAGGCTGCTGGCTGCCCACGGCAATGCCATCAGCGCCTATGATCTGTTGGCCCAGTTGCAGCAGACCGAGGCCCATGCCAAGCCGCCGACCGTTTATCGGGCACTCGATTTTCTGCTTGAACAGGGCTTTGCCCACAAGGTGGAGTCGCTCAACGCCTTCATTTTCTGCTGTCACTTCGATCATGCCCACCCGATGCAACTGCTCATCTGCGATCGGTGTGGCGAGGTGGTCGAGTTGCATGACGCGGCGATCGATGGCGCGTTTTCCGAGCAAGCCCACTTGCATGGCTTTACTATTACCAATAAGACAATAGAGGCACATGGCCAATGTGCTCGCTGTACGCCCACCGTAGGAAGTCAACATGAAGGCTGATTTTGTAAACCCGTTCCTGCTCTCCCTGCTCAATGTGCTCTCCACCATGGCACAGCTCGAGCTCAAGCCGGGCAAACCCAAACGCAAGATGGACGAGCTGGCACGCGGCGATGTCTCTGGTCTCATCGGCATGGTCGGCCCGCAGACCCGTGGCTCGCTCTCTATCAGCTTCGAGAAGGGGCTGGCGCTGGAGATCATGCGCCGGATGCTGGGTGAGGCACCGGCCACCATCAATGAAGAAGTGACCGACATGGTGGGCGAGATCACCAACATGGTGACCGGCGGCGCCAAGCGCATGCTGGGGGAGAAGGGGTATGAGTTCGACATGGCGACCCCCATCATCGTCTCCGGCCCCAACCACACCATCACTCATCGTGCCGATGGCACCAAGATCATGATGCCGTTCGAATCAGATTACGGTCGTGCCACCATCGAGATCTGTTTCGAGTAACCCTATGTGGAAAGCGCTGAAATGGTTCTTCATCGGTTGGGCCCTGCTGCTCATCCTGTCTGATCTCCAGATCACCACCTCGCTCTACAAGTACGAAGACAACCGGGTGGTGGTGAACTTTCCGCGCTGGCAGGCAGACCAGCCCTGGGGCACCTTTGAGTGGCATGCCGGGCGGGTGGAGACCCATTGGTATGGTCTGGCAGGCAGACCCAAGCCGGTAGATCCGCTGCTGTAGCAGCCAGGGTGACAGATGCAATGCAAGAGGCCAGCTGATGCTGGCCTCTTGTCGTTGGTCGCCCGGTTGATCAGGCCGCTTCGGCGGCCAGATCTTCGCGGGGGCGCAGCAGCATGCCGAAGCCGCAGGTCAGCAGGGTGGGCAGCAGCCAGGCCAGCCCCTTGTCGAACAGCGGCAGGAAGGCGAACGCATCCATCTGCATGCCGGCCGCGCCCAGCCCGTCCAGACAGCCGAACAGAAACGCCACCAGCAGCACGGCGCGAAACACCAGCCGTGGCCGGCCAAAATAACCCTGCACAAAGGTCACCAGCACCAGTGCGATGGCGACCGGGTAGATGGCGACCAGCACCGGGATGGAGAGGCTGATGAGCTGGCTCAGCCCGACGTTGGCCACCAGGATGGAGACGCATCCCATCAGCAGTACCCACTTGCGGTATGTCCAGCCGGCCAGACCGTGGAAGTAGTCGGCACTGGCGCAGAGCAGGCCGACCGCGCTGGTGAAGCAGGCCAGGGTGATGATGGCGGCCAGGATCAACTGGCCGTAGTGGCCGAACAGGCTCAGTACATAGGCGTTGACGATGGCGCCGCCATTGTCGACGTTGGTGACCACGCCCGCCGCGCTGTTGCCCAGATAGAACAGGGAGATGTAGACCGCCGAGAGGCCAACTGCCGAGATGAGGCCCGCGATGGTCAGGTACTTGAACTGGCTCGGGTAGTCCTCGATGCCCCTGCGTTGCAGCAGACCGATGATGAGTGCACCGAACATCAGCGAGCCGAGGGTATCCATGGTGTTGTACCCCTCCAGCATCCCCTTGATGAGCGGCGTATCCGTGTAGTCGCCGCTGGCCTCTGGCAGGGTACCTTGCGGGTCAACCAAGACTCCGACGGCCAGGATCAACAACATCACCATCAAGACAGGCGTCATGTACTTGCCCACCGCATCGAGCAGCCTGCCCCGATCCAGCGATACCAGGATCACCAGCGCGAAGAAGAGCAGGCTGTAGAGCAGCAGACGGTGTTGGCCAGCTTCGCCAAGCCAGGGTTTGAGCCCCATTTCATAAGCCACCAGCCCGGTGCGGGGAGTGGCAAAGGCCGGCCCCATGATGATGTAGATAGCGATGGCCAGCGCCGTGGCCGCCCAGGTCGGCAGATAGCGGGTCATCGCCGTCCAGCCGCTGCTGCCTTGTCCGGCGCTGCCTCTGGCAACGGCGACCAGCGTCAGCAGAGGGAGACCCACCGCTGTCAGCAGAAAGCCGACCATGGCTGGCATCAAATGTTCACCGGCCATAAAGCCGGCGAGCGGTGGAAAAATGATGTTGCCTGCCCCCAGATAGAAAGCAAACGTCATAAAACCCAGTCCGAATACGTCGGACAACTTCAGTGATTTCGTCAAACCTGACCTCATCTGCCTTATCAGCTTGTTCTTGTTGATTGCACCCACTGCCTGGCAGATAACCGGATAACAATGCTTCCCTCTCCTCCACGATGAGCACATCGGCGAAGGAGCACTCTTCTTAGCATAAAGAAGAGAAATTTGATCTCAATCACACATTAATATCTTGAAACAATTTAATTGGCCAGGATAAATCACCGATTAGCCAGCGGTTGGCAGCAGTGAAGGAGGTAGACATGGCGGCAGGGGGCTGGCCGCAGGAAAGGGGTAACGGGTGGTAAAAGGCTGTTGGCAGACAAACAAAAGAGCCTGCGCAAGGCAGGCTCTTTGAGATGGGCGGGAGTGAAATCAGGCGGCTTCGGCAGCCAGTTTCTCGCCGGAGCGTACCGCCATGCCGAGGCCACAGGCCAGCAGCGTCGGCAGCAGCCAGGCCAGGCCCTTGTCGAACAGCGGCAGGAAGGCAAACGCATCCATCTTCATGCCGGCGGCGCCCAGACCGTCCAGGCAGCCGAACAGGAAGGCGACCATCAGCACGGCGCGGAACACCAGGCGCGGACGACCGAAGTAACCCTTCAGGAAGGTGACCAGCACCAGTGCCACGGCAACCGGGTAGATGGCGACCAGCACCGGGATGGAGAGGCTGATAAGCTGGCTCAGGCCCACGTTGGCGACCACGGTGCAGATGACCCCCAGCAACACCACCAGCTTCTTGTAGCTCATGCCGGTCAAGTTGTGGAAGAAGTCGGAGCAGGCGGAGATCAGGCCCACGGCGGTGGTGAAACAGGCCAGGGTGATGATGGCGGCCAGGATGAACTGACCCGGCTGACCGAACAGGCTCAACACGTAGGCGTTGACGATGGCGCCGCCGTTGCTGATGTCGGTGGCGACACCGGCTGCGGTGTTGCCCAGCTGGAACAGGGAGACGTAGACCACGGACAGACCGATGGCGGAGATGATGCCGGCAATGGCCAGGTACTTGAACTGGCTCTGGTAGTCATGAATGCCTTTCTGGCGCAGCAGGTCGACGATCAGGGCGCCGAACATCAGGGACGCCAGGGTGTCCATGGTGTTGTAGCCTTCCAGGATCCCTTTCACGAAGGGGCCGTTCTGATAGTCACCGGAAGAGGCCGGCATATCACCTTGCGGGGCGACGAACACGCCGATGGCGAGGGTCAGCAGCAACAGCATCAGCACCGGGGTCAGGTATTTGCCGATGGCATCCATCAGCTTGCCCTGATTCATGGAGACCAGGATGGCCACGCCGAAGAACAGCACGGTGTAGGCCGCCAGACCGGCCTGACCCATGTCACCGATGAAAGGCTTGAGGCCCATTTCGTAAGCTACCAGCCCGGTACGGGGGGCGGCGAAGGCCGGACCGATGATGATGTAGATGGCGACGGCCAGTGCGGTGGCCACGCCGGCAGGCAGCAGCTTGGTCATGCCGGCCCAGCCGTTGCCTGCCTTGGCGACGGCGATGATGGTGATGAGGGGCAGACCGACGGCAGTGACCAGAAAGCCCAGCATGGCGAGAGAGAGGTGCTCACCCGCCATGTAACCGGCCAGCGGCGGGAAGATGATGTTGCCAGCGCCCAGATAGAAGGCGAAGGTCATGAAGCCCAATCCGAGCACGTCGGACAATGTGAGTGATTTCGTCAAGTTCAACCTCGTCTGTCTTGTAAACTATTGCTTGTTATAGTTTTTTATTGGTCAGTGACCGATATTGTTCAGGGGTAAAAAAAAGGAGCCCCGCTTGTTTTTTCATCGCAACCAGTGGTTTGAGCTGGTCTTGAGCGGGCGCTCGTTTAGGAGTCAGCATAATGGCGTGAAAAAATAGTTCAAGACGAAATTTACATCTTCAAATAGAAGGGGCTGGTTAGTTGGATGTATCTGTCGGAATAGGTTCCATCAGCAGAATGGATCACAATTTCACCCTGCTCACACTTGTTTAATCCTCTGCCAAGTCGCAATAAAACACGATTTGCCTCTTTTCCAGCTCTGGTGATAACAGCTGTATAACAAACGGCGTGCAGATCATAATCCGCCGAGATGCATAAAATTTCATCGGCCATGGCCGTTGGTACGACCAGCGCAACCTCGCCGTTGGGGGCCAATAGTCGGTCACAGGCGGCCAGCAGATCCCGGCTGTCGAGGCCGCCGGTATGGCGTGCCAGTGCCCTGGCCGGATCGCGAAATGACTGGCCCGCCACGAAGTAGGGTGGGTTGGAGACGATGAGATCGTAAGGGGCGGCCTGATAGGTTTGAATGGCACTCTCGATGACGGTGACCCGCTCATGCCAGGGGGAGGCTGCCGCATTCTCGCGAGCCTGCCGGGCTGCATTGTTATCCAGCTCTACCGCATCGATGCGGCAGTCGGCAGGGCTGCGCTGGGCCAGCATCAGGGCGATGAGGCCGCTGCCGCTGCCAATGTCGAGGATCCGGCGGGCGTTGGTGACAGGTGCCCAGGCGCCGAGCAGGATGCCATCGGTGCCGACTTTCATGGCGCAGCGATCGTGCGCGACGTGAAATTGCTTGAAGGTAAAACCGCTGTTTCGTCCCATCCGACTCCCGTCCTGTGCCAGTACCGCAGAAAATGGTCGGCGATTATAGCGACTAAGCCACAGTCGCCATAGGAGCCGACGACATAATCGCCTATAATCTGCCGTTTCCTTAATGACCGAGTATTGCCATGAGCCAGTCCTTTGATGATTTCGACCTGAATCCAGCCCTCAACCGGGCCTTGGCCGAGATGGGTTTCACCCGCCCCACCACCATTCAGCAGATGGTGCTGGAGCCAGCCCTGGACGGCCGCGATATTCTGGCATCCGCCCCGACCGGTACCGGCAAGACTGCCGCCTTCCTGCTGCCCGCCCTGCAGCACCTGCTGGACTTCCCGCGCCGCAAGCCGGGCCCGTGCCGCATGCTGGTGCTGACCCCGACCCGCGAGCTGGCGCTGCAGGTCACCGCCCACGCCAAGGCGCTGGCGGCTCACACCAACCTCAGCATCGAGACCATCATTGGCGGCGTCAGCCATGAAGAGCAACTGCCGGCCCTGACCAAAACCACCGACATCGTGGTGGCCACCCCGGGCCGTCTGCTCGAGTACATCGAGAAAGAGGAGTTCGAGAGCCACGACATCGAGGTACTGGTGCTGGACGAAGCGGACCGCATGCTGGACATGGGCTTCATCAAGGATGTGAACCGCATCGTGGAAGAGGCGCGTTATCGCAAGCACACCATGCTCTTCTCCGCCACCCTGGAAGGGGCAGGCCTTGAAAAGTTCGCCAACGATATCCTGAAGGAGCCGGTGGAGCTGCACGCCGAGCCGCCCCGCAGCGAACGTCGCCCCATCACCCAGTGGGTGCACCTGGCCGACGATGCTGCTCACAAGCTGGCCCTGCTGGTGCATATTCTGAAAGATCCCGAGACCCAGAAAGCCATCATCTTCGTCAAGACCCGTGAGCGGCTGGCGGAGCTGTCCGGTCAGCTGCAGGCGGCTGGCGTCTCCTGCGCCTGGATCCGTGGCGAGATGGAGCAGAGCAAGCGCATCGAGTCGATCCGCAAGTTCCATGAAGGGGAAGTGCCCTTCCTCATCGCCACCGACGTGGCCGCTCGCGGCATCGACCTGCCCAACGTCAGCCATGTCATCAACTACGACATGCCCTACGGCGCCGATGTCTACGTCCACCGGATCGGCCGCACCGGCCGTGCCGGCAACCGTGGTTGCGCCATCAGCCTGGTGGAAGCCCACGATATGGCGATGGTCGCCAAGATCGAGCGCTACACCGAAGAGCGTCTCAAGCGCCGGGTGATCGACGAACTGCGCCCCAAGCACAAGGAAGCGCGGGTACCGGTGAAGAAGAAAAAGCCGAAGGACGACAAGAAGAAGTCGGCCAAGAAGAAAAAGAAGTAAGCTTGCCCGTTACAACGGCCATCTCCGGATGGCCGTTGTGCTATCTGCTGCCCACTCGGCGGGGGCCAGAAAAGAAAAAAGCCGACGTATAAACGTCGGCCAATAAAAAGTGCTTACAACAGAGGATTCACCTATTCAGACTTGGGGATCCTGAATTTGGTTCCCTCGGGTTGTAATTAATTTTCAGCGCGTTTGAACATCAGGGTATTGGCATCGGACTCTTCCGGTACGAAGTAGTAGCCATCGGCGTTGAACCCGGTCAGCTGCTCCACCTTGGTGAGCCGGTGCTTGATGATGTGGCGGGCCATCATGCCGCGCGCCTTCTTGGCGTAGAAGCTGATGATCTTGAACTGGCCGTTCTTCTCGTCCTTGAACACCGGCGTGATGATGCGCCCCTGTAGGGCCTTGGGACGTACCGACTTGAAGTACTCGTCGGAAGCCAGGTTGATCAACACCTCGTCTCCCTGAGCGGCCAGCGCCTTGTTCAGGTGGGCGGTGATGATGTCGCCCCAGAACTGGTAGAGATCCTTGCCACGCGCGTTGTCGAAGCGGATCCCCATCTCCAGCCGGTAGGGCATCATCAGATCGAGCGGGCGCAGCACCCCGTAGAGGCCGGAGAGCATGCGCAGGTGTGCCTGGGCGAAGTCGAGATCTGCCTCGCTGAAATCCTCCACCGCCAGCCCCGTGTAGACATCCCCCTTGAAGGCCAGCAGCGCCTGGCGGGCGTTGGCCGGGCTGAAGTCGGGTTGCCAGTCGGCAAAGCGGGCGGCGTTGAGGCCGGCCAGCTTGTCGCTGATCTTCATCAGGCTGGCGATCTGGTCCGGGCTCAGCTGGCGGGCCCGGCCGATCAGCTCGGCGGAGTGGTCCAACAGCTCGGGTTGGGTGAAACGGGAAGTCACCAGCGGTGACTCGTAGTCCAGCGTTTTGGCCGGGGAAACCACAATCAGCATAACGATCCTTTATAGCGGTGACGCACGCCCCTCATTCATCCAGGGTGACGTTGTCAAGAGTGCCTGCACCCAGCTGCTCGCGCCCCGACAGCTTGATCAGCAGTCGCAGGTCGTTGGCCGAGTCGGCATGGGCAAGGGCCTCACTGTAGCCAATTTGGCCGGCACAGAACAGGGCGAACAGCGCCTGATCGAAGGTCTGCATGCCGAGCTCGGTGGACTTGGTCATCACCTCCTTGAGCCGGTGCATCTCCCCCTTGCGGATGATATCGGTGATGAGCGGGGTGTTGAGCAGCACCTCGAAGGCCGCACAGCGACGGCGTCCGTCCAGGCTGGGCAGCAGTTGCTGGGCCACGATGGCACGCAGGTTGAAGGAGAGATCGAACAGGAACTGGCGGTGTTTCTCCTGAGGGACCAGGTGCAGGATGCGGTCCAGCGCCTGGTTGGCATTGTTGGCGTGCAGGGTGGCGAGGCAGAGGTGGCCGGTCTCGGCAAACTGGAGGGCAAACTCCATGGTTTCCTGGCTGCGGATTTCGCCGATCAGGATCACGTCAGGGGCCTGGCGCAACGAACTCTTCAGCGCTACGTCGAACGACGCTGTGTCTATGCCTACCTCGCGCTGGGTGATCAGGCTGCGGCCGTGCTGATGCACGAACTCCACCGGATCTTCCACCGTCAGGATGTGGCCGTCCACATGCTGGTTGCGATAGCCGATCATGGCAGCCTGGGTGGTGGATTTTCCGGCGCCGGTGGCACCGACGAACAGCACCAGCCCGCGCTTGGCCAGGGCGATCTCCTGCAGGATGGGGGGCAGCGCCAGCTCGTCGAAGGTGGGGATGCGGGTCTCGATACGGCGCAGCACCATGCCAGGCAGCTCCTGCTGCCAGAAGGCGCTGACCCGAAAGCGGCCAAGCTCCTCGCGGTGGATGGCGTAGTTAGCCTCCTTGGTGTGCAGATAGCGCTCGAAGTGCTCCTGGCTCAGGGTCTCCTTGACCAGCGCCAGCGCCCTTGCCTTGTCGAGGGGGGCTTCTGCCAGCGACTGCAGATGGCCGTTGACCTTGAGGGTCGGCGGCGTGCCGACCGTGATGAACAGATCCGAGCCTTTACGGGCGACCAGCTCGGTTAGCAGGGCATCCAGATTCATAACGACTCCTTCCCTAGATTCGTCGTGGTTAGATGGTGTTGGGATCGACCGCCTTGGCCTTGGCATCCAGCGCCGCCACTACGCCGCGGCTCACCAGCTGCTTGAGGCTCTGATCCATGGTCTGCATGCCGTGGGTCATCCCGGTTTGGATCACCGAGTAGAGCTGGGCGATCTTGTCTTCCCGGATGAGGTTACGCACGGCGGGAATACCCATCATGATCTCATGGGCCGCCACCCGGCCGCCACCGATGCGCTTGAGCAGGGTCTGGGAGATGACCGCCCGCAGCGACTCGGAGAGCATGGAGCGCACCATGTCTTTTTCCGCACCGGGGAAGACGTCGATGATCCGGTCGATGGTCTTGGCCGCCGACGAGGTGTGCAGGGTGCCGAACACCAGGTGGCCGGTCTCGGCCGCGGTCATGGCGAGGCGAATGGTTTCCAGATCGCGCATCTCGCCCACCAGGATGATGTCCGGGTCTTCCCGCAGCGCAGAACGCAGGGCGTTGCTGAAGCTCTTGGTATCGCGGTGTACTTCCCGCTGGTTCACCAGACAGCGCTTGTTCTCGTGCACGAATTCGATGGGGTCCTCGATGGTGAGGATGTGGTGATGAAAGTTCTCGTTGATGTAGTTGACCATGGCCGCCAGGGTGGTGGATTTACCCGAGCCGGTCGGGCCGGTCACCAGCACCAGGCCGCGCGGGTATTCGGCAATCTTGCGAAAGATCTCCGGCGCGTCCAGATCTTCGAGGCTCAGCACCGTGCTGGGGATGGTCCGAAATACCGCGCCGGAGCCGCGCGCCTGCTGGAAGGCGTTGACCCGGAAGCGAGCCAGGTTTGGCACCTCGAACGAGAAGTCGACCTCGAAGTTCTCTTCCAGTTCCTTGCGCTGGTGGTCGTTCATGATGTCGTAGATGAGGGCGTGCACTTCCCGGTGTTCCAGGGCGGGCAAATTGATCTTGCGAACCTCGCCATCAACCCTGATCATCGGGGGAACCCCGGCCGAGAGGTGTAGATCCGAGGCTTTATGTTTTACACTGAAAGCCAATAACTCTGTGATATCCATAGATTTGTCATTCTCCCATCACAAGATCACTAACGAAACATGAACCAGATTGCCGAGCACCTGCTTCAGGTCAAGGAACGTATTGTACAAGCCGCCAGTCGCGCGGGCCGAAGCCGCGATCACATCCAGCTGCTGGCGGTCAGCAAGACCAAACCGCTGGAGGCCGTTTGCGAGGCCTATGCCGCCGGTCAGCGCCGCTTTGGCGAATCCTACGCCCAGGAAGCGGCGACCAAGATAGATACCCTGCGTGAGCAAGGGGCCTATGCAGACATAGAGTGGCACTTTATCGGCCCGCTGCAATCGAACAAATCCAGGCTGGTGGCCGAGCGTTTCGACTGGGTGCAGAGCGTGGACAGAGAGAAGCTGATCGAGCGCCTGAACAACCAGCGTCCGAGCGGGCTCGCGCCGCTAAATGTCTGTCTGCAAATCAATATTAGCGGAGAGAGCAGCAAATCCGGAACGTCGGAGCAAGAGATTTTCCGCCTGGCCGAACTGGTCTCCCGCTGTGAACGGCTGCGGCTGCGCGGCCTGATGGCGATTCCGGAGCACACCAGCGACGAGGCGGTGCTGGCCGCCCAGATGGTGCGCATGCAGACTCTGTTCACCGAGCTTGCGCAACAATACCCGGGTGTCGATACCCTCTCGATGGGGATGACCGAGGATCTCGAACTGGCGATCGGCCACGGCAGCACCATGGTGCGGGTCGGTACCGCCATCTTCGGTGCCCGCGACTATTCATGAGCAAGGCCCGGGATGCGATGCATCGGGCAGTGCTTTTTTCAGGTAACAGGAGCGTTTGATGCAGCATAGAATCCTCGCCTTTATCGGGGCGGGCAACATGAGCCGCAGTATCATTGCCGGCCTGGTTCAGGCGGGCTATCCGGCCGACCGGATCATCGCAGCCAACCCCAGTCGGCCCAAGCTGGATGCGCTGGCCAACGACTACGGCATCCGCATCACCCAGGACAACGCCGAGGCAGCCCGGGCGGCGGAGGTGATCGTGCTGGCGGTCAAGCCGCAGCTGATGGCGGCCATGCTGAGCGCGCTGGTGGCACAGCTGGGCACGCTGGAGGGCAAGCTGCTCATCTCCATCGCCGCCGGCATCAAGGTAGCGCGGCTGGCCGAGATGGCGGGCGGCCATGGCCGTATCATCCGCACCATGCCGAACACCCCCTCTCTGCTGGGGCTGGGGATGACCGGGCTGTACGCCCCGCCCGGCATCGAGCAGGCTGACCGCGCGCTGGCCGAGCAGATGATGCAGGCGGTGGGCAAAACCCTGTGGGTAGAGCAGGAGTCCGCCATCAACGGCGTCATCGCCGCGGCCGGCAGTGCACCTGCCTACTTCTTCCTGTTCATGCAGGCCATCGCCGAGGAGGCCGAGGCCATGGGCTTCTCCCCCGAGCAGGCCCGCCTGCTGGTGCAGCAGACCGCCCTTGGTGCGGCGGCCATGGTGGAGCAGAATCCCGAGCTGTCGTTGCAGGCCCTGCGCGAGCAGGTGACCAGCAAGGGCGGCACCACCGCCGAGGCGATCAAGACTTTCCAGCAGCAGGGGCTGATGCCGCTGACGGCACACGCCATGCAGGCAGCTGTTGCCCGGGCCGGCGAAATGGAAACCCTGTTCTGAACCCGATTTCTCTTACTCTCTGTCTCAACCTGGAGCCCAGATGAACACTGCTTACTTTCTGATTAACACGATTTTTGACCTCTATCTCATGGTGGTGCTGTTACGCGTCTGGCTGCAGTGGGCCCGCGCAGATTTCTACAACCCCATGAGCCAGATGGTGGTCAAGCTGACCAATCCGCTGGTGGTGCCGCTGCGCCGGGTCATTCCCGGGTTTGGCGGGCTGGACATGGCCTCTGTGCTGCTGGCCATCATCATCGCCTTCGCCAAGCTGGCGCTGCTCAAGAGCATGAACGTGCTGCTGGCCGACTGGCTCACCCTCAGCCTGTTTGCCGGGCTGACTGTGCTGAAGAAGGCCGGCTCCATGATCTTCTGGGTGCTGCTGATCCGCGCCATCCTGAGCTGGGTCAGCCAGGGTCGCAACCCCATCGAGTACGTGATGCACCAGCTGACCGAGCCCTTCCTGGCCCCCATCCGTCGCATTCTGCCGGCCCTGGGCGGGCTGGATCTCTCCGTGCTGGTCGCCTTTATCGGGCTGCAGGCCATAAACTATCTGTTGGGTGATCTGTTCGGCCAGCTGTGGTGGATGATTTGATGGCAGCCGTCCTGCGGGAAGGGGATGAGCTGATAATGCATCTGATGATCCAGCCCAAGGCGAGTCGGGATCAGATCGTCGGATTGCATGGAGAAGAGTTGAAAGTGGCCATCACGGCGCCGCCGGTGGATGGCCAGGCCAACAGCCACTTGATCAAGTATCTGGCCAAGCAGTTCAAGGTGGCCAAGGGGCAGGTTCGCATCGTGCGGGGGGAGTTGGGACGGCACAAGACGGTCGCCATCGAGGCGCCCAGGCAGATCCCCGCCGAGGTCAGTGCCCTGCTGGACAATCAGGGTTAACACGAGAAGGATGACACCATGAAAACAGCCTGGATATGCTGCCTGCTGGCACTGTTGCTGACCTTGCCCCTGCGGGCCGAACAGATGAAGGAACTGGGCTCCTGGCAGGTGCACTACAGCGCCTTCAACTCCAGCTTCCTCACCCCCGAGGTGGCCAAGGCCTACGGCCTGGAGCGCAGCCGCTACAACGGCATCGTCAACATCGCGGTGCAGAACAAGCAGGGGGTCGCCCAGGCGGTGGGGATCAGCGGCGAGGCCAAGAATCTCACCGGCACCATCCGCAACCTGAGCTTCCAGGAGGTCAAGGAGGGGGATGCCATCTACTACTTGGCGGTGCTGCCCTATCGCAACGAGGATACCTACCAGTTCACCCTGAAGATCATGGGGGAGGGGCAGCAACAGACGCTGACCTTCCAGCAGACCTTCTACGTCGACTGATGCTTGTCATGCCCAGAAAAAGCCCCGAACGCAGGTTCGGGGCTTTTTTCATGACGGCGAGTCTGTGGGCGGGGTGAAGTCGTGGATCTCCCCGATCCGCGGGGTGAAGCGGGGATCCTGATCCCGGTTGTGTTCCACCCACTCCATGGCCTGACAGAAGCTCTCCCGCTTCGAGAACTCGCTGCGCACCTGATCGATGGCCCGCTCCGCGCTGCGCCGCTCCATCTTGCTGGCCTTGCGGTCGCTGAACTGCTTGTGCTGGGCCAGCATCCACTCGGTGAAAGCTTGGCGGCACTGTGCCTCGCTGGCCGCCTGGACGGGCAGGGCTGTCAGCAGGGCGATCATCAATAAATAACGCATAACAACATCGGTGACTGAGGGGAGTGATTGTCTGAAAGGGCGGCATTCTATGCCGAAAACTTGAGCATGAACAGGGGAAGAGAGGGGGCCGGCATGGCCGGCCCCCACAGGGTCAGTGTTTGACGAGGTAGAGCTGGCGGCTGTAGGCCACGTCTTCCGGATTGTTGATGGGATAGCCCTTGAGCCAGGGCTTGATCAGCCGGGCGTTGGTGTACTGATAGATGGGGGCGATGGGCGCCTCGTCCTGCAGTATGGTTTCGGCCTCATCGAACAGACGGGCCCGTTCACGGGGATCCTGGCTGTTGGCAGCCTTGGTCAGCAGGGTATCGTAGCCGGCGTTGGCGAAGCGGGCCATGTTGCCGCTGTGGTGGGAGCCCCACAGGCCGAGGAAGGCGGACGGGTCGTTGTAGTCGGCCACCCAGGAGGAGCGGATCACCTCGAACTGGCCGCTCTGGCGGCTGTCGAGATAGGTTTTCCACTCTTGATTGGTGAGCTCGACCCGGGCCCCCAGCTTCTGTTTCCACAGGTTGGCGATGGCCAGCGCCATCTTCTTGTGCACCTCGGCCGTGTTGTAGAGCAGGGTCAGCTTGAGCGGATTGGCCGGGCCGTAGCCCGCTTCTTTGAGCAGGGCTCTGGCCTTGTCGTCCAGCTCCTGCTGACTGCTGCTGGAGAGCAGGTTGGCCTTGGGCTCGAAGCCGGCAACCACGTCCGGGGTGAAGTGATAGGCCGGTTTCTCACCGGTGCCCAGGATCTTGCTGGCGATGAGGCCCCGGTCGATGGTGTAGGAGAGCGCCTTGCGCACCCGCACGTCGTTGAGGGGGGCGCGCTGGGTATTGAAGGCGTAGTAGTAGGTGCCGAGCTGATCCGGGGTATAGACCTCGCTCGGGATCTGCTGCATCAGCTTGTGATACTGCTCCTTGGGGAAGGACTCGGTGATGTGCAGGTCGCCGGCCAGGTAGCGGTTGGTGGCCGCGCTCTCCTGGTTGATGGGGACGAAGGTGACCTTGGTCAGCACGGTATGGGTGCGATCCCAGTAGTAGGGGTTGGGGGTCAGCTCCAGCTTCTCGTTCACCACCCGCTGACTCAGCACGAAGGCGCCGTTGCCGACCAGCTTGCCGGGCTGGGTCCACTGGTTGCCGTATTGCTCCATGCTGGCGCGATGCAGCGGCGACAGGCTGGGGTGGGTCAGCAGGCTCAGGAAGTAGGGCACCGGCTGGGAGAGGGTCACCTGCAGGGTATGCTCATCGAGGGCCTTCACTCCGAGCTCTGCGGGGGGCAGCTTGCCGGCCACGATCTCATCCACCTTGTCGAAGCGGGCCAGTTGGGCGAACCAGGCAAAGGTGGCGGCCTCTTTGGGATCGACCAGTTTGCGCCAGCCGTAGACGAAGTCGGCGGCCTGCACGGGATCGCCGTTGGACCAGCGGGCATCCGGTCGCAGATGGAAGGTGAAGCGCTGGTTGCCCTGATTGTCCCAGCTGGCGGCGACCCCGGGCTGCACCTTGCCGTCCGGTCCCTGGGTCAGCAGTCCCTCGTAGAGATCCCGCAGTACCTGCAACTCGGGCAGACCGACCAGCTTGAGCGGGCTCAGGCTCGCCGGCTCGTCTTTCAGATGACGCACGACGGCCTGTTCGGCGGCGAGCTGGGTGCCGGGTGGAACATCGGCAGCCTGGACACAGGCACAGCCCAGCAGGGCCAGCAGGGGACTCCATCCTTTCATGGTTGATCCTTCAAATAGTGTGAAGCGGGGTGAAAACTCGGCGAGAAGTGATCGCCGACAGACGGGAAATCATGATATCCCGTTTGCTGGTCAGACCGCCAGTATGAGTCCCTTGGATGAGGGGACTCCCCGGCATCTTATTTGACCCGCCATTCGGGCAGAGGAGTGAGCAATGAGAACATGGATCCTGTTGGCCCTGGCCATCAGTCAGGGGGCCTGGGCGCTGGCGCCGTGTGAGCGCGAGAGCCAGGTTGGCAGCTGGTGTGAGGTGAACATAGATCAGCTGCATCCGACCCAGGGCGGCGTGGGCCAGATCCAGGTCGACAACACCCAGGCCGAGCTGGCGGGCAAGAGTGCAAAGCAGCTCGACAAGCTGATGAAAAAGAAAGAGATCCCCATCGTCATTGCGCCCGATGGCGGTTACTGGCTGGTGGACAGGCACCATCTGACCAAGGCGCTGTGGCAGTCTGGCGTGAAGCAGGTGCGGGTCAAGGTGATCGCCAGGTTGCAGGACAAGGAGAACTTCTGGAGCCAGATGCAGTGCAACCACTGGGCCTGGCTCAAGGATGAAAAGGGCGGCGCACTGACGCCGCAGCAACTGCCGGCCCACATCGGCGAACTGCCGGATTACTCCTACCGGACGGTGGCCGGGCTGCTGCAGGATGCGGGCTATTTCGACAAGCGGGAGCAGGTCTACTTCGTCGAATTTGCCTGGGCCAGCTGGCTCGGCCAGCAGATGGACTGGTTGCCGGTCGACAGCGCCAACCTGGTGGATCGCCTCTATCAGGCCAAGCGGCTGGCGTGCAGCAGCAAGGCGGCGGATCTGCCCGGTTATCCGGGCAAGCAGTGCCGGGTCAATCAGTCGCGCAGCGGCAACTGAGCGGATAGCCGCTGCCAAAACAACTGCGGGGGGCCAATGCCCCCCGCTTCGTCATGATGGCTGCCGGGCCTGCTGCCAGTGCACGGCGGCTTGTTCCAGCAGGGCCACTTCGCCTTGCTGGATCAGCGGCAGCAAGGCCTGCACTTGGGCATCCGGCCACTCCCACCAGGCCAGCACCTGCAAGCGGGCGATCTCCTCCTCAGCAAAGCGCATCTTGATCACCTTGGCCGGCGTACCGGCCACCATGGCATAGGGCGGCACATCCTGATTGACCAGGGCGCGCGCCGCTATGATGGCGCCGTCGCCGACGGTGACCCCCGGCATGATCATGGCGTCCATGCCGATCCAGACGTCGTTGCCGATGCGGGTGTCGCCGGCAGGGCGATAGCTGCGCTGGAGGGCATCGAGATCGGCAAACGGATAGGTGCTGATGAAGTCGGCATTGTGGGTGTGGTTGCCGCCCATCAGGATCTTCACCCCGGCGGCTATTTGCACATAGTCGCCGATATGAAGCTGATCGATGTGCCAGAGCGGCTCCCAGCCGGTCTCTGGGCTGCGGCTGAAGCTGTCGCCGTGCAGATAGCGCACGGCGGCCTCTTCAAACGGGCCGTCCCAGGCGCCGGAGTAGTAGCTGTGGCGCCCCTTCAGGAGGATGTTGGGGTTGCTCACCGTCAGGTGCAGGTACTCGACCTGCGACCAGTGTTGGCAGGGTTTCATGGTTGTCTCCTCGTTCAAATGGATAGGGTGGATGACGCGAGGAGCGCAGCTAATAGATCCAGACCAGCAGGCGGGGCACGCACAGGGTCGAGCAGCCCAGATCCTGGGGCAAACGGGGTCGCAGCATGGAGTGTGCGGTTCCTGAAGAGTGGATCGGCATGGTAAGTCATATGGGGACGGGGGCCAAGCCAAGCATCGTTATCTGGTCAAAAACCTGCACGAAATATCGGGTTGATATTCATTCTCAACTGAGCATGATAAAAGTCCCACCCATCAACTTGGGAGATCGGCATGACCCATCAAATCTGGCAGCGTTACATGCTGGAGGCTGAAAACGCACTGGGCGCGGGCGCGCTCGGCACCGCCATCTGCCTCTATCAGCAGGCCCTCGCCGAGGTATACGAACTGAGTGACGGTGAGCTGGACGAGTTGGCCAGCATGCGGGTGGCGACCTGCCACCGGCTGGCCGACTTCTGGCGCGCCATGGAGGAGCCGGCCTATGAGTTGCGCTACCTCAAGCTGGCCTCCGAGCTGGTGACGGCGTTGGTGCCCCAGTGCCCGAACCAGGAGTGCGAATCCCTCATCAGCGAACTGGGTTGCTGTCGGGCGGCGCTGCTCTCTTTCCTCAAGCGCCACCCCAATCCCGACATCGCCCGCTTGATCCAGCTGCAGGATCAGGTGCAGGGCTGCGAGCTGATCGGCCGTTTTCGCCTCAACTGAGGATCATTTACGGCCTTTGAGGCGCTGGGCGATCCGCGTTTGTGCCTCTTCCCCCTGCAGGGCGAGGGAGAAGGCGCGTGCCTCCAGATCGATGACGAAGTGCACCGCCTGCCTGAGCTCCTGCTTGAGCAGCGCCTTGCTCTTTTGCAGCGCCTTCGGTGCCTTGGCCGCCAGCTTCAAACCCTGCTCCCGGGCAAAGGGGAGCAGCGCTTCGGCCGCCAGCACCCGGTTGGCGAGCCCCAGCCGCAATGCCTCGTCGGCATCGATGGCTTCGGCCAGCAGCAACAGCTCCGCCGCCTTCAAGTGACCCACGCTGCGCGGCAGCAGCAGGCTGGAGGCAAACTCCGGCACCAGCCCCAGCTCGACGAAGGGCAGTTGCAGACGGGCATTGTCGGCCAGATAGACCAGATCGCAGTGCAGCAGCAGGGTGGTACCGATGCCGACCGCCGCACCGCCGACCGCGGCGATCACCGGTTTCGGGAAGTCGGCCAGGGTGTGGAGGAACTGCAAGATGGGATCGTCCGCCTCCAGGGTCTCTTTCCCCACGAAGTCGGCCAGATCATTGCCGGCAGTAAAGCAGTCGCTCTGCCCCTGGATGAGCAGGGCGCGGATGGCGTCATCTTCCGTCGCTTGTCGCAAGGCGTCGGTGAGCGCACGATACATGGTGGTATTGAGGGCATTGCGCTTGTCGGGACGATTGAGGGTCAGGGTGAGCAAGCCATCCTGCTGCTCGACAATGATAATGGGGTCCATGTCTAAATCCTTGTTATTGCTGGCTGTCAAAAGCTTACCGCTGCGGTAATCTTTGCGGCGTTTAACAACATCATAAAAGGATTTCAACCATGTTTAAACGTGCGTTCTATTCCCTGCTGGCCCTGGGGTTGGCCGCTCCCGCCCTGGCCAAGGTCGAGGCTGTCGACGGCTATGTGCGCCTGCTGCCACCGGGCTCGCCCAACACCGCCGCCTTTCTGGTGCTGAAGAATGATGCCGACCAGCCGGTCAAGCTGGTGGCTGCCACCTCGCCCGAGGTGGGCCGCGCCGAACTGCACACCCATCTGCACGAGAACGGTGTGATGAAGATGCGCCAGGTCGAGAGCATTGAGGTGCCGGCCAAGGGGGAAGTGGCGCTCAAACCCGGCAGCTTTCACATCATGCTGTTCGAGGTGCGCGAGCTCTCTCAGGGCACCCCTTTCCCGCTGACATTGACCATGGATGATGGCCAGAAGCTGGAGTTGAGCCTGCCGGTGAAGCCGATTGAACCCATGGCAGGCATGCAGCACTGACATTAATGGACGCTTGTTCAGTTTTTTACACTGTGTATTCCCGTCGCACTGGGTAAAATGATGGCCTTTCCAGTCCATAGATAGAGAGTGACGTGATGAAGAAGACCTTGATTGCCGGTTGCGTACTGGCCCTGTTCAGCCAGGCAGCCATGGCTGCCGATGACTGGCGTTTCGCTGCCGGTACCGATGTATGGAATGCTCAGGGCAGCGGCCAGATCAACGGTGTCGGGGCCAACGGCAGCTACGACGAGAACTACAACTGGAGCGGCTACCTGCAACTGGAGCACGGCATCATCCTGCTGCCCAACGCCAAGTTCGAGATCTCCGATTTCGGTACCAGCGGCGGCGCCCTCAACAACGATCTGATGGCTTATGACCTGAGCCTCTACTATCGCCTGTTCAACAACGACCTGTTCCAGATCGATCTGGGTCTGACCGGTCGTCGTTACGATGGTGATTTCAACACCCAGCACTACTCCTATGACAAGGACGTGCTGATGGCCTACACCGGCGCCGAAGTGCGCATCCCGGGTACCGGCTTTGCCGCCTTTGGCGATGCCCGCGTGCAGGATGCCGACAACTACGACTACCGTCTGGGTGGCTCCTATAAGTTCGCGACCGTACCGCTCAAGGTGCGTGCCGGCTGGCGTGATGCGAGCATGGACTTCGATCGCGTTGACCAGCGGGTCGACGGCTGGTTCATCGGCGGCGAATTCACCTTCTAATTCCGGCAACGGCTGATGACGATGGCCCCATCATCCCGATGGCGGCATCCGACGAGGAAAGAGCATGGGTCATATCATAGTGACGGGGGCGGGGTCCGGTCTGGGCCGGGCGCTCACCATAGGTCTGGTTGAACGCGGTCATCAGGTCTCCATGATGGGGCGTCGTTATCAGAGGCTGCAGGAGCAGGAGGAGTTGCTCGGCAAGGCGGTGATCGGCATCGCCGCCGATCTGGCGCACCACGAGGAAGTGGACGTGGCGTTTGCCGCCGCGGTGGAGTGGGGCGGCCTGCCCGAGCTGGTGCTGCACTGTGCCGGCGTGGGCGAGTTCGGCCCGGTCGGCGTCTATACCGCCGAGCAGATCCGCCGGGTGGTGGAGAGCAACCTCATCTCCACCATTCTGGTGGCCCAGCAGACGGTACGCCTCATCGGCGACAAGGGCGGCGTGCTGGCCAACGTGCTCTCCTCCGCCGCCCAGGTGGGCAAGGCCAACGAGAGCCTCTACTGCGCCTCCAAATGGGGCATGCGCGGTTTTCTGGAGTCGTTGCGGGCTGAGCTGAAAGGCTCGCCGCTGCGGCTGGTGAACCTCTATCCGAGCGGGATCCGCAGTGAATTCTGGGACAACTCAGATCATGTGGACAGCAGCGGCTTCATGACCCCGGAAGACGCCGCCGCCTACATGCTGGATGCGCTGGAAGCCAGAAGCAGCTGCCATGTGACCGATCTCTTCATCGGTCGCAACTAGCTGCGGCCAGCCTCGCCTCTGCCCTGCGGCAGAAAACAAAAAGCGCGCCTAATGGCGCGCTTTTTTATGGTGGCTAGGGGGCGTAATTAACGGCCCAGCTTGGCCTTGAGCAGGGCAACGATCTCGCTGATCGCCACTTCCTGCTTCTCGCCGGTGCGGCGGCACTTGTACTCCACCACGCCGTTGTCCAGACCGCGATCGCCAATGACGATGGCATGCGGCACACCCAGCAGCTCCATGTCGGCGAACATCACGCCCGGGCGCTCTTTACGGTCATCGAACAACACATCCACACCGGCGGCTTTCAGCTCGGTGTAGAACTGCTGAGCTTGCTCGGCTACGCGCTCGGATTTGTGCATGTTCATCGGCACGATGGCCACTTCGAACGGGGCGATGGCTTCCGGCCAGATGATGCCGTATTGGTCGTTGTTCTGCTCGATGGCGGCAGCCACCAGACGGGAAACCCCGATACCGTAGCAACCCATCTCCATGGTGACGGACTTGCCGCCTTCATTCAGCACGCTCGCCTTCATGGCTTCGGAGTACTTGGTACCCAGCTGGAAGATGTGGCCCACTTCGATGCCGCGCTTGAGCAGCAGCTTGCCCTGGCCGCATGGGCTCGGGTCGCCTTCTACCACGTTGCGCAGGTCGGCCACTTCATAGGAGGCGATGTCGCGATCCCAGTTGGCGCCGGTCAGGTGGAAGCCGGTCTCGTTGGCGCCACAGACGAAGTCCGCCAGATGGGCGGCGCTGCGATCGGCGATGATGCGACCGGCAAAGCCGACCGGGCCGATGGAGCCTGCGTCGCAACCGGCGGCAGCCTTGATCTGCTCGTCGTTGGCGAAGGTCAGCGGGTTGGCAACGCCGGCCAGCTTCTCTGCCTTGATTTCGTTCAGCTCGTGATCGCCACGCAGAACCAGCGCGATGACGGCCTGGTTGCCGTGCTCGTCCTCTTCACCCAGCACCAGCAGGGTCTTGGCGATGGTGTTCGGTGCTACGTTCAGGAAGGCGGCCACATCAATGATGGTGTGGACGGCCGGGGTGGCAACCTTGGTCAGGGCCGCGGTGGCGGCAGGGCGCTCGCCAGCCGGTGCCAGCGCTTCGGCCATCTCGATGTTGGCGGCGTAATCTGATGTATCGGAGAAGGCGATCAAGTCTTCACCGCTTTCGGCCAGCACCTGGAATTCGTGGGAGCCGGTACCACCGATGGAGCCGGTATCGGCCTGCACCGGACGGAAGTTCAGCCCCATGCGGGTGAAGGCGGCGCAGTAGGCAGCGTGCATCCGCTCGTAGGTTTCGATCAGCGAAGCCTTGTCGATGTGGAAGGAGTAGGCGTCCTTCATCAGGAATTCGCGACCACGCATCACGCCGAAGCGGGGACGCACTTCATCGCGGAACTTGGTCTGGATCTGGTAGAGGTTGAGCGGCAGCTGCTTGTAGCTGTTCACTTCGTAACGCACCAGCGAGGTGATCACCTCTTCGTGGGTCGGACCCAGCACGAAGGGACGGTTGTGACGGTCGGTCAGACGGCACAGCTCGGGACCGTAGTCATCCCAGCGGCCGGACTCCTGCCACAGCTCGGCGGGCTGCACCACCGGCATGGAGACTTCGATGGCACCAGCATTGTTCATCTCTTCGCGAACAATGTTCTCGATTTTTTTCAGAACCCGCAGACCAGACGGCAGCCAGGCATACATGCCGGAGGCCAGTTTGCGGATCATGCCGGCGCGCAGCATCAGCTGGTGGCTGACGATCTCGGCATCGGACGGGGTTTCCTTGAGAGTGGAAAGCAGATATTGGCTGGTACGCATCGCGGTAGACCTTAGCTAAGACGGGCGGCTGGGCCCTGGATAATTTCAAGAGCGGAATTTTAACAGGCCGGACCCTGCGGCCCAAGGGCTAAATTCGTGCGACGGGAGAAAGCGGGGGCATAGCCCCCGCGTTGGTCAGACCCGAAATTGCGACAGCAGGCGCTGTTGCAGCAGGCTGGCCTGATGCAGGGAGGAGGCGAGCTGCAGGCACTCCTGCGCCTCCTGCTCGCCGGTCTGGGCCTGCAGGCTGATGCCGGAGACCTTGTCCGAGGTGTGGCTCAGGGTATGGGAGAGCTGGCCGGTGGCATCCGCTACCTGTTGCACCATGTCCGCCAGATGGTCGATGGCCTCTTCCACCTTGAACAGGATCTGCCTGGTGTTGTCGGAGTCCTCCATGCCGGATTCCACCGTCTTCAGATTGCGCTGCATCATCAGATAGGCTTTCTCGGTCTGTTGCTGGATGCTGTTGATCACCTCGGTTATTTCGGCACTGGAAGAGGCGGTGCGATTGGCCAGGGTGCGCACCTCGTCGGCCACCACGGCAAAGCCGCGACCCATTTCGCCGGCCCTGGCCGCCTCGATGGCGGCGTTGAGCGCCAGCAGGTTGGTCTGTTCCGAAATGCTGCTGATGGTGGAGATGATCTGGCCAATCTGGCTGGCCTGCTCCTTGAGGGCGTTGATGGCGTTGGCGCACTCGCCCACTTCCACCACTACCCGCTGCATGCCGTTGCTGGCGGAGGTCACGTATTGGCTGCTCTCGGCGGTGAGCTGGCGTACCTCGTTGGCGTTTTGCGCCGCCAGGCTGCAGTTGTCCGAGATGGAGGTGGCGACCTGAACCATCTGCTCGCTGTCGTGGTGCAGTGCCTGGGCGTGTTCGGCGGTCTGGCGGCTGCTCTGGCTGATGGCTTCGACCCGGTTGACCGAGGTGTGGACGTGCTCGCTGATGTGCTGGTTGTTGTCCATGGTGGAGCTGATCATCTTCTGCAGTTTCTCGATGAAGCGATCCACGCTGCCGGCCAGCGAGCCAATCTCGTCGTCGCGCTTGAGATTGATGCGGGCATTGAGGTCGCCTTCTCCCGCCGCGATATCCTGCATGCGTTGATTGACCTGCAGCAGGGGTTTGACGATGGTACGCACCAGCCAGAAGCCGCACAGGGTCACGAGCAGCAGGCTCAACAGCAGGCCCCCCAGCAGCAGGTTCTTGGTGTGGCTGATGATGCTGTTGAGCTGGTTCACCTGATCCTCGACCGTGGCGTCCCCCTTGGCTTCGACCTCGACCAGTTGCTGCTTGAGCTGGTCGGCACTGCGTTCATAGTTGACCAGTTGACCCTGATACTCGCTCAGTGCCGCCATCCACTGCACCATCAGCCGCTGCACCTCGGTTTGCAAGGTGCGGTACTGGGTTGCCAGCGACTGGCCGGCAAATTCCCCTTCGCCGGGCACATCAAACATGCCGCTGCCCAGCATGGCGTCGACTGCTTCCTGGTAGAAGCGGGTTGCCTCCTTCATCTCGGCCTGGATGGCGGGAGTCGGCCCTTCGCTCTGCATCTTCTCCAGCGCATAGAGCTGGCGCAGGAAGCCGATGTTGGCCTCCATGCCGCCATCGGCAGCATGCCAGCGGGTAGCCAGACCACCATTCCAGCTGATGGCCTGATCCGGCGACTGGGTCAGGCTCTCGACCGCGCCGTCCCCCACCACCTCAAGCTGGGTGGAGAGGCGGGACATGCGCTCCGAGCTGGCGCGCAGCGCCTGATCGACGCTGGTAAAGGCCCGGTAGAGTGCCAGCAACTGCTCCTGTTGCTGCTGATAGGCCAGATGCTGCTGCTCCATCGCGCTGATGGCGGTGGCGTCGATCAACCGGCCTTCCCCCACTCGGCGCATGGCATCGGCGGTGGCCGCTCTGGCGCGTTGCAGCTCCGGCTCGTCGAGTGGCATGCCTCTGAGCATCTTCTGGATGTAGAGCGACTGGTTGCCGAGCTCGATGGACCCCTCCATGGCGCCGTCGGCAGTCTGCCAGGCGGCGCCCAATACATAGGAGAGCAGATCCGCCAGTCGCTGGCTGCCATACCAGCCGACGATGCCCATCCCCAGGGTGCAGCTGAGCAGAATGGTCAGCCCGAGATTCGATGTGGTGACAATTTTCATGATGCAGGACCTTCCTTGGCTCCGAACAAACCCAATTCAGTGTTTTATCAATGGCTGGAATCCGCCATTCCCGATGAAAAATAAAGTTGTTGCCATGCACGGATCCAAGCATGGCTGGCAACGGGCGAACGTGCCGAGAATCCGCCCCGATCCTCACCGCCCTATGCTGGATACTTATCCAGTTATTCTTTATGCTATGAGCCAATTTACAGATAGCTGGTTTGGTGAGGAGATTGCCGTGATTGGTCGCTTGAGAGGCGTAGTCATTGAGAAACAACCCCCCGAGGTACTGCTGGAGGTCGGGGGCGTGGGCTATGAGGTACAGATGCCCATGAGCTGCTTCTATGATCTGCCCGAGATCGGCAAGGAGGCGACCATCCACACCCACTTCGTGGTGCGGGAAGATGCCCAGCTGCTATATGGCTTCAACCACAAGCAGGAGCGGGCGCTGTTTCGCGAGCTGATCAAGACCAACGGGGTCGGTCCCAAGCTGGCGCTGGCCATCCTCTCCGGCATGACCGCCACCCAGTTCGTGCTGAGCGTCGAGCGCGAAGAGATAAGCTCCCTGGTCAAGTTGCCGGGAGTGGGCAAGAAGACCGCCGAGCGGCTGGTGGTGGAGATGAAGGACCGGCTCAAGGGCTGGGTCAGCCACGATCTCTTCTCGCCGGCCGAGATCACCCTGCCTGCCAGAGAGAGTGCCCTGCGGGCGCCGGATTCGAGCGAAGAGGCGGCCAGCGCGCTGGTGGCGCTCGGCTACAAGCCGCAGCAGGCCAGCCAGATCGTCAGCAAGGTCGCTGTCGACGGCATGTCGGTGGAAGATATCATCCGTGAAGCACTGCGCAGCCTGGTATGAGGTAGACAATGATTGAAGCGGATCGTCTCATCTCCGCCTCCGGCGGGCGGGAAGAGGAAGTCATCGATCGGGCCATCCGGCCCAAGCTGCTGGCCGATTACACCGGTCAGGATCCCGTCTGCGAGCAGATGGAGATCTTCATCGCGGCGGCGCGCCAGCGTGGCGAGGCGCTCGATCACCTGTTGATCTTCGGCCCGCCGGGGCTTGGCAAGACCACGCTGGCCAACATCGTTGCCAACGAGATGGGGGTCAACATCAAGACCACCTCCGGCCCGGTGCTGGAGAAGGCCGGCGATCTGGCGGCACTGCTCACCAACCTCGAACCAAACGACGTGCTGTTCATCGACGAGATCCACCGCCTCAGTCCGGTGGTGGAGGAGGTGCTCTATCCGGCGATGGAGGATTACCAGCTCGACATCATGATCGGGGAGGGGCCAGCCGCCCGTTCCATCAAGCTCGATCTGCCCCCCTTCACCCTGATCGGTGCCACTACCCGGGCTGGCTCTCTCACCAGTCCGCTGCGGGATCGTTTTGGCATAGTGCAACGGCTCGAGTTCTACAACGTCAAGGATCTGACCGACATCGTCGCGCGCAGCGCCCGTTGCCTCGGGCTCGACATGACGGAAGACGGTGCGCTGGAGGTGGCGCGTCGTTCGCGCGGTACGCCGCGAATTGCTAACCGTTTGTTGCGCCGGGTGCGCGATTTTGCCCAGGTGAAATCTGACGGCCGCATTGATGGACCCATAGCGGCCCGAGCCATGGACATGCTGGACGTGGATAATGAAGGCTTCGACTTCATGGACCGCAAGTTATTGTTGGCTGTGATAGACAAGTTTCTGGGCGGGCCGGTGGGGCTCGACAACCTGGCGGCTGCCATCGGGGAGGAGAAGGACACTATCGAGGATGTACTCGAGCCTTATCTGATCCAGCAGGGCTATCTGCAACGTACACCCAGAGGGCGGATCGCGACACCAAGAGCTTATGCGCATTTTGGCCTGCAACGGCCAGATGAAGGGTGAAAATAGCTGATTGAACAAAAAACCGCCGCCAGAGGCGGTTTTTTGTTATCCAGGCAAAAAAAAGCCCACTGCGGATGCGGTGGGCAAAGACAATTCAGGATGGATGTTCACAGACAGTGAGTGCGTCTGGAGACAGACCGGTAAAAAACAGAGGAGCCGTCGCGAGGCCTCAGAGTCGGTTCATTTGATAGAGCTGCACGAACGAAAGCTTGTAGTAACGGATGGTTTTAGCAACAAACTTTTTCATCTTTGATTCCAATAAACAGGTTCGAAATGTTCATCGAATACGTACCGGGAACCCAGATTGACCGGCCTGTATCCAAGGGTATGCCCTCACTGCGAGGCGCATTGTAGGAGCTCTATCGGACTCGGACAAACAAGAAAAATTACCTATCTCAGATTAGATTAACTAATCATTTTGCTGTCTTGTGGAATTAGCATGAACATGCGTTTTTAGTGGTTTTTAATTAGTTTTATTTGGACCCGGCACAGCCACAGGAAACATTATGAAAACGACCTTGCTAGTTGTTTTTTAACAGAACCATTACTAATTGGTGATAAATATAAATTTGATTTAAATCAATGATTTGCGATCTTTGTTTTTTTGTGACGCAGCTCTCTAAAATAAATCTAATCGGCCGTGAAAGTGCCTTTAAAAGGCATGTATTCATGATGGTTTTACATTGATTTCAATCAAATAAAGGTGATATAAAACGCAGGTCATTATGGGCTGGAATAAAGCAAGCTAGATTGTTTTGCAATTGTTAAACATTAGCTTTTTTTGTTCCCTATTATTGCCTTGTTGTTAATGTGGTGGCAGTCGAATCCGGTCGTCAGTGCAAAACTGGAACATGACCGATAATTCGGGGACTTCCAACGGAAGCTTTGTCCTTAAAACTTAAAATAGCCGTGCCAATAATCGGTGAGGAAACATCATGATTGCTGAGCATGTGGTAGACCTATCGCGGTTCCAATTCGCTGCGACGGCCCTTTATCACTTCCTGTTTGTGCCCCTGACGCTCGGAATGGCCTTCATTCTGGCGATCATGGAGTCTGTCTATGTGATGACCAACAACCCTGTCTACCGGGACATGACCAAGTTCTGGGGCAAGTTGTTTGGTATCAACTTTGCCCTTGGGGTCACCACAGGGCTGACCATGGAGTTTCAGTTCGGTACCAACTGGGCTTACTACTCCCACTACGTCGGCGATATCTTCGGGGCCCCGCTGGCCATCGAAGGCTTGATGGCCTTCTTCCTGGAATCCACCTTCGTCGGTATGTTCTTCTTCGGTTGGGATCGCCTCTCCAAGCGCCAGCACCTGGCTGCGACCTGGCTGATGGCACTGGGGACCAACCTCTCCGCCCTCTGGATCCTGGTGGCCAACGGCTGGATGCAGAACCCGGTCGGTGCCGAGTTCAACTTCGAATCCATGCGGATGGAGATGGTGAGCTTCGCCGAGCTGGTGTTCAACCCGGTTGCCCAGGTCAAGTTCGTGCATACCGTCGCGGCCGGCTACACCACGGGCGCCATGTTCGTGCTGGGTATCTCTTCCTACTACCTGCTGAAGAATCGTGATGTGGCCTTTGCCCGTCGCTCCTTCGCCATTGCAGCCGCTTTCGGTATGGCTTCCATCCTCTCCGTGCTGATCCTCGGTGACGAGTCCGGTTACGAGACCGGTGAAGTGCAGAAGGTGAAACTGGCGGCCATCGAGGCCGAGTGGAACACCGAGCCGGCACCTGCCTCCTTTACCCTGTTCGGTATTCCGAATCAGGAAGAGATGCGCACCGACTACGCCATCAAGATCCCCTATGCGCTCGGCATCATCGCCACCCGTTCCCTGGATGGTCAGGTCACCGGCCTCAAGGATCTGAAGAGCGAGCATGAGCTGCGCGTGCGCAACGGCATGACCGCCTACGACCTGCTGACCAAGCTGCAATCCGGCGACAAGTCCGACGATACCCGTGCCCGCTTCGATGAAGTGAAGCAGGATCTGGGCTACGGTCTGCTGCTCAAGCGCTACACCAACAACGTCACCGATGCCACCGACGAACAGATCAAGGCTGCCGTGGATGACTCCATCCCGCAGGTTGCGCCGCTGTTCTTCGCCTTCCGCATCATGGTTGCCTGCGGCATGCTGATGCTGCTGCTGATCGGTCTGGCCTTCTATGACAGTACCCGTCACAAGATCGGCGAGCGCAAGTGGCTGCTCAAGGCGCTGCTGTACGGTATCCCCTTGCCCTGGATCGCCATCGAGTGTGGCTGGTTTGTCGCTGAGTATGGCCGTCAGCCCTGGACCATCGCCGAAGTGCTGCCGACCTCCGTCTCTGCATCCAATGTGCCGGCGTCCGAGATCTGGTTCTCCCTGATCGGGATCTGCCTGTTCTATACCGTACTGCTGATCATCGAGATGTACCTGATGTTCAAGTACGCGCGTCTGGGCCCAAGCAGCCTGAAGACGGGCAAGTACCACTTCGAACAGAGCAAGGCATAAGGAGAGTAACCCATGTTTGATTACGAAATGTTGCGTCTGGTCTGGTGGGTGCTGGTCGGTGTCTTGCTGATCGGTTTCGCCATCACCGACGGCTTCGATATGGGGGTGGGCGCACTGCTCCCCTTCGTCGGCAAGAAGGATGTCGAGCGTCGGGTGATGCTCAACACCATGGGCCCGCACTGGGAGGGCAACCAGGTATGGCTGGTGACTGCCGGTGGTGCCCTGTTTGCCGCCTGGCCCATGGTCTATGCCGCAGCCTTCTCCGGCTTCTACATCGCCATGATCCTGACGCTGATGGCCCTGTTCTTCCGCCCGGTCGGCTTCAAGTACCGTTCCCTGCGTGAAGACGCCAAGTGGCGCAGCAACTGGGACTGGGCGCTGTTCGTCGGCAGTGCGGTGCCGCCCATCGTGTTTGGCGTGGCATTCGGCAACCTGCTGCAGGGCGTACCGTTCGACTTCAACCAGTTCATGATGCTGACCTATCACGGCAACTTCTTCGGTCTGCTCAATCCGTTCGGCCTGCTGGCCGGCCTGGTGAGCCTGTTCATGCTGGTCACTCAGGGTGCGACCTGGCTGATGATGAAGACCGACGGTGAAGTGCTGGCCCGCTCCCGCACTGCCGCCATGATCTGCTCGCTGCTGACCCTGGTGCTGTTCGGTCTGGCCGGTTTCTGGGTCAGCGGCATGGAAGGCTATGTGGTGGTCAAGGCGGCCGCGACCGATGCCGTTTCCAATCCGATGAACAAGGAAGTGGTGCGTCAGGCTGGAGCCTGGATGAACAACTACAACCTCTATCCCTGGATGGTTGCAGCACCAGTGCTGGGTCTGGCCATGAGCCTGCTGACCGCGCTGTTCGCCAAACTGAACAAGGGCTGGCTGGCGTTCACTACCTCCTCCCTGGCGGTTGCCGGCGTGATCCTGACCGCAGGCTTCTCCATGTTCCCGTTCGTGATGCCTTCCAGTCTTGAGCCGTCACTGAGCCTGACCATGTGGGATGCCACAGCCTCCTTCAACACCCTCAAGGTGATGACGGTGGCGGCTGCCATCTTCGTACCGATTGTGCTGGGTTATACCCTGTGGACCTACATCAAGATGTTCGGCCGGGTGACCAGCAAGCACATCGAAGACAACCAACAATCGCTCTACTAAGAAGGTGCCCTGATATGTGGTATTTCACCTGGATCCTGGGTCTGTTGCTGGCTTGCGCATTCGGCATCATCAATGCGCTCTGGCTGGAGCACACCGAGAACATGGATCGCCAGATCGATGAGAACAAGTGATCGACTCGCCCGGTTGGCCGCTCCCTTGGAGCGCCAACCCTGGCAGGGGTTGATGCTGTTGGCGGCGGCCCTGCTGGCCGTCGCCATTTTACAGGCTCCCAACCTGGTGGCCGCCAATACCAGTGAACACGGGCTCTGGCTCGCGCCCTGGCTGATGTGGGCGGTCTGTTGTGGCGTCATGCACGGGCTGGGATTTCATCCCCGCAGCCTCATCGGTCGTGTGCTGTTTTGCCCCTGGCTCGCCTGGCCCAGTTTGTTATATGGGCTCTGGTTGACCCAAGGCTATTTCCTTTCATAAAAAACGGGGGGAGGCAGGATTTCCCTGCTTCCCCCTGCTTCTTTCCTATTCAGCCCTGCGCTATGATAGCCCCCCATCTGACTGTCGAATGGATCACAGATTGTTATGGGGGAAGTCTCTGAGTTTCCGGTACGGGTCTACTACGAAGACACCGATGCCGGGGGCATCGTCTACAACGCCAATTATCTCAAGTTTATGGAACGTGCTCGCACCGAGTTCCTGCGCTGCGGCGGCATCGAACAGGATGTCATGCTGCGCGACGGGTTCGCGTTTGTGGTGAGTCGAACAGAGATCGATTTCCGCTCGGCGGCCCGATTTAATGAGCTTTTGACTGTATTAACGCAAGTGACTGAAGTGAAACGCGCCTCCATGCGTTTTTCACAACGGATACTGGCGGCTGATGGACGACTGATCACCCAGGCCATGGTACAGATAGCCTGTGTCAGTCATCCGCATATGAAACCTGTTGCAATACCTGAAAATGTGAAGGGAGTGCTGTTAAGTGCACGCTGAAATTTCGTTTATTGGCCTGTTTTGGCAAGCCAGCCTGCTGGTAAAACTGGTCATGATGACCCTGATGGGTATGTCGGTAGTCTCCTGGGCGCTGATCATCCAGCGTTCCAAGGCCATCAAGGCAGCCAATCTCGCATCGGAGCAATTTGAAGACAGATTCTGGTCCGGGGTCGATCTGAACCGTCTCTACCAGGAGTCCTCCTCCCGTCGCGACGACATCGAAGGCATGGAAGACATCTTCTACTCCGGCTTCAAGGAGTACGCCCGTCTGCTCAAGGCCGGTGCCCGTGGTCAGGATGCGGTGATGGACGGTACTTACCGTGCCATGCGGGTCTCCCTTTCCCGTGCCGTGGACGAACTGGAATCCAATCTGCCGGTGCTGGCGACCATCGGCTCCATCAGCCCCTACATCGGTCTGTTTGGTACCGTCTGGGGGATCATGAACGCCTTTATCGCCCTGGGTCAGGTGCAGCAGGCCACCCTGCAGATGGTGGCACCCGGTATCGCGGAAGCGCTGATCGCCACCGCCATGGGTCTGTTTGCCGCCATCCCGGCCGTTATCTTCTACAACCGCTTCTCCAACAAGGTCGAGCGGCTGGAAAACGCCTACGCCAACTTCATGGACGAGTTCACCACCATTCTGAACCGTCAAATTGCTCAGCAGCAGGGTGATCAGTAATGCAAACCTATCAGCGGATCCGGCGCAAGAAGGTGGCCGAGATCAACGTGGTTCCCTATATCGACGTCATGCTGGTGCTGCTTATCATCTTCATGGCGGTGACGCCCGTGATCACGCAAGGGGTCAAGGTTGACCTGCCGCAGGCGGAATCCGAGCAGTTGCCGGAAGATGCCAAGCCGCCCTTCATCGTCAGCGTCAACACCGAAGGTGAGTACGTCATCAAGGCCGGCGAGGCCGATGACGAGCCGGTGCCTGCCGGTACTCCCGAGGCGATGCAGCAATACATCACCGAGAAGGCCATGGGCTATCTGGCCATCAACCAGAACGCCCCGGTGGTGGTCGCCGGCGACAAGTCGGTGCGCTACGAAGAGGTGATCCTGCTGATGGTAGCCCTCAAGAAAGCGGGTGTGCCTCAGGTCGGCCTGATGACGGATCCGGTGAACTGACGGAGATGGATGTGAAGCGTGGTATTTCCGGTTATCTCATCGCGTCGCTTCTGCTGCACCTGATCATCGGCATCATCCTGTTTGTCGGGCTCGACTTCAGCAAGCCGAAGCGACCCGAGTCGAAGGGGCAGATCGTCAATGCCGTCATGCTCGACGAGAATTTCCTCAACGAGCAGGCCAAGCAGATCCAGCAACAGAAGTCTCAGCCCAAGCCGCAGAAGGTAGAGAAAGAGAAGGATAAGGAAGACACGGACATCGCCAAGCGCGAGCTGGCCCAGCAGCAGGAGCGGCTGCGTATCGCCGAGACCAAGCGCAAGGAGGCCGAAGAGGCCACCCGCAAGGCCGAGGCTGAAAAGCAGAAAAAGGTAGCCGAGCAGAAGCAGGCGGAAGAGAAGGCCCAGAAGGCCGAGGAAGCCCGCAAGCTGGAAGAGCAGAAAGCCAAGAAGGTGGAAGCCGAGCGCAAGGCCGCGGAAGAAGAGAGCAAGGCGCTGGCGCTGAAGAAGAAAAAGGAACAAGAGAAGAAAGAGGCCGAAGAGAAGCAGGCCAAGGCGGACGCAGCCAAGAAGGCTGAAGCCGAGAAGAAGGCCAAGCAGGAGGCTGAGAAGAAAGCCAAGGCCGAAGCGGACAAGAAAGCCAAGGCGGAGGCCGAGAAAAAGGCCAAGGCCGAAGCCGACAAGAAAGCCAAGGAGGCCAAAGAAGAGGCCGCTAAGAAGGCAAAAGCTGACGCAGAGAAGAAAGCCAAGGCGGAGGCCGACAAGCAGGCCAAGATCGCGGCAGAGCGCAAGCGCAAGGCGGCCGAGGAGGCCAAGCTGCAAAAAGAGATGGAAGACATGATGCAGCAGCAGCTGGCGGCTGAGGCCAATGCCCGCAGTCAGGCGGCATCTGCTGCAGCGCAGGGCGAGGTCGACAAATACGCGGCACTCATCAAGGCGACTGTTGAGCGATATATGATTTTGGATCCCACCATGCGGGGCAAAACATGTACTATCGGCGTACGTCTTGCGAGCACTGGCTTTGTCATTTCGGTAGATAACGGCCAGGGTGACCCGGCGGTATGTCGTTCCGGCAAGGCGGCCGTATTGAAGGCCAACCAACTGCCGGTGCCGAAGGATCCTGCGGCGTTCGAGATGTTGAAGGAGTTCAACCTCAAGTTGGAACCGAGCATCTAAGGCCTGGGTAAGGTAAATCGTGTAGCGTGGTTGGCAGCATCTTGCCGAGAAAGGAAGTTAATCTCTCATTTTTTTGGAACCGAGTATTTAAGCCATGATAAGAAAAGTGTTTTTTGCTTTGGTTGGCTGTTTGTTGCTGGGCCAGAGCGCCCAGGCGGCCTTGGACATCGTCATCACTGGCGGTATCGACAGTGCCCGACCCATTGCGGTCGCCCCCTTCAAGTGGGAAGGCAATGGCCAGCTGCCGCAGGACATCGCGGAAGTGGTCTCCAACGACCTGATGCGCAGCGGCAAGTTCAAGCCGCTGGCCCGTGGCCAGATGCCGCAGACGCCGAGCACCAGCGGCGAAATCAACTTCGCACCCTGGGCTTCGCAAGGGGTCGAGGCTGTGGTGGTCGGTTCCATTGCCGCTGTCGGCGACGGTACCTACAAGATCAACTTCGAGCTGGTCGATGTGCTGAAGGGCCAGCTGGCCAAGGCGCAAGGTGGCGAGAGCAACGGCTACATCCTGGACAGCCGCATGGCGACCATCCCGGGCGCCCAGATGCGTCAGTTCGCTCACCGCATCTCTGACATCGTCTATGAGCGCCTGACCGGCGAACGTGGGGCCTTCCTGACCCGCCTGGCCTATGTCTCCGTCCAGCAGGGCACCCAGTTCCCGTATCAGCTGCGCATCGCCGACTACGACGGCTACAACGAGAAGACCCTGCTGCGCTCCCGCGAGCCGCTGATGTCCCCGGCCTGGTCGCCGGATGGCAGCAAGCTGGCCTACGTGAGTTTCGAGAACCAGAAGTCCGAGATCTACGTGCAGGATATCTACACCCAGCAGCGTAGCCTGATCACCAGTTTCCGCGGGATCAACGGCGCGCCTGAGTGGTCTCCGGATGGTCGTCGTCTGGCTATCGTTCTCTCCAAGGATGGTTCACCGAACCTCTATGTGGTTGATGTCGCTAGCAAGCAGCTGACTCGCGTCACAACCAGCCGGGTGATCGACACCGAACCCTCCTGGATGCCGGACGGGCAAAATTTGTTGTTCACCTCTGAACGTGGTGGCAAACCCCAGATTTATAGCGTAAATTTGGCGACTGGTATGACTCGCCGGATGACTTGGGAAGGTGAATCCAACCAGGGCGCATCCATCACTCCTGATGGCAAAATCATGGTGATGGTGACTCGTGTTCAGGGGCAGTACCGTATTGCCCGCCAGGACATGGAAAACAATGCCCTGCTGGTCCTTACCCAGAGTGCGCTGGATGAGTCGCCAAGTGTGGCTCCCAATGGCAGCATGATCATTTATGCCACCATCTATCAGGGTCGTAAGAGTCTCGCGTTGGTGTCGACTGATGGTCGCTTCAAGGCTGTGCTTCCGACCAGTAGCGGTGAAATTCGTGCACCAGCTTGGTCGCCCTTCTTGAATTGATAAAAATCCAATTGTTTTTTGTTTTGTTATAAAGGTTTAAGGAAATAGCATGCAACTCAATAAACTGCTCAAGGGTTTGGCCATCGCACTGCCACTGTTCACCCTGGCCGCTTGTAGCTCTTCTTCTGATTCTGACGCCGCTGGTGCTGAATCAGGTATGACCGACGGCATGGGCGGTGTACAAACCGGCGGCGCCAACGGCATGTTGTCCCCGGAAGAGCAGATGCGTCAGAAGTTCGAAGCGCTGCAACGTGACAACGTGATCTACTTCCCGTTCGACGGTTACGATATCCAGGGTCAGTACGCTGATCTGCTGGATGCCCACGCCAGCTACCTGCGCGAGCGCCCGAGCGTTAAAGTCCTGATCGAAGGTCACGCCGACGAGCGCGGTACTCCGGAGTACAACATCGCCCTGGGCGAGCGTCGTGCCAAGGCCGTTGCCAAGTATCTGCAAACCCTGGGTGTGCAGGCCGAGCAGCTCTCCATCGTCAGCTATGGCGAAGAGAAGCCGCTGGACATGTCCCACACCGAGGATGCCTTTGCCAAAAACCGCCGTGCGGTTCTGGTTTACTAAGGTTTAAACCGAACGAAGTTCGTTTATATGCAAGCGGCCATTTCGATGGCCGTTTTATTTGCACTAAACGCCAAGGTTTGATCCGAATGAAATCTGCATAAGCGAGCGACGATGGCGCTGGCCGTTTTATTTGCCCTAAACGCTAAGGTTTGATCCGAATGAAATCTGTGTACAAGCAAGCTGTTGTTGCGCTGGCCGTATTGGTTGCTCTGAATGCGCAGGCGGCGGCTCCCGTCAGCGATCTGAGCGGTGACTCGGGTGGCGGTGTTGTCCTTAGCGGCAACAACGGCGCCATCGTGCCCACCGGCAGCCTGGAAGACAGGGTTGCCCTGCTGGAACGCACCCTCAATGCCCGTCTGCGCCTGCAAGCCGAATTGCAGCAGCAGGTCGACTCCCTGCAAGGGGAGGTCTCCGAGCTGCGCGGTCAGCTGGAACAGCAGACCTACCAGATGGAACAGTCGCAAGAGCGTCAGCGTCAGCTCTATCAGGAGCTCGACAAGGTGGCCAACAGCCAGCCTGCTGCTACGCCAGCAGCCCCGGCAGCCGCCGCTGCGAGCGCGACACCGGCAGCTGCGGCCAACTACTCGACCAACCTAAATGAGAACCAGGCCTACGATGCGGCCGTGAACATGGTGCTCAAGGAGAAGAACTACGACAAGGCCATCCCCGCCTTCGAAGGGTTCATCAAACAGTATCCAAGCTCGAGCTATGTCCCCAATGCCCATTACTGGCTGGGTCAGCTGTTGTTCAACAAGGGTGACCGGACCGGCGCTGCTGCCCAGTTCACCACGGTGGCAACCAAGTTCAGCAAGTCGCCCAAGCGAGCCGATGCGCTGTTGAAGCTGGGCATGCTGGCACAGCTTGACGGCAAGAAGGCGGAAGCGAAGAACTTCTATGAGCAGGTGATCAAGGGCTATCCCAACACTTCGCCGGCCCAACTGGCCAAGCAGAGTTTGAGCAAGCTGTAACATTGCTGCATGTCACTGTTTTCGTAACAGTCTTGTAAATACAGCCCCGCTTTGTATGCGCAATGAACAAACAGATTGAATTTAAGATTTTTCTATTGCGCCAGGATGATAAATCCGTAATATAGGCCGCCGTCAGAGCCGGTGCAGTATTGCAGTCGGTCCTGGTCGTGGTGAGGGTCGTTAGCTCAGTCGGTAGAGCAGTTGACTTTTAATCAATTGGTCGCTGGTTCGAATCCAGCACGACCCACCATTCTCTCCACCAGGTGGAGACAGCATTCCCAGGTCGCTTAGCTCAGCTGGGAGAGCACCTCCCTTACAAGGAGGGGGTCACTGGTTCGATCCCAGTAGCGACCACCAGTTTTAAACTGTTTGCCAAGGCAAGCAGTGTGTCAGGCAAGTCGGTGTGGGTCGTTAGCTCAGTCGGTAGAGCAGTTGACTCTTAATCAATTGGTCGTAGGTTCGATCCCTACACGACCCACCAATCTGGCCACAAGAATTCCCAGGTCGTTTAGCTCAGCTGGGAGAGCACCTCCCTTACAAGGAGGGGGTCACTGGTTCGAGCCCAGTAACGACCACCAAGTTTGTAAAAAATGATTTAGATGGGTCGTTAGCTCAGTCGGTAGAGCAGTTGACTTTTAATCAATTGGTCGCTGGTTCGAATCCAGCACGACCCACCATCATTTCAAGAATCCCAGGTCGTTTAGCTCAGCTGGGAGAGCACCTCCCTTACAAGGAGGGGGTCACTGGTTCGATCCCAGTAACGACCACCAAGTTTGTAAAAATGATTTAGATGGGTCGTTAGCTCAGTCGGTAGAGCAGTTGACTTTTAATCAATTGGTCGCTGGTTCGAATCCAGCACGACCCACCATCATTTCAGAATCCCAGGTCGTTTAGCTCAGCTGGGAGAGCACCTCCCTTACAAGGAGGGGGTCACTGGTTCGATCCCAGTAACGACCACCAAGTTTGTAAAAATGATTTAGATGGGTCGTTAGCTCAGTCGGTAGAGCAGTTGACTTTTAATCAATTGGTCGCTGGTTCGAATCCAGCACGACCCACCATCGTTTCAAGAATCCCAGGTCGTTTAGCTCAGCTGGGAGAGCACCTCCCTTACAAGGAGGGGGTCACTGGTTCGATCCCAGTAACGACCACCAAGTTTGTAAAAAATGATTTAGATGGGTCGTTAGCTCAGTCGGTAGAGCAGTTGACTTTTAATCAATTGGTCGCTGGTTCGAATCCAGCACGACCCACCATCATTTCAAGAATCCCAGGTCGTTTAGCTCAGCTGGGAGAGCACCTCCCTTACAAGGAGGGGGTCACTGGTTCGATCCCAGTAACGACCACCAAGTTTGTAAAAATGATTTAGATGGGTCGTTAGCTCAGTCGGTAGAGCAGTTGACTTTTAATCAATTGGTCGCTGGTTCGAATCCAGCACGACCCACCATCATTTCAAGAATCCCAGGTCGTTTAGCTCAGCTGGGAGAGCACCTCCCTTACAAGGAGGGGGTCACTGGTTCGATCCCAGTAACGACCACCAGATTGAAAAAGCCCGCAGCAATGCGGGCTTTTTTTATGGCCGTTCGGCGTCAGGTTCTCAGTCGCTCGAGCTGGGTCGCCAGTGCCGTGGCAGCCTGCTCAAGCTGCTCGCTCAGGTGATGGCTGGCGTTGGCCTCCTGCCCCAGGGTGGTGGCGGCGTCGCCGATCCGCATCAGATTCTGGTTGATGGTGTCGCTGACGGCGCTCTGCTGCTCGGCCGCCGTGGCCACCTGGCTGATGTGATCGTGGATCTGCTGGATCTGGGTGACCACCTGATTGAGGGCCTCAAAGGCCTGCTCCGTTCCTTCCACCGTACTGGCCGAGCGAGTGATGCCAGTACTCATCAACTGCTGGCTGCTGCTGACCTCGGTCTGCAGGCTGCCGATGAGCTGACCTATCTCGTCGGTGGACTCCCGGGTCTTGTTGGCCAGCGCCCGCACTTCGTCCGCTACCACGGCAAAGCCGCGCCCCATATCGCCGGCCCGCGCCGCCTCGATGGCCGCATTGAGTGCCAGCAGGTTGGTCTGCTCGGCGATGGCTCTGATCACGTCGAGAATGCGGCTGATGTTGGTGCTGCGCTGAGCCACCTGGGCGACGGCCTTGTCGGCGAGGTGCATGTCTTCAACCAGGGTGTGGATCTCGGTGCGGGCCCGGCTCAGGGTCTGCTGGGCCGTGCTGATGTGATGGGTGGCCGTTTCCGACTCCAGGGCTGCCTGCTCGGCATAGCCCGCCACGCTGACCGCCGTGGTGCTCATCTGATGCATGGCACTGACTACGCTCTCCAGCTCCAGGCTCTGCTCGTCCAGACTGCTGCGCATGGTGTCGGCCGTCTGCTTCATGCCCTGGGCCTGCTGGTGCACCTGCTGGCCGATCTGCTTGCTGCCCTGCACCATGCCGCGCAACTTGCCTAGGAAGGCGTTGAGGTGGCCGCCCAGCTCGATCAGCTCCTGGTGGGTGTCTATCCTCATCTGCTGGGTCAGGTCCCCCTCGTTGCTGGAGAGGTGGGATACATGGCGGCTGATGAGGGAGAGGGGAGCCGTGATGGTCTGGATGAACCAGATGAGCAGCGCCAGCGCCAGCAGGGTGATGACGACGATGGCAATCAGCTGTTGCTGCTGGGTGGCCTGCAGCAAATCGCCAAGCTGGTTGCTGATGGTGTTGGCCTGGCTGAGTGCCAGCGCCTTGGGCACCTTGAGCATCAGCCACCACTGGGTGTCGGCGGCATCGATCCTGACCGGCTGTTGCAGGATGAAGTCGGTCTCGGTGTCCTGCTCCTGGCCGGTGGGGGCGGTGAGGCCGGCTTCCGTCAGCGGCCGTCCCAGCTTGTCGGCGTGACGGTTGCTGCCGACGATGAGGCCCATCTTGCTGACCAGAGTGACCTCGGCCTGGTTGTCATACAGGCTCTTGCCGAGGTTCTCGGCCAGTTGCTGGAAGATGGGCAGGTTCATGTCGACGCCGGTGATGCCGACAAACTTGCCGGCTTTGAGAACGGGCACCGTCAGGCTGGTCATCAGCATCTTGTTGCCGGGGCTTATCTCGTAGAGGTAGGGCTCCATCAGACAGGGGCGCAGGGTGTCGCGGCCGCACAGGTACCATTCGCTGTTGCGGATGCCGAACTCGTTGACCGAGGTGTCGTATTTGGCGGCACTGGTGGCGGCATCCACCGGCTGCTGGCTGATCTGGCCACCCTGGTCGCGGGTGAAATAAATCTCCAGGCTGCCCTTGCCGACGACGGAGTGGGAGGTGCCGGCCTGCCAGCTGGCATCCTGGCCGTCGTACCCGTCGGGTTCAAACTGGGCATAGATGGAGCTGATGCCGCCCGCTTGCTGCAGTCGGCTGTGAAGCAGCGTCTCGACCTGGGGGCGGCTCAGCAGCCTGTCCGGCTGCGCCATGCTGCCCTCCAGCTGGGCCGCCATGCCCAGCGGCACCTGATAGGACTGCTGCAGCAGGTCGGCGATCTGCACCGCATAGCGTTCGGCCTGGAACTGCAGGGTACGGGAGACTTCCTGCTCCAGCGCCTGCCGGGTCTGGCTGACGATGTTGCTGCGCAGGGTGTTCAGCGAGGAGGACTGCATCAGGGTCATGGCGAGGCCGCTGGCGAGAAACAGCCCCATGGTGAGCAGCAGCAGCTTGGTTTTGAGGGAACGTTGTTTCATTCGACAACTCCTTTGGCAAGAATGACAACGAATTACTTGAGTATATTCGGACACTTGCGCAGCACCGGATTTGTTGATGGGTTTGTGCGCGGCTTCTGGTTATAATTTTTGCCTTTCCAAGCGTTGATGGAACAGTCGCAATGAGCAATGCACTGAACAATGTCCCGCCGGTAGTCGAGATGGACTATCCGTTTCCGGCCAAGCCCCTTCCCCTGAGCGCCGAGCAAAAGACGACCCTGATCGCAGACATCAAGGCACTGCTCAAGGAGCGCAAGGCGGTGCTGGTCGCCCACTACTACACGGATCCCGAGATCCAGGCGCTGGCGGAGGAGACCGGTGGTTTCGTCGGCGACTCCCTCGAGATGGCCCGCTTTGGCCGTGATCACGAGGCGCAGACCCTGATCGTCGCCGGGGTGCGCTTCATGGGAGAGACCTCCAAGATCCTGAGCCCCCACAAGCGAGTCCTGATGCCGACGCTGGAGGCCGAGTGCTCGCTTGATCTGGGTTGCCCCATCGAACAGTTCTCCGCCTTCTGCGACGCCCATCCCGATCATATCGTGGTGGTCTATGCCAATACTTCGGCGGCGGTGAAGGCGCGGGCGGACTGGGTGGTCACCTCCAGCATCGCGCTGGAAATCGTCGAACATCTGGACAGCCAGGGTCACAAGATCATCTGGGGCCCGGACCGTCACCTCGGTGCCTACATCGAGAAGAAGACTGGCGCCGAGATGTTGCGCTGGCAGGGCCACTGCATCGTCCACGACGAGTTCAAGGCCCGTGCCTTGCGTGAGCTGAAGGAGCAGAATCCGGATGCCGCCGTGCTGGTCCACCCGGAGTCCCCAGCCTCGGTGATCGAGCTGGCTGATGCAGTGGGCTCCACCAGCCAGCTGATCAAGGCGGCCAAGGAGCTGCCCCAGCAGAAGCTGATCGTGGCGACCGATCGCGGCATCTTCTACAAGATGCAGCAGGCCTGCCCGGAGAAAGAGATGGTGGAGGCGCCGACCGGTGGCGATGGCGCGACCTGCCGCAGTTGCGCCCACTGCCCCTGGATGGCGATGAACGGTCTGGTGGCCATCAAGGAGGCCCTCACCGATGGCGCCGAGCGCCACGAGATCCTGGTGGACGAGGATCTGCGGGTGAAGGCCTTGATCCCGCTCGACCGCATGCTCAACTTCGCCGCCGAGCTCAGGCTCAAGACCCAGGGCAATGCCTGACTGGGGTGATGAAGAGATGCAAAGAGGGCTCCCGTGGGAGCCCTCTTTATTTATCTGAACCTCATCAGGTTCAGATGATCACGGTGGAGAAGCTGTGCTCTTCGTCCGGTGCTACGGTCACGCCTGCCTCGCTGGCGATGGCGGCTTCGACGCAGAGCATGGTGCGATAACCATCATCGCTCATGTCGGCCATGGCGCGGGCACCTTCCAGCCAGGGAGTCCAGACCACCACGCTGTCGTGGTTGCCGCTGACCACCCGGGTCTCGCGTTCGCCATCCTGGATGCTGACGTGGGCCGCAGGCTGCCAATAGACCCGATCCAGCGGGCCGTTCAGGGTCAGAGGGCCCTGCTGCTGGCCATTCTGGCCGGTCAGTTTGTCGGCGTAGGGCTCGCCAAGGCCGCTGATGCTCACTGACTCCGGTGAACTTATCTGCAGGTAGGTGTGCAGGGCGCCGCTGTAGACGAGCGGCGCTTTGCCGGTGTTGCGGGTGGTCAGTACCAGAGCCAGCTCCTTGCCGACCAGCACGTCCAGCTCCAGCTCGAAGGCATGAGGCCAGAGCTGACGGGTTGCCTCGTTGTCACGCAGAGACAGATGGACGAGCGTGCCGTCACCGTGATCGGAGACACCGTCCAGCGTCCACAGGCTGGTGCGGGCAAAGCCGTGGGAGGGCTTGCCGCTACCGACACGGGCGGGGGCCGGGCCAAACCAGGGCCAGCAGATGGGAATGCCGCCGCGGATGGGCTTGCTGCCATCCAGCACGGCCTTGTCGCTGAGCCAGATCGAGGCGGGTTCGCCGTGGCGCTGGTAGCGCAACACATGGGCGCCAAACAGGCTTATCTCGGCCTTGGCATCGCCATTGTCGATGGTGAGCAGGGGCTGACCAGCCGCATTGTGGCTGAGGGTACAGTGGGCAGTCAGAGAGCGTGTCGGTTGCATGAGGACTCCTGTGCTCGCGCACATTCAGAAGATAGGGGCGGAAAATCCATGGTCCAGAATACAAAAAGGCGGCCAATGGCCGCCTTTTTCAAGCTACTTGATTGCGCATCCCAAATTACTTGGAGATGTGAGCGATCAGGTCCAGAACTTTGCTGGAGTAGCCCATTTCGTTGTCGTACCAGGATACAACTTTAACGAACTTGTCGTTCAGCGCGATACCGGCTTTGGCATCGAACACGGAAGTCTGACGCTCGCCCAGGAAGTCAGTGGAGACCACTTGATCTTCGGTGTAGCCCAGTACGCCCTTCATGGCGCCTTCGGAGGCTGCTTTCATGGCTGCACAGATTTCAGCGTAGGTAGCCGCTTTCTTCAGGTTGACGGTCAGGTCAACAACGGACACGTCCGGAGTCGGTACGCGGAAAGCCATACCGGTCAGTTTGCCGTTCAGTTCCGGGATAACAACGCCAACAGCCTTGGCAGCACCGGTAGAGGACGGGATGATGTTCTGAGCCGCACCGCGGCCACCGCGCCAGTCTTTGGCAGACGGACCATCAACGGTCTTCTGGGTAGCAGTGGTAGCGTGGACGGTGGTCATCAGGCCGGATTCGATACCGAAGGTATCGTTCAGAACCTTGGCGATCGGGGCCAGGCAGTTGGTGGTGCAGGAAGCGTTGGAAACGATGTCCTGGCCAGCGTAGGTAGCGTCGTTAACACCCATGACGAACATGGGGGTAGCGTCTTTGGACGGGCCAGTCAGAACAACTTTCTTGGCGCCGGCAGCGATGTGCTTGCGAGCAGTCGCGTCGTCCAGGAACAGACCGGTGGCTTCGGCAACAACGTCAACACCGATGGCATCCCATTTCAGGTTGGCCGGGTCACGCTCAGCGGTAACACGTACGGTTTTGCCGTTGACAACCAGGTTGCCGTCTTTGACTTCAACGGTGCCCTTGAAGCGGCCGTGAGTGGAGTCGTACTTCAGCATGTAAGCCATGTAGTCAACGTCGATCAGGTCGTTGATGCCAACCACTTCGATGTCAGCACGCTCAGCGGCCAGACGGAAGACGAAACGGCCGATGCGGCCAAAACCGTTAATACCTACTTTGATAGTCATATTTGGTTACCTAACTGTTCAGTAGTCAAAGAAAATTCCGTTTGTAAATTTACTAGAACTCCCCCGTGAGTCAACCAACAATCTGTCTGAAATTGCGCTATATCATGAAAAACTGTGAAATTTATTTTCGGTTTATGTAACTGACTACCAACTTTTGTCGAAAATGTCATCGGCTGGTTCGCGTCACAGAGATCAACAATAGTGCCTGTTCGGTCACACAACCAGCCAGGCAGATGTGTAAAAATGTGCGCGGTTTAGCATGGCCGAAAAGCCACTGTTCAAGTACCACCCATAAAAATTAATCAAAATAGTATAGATAGAATCCACAGCGGGAATTCTCAAACTATGACCACCCTGATTGAACAGCTGGCTGCCGCCAAAGGCATCGCCAGTGAGTATGTTGATGCCTGGGGCCACCCGGCCCAGGTATCCGAAGAGAGCAAGGCCGCCATGCTGGGCGCCATGGGTTATCGCGTCGATGACGAGGTCGCCCTGACCGAGCAGCTGGAAGAGGAGCATCGCCAGCACTGGTTGCGCGCGCTGGATCCCGTGATGGTGGTCCGCAGCGGTGAGCCCATCACCCTCGACGTTCGCCTGCCCATCGATTTCGTCAATGATGCCCTCACCTGGCAGCTCGTGCTGGAACAGGGGACTGTGCTGTCCGGTCAGCTCACCCCCATCGAGGGTGAGCTGGTTGGCGTCGCCGAATTCGAAGAGATGGAGTGCCAGGCCTATCGCGTGGCGCTGGATGTACAGCCAGAGCTTGGTTATCACCAGCTGACCCTGCTGGAGGAGGGCAACGATGAGCCACTTGCCAGCATGCGTCTCATCGTCGCGCCCAAGGCGTGCTACAAGCAGGCTCCCATCGCCGAAGGCCGCAAGGTGTGGGGCCCGAGCGTGCAGCTCTACTGTCTGCGCAGCCGCCACAACTGGGGCATAGGCGATTTCAGCGATCTCGGCCAGCTGGTCGAGAAAGCGGCCGCCTGGGGGGCCCACTTCGTCGGCCTGAACCCCATTCATGCCCTCTATCCAGCCAACCCCGAGAGTGCCAGCCCTTACAGCCCCTCTTCCCGTCGCTGGCTCAATGTGGCCTATATCAACGTGGAAGCTGTGCCCGAGTTTCTGGCCAACGATCGGCTCAAGGCGGAGGTAGCCAATCCGGCCTTCCAGCAACACCTGAACGAACTGCGTGCCAAGAGCAATGTGGATTATACCGGCGTCATCGATACCAAGATCGGCATGCTGCGTCAGGTGTTCGACCAAGCCAGTTTCAGTGCCGAGCGCCAGGCCAGTCTCGATGCCTTTGTGGCGGCCGGTGGCGACAGTCTGCAACAGCAGGCGGCTTTCGATGCCCTGCAGGCCCATTTCTATGGCAAGGGCGAAAACGCCTGGGGCTGGCCGGTATGGCCCGATGCGTACCGCGATTACCACAACCCCGAGGTGGCCACCTGGGTCGCCGCGCACCAGCAGGATGTGAACTTCTATCTCTATCTGCAGTTCCTGGCCGATGAGCAGCTGGCGCAAGCCGATGCCCGCGCCAAGGCGGCCGGCATGGTGATGGGGATCTACCGTGATCTGGCGGTGGGCGTCTCCGAAGGCTCCACCGAGATCTGGGCCAACCGGGATCTCTACTGCCCGAAAGCCTCGGTCGGTGCGCCGCCCGACATCCTGGGCCCGCTTGGCCAGAACTGGGGCCTGCCCCCCATGAATCCGAACCAGCTGTTCGAGGCGGCCTATCAGCCCATGGTGGATCTGTTCCGCGCCAACATGCGCTCCTGCGGCGCGCTGCGCATCGACCACGTGATGGCCTTGCTGCGCCTGTGGTGGGTGCCGCCCGGAGAGTCTGCCGCCAAGGGGGCCTACATCTATTATCCGGTCAACGATCTGCTGGGGATCCTGGCGCTCGAATCCCATCGTAATCAGTGCCTGCTGATCGGCGAGGATCTGGGGACTGTACCGGAAGGCATAGACGTGACCCTGAAAGAGAACGGCGTCCACTCTTACAAGGTGTTCTTCTTCGAGCGCTCCAAGGCCGATGGCGGCTTCATCTCCCCCGCTCACTACACCGAGCAGGCGATGTCTGCCCTGACCACCCACGACATGCCGACCCTCAAGGGCTTCTGGCATTGCGACGATCTGGCGCTGGGTCGCGAGTTGGGATTGTATCCGGATGAAGACGTGCTCAAGACCCTGTATGCTGATCGCCACCAGGCCAAGCAGCGGATCCTCGACAGCCTGCATGCCCATGGGGTAATCTCTGACGACATCAGCCATGACGTGAACTGGGTCGGCATGAATACCGAGCTTAACCATGGTCTGCAACTGCATATGTCCCGCGGCAGCTGCGCCCTGTTCAGCACCCAGCTGGAAGACTGGCTGGAGATGGACAAGCCGGTCAACGTGCCGGGCACCAGTTATGAATACCCCAACTGGCGTCGCAAGCTGTCCACCGATCTGGAGGATATTTTTGCCAATGAAGCGCTCAAGGCGCTGGCAGGCAAGATGAGCCAGGCCCGTGATGAGGCCAGTCGTTGAGCCACTGCCGACAAAACGTGACTCACTTACATCCGCTTCGGCCCTGGCCGGAGCGGATGCTCAGCTATGAAAGGAAATCTCGATGCTCGTTGAACGTTTGGTTGCTGCCCGCTGTGCCGATCCCTTCTCTCATTTAGGCCTGCAGGCCAACCCGGATGGGCCTGGCCTCAAACTGACCGCCTGGTTGCCGGATGCCCTCGAGGTGCGCGTCAGGGATCTCAAGTCGGGCAAAATCGTTGCCACCCTGGCGCCCTCCGATGAATCGGGCCTTTTTGAAACTGTTTTCACCCGCCGCAAGAATCCCTTTCCCTACCAGTTGCTCGCCGACTATCCCGATGCCAAAGCCGAGTTCGTCGACCCCTACCAGTTTCAGGATGCGGGTTGGGCCGGTCTGGCAGAACTGACCTCCCAGCCGGAAAACATCTACCACACGCTTGGCGCACAACTGCGCAGCGTTGAGCACCTTGGCGTGCGCGTGGAGGGGGTGCGTTTTGCCGTCTATGCACCGAGCGCCACCGCCGTGAGCCTGATCGGTGATTTCAACTTCTGGGATGGCCGCCGCCACCCCATGCAGCGCAGCCAGTGTGGTCACTGGGTGCTGTTCGTGCCGGGCCTCAAGGCCGGAGATCGCTACAAGTTTGAACTCAAGGATCCTGCCGGTCATCGTCTGCCTCACAAGAGCGACCCGGTCGGTTTCTACTGCGAACAGTATCCGTCGTTCGCCTCCGTGGTCTATGACCACGACCAGTACCAGTGGCAGGATGCCACCTGGCGCGAGAGCCAGCTCAACGACAAGCGCGAGCAGCCGCTCTCCATCTACGAGCTGCACGTCGGCTCCTGGAAGCGCCACCCCAACGGCGACAGCCTGAGCTGGCGCGAGCTGGCGGTGGAGCTGGTGGATTACGTCAAGGGGATGGAGTACACCCACATCGAGCTGCTGCCGGTCTCAGAGCACCCGTTCAGCGGCTCCTGGGGCTATCAGCCGGTGGGCATGTTCTCGCCCACCAGCCGCTACGGCACGGCTGATGATTTCAAATACTTCGTGGATCAGTGCCACCAGGCCGGCATTGGCGTCATCCTCGATTGGGTGCCCGCCCATTTCCCGTCCGATGCCCACGGGCTGGCCCGCTTCGACGGCACCCCGCTCTACGAGTACGAGGACCCGCGCCGCGGCTGGCACCCGGACTGGAACTCCTACATCTATGACTTCGGTCGCAATACGGTGCGCCAGTTCCTGGTGGCCAGCGCCCTGTTCTGGCTCGACAAGTTCCACGTCGACGGCCTGCGGGTGGATGCGGTCGCCTCCATGCTCTATCTGGACTATTCGCGCAACGCCGGCGAGTGGGTGCCCAACGTCGATGGCGGCAACCACAACTACGAGGCGATCAGTCTGCTCAAGTGGACCAACGAGGAGGTGTACGGCAAGTACCCCCACGCCATGACCATCGCCGAGGAGTCCACCGCCTTTGCCGGGGTCTCCCGTCCCACCTTCCTGGGGGGCCTGGGTTTTGGCTTCAAGTGGAATATGGGCTGGATGCACGACACCCTCACCTACATGCAGAAAGAGCCCATTCACCGTCGCTACCACCACAACGACATGACCTTCTCCATGGTGTACCACTATGACGAGAACTTCATCCTGTCGCTCTCCCACGACGAGGTGGTGCACGGCAAGCACTCCATGCTCTACAAGATGCCGGGGGACGAGTGGCAGCAGGCGGCCAACCTGCGCGCCTACATGGGCTTCATGTATGCCCATCCCGGCAAGAAGCTCAACTTCATGGGCACCGAGATCGCCCAGAGCAACGAGTGGAATCACGATGCCCAGCTGCCCTGGCACCTGCTGCAGTATCCCAAGCACGGCGGCCAGCAGCGGCTGATCCACGATCTCAACCACCTCTACCGTCATGAACCTGCCTTGTATCAGGCGGATTATGAGCAGAACGGCTTCCGCTGGCTGGATCACAACGACGCCGACAACAGCATCTTTGCCTGGCTGCGGGCCGACAAGCAGGGGGCCAACCCGCTGGTGGTGGCCTGCAACTTCACGCCGGTGCCGCGGCTTGCCTACCGGCTCGGGGTGCCGACGGCCGGTCACTACCGGGTAGTGCTCAACACCGACAGCGAGCATTACTGGGGCAGCAACTATGATGTGGGTCTGGTCTTCGTCGCCGAGCCGACCCCCTGGCAGGGGATGGCGCACAGCATAGTGCTGGATCTGCCGCCGCTCGCGACCTTGTTCATCAAACAGGAGTCTTGATGTTCGCAATGGAAAAGGGGCAGGACCATCCGCTGGGGGCCCTGCTCGACGAGACGGGTTGTCACTTCTGCGTCTGGGCGCCGCAATCGGACAAGGTGGAGCTCTGCCTGTTCGACGAGCAGGAGCGGGAGCTGGCCCGCCTCGAGCTGCCCGGCCGGCGCGGCCAGTACCGCTTCGGCCATGTGCGCGGCGTCAAGGCCGGTCAGCGTTACGGCTACCGGGTGCACGGCACGTCGCAGGAGGGGATGCTGTTCGACCCGGACAAGCTGCTGATCGACCCCTATGCCAAGGCGCTCAGTCGCCCGACCCACTGGGATGATGCCCTCTATCAGGGTGACAGCGCGGCCATGGTGGCCAAGTCCGTGGTGGTGGATGACGCCTTCGACTGGCAGGGGGTGGGCAAGCCCGCCATCGAGCCGGCCCGCACCGTCATCTATGAAACCCACGTCAAGGGCTTCACCCGCCAGCATCAGGGGGTGCCGAGCGAGCTGCGCGGCACCTATCTGGGCATCTGCCACCCGCTCATCATCGAGCATCTCAAATCCCTCGGCATCACCTCGGTGCAGTTGATGCCGGTGGCAGCCTTCATGTCCGAGCCCAGGCTCGAGCAGCTGGGGCTGACCAACTACTGGGGCTACAACCCCATCGCCTTCTTCGCCCCCGAGCCGCGCTATGCGGCGCAGGAGGCGGTGACCGAGTTCAAGACCATGGTGCGCGAGCTGCACAAGGCCGGGCTCGAGGTGATCCTGGATGTGGTCTACAACCACACCGCGGAGTCGGGCTTCGACGGCCCCATGCTCTCCTTCAAGGGCTTTGACAACGCCGGTTACTACGCCTTCGAGGCGGGCGCCCACGGCCCCGATTACACTCGCCACGCCAACGTCACCGGCTGCGGCAACAGCGTCAATCTGGATCACCCCAACAGCCTGCGGCTGGTGCTCGACGCCCTGCGCTACTGGGTCACCGAGATGCAGGTGGATGGCTTTCGCTTCGATCTGGCGGTCACCCTGGCGCGCGAGGCGGGCGAGTTCGACCCCATGGGGGCCTTCTTCAAGGCCATGATGGCGGACCCCGAGCTGGCACGGGTCAAGCTCATCGCCGAGCCCTGGGATATCGGCCCGTTCGGCTACCGGCTCGGCCAGTTCCCGAGCCAATGGCTGGAGATCAACGACCGCTACCGCGACACGGTGCGCGCCTTCTGGCGCGGCGATGCGGGCAAGATGGGGGACTTTGCCACCCGGCTGGTCGGCTCACGGGATCTGTTCCCGAAGAACTGGCGCTCCCCCCATACCAGCGTCAACTACCTCTGCTATCACGACGGCTTCACCCTGGAGGATCTGGTCTCTTACAACCAGCGCCACAACCAGGCCAACGGTGAGGACAACCGGGACGGCCACGGCAACAACCTCTCCAACAACCACGGGGTGGAAGGGCCGACTCTGGATCCGCGGGTCAACAACCTGCGCCAGCAGCAGAAGCGCAACCTGATCGCCACCCTGCTGCTGTCGCAAGGCACCCCGCACTTCCTCGCCGGCGACGAGATGGGCCGCAGCCAGCTCGGCAACAATAACGCCTACTGCCAGGACAACCAGATCAGCTGGGTCAACTGGCAGTGGCGGCCGGAGGATGAGCGGCTGCTCGCCTTCACCCAGCAGATGCTGGCGCTGCGGGCGGAGTCCACCGTCTTCTCCAATCTGCAGCTGAGCGACGACAGCTGGAACGGCGCCCCCAGCAGCTGCCACCAGGTCAACTGGTATCACCCGGACGGCCATCAGCTCACCGATCAGGACTGGCACGCCCCCATGGGGCAGGCGTTTGCCATGGACATCGGCATGATCGGCTGCGGCGGGGAGCGCTGGTATGTACTGTTCAACGCCAGCGACTACGACATCCAGTTCCGTCTGCCGCCGCCGGGGGAGGGGCTGGAGTGGATCCAGACCATCGATACCGCCACCAACGACGGGCTGCCGTTCCTGCCCGATGACATCAAGCGGCAGGTGGCGGTGGGCCGGGCCCACTCCCTCAAGCTGCTGGAGCGGGTCGCCCTGAGTGCGGTGGCACTGGCCGAGGAGGGGGTGGTCGCCACCCCGGATGTTGCCGTCGTGTTGCCAAGCGGATCACAGTTCCCGCTGGCGGGGTAGAGCGCGGCGCCCTGACTGGGTATGCTGGGCACCGATATTCACGGCAAGGAGTCAGTATGAGCGGCAACACCCTCAACCCCGAGCAGTGGCGCCGGCAGTTGAGCGCCGAGCAGTATCACGTCTGCTGGGAGAAGGGCACGGAGCGTCCCTACAGCGGCGCCCTGCTCCACAACCGCAAGAGCGGCGACTACCTGTGCGTCTGCTGCAAGCAGGTGCTGTTCCACTCGGATGCCAAGTTTGACTCGGGCTGCGGCTGGCCCTCGTTCGATCGGGCCATCGAGGGGACCGTGACCTACACCGAGGATGGCAGCCACGGCATGAAGCGGGTGGAGATCACCTGCAGCCAGTGCGGCTCCCACCTCGGCCACGTCTTCCCGGACGGGCCGACCGAAACCGGTCAGCGCTATTGTGTCAACAGCCTGAGTCTGGATTTCGATCCCGAGTCCTGAGTCTGGCGCCCGGCATGCATGCAAAAACGGCCCCCAGCCTTGGCAGGGGGCCGTTTCTTTGTGGCCGCTGCCAGGGCCTATCAGGCCAGCAGCAGGGTGGCGACCACCAGCAGGGTAGCCAGCGCCAGAATGGGCAGCTTGAGTCCCCGCAGCAGATAGAAGCCGACGGCGGCCAGTGCCAGGTCGGTGGGGGCCAGCACGGCGCTCTGCCAGACCGGCTGATAGAGCGCCGCCAGCAGCAGACCCACCACGGCGGCGTTGATGCCGGCGACGGCGCCGGCGAGGCGAGGGCGGGCCAGCCAGCTCTGCCAGCAGGGGCCCATGGCCCACAGCAGCAAAAAGCCGGGCAGGAACAGCGCCAGGGTCGCCAGCAGGGCGCCGCCCACCGGGGTGGCCGGCAGCAACTGGGCACCGAGATAGGTCGCCAGGGTAAACATGGGGCCGGGCACCAGCTGGGCCAGGCTGTAGCCGGTCAGAAACTGCTGCTGGTTGAGGCTGTGGCCCACGCTCTCCGCCAGCAGGGGCAGCACCACGTGACCGCCGCCAAACACCAGGCTGCCGGCCCGGTAGAAGTCGGCGACCAGCTGGCCGACGGGGCCTCCCAGCAGTGGCAGGCCGACAAACAGCAGGGCAAACAGCAGCAGGGTGGGCCAGTGGGGTTGGTGCACAGGGATGGACTGGGCGGGTGAGGGCTGTGGGCCTGGTGTTTGCGGTTCTCCGACGCGGGCACAGAGCAGGGCAGCGCCTGCCAGCATGACGAGCTGGGTGAGCAGGCCGGGCTGCCACCAGAGGGCGGCCGCGGTGGCGACCATGATCCCCTGATTGCGCGTGGTCTTGCAGAACTGGCGGCTCATGGTGAGCACCGCATCGGCGACCACCACCAGCGCCAGCAGCTTGAGGCCGTGCAGGGCGGCATCGAGCCAGATGTTGTTGCCGAGCTGGCCCAGACCGATGGCGGCGGCCAGCAACAGCAGAAAGGAGGGGAGGGTGAAACCGGCGAAGGCGGCCAGCGCCCCAGCGAGCCCGGCCCGCTGGCGGCCGATGGCAAAGCCTAGCTGGCTGGAGGCGGGGCCCGGCAGCAGCTGGCAGAGGGCCAGCAACTGGGCGAATTCGGCCTGGGTCAGCCAGCCCAGTCGCTCGACGAAGGTGCGCTGGAAGTAGCCGATATGGGCGGCGGGTCCGCCGAAGCTGACACAGCCCAACCATAAAAACTGAATAAACACCTGCCCCACGTCCTCACTCCCTCGTTGTCATCATCGCCCCGATGATATGACAAAGCGGTGACTTTTTTATGACAAATCAGGGGGCTGCTGGCAGGTTGCCGCGCCTTGTTAGCCGGCAGGCAATGATCACTCCGTCGGCTGGCCTGGTTGTGGCAGATAGCAACGGCCAGCAAGCCAGCAGGCAATAGACTGGCGGCTGGCATCGAAGTGGGGCTCGGGCAGATTGCGCGGATCGCACCAGACCCAGCCTTCGCACTTCTCCGGCTCCAGCAGCTGGGGCTCTCCCTCTACCTCGGCCAGCAGGGTGACCGAGACATAGTGCAGGCCGCTCTCACGCCAGGTCTCCAGGTTGTTGGTGACGGCGATGACGCTGGGGTTGCTGATCTGAAAACCCGTCTCCTCGGCCACCTCCCGGATCGCTGCCGATTCGAACGTCTCTCCCAGTTCCAGATGACCGCCGGCGATGGACCAGTAGGGGGCGTGGCTGCCCTTGCGCTTGCCAAGCAGCACCTGGCCCTGGCGGTTGGTGAGGATCACGCCGACACCGACGCGGGGATAGGGAGTAGACATAAGAAGAGCTCCTTGCTGAGGGGGGTAATGGGTTGGTCAGGATCACTCTGTCATCGACCGCCGACGTGGGGATAGGGGTAGACATAAGAAGGGCTCCTTGCTGGGATGACGCGAGACAAGCAGGGAACCCATGAGCGGCTCCTTGCACAAACTGCGAATTGCACCATAAAAAACGGGCCCACCTTAGGGCGGATGGGCCCGTCATGCAAGCAGTCTGCGGCGTCAGGCGCCAGTGCTGCGGATCACGCCAGCTTGACCAGCATCTTGCCGGTATTGCGCCCCTCGAACAGCCCGATGAAGGCCTGCGGCATGCTGGCGAGCCCCTGATAGACGGTCTCTTCGGCCTGCAGGGTGCCGGCGTCGAAGGCCGGGGTCACCTCGGCCAGAAACTCGCCGTAGTGCTGCCAGTGATCGAACACGATCAGCCCCTGCATGGTGAGGCGCTTGCGGATCACCTGGGAGAGGTTGCGCGGGCCGCTCGCCTCGCTCTGGCCGTTGTACTGCTCGATGAGGCCGCACATTACGATGCGACCGTGCACCACCATGTGGTTGAGGGCTGCGTCCAGCATGGCGCCCCCCACGTTCTCGAAGTAGACGTGGATCCCCTCCGGAGCCAGCCGGGCCAGCTCGGCATCGAGATCCGGGGTCTCACGGTAGTTGATCACCTCGTCGGCCCCCAGGCTCTTGAGGTAGGCCACCTTGTCGGCCGACCCGGTGGAGCCGATGACGCGGGCCCCCGCCCGTTTGGCAAGCTGCACCACCATGGAGCCGACGGCGCCGGAGGCGGCCGACACCAGCACGGTTTCCCCGGCCTGCAGTTTGGCGATACGGTTGAGCCCGGTCCAGGCGGTCATGCCCGGCATGCCGAGGGCGCCGAGAAAGAGCTGGGGTGGCAAGCGGGTGTCGGGCAGGCGGGTCAGCTGGGCGCCGTTGGTGACGAAGCAATCGCGCCAACCCAGCATGCTGCTCACCCGGTCGCCCACTGCGAAGTCCGGGTGACGGGAGGCTTCCACCACGCCGATGGCGCCGCCATCGAGGGGGCCGTTGAGGGGGAAGGGGGGCACGTAGCTCTTGGCTTCGCTCATGCGACCGCGCATGTAGGGATCCACTGACAACCACTGGTTGGCGACCCGCACCTCTCCTTCTTGCAGCTCGGGCAGGGCCACCTCGGTCAGGGTGAAATCGGCCAGGCTGGGCAGGCCGACCGGGCGACGCAGCAGCTGGATCTGATGGCTGGACTGATTCATGGTTTTTTCTCCAGTGTAAGGGGGGTTGGCAACCTGCGAGTCGCCAGCATGGCTATTTCCAAGGGGTTGAGGCTGAACCGGGTCATACGGTCTCATCCAGCGGGGCGCCGTTGAGCAGCAGCCGGGTGACCACATTGCCCCGCATGGCGTTGGAGAAGGGGCAGGTCTGGTAGGCCAGCCGCACTATCAGCTCGGCCTGCGCCGCCTGTTCAGGTTGGGTCGCGGCGAGCGCTACGTCCAGCGTGATGGCGAAGTTGAAGCGGCCATCGTCCAGCGCCAGCAACTCGACTCCGGCGGTGACGGGAGCACTGGAGAGAGGGGCGCCCAGTTTGTGGGCCACGTGGATCAGCGCATTGGAGAAGCAGGCGGCATAACCGGCGGCCAGCAGCTGCTCCGGGTTGTTGCCCTTGCCGTTGCCGCCGAGGGCGGTTGGCAGGGCCAGTGCCAGCTGCAGGTTGTTGTCCAGGGTGTGAACCTCACCGTTGCGGCCGGCCTGGGCGATGGCTTGAGTGCGATAGAGCGTCTTCATGTCGGGGTCTCTGATTTTGTTTGTGTGCAAAGTAAATCCAGACTAATCCCGAAAGTGCGGGCTGACAACTATTTTGTGTGCAAATTATTCGACCCCCGATTTTCCTGGGGTATACTGGCCCCAGTCGTCAGCGAGGTGCCCCATGAGTGAATTGAAAAAGCAGGTCTGTTTTGCCCTCTACAGCGCCTCCAACGCAGTGATGCGGGCCTATCGGCCGCTGCTGGACAAGCTGGATCTCACCTACACCCAGTATCTGGTGATGTTGTCGCTGTGGGCGCGGGACGAGGTCAGCCTCAAGGAGATAGGTCAGGAGACCGGGCTGGATGCGGGCACCCTGACCCCCATCGTCAAGCGGCTGGAGAGCAAGGGCTGGTTGACCCGCACCGTCTCCAGCGAGGATGAGCGGCAAAAATGCATTGGCCTGACCGAGGCGGGCCGTCAGTTGCAGCAGGAGGTGAGGGAGTGCTGTCTGGCGGACAACTTGCGCAATCAGGTGGATCTGGCCGATGCTGAACTGGCCCAGCTCAAGCAGCTCTGCGATCGCATTTCGGCGCAACTGGGGCGCTGAGTGCGGCCCATCCATCCAGCCTGAGGATCCACCCCATGAAACTCCTGTTGCCCCTGTTTACCCTATTGTTGACCGCCTGCAGTACCGGTTCCCATGCCCCTTCGATGGCCATCGACGATGCCGATGCCTGGCAGGCTATCTGCAAGGACGGTACCCGGGTGCGGGCCGTGGTGGAGGAGGGGATCTGCGCGGATCATCGCGGTGTTGCCATGTGGACGAATAAGCCAAGAGCCGCACGGATGGCAGAGGAAGCCGCCAAATAGTGTGATCCAGGCGCCATAAAATGACACAACCGGCCGACTGGCCGGTTTTTTTCGCGATCCCGTCGGCACTTTGCCATCTTGTTCATGGTGCGCTCAGTTTTCTCTTCCCATACTGGCCCTACAGTTCCAAAAGAGGAGAGACGAGATGCAATCATCGTTGGTTGGGCTCTCCATTCTGTGGGGGCTGGCCAGTTTTGGTGTTCAGGGGGATTTCATCGAGAGCCGTGATTCCGTTGCGCCATCCTGGCAAGCCGAGTCCAGAGTGGAGATGGAAGGTTATCTGATCGAGTCGCTGGGTGAAGATCGCTGGCTGTTCGACAACGGCAGCGAGAGCCTGCTGGTCTCCCTGCCCCAGGGGCAGTGGGTGCCGACCGGTGAGCGGCTGCGGGTCAGCGGCGAGCCCCAGCAGGAGCAGGCCGGCTGGCTGTTGCAGGTACAGGATGTCAGCCAGGTAGCGGTCTGAGTACAGGTCGCTGACTGCAGATAAAAGAAGAGGAGGCCAGTGGCCTCCTCTTCTTTTATCTGGTCTGGCCCGCCGATCAGGGCCGGTGGTCAGCCCAGATGGTTGAGCGGCAGCGCCGTCTTGTGCTTGATCCGGCGCAGCACGAAGCTGGAGCGCACCCCGGTCACCCCCGGAATGTGGGTCAGCTTGTCCAGCAGGAAGTGCTGGTAGTGCTCCATGTCCCGCACCACCACCTTGAGCTGGTAGTCGGCGTCGTTGCCGGTGATGAGGTCACACTCGAGCACTTCGGGCAGCTCACTGATGGCGCGGTCAAAATTTTCGAACCGCTCCGGGGTGTGCCGGTCCATGGAGATGTGAATGTAGGCGGTGAGGGTCAGCCCCAGCTGGCGGGCGTTGAGCAGGGTGACGTGGGTGTCGATGAGACCGGCATCCTCCAGCGCCTTGACCCGGCGGGAGCAGGGGGAGGGGGAGAGCCCGACCAGCTCGGCCAGCTCCAGGTTGCTGATGCGGCCATTCTCCTGCATCAACTTCAGAATATGCCTGTCTATGCGATCAAGTTTCAGCATTCTCCGTTCCTCGTTGCAATTACTAATTCACTTTTCCTAGATTAAGGGTGAACTATTGCAAAAACAACTGAAAATACATGCTACTTCGCAACCACTCACCGTGCCGGCAGGGATACCATGGTTACATCTTCCGGTGGCAAGACAGAAACCCAACCCGGTCTCTGTGGTGAAGGACCTTACCGGGTCAACAACCCCATCAGCCGTCTCACCTTATCGGGCAAGGACGGGCTGGAACGAGAGCATCCCCTCCCCGAAGGCAACAAAGCAGGCATCCCGGCGCCTGCTTTGTTGTTTCTGGCGTTTGCGGATCAGGGCTGCGGCCTGATGCGATAGAGGCAGCGGTGATCCCCCTCCAGCAGATACTGCTCCCGCTCCACCCCGGCCGGTGCCAGCAAGCGGCGAAACATCTCCAGCTCACTGCGACAAAAACCCCGACAGGCCCGCGCCGCCGCACAGATGGGGCAGTGGCTCTCCCACAGCAGCCAGCTGCCATCCTCCTCCTGGCGAAAGTCCGCCATATAGCCCTCTCGCGTGCGCTGCGCCGTCAGTGCCGCCAGCCGGTCGGCCAGCGTCGGCTGGGTCAGCTGGGCCTGATAGCGGGCCAGCTGTTGCTGCTCCCGCTGGGCGATCAGCCGCTCCATGCCCACTTCGCCAAACAGCTGCTGGATGTTGTCGATAAGCTGCAGCGTCAGTTCGCTGTGACTGTCGGGGAAGCGTTGCCAGGCCTGCTCGGTCAGATGCCACAAGCGTACCGGTCGACCGCGCCCGCGGGCCTCGTCGTTGAAACTCACCCAGCCGTCGGCCTCCAGCGTCATCAGGTGCTGGCGAGCGCCCATGGAGGTCATCTGCAACTGCTCTCCCAGCTCGGCGGCACTCTGTGGGCCGTGGCTCTTGAGCAGAAACAATATCTTGTCGGTGCTGGCGTTCATGGCAAGGCTCTCATCGTCGGCAGGTGCGGCCGCGGTTCTGGCATGGATAAGAGCATTATGGGGAGGGGGATTTTTTAAATCAACAATTCGCTTTACTTAATCTGGTTTGATTGCCAACATAAATAAACCAATAACTTTATTTAATGGGGCGGACATGGAAGGGATCAAGGGGCAGGCCAGCCTGTGGGTATTGGTGATGACGGTGACGCTGGCGGTGGCGGGCTTCAGTCTGCCGTCTCCGGTGCTGGCGCCGCTGTTGCTGGATCCGGCCCAGGGCATGCTGACGCCGGCAGCGTCGGACTGGAGCCGCAAGGTGTGGCTGGGGGTCATCATGGGGCTCTATCCACTGTTTCAACTGGTAGGGGCTCCCTGGCTCGGCAAGCTCTCCGATCGTCATGGCCGCAAGCCGGTGCTGACCCTCTGTCTGGTGGGCGTGCTGGTGGGCTACGCCCTGATGGCGCTGGGGATCGCCTGGCGATCCTTGCCGCTGCTGTTGCTGAGCCGGGTGGTGGAGGGCTTCTTCAACGGTGACATCGCCATCGTGCAGGCCATGGCGGCCGACATGAGCACCGCCAAAACCAAGGCGCGCAGCTTCGCCTGGATCAACATCGGCATGAACCTGGGCTGGGTGGTGGGCCCCATGATCGGCGGCTATGCCGCTGTGGTGTCCGGCGATTACAGCCTGGCGGCCTGGCTGGCGGTAGCCATGACCCTGGTCAACCTGCTGCTGGTGCTCTGGCTGCTGCCCAATCGGCCGGCGGCGGCCTGCAGTGAGCAGCCGGCACCGGCCCTCTCTTCCCGCCAGCTGCTGCTGCAACCGGCGCTGCTGCCCTACTTCGTGCTGACTCTGCTCAGCTACGGCGCGGTGCAGCTCTACTTCACCTACTTCAACGTCTGGCTGGTGGAGCGGCTGGCCTGGGATCCGGTGCAGCTGGCGCAGGCCGCCGTGTTGGTGAGCGTGCCCATGATCCTGGGATCCTGGCTGGGCTCACGCCTGGCTCGTCATTGGCGTGGCAGCAGTCTGGGGGTGGCCGGTCATCTGGTGATGGCGGCGGGCATGCTGATGTTCGTGCTGCCCGGCCACTGGTGGGGGCTGGCTCTCACCTTTATTCCCACCGGCATCGGCATGAGTCTGGGAGAGCTGGCGACCTCGGTGGCGGTCTCCAACCGCAGCCATGCCGAGCAGCAGGGGCAGGCGATGGGGCTCTATCGCGGGCTGGCGGTGGGCAGCGAGATCCTGGCGGTGGTGGTCGGCAGTCTGGTGCTGCTGGCAGGCACCGAGTGGCCCTTCTATCTGGCGGCGCTGTGCAGCCTGCTCTGTGCTGTCGGCTTCTATGGCCTGCGCCGGGCGGCGGATCGGCGGCAGCGGCTCGACGTTCAGGTCGAAGCTGGCTGACGGGATCACAGAACGACGCGGAGGGGGCAAGCGGCGCTTGCATCGTGGCGCCGACTCTGGGACGGTATGGCTCTTTGCTTCGCTTGCCCGATCGCCCGGTGCTCCCCGCTATGCTCAGCCTTGGGCGGTGGCATGAATCGTTATCAGGCCATTACGTTGAAAGCGGGTTGGTATGGCGCTGCATTTGTTTCGACATGTTGGCGGTGACATGAGTCGTTTTCAGGCCATTGCACTGGAAGCGGGACTGTATGGTACCCCAGCCGTTTCGACATTTTGGAGGTGATATGAGTCGTTTTCAGGCCATTGCGTTGGACATGGACGGTACCCTGCTGACCCGGGATCACAAGATCTCGTCCGCCACCCGGGCCGCGCTGGCCCAGGCCCGTGCCCACGGCATCAAGGTGCTGCTGGTGACGGGGCGTCACTTCATGACGGCCCGTCCTTTCCATCACGAGCTGGCCCTCGACACTCCCATCATCTGCAGCAACGGCGCCTACCTCTATGATCCGGTGCAGGAGCAGATCCTGGTCGGGGATCCGCTGGCGGTGGCTCCCCTCAGCCGGCTGCTGGCGCAGGTGCAGGCGCACCAGATGGGGGCGCTGTTCCACCTCGACGAGGGGATCGGCTACCTCGGCTGCGAGGAGCATGTGACCCGGATGCGCCGCTGGTCGGCGAGCCAGCCGGATCATCTCAAGATCTCCCTGCTGCCGGCGGAGGATCTGGCGAGCTGGCTCAGCCGGCCGGTCTGGAAGCTGGAGCTGTTCAACCAGGATCCCGCCCTGCTCCATCACTTCATGGCTAAGGTGGTCGAACAGTTGCCCTTTACCCGTGACTGGGCGGCGCCCTATGCGGTGGAGCTGGTGCAACCCGGCTGCAGCAAGGGCAACCGGCTGGCCCAGTGGGCGGCGAGCGAGGGGATCGCGATGGAGAACGTGGTGGCGTTTGGTGACAACAACAACGACATCAGCATGTTCGAGCAGGTGGGGCTGGCGGTGGCCATGGGCAATGCGGCGTCACAGATCCAGGCGCTGGCGGATCGGGTTACCGCCGATCACAACGAAGACGGCATCGCACTGGCGCTGCAGCGCTGGGTTCTGCCCGCCTGAGGGACAGAAACAGCAACAGGAAGGGGCCATGTCGGCCCCTTTTTTGTTGGTCAGTTCCCGAAGGAGAACTGGATCACCCGATCCGGGAAGCGGATCCGGTTGTAGTCACGGCGCAGCCCCTCGTAGTGACGGATGGCGCGCTCGCGCTGGGCGCGGTAGTAGTCGCGCTGCTTGCTGTCGTTCTCGTTGCGGATCTGGCGCTCCAGCGTCTCGATGTCGCGCTCGGTCCGCTCCATGTCGCTCTTGAGGTCGCTGAGCTGTTTCTCCACCAGGTACTCCTGGCGGCCGCGATCGTACTGGGTCAGGAAGCTGGCATCGTTGGGACAGACTCCCTGATACTCGGCGCCGGACTTGCCCTTGCTGTAGGCGAGCTCCGGAATGCAGTAGAGCTCCAGCCCCTTGGCATAACCCCGCTTCCACTCCGCTTCGTCCACCTTGAGGCCGTATTCGCCGCAGGTCGAGACGTAGTCGCGGGTGGCGGCCCGGGTCTTGCCCTGCTCACCGTCCTGATAACCCAGGTTGTACCAGCTCATGGTGCGGCACTCTTCTTCCGACAGCGAGCTGCAACCGGCGAGCAGGAAAGGCAGGGTCAGCAACAGGATCTTGGGGGACATGGACAACGGGCTCCGAGAGGGATGATGGGGGCATTCTAGAGAGGATGCCGGGGCAGGACAAGGGATGAAAAACGGTGCTGGCCGGCGCCGTTTTCTGAGCGGTTTGTCACTATTTGCGCGGGCTGGCGGCGTGACGACCCGCGCCCTTTCCTTGTTGCCGGTCACGGGGTAAACTGCGCCATCTTTTAACTGGCGCGTAACAAAAATAATGAAAGTCCTGACCGTCGATTACCGCTCGCCCGATGCGGCGCAGCGCTTCACCGAATCCCTGCGGACCACCGGCTTCGGGGTACTGACCAATCACCCCATCCCGAAAGAGCTGGTGCAGTCCATCTATGACAACTGGTATCGCTTCTTCATGAGCGAGCAGAAGCAGGATTTCCTGTTCAATCGCGAGACCCAGGACGGCTACTTCCCGCCCTCCGTGTCCGAGGTGGCCAAGGGCCACAGCCAGAAGGACATCAAGGAGTACTTCCACCTCTACCCCTGGGGCCAGATGCCGGCGGAGCTGAAAGAGCAGGCGATGGAGTACTACCGCCTCGCCAACAACCTGGCGGCCGAGCTGCTGGGCTGGGTCGAGCAGTACACCCCGAGCGACATCGCCGCCCACTACAGCTGCCCGCTCTCCTCCATGATCGAAGAAAGCCAGAAGACCCTGCTGCGGGTGCTGCACTACCCGCCGTTCGACGGCACCGAGGAGCCGGGTGCCATCCGCGCCGCCGCTCATGAAGACATCAACCTGCTGACCATACTGCCTGCCGCCAACGAGCCGGGCCTGCAGGTGAAGGGTTCCGATGGCGAGTGGATGGACGTGCCGTGCGATTTTGGCACCCTGATCATCAACATCGGTGACATGTTGCAGGAGGCCTCCCACGGCTATTACCCCTCCACCACCCACAGGGTCATCAACCCGACCGGCGGCAGCGCCAGCAAGTCTCGCATCTCCCTGCCGCTGTTCCTCCATCCGCGCCCGGACGTGGTGCTCTCCGAGCGTCACACCGCCCACAGCTACCTGATGGAGCGGCTGCGGGAGCTGGGGGTGATCTAGTCCCCAAAGCTGGTTCACCACCCTGTAAAACCGGAGCAAAATTGCTCCGGTTTTTATTTGTTGGCAGGATTGCGCGTTAAATGGAATTTAATTAGGTTATGCTGCCAATAATCCGCGTTTTAGCCAGATAAGCGGCGTTGTGATTGCGCAGCCCCCCCCGTACTCTGAGCGTCATTCTGGGCCTCTTGTGGCGGGCCCCACGGTTGGAGTTCTTATGAAGCAGTCCCAATGGTCATCCCGGCTCGGTTATATCCTGGCCGCCGCCGGTTCCGCAGTCGGTCTCGGCGCTATCTGGAAGTTCCCCTATGTGACGGCCGCCAACGGCGGTGGCGCCTTCCTGTTGGTGTTTCTGCTGTTCAGCTTCACCCTGGGGGTGGCGGTGCTGATGGGGGAGACCTTGCTCGGCAGCCTGAGCCGGCGCGGGGTGGTGGGGGCCTTCGGTGCACTGATGGGCAAGCGCTGGCGCTGGGTCGGCGCCATGGGGCTGCTCAGCAGCCTGCTCATCTACAGCTTCTACAGCGTGGTGGGCGGCTGGACCCTGGGCTATACCGGCATGGCGCTGGTGGGCAGTCTGCAGCAGGGTGACGGCGCGGCCCTCACCGCCCGCTTCAACGATTATGTGGGGGATCCGCTCTGGCCGGTGCTGACCCACCTGCTGTTTGCCGGGCTCACCTGGTGGTTCGTGCAGGGAGGCGTGCAGAAGGGGGTGGAGCGCACCCTGCGCTGGATGATGCCGGCCCTGTTCATCATGATCCTGATGCTGGTGGCCTTCGGCCTTACCCTGCCCAACGCCATGGCCGGGGTACGTCACTTCCTGATGCCGGATTTCAGCAAGCTCGGCATGTCCGGCGTGCTCGACGCCATGGGGCTGGCGTTCTTCTCCCTCTCCATCGGCCTTGGCATTCACACCACCTATGGCGCCTACCTGCCCTCCAGCGAGGGGGTTGGCCGCTCCAGCCTCTGGGTGGTGCTGCTGGCAAGCCTCATCGCCGTGCTGGCGGGCTTGATGATCTTCCCGGTGCTGGCGGCGACCGGCATCGATCCCGCCTCCGGCCCGGGTCTCACCTTCATGACCATGCCGGCGGTGTTCCAGCAGTTGCCGTTCGGCCAAGGGCTGGCGGTGGTGTTCTTCGCCTTGCTGGTGGTGGCGGCGCTGTCATCGGCCATCTCGCTGCTGGAACACTTGCAGTGCTTCGTCAGCGAAAGCCTGGGCTGGTCACGGCGGGCCGCCTGCGGCCTCATCACCGCGCTGGTGATGGCGGGCGGCATTCCGGTCAGCCTGTCGTTCGGACCCTGGGCGCAGGTGACCCTGTTTGGCAAGAATATCTTCGAGCTGCTCGATTTCGTCACCTCCAACCTGATGATGCCCATGTTCGGCTTGGCGCTCACCCTGCTGCTGGGTTGGAAACTGGGTCGTCAGGCGCTGCCCGCCGGGCTGGCGCTGCACTGGCGTACCCTGGTGATGGGCTGCTGGCGCTGGCTGGCACCGCTGCTGATCGGCGGCATCCTGGTGCGCGGGCTGGTGTAATCAGGGTTGGCGGATGGGCTGCTGCGCCTGTTGGTGACGGTCCCTGACCTTGTCGATGGCCGCCTGCCAGCGGGCGATCACGGCGTCATCCTCGCTCTTCGAGAAGACGATGTAGAGCCAGTGTTCCTGCAGCAGCAGCCCTGAGTTCACCACGCTGCGGGGGGAGAACTTCATCTTGGCCAGGATGGCCGGCATGATCTGCTCCCCCATGGGGAAGGCATCTATCTTGCCGAGCATCAGTCGTTCGATGGCGTCTTCTATGGTCTGGCAGCGCACTAGGTTGGTGTAGCCCTCGCGGGTGAGCAGCTCGTCATCGGCATTGCCGAGCAGCACGCCGACCCGCGCCAGCTGGCGCAGCTGGGCCAGATCGGTCAGCGGCTGGCTGCCCCTGGTCTGGTAGATCACCACCCGGTTCAGAAACAGCGGCCCCACCCACTTGAACTGGGGTTCCCGCTGGGGCGTGCGCAGAATGACGAACAGGGCGAAGCCGGGCTCGACCCTGGTCAGCGCCAGCGCCCGTTTGAGGGGGTAGATCTTGATGGGGTAGTCGACCCCCATCTCCTGCTGGGCCTCCTGCACCAGTTGCACCGCCAGCCCGCCGAGCTTGCCGCCGCTGGTGTGGGTAAAGGGGGGCAGTTCGTGGCTGAGCAGGGTCAGCGGGGGTTGCGTGGCGTGCGCCAGGCCGGGCAACAGTAGCCAGGGCAGCAGCCATTTCATCCAGTATCCGGTCAGGTGCGTCACGTCGGTACATCCATGTTGCGCAAGGGAGTGGCAGGGCAGGTCGGCCCCATCGGTCATGTCGACCCCGTCCAAGCTAAGACTATTATCGTTCAAGGCCGTGGGCGGGGAGGCTGCGGCGCTGATTTTTGGCGCCGGCCGGGTGAAAACAAACTTTTTTTGGCCGCATGAAAAAAAGTTTGGTCATGTTGTGTCAATTTTTCTTTCCATGGTTTAGGCTGTGATCCCTTTTCAGCATTCAGATCAGATTATTCATGTCACGTCGCGTTGCCCTGTTCGGTCGATTTTTTAGCTCGCAAGAGAGGTGACCTTGCACGCGCAGTTTGTCTGAATGTTCATTGCAAAGGTCGCCACCAGGCGGCCTTTTTTGTTGCCCCGCCCAGCGCGGTTACCCATGGAGTATCGATGTGATGTTGTCTTGCCCGGAGGTTGTATGAGCCAGGTTCAGTGGTCTTCCCGTATCGGTCATGTGCTGGCAGCCGCCGGTTCGGCGATCGGCCTTGGCGCCATCTGGAAGTTTCCCTATGTGACGGCCACCAACGGCGGCGGTGCCTTCCTGCTGATGTTTCTGCTGTTCAGCTTCACCCTGGGGGTGGCAGTGCTGGTGGGTGAGACCCTGCTCGGCAGTCGCAGCCAGCGCGGGGTGCTCGGTGCCTTCCACAAGCTGGTGGGGCCGAACTGGCGCTGGATGGGGTACATGGGGATCCTGTGCGGCTTCTTCATCTACAGCTTCTACAGCGTGGTGGGCGGCTGGACCGTGGGTTACGCGGCGCTGGCGGTGAGCGGGCAGCTCAACCTGAGCGAGGGCACGGCGCTGACCGCCTTGTTCAATGGCTATGTCAGCCACCCCTGGTGGCCGGTGCTGACCCATCTGGTGTTTGCCGGGCTCACCTGGTGGTTCGTGCAGGGAGGCCTGCAGAAGGGGGTGGAGCGGGCGCTGCGCTGGATGATGCCGGCCCTGTTCGTGATGATGATGCTGCTGGTGGTGACTGGTCTCTCCATGCCGGGCGCCATGGCCGGGGTGCGTCAGTTCCTGCTGCCGGACTTCTCCATGCTGACCGGTCAGGGCGTACTGGACGCGCTGGGGCTGGCCTTCTTCTCCCTCTCCATCGGTCTTGGCGTGCACACCACCTATGGTGCCTATCTGCCGAGCAGCGAGGGCGTGCTGCGCTCCGGCGTCTGGGTCGTGACCCTAGCGAGCCTCATCTCGGTGCTGGCGGGGTTGATGATCTTCCCGGTGCTCGCCTCCACCGGCATCGATCCCACTGCCGGGCCAGGCCTCACCTTCATGACCATGCCGGCGGTGTTCAACCATCTGCCGTTCGGCCAGGGGCTGGCGGTGGTGTTCTTCCTGCTGCTCTTGGTGGCGGCGCTCTCCTCCTCCATCTCCATGCTGGAGCATCTGGTGCGCTTCACCACCGAGGAGTGGGGTTGGTCGCGGCGCGGTGCCTGCCGGGTGCTGACCCTGCTGATCATGGCCTCCGGCATTCCGGTCAGCCTGTCGTTCGGCCCCTGGAGCGAGCTGACCCTGTTCGGCAAGACCATCTTCGATCTGCTGGACTACCTCACCTCCAACCTGATGATGCCGCTGTTCGGCCTGGTGCTGACCCTGCTGCTGGGCTGGCGACTGGGTGAGTCCGTGCTGCCCGCCGGTCTGTCGCCGCTGCTGCGCGGCTGCCTGCTCTGGTGCTGGCGGCTGGTGGCGCCGCTGCTGATCGCCGGCATCCTGGTGCGCGGGCTGCTGTAACCGCGGCCCGGCTGACCGGGCCTAGTTGGGGGGCGTGGTGGGTAGGCGGGGATTGAGGTGGGAGCGGATCTGCAGCAGGGTCTTGTGGTACTCCTCGGCGTGGTGCTCCATGAAGGAGGCGCTGTGGTTGAGTCGCCGTTCCAGCCGATCCACCAGCAGGGCCACCCTGGGGGCGGCCATGCCGGCCGGCCAGCACAGTTGCAGCAACTCCAGCAGTTGCCAGGCATCGCCGGGCAGGGCGGGGAACTCCTCCTGCAGGGTCAGCGCATACTGCACGGCCAGCTGGTGCTGGCCCGCCGCGCTGGCCCGCTGCCGTTCCTGGCGCAGGTAGGTCAGCCGCAGTTCGCGCCGCTCCAGCTGTTTCATGAAATCGCCGATGACCTGCTTGAACAGCTGCTGCACCAGCGGGGCCGGGGCGACCCTGGCCTGATACTGGCTGAGCTGGCTCAGGTAGCGCTGGGCGTGGTGGGGCAGGCCGCAGAACTGGCTGACGGCAAAGCCGAGCAGCTGGTTGAGGTGGTGATCCCGCGCGCTCTCCGGCGGGTGCTTGGCGAGCAGCAACAGGGCCTCGTCGAAGCGGTAGTCCAGGCTCAGCATCAGCGCCTTGAGCAGGGCCTCCTCGTGGGCCCGCAGGGTCACCGCCTGGCTGAGGTAGCGATACTCCTGCTGCAAGGCACTGATCCGGGCGGCGCTCGGATAGTGCCAGAGCACCGCCAGGCTGGCATTGAGGATGAAGTTATCGATGGACACCCGGAACTTGTGATCGCCGAAGAAGCGCAGGCTGAGGGCGTTGGCTTGCTCCAGCGCCTTGCCCTCGTCCTTGAGCAGCAGCGCCAGCAGAATGGCCGCCTGGCGCCACTCCGGTTGCCAGGCCTGCTTTTGCAACAGCAGGGTGAGCACGTCCCAGGCCCCTTCCCATTGCCGCTCGTGCAGCAGACAGGCCAGCGCCAGCTCCAGTTGCAGGGGGGCAGGCAGCCGTTCCCGGTTGCGGGCCAGATCCTTGCGCGCACTCTCCAGCTTGTTAAGCCCCAGCAGGGCATGGATCAACCCCTTGCGCGGCCACCAGGCGTCGTGCTCCGTGGTGCAGACCGCGTAGTGCTGGGCGGCGTGAAAGTGATCCTGATGCTGCAGCAGCATGTAGCCCTTGATCCGGTCCAGCAGCGGCCCCAGCTCCCGGTGCTTCTGCTGTTGATAGAGCAGGTCCTCGCACAGGGCGCAGCTGACCTGCCACTCCCTGAGCTTCATCGGGGCGGGCAGGGTGCGGGTCAGCCCGGTCAGTTGCACCAGTTCGCGCAGGCTGGCGGTGAGCTGATCGGCGGTGAACGGCATGGGCAGCAACAGCGGAAAGTAGAGGTCGGAAGGAGGAAACTGCAGCTGATCGTGATCCTCGTCCAGCAACAGCAGCACGCAGCCCGGTTCGAGCAGACCCAGATAGTGGGCCTCCTGCAGCAAGCGCACCCCCTCACGGGCCTGATGGTGATACTGGCGGCAGATGACCACATCGAACGACTGCTGGCGCAGCAGGGTGGGCAGGGTTGCCAGCTCCTTGCAGTGGGTCAGCTGGGCGGGGGTGATCCCCTGCTCATTCAGCCCTCGGGAGAGGGCCGTGCTGAGCATGGCATCATCTTCGATCAGGAGGATCTGCATCCTTGGCGCTCCTTGGCTGGTTCAGGGTACGGACAAGTATGGCATGTTGCCGGAGTCAAAGAGCTACCACGCTCGACGCCAGCCTGGGGGCGGTCAATTCTTCCCCGGCGTCAGGCACCTGGCGGGTTGATGAGAAACACCACAGCACCGCGATAGGCCGCCGAGTCGGCCAGCCTGCTCTCCCACGTTGGATCCCACTCGCCTCCCTGCACCAGCCCCACCTTGAAGGGCAGGGTCAGCCGCGTCAGCGCCTGCAGGTAGCGCGCGTAGCCCGGCTCGGTGCGGCGGCCGCGATAGGTCTGCACCACCAGCTCGTCGACCACGCCGGCGAGGGCGTTGAGGGTCGCCACATCGCCGGTGCGGGTCCAGTCCAGCAGGCCGGTGATGCTGATGGCGCAGTCGGCGGGCAGCTGGCGGCGGAGCTGGCGCAGGAAGTCGCCATAGTCCGCCAGCCGGTGGGTGCGGGCATCAAAATCGATCTGGACGCCGCGCACCTCATTGCCCTTGCGCTGCCAGGCCGCCAGCTGGTTGGTCAGGCTCTTGAGCAGGGTCTCATCCCAGTCGAGCCGCTCCACCCGGTAGGCGAGCCAGAGCTCCTTTACCGGCAGCTTGCTCGGCGCTATGCCCTGCCCCTGAAAGCGCACGGGCTGGCGCGCATCGAGCGGGCCTATCTCCCCCTGATGCAGATAGAGCCGCTCGGCCTGTTGCAGCACCGGCTGGGGCCTGACCCCGGCCCACAGCCAGAACTGGCGGTAGTGGCTCGCCTCGACGGCGGCGCTGGCCTCGGCGCTCAGCAGCGCCAGCATCACCAGTAATATTTGAGCTGCTTGGCCCACTGGCTCGTTCCGTACTGGCGTTTGAGGGTGTTGAACCAGCCCTTGCGCTGGCTGAGTGGGATCTCCTGGTTGCCGCAGCTGTTGTTGCCGCTCGGGGCGTAACAGTTGATGGCGCGGTAGAGGGCGTAGGCTTTCTCCTCCTTGGCGGCATTGGGGCTGGCGATCACCTGTTGATACCAGTCGAGCCGGCTGTGCTGCTGGCCGGCAAACAGATCCCGGCTGCCCGCCAGGGTGTCGGCGCCCGGCCGCTGCAGAAGCGGATCCCAGTCCAGTCCCTGGCTCAGGAAAAACTCGCCGAGGCAGTTGAGCGCCCTGGGCGATTTTGGGTTGTCCGCCAGGGTGGTGACCACCGCCGTGAGCGCCGGGCACTGATACTCCTGACTCCCTTGCCAGTCGAACGGGGTAGCCAGCGGAGCCAGCGCCAGATCCTGCAGGAAGCCCCGGTAGTCGCTGTGGGTCAGCTGCTTGTAGCGCAGGGTGTGGCCGGCGCGCTGGCGCAGGGTGTCGGAGGCCTGCTCATCCTGCACCATGCGGCGCAGCAGCGGGGCCGGCGCCACGTACTCCAGCAGGGGAATGCGGTAGTGATCGCTCTGGATGGGGCTCTCCTTGGCGAACACCTGCTCCAGCCGGCCGGCCCGTTCCAGGGTCATGGCCAGCGCCAGTTGCAACAACTGATCCTGCAAGGGGGTGGGCTGGCTGGCGAGCAGGGCGCGCCACTGCTGCTCCGCCTCGGGCAGCGCCTGACTGGCCGCCAGCGCCATGCCCTTGAGCACCTGCTGGCTGAACGCCAGGTTGTCGAGTGGCCCCTCGCCGAGGGCGGGAGCGGCGGCGATGACGGCGGCATAATCCTTGGCCAGATAGTAGCGCTCGGCCTGCTGCAGGTAGGCGAGCCAGGCCGGGTTGCTGGCAAACTGGGCGTTCTGCTGCGTCAGCTCGCCGCTTTGCAGCGGTTGCCACTCGTCCCAGCTCTCGTGCAGCCGCAGCCGGCGCAGATCCTGCACCAGGGTCAGCTGCGGCATGGCGGATGAGCCGGTGAAGCCGGGCTGCATCAGCAGCTTGAGGTCTATTTCGTTGAGCAGCTCCGGGTTGCCCGGCTGGCGGCTCGCCTGCTGGAACAGGCTGGCCAACGCCGCCTCGTCCCCCTTGAACCAGGCGAGCCGGCGCAGCAGCCCGTTGGCGGAGTCGAGATAGCGCCCCTCTGGGTAGCGGCTGCGATAGTCGGCGATGAACTGCTCGGCGCGCTGCACGGCCGCCTGGTCAATCTGGTTGCGATCCAGGGTGCCCCAGTCATCGAAGGCGCTTTGCTGGGACTGGTTGAGGGCGACCCGGATCCGCATGTAATCCGCCGTCTCTTTCAGCCAGGGCTGATCCTGCCCGGCGAGGGCGGCAAACAGCGCATCGGCCTGGGCGAACTCCCCCTGATAGAAGAGTCGGCTGGCGGCCAGGTAGTCGGCAAAGCCCTGGCCGGCGGCCGACAGCGGCATGGCCTTGTCCTCCGGCGCCGTTTCGATCTTCTGGGCGCACTGGCCCAGCATGGCCAGCCGCTGGCGGGCCAGCTGGCTGCGCTCGTCGGCGCCAAGCGCCGAGGTGTCGACCAGCGCCTGCAGGAAGGCTTCGGTCGCAACCGGATTGTTGCTGATGCAGCGCCCCTCGCTCCAGCCGGCGGCTCGCTCCAGGGCGGCCTGGGTGGTGCTCTGCTCGATGCCGAGACCGGCGGCCAGCGCCAGCAGGGGATCCGGCACGGCGGGGGCCGGCTCGGCTTGGGTCGGGTTGAGCAGGGCCGGGTTGAGCAGATCCTCGATGGCGAAGGGCAGCGGCAGCGGCGCCTTGGGCAGCGAGAAGGCCTGCTCATCGGCCAGCAGCAGCGCCAGGTTGGTGCGGGTGTCGTTGTCGGGGGAGAGGAACGGCAGCCCGTTCAGATGGCACTGGGCGGCGGTCAGTTGTAGGGTGAGCGGCGTCTCGCAGCCATCCGGGCCGCAGGCCAGGGCGGGCAGGCTGCACAGGGCCAGCCACAGGGGAGTCAATTTCATGGGCGCTTCCAGCAGGAGTCGGGATGCTGGCACGCTACAAGATGCCTACGTCCCTTTCAACTGACCATAGGGGCAGGTCGGCCGGCGGCGGGCCTACTGCAGACCGGGCCCTTTGGCCGAGAAGGGGCAGTCGCGCTGCTGGATCCGTTGCTCCCCCGAACCCGCCGCCCCCTGCCAGTGCAGGGCGAGTTGGCCGAGGCGGCCCAGGTGGCGCAGCTCGAATTCGTAGCGCAGACAGGGCTCGGCGAGTGGCAGGCTGGCCATGCCGGTCGGCAGCCGATAGTCGTAGCGCAGCAGGGGGCCGTCTGTCAGCGTGCTGCGGCTCGGTAGCAACCCTTCCGCCGTGGGGACGGGGGCGCTCAGCCGGCGGCGCAGGCTGAGGGGGGCATCGATCGCCTTCTGATAGTGCAGGCCGTTCATGGCCGCCAGCTCCTCTTCCAGCCGTTGCAACTCCCCCTCCAACCCGCTCAGCGCGGCCCCCAGCTGTTGATGAGCGGGGGAGGCGCAGCCCCCCAGCAGCAGGGTGAGGAGCAACAAGGGGGCGCGGGTCGGGTACATGGGCTCTCCTTTGAGCGCACGGATGGGCTGGGCCGGGGCTGACTATAGCAGGGTATTGGTGGGCGGCGCGGCGCGCAGCAGACCGGCGAGCCGCTCCAGCCCCTCGGCGACGCGGGCGTCGGTGGCCGGCTGGCTCAGGCTCAGCCGCACGCCCTGCGGCGCGGCGAACTGGCCGGCGGCGAAGTGTTCCCCGCTCGCCACGCCGACGTCAAGGGCGTTGGCGGCCTCGGCAAACTCCTGGCTGCGCCAGGGTTCCGGCAGCGGCAGCCAGGCGTGCATGGAGCCGGCCTGCCAGCAGGCCCCCGGCAACAGGTGGCGCAGCAGCTCGCCGCGACGTGCCAGGATCTGCCGCTGCTGTTCGACCAATGGCATGATCTGGCGCTGGCTCACCAGCTTGCAGGCCAGCTCGATGAGCAGCGGGCTCACCATCCAGCTCGACAGTCGCATCGCCTGGGCGAAGGCGCCGCGCAGGGCCGGCGGGGTCAGCACGAAGCCGACCCGCAGGCCGCCACAGGCGATCTTGGCCAGGCTGCCCAGATAGATGACGCGCTCCGGCGCCAGATTGACCAGCGGTGTCACCGGTTGCTGGGGCAGCAGGCCGTTGACGTCATCCTCGATGATCAGCAGGTCGTGGCGACGGGCGATGGCGACGATGGCCTCGCGCCGCGCCAGGCTCATGGTGGCGGTGGTGGGATTTTGCAGGGTGGGGGTGAGGTAGAGCAGCTTGGCGCGGCGGGTGCGGCAGGCCGCCTCCAGCGCGTCGGGCAGCAGCCCCTCTGCGTCCATCGCCAGCCCCACCACCTGATTCTTCAGCTGACGGGCGTTGCCCAGCATGCCGGGGTAGCTGAGCCCTTCGCAGAACAGGGTCTCCCCCACGCAGCCGGTGGCCAGCAGGGAGAGCATGATGCCGTGCTGGGCGCCGTGGCTGAACAGCAGATACTCCTCGCTGCCCGCCACTCCCTGCTCGGCCAGCCAGTCGATAAAGAGCTGGCGCTGGCTCGGCTGGCCCGCCTCCTTGTCATAACCGAGCAGAGCGTTGAGATCTCCGTCCGCCACTTCCGCCAGCATGGGGCGGATGATGGCGGCCCGATCCAGCTGCACCGGCAGGTTCTGCCACAACTCGATGCGGTGTCCCTCCTCCTTGCGGATCACCCAGGCGTTGGCCGGATCCTCATGCTCCCCCTTGACCCAGGTGCCGTGCCCCACCCGGGCGGCCAGCAGCCCGCGCCGCTCCGCCTCGCCATAGGCGCGGGTGACGGTGCCGACGGTAACCCCCAGCCTGTCCGCCAGCGCCCTGTGGGTGGGCAGCCGGGTCTCGGGCGGCAGGGAGCCGTCCTGAATGGCCTGCTCGATGGCCTTCACCAGTTTGAGGTAGAGGGGGCCGGCGAAGGGGGTGAGGTTCGGGGTCCAGATTGTCATGGTGACAATAAATCCATTGATCGAAATGTATCGGCAATATAGCGTGATTTTGAACCCGATAACAACCAAAAGCGGCGCATTGTATCGATACAATGTGTGCAGTTCAGGAGTACAAAGATGACGATCGAATGGTATGCCACCCTGTTTGGCTTTGCGTTGCTCACCTGTGGCACGCCGGGCCCCAACAACCTCATGCTGACCGCCTCCGGCGCCAACTTCGGGGTGCGTCGCACCCTGCCCCATCTGATCGGTGTCGTGGTGGGACAACCCGTCCTGCAACTGGTGCTGGCGCTGGGGCTCTACCCCCTGTTCGAGCGCTGGCCGCTGCTCAAGCTGAGCCTGCAGGTGCTGGGCAGCCTCTATTTGTTGTGGCTGGCATGGCGCATTGCGGTGGCCGGTGCCCCCGGTGATCCGGAGCGACGTTCGCGCCCGCTGACCCTGCTGGAGGGGCTGGGCTTTCAGTTCCTCAACCCCAAGGCCTGGATGATGGGGATCTCCGCCATCAGTCTGTTCAGTCTGCCGGGCAGTGCTTACTGGCCGAGTCTGTGGGGCATCATGGCCGTCTTCCCCATGGCGGGATTGCCAGTCTGCTTTGCCTGGGTGCTGTTCGGTCATCAGCTCAGCCGCTGGATCAACTCTGACAGAGGCTGGCGCCGGCTCAACGGCAGCCTGGGGGCGCTGACCGCGCTCTGCGTGGTGATGCTCTGGTACTGAGTGCTGCCAGGGGCCGCATAAAGATGCGAAGAAAGTGCATCTGCGGCCTTGTCTGACGGGCACCGGCTCTGCATATTAGAAGGCTTGTCGCCGAGTCGGCGCCCTGCATCATCAAGAGGTTGAGATGGATCTGAACTGGTTGCTTCCCCTGGCGGGCTTTGCCCTCATCACCTGTGGCACGCCGGGCCCCAACAACATGCTGCTCACCAGCGCCGGTGCGGCCCAGGGCTTTCGCCGCAGCGTGCCCCTGCTGGTGGGCGTGGTGGGGGGGATCAACCTGATGATCCTGGCCACGGCGCTGGGGCTGGGGGTGATGTTCGAGCAGGTGCCGCTGCTGCACGACGGGCTCAAGCTCATCGGCTCGGCCTACCTGCTCTGGCTGGCCTGGAAGGTGGCGACCGCCAGCGGCCCGGCCGAGGGCAACCGGCCGCTGATCCCGGCCCATCAGGGGGCCATGCTGCAGCTGCTCAACCCCAAGGCGTGGATGATGGCGCTCTCCGCCATCAGCGGCTTCACCCTAGCGGGGGAGGCCTACTGGCCCTCCGCCATCTGGGTGCTCGGCATCTTCTTCGTGACCGGCCTCTATACCGGGGCCTTCTGGGTGCTGTTCGGTGCCCAGGTGCGCCGCCTCATCCGCACCGCCAGAGGCTGGCGTCGTTTCAATCTCGGCATGGGGGTCGCCACGGCGGCCTGCGTGCTGATGATCTGGATTTAGTCCGGGCCTGTGCCCGGGCCTTTACCGGCTGTCTTGTTGGCCCTGCGGGGCCTTTTTTATTCACGGGGCGGTGCGATGACGCGCGCCGCCCTCTGTCTGGTTTGCACAAGGAGGTCCCATGAAATGTATCGGTCTGCTGGGTGGCATGAGCTGGGAATCCACCGTCAGCTACTATCAGGCGCTCAACCGGGGCGTGCGCGAGCGGCTCGGCGGCCTGCACTCGGCGCGGGTGCTGCTGAGCAGCGTCGACTTTGCCGAGATAGAGCGGCTGCAGCACATCGGGGACTGGCCCGCCACCGCCCGCCTGCTGGCGGCCGAGGCGCGGGCCATCCAGGCCGGTGGCGCCGACTTTCTGCTGATCGGCACCAACACCATGCACAAGGTGGCGCCCGAGATCGAGGCCGCCATCGATATCCCGCTGCTCCATATCGCCGATGCCACCGCACGTCAGTTGCAAGCGGACGGGATCCAAAGGGTCGGCCTGCTCGGCACCCGCTTCACCATGGAGCAGGATTTCTACAAGGGGCGTTTGCAGGAGAAGTTCGGGCTGGAGGTGCTGGTGCCCGGCGAGGCGCAGCGGGAGCGGGTACACCGCATCATCTATGACGAGCTGTGCCTTGGCGACATTCGCGACGCATCGCGGGCCGAGTATCTGGCCATCATCAGCGCACTGGCCGACGCGGGAGCCCAGGCGGTGATCCTCGGCTGCACCGAGATAGCCTTGCTGGTGGGGGAGGCCGAGGCCGCGGTGCCGCTCTACGATACCACCGCCATTCACGCCGAGGCGGCAGTCACTCTGGCACTGGCTTGACGACAGGGGCCTGCTGGCAAGCAGGTGAGGCAGATAGTGGGTTGGAAAATGCCGGCGCCACGGTGCCGCTCTACGACGCAACCATGGCCATCCACGCCGAGGCGGCGGTAAGCCTGGCGCTGGCTTGACGACCATGGCTCTACTGGCAAGCGGATAAGCCAGAAATTGTCCGGCTGCCGGCTCGGCAGGGCTTGACCTTGCCGCAGGGTTGCTGCTTAGGCTGAAGGTCCGCTTTGGCCAACGAGGAGTGACTCATGCAGCGTCGCGATTTTCTCAAATTCTCCACCGCCGTCGGTATCGCCGGTGCCCTGCCCTGGTGGGGGCGGGCGGTTGCCGCCGAGCGCCCAGCCCTGCCGATACCTGCGCTGCTGGAGGCGGACGCCAGCGGTGTGTTCCAGCTCAGGGCCCAGCAGGGCCAGATGCAGTGGCGACGCCAGCCGACCCATAGCTGGGGCTACAACGGCAACCTGCTCGGCCCCACTTTGCGTGCCCGTCAGGGGCAGGCGGTGCGAGTCCGGGTCGCCAACCAGCTGGCGGAGACCACTACTGTTCACTGGCACGGGCTGGAGGTGCCTGGCACCGCCGATGGCGGCCCGCAGGCCAGTATCCCTTCCGGCAAAGAGTGGCAGGCGGCGTTTCGCATCGAGCAGCCGGCGGCCACCTGCTGGTATCACCCTCATACCCACGGTCAGACCGGCCATCAGGTGGCCATGGGGCTGGCCGGGCTCTTCATCCTCGACGACGAGGAGAGCCTGCGGTTGCCGCTGCCCCAGCGCTGGGGGGTGGACGATATCCCGCTGGTGCTGCAGGACAAGCGGCTCGATGGGCGGGATCAGGTGGACTACCAGCTGGACGTGATGAGCGCCGCAGTCGGCTGGTTCGGCGATCTGATGCTGACCAACGGCGCCGTTTATCCGACCCACGACGCGCCCCGCGGCTGGCTGAGGTTGCGGCTGCTCAACGGCTGCAATGCCCGCTCCCTCAAGCTGGCGACCAGTGACGGCCGCCCCTTGTATGTGATCGGCAGCGATGGCGGCCTGCTGGCGGAGCCGGTGGCGCTGAGCGAGCTGGCGTTGCTGCCGGGGGAGCGCTTCGAGGTGATGGTGGATGCCCGCAACGGCAAGGCGTTCGACCTGCTCACCCTGCCGGTACGCCAGATGGGGATGACCCTGGCGCCGTTCGATGCGGCCCTGCCGCTGCTACGGATCCGGCCCTCCCTCATTGAGGGCAAGGGACGCTTGCCGGACAGCCTGGCCCGGCTGCCGGCGCTGCCGGCCACCCAGGGCTTGCCGAGCCGCACCCTGACCCTGTCGATGGATCCTGAGCTGGATCGGCAGGGGATGCAGGCGCTGATGAGCCTCTACGGCCACGGCGCCATGGCGGGCATGAGCATGGCCCACGGCTATACGGGCACCATGGCCGGGATGAAGATGGACGGGCAAGGCGATGGGATGGCGGGGATGGATCATGGCGACATGGCCATGCCAGCGGGGGAGATGCAGCACGACACCATGGCCGGGATGCAGGAGGACAAGGGCAGTGCCAAGCCGCTGGATCTGCACGGCGGCAACCGCATCAACGGCCAGGCCTTCGCCATGAACGACCCGCAGTTTGCGGTCAAGCGCGGCCGCACCGAGCGCTGGATCATCTCGGGGGAGGGGGACATGATGCTGCACCCCTTCCATATCCATGGCACCCGTTTCCGGATCCTGAGCGAGAACGGTCAGCCGGTGGCCCCGCATCGCGCCGGCTGGAAGGACATCGTCAAGGTGGAGGGTGGGCGCAGCGAGGTGCTGGTGCGTTTCGATCACACGGCGCCCAAGGAGCGGGCCTACATGGCCCACTGCCATCTGCTGGAGCACGAGGATACCGGCATGATGCTCTCGTTCACGGTGGAAGAGTAAAAAAGAATGGCCCGAACGGGGCCATTTGTTCATTTCACTGGTCAGATCTCACTATCTACGCACGCCACATACCCCTCGGCATAAAAGCGTGTAAAATTGCGCCCTGAATTTTCCGGCCAGCGCGCGCTGGCCGCGACTCCTTACCTGCAAGGCTGACACTGTGACTGAAGTAGATAGATTCGCGGACATTCGCCCCTACCGCGATGAGGAAGTGCCGGCAGCCATCGAACGGCTGATCCGGGATGATGAATTTGTCGGCGCCATCGCCAAGTATCGTTTCGGCTCCTTGATGAGCTGGCTGGGCTGGGCCATCCGCCCGCTGATCCGCCAGTTCCTGCGCTACAAGTGGTCCAAGGTGACCACCATCCATCAGGTGCAGATGGGGGTGACCCGCTACATGAGCCGGATGATCGCCACCTCCACCCAGGGGGTGACCTTCTCCGGGCTCGAGCATCTGAAGAAGGAGCAGGGGTACCTGTTCGTCTCCAACCACAGGGACATCGCCATGGATCCGGCGTTCGTCAACTGGGGGCTGCACACCCACGGGTTCGATACCGTGCGCATTGCCATCGGCGACAACCTGCTGCGCAAACCCTGCGCCACCGAGCTGATGAAGCTCAACAAGAGCTTCATCGTCAAGCGCTCCGCCAAGGGGCCGCGGGAGATGATGAAGGCGCTCGGCGAGCTGTCGGCCTACATCGGCCAGTCGGTGCACGAAGGCCACTCCATCTGGATCGCCCAGAAGGAAGGGCGCGCCAAGAACGGCGATGACAAGACAGATCCGGCCATCCTCAAGATGTTCTACGTGGATGGCAAGAAGCAGAAGATCGAGTTCGTCGACTACATGCGCAGCCTCAATATCGTGCCGGTCAGCATCAGCTACGAGCTGGATCCCACCGACAAGGCCAAGGCGCGCGAGCTGTACGAGAAGTCGGTCAACGGCAGCTACGAGAAGGGCGAGTTCGAGGACATCGAGAGCATCGTCGCCGGCATCGTTGGCCAGAAGGGGCGGGTACACGTCTCCTTCGGCGCCCCCATCACCGAGGGCTTCAGCGATCCGGATGAACTGGCTGCGCTGATCGACAAGGCCATCTGGGGCAACTACCGGCTCTTCCCGGGCAACTACCTGGCTGCAGATGTGTCCGGCAAGGCCAACACCATCGAGCAGGCTGCCTTCCTGAGCCGTCAGTCGGAGGTGCCGGAAGAGCACAAGGCCATCTGGCGCGCCATGTACGCCAAGCCGGTGGAGAACGCCGGCAAGGCTTGAATGGCACCGGTTATCACCGGGTGATGCGAAAAAAACGGGAGCAGATGCTCCCGTTTTTGCGTCTGGTCAAAGTCGACGGTGCTGGAGTAGTGAATAATATTGTTTCAGCTGGTACGATCACTGGGCGAACGCGCTTGTGCCTCTTGGCAAGCCGCGGATGAGTGTGTAACAGTGCACTCATCCCGCTTGATACGAGCAAATGCTCTATCTCTGTCTGCACGGATTGCAGGCGGTGTGACACAAGGACCTCAACAGGGTCCTTTTTCATTTTGCGGCTAAGATGTCGCCTGAATACACCTAAGGAAGCGCCATGATCACCGGCAGTCTGAACACCCTGCAGCGCACGCCGCTGCCCGCCCCGCTGGACCGCATCATGGTCGAGGTGGTGCAAAGCGTCGAACAGTGGCTGCAGGCGCCGCTTGGCAAGCAGGAGATCGACGGCCTCAAGCTGTTCTGCCTGGTGAGCGAAGAGCTGACCGAGCCGGCTGCGGATCGCCGTGGCGAGTTCCATCAGCAGTATCTGGATATCCAGTTGCTGCTGCGTGGTGAAGAGTGGATCGGGGTCGGGCCCCATGGCTATGTTGCCGAAGGCGCCGATCATCCCCATCCCGACCTCTGGTTCGTTGAGGACGAACAGACCAGTTATCTGGCGTTGCAGCCCGGCGACTTCGCCATCTTCTGGCCGGGAGAACTGCATCGCCCCCTCTGTACCCCCAACCAGCCGGCTCAGGTGAAGAAGCTGGTGGTCAAGGTGCACCGGGATCTGCTGGCCGGCCTGTGACCGCTGGCGCAGCCTGGCTGAGACGAGTGCCCGGAATGATCCGGATTTGCACTTAACATATTAAAAAATTGGGCGCACTTTCCTGCGACCATAAGCCCCCGGCAGGGGAATCCCATCCACTTTGGATGACACGACACTGTCGGCATAAAGCCGAAGCACAGGAAGATGTAGAACATGAGCAAGTTGGTATTGATCCTTAACTGCGGTAGCTCTTCCCTGAAATTTGCCGTAATGGACGCCGAAACAGGTGAGGACATGCTGTCCGGCCTGGCCGAATGCTTCAATCTGGATGATGCACGTATCAAATGGAAACTCCACGGGGTCAAGGGCGAAGCCATGCTGGGCGCGGGCGCCGCGCACCAGGAGGCCCTCGACCACATCGTGGGTCACATCCTGCCGCAGGATCCGACCCTGGCCGAGCAGCTGGTGGCCATCGGTCACCGCATCGTGCACGGTGGCGAGCAGTTCTCCCGTTCCGTTCGCATCGATGACGGCGTGATTGCCGGCATCGAAGCCGCCATTCCGTTCGCCCCCCTGCACAACCCGGCGCACCTGATCGGCATCCGTGCCGCGCTCAAGGTGTTCCCGGCGCTGGCAGAGAAGAATGTGGCCGTGTTCGACACCGCCTTCCACCAGACCCTGCCACAGGAAGCCTATCTCTACGCGCTGCCCTACAAGCTCTACAAAGAGAACGGCATCCGTCGTTACGGCGCTCACGGCACCTCCCACCGCTTCATTGCAGAAGAGACCGCCAAGGCGCTGGGCAAGCCGCTCTCCGAGCTCAACATCATCAACTGCCACCTGGGTAACGGTGCCTCCGTCTGCGCCATCCGTGGCGGCGAATCCGTCGACACCTCCATGGGCCTGACCCCGCTGGAAGGGCTGGCAATGGGCACCCGCTCCGGCGACATAGACCCTGCTGTAGTCTTCTTCATGCACGACCAGCTCGGTTACAGCGTGGAGCAGATCAACCACACCCTGACCCGCGAGTCCGGCCTGCTGGGCATGACCGAGGCGAGCAGCGACTGCCGCTATGTCACCACCAACTACGCCACCGATGCCGGTGCCAAGCGCGCGCTGGACGTGTTCACCTACCGGGTGGCCAAGTATGTCGGCGCCTACGCTGCCGCCATGGATGGTCGTCTGGACGCCCTGGTGTTCACCGGTGGTATCGGTGAAAACGCCGCCATGGTGCGCGAGATGGTGCTGGCCCGTCTGGCCCTGTTCGGCTTCAAGATCGATAAGGAAGCCAACAACGCCGCTGTGCTGGGCGGTGAAGGCCCTATCACCGCCGAAGGCAGCCGCTTGGCGCTGGTGATGCCCACCAACGAAGAGCTGGTCATCGCCCGCGATGCCCTGAGCCTGGTCGGCTAACGCCCCCTCGCTCCCAGACAACGCCCGGCCCCTGCCGGGCGTTGTCGTTTGTGGCGACCGTGGCGCCGGCTGTCATTTGACATGGGGTGGCAGATACGTACCCTGACCGCAGTTTCACGCACAGGAGAATGGGATGAAGGAGATGTTTTTTCGCTGGCTGGCCGGGCTCGGGCTGGAGGTAACCGGCATGATGGGGCTGGTGATCGCTCTGGGCTTTATCGTGCTCACCTCGCTGCTGCTGCACATGCTGCTGCACCGGGTACTGCTGGTGCGGCTGGTGGGCGTGCTCGGCAAGACCAAGCAGGTGTGGCTGCCGCCCCAACTGCAGCAGCGATTGTTCTACCGGCTCGCCTTCGTGCTGCAGGGGGCCGTGCTGCTCGGCCAGGCCGAGATCTGGCTGCCGCGCAACTCCGACAGCCTGCAACTGATCGAGATGGTGGCCCAGCTCTGGATCCTGCTGTTCTTGCTGCTCTCCCTGTTCGCCCTGCTCGACTGCATGCTGTCGGTGAGCCGCTACACCCGGCTCGGGCGGGATCTACCCCTGCGCGGCATCTTCCAGGGGGTGAAGCTGGTGGGCAGCATCCTGGTGGGCATCCTGATGATCGCCCTGCTGCTCGGCAAGTCGCCGCTGTTCCTGTTCAGCGGTCTGGGTGCCATGACCGCAGTGCTGATGTTGGTGTTCAAGGACCCCATCCTCGGGCTGGTGGCCGGCATCCAGCTCTCCGCCAACCGGATGCTGAGCGTCGGTGACTGGCTGCAGATGGACAAGTACGGCGCCGACGGCGAGGTGACCGACATCGGTCTCACCACGGTCAAGGTGTCGAACTGGGACAAGACCATCACCACCATCCCCACCTATGCCCTCATCTCGGACTCCTTCAAGAACTGGCAAGGGATGACAGAGTCGGGTGGCCGGCGCATCAAGCGCAGCGTCAACATCGACATGACCAGCGTGCGTTTCCTGACGGCGGACGAGCAGCTGCAGCTCAAGCAGGCCCAGCTGCTGGCGCCCTATCTGAGCCGCAAGGAGCAGGAGCTGAGCGCCTACAACCAGCAGCTGAGCGACGCCATCAGCTGCCCCATCAACGGTCGTCACCTCACCAACCTCGGCACCCTGCGCGCCTATCTGGACGCCTACCTGCGCGCCCACCCCGGCATTCGCAAGGACATGACCCTGATGGTGCGCCAGCTGGCACCGACCTCGGACGGCCTGCCGCTGGAGATCTACTGCTTCACGGCGACCACCGCCTGGGCCGATTACGAAGGGATCCAGGCCGACATTTTCGACCACATCTTTGCCATCATTGAGCAATTTCATCTGCGGTTGCACCAATCTCCCACAGGTTACGATATGCGCGCCTGGCAAAAGGGGTAAACGACCGACCGGCAGGGGCTGGCGGCGGATAAAAAAAGCGATATTAATCGCCGACCCGCCGCCACTTGTCAGTTGAAATTTGTCCGGCAGAGGAGAAAAATGGCGGCCTTCTCTTCGCCCCCCGGATCGCCCGCCGCTCCCGGGTCAGCCCAGAGTCTTGAACCACGTCATCCATTACAGGAAAGTTATGAAGCTCCTCCACACTACTGCGGCCGCGCTGTGCTGCAGCCTCCTCTTGGGCGCCGCGCCTGCGCTCGCTGTTGAATACGCCCTGCCTGCGGCCAACAGCCGCCTGGTGGGTGAAAATCTGGAATACGTGGTCCCGGCCGAAGAAAACGGCCAGCCGCTGGAGGCCGCTGCCGCCAAATTCCAGCTGGGGCTGACCAACATGCTGGAGGCCAACCCCAAGGCGGATCCCCTGCTGCTGCAGACCGGCGAGAAGCTGATCGTGCCGCACCAGCTGATCCTGCCGGATGCGCCCCGTGAAGGCATCGTGCTGAACGTGGCCGAGATGCGCCTCTACTACTACCCGAAAGGCAAGAAGGTGGTGGAAGTGCTGCCCATCGGCATCGGCCAGCTCGGCACCGACACCCCGGAAAACTGGGTGACCAGCGTGCAGCGCAAGAAGGCGGGCCCGACCTGGACCCCGACCGCCAAGATGCATGCCGAATACGCCGCCCGTGGCGAAAGCCTGCCGGCAGTATGGCCGGCCGGCCCGGACAACCCCATGGGGCTGTTCGCGCTCTACATCGGCAAGATGTACGCCATCCACGGCACCAACGCCCAGTTCGGCATCGGCCTGCGGGTGAGCCACGGCTGCGTGCGCCTGCGCAACGACGACATCGAGTACCTGTTCAAGAAGGTACCGGTCGGTACCCGCGTCCAGTTCGTCAACCAGCCGATCAAGGCCAGTGTCGAGCCGGATGGTCGCCGTTACCTGGAAGTGCATCAGCCGCTCTCCCGCAATCAGGAGGAGTTCAACTCCAGCCTGCCTGCGCCGCTGCCGATGACCCCGGCGGTGACCCGCTTCATCGCCCACGCCGACAGCGACTCCCAGCTGGTCAAGCAGGCGCTGGAGCAGCGCAGCGGCATGCCGATCGCGATCAATCGCTGATTGGTGCTTGCCGACATGGCCCCGACCTCTGGTCGGGGCTTTTTTTTGCGGCCGTGGCGGGGCTCTGCCACTGATCGTGCCCGGCGGATAAGCAGTTGCTGCGTCAGGATAAAATCTGGCGGAACGGGGCAAAGCTGGTCTGTTGGTTAAAGATGAAACGTTTATATTGTGTTTTCTGTTTGTTAAAAAAGGTTGAGGTCATGGGATCTGCTGATTAAGCTAGGGCGGTTTTTTTAAGGAAGAGCCCGTCGTCAGAACGGGTACACACGTCACATAACGGAGTTTTGAATGACAGCCAGCACACCCATGCTCATCACCTTTCTGGTGTACATCCTCGGGATGGTCCTGATCGGCTTCATCGCCTATCGCGCCACCCGCAACTTTGACGACTACATTCTCGGCGGCCGCCGGATGGGGAGCTGGGTGACCGCCCTCTCCGCCGGCGCCTCCGACATGAGCGGCTGGCTCCTGATGGGCCTGCCGGGCGCCGTCTTCATCGGTGGTATCTCCGAGAGCTGGATCGCCATCGGCCTCACCCTGGGGGCCTACCTCAACTGGCGCTGGGTCGCCGGCCGGCTGCGGGTGCATACCGAGAAGAACCGCAATGCCCTGACCCTGCCGGACTACTTCACCTACCGTTTCGAGGACAAGAGCCGGGTGCTGCGCATCCTCTCCGCCCTGGTGATCCTGCTGTTCTTCACCATCTACTGCGCTTCCGGCGTGGTGGCTGGTGCCCGCCTGTTCGAGAGCACCTTCGGCATGAGCTATGACACCGCCCTCTGGGTCGGTGCCGCGGCCACCATCACCTACACCTTCTTCGGCGGCTTCCTCGCGGTGAGCTGGACCGATACGGTGCAGGCCACCCTGATGATCTTCGCCCTGATCCTCACCCCGGTGTTCGTCATCATCGCGGTGGGCGGCATCGACACCGCCATGGTGCAGGTGGCTGCGCAGAACGCCAGCAACCTCGACATGTTCAAGAACCTGGACTTCATCGCCATCATCTCGCTGATGGCCTGGGGCCTGGGTTACTTCGGGCAGCCCCACATCCTGGCGCGCTTCATGGCGGCGGATTCCCACCACTCCATGGCCAATGCCCGTCGCATCAGCATGACCTGGATGGTGCTCTGCCTGGGTGGCGCCGTGGCCATCGGCTTCTTCGGCCTGGCCTACTTCTCCACCTTCACCGAACAGGCGGCCGGCGTCACCGGCAACCCGGAGCGGGTCTTCATCGAGCTCTCCAAGATCCTGTTCAACCCCTGGATTGCCGGTGTGCTGCTCTCCGCCATCCTGGCGGCGGTAATGAGTACCCTCAGTTGCCAGCTGCTGGTCTGCTCCAGCGCTATCACCGAGGATCTCTACAAGCCGTTCCTGCGCAAGAACGCCTCCCAGAAAGAGCTGGTGTGGGTCGGTCGCATGATGGTGCTGGTGATTGCGCTCATCGCCATCGCCGTTGCCATGAACCCGGAGAACCGGGTGCTGGGGCTGGTGAGCTACGCCTGGGCCGGCTTTGGTGCCGCCTTCGGCCCCGTGGTGCTGCTCTCCGTGCTCTGGTCGCGCATGACCCGCAACGGCGCCCTGGCGGGCATGCTGGTGGGTGCCCTGACCGTCATCGTCTGGAAGCAGTTTGGCTGGCTGGGGCTCTATGAAATCATCCCGGGCTTCCTCTTCTCCGGCCTGGCGATCCTGGTATTCAGCCTGCTGGACAAGGCCCCCTTCAAAGCCATGCTGGATCGCTTCGACGACGCCGAGCGTGAGTTCCAGACCCCGCCGGATGCGCTGGGTCAGCCGGTTGCCGTCAACTGAGTCAGTTACTGTCGATAACAAAAAGCCCCGCATCGCGGGGCTTTTTTATGGCACTTAGTTGGGCATAGCCTGTGGCGCGGCTGTGTGCAGAGCAGGCCGGTCGGCAAGGGTCTCTGCCTACCCTTGCGCGGCGAGCCAGCGCTGCAGCTGCTGCACAAACAGCGCGGGCTGCTCGATGGGGTAGAGGTGGCCAACATTCGCCACCTGCAGGCGCTGGCAGGCGGGGATGGCGTTGCCAAGTGCTTCGCACACTTGCGCAAACAGCGCTCTGGTCTGCGCGCCCTGCACGATGCAGATGGGCAGCCCGAGCCCGGCCAGCCGCGACGGCGACCAATCCGGCCGTTCGTTCTGGCTCAGCTGCTTGGGAAGGCTGGCGACCTCTGCCAGCTGGGCCTGCTGCCACTTGAGGGATTGCGCGGCAAAGTAGCCTGGGCGGCCCCCCGAGCCATCGATCAGGGTGGCCACCGCCTCTTGCAACTGCCCAGCTTCAACCTGACCAAACACGGGGTCGAACATGGCGCCGGCATCGGCCAAAAAGGCGGCGAGCCCCTGCTCATCCAGCGCTCCCGGGCAGCCCGGCTCCACCAGATAGAGGCTTCGGACGCGCTCTGGTGCCTGCAAGGCAGCGGTCAGCGCCACATCCGCCCCATAAGACCAGCCGACCAGATGGACAGGCCCGCACGCCAGCTGTGTCAGCAGCGCCAGCAGATCGTCGGCATGGGTCTCAAGGCCGAAAGGCGCCTCTTTGCCCGCCTCGCCAAAGTGGCGCAGGGTGGGGGCATAAACGGTGTAGTGCTGCGAGAGCTGCTCGATATGTTCGAGCCAGAGGGTGTGGTTGGCCAGCGCGCCATGGATCAGCAGCAGCGGCTTACCGGAACCGGCCTGCAGGCAGGGCATTGGGCTGCCATTGATGATAAAAGTGTGAGTCTGTGACTGCATATCAACGCCTCCTCGGCGTGTCGTAGAAGTGGGAGAATATATAGCAAGCGCCCTGCGGCTGGTAAGTGAGCGCTTTCAGGTCAGCGACAGCCACTATAAGCAAAAGTTGGGTCATTCACGGAGAATCCATAAATCCAGCTTATAGTGGCACCGACGAGCCTTGGGTTGCATCAGGGTGACTGATACAAGCCCCACAAGGGGATCTCCCGATCCTTGGTGATGTATTGGCGGGGATATTCGCGATTGTCCGAATACGCTGCGCTATTCGAACCTACGGGCTTAATCAGTGAATGACAGAACCGCCTCCGTGTCAGTAAATTCTGCTATCGAGATGGTGGTTGCGAGCATTTTTGGTCACTCAAGATTTATACAAACTTGATTGTGCCATGCAGACATGTTCGGCCATTTTTCATTAGAGATTCCATTATGAGACCAATAGATGACTTCTCCTGTTTTTGATATGCAGAAATAGTCACCATTATCCTCAATGAAAGGCAATAAATCTCTCGGTACACCTATAATTTCCCAAGCTATTCTAGCCATTTCAAAAATATCAAGGCGGTCTGCACCGGGCAGAATAACTGCTGCTTCAAAAATTGCGTTTGCGACATCACTACCAGATTTTAAAAAGCATCGATAGTCATTGTGAAATGTGATGCCTAGTTTTCTCTCTGCAATGGCTATTTCATCATCTGTCGGGATTCTAAATGGGTCGTTTTACATAAAAATATTCCAAAGCATTAATTGTTGGGATGACTGTTGTATAGTATAGGGTTTGGAAAGATAAATTATATTAAATGACTGCATGTTCTAAAATTGCTGCAAGTTTATAAGCTCTATCCAGATGAAAATCAAGTTGCGGGTCATCTAATCTATTTGGTGGTCATCAATCATTCTGAAGTCCATAAATAGCTTGTGTTTTATTTTATGGTAATGGGGCTTGCTTTTGTTTTGTATTATATTTAGGGCTCCACGCACTTCGTTATATATTACTCTATCTTTGTTGAGGTAATTATCTATTGCCCTCAGTTCATTGAGTAGTTCAGTTTCGATAGATTCAATAGTCATAGGTTCTTTATGGCCTATTATTAGCCCTTTTGTCGTTGGTGGAGGGAAAGTCAGGGAGCTATCAGAATATCTCTATTGATTGCTTTATTCGCGACTGTTCGAATCTACGGGCTGTGGCCGGTAAGTAACCTCTTTCAGGCTGGAGATAGCCGCTATAAGAAAAAGTTTGGTCATCAGCGGAAAACCTATAAATCCAGCTTATAGTGGCATCGAAGAGCCTTAGGAAGCAGTCCCATCAATGTGATTAATAATTGGTACCAAACCTTGAGTGACTACAATACCAGCAACCGCAAAACTTATATTGTAAAACCATGGCATTGAATTAAATATTGCATTAATAAAACCTAATGCGCCTAAAATACACAGCCCAAGGAGAGGCATGGCTGATACGATTCTCATAAATCCTCTATCCTCACCAAGAATGGATTTCCAACGGCCATGAATTACCTCCCAAAACAGATAACCGGCGAAAGCAGTAACAAAACCAAGAGTATAACCAAAGATACCGTTACTCACTTCATGATAGCCATGTTTATTTGCGTACTCCATAAACTGAAAGGATGCTAACCAAACAATACTTCCCCATCCGCCAATTTGAGTTTGCCATGTTTTCATGTTTATCCCCTTAATTAATTTCATAACATAACATAACATAACATAACATAACATAACATAACATAACATATAATAACATCTTGCTTAGCGGGTGATTATGAGTGAACTGATTGATTTTTCGTATTTAGCAGAGAATTTTTATATTAGCTGCTTAATGTTCACTTAATACTCTATTGGGCCAAAATGTCCTTGATATCCGACTTGGGTAATTATAAGCCGATTGATAGATTTTACTTTCACCAAGCCGGACTGTAAGGGATACCCAAACAGTGCAAAATTTTTTACAGTGAAAGCATTCGCATATTTTTCTCGCTCTGGGTGGTAACGTCGTAAGGATAGACCATAGCTCGTTTCAAATGGGTGGCCACCTGTTCTAATTAGGCTGAAAAATGAAGGGTAAACAACCCCATCAAAACCAGCGTTCTGTGCTGCCTTAGCTATATCTCTGGATATTTCATAAGAGTGAGACTTGGCAAGAAACAACATATGTATAGCCATATCTAAGCTCTCGAACTCCGTCACATCCTCCTCTAAAACATGAGTCAGATCTAAAAGGTGTAGATCTCTAGTGGTTTCAAACGTTGCGACATATATTTCATCCTCTGTGGAAGCCCGGCATTCATGTATGCAAACATCAATATCCTGGGAACCGTACATAACTGATAAATCAACAGAGTCTAAACGTCCATTTCCCGCAAACTCAATAGGAGGACTGTCATACTCTGTATGATTAGCAGGGTTCTTAGGATTAATTCTGAGTCGATAAAACTTCATACCACTAGGCATCAATCTCTCAGGATACTCCTTGATTACACGCTGAATAACTCTCGCTCGGCTGCCATTTATTTGCAGCTCCTTAAGCGGTTCAATCTCGCCAACCATCCACAATCGTGGTCCGTAGTGAAAAAAGCCAATTTTAGCAGCATTTTCAATCAGTTTTATATCTCTTTCAAGCCAAGGCGATGGCCGGATATCACTTTTTCCATAGTGATGCTCATTGGTTTGAATTACTGGTGCTGCGCCATAGTCACAGCGAATAGTTGTTCCACTGACAAAGAAACGCCAAGCTAATCCCAAGATAAGCTCTTTAGTAAGTTTTTTGCCGCTGTTACTTTTGCATTGTGGGCATTCTTCTGATGACTCAAGGCCAATTTTGTATGAATCAACACTAAGCCCTTCATCCTCAAAACAATCTGAACAAAGTAATATACAATTATCATCTATTTTTTGCTCATGCATTTTAATGTTCCTTTCAGCTTCACAGTAGTCAGATGGAAAATGGAGCTAATCGCGTAATTCCATATAGACGTGAATGCTGTAAAACACTGTAATAAAAAATTATGGAAATACTATTTTTGCTAGGCGTAGCCACCTCATTGCACCACAACAACGTCCACGTCACTAGCGTTCCATTCTTCTTCTAAAACTGAATTTCTACCGATTCCACACTGCGTGTTGCCTCGCCGTGATAAACCGCCTCGATATTATTGCCATCCGGATCGAGGACAAAGGCGGCGTAATAGCCGGGGTGATAGACCCGCTCGCCGGGGGCGCCGTTGTCCTGGCCGCCATTGGCCAGCGCAGCCTGATAGAAGCGATCCACCATGGCCCTGTCTTGTGCCTGAAAGGCGAGGTGATGGCGGCCGGTCAATACCCCCAGCGCCGCCGGGCTGTCTACAGCCGTGACAAACAGCTCATCTGCCCAGAAATAACCCTCACCGGTGCCGCCTATGGGGATGTCGAGGGCGGCGAGTGCGGCCGTGTAAAAGCGCTGGCTGGCGGCCAGGTCTTTCACCACCAGCTGGAGATGGTCGATCAGCCGACCGCGATGCAGAGTTTGTGTTTCCATACACCACCTTGCTTTACATGTTGTGGATGAGTCGCCGGCCGCCCCTCGCTGTGATCGACAGGAGTTGGCAAGCCGATGGCATGGCTACCGCCCCTGAATTTCAGCCTCCAGTCTGCTGCTTTGTAACCAACGGGGGTGGCGGAGAGGGCTCATGGATGACTCCGATGCGGCTTGGATTGCCATTCGGGTATGGTAGCGAGAGAGGGGCGCAGGGGAAGGGCGAGGTGATAAATGTTGGGGCGGGATCAACAAATTGGTCAGTACGGCAAGGGGGGCCCTTGCCGGGGGAGAGAAGCTTGTTCAGGCGTGGGGAAGGGCCGCAGCCCCTCCCTCAGGCCAGTGCCAGCTGCTGGCGGGCGCGCCACAGCCGTTCGTGGAAGAAGAACACCACTGTGTTGATGGCAGGCTCGATCATCGCCATCACGCCGCCGGTGAGCAGCTCGCCGCTCAGCAGGTAGGCGACGCCAAAGGCCACCGAGAAGTGCACCAGGGCGAAGCTGCTGGTCTTGGCCTGCAGGCTGTGGTGGGGCTTGAGTTTGTGCCAGCCGAGATCGTGGAAGTAGAAGGCGACCGTGTTGACGGCGGGCTCTATCAGGGCGATCAGGCTGGCGGTGAGCAGTTCACCGGTCAGCAGGTAAGCCACGGTGAAGGCCACGGTGAAGTGCAAAACGGCAAAGCTGATGGTCTTTTTCATGATGGCGGTTCCCTCTGGTGATGAGCAGAGTATCCCCCGAAATCCCATTAAATGAAAACTATTCTCATCTAATGGTTGGATAGGGACGACCTATCAAGTGAGAACGCCCTCACCGGATTGGGAGTTGCCTGGGGCCACAGCGGCGCTAGAGTGAGCCTTTGCCATGAAAAAGGAGCTTTCATGCAGATGAATATCAACGCCACCCTGTTGGGGCAGTTCATCCTGTTGCTGATGATCATCGTCGGCGTCGTGGCCTGGCGACTGGCCCGCCGCAAGAGCGAACATCCGGCGCTGATCACTGTGCTGTGCATGCTGCTCAGTCTGGCCCCGCCTTTCGCCCTGCTGGCGCTGCTCATTCTGGCGCTCTGGCGGGATCTCCCGGGCAAAACGTGAGGTTGGCCTGCATGGAAAAAGCCCCGTGACGGGGCTTTTTTATTTGCGCGTCTCCCGCTCAGCTGCCGGTGGGGGCGGCAAGAGGCGGGCGAGGGGCTCACTGGCTGAGGGCGGCGATCCGCTCATGGGCCTGGCGCATGCCCTGCTCCGCCCCGTGGGGGCGCAGGTCCATCCCCTCCGCGTAGACGAACTCCACTTCTGCGATGCCCATCAGGCCGAGCACGGACTCGAGGTAGGGGGTGACCGCATCCGTCGCCTGGCCCTGATGCACGCCGCCGCGGCTGCTGAACACCAGGGCTTTTACCCCCTCCACCAGCCCCATGGGGTAGCTGTCGGTGTAGCGAAAGGTGACCCTGGCTCGCGCCACCAGATCGAACCAGTTCTTGAGCGGGGTCGGTACGTTGAGGTTGTACATGGGGGCGCCGATCAGCAGCAGGTCGGCGGCCTTGAGCTCGGCAATTAGTTGGTTCGACAGCGCCACCCCTTGGCGGATGGCCTCGCTGGTCGGCTCGGCCCCCCGCAGGGCGTGAAACAGTGCGCTGTCCAGTGGTGGCAGGGCGAGGGCGGGCAGGTCGCGCACCACCACCTGGTCTTGGTGGCCCTGCTCCCGGCGCGCTTGCAGAAAGCGCTCCATCAGCTGGTTGGTACGGGACGCGGGGCCGTTGAGGCTGGATTGCAGCAGCAGGATCTGACTCATGAGGTGAACTCCATCTGACAAAGTGTGGGGATGGAGGGAGCTTATCAGTCATTTTTTTCCGCAGTGCTGATACTATTTCGCCATATTGGTTCCACAAGGTATGCAATAGATGGCAAACAGCCTCAATGGCCTCGATCTGTTCGCCAGCGTGGTGGAGGCGGGCAGTTTTGCCCAGGCCGCCGAGCGGCTCCACCTCACCCGCTCGGCGGTGGGCAAGGGGATTGCCCGGCTCGAGCAGCGTCTCGGCGTCCAGCTGTTTCACCGCACCACCCGCAGCCAGAGCCTGACCGAGGAGGGGGCGCTGTTCCATCTCCACTGCCTGCGGGCATTGGAGGAGGTGCGCCTCGGCGAGGCGGCGCTGGCCAGCAACAAGCTGACCCTCAACGGCAGCCTCAAGGTCTCCATGCCGGTGCTGTTCGGTCAGCTGTGCGTGGCGCCCCTGCTGCTCGAGCTGGCGCAGGCCCATCCCGGGCTGGCGCTGTCACTGTCGTTCAGCGATCGCAAGGTGGATCTGGTGGAGGAGGGGCTCGATCTGGTGATCCGCAACGGGGAGCCGCCGGACCGTCTGGATCTGGCGGCGCGCCGGCTCGGCGAGCACGGCATGACGCTCTGCGCCGCCCCCAGCTATCTGGCCGAGCGGGGCGAACCGATGACGTTGGCGGATCTGGCCGAGCACGAGGGCATCGCCTATCTGCGACAGGGGCGGGTGCTGGCGTGGCAGTGGCAGCTGGATGGCCAGTGGCAATCGGTGCGGCCGACGGGGCGCCTGCTGCTGGACGATCTGCACGCCATCACCCAGGCGGCCATCGCGGGCTTTGGCCTCGCCTGGTTGCCGACCTGGCTGGTGCGCCCGCACCTTGAGCGGGGCGAGCTGTGCGAAGTGCTGGGCTCCCTCAAGGGCAGGCGTTATCCCATCAATGCCCTCTGGCCCCACAGCCCGCACCTGCCGCTCAAGACCAGAATGGCCATCGACTGGTTGGCGAGCCGGCTGCCGGAGCGGCTTGCCAGCGCGGTGGGGGCGGGCCGCCATGACCAATAAAAAGGGCCTGCAGTGGCAGGCCCTTGGTGGTGTGCGAGTGATGCAAGGGGTTACGCTTCAACCTTGTTGAGCCACTCGACCTTGTACTGGGCGCCGGCGCCCTGCGCCAGCTTGGCACAGAGGGGTTTGAGGAAGGCTTCAATCTGCTCGTCCAGCAGCCAGGGGGGGCTCACTATCAGCATGCCTGAGCCGTTCATGCCCCAATCGGTGGTCTGGCCGGCCACTTCCAGCTCGGCCACCAAGACGTTGCCGAAGTTCTCGCGCTTGATGGCGCGCAGCATGTCGCGGGACTTGTCTGCCTCTTCCCCCAGAATGGGATACCAGAGGGCGTAGATGCCGGTGGCCCAGCGTTTTTGCGCCTTTTTCAGGGTATCGACCACCGCGAAGTAATCTTCCTTCAGCTCATAGGGCGGGTCGATCAGTACCAGGCCGCGGCGCGGGGTGGGCGGCAGCAGGGCCACCAGCCCCTCGAAGCCGTCACGGTGGTGGACGGCGACGCGGGGGTCGTAACCCATGTTGGCGCGCAGGTCTTCCACCTCGTTGTTGTGCAGCTCCATCAGCGCCAGCTTGTCCTGCTCGCGGGCGAGGCGGCGCGACAGCTCCGGCGAGCCGGGGTAGTAGTGCAGCTGGCCGCCGTGCTCTCCCTCGGCTGGGTTCATCTCCTCGATGACGCCGAGATAGGGGGCCATGGCAGACCACTGGGCCCGCTCGTCCCACAGCCGGCCAATGCCGTCGGCATACTCCGCCTTCTTCTGCGACCAGTCGCCGCGCAGGTCGTAGAGACCGCCGCCGGCATGGGTGTCCAGCACGATGAAGGGTTTCTCCTTCTTCTTGAGGGACTCGATGATCAGGGCCTGAACGGCGTGTTTCAGCACGTCGGCGTGGTTGCCGGCGTGAAAGGCGTGGCGATAACTCAGCATATTAGGTCTCTGAGGGGGCCCTGCTGGGCCCCCAGTAACAATAGATAGTTCAACAGGTTGCGGCTGTTGCCGCGAAACAGGGTGAGGCTGCGCAGGGTCTGCAGCAGCACTCCCTGTTGCAGTCGCTCCAGCTCCAGCTCGTGGGCCAGCATGGCCTGATACTCCTGCTCGCCGAGCCGCGCCTTGGCGCTCGAACGCAGGGTGCGCCAGGGGCCGAGTACCGCCTCGGTCTGCACCAACGCCGGTTGCAGGTCGGTCAGATCGACCGGGATCCCGCACTGATCCAGCCGGTGCAGCAACAGGGCCAGATTGACGTTGCCCCCCTGCGCCTGCACGCTGAGCCAGTCCTGACTGCGCGCGCCGTACACCTCGCCGCTCCACTGCCAGAAGTCGAGCGGGCCCGGCAGTTCGTGGGCGGCGATCCGCTCGCTCGCCATCAGCTGTTCGTCACGCAAGGAAGGCCTGCTCCATGGTTTCCAGCTCCTCACTGAGGCTCATCCACTCCAGCTCCACCCCTTCCAGCTCCTCCTTGATGGGGCCCTGGGACTTGAGCAGCTCGGAGAGCTTCTGCTTGGCGCTCTCTTCATAGATGGCGGGGTCGGCCAGCTGCTCTTCCACCGCGGCCAGCTTGGCCTGCAGTTTCTCCATGCTGGTTTCGAGCTTCTCCAGCTTCTGGCGCAGCGGCCGGGTCGCTTGCCGGAATTCCGCCTCGCGCCGCTTCTGATCCTTGCGCGCCACCGCCGAGTTGGCAGAGACAGGGCCGTCGTCCGGTTTGGCGTTGGCCTCTTTCTCCTGCTCGCCGAGCCACTTGTGGTAGTCGTCCAGATCGCCGTCGAACGGCTCGACCCGGCCACCGTGCACCAGATAGAAGTCATCCGTGGTGGTACGCAGCAGGTGCCGGTCGTGGGAGACCACCACCATGGCGCCCTCGAAGCCTTGCAGCGCCATGGTCAGGGCGTGGCGCATCTCCAGATCCAGGTGGTTGGTCGGTTCATCCAGCAGCAAGAGGTTGGGTTTTTGCCAGGTGATGAGGGCCAGCACCAGCCGCGCCTTCTCGCCACCGGAGAAGGGGGCCACCTTGTCGAGCGCCTTGTCACCGTGAAAGCCAAAGCTGCCGAGGTAGTTGCGCAGCTCCTGCTCGGTCTTGTCCGGCGCGAGGCGCACTAGGTGATCGAGGGGCGAGTCGTCCAGGCGCAGGGTCTCCAGCTGATGCTGGGCGAAGTAGCCGATGCTGACCCCGGCGCTCACCTCGAGCTTGCCGGAGAGCGGCGGGTTGGAGCCCGACAGCATCTTGATGAAGGTGGATTTGCCGGCGCCGTTGCGACCGAGCAGACCGATACGCGAACCGGGCACCAGGTTGAGTTTGATCTTCTCCAGGATCACCTTGTCGCCGTAACCGGCAGAGAGGTTCTCCATGGCAATCAGCGGGGTCGGCAGGGCCGACGGCTCGCGAAACTCGAAGCTGAACTCGGAGTCGGCGTGGGCAGGCAGGATCTTCTCCATCCGCTCCATCGCTTTCAGTCGGCTCTGGGCCTGGCGGGCCTTGGAGGCCTTGTAGCGGAAGCGGTCCACATACGCCTGCATGTGGGACATCTCGCGTTGCTGCTTCTCGTACATGGATTGCTGCTGGGCCAGGTGTTCGGCGCGCTGCAGTTCGAAGTCGGAGTAGCCGCCGGTGTATTCGTTGAGCTTGCCGTTCTCGATGTGGATGATGCGGCTGATGACCGAATCGAGGAAGTCGCGGTCATGGGAGATCAGCACCAGCGTGCCCTGATAGGCCTTGAGCCACTTCTCCAGCCAGATGACGGCGTCGAGATCCAGGTGGTTGGTCGGTTCATCGAGCAGCAGCAGATCGGAGCGGCACAGCAGCGCCTGGGCGAGGTTCAGGCGCATGCGCCAGCCACCGGAGAAGCTGCGCACCGGCGAACTCAGCTGCTCGTCGCTGAAACCGAGGCCGTGCAGCAATTCGGCGGCGCGGGCACGAATGCTGTAGGCGCCTATGGTGTCGAGCCGGCCGTGCAGCTCGGCCACCAGCAGGCCATTGTCATCCTGCTCGGCCTGGGCCAGCTGGGCCTCCAGCGCGCGGAACTCCTTGTCGCCGTCGATCACGTAGTCGAGGGCGGAGCAGTCCAGCGCCGGGGTCTCCTGCGCCACGCCGGCAATCTGCCAGCCGGCGGGCAGGCTGAAGGTGCCGCTGTCGATGGCCAGCTCGCCCCGTACCAGTGCAAAAAAGGTGGACTTGCCACAGCCGTTCTTGCCCACCAGACCCACCTTGTGGCCGGGATGAATGGTGGCGGATGCGTTGTCCAGCAGCTTGCGGCCGCCGCGGATCAGTTCGATTTGACTGGCAACTATCATGGATTGGTCTGCTTGGCTCAAATGGAGGAGAAAAACTGGCGCGGATCTTACGTGAAACGGCGCAGATTTGCACTTGAGGCGGGGGGCAACCACTGGCTGGGGGGGCAAAAACATGCCATAACAGAGCAATCAGTCAGGGTTGGGGAGGTTAGCATGCTTATCAGGGACATCATGACGACCCGGGTCGCCACCGTTTCCATGGATGACCGGCTCAATGTCATCAAGGAGATCTTCGAGCAGGCTCACTTTCGCCACCTGCTGGTGCTGGAAGAGGAGGAGCTGGTAGGGGTCATTTCGGATCGGGATCTGTTCCGCGCCATCAGCCCCTATCTGGACTCCGAGGCCGAGATGAGCCGCGACACCGAGACCCTCAACCGGCGCGCCCACCAGATCATGAGCCGCCACCCCATCACCATCGCTCCCCAGCTGACGGTGCGGGACGGGGTCAAGATGATGCTGGAGAAGAACGTCTCCTGCTTGCCGGTGCTGGAAAACGGCGCCCTGGTCGGCATCATCAGCTGGAAGGATCTGCTGCGCGCCGCCCTCGACAGCGACGCCTTCTAGACCCTCGCTCACAGTTTGCAAGACAGCGAAAAGGGCTCTGAGGAGCCCTTTGTCGTTGGCGGTCAATGGCGCCTTGCCCCTGTGTCAGGGCAGCGGTTCCACCAGCAGGATATGGGAGTCATGTCCCGTCACCCGCACCTTGCTGCCGGCGCTCAGCGGCTGGCTGCAGCGCACCGTCCAGGCGGTGTCGTCCAGGTGCACTCGGCTCATCCCCTGGGTAACGTCATCCAGCAGTACCAGCTCGCGGCCCAGATAGCCCTGCATCCGCTCGTTGATGGGGGCGGCGGCATCCCGGCTGGAGCGATCCCGGCGGTGCTGCCAGCGCCACCAGGCCCAGGTGGTGAGCAGGGATTGCAGGCCAAACAGCAGCAACTGCGCCTGCCAGCCGAAGGGCCAGACCAGCAGCAGCAGGCCCACTTCCAGCGCGGCGATGCCGGTCCAGAGCAGAAAGCCCACCGAACCCAGCACCTCGATGGCCAGCAGCGCGAAGCCGAGTCCCAGCCAGTGCCAGTGGGTCAGCCCCTCGAACAGGGCTGTCATGACTTGCCGCCCTTGCCATCCTTGAACAGCTCGGCCATGCCGGCCACGGCGCCGATCAGGCTGCCCGCCTCCAGCGGCATCATCACCACCTTGCTGTTGGGGCCTTCGCCGATGCGAGCCAGCGCCTCGGTGTATTTCTGGGCCACGAAGTAGTTGATGGCCTGCAGATCCCCTTCGGCAATGGCCTTGGAGACCATGTGGGTCGCTTTGGCTTCCGCTTCGGCGGCCCGCTCGCGCGCCTCGGCGGCGAGGAAGGCGGCCTGACGCTCACCCTCGGCCTTGAGGATCTGGGACTGCTTCTCCCCCTCCGCTTTCAGGATCTTGGACTGGCGCACCCCTTCGGCTTCCAGTACCTCGGCCCGTTTCTGGCGCTCGGCCTTCATCTGGGCGTTCATGGCTTCGACCAGTGCCAGCGGCGGACGTACATCCTTGATCTCGATGCGGGTCACCTTGATGCCCCAGGGGGCGGTGGCGGCATCCATGGTGCGCAGCAGTTTCTCGTTGATGGTGTCGCGCTGGGAGAGCATCTCGTCCAGCTCCATGGCGCCGAGCACGGTCCGCATGTTGGTCATGGTCAGATTGCGGATGGCGCTGGTGAGATCGTTGACCTCATAGCCCGCCTTGCGGGCATCTACCACCTGCACGAAGCTGATGGCGTCGATGGTGACGTTGGCGTTGTCGCGGGAGATCACCTCTTGCGCCGGGATGTCCAGCACCTGCTCCATCATGATGATCTTGTGGCCGACCCTGTCCACATAGGGGATCAACAGGTTGAGGCCAGGCACCAGGGTGCGGGTGTAGCGACCGAAGCGCTCCACGGTCCAGTTGTAGCCCTGCGGCACTATCTTGATGCCGGCGCTCAGGGTAGCGAGCACCAGAAACACGAAGATCCCCAGCACAATCAATGACTCATTCATTATTAAGCTCCTTATGAAACACTTTCACTAGCCTATGGCCTTGCGCCTGGCACCACAAGCGCCTTGCTTCGCCTTTGTCATCATACGGCTTTGTTAATTACTAAAATGCATTAAAAAGCATTTTTTATTATTTTGAGGGATAAGCAGCCCTGCCTATAGTCGCCCCATATTAGTCGTGTTCCGAGGGATGGGCCGAAATGGATTATTTGCCGATGTTTGCCAAATTGGACGGCCGCCCGGTGCTGCTGGTGGGAGGGGGCGAAGTGGCCCTGCGCAAGGCGCGCCTGCTGCTGGCGGCCGGTGCCAGGCTGACCCTGGTCTCCCCCGAGCTGGAACCCGACTTCCACCAATTTGCCGATCGCTTCACCCATCTGGCGGAGCGCTTCACCCCGGCCCATCTGGCCGGCCAGATCCTGGTGGTGGCCGCTACCGACGATCTCGAGGTGAACGCCCTAGTCTATCAGAGCGCCAACCAGCTCGGTCTGTTCGTCAACGTGGTGGACGACCCCAAGCGCTCCAGCTTCATCTTTCCTTCCATCATCGATCGCAGCCCCATCATGGTGGCCGTCTCCAGCGGCGGCAAGGCGCCGGTGCTGGTACGTCTGCTGCGCGAGCGGCTGGAGAGCCTGCTGCCCCGCCATCTCGGCGCTCTGGCCGAGCTCTCCGGCCGGGTGCGCGACCAGGCCAAGCGGGTGCTCTCTTCCATTTCCGACCGTCGTCGCTTCTGGGAGCGTGCCTTTGCCTCCAACACCCTGGCCGGTCTGATTGAGAAAGAAGATTGGCAAGGGGCCGAGCAGTGGCTGAACGAGGGGCTTGACCAGGCGAAAAGCGAAGTGGGGGAAGTGGTGCTGGTGGGGGCGGGCCCCGGCGATCCGGGCCTGCTGACCCTCAAGGCGCTGCAACAAATTCAGCAGGCCGAAGTGGTGCTCTATGACCAGCTGGTCTCGCCCGAGATCCTGGACCTGGTGCGCCGCGATGCCACCCTGGTGTCGGTCGGCAAGAAGGCCGGCGCCCACAGCGTGCCGCAGGAGGAGACCAATCGCCTGCTGGTTACGTTCGCCAAAGCGGGCAACCGGGTGGTGCGGCTCAAGGGGGGCGATCCCTTCATGTTCGGCCGTGGCGGCGAAGAGCTGGAAGTGCTGGCCGACGAAGGCATCCCCTTCTCGGTGGTGCCCGGCATCACGGCCGCCGCCGGTGCCACTGCCTATGCCGGCATTCCGCTCACTCACCGCGACCATGCCCAGAGCGCCGTCTTTATCACTGGCCACTGTCAGAAAGAGGGCAATGAGCCCGACTGGCAGCAGCTCGCCGCTACCAGCCAGACCCTGGTCATCTACATGGGGCTGATGCGCTCCGAGCACATCCAGCAGCAACTGGTGAGCCATGGCCGCAGCAGCGCTACTCCCATCGCCATCATCGAGCGCGGCACCACCGCCCGCCAGCGGGTGCTGACCGGCACCTTGGCAGAGCTGGCCGAACTGGCCCAGCAGGCAGTGAGCCCGTCTCTCATCGTCATTGGCGAAGTGGTGGCCCTGCGCGAGCGGCTCGCCTGGTTTGGCGAGGGGCAACAGCAGGGCGCCTGCGACCTCAAGCTGGTGAGCCTGGCCTGAGCGCCGGCGGCGACATCCATCGATTTGACGGTGCGGCCATGGCGGCACCGACCTGAACCAACACCGCGCCCTGACCAGGCGCGTTAGCAATGAACCGAGGACCCAGACATGGACCGTGAAAGACTGACCCACTTGCAGCAGCTGGAAGCCGAGAGCATCCACATCATCCGCGAGGTGGCTGCCGAATTTGAAAACCCGGTGATGATGTACTCCATCGGCAAGGACTCCTCCGTCATGCTGCACCTGGCCCGCAAGGCCTTCTATCCGGGCAAGATCCCGTTCCCCTTGCTGCACGTCGACACCGACTGGAAGTTCAAGGAGATGATCAAGTTTCGCGATGAGACTGCCAAAAAGTACGGGCTGGATCTGATCGTCCACAAGAACCCGGACGGCCTCGCCATGGGCATCAACCCCTTCGTACACGGCAGCGGCAAGCACACCGACATCATGAAGACCGAGGGGCTCAAGCAGGCGCTCAACAAATACGGCTTCGACGCCGCCTTCGGTGGTGCCCGCCGCGACGAGGAGAAGTCCCGTGCCAAGGAGCGGGTCTACTCCTTCCGCGACAAGTCTCATCGCTGGGATCCGAAAAACCAGCGCCCGGAGCTGTGGCGCGTCTACAACAGCCAGGTCAACAAGGGGGAGAGTATCCGGGTGTTCCCGCTCTCCAACTGGACCGAGCTCGACATCTGGCAATACATCTACCTCGAGAACATCGACATAGTGCCGCTCTACTTTGCGGCCCATCGCCCGGTGGTGGAGCGCAACGGCATCAAGATCATGGTGGATGACGAGCGCATGCCCATCGGCCCGGAAGACGAAGTGAAGCAGGAGCTGGTGCGCTTCCGTACCCTCGGCTGCTACCCGCTGACCGGTGCCATCGAATCCGCTGCCACTACCCTGCCGGAGATCATCGAAGAGATGCTGCTCACCACCTCGAGCGAGCGGCAAGGGCGGCTCATAGACCACGATCAGGCCGGCTCCATGGAGCAGAAGAAGCGTCAGGGCTATTTCTAAAAAAATGTTCTAAGGAATCGCAACATGAACAACCACATTCAGACCGCCATCAGCGAACAGGGCATTGAAGCCTACCTGCACGCCCAGCAACACAAGAGCCTGCTGCGCTTTCTCACCTGCGGCAGCGTGGACGACGGCAAGAGCACCCTCATCGGCCGCCTGCTGCACGACTCCCAGCAGATCTATGAAGATCAGTTGAAGGCACTGGAGTCCGACAGCCAGAAGCTTGGCACCACCGGCGAGAAGCTGGATCTGGCGCTGCTGGTGGACGGTCTGCAGGCCGAGCGCGAGCAGGGCATCACCATCGACGTGGCCTACCGCTATTTCTCCACCGCCAAGCGCAAATTTATCATCTCGGATACCCCGGGCCACGAGCAGTACACCCGCAACATGGCCACCGGCGCCTCCACCTGCGATCTGGCCATCATATTGATCGACGCCCGCAAGGGGGTGCTGGATCAGACCCGTCGCCACAGCTTTATCGCGAGCCTGCTTGGCATCAAGCAGTTCGTGGTGGCGGTCAACAAGATGGATCTGGTGGAGTTCAGCCAGGAGGTGTTCGAGCGCATCAGCTTGGAGTATCGCGAATTCGCCAAGAAGCTCAGCGTCGACACCATCCATATCGTGCCGGTCTCGGCGCTGGACGGTGACAATGTGGTCAACCCAAGCGACAAGCTGGCCTGGTATCAGGGCGAAACCCTGCTCTCTCTGCTGGAGTCTGCCGAAGTGGAGCGCGAGCTGGAGCGTCACCCGGTGCGCCTGCCGGTGCAGTACGTCAACCGCCCCAACCTCGATTTTCGCGGCTTCGCGGGGACCCTGGCCTCCGGCATCCTGCGGGTCGGCGACAAGCTGGCGGTGCTGCCGTCCGGTAAAGAGAGCACGGTGACCCGCATCGTCACCTTCGACGGCGATCTGGACTACGCCCTGCCGGGTCAGGCCATCACGGTCACCTTTGCCGATGAAATCGACATCAGCCGTGGCGATCTGCTGGTGGACGCGGCGAAAAAGCCCCAGGTGACCCAGAACCTGCTGGCCCACATCGTCTGGATGGGGGAGGAGTCCCTGCAACCGGGCCGGGTCTACGACGTCAAGCTGGCCACCAAGAAGAGTCGCGGCCAGGTGGAGGCCATCCGCCACCGCATCGAGATCAACAAGCTCGATGAGCTGGATGCGAGTGAACTCAAGCTCAACGAGATCGGCCTGTGCGAGCTGAGCCTGACCGACCCGGTGGCGTTCGACCCGTATCAGGAGATCCGCGATACCGGCAGCTTCATCTTGATCGACCGGCTGACCAACGTCACCGTCGGTGCCGGCATGATAGTGGAGGGCTTGGCCGCGACAGTGGCAACAGGGCACTACAGCGAGTTCGAAGTGGAGCTCAACGCTCTGGTGCGCAAACACTTCCCCCACTGGCAGGCGCTGACCATCAGCAACGACGCAAGCAAGGAATAAGCCCATGACCTGGCAACAATCCCTGGTGCTGGGTCTGCTGGCTGCCCTCGTCGCCCTGCTGATCCAGGGCAAACTCCGGCCGGCGCTGCTCTTCTCGGGCGCCGTGCTCATCACCTACCTGAGCGGCCTGGCGGACATCAACACCGTGGTGGCGGGCTACACCAACAGCGCCCTGCTGACCCTGGTGCTGTTGCTGCTGGTCTCCTTGGCGGTGGAAAAGACTCGGATCATGAGCTGGTTCGCCAACCTGGTGGGCACCGGCTCCTTCAACAAGGTGCTGGTCAAGGTGTGGTTCTCCACCGCCTTCCTGTCGGCCTTCGTCAACAACACCGCCGTGGTGGCCTCCATGCTGGGTGCGGTCAAACGCAATCCCAACCATGCGCCGTCCCGGCTGCTGCTGCCCATGTGCTTCGCGGCGACCTTTGGCGGCGTGCTGACCCTGATCGGCACCTCCACCAACCTCATCGTCAACAGCTTCCTCATCAAGATGGGGGCCAAGCCGCTCGGCATGTTCGACTTCTTCATGGTGGGGGCGGGAACCCTGCTGACCGGCCTGGTCGCCGTGCTGCTGTTTGCCCGCCACCTGCCGGAGCAGGACACCGAGATGAGCCGCGAATCCGGCTACTTTCTCGAGGCCAAGGTGGGCCCCGGCTCGCCCATGGCCGGGCGCAGCGTCAAGGAGAACGGCCTGCGCAGCCTGAAAAGCCTCTATCTCGCCGAGATCATCCGGGGCAATCAGGTGATCTGCCCGGTGCAGCCGGAACACGAGCTGCATGAGGGGGACATGCTGCTGTTTTGTGGCGATGTGGAGAGCGTCGGCGTGCTGCAGGAGCTCAAGGGGCTGGATCTCTACGGCCAGCACCGGCTCAACGGCCAGCACCTGGTGGAGGTGATCGTCAGCCACAGCTCGCGGCTGGTGGGGCAGACCATCAAGGATGCGGAGTTTCGCACCCACTTCGATGCGGTAGTGCTGGCGGTGCGCCGGGGCGAGACCCAGCTCACCGGTGGCCTCGGCCAGATTGAACTGCACGCAGGGGACACCTTGCTGCTGGCCCCCGGCCCCAAGTTTGCGGGCAACAAGTCCCTCTCCCGCGAGTTCGTGGTGGTGAGCGGGCTGGAGGCCTCCACCCGGCTCGATGCCACGCGCAGCGCCGCCGTGGTGGCGGGGTTCCTTGGGGTGCTGGCGCTGTCGGTGCTCGATCTGGTGCCGCTCTTCAAGGGGCTGCTGGTGATGCTGGTGGTGCTGTTGTTCTCCCGCATCCTGACCCTGGACGAGATCCGCCGCCGCTTTCCGCTGGATATCTGGCTGGTGGTGGGCGGGGCGCTGGCCATCGCCGATCAGCTGGAAAAGAGCGGGCTGGCCCGGGTCATCGCCGACTGGCTGATGGGGGAGTTCAACGGTGCTAGCCCCTTGATCGCCTTTATCGGCATCTACCTGTTCACCCTGGTGCTGACCGAGCTGATGAGCAACAACGCCGCCGCGGCGCTGGCCTTCCCCATGGGTTACCAGCTGGCGCTCAGCATGGATGTCTCCACCATGCCGTTCATTCTGGCGGTGCTGTTCGGGGCGAGCTCCAGCTTTATCCTGCCCTACGGCTACCAGACCAACCTGATGGTCTATGCGGCAGGCAACTACAAGATGCCGGACTACCTCAAGCTGGCCCTGCCGGTCTCCCTGGCCTACAGCCTCGGGGTGATCGTCATGGTGCCCCTGCTGTTTCCGTTTTAAGGCGGCGCAACTGGGGGCCTGGTGCCTGGCAGGGAATATAGATACACGACGACCATGGCCCCGTCAGTGGCGAGTGGCCAGAGGCTGAGCTCCAGGGAGCCAGACCGTTTCAGCATTGAGGCGTGAGCGCCAAGCAAGGAGTTTTGGATGAGCAATATCGTGTGGCATGCCCATGCCGTCGACAAACGGAGCCGGGCCGAGCAGAAGGGACAGAAGCCGCTGGTGATCTGGTTCACCGGGCTTTCCGGGGCGGGTAAATCCACCCTGGCGGGAGCCTTGGAGCAGGCGCTGGCCGCGCAAGGCAAGCACACCTATCTGCTGGATGGGGACAACGTGCGCCACGGCCTCTGTGGCGATCTGGGCTTCGATGACGCTGCCCGTCAGGAGAATATCCGCCGGGTCGGCGAAGTGGCGAAACTCATGGTGGATGCGGGCCTGATCGTGCTCACCGCCTTTATCTCGCCGTTCCGTGCCGAGCGGGATCTGGTGCGCCATCTCGTGGGTGAAGGGGAGTTTGTCGAGGTGTTTGTCGATGCGCCGCTTAGCGTGTGCGAAGAGCGCGACCCCAAGGGGCTCTACAAGAAGGCAAGGGCCGGGGAAATTCGCAACTTTACCGGTATCGATTCGGCCTATGAGGCCCCCGAGCAGCCGGAAATCCACCTACTCAACGCCGGCAAGCCGGTGGAAGCCTTGGTGGATGAGTTGCTGACTGCTCTAAGGCTGCGGGGGATGATCGATTGAGGTTGATTGCCTAGACCGAATATTGATAAAAAAGGGGGCGTTTGCCCCCTTTTTTATATGGAATTCGAACCTACGGGCTATTTTTCAGAGAACCACGTTTAAATACTCCGTTATATTTTTGATGTGGCCATCAATAAACAATAGTTTTTGACGTTTTTACAATGCTCTCCTATCCAATACGCAAAAGAGGTGCTCTGTTGCCAATTAATATCAACCAAACTATTGTGAATAGTGCTATCTGGAGTAGTAAGCGAACCATGTGCAATAACTTGCTCTGGTACATTGTTTCGCCCACACCACCATTCAGGCATTGAACGCTTCCATTTCGTCTCAAGCCAGACGTCAGATAAAGCCACCACATATTCACTTTCGTAGTCGGTCACACCATTATCACGAAGAAACTGTTTATCCTTATGATGAAGACGCTCTATATCTTGTATGATTTCTTGTTTTTTCTTTGTATGTGACAAGCGCTTTGCTTCAATGAAAAAAACGGCCTTGTGCTTAGGGGAAAAAACAAAAGCATCAATGTGCTGTTTTTTCTCAAACCAAGGAAATTCAAGCCAAGACACAGCGTGATCATCATCGAGACATTTTATTATGGCATTTACGAAAATATGAACTTGATTGGCTTCGGTGAAACCTGAACTCCCTCTCGCTGGATAAAAAGTCTCAAACGTCCGAATGTAGGTTGCGATCATTTCATTAAATGATTGAGAAATGACTTGTATCATAAAAGCCTCGAAATATATAACACCACTATTTGATATCAATGTATCTTTGTTATGGTGTAATAATTTTAGCCACAGCCAGCCATACTAAGACTTGTTTAGATGGTGGGTGTTCTAATTCTATTTGTACCGATGTTTCTTGAGGCTACCTCAAGGATTACCATCTTAATCCAGCAAGGGAGTTCCGGTTTTTTAATTGTTTTATAGCTATTGTCCTTTCAGCTCTTCCATTGCCAAATATGGAATGTTGTCCATTTCTACTCCAGGCATATAACACCTGTCAATTTGTCCCTGACAACACAGCAATCCTTGCCGCATCTCTACTCGGAAAGTCAGGGTCGACATACACGTACATGCGGCTTATCAGCGAGCCTGTAAATTCGAATACACTACAAAAACGGCCCATGGAGATATTATTATCCGGCCAAGAGGTACCATCACTCATTACTCCCCCCTCTTGCCCTTCGATAATCACGGTGTTGCCAGCAGTCGTTATCTTAAAACCATCAATGTCGTGCCAGATGCTGGTGAGCGAGCTACCAATTCTATTGCCAAACTCAACCAATGCATCCTTTCCTTTAGCTTGACCAAATTTGGGGAAGAAAAAATCAACATTCTCTGAGAAGAGGTGAAGATAACTGGGATCACCTGCATCTACTTTCTTGAAATACTCAATTGCTATCTCAACTAAACTTTCCTGTTCCATTACCATTCCTATATCTCTATTGGTTGTTCGCATAACCGTGATTGGAAGGAGGAGGGGCACTGATGAGTGACACCACTTTATGAATCCACTCCATCCTGGCTGTCGTTATAAAACGAGTTAAATCAATGCATCGCCAGCAAGTCTAAATCAGTGGGGATTGAACTTCTTCGGGGCGCCTAGCTTGGACTGTAACCATAAATTCATATCGCCGACGACCTCTTTGCGCTGACTTTGTCCGTCACTGTCTTTGAATCCATGATCCAGTGCTTCGTAACGCCGATACTCGATATTGCTCTTTCCGAGTTCTGTAAGACGCTGCATCAACTCATCTATTTTTTGTGGTGATACCGAAATGTCTCTCCCTCCCTGAATGATCAGCAAAGGAGATTTTACGTTTTGCAGGGTATCAAGCTGATCGATGGAGAGCATCTGCTGCCACCAATGATAACCATGTCCGCTCACATCAAGCTCAAAGGGTTTGCTGTTAAGAACATGTTCGGAAAATCCTTTAAAACCGTCGATATCTTTTCTCGCCGCTTCGGGATTTTTATGCTCTGCAGCGATGCTGTGTGAGACGTCATCGATAAACCAGCGGCCACCGCCATTAAAGGCGATGGTGGCATCGATATAGTCAACATCTGCGGTCACCAGGTTGGCGATAACGGCCCCTTCACTGCCGCCCAAGAGGATAAATGCCTTGTATTGCCCATCTTTTCTAACGGTATCGAGAACAGTTTTGATATCCGCAACCCGCTGCGCAGGGCTGTCCTTTTCAAGGTACTGAGCAGGACAATCCTTGCGTGCCGGATCGGTACTGTATTTTAATTTGCGATTGATGCCATACTTTTCGATTAGCAAAACATCAGCTTCTGGCCAAACATTTTTATAGTCGGAAAGTATCGAGCCTATGTTAAGCACGCTGTTGCAATCAGATCCTTGCAGAATCAACAACAGTGTCTCTGCATCATGGGAATGTTGGACCAGATAATAGGAGATAGGCGAGCCATCATCCCTGTTGGCTGTGCGAGTAGTAATATCATCAGCGTTACTAATGAATGTCAAAAGGAGCAAAAGTAAAAATATCGCTCTGATTTTCATCTTGGCCCCTGAGAGTGATGAAATTAAGGGTGATACTTATCCGATAATTCGACCGTTTAAATAATTTTTATCACTTTTATGGCGATGATCTGAGAACTAACGCTCTCTGGTATCAGAATGTATTTGTGTTGCCACTCGTTTATCTATTTTGTCGGGCAAGGCTACCGCCCCTGAATTTCAGCCTCCAGTCTGCTGCGCTTTCCCTGCGGTGTGGCTCTGGTCTGGTACATGGCTGACTCCGACAAGAGGGGTCTGATGGCCATGTTACCGAACGGAGCCTTTTAGGGAAGGGGGAGTGGATGAATTCTCGGGCAAGATCAATAAATTGAGCTGCCATGGGGTGGTGGGTGGGCGGTGGGGGGGATCTCAGCATCCGTACTTTCTCAATGCTCGCTGCGTATCTGGGGGAATGAACTGCAGGGCCGTGACACTGTTGAGTGAGGTGTAGTGCAGAAGCCAGGGGGAGGGCATCAAGGCTGGGGGAGTGATGGTATGGGCGTACCCATACGGCCAGAATCGTCTTTTCCACAAGAGATAAATGGGCCCACTGCCGGTGACGACAGGGGCCCTTTTTTTGTTGTTAGCACACGGTCTTGGGATCAGCGGGCCAGCACTACCTGGCCGCTGGGTCTGGGGTTGTCGAATTGATGGGGGGCGGGCTGCTGCTGGAACTGGCGCACCAGCCGGTCCAGTTCGCTCAGTTGCAGCACCAGCTGGTTGATGCCCTGTACGGCATGCTGGCTGCCTTGGCTTGAGTCATCGGCCAGGGTCTTGATGCTGAGCACGTTGCGGTCGATATCGGCGGTGACCTGGGATTGTTCCTGCACGGCCTGGGCTATCTGGCTGCTGCCGGAGGCGACCTGCTGCAGCATGCTGTTGATCTGCTGCAGTATGGTGCCGGTGGCGGAGGCCTTCTGCTGGCAGCTGGCGGAGAGCGCGCCCCCTTTCTCCATCGCCAGTTCGGCATTGCCTGCACTGGCCTGCAGCAGGGTGATCATCTTCTGGATTTCGCCGGTGGAGGACTGAGTCTTGATGGCCAAGGATCTGATCTCGTCCGCCACCACCGAGAAGCCGCGACCCGCCTCGCCGGCCCGTGCTGCCTCGATGGCTGCATTGAGGGCGAGCAGATTGGTCTGGTTGGCGATGCTGTTGATGACATCGAGAATGCCGTCGATGTCCCGGCACTGTGCCGCCAGAGTGTGGATCACCGTTTTTGAGGTGGTGAGCTCGCTGTGCATCCCCTCGACCGCCCCTATGGTTTCCTGCACGCTGCGGTTGCCCTCCCGGAACAGCTCGGCGGTTTCATCGAGCAGGCCGGAGGCGGCGGTGGAGCTGTGGGAGACCTCGTGGATTGACTCGGCCATCTGGGTGATGGCGGTGGCGACCTGATTGGTCTCTGCCTGTTGTTGCTGCAGGTTGCTGGTGATGGACTCGGCATTGCGCAGATCGCCCTCCGCCGAGCGCAGGATCCGGCTGCAGGTCTGCTGAGTGCGCGCCAGCACGGCGTTGAACTCGGCCTGATTCATCAGCATGGCGAGCTCGATGGCGGCGATGTTGTCGACCTTGTTGGTGTAGAGCAACTGCATCAGCGGGTTGTCGAAACGGCTGCGTGCCATCTTGTCGAGCTTGCCGAGGCGACGGGCCAGGGCATGGGTGATCATGGCTGCCAGCAGCAGCGGTATGGCCGCCAGGGCCAGCTGCCAGAGCGCAGCCTGCTGATAGCCCAGCGCCACCATGGCCGTCAGGCTCAGCAGCAGGCAGAGCCCGATCGCCAGGGTGTGGGAGAAGGTTGGTAGCCTGAGCGCCAGCGGGGCCTTGTCAGCGCGCAGCCCGGCATAGATGCGCTCGGCCCGCTGCTTGATCTCCTCACTGGGGGCGGTACGCACCGATTGATACTCCACCACCTTGCCGTGGGCATCCTTGATCGGCGTGACGAAGGCGCTGACCCAGTAGTGATCGCCATTCTTGCAGCGATTCTTCACCGGCCCCATCCAGCTTTTGCCGGCCCGAATATGGTGCCAGAGATCGGCGAAGGCCTGCTTGGGCATATCCGGGTGGCGCACCAGGTTGTGGTGCTCCCCTTGCAGCTCCTCCAGATTGAAGCCGGCGATATGGCAAAACTCGTCGTTGGCATAGGTGATCCGGCTCTCCAGATCCGTGGTGGAGATCAGGCTCTGGTGCTCCGGATAGAGGCGTTCGCGCTGGGTAACGGGTTGATTGATTCTCATGGTGGCTCCGGAACTGGGTTGCTGGAAAGATGTATGGCAAATGCAACTCATGAGCCAGTGCGCAGAGACTGATGATTATTTTATGAATAGCGGGTGATGAAGGTGAAACGAGTCAGCCTGGCTCAGCCAGGAGGGCCATTATTGGCAGCGGAATGGAGAAGGATTCGCATTTCGAGAACCGTTTTGGCAACGGCAGGCCACTATTTCGCAAGATGCTGCGGCGGTGCGTGAAACGACGGAGCCCGGGGCGGGCTCCAGGGGATCAGGGAGCAGGGTCGGCCGGGACAGGCTCAGGCCCGGCGGGCGGGGTCAGCATCATGGTCTCTATCTGCAGTCCCTGCACCAGCACGGTTTTCAGATCCTGCAGGTACTCTTCCAGCGGCGGCTCTTGCAGCAGCTGGGCGAGCTCGTTGCCGACCGGGGTCAGCCGGTAGTAGAGCAGGGTAATGTTGGCCTGCTTGCGCTGCAGGCGCCAGCGCTGATCGCCGAACTCCAGCTCCACCCCGTCGGCGGGCAGCGGGCCGGATTCCAGCTCACCCCGGTGCAGCAAGCCGAGTTCGAACAGCTGCAGCAGGGCGTTGTAGGGGATGCGGTACTTGCCAAGGCCGAGCCGGGTTACCCGGGCGCGGCTGAGCAGGCTGGCCCCCTTGTGCAGCCCCAGCAGCAGCCGCTGCTCATCGCTGCCGACGTAGTGGCAGGAGAGGGAGCAGATGCGCTGGAACAGCTGGGCCTCGCGCTGGGTCATCTCCTTGAGGGTGGAAAGTGCGCGGATGGAGAAGCGGCCCGGGGTGGCGATCTCGATGGCGAAGATGCGGCCCCACAGCTGCTGCATGGGCACCATGCTGATGTCTTCCGCCAGTTGCAGGAAACGGGTCAGCCAGTCGCTGTCCATCTCGCCGCCGGCGGCCGTTTCCTCGCAGTGGCGGGAGGCCATCACCATGATGGCTTCCAGGTTGCGCTGACGGGCGGCCAGATCCGCCAGCTGGCGAAAGGTGGCGCGCTGCTCGAAGGTGCTGTCGCTGTTGCGGGTGAGCATGCCGTCGATACCGCGGCTGCGGGCCAGGCGCAGGGTCTGCTCCTGGCTGCTCAGGATGGAACTCTCTTTCTTGGGCGGGGGCAGGTCAGCCATGCTGGCTCCGTGATCGCAAGGTCTAGCCTTGAATGTTACTCCAACCGGGATGGCGGGCAATCCCTCAGGCAGGGGCTGGCCGGGATCCGGTCGTCGCGGATAACAAAACGGCCTCCCGCGGGAGGCCGTGTGTGCCTGGTTACTGCTCTTCGTAGACGCTCACCTCGACCGCCTCCATGGAGTAGGAGGCGGTGGCCATCTCGTGGCTGGAGCTGACCGTGCGCATCTTGCCCTTCACCCAGATGGCGTCCCACAGGTCGTCCACCGGCGCCCCCTTGGGGTAGCTCACGTAGACCACCTGGTTGGTGGGCGGGGGCGGCACATGGATGCAGGCGCCGAAGTAGGGCACCAGCAGGAAGGCGGTGATCTTCTTGGCATCCCCCTCCAGCGGTACCACGAAGCCCGGGATGCGCACCTCTTGGTTGTCCAGCTTCTGGTTGACCCCGCCCACCGGCTGCGGCACCGAGGCAAGATTGCCGTCGTGGCTCACCTGGGGGGGCGGCAGCAGTTTTTCACCTGCGGGAATGAGCACATCCCAGTCGATGGTCTTGTACTCCACGGCCATGGCCGGCAGCGCCAGCAGGGCGGCCAGCAGCGCCACAATTTTCCACTTCATCATCTGTCCTTCTCGTTTTTATGGGCGTCTGGCTAGACGCGAATGCTCATGCCGTCGCTCAGGCTGTAGCGATAAGCGCGGGCCGCGGGCAACAGGCCGATCACCATGCCGGCCAGCCAGACCAGCCCCAGCAGCAGCCACTCGTGGGCGCTCGGCAGCCCCAGGCTCAATTGCAGGCCATAGTGGCTGAGCAGCCAGGGGGTGGCAAGCCCCTGCCCCAGGTAGAGCACCGCCACCCCGAGCGCGATGCCGGCGGTGGTGAGGGCCATTGCCTCCAGTGCCAGCAGCAGGAACAGGTGGGCGGGGCCGGCACCGAGGGATCGCAAGATGGCAAGCTCCCGGCGCCGCTCGTTGAGACCGGCCAGCAGGGTGGTCAGCATGCCGATGAGGCCCGCCACCACCACGAAACCGGCGATCACCGACAGCGCCGTCTCCGCCACGCTCATCAGGCTCCACAGCTCCTGCAGGGCGGCCCCCGGCAGGATCGCCATCAGCGGCTCGCCCCGGTAGGTGTTGACGCTGCGCTGCAGCTGGAACGCCAATATCCGGTTGCTGAGCCCCACCATGAAGGCAGTGATGGTCTTGGGGGTGAGATCCTGGGCCAGCGCCTGTTCGGCAGTCACGTTCTTGCTGTGACGGCCGGTGTCCCAGCCCAGGTGGATCGCCTCGATGCCGGCCAGCGGCACATGGATGGTGCGATCGATGGGGGTACCGGTCGGTGCCAGGATCCCCACCACCTTGAACGGCAGGTTGTCGTGCTGGCTGAACGAGGTATTGCCAGCGCCGTGGGCAATGACGATGGACTGCCCCAGGTGATAACCGAGCTTCTTGGCCACCTGGGCGCCGAGCACCGCCTCGAACGGCGTGTCGAACGCTCGTCCTTCACGTAGCTCCAGCGCCTGCTGCTGGCCATATTTGAGGTGGGTGAAGTAGTCGCCATTGGTGCCAAGCACCCGAAACCCCTTGTGGGAGTCGCCAAGGGAAAGCGGGATGGTCCAGGCAATGCCGCGCTGGTTCTTGATGGCCTGATAGGCATCCCAGCCCACGTTGTTGGTGGGATTGCCGATGCGAAACACCGAGTAGAGCAGCAGGTTCACCTGGCCGGAGCGGGCGCCAACGATGAGATCCGTGCCCGACACCGTATTGGCGAAGCTTTCGCGCGCCTGGTTGCGTACCCGCTCCACTCCGAGCAGCAGGGTGACGCTGATGGCGACGGCCAGCAGGGTGAGCCCGGCGGTGAGGCGGCGAGCCCAGAGGCTTTGCAGGGCGAGTTTCAGCATGATGCCCTCCGGTTTTGTGGTCGTGCCGCATGGGGGCGCCTGGCGTTGAGCGGGGCGATGCAGTGAGGAAGGGGGATCAGCATGCGGCCCTCCTGTTCAGTTGTTGCAGGTTTTCCACCCGCGGGAAGAGCGGTTCGAGGTAGGGGTCGTGGCTGACGAAGACCAGGGTCGAGCCCTGCTTGTCGCACTCCTCGAACAACAGCTTGATGAAGGCGGCCCGGTTGTCGGTATCGAGGGCCGAGGTGGGCTCGTCGGCGATCACCAGCGGCGGTGAGCCGATCAGCGCGCGGGCGGCGGCCACCCGTTGCTGCTGGCCGATGCTGAGGGCATGGACGGGTCTGTGCAGCGCCTCCTCGGGCAGTTGCAATTCCCGCAGCAGGCGGCGCGCCTCGTCGGCCGGGCTGCCCTGCAGCCGGGCCCGCTTCTCGGGGGAGAAGGTGAGGGCGCTGGTGACGTTGTCCTGCACGGATAAAAACGGCAGCAGGTTGAACTGCTGGAAGATGTAACCCAGATTGGCCGCCCGGAAGTGGTCACGGGCACGGCCAGAGAGCCGGGCCAGCGGCTGGCCCAGCACCTCCAGGGTGCCGTGGTTGGCGGTCTGGATCCCGGCCAGCAGGCCGAGCAGGGTCGACTTGCCGGAGCCCGACGGTCCCTTGATGAACACCCGCTCTCCCTTGCTGATGGTGAGGGCAGGCAGATCGAGTACAACCTCGTGACCCGGCCAGGCAAAGGCCAGATCGCGGATCTCAACCACGGCATTTTTCATGGCGTTACCAGCTCAGTTTGTTGGCGGAGGGGGTCAGCTCGGCTGCGGTCTGGCCGCTGGGCAGTATGCCTTGCACGCTCAACTTCTCCAGGCTCGGATAGACGCTGAACAGGGTGGCCTCCAGCCCGGTCAGCTTGGCCGGGGTAGCGCAGGTGTAGGTGTACATGGCGCCCATGTCGGCGTGACCGGCATGGTCGTGCTGGTGTTCGTCGTGCTTGCCGTCAGACTTCTGGTGGTCATGGTCATGGTCATGGTCATGGTCGTGATCTTCCTTGGCGGCCTGCAGCTCTTGCTGGGTCAGCTTGCAGCCGGCGGCCGGGTCGAAGCGAAACAGGGTATCGGGTTGCTTGAGTTGAGCCATGGCCTTGGCGTATTGCACCTTCTCCTCGTCGCTCTTGGCGGCGTGCTCGAAGCCCACCAGATCGGCGGCGGGAGCCTGCAGCTCGATCATCAGCTGGTTGCCATCGAGCACCAGATTGAGGTGACCGTGGCCGTGCTCGTGGGCGCCGTGGCCGTGACTGTCGTGTTCATCGTGGTTTGCCTGCACGCCAAACGCGGCGGCCGCCAGTAACAGGGTGACTGCTTTCATCGTTAATCCTTTGAAAAATTTATTGAAAAATGGATTTAGCCGGATAAGCGATGAAACAGTGGCGGCGCGCGAATGCGGCACTGGCCTGACGGGGTAGCATGAGGTGTGGGCAAAGCGGCATCAACGAGCGTGCCGATGACCACTTGTGAAGACGGGATGACCAGGGTTGGGGTGAGTGCCAGCTTGCCATCCAGATGCAGGGCGCAGAGGACGCAGGCGTGGTTGTGGCCGGGCAGGTCGGCTTCCAGCGGATGTTGTGCCAGCACCGGTTGCAGCCACAACCAGCCCAGCAGCAGCAACCAGATTTTCAGCTTGGTACGACCCATAGACCCCTATCAAAGGGGCGCCATCAGCGCCCCTTCTCTCTGACTTAGAGATGGGACTTGATGAGCCCCATCACGGTAGCGATATTGTTGGCATCGAGCTGGCCATCTTTGGCAAACAGCACCTTGCCCTCTTTGTCCAGCAGGATGATGGCCGAGCTTTCCGGCGCCAGATCCCAGGCGTTGCGGGCCATGCCCTTGGCATCCAGTACCATGGCGGACCAGGGGAATTCCTTCTTGCTGTCTTCGGCACTGCTCTTCACAAAGCCGGAGGTGCCCCAGATGGCGTCATTGCTGTTGATGATGGTGACGGTCTGGTACTTGTCGTGGGACAGCTTGGCCGCCTTGATCGCTTCGATCATGGGGGCGTTGAGCTCCTTGGCGCTGGAACGACCGGCGATGTGCTGGATCAGAAAGACCTTGCCGGCCAGCACCTTGCTTTGCCAGGGCTGATAGCTGATCTCTTTCTCTTTCAGAACCAGTTCACCCTTGTCGTTGATGTTGACCAGCGGCACCTGGGCCGACTCCTTGATGTTGTGAGCCAGGGCCAAGGTTGGCAGCAGCGCCAGAGTAAGTACGAGATGTTTCATCCTGATGACACTCCTTTTGTTATGTTATAACGATTTTTGCATTGAGGGAATGGGGCAGTACTCATCCTAAACTGATCGGATCTGTTTAAGAAGTGTTAAATAAACGTGTGATTGGCCCGCTTGCCTGCCCGCCAGCACGGGGCCTGGCTGGCAAAGGCGGCTAGAATGGCACGCAGTCGATAAAAATCAATTGCTTATCAACTGGTTTGAGGAGTCTGGCTGCGGCCTGCAGCCAGACTGGGGGTGGGGGATAGGCCTCAGTAGAGCGGTTCGCTTACCAGGGGGATCTTGGCCATGGTCATCTGCTGGGCCAGCAAGGGCGAGCCGGTCAGCAGAATGTGGCGCTGGTTGCCGATCACCACGGTATCCCCTTTCAGGCCACTGTCGGCGGTGATGGCGAGCCAGGCCGGCGAGACGCTGCCGATGCTGATGTTCGGGTAGATGATGCTGAGCATGTACTGGGGGGCCAGCTCGGCCAGCAGGCTGGCCATCAGTAGCGCCTTCTCGTCGCTGTCTGCCTTGTTGCTCTGCAAGGCTTGCAGCGGCGGCGCGAAGTGGTCCATCTGCTCGGGTGGGGTGGGAATGCCGCTCAGCCACTCCTGCAGCAGGCCGACGCTGGTGGCCAGATCCTTGGCCAGGAACTGTTTCGCCAATGGCCTCAGGTCGCCCTTGAACTGGTAGAACAACTGCGAATAGTTGGGACGCACGCAGGGCAGCTTGCGATTGGCGGGATGGACGCAGGGCACCACCCGCATCTGATAAAAGGCATCGTCCTGATATTGCTGATAGGCCTGCCAGAACAGGGTCGACTCCATGCTGTCATCGTGCAGAGTGAAGGCCTGCTCCAGATTGCGAAACTTGGTGGCGGTCTCCGGGCTGGTCTGATTGATCAGGTTGATGCTGTTGTAGAGCCGCGGGCTGATGTAGGAGTAGAGGGTCTCCAGCGGATAGTTGAGGGAGGCATCGAGCAGACTCATCTCGTGGCGGCTGGCGGAGATGACCCGCTCATCCGTGTTCAGCAGCAGATGCTTCTGCTGGCCGTCGGCCGATTGCCACTGCCAGCTCAGGGTGACCTCGTTGGCCCCGGCCATGGACGCGAACACTAGACTCAACAACAGACCTTGTGCCAGTTTCATGATGTGCATCCTGCTCGGGGTGATAATAAACAACTAGGTGAGCCGGCCGATTTTGGATGAGTCTGGCATTTGTGATTTTGATAACAGGTTGATCGGGCTTTTAATTTAATTCTGGAAATAAGTCATGCAGGAAACCGTCATGAAGCGAATCACACCGTTGTTGCTGCTGTTGGCCACCTTGCCGGCCGCGGCGGGGCAGGTCATCGTCAACCAGGGGATGTCCAGCGCCGATACCTTTGCCCTGCGGGACAAGTTGGCGCGGGAGCATGAGTGGCAGGAGTGGCTGCGTTTCCAGCAGGCCATCAAGTGGCTGGAGGTGCTGCCGGTGAATTGCGAGCTGATGAGCGATCAGGATGGCAGCTATCGCTGCGGAGGAGACTACTATCGGTCCTATCGGCAGGATGGGCGCGACATCTATATCCAGGGGGATCCTGCCGGTGTGACGCCGGGTCAGCGCCCGCAACAGCCCATAAAAAAGGTTCATCGCGTCTTTCCGGGGAAGGCGGCCTTGATTTTCAGGAAAAAGTATTCTGAGTCCCGAAACCCATAGGCCATGCGTTTTATCACCTTGATTCGATTATTCACCCCCTCCAACTGGCTGGTGTGCATTGGAAAGAGGGCGCTCGCTAAGATGCCTCGGATGTAACGCCGGAGGTTTCTGGCAAAATCCTTCAAGGGTGCCAGACCACTTTCCCTGGCGTGCCGCGTCCAGCCCCTCCACCGTCGCCAGCCTTCCCGGATGTCGGGGGCGTACCAAATTTCCTTCAAGGCATCCTTGAGTACATAGGCTGTGGCCAAGGGCTGATTGGCGGCCAGTAGTTCCTGCAATTGCACCTCTTGCCCTTCCTTGAGGTTCTCCCGATTGCGCAGCAGCAGCCAACGCGCTTGCTTGACCACCTTGCGAGCTGGCTTGTCATGCTGCAATGCGTTGGCCTGATCCACCCGGATACGGTCTATCACCTTCCGACCGTAGCCCGCCACGACATGGAACAAGTCATAAACCACCTCGGCTTGCGGACAGTGCTCTTTCACCTCCAGATCGAAGGCGGAGTTCATGTCCATGGCAACGGCTTCAATCTGTTGGCATTGTTCGCCCAACAGCTTGAAAAAGGGGCGAATGGCCTCCCGGCTATTACCGTGGCCCACCCACAACACACGAGTCCGTTCAGCATCCATGATCACAGTGGCATAACGATGGCCTTTATGCAGGGCGAACTCGTCCATCACCAGCCGTCGCACAGCGCCAGGTTCAAAGGTGCCAACACTGGCTTGGAGTCGGCGTATGTCGATGGTCTTGATGGTATGCCAATGCAGTCCGGTGAGCAGGTTGACATGACTGATGGGCATCAACTCAAGCAAGGCCTCAACCCAGCTCTGCAATCGTTGTGTGATGCGTGAACTGGGAGGCAACCACGCGATATGTTCAGACACCCGGCCGCAGTGCAGGCAGTCAACGCGACGGATGGGGACTTGCAGGCGAACCCGCAGTTCAAACAGATCGCGGTCACGGACTAGGCGGGTGCGACGATCGTGGACCAATGGGCAGGGCTGATGACACTTGCCACAAAGAGGCAGGTGGTTAGAACGAGGTTCAAGAGCGAAAGTAATTTGTGTGGCACAGCGGCTATGGACAGAAACGTCGTAGCCTGGCCAGAACGAGGCAAAATTAATATCATGCATAGTGACAGCAGGGTGAAGGAACCGGTTTGTTTGGCGACTACCAGTTTACCCGATCCCTGTCTGTCAACTTACCTTTCCCCACGCTTGCGCGAAGAACCATAAAAAAGGCGCCCTGAGGCGCCTTTTTCACGAGAGATACGCTTATTTGGCAGCGTAACGCTCGGCAGAGCTGATGATCTCGGCTTCGGCAGCGGCCTTGTCGCCCCAGCCTTCAACCTTGACCCACTTGCCTGCTTCCAGCTCTTTGTAGCGCTCGAAGAAGTGCTGGATCTGGGCGCGCAGCAGCTCGGGCAGGTCGTTCACATCCTTGATGTGATCGTACTGTTTGGTCAGCTTGGAGTGCGGAACGGCCACGATCTTGGCATCTTCACCGGATTCGTCGGTCATCTTCAGCACGCCAACCGGGCGGCAGCGAATGACGGAGCCAGCCAGCAGCGGGTAGGGAGTCGGCACCAGCACGTCGACCGGATCACCATCCAGAGACAGGGTAGCGTTCACGTAACCGTAGTTGCACGGGTAGAACATCGGGGTAGACATGAAGCGATCAACGAAGATGGCACCGCTGTCCTTGTCGACTTCGTATTTGATCGGGTCGGCATTCTGCGGGATTTCGATGATGACGTAGATGTCGTCGGGCAGGCTCTTGCCAGCCGGGACCAGGTTCAGGCTCATGACGTTTCCTTTGAGTGTTGGAGTCAAGTTTGCAGGCCGATATTATAGCGATGTCGCGTCAAATGACCATATTTCAGGGCCACTGCGACAGAGTTGGTGGATACCGCACAGCTTGGGTCTGCCAAATTGCCGTCACCTTGCTAGAATGCGCACTTCCCTTTACTGGAAAAGGCAGCGGTATGCACATTCACATCCTCGGGATCTGCGGCACCTTCATGGGTGGTCTGGCGGTATTGGCAAAACAGCTTGGTTACCGGGTGACCGGTTCGGATGCCAACGTCTATCCCCCCATGAGTACTCAGCTCGAGCAACAGGGCATCGAACTGACCGAAGGTTATGACCCTTCCCAGCTTGATCCGGCGCCGGATCTGGTGGTAGTCGGCAATGCCATGAGCCGCGGCAACCCCTGTGTGGAGTATGTGCTGGACCGCAATCTGCCCTACATCTCCGGCCCCCAGTGGCTGCTGGAGCACGTGCTGCAGGATCGCTGGGTGCTGGCCGTCGCTGGCACCCACGGCAAGACCACCACCGCCAGCATGCTGGCCTGGGTGCTCGAATACGCCAAGCTGGAGCCCGGTTTCCTCATCGGCGGCGTGCCCGGCAACTTCCCGGTCTCCGCCCGTCTCGGCTCCGCCCCCTTCTTCGTCATTGAGGCGGACGAGTATGACTGCGCCTTCTTCGACAAGCGCTCCAAGTTCGTCCACTACCACCCGCGCACTCTGGTGATGAACAACCTGGAGTTCGACCATGCGGATATCTTCCCGGATCTCGCCGCCATCCAGCGCCAGTTCCACCACCTGATGCGCACCGTGCCGAGCAACGGTCGGGTGCTCTTCCCCAAGGGGGATGAGAACCTCGCCGCCGTGCGCAAGATGGGCTGCTGGAGCGAAGTGGAGCTGGTGGGTCAGGACGACGCCCAGTGGAAGGCGGTCAAGCTGGCCGACGACGGCTCTGCCTTCGAGGTGTGGCTGGACGGCGCGAAGCAGGGCGAAGTGCACTGGGAGTGCATCGGCGAGCACAACGTCAACAACGGCCTGATGGCCATTGCCGCCGCCCGCCATGCCGGCGTGATGGTGGAGCACGGCATTGCGGCCCTCTGCCGGTTCAAGTCCCCCAAGAGGCGGATGGAGCTCAAAGGCGAGGTAGCCGGCATCAGCGTCTATGACGACTTCGCCCATCACCCCACCGCCATCGAGACCACCCTCGGCGGACTGCGCGCCAAGGTGGGCAAGGCCCGTATCCTGGCAGTGCTGGAGCCCCGCTCCAACACCATGAAGCTGGGGGTCCACAAGGAGGAGCTGGCCGGCTGCTTCGATGGCGCCGACGAGGTGTTCTTCTTCCAGCCGCCCAACATCGGCTGGGATCTTGGCGAGGTGACCGCCCACATGACCCGACCGGCCAAGGTGTTCAACGATCTGGAAACCCTGATCAACCGGCTGGTGGCCGAGTGCCGCGATGGCGATCATATTCTGATCATGAGCAACGGTGGCTTCGGCGGCATTCATGACAAGCTGATCGCCCGCCTCAAGGACTATCACGGCCAGCTATGAACAAAGCGATCACCTTGGCGCTGACCGGCGCCTCCGGCGCCCCTTATGCCATGCGCTTGCTGGAATGCCTGGTGCAGGCGGATTATCGGGTCTACCTGCTCGCCTCCTCGGCGGCTCGTGTGGTGCTCAAGACCGAGCAGCAGCAGGAGTGGCCCGGCTCGCCGAAAGAGCTCTCTGCCTATCTCTGTCGTCAATATGGCGCCAGCGAGGGGCAGATAGTGGCCTGCGGCAAGGAGGAGTGGTTCTCGCCGGTGGCTTCCGGTTCGGCGGCACCCAGACAGATGGTGGTCTGCCCCTGCTCCATGGGGACCGTCTCGGCCATTGCCAACGGCACCTCCGACAACCTGCTGGAGCGGGCGGCGGACGTGGTGATCAAGGAGCGCGGCCAGCTCATTCTGGTGCCCCGCGAGAGCCCCTTCTCGGCGATCCACCTGGAGAACATGCTGAAGCTGGCGCGGCTCGGGGTGACCATCATGCCGGCGGCGCCGGGCTTCTATCATGAGCCAAAGAGCATCGCGGATCTGGTGGACTTCATGGTGGCGAGGATCCTCGACCATCTGGGGATCGAGCACGATCTGACTCGCCGCTGGGGCTACGCCAAAGGGTGAGCTGAGAGATAGCGGACAAACAAAAGCGGCGCCGACCTGAACAGTTCGGCGCCGCTTTATTTTGACGGAGCGGGTTAGGCTGCCTGGATCGGGGCCGTCACGTACTTGAACAGAAAATCGGTCACTTCTTCCCGGTCCGGGCGTTGTGGCTGATTGATCATCTGCATCATGACGTAACCAAAACCGGTCAGGGAGCGGGCCAAGTCCTGGGCGGACAGCACGCTCTGGATCTCGCCGGCATCCATGGCGCGTTGCAGGTGGGGTGCAATGCGCTCCAGAGCCTTGTCCAGCAGCTTGGCGTAACGGGGCCAGACCTCTTCCCGCACCGATGAGCTCCACTCCAGCCAGATGCTGGCGTGGTCAGGCTGATCGTAGGCGGCGTCTACAAACAGCTTCACGTGGCGGCGAATGCTGTCGCTGACCGGGCCCTGGCCGGTGTAGGCCTGTTCCAGCATCTGATGCACGAAACGTTCGATCTCGGCCAACACTTCATCCACCAGCTCTTCACGGGTGTTGAAATAGTTGAACACGGTAGCAACCGAGACCTTGGCCTGTTCTGCGATTTCGGCATGACCCGCACGGCCAATGCCGCGACGGGAGAACACCTCGATGGCACATTCCATCAATTGATTGCGTCGGGCCTCCGGCGAAAGCCGGGTTCGACGTCTTATTTCTGCGCGTGGTTCCATAGTTTTTTCATCTAATAGTTATTGATTATGGTGTTTATAGTATTGTCACCGATAATGCCCGAGGGCCTGCTAACTCTATCAATTAAAATAAGCCGATAAAAGCATCACGTATGCCTGACGCCCTTCGGCTTGAATGGTAGAATCATCGGTTTTGACGTTAATGAACGGCCAAATTCGCTTTGGCCATTATGGAGTAAGTGATGAAACACACTGTCGAGGTGATGATCTCCGAGGCTGAAGTCGCCGCCCGGATCGCCAAATTGGGTGAAGAGATCACCGCCCGTTATCAGGGCTCTGACGAAGTGGTCATGATCGGCCTGCTGCGTGGTTCCTGCATCTTCCTGGCCGACCTGTGCCGCCAGACCCAGCTGCCCATCACCCTGGATTTTATGACCGCCTCCAGCTATGGCTCCGGCATGCACAGCACCCGTGACGTGCGCATCCTCAAAGATCTGGATGACGACATCAAAGGGAAGGACGTGGTGATCGTCGAAGACATCATCGATACCGGCTACACCCTCAACAAGGTGCGCGAGATCCTCTCTCTGCGCGAGCCGAAATCCCTGGCCATCTGCACCCTGCTGGACAAGCCGTCCCGCCGCGAAGTGCAGGTGCCGGTAGACTGGATCGGTTTCTCCATTCCCGATGAATTCGTGGTGGGCTGCGGCATCGACTATGCCCAGAAGTACCGCAATCTGAAGTTCATCGGCAAGGTAGTACCGCAAGAGTAAGCAAGGTTCAGGAATATCACGGGCGAGGTGGCAGAGCGCCATTTTCTGTCTGCAGGCGGCCTTGGCCGCCTTTTCTGTCTCGAGATGGGATGCGCCATCACAGGGGTTGCAATGAACGCACTGGAAATCAGCGGCCTGAAAAAGACCTATCAGGGGGGCGTCGAAGCCCTTAAAGGCATCGATCTCACCGTCAAGCAGGGGGATTTCTTCGCGCTGCTCGGCCCCAACGGGGCGGGCAAGTCCACCACCATCGGCATCATCAGCTCGCTGGTGAACAAGAGCGCCGGCAAGGTGAAGGTGTTCGGTTACGACATCGACACTCACCTGGAAGAGGCCAAGGCCCAGCTCGGTCTGGTGCCGCAGGAGTTCAACTTCAGCCAGTTCGAGAAGGTGATCCAGATAGTCACCCATCAGGCCGGCTTCTATGGCGTGCCGCGTGCCGAGGCCAAGATCCGTGCCGAGAAGTATCTGCGCCAGCTCGACCTGTGGGACAAGCGCGACATGCCGGCCCGCACTCTCTCCGGTGGCATGAAGCGCCGGCTGATGATCGCCCGCGCCCTGATGCACGAACCCAGGCTGTTGATCCTCGACGAACCGACCGCCGGGGTGGACATCGAAATCCGCCGTTCCATGTGGAGTTTCCTCAAGGATCTCAACGAGCAGGGTGTCACCATCATCCTCACCACCCACTATCTGGAAGAGGCCGAGATGCTGTGCCGCAACATCGGCATCATCGACAAGGGCCGCCTGATCGAGAACACCAGCATGAAGAATCTGCTGGGCAAGCTGGGCCGCGAGACCTTCATGCTGGATCTGGCGCCGGGCTCCGCCGTGCCGAACGTGCCCGAGTTCAACGGCCGTATGCAGGACGAACGCACCCTGGAGGTGGATCTGGACAAGAGCCAGTCGCTCAACAGCCTGTTCGAGCAGCTGTCGAGCCAGCAGGTGCAGGTATTGAGCATGCGCAACAAGGCCAACCGGCTGGAAGAGCTGTTCGTCACCCTGGTCGAGGAGGGGAGAAAAGCATGAACCTGACCACTTACTACATCGCCTTCAAGAGCATTCTGGCCAAGGAGATCAGCCGCTTCACCCGGATCTGGATCCAGACCCTGGTGCCGCCCGCCATCACCATGAGCCTCTACTTCGTCATCTTCGGCAACCTGATCGGTTCGCGTATCGGTAATATGGGCGGCTTCACCTACATGGAGTTCATCGTACCCGGCCTCATCATGATGTCGGTGATCACCAATTCCTACTCCAACGTCGCCTCCTCCTTCTTCAGCGCCAAGTTCCAGCGCAACGTCGAGGAGCTGCTGGTGGCGCCGGTGCCCAACTACGTCATCATCGCCGGCTACGTGGGCGGCGGCGTGGCGCGTGGACTCTGCGTCGGTCTCATCGTCACCCTGGTGTCGCTGTTCTTCGTGCCGCTGCAGATCCACCACCTGTTCAGCGTCTGCTTCACCGTGCTGCTGACCGCCATCCTCTTCTCGCTGGGCGGCCTCATCAACGCGGTGTTTGCCAAGACCTTCGACGATATCAGCATCATCCCCACCTTCGTGCTGACGCCGCTCACCTATCTCGGCGGGGTGTTCTACTCCATCAGCCTGCTGCCACCCTTCTGGCAGGGGGTCTCCCAGGTGAACCCGATCATCTACATGGTGAACGCGTTCCGTTACGGCTTTCTCGGGATCTCCGACGTGCCGCTCGGCACCGCCTATCTCATCATCATCGGCTTCATCGTGGCTCTCTACGGTCTGGCCTGGTGGCTCATCTCCCGCGGCACCGGGCTGCGCCACTGATAGAATGCAACGGGCACCCTGGGGTGCCCGTTTTTTTGTTGCCTCTTTTCCCTCTCCTGCGCTGGCCCCATCTCGCACAGGGTAAATAACCATCCTATTATCAAGGTTTTATCCGGCACCTTGTGATCCACCGCAATTTTCAGATTACCCCCAAAGGTATAATTCCCGCGGTTGGAAGGTCTGCGCAATGGAGGCCCTCCGTCTCTTCTTTTTCTCACCAGGGCAGGATCGCCTATGTCACTGATCACCGAGTTGCCAGCCATTTTCGACAGTTTTTCAGATGCCCGCCGTCAGGGCTTTCTGGCCGTGATGGCACTTAAGGAGCGACAGATCCCCCTGGTCGGCACCTACTGCACCTTCATGCCGCAGGAGGTGGCGATGGCTGCCGGCGCCGTGGTGGTATCGCTCTGCTCCACCAGCGACGAGACCATCGAGGAGGCCGAGAAAGACTTGCCCCGCAACCTCTGCCCGCTGATCAAGAGCAGCTACGGTTTCGGCAAGACCGACAAGTGCCCCTACTTCTACTTCTCCGATCTGGTGGTGGGGGAAACCACCTGCGACGGCAAGAAGAAGATGTACGAGTACATGGCCGAGTTCAAACCGGTGCACGTGATGCAGCTGCCCAACCGCGCCGATGACGAGGCCTCCCGTACCCTGTGGCGCAGCGAGATCGTCCGCTTCAAGGCGTTGCTGGAGCAGCAGTTTGGCCAACCCATCAGCGAGCAGGCGCTGCGCGACGCCATCGTGCTGAAGAACCGCGAGCGCCGCGCGCTGGCCGACTTCTACCGGCTGGGCCAGCTCAATCCGCCGGCCCTGAGCGGCACCGACATCCTCAAGGTGGTCTATGGCGCCACCTTCCGCTTCGACAAGGAGCAGCTCATCAGCGAGCTGCAGGAGATGACCCGCCGCATCAAGGCCGAGTACGCCGACGGCAAACGGCTCGATGCCCGCCCGCGCATCCTCATCACTGGCTGCCCCATCGGCGGCGCCGCTGACAAGGTGGTGCGTCTCATCGAGGAGCATGGCGGCTGGGTGGTAGGCTACGAGAACTGCACCGGCGCCAAGGCGACCGAGCAGTGCGTCAGCGAGGAGGGCGACTTGTTCGATGCGTTGACCGACAAGTATCTGGCCATCGGCTGCTCCTGCATCTCCCCCAACCATCAGCGCATGAATCTGCTGAGCCAGATGGTGGAGGAGTATCAGGCGGACGGGGTGATCGACGTGATCCTGCAGGCCTGTCACACCTATGCGGTGGAGTCGCTGGCCATCAAGCGCAACGTACGCGATCGCCACGGCATTCCCTACATGGCGGTGGAGACCGACTACTCCAGCGCCGACAAGGGACAACTGGCCACCCGGCTGGCGGCCTTTATCGAAATGCTGTGAGGAGGTGCCGTGTCACTCACCATCGGGATTGACTCGGGCTCCACCGCGACCAAGGGGATCCTGTTCGACCACAGGGACGGCGGGCGTATCGTCCGCCGCTTTCTGGTGCCGACCCCCTTTCGTCCGCTGGCCGCCATCGAGCAAGGCTGGGAGACGCTCTCGGCCGCGCTGCCAGAGCGCCCCCATCTGACCCTGACCGGTTATGGCCGCGATCTGGCGTCGTTCGCCGATCGGCGGGTTACCGAGATCTCCTGCCACGGGCTGGGGGCGCGCCTGCTCTGCCCGTCGGTACACACCGTCATCGACATCGGCGGCCAGGACAGCAAGGTGATCCAGCTCGATGGCGAGGGCAATCTCACCGACTTTCTGATGAATGACAAGTGCGCCGCCGGCACCGGCCGCTTTCTCGAAGTGATCACCCGTACTCTGGGAGCGCGGGTCGAGCAGCTTGACGAACTGCTGCAAGGGGCCGAGCCCCACGATATCAGCAGCATGTGCACCGTGTTTGCCGAGTCGGAGGCGATCAGCCTACGCTCGGCGGGCATTCCGGCTGAGTCGATCCTGGCCGGCATCGTCCGCGCCATGGCCCGGCGCAGCGCCAACTTCATCGGCCGCCTTGGTGCCAGACCCACCGTGCTCTTCACTGGCGGCGTCAGCCACTGCGCCACCTTCCGCCACTATCTGGCGCAAGGATTGGGCTGCGACGTGGCCACCCACCCGGACGCCCAGTTTGCCGGTGCGCTGGGGGCGGCCCTGTTCGGTGCGCGTGCTCGCACGGGAGGCAAATCATGAACGCAGAGTTCCTCTACCTGTTCCACTCCACCCTCGGCACGGTCAGGCTGCGCAAGCGGCTGGAGCTGCAGCCCCACGCCTTTCGGGTCTGCGACGTACCGCGCCGGCTCAGCGCCGGCTGCGGCCTCGCCATCCGTCTGCACTGCCCGCCCGAGGAGTGGCAGCAGTGGTGCCAGCGCGGCGAAACCGCCGCCGTCTTTCGTTGTGACGAAGACGGTGAGTATTGCGAACTGGCCCGTTATCCGGCCGCCGGCTAGGGCATGGTGACGCCTGGTCGGGGAGTTGGCAGTGGGGGGCATGGATGATAAAGAGCTATCCCATGGCCGTGTATCTGCGGCTGCTGGTCAGGCTGGCGCTGGGGGGATTTTTCGTCGCTTCCGCCGGGTTCAAGCTGGCGGCGCCGGATCTGTTCGCCGAGCAGATCGGCGCCTTCGGCCTGCTCTGGTCGCCGTTCATTCCCCTTGCCGTCTGGGGCCTTATCGGGCTGGAGCTCTGCGCCGGGCTCGCGGTGATCGCCAACCGGCGCTGGGGGCTCTGGCTGGTGATCGGGCTGCTCGCCCTGTTTATTCCGGTGTTGGGCTATGGCATCGCCATCGGGCTCGACATCTCTTGCGGCTGTCTTGGCAGGGCTGATCTCAGCTCGCTGCCACAGGCCCTCGTGCGGGATCTGCTGCTGTTGACGCTTGCGGGCGCCTTGCTGCGCCACTCCCGCCCCGTTTTTACCGTTCCCAAGGAGCAGTGACATGATGAGATTGCAATCCCGCACCCCGATGGCCTCACTGATTGCGGCCAGCTTTGCCCTCGGTGGCTGTGGCGACAACCAGTTCGAGCAGGAGACCAAGCTGGAGCAGGCGGCGGTACAGCTCTCCCAGGAGACCCAGCAGGGTGGCTATCAGCTGCTGACCGTGGCGGAGCTGAAGACCCGGATGGATAAAGGCGAGGCGCTGGTGATCATCGACACCATGCCGTTCGAGGACTCCTACAAGAAGGAGCACATTCAGGGGGCCAAGAATTTTGCCTTCGTGAAGGAGGCCAAGTCCGGCGATGACTGGAGCCAGATCGTCGAGGGGAGCGGCACGCCCGAGCAGCTGCTGGCCCTGCTGGGCGACGACAAGACCCGTCCGGTGGTGTTCTACTGCGGCTTCGTCAAGTGCGGCCGCAGCCACAACGGGGCCGCCTGGGCAGTCACCCAGGGCTATCAGCAGGTCTATCGGGTGCCGGGCGGCATCTTCGCCTGGAAAGGGGCGGGTTACCCGGTCACCGCCGAGTAGGCTGGAAACGCTCAGAAACAACAAAGCCCGCACATGCGGGCTTTGTTGTCAGTGGCGCAGCGGCTCAGGAGCGGGCCAGCGTCACCACCCGGTTGTCGATGAGGCGGGCCTTGCCGAGATACGCCGCCATCAGGATCACCAGCTGCTCGCTCTGGTCGGTAGCCGCTTCCAGGGTGGCGGCATCGACGATGTCGATGGCGTCGGTCCGAAAACCGGCCTTGTCGAGGCGCTGGCTGGCCTGGGCCACCAGGGAGGGCAGGTGATGGTCACCCTCTTCAATCTGCTCGGCGATCCAGTTCATGGTGCGCGCCAGCTCAGGGGCCAGGGCCCGTTCAGCGGCGGTCAGGTAGCCGTTGCGCGAGGAGAGCGCCAGCCCGTCTTCGGCCCGCACGGTGGGCACGCCGACGATCTGGATGGGCATTGCCATGTCGGTCACCATCTTGCGAATGAGCGCCAGCTGCTGGTAATCCTTCTGGCCGAAGCAGGCCACATCCGGTTGCACCAGATTGAACAGCTTGGTCACCACGGTGCTGACGCCGCGGAAGTGGCCCGGACGCAGCGCCCCTTCCAGCAGACCGGAGAGGCCCGGCACCTCGACGAAGGTGTGGCTGGCCAGCCCCTGCGGATACATGATCTCCGGGGTCGGCGTGAACACCATGTCCACCCCGGCCGTTTCCAGCGCGGCGCAGTCCTGCTCCAGGGTGCGTGGGTAGTTGGCGAGATCCTCGGCCTTGTCGAACTGCATCGGGTTGACGAAGATGCTGGCCACCACCTTGTCGGCGTGGTGGTGCGCCTCTTTCACCAGGGTCAGATGGCCCTGATGCAGGTTGCCCATGGTGGGCACGAATGCGATTGTGAGCCCTTCACGGCGCCATTGGCCGATCTGTTCACGCAGAGCGGCGGGATTGTTAACGACCAACATCAGCAGTTCACCTTCGAAAAGATCAAAGAGAGGCGGGCGGTATGGGCCCGCATGGGTAAGAGAGGAGTGTCAACGGGCAGCATCATCGACAGGTCACCTTGGGATGAGTCATCAAGAGACGGGTTGCTCAGTCAGCACCAGAGGGCGAAGCGGGGGCGCAGGCCCCCGCTCTCGTCACGCTATCGGATCAGTTGAAGCAGTGTTCCGGGCCCGGGAAGGTGCCTTCGCTTACCTGCTTCACATAGAGCCGGATGGCGGCGCGCATGTCGCCGGTCTCGGCCAGGAAGTTCTTGGTGAATTTGGGCACATAGCCGGAGGTGATGCCGAAGGCATCGTGCATCACCAGGATCTGGCCGTCGGTGGCGGGGCCGGCACCGATGCCGATCACCGGAATGCGCAGTGCCTTGCTGATGCGCTCGGCCAGCGAAGTGGGCACGCACTCGAGCACCAGCAACTGGATGCCGGCAGCCTGCAGTTCGAGGGCCTGACGGTAGATCTCCTGAGCCTGGAACTCGTCGCGTCCCTGCACCTTGAAGCCGCCGAATACGTGCACGGATTGCGGGGTGAGGCCGAGGTGGCCACACACCGGCACGCCGTTGCGGGTCAGGTGGCGAATGGAGTCGCACAGCCAGTCGCCCCCTTCCATCTTCACCATGCGGGCACCGGCCGCCATCAGCCGGGCGGCATTCTGATAGGTCTGCTCCGGGGTGGCATAGCTCATGAACGGCATGTCGGTCACCACCAGTGCATTGGTGGTGCCGCGCACCACGCAACGGGTGTGATAGACCATCTCATCCATGCTGACGCCCAGGGTATCCTGACCCCCCTGCAGCACCATGCCCAGCGAGTCGCCGATGAGCAGCACGTGGGCGCCCTCGTCGTCGAACAGCTTGGCAAAGGTGGCATCATAGGCGGTGATGGCGGTGATTCGTTGGCCTTCCTGCTTCATCTTCAACAGGTTGGTGGTGGTGATCTTGCTCATAGAGGCTCCTGTTCGTCTGCACCGGGGGCAATGATGGCAAGATCATTGTGCGGGCAGCGGGCAACCAGTTCTGCGAGTGGGGTGCCGCAAGGCAGTACCAGAGCGGGTGCAATCTCGGCCAGGGGCAGCAGCACGAACTCCCGCTCCTTCATGCCGTAATGGGGAACGATGAGGCGTTCATGCCTGATGATCTGATCGCCAAACAGCAGCAGATCGAGATCCAGGGTTCTTGGCCCCCATCGCTCATCCTTGCGCACACGTCCTTGTTCCAGCTCGATGCTTTGTAGTTGATCCAGCAGCGCCAGCGGCGTCAGCCGGGTGTTGAGCCGGGCCACGGCATTGACGTAGTCCGGCTGGTCAGCAGGGCCCATGGGGCGGCTGCTGTAAAACGACGAGGCCTGCACCAGCACGGATCCCGGCAACCTTGCCAGGGCGGCGACGGCGCGACGAGCCTGACCGAGCGGGTCAGACAGGTTGGAACCAATGGCGATGAAGACCTCGGTCATCACGTCAGTTGTCACTCGGCCGCTTTCGGTTTGCGGCGACGGGGGCGACGACGGTTGCGGCTGTTGCTGCTGCGCTTCTCGCCATCGTTGCTGCGGGCCTCACCGGCCTGACCGCGCTCACCGCTTGCCGGGCGGCGGGTCGCCTCCCGTTGCAGCTGCGGGCGCACGTCCGGATTGGACTCCACGTAGCGTTCCCACCAGCTGGCCAGCTCGCCCAGACCGCGCTCGACCCGGTTGCGTAGCAACAGGAAATCAAACGCCGCGCGGAACTTGGGATGCTCCATGGCCCGCTCGGGGTGGCGGCCCTGACGGCGGGTCAGCCGCTGTTGCAGGGCCCAGATGTCGCGCACATCGGTGGTGAAGCGGCGCGGGACGGCTATGATCCGTACCTGGTTGTCCAGCACCTCGTTGATCGCCAGCATGAAGGCGTCATACCAGGGCAGGCCGCTCTCGTTCTCCAGCACCCGGCCGCGGGCCTCGACACAGCCCCACAGCAGGGTGGCATAGAGGAAGGCGGGGGTGACGCGCTTGTCTTCCCGTACCCGGGTGTCGGTATCGATCAGCGCCTGCTCGATGAACTGCTCGTAGGGCGAGTTGCCGTGCGGAGTAAACAGCGCCGCCACCTGCGGGAACAGCTGTTGGAACAGGCCGTATTCGCGCAGCAGCTTGTAGGTGGCCAGGCCATCGCCAGCCAGGAACAGCTTGAGGGTTTCCTCGAACAGGCGGGCCGCCGGAATATCCTGCAGCAGCGGCGCCAGCTCCTTGATGGGGGCGGCGGTACGCGGGCTGATGGTCATGTCCAGCTTGGCGGCGAAGCGCACGGCGCGCAGCATCCGCACCGGATCTTCGCGGTAGCGGGTCTCGGGATCGCCAATGAGCTCCAGCTTGCGCTCGGCCAAGTCTTCCAGCCCGCCCTCGAAATCGTGCAGGGTGAAATCCTTGGCGCTGTAGTAGAGGGCGTTGACGGTAAAGTCGCGACGCTCGGCATCCTCTTCGATGGTGCCGTAGACGTTGTCGCGCAGCAGCATACCTTCATCGGATTGGGCCGACACATGTTTGCTGGTATTGACCTGATGGTGGTGACCGCGGAAGGTGGCCACTTCGATCACGTCACGACCAAAGACGATGTGGGCCAGCCGGAAACGGCGGCCGATCAGGCGGCAGTTGCTGAACAGTGACTTGATCTGCTCCGGCGTCGCATCGGTGGCGATGTCGAAATCCTTGGGCGTCTTCCCGAGCAGCAGATCCCGGACTCCGCCGCCGACCAGGTAGGCTTCGTAGCCGCCCTTGTTCAGGCGATAGAGCACCTTGAGTGCATTCTCGCTGATCTCTTTGCGCGAAATCGGGTGCTGGTCACGGCTCAAGGTACGACGTTGTCCGGCGACGCGGGCCGGAATGGGGGACTCCGCCGACTGCTCGCCGTCTTCCTTGCCGAGCACTTTGCGGCAAAAGTTTGCGATCTGGGAAAAAATGGTACACCTCGTTATGACTTCAAATTGACGGGAGGCCAAAAAAATAGCGGCCTATCATAGCTCACGCCTAACCAAATGAAAAACCGTGCTGGCAATTGATCTCGTTTGAAGCGGATTATCCCGGCTAAATCATCGCAAACCGCGCTGATTCCACCCAAATCCCCCCTGAACTGCCTATTCGTTTACGCCAGCTGTCAGCGCAATCTTCTCGCTGGCAGGCACCCGGGCCAGCTGCCAATGGGCGATGCCCCAGTCGATGACCTCGTCCACCCGGCTTGCCATCAGGTCGGGGGGCGGGCACTGGCCGAGAAAGTGCAGCGCCTGCCACAGGGCCGGGCGCACCTCGTCCTGTGCTAGCGCCGGTGCGTGATTCTGCTTGGAGAGCTTGTTACCGTCGGCCTGCACCGCCAGCGGCAGATGCACCCAAGCGGGCACGGGGGCGCCCAGGGTCTGGTAGAGGGCGATCTGGCGCACCGTCGGCTCCAGCAGATCGGCACCGCGCACTATCTCGGTGATGCCGCAATCCATGTCGTCTACCACCACCGCCAGGTTGTAGGCATAGAGCCCATCGCGCCGGCGCACGATGAAATCTTCCTCGGCCAGCGCCGCCGGCACCGTAATGCGGCCCTGCAGCCCATCCTCGAAATCGTACACCGGGTGGTGTTGGCGCACGCGGGCGGCACAACCCTCCGCCGTGAGACCAAGGGTGCGGCAGTGACCGTTGTAAAAGCCGCCGCTCGCCATGATTTCGCGCCGGGTACAGCGACACCAGTAGAGATCGCCGGCCCGGTAGAGCTGGTCAATGATCTCGTCATAGCGGCCGTGGCGCCGGCTCTGGTACATCACCTCGCCATCCCACTGCAGGCCATGGGCCTCCAGGGTCTGCAAAATGAGCGGGGCGGCCCCCGCCATCTCCCGCGGTGGATCGATATCTTCGATACGCACCAGCCAGCGCCCCTGCCGTGCCCTGGCCTGCAGGAAGCTGCCGAGCGCCGCGATCAGGGAACCGAAGTGAAGCGGGCCTGAGGGGGAGGGGGCAAAGCGGCCGATATAAGGGCGGGTCTGGGACGAGGGGATGGTATTCACGGGCATGCGGATTCGGGCAAACGGGACATTGAGGCTGCATTCTGGGACGGCCCGGCCAAAAGCTCAATAAAAAAGGGAGCCCGCGAGCTCCCTTTTTTCTGCTATGCCAGAGGTCGGTATCAACCGGCCATCTGTTTTTCCTTGATTTCAGCCAGGGTCTTGCAGTCGACACAGAGGTCGGCGGTGGGTCTGGCTTCCAGACGGCGGATACCGATCTCGATACCGCAGTGTTCGCAGTAACCGAAGTCATCGTCTTCGAGCAGCAGCAAGGTTTTCTCGATCTTCTTGATCAGCTTGCGCTCACGGTCGCGGGTACGCAGTTCAAGAGCGAACTCTTCTTCTTGCGCGGCGCGATCCACGGGATCCGGAAAGTTGGCAGCCTCATCCTTCATATGGTCAACGGTGCGGTCAACTTCCTGCATCAGTTGGTTGCGCCAGGCTCCCAGGATCTTGCGAAAATGTGCCTTTTGTTGGTCATTCATGTACTCCTCACCCGGTTTTTCCTGGTAAGGCGCCACACCCGCAATGGCCAGGGGGCCCAGAGATTTCCTGTTTTCGCCTGTTGGCATGCCCTGTCTCCTAATTCAGCACGCTACCCGTGCCATCCATAAATTGAGGGCGACATCTATAGCAGAAGGGTAACTTGGAGGCAAACAAGCCGTACCAATAATGTTACCCACTCCAACATTTATTCGCTGCCCTCGGGTAGCAGGTGACAAGATTCAAACGGGATAAAATCTTGGGCCACCATGCTCTGCACCCCAACATGGGGTCGATAGCATAAAATTTCAACCCCTGCCGTAATTGCTTGCTCAATAAGCAGACTATAGTGCGGATCTATATGCGCTGCCGGGCGCATTCTCACGATTCCGGAGTGCAAAACCATAAATAACAGCACGGCTCTGTGGCCTGCCGCCTTCATGGCCATTAATTCACGCAAGTGCTTGGCACCACGGGTGGTGACCGCATCGGGGAAGTAGCCCATGCCGGGTTGCTCCCGCTCGTCGAGCAGGGTCACCGATTTCACCTCGATATAACAGGCAGGCCGGTGGTCATCCTCCAGCAGCAGATCGATGCGACTGTTCTCTTCGCCGTATTTCACCTCGGTGCGCAGCCTGGCATAGCCGCGCAGCGGGGCGAGGGCATCCTGTTCGATCAGCTCCCGGGCCAGCTGGTTGGCGCGGGCGGTGTTGACGCAGATGAAGTGACCGGCCGGGCTCTCGGCGATCTCCCAGCTGTGGGGCAGCTTGCGCTTGGGATTGTCTGAGGTGGAGTACCAGACCCGGGTGCCCGGTTCGGCACAGCCGGTCATGGCGCCGGTATTGGCGCAGTGGATGGTAATCACCTCGCCGTTGTCGAGCTGCACGTCGGTCAGGAAGCGCTTGTAACGGGAGATCAGCAGCCCGGATTGCAGGGGGGGATCGAAGATCATGGTATGGCTCTCTTAATCGATGAGTCTGGGCATGGCCGCCGGTCAGGATGCCATTTTCTCTCTGGCCCGCAGCGGCCAGCAGGCGAGGGGCTCGTAGCGCACCCCGTCCGGGGTGGAGAGGGATTGATAGAGGCAGAAGCGGTCGGCCTGCAGCACGAAATAGGGGGCGGGCAGCAGCGCCGGCGGTTCGCTCGCCTTGCGCGACAGGGTGACGTGGGGGCGATAGCCCTGCTCGCCGTTGCCAAGCCCCAGCTTCTCGCCGTGGCGACGCAGCGCCCTGGCCAGCACGGTGAGCTCGTTGGGCCACTCCGTCGGGCCGACCCAGGCGGCCTTGGCGCGGCCGAACCAGCCGGTTTCATTGAGCGCTATGGTGAGCGGCGGGCAGTGCTGGCGCTCAACGGCGGCCATCAGGCGGGTGGTGGTGAGCTGATCCGCTTCGCCGAGGAAGGCCAGCGTCAGGTGGAGATTGGCGGCGGGTACCGGTTGACCCGGCCAGGGCAGTTGGTCGCGCCAGGCGACGAGATCGGGTGCCAGCGCCTCGGCGGGCAGGGCAAAGAAGAGTTTGGCCATTCGGGTGAGCATGCCTCTTTCATGCAGACAAGGTGGCCCATTCTATGGCAGCCACTGCATCCTGTCTCGCCGGCCGACATCCGCTCACGGTGGCCGGGCAGGCTGTGGCAGAATAGGCGCCGTTTTACGACTTGCAACAAGAAGGTGCAGATCCCTTTGTCTTCCCTCCCCATAGTGTCGGTGCTGCCCGCACTCTTTGCCGCCATCGACAACCATGCCAGCGTGATCCTGCAGGCGCCGCCCGGCGCGGGCAAATCGACCCTGCTGCCGCTGGAGCTGGTACGCCAAAACCGGCTGCCCGGCCGCATCATCATGCTGGAGCCCAGGCGTCTGGCGGCACGCAACATCGCCGGCTTTCTGGCGTGCCAGCTCGGGGAGAAGGTGGGTGAGCGCATCGGTCTGCGGGTGCGCGGTGAGAGCCGCACCAGCGCAGCCACCCGGCTCGAGATCGTCACCGAAGGGGTGTTGACCCGGATGCTGCAGCAGGATCCCGAGCTCACCGGCGTCTCCCTGGTCATCTTCGATGAGTTCCACGAGCGCAGTCTGCACGCCGATACCGCGCTGGCCTTCGCCATCGAGAGCCAGCAGGGATTGCGCGATGATCTCAAGCTCTTGGTGATGTCTGCCACCCTGGATGGCATGGCGCTGGAGCGGCTTTTGCCGGAGGCCCCGGTGGTTCGCTCGGAGGGGCGCGTTTTTCCCATCGACTACCACTATCGTCCCGCCAATCGCCAGCAGTGGCTGGAGCCCCAGGTCGGCGCCGTGGTGCTGGAGGCGCTGGCCGCTCACGCCGGCAGCCTGCTGGTCTTCTTGCCGGGCCAGGGAGAGATCGAGCGGCTGGCGCAGTGGCTGGAAGGGCGGCTGCCGGACGAGGTGACCCTCGCCCCCCTCTACGGCCGCCTCGACATGGCGGCCCAGCAAGCGGCCATCGAGCCGGCACCTGCGGGGCGCCGTAAGCTGGTGCTCACCACCAATGTGGCGGAGACCTCGCTCACCATCGAGGGGATCTCCGTGGTGGTCGACAGCGGGCTGGAGCGGTGTGCCTCCTTCGACATCAAGAGCGGCGTCACCCGGCTGGAGACCCGCCCCATCGCCAAGGCCTCCGCTACCCAGCGGGCGGGCCGCGCAGGTCGTCTCGGCCCCGGTGTCTGCTACCGGCTCTGGAGCAGCGAGGTGCAGGAGCGCCTCGCCGAGCAGAGCCCGCCCGACATCCTCACCCAGGAGCTGACCGGTCTGCTGCTGGACGCCGCCCAATGGGGGGCCAAGGTCGAAGAGCTGCCGCTGCTGGACATGCCGCCGGCCGCCGCCGTCGCCAGCGCCCAGCGACTGCTGGTGAGCCTCGGCGCCATGAAGCAGGAGGGTGAGCAACAACTTACCCCGGCTGGCCGCGCCATGGCAGCCTTCGGTACTCATCCCCGGCTTGCCCGCATGCTGCTGCGTGCGCGCGAGCTGGAGGCGGAGGGTCTGACAGGGATTGTCGCCGATGCGGCTTTCCTGGTGGCGCTGCTGGAAGAAGATCTGCGAGGATCGGAGCGCCTCTCCGTGCTGTTCCACCGCCGCCAGGGGGCCCTGCGCCAGAGTGCAGCCCGCTGGTTCGAGCGGCTCGGCACTCGCCCCACCAGTGCGCAGGGGCAATGGCTGGGGCTGCTGTGCGCTCTCGCCTGGCCCGATCGCATCGGCAAGCTGCGCAGCGGCAGCCGCTATCAGCTCAGTGGCGGGGTGAGTTGCGATCTGGTAGAAGGTCACCCCTGTCAGGGGCAGGGGGCGCTCATTGCCATTGAGATGGGCCAGAACGAGCGCGGCAGCCGCATCTTCATCGCCGAGCCGGTGGAGCTGGATGAACTGGTGCGCCAGCTGCCCGAGTTGGTGAGTGAGCGCCAGTGGTTCGACTGGGATGAGCGCGAGGAGCGGGTGCGGGCCGAACGCCAGCAGGTGCTCGGCGAGCTGGTGCTGAGCCAGCGGCCGCTGACGGATCTCTCCGATGAACAGAAGGGGCGTTGCCTGCTGCAGGGCATCCGGCGCAAGGGGCTGCATGTGCTGCCCTGGGATGACGCCAGCGAGGGGCTGCTGGCCCGATTGCGCTGCGCCCGCGACTGGTTGCCCGACGAAGGGTGGCCAGCCATGGACGAGGCGAGCCTGCTGGCCGACCTCGAGCAGTGGCTGCTGCCGGCGGTGAGCGGCATGACCCGGCTGGAGCAGTTGAAAAAGCTCGATATGAGCGACATCCTGCGCCAGTCTCTGCCCTGGCCATTGCCCAAGCGGCTGGACGAGGCGCTACCTGGCCACTTTACCGCGCCGACCGGCAGCCGGGTGCGGATCCGCTATCAGCCGGGCCAGGCGCCGGTGATCCCGGTGCGCATTCAGGAGATGTTCGGCCAGGCCGCGACCCCGTGCGTGGCCGATGGCCGGGTGGCGCTGGTGGTGGAGCTGCTCTCCCCGGCCCAGCGGCCGCTGCAGATCACCGCCGATCTGGCCGCCTTCTGGGCCGGCTCCTACGAGCTGGTGAAAAAAGAGATGAAGGGACGCTACCCCCGCCACTACTGGCCGGACAATCCGCTGGAGGCGATGCCAACCAGGGTCACCAAGAAGAAGATGGGGATGTAGGTTGGTGCAGGGAATAACGTAGCCCTACTCCAGCAGATGACCCTCACCCTGGCCCTCTCCCAGAGGGAGAGGGAACTGATCGAGGTTGGTGTTTGCTCCCTTCTCCCCTTGTGGGAGAAGGGCCGGGGATGAGGGGGGATACATCCATCTGTCTGGCGGAGCGAACCCGGAATCCAGATCCAATTGGTTAAGCCCGATCGGACGTTCGCGAACGCGACATAACAAGTAGAAAGGAAAGCAAAGAGGATTTATGGCAACGCAACGACGCAAGCGCACCCCCAAGAAGGCGGCGCCCAAACGCACCATCTGGCGCACGCTGTTCTGGCTGGGCTTCAAGCTCTCCCTGGTGGGAGCGGCCTTCATGGTGGTGTTTGGCATCTACCTCGATACCAAGGTGCGTGAACGCTTCGACGGCGAGAAGTGGCAGTTGCCGGTGATGGTCTACAGCCGGCCGCTGGAACTCTATCCCAGCCAGCGCCTCTCCCAGGCCCAGATGCTGCGCGAGCTCAACATGCTGAGTTACAAGCAGGTGCGCCAGCCCCACACCCCGGGCGAGTATGCAGTGAGCGGCAACCGCATCGAGCTTATCCGCCGGCCGTTCGAATTCCATGACGGGGCCGATGCCGCCCGTGGCCTGCGCCTCACCTTCAACGGTGCGCGGCTGGAGGGGATCCAGTCGCTGGAGAATCAGCGTCAGCTCGGCTACGCCCAGATGGACCCGGTGCTGCTCGATCGCCTCAACACCGAAGATCGAGAGGACCGCCTGCTGGTGCGCATCGCCGAGGTGCCGGACAGCCTGCTGATCACCCTGCTCACCACCGAGGATCGCGACTTCTACCAGCACGGCGGCGTCTCGCCGGTGGCCATCATGCGCGCCATGGCGGCCAACCTGCTGGCGGGTCGCACCGTGCAGGGGGGCAGTACCCTGACCCAGCAGCTGGCCAAGAACTTCTTCCTGACCCGGGAGCGCAGCCTGTGGCGCAAGGCGCAGGAAGCCTACATGGCGGTGCTGATCGACTATCGCTACAGCAAGGACGAGATCCTGGAGGCCTACCTCAACGAGGTCTATCTGGGGCAGAACTTCTCCCAGGGGGTCTATGGCTTCGGGCTCGCCTCCTACTTCTACTTCGGCATTCCGGTCAACGAGCTGGACATCGATCAGGTGGCCCTGCTGGTGGGCATGGTGAAGGGGCCCTCCTATTACGATCCCTGGCGCTTCCCGGAGCGGGCCAAGGCGCGTCGTGATCTGGTGCTCAAGCTGCTGATGGATCACGGCAGCCTGCAACCGGCCGAGTATGAACTGGCCAGCAAACAGCCGCTCGGCATCATCACCCGCGGTCAGATGAGCTATGGCCGCACCCCGGCCTTCATGGGCCTGCTCAAGCGGGAGATCCAGAGCCGCTTCGGCCCGGATCTGCTCAAGCAGTCCGGCCTCAAGATCTTCACCAGTCTGGATCCCATCGCCCAGCACGCCGCCGAGCAGGCGGTGGAGTCGGGTCTGGCCCAGATCGAGAAGCTGCGCGGCAAGAAGAAGCTGGAGGCGGCCATGGTGGTCTCCGACTGGCACAAGGGCGAGGTGGTGGCCATGGTGGGTGGCCGGGATCCGCGCTACGCCGGCTTCAACCGGGCGCTGGATGCCCGTCGCCAGATAGGCTCGCTGGTGAAGCCGGCGGTCTACCTGACCGGCCTCTCCAACGGCCTGACCCTGGGGACGCCGCTCAAGGACCAGCCAATCCGCATTCGCGGCAAGGATGGCCAGATCTGGACCCCGCAAAACTACGACCGCAAGTTCCGCCAGAGCGTGCCGCTGATGGATGCGCTGGCCAGCTCCCTCAACGTGCCGACCGTCAATCTGGGGCTGCAGGTGGGGCTGGACAAGGTGGTGGACACCCTGCACAAGCTGGGGGTGGAGCAGGAGATCCAGCCCTATCCCTCGCTGGTGCTGGGGGCGGTGGCGCTCTCGCCGATGGAGGTGAACCAGATGTACCTGCCCATCGCCAACCAGGGGCTGACCCAGCCGCTGTCGGCGATCCGGGCGGTGGTCAACAGCGACGGCAGCAAGCTCTATCAGCATGATGAAGCGGCCAAGCGGGTGACCGATGAGCAGGCCAGCTGGCTGACCCTGTTCGCCATGACCAAGACGGTGAGCCAGGGCACGGCGCGCGCACTCGGTGCCAAGTTCCCCGGCGCCACCATGGCGGCCAAGACGGGCACCACCAACGAGCTGCGCGACTCCTGGTTCACCGGGCTCGACAACAACGAGCTGGTCAGCATCTGGGTCGGTCGCGACGACAACACCCCGGCCGGCCTGACCGGTGCCAGCGGTGCCCTGCAGCTGTTCAGCGGCTACATGAGCCAGCGCGGGGTCAACAGCCTGGCCATGAACATGCCGCAAGGGGTGAGCTGGGCCAGCTTCTCCCGCGCCAGCGGCACCCGGGTCACCAGCGACTGCCCCGGCAGTCTGCAGGTGCCGGCCAAGCTGGCCGGGCTGGCCGAGCCCATGGGCTGCGCCAGTCCGGTGTCCAGCCCGGCCAATGCACTGGACAACTGGTTCAACGGTTTCTTCAACTGACCGCGGCGGGCAGCCCTGGCTGCCCGCTTGCCCGGAGTGCTCATGTCACATCCCCTGTTTGATGCCATCCACCACGTGGCCATCATTGCCAGCGATTATGCGCGCTCGCGCCACTTCTACCACCAGGTGCTGGGGCTGCCCATCATCGCCGAGACGCTGCGCGAGGAGCGCCAGTCGTGGAAGCTGGATCTGGCGCTGCCGGACGGCAGCCAGCTGGAGCTGTTCAGCTTCCCGGCGCCGCCCCTGCGCCCCTCCCGGCCGGAGGCGTGCGGCTTGCGCCACCTGGCCTTTCGGGTCGCTGAGCTCGACCGGGTCATCGCCCATCTGCAGGGGCATGGTATCGAGGTGGAGCCGGTGCGGGTGGACGAGCTGACCGGCAAGCGCTTTACCTTCTTCGCCGACCCCGACGGCCTGCCGCTGGAGCTCTACGAAGTGGGCCGCTGAGGCAGACCTGCCGCAAGCCTGCATCGCCCATAAAAAGCAGAAGCCGCCCGGTTAGCCGGGCGGCTTCTTTGCATGGTGTGCAGTGCGTAACGGGGCTATCAGGCAGTGGTGAGCAGGGTCACCGCGACGGCCATCACCAGCATGCCGACCCAGCCGATGGGCTTGAGCCGCTCGCCAAACAGCAGCAAGCCACCGAGGGCGGTACCCAGGATGCCGATGGCACCCCAGGTGGCGTAGGCCACGGCCAGATCGATCTTGCCGGTGCTCACCGCTTCCGACAGCAGGGTGAAGGCACACAGCACCAGCAGGATGCCGAGAAATCCCCAGCCTTTGTGACGAAAACCAACCGAGCGGTTGATCGCCATGTTGGCACCGATATCCAGCAGGGCCGCCCCCAGTACGATGATCAACGGGTGCATACAGCCTCCTTGGCAGCGCCAAGGCTGCGAGTACTGCCAGTGCCTGCGGCCGGTTTGTCATGGGCAGCGCCAAGACGGCGGATGCTGCCGGTACCTGTGGTCGGTTCGTCATGGGTTTCACCCATTGTCACCAGAACAATACCCACTATGGCCAACGCCAGTCCGATCAACTCCTGAGCATTCAGGTGGTAGTCGAGGAACAGCACGGAGACGACGGTGATCAGCGCGATCCCCAGCCCCTCCCAGAGCGCGAAGGCAATACCAATGGAGATTGTTTTGGCGGCTTTGGCCAACAACAGATAGGAGAAAGAGATGAGCAGCCACATCGGCAGATAGTTGAGCCAGCCGGCCTCGTTCTCCGGGATCATGGCCATGCTGGAGGTCCCGGCGACCTCGGTCAGGATGGCGCCCGTCAGAAAGATGCGGGCCAGGAGCATGCGATTGAATAACATAAAATGTCCTTTTGTTGCTGCGACGGGGCCATGATAGCCGCAGCCCGCTCAGGCGGCAGAATCGCTGAGCGTCGACAATTCAGACGCTGACGGTTTGCCTTGCTAGAAGGGGGCAAGGTAAGGTGAATATCGGATACCCTGCTCGCGACCCAGATCATGAAGCTCTACCAGATACAACTCTTTGTGGAATCAGCCAGCAGTGGCTCCATTGCCAATACGGCGCGCCGGCTTGGCAAGAGTCGCAGCGCAGTCAGCACGGCGATAGCGGCGCTTGAGGTTGAGCTTGGCGTCGAACTTTTTGAACGAGGTGCCAACCAGAGCCGATTGACCGAGATCGGCGAGCAGGTGCTGGATGACTGCAAGCGGCTGCTGCAGGCCGCCAACAGCCTCAAGCTCAAGTGCGAACACTACGCCTCCGGCGCCGAGGTAGCGCTGCGGGTGGCGCGGGATGACGCCATTCCCGAGGCGGTGTGGCGGGAGATGCTGGGGGCGCTGCGTCACCAGTTTCCCGGCACCAGCATCTCGCTGGTGCTGGCCTCGCCGCCGGAGCTACCCGCGCTGGTGGAGGAGGGGTTTGTCGACGCCGCCTTCGGTCTCATCACCGAGGAGCAGGAGCGCAGCGGTCTCAACATCGAGGTGCTCAACCCGATCCGCACCCTGATGGTGGTGGCCCCGAGCCACCCGCTGGCCAGCCTGAAGCGGGTATTGCAGCAGGATCTGACCGGTCATACCCAGGTCACCCTCTCCTATGTGGACGAATTTTCGGTCAAGAGCCTGTTGCCCATCGGCGGCCACCACATCGGGCTGTCGAGCTTCGAGCTGATGCGCGATGCGGTGCTCGATGGCCTCGGCTGGGCCGTGCTGCCGTCACCGCTGATCCAGAGCCAGCTGCGGCAAGGGGAGCTGCTGACCTTGAAGCACAAGTTCAGCCTGCAGTGGCGCGACTATGGCGTCTATCTGTCGGAAAATGCCTATCATGGCAAGGTGTTGGCGTGGCTGAGGAAGGCAATCCAGGCCTATCTCGAACCGTTCGAATAAGTCGGCCGGCGCTGGGCGGGCACGAGGGGGCAAGTGCAGGGGCTTGTGATCCATCGCTGCCTGATGGTACATACTGTCAGTACCCTCATGCAGCGCCTGGAGGCGTGAACGATATGAGCAGTGCCCAAGACAAGGACGAGCTCTGGCTGGATGACGACATCATCGAGCTGGATGACGATGAGGCCGTGGTGACCAAGGCGATCAACCCCTGGCAGGTGTTGATCGTCGATGATGAGCCGGACATTCATCATGCCACCCGGCTGGCACTTTCCAACATTCAGTACAAATCCCGCCCGCTTGAACTGCTCAACGCCTACAGCGGCGCCGAAGCGGCCCGCATGCTGCTGGCCAATCCGCGCATCGCCCTGATCCTGCTCGACGTGGTGATGGAGACCGAAGATGCCGGCCTGCGGCTGGTGCACCAGATCCGTAACGAGATGCACAACAGTCTGGTGCGTATCGTGCTGCGCACCGGCCAACCGGGGCAGGCCCCGGAGCAGCGGGTGATCCTCGATTACGACATCAACGACTACAAGACCAAGACCGAGCTGACGGTGCAGAAGCTCTATACCACCGTCATCGCCTCCCTGCGCTCCTATGAGACCCTCTGCGCCATCGACAAGAGTCGGCAGGGGCTCGGCAAGATACTGGAGGGGGCGGGGGATCTCTATCATCTGCATTCGCTGCGGGAGTTTGCCTCCGGCGTGCTCAAGCAGATCAGCGCCATTCTCGACGTGGGCACCGAAGGCGCCATCTGCGCCGAACGCCGGCCCGGCTCGCAGGAGCTGGAGATCCTGGCAGCCACCGGCGACTATGAATCCTTGCTGAGCGATGTGCCGCTCAGCGCCTTCCCGGCCCTGCACGATTCGGTGATGAGTGCGCTGGCCAACCGCTGCAACCGCTTCGAGCATCCCCAGGATGCGCTCTATATCGCCGCCCAGAACGGGCGTGAGTTCGTGCTCAATTTTACCCCCACCCAGCCGCTCGATCCGCTCGAGTGCGATCTGCTGGACGTGTTTTGTCAGCGCATCTCGGCGGCGTACGACAACCTCTATCTCTACAACCAGCTGCTGCGCGCCCAGGAGGCGACCGTGGTGGCACTGGCGGCGCTGGCGGAGTTCCGCGATTCGGATACAGGTGATCACGTGCTGCGGGTGCAGAAGCTCTCCGATGCCATCGTGGCCGAGCTGCAGCAGGCGGGGGCCTATCCCGATGAGCTGACACCGGGCTTCGTCGACATGATCGGCATGGCCAGCATACTGCACGACGTGGGCAAGGTGGGCACGCCGGACCACATCCTGCACAAGCCGGGCCGGTTCGAACCGGATGAGCGGGTCATCATGGAGCAGCACGCGGACATCGGCGCCAGCATATTGCACAAGGCGGGGGAGATGGTGGAGGGCACCAGCTATCTGTCGCTGGGGGCCGAGATTGCTCGCGGCCATCATGAACACTTCGATGGCAAGGGTTACCCGGAGCAGCTGGCCGGCCAGCAGATCCCGCTGTCGGCCCGCATCGTGGCCGTGGTCGACGTGTTCGATGCCCTGCTCAGCAAGCGGCCCTACAAGGAGCCCTGGTCGCTGGCCCAGACCATGGAATATATCCTGTCACGCTCCGGCAGCCAGTTCGATCCCCTGGTGGTGCAGGCGCTCCAGCGTTTGGTCAGCCAGTCGCGGCTGCCATACGAGCTGTGACACCGGACGGAAACAACAAAGGGGCCACTGGCCCCTTTGTTGTTTCCGGCTGCCTGCGCCACCGCATCGATCTCGTCAGCGCGGCGCGTAGCGTGTGCGGGGCTGCTGCCGGCGAAACGGCAACAGCACCAGGCTGAGCAACAGATCGCCAAGCAGGGCTGCCAGCAGGCCTGCCGCCATGCCGCAGACGATGGCGGCCTGCTTGAGCGGCACCACGTAGCTGTAGTTTTGCAGGGTATCCTGCCAGAGCTGGGGCTCGGCGCGCAGCAGCAGGTGGGAGAGTTGCCGGTACCAGGGATGGTGCTTGTAGACGCTCTCCTGCTGCAGGGTCTGGCGCTGGCTGACCAGCAGCTGCAGGCTGGCAGCATCTTTGGCGAATACCGGATCCGGGTTGGTGCGGTAGTGGTTGACCAGGGCCGTCAGATCGCCGTTGAAGTGCTGGTCCGCCGTCTCCTGAAAAGGGGCCAGGCTGAGGCTGGCCTGCTGCAGGCGGGCATCCAGCCGCTGGTAGTAGAGGTCGATCAGACCCGGGATCTGCGCGCCGGCCAGCAGGCCCAGGGCAAACAGCATCATCCGAAGGTAGCTGCGCATAGCTCTCGTCATCTCGCGAAATAGAGGGACTCCATACTAGCCGCAAGGCTGCAACAGGCCAAGCCGGCAGGGGACGCGCCGACTTTCCGGATAGGAGGCATGACGCCTTCCTCCCCCGTTTGTGCGATTCACGTCACTATTTTTATGCTTTAAAATAGGTTCTTCGCGCAAGCGTGGGGAAAGGTAAGTTGACAGACAGGGATCGGGTAAACTGGTAGTCGCCAAACAAACCGGTTCCTTCACCCTGCTGTCACTATGCATGATATTAATTTTGCCTCGTTCTGGCCAGGCTACGACGTTTCTGTCCATAGCCGCTGTGCCACACAAATTACTTTCGCTCTTGAACCTCGTTCTAACCACCTGCCTCTTTGTGGCAAGTGTCATCAGCCCTGCCCATTGGTCCACGATCGTCGCACCCGCCTAGTCCGTGACCGCGATCTGTTTGAACTGCGGGTTCGCCTGCAAGTCCCCATCCGTCGCGTTGACTGCCTGCACTGCGGCCGGGTGTCTGAACATATCGCGTGGTTGCCTCCCAGTTCACGCATCACACAACGATTGCAGAGCTGGGTTGAGGCCTTGCTTGAGTTGATGCCCATCAGTCATGTCAACCTGCTCACCGGACTGCATTGGCATACCATCAAGACCATCGACATACGCCGACTCCAAGCCAGTGTTGGCACCTTTGAACCTGGCGCTGTGCGACGGCTGGTGATGGACGAGTTCGCCCTGCATAAAGGCCATCGTTATGCCACTGTGATCATGGATGCTGAACGGACTCGTGTGTTGTGGGTGGGCCACGGTAATAGCCGGGAGGCCATTCGCCCCTTTTTCAAGCTGTTGGGCGAACAATGCCAACAGATTGAAGCCGTTGCCATGGACATGAACTCCGCCTTCGATCTGGAGGTGAAAGAGCACTGTCCGCAAGCCGAGGTGGTTTATGACTTGTTCCATGTCGTGGCGGGCTACGGTCGGAAGGTGATAGACCGTATCCGGGTGGATCAGGCCAACGCATTGCAGCATGACAAGCCAGCTCGCAAGGTGGTCAAGCAAGCGCGTTGGCTGCTGCTGCGCAATCGGGAGAACCTCAAGGAAGGGCAAGAGGTGCAATTGCAGGAACTACTGGCCGCCAATCAGCCCTTGGCCACAGCCTATGTACTCAAGGATGCCTTGAAGGAAATTTGGTACGCCCCCGACATCCGGGAAGGCTGGCGACGGTGGAGGGGCTGGACGCGGCACGCCAGGGAAAGTGGTCTGGCACCCTTGAAGGATTTTGCCAGAAACCTCCGGCGTTACATCCGAGGCATCTTAGCGAGCGCCCTCTTTCCAATGCACACCAGCCAGTTGGAGGGGGTGAATAATCGAATCAAGGTGATAAAACGCATGGCCTATGGGTTTCGGGACTCAGAATACTTTTTCCTGAAAATCAAGGCCGCCTTCCCCGGAAAGACGCGATGAACCTTAAAATACGGGCCCATTTTTCGGGGAGGAGAGTTCGTATGCGCAAATTTATACCCTGTTATCTGTTGGGGGGTCTCATCGCCATCAGTTGGGCTGCTCTGCCCAATCACGGCCCCTGGGATCAGTGGGATCTCGCCGTCTTCCATCTGGTCAATGGTTGGCTGGGTCAGGCCCAGTGGTGGGCAAATCTGGTGGCCGTGACCAACAACCGGCTGTTCGATCTGGCGGTGCTCTCCTGCATGGGGCTGATCCTCTCTCGCTGCTTCTGGCGTGCGGACGAGCAGGGACGCCGCCGGCTGGTGGCCATGGGGATCGTCATGCTGCTGGGGGCTCTGGTAATCAACCAGTTCGGTCATCTGCTGCCGGTCAGTCGGCCCAGCCCGACCCTGACTGTGGCGGACGCGCTGCGGGTGACCCAGCTCAGCGGGATCCCGACCAAGGACTCCTCCAGCGACAGCTTCCCCGGCGATCACGCCCTGTTCCTGATGATCTTCGCCGGCTTTGCCCTGCGCCATCTGCCGCGCTGGGCCGGGGTGACCGCGCTGCTGATGGTGCCGCTGTTCTCGGCGCCCCGCATCCTCTCCGGCGCCCACTGGCTGACGGATGTCTATGTGGGGGCCCTGTCGTTGACCCTGCTTTGCCTGCCGCTGCTGTTGTTGACCGGGCTGTCGGATGCGCTGATCGGCTGGATCGCCCAGCGACTGCCACGTCTGCCGGGTTGGCAGTGGCTGGCGGGTAAAACGCCGGTGAGTCAGCAATAAAAAAAGAAGGTCGGTGCATACCGGCCTTCTTTTTGGCTACTTCCCGCCGGTGACTGTGGTCGTCGCGAAATGACCATGACTACCACCGGTGGCCCCAGGCCTGCTGGCCCTCATAGACAAGTATTAGCAGATTCGTTCGGGCGTGCTCGTCATGAGTTTCTCCAGATAATCGTTTGCATGGGCTGAATGCTTGATCCTGACCAAGATTTTTTATTTTTGCTGCCTTAGAATCGCCGCCCGTTGCTGGAGAACTCTGTATGTTAATTAATCTTTTGCGCCTGATATTCATCATCTGCGCCCTGGTGTTCATCTTCATGCTGGTACGGGCCTGGTGGCACAAACGGCAACAGGGGGAGCTGGAATCGACCCCCTTCTGGCCGGTGGCGGCCATCGGTTTTGTCGCCAATTTTCTCGATACCCTGGGGGTCGGCAGCTTCGCGGTGAAGACTGCCTGCTACAAGCAGTTCAAGCTGATCGACGACCGGCTGTTGCCGGGCACCCTCAACGGCCAGTGCGTGTTGCCGACGGTCACCCAGTCGCTGATCTTCATCGGCGCCGTGCAGGTGGATCCGCTCACCCTCATCGGCATGATGGTGGCCGCGGCTGCCGGGGCGGCCTGGGGGGCGCGCCACGTCGCCTCGTTCGATCGCCAGACCATCCGGCTGGTGATGGCGGTCTCCCTGCTGGTGGTAGCCGGCCTCATCTTTGCGGGCCTGCTGGGGCTGTTCCCCCTCGGTGGCGATGCCATGGGGCTGACCGGTTACAAGCTTGGGATCGCGCTGCTCGGCAACTTCATCTTCGGCGTGCTGATGAACGTGGGCATCGGCCTGTTCGCCCCCTGTATGACCCTGGTCTATCTGCTCGGCATGAATCCGCTGGCGGCGTTTCCCATCATGATGGGCTCCACCGCCGTGCTCAGCGTCTTCTCGGCGGGCACCTTCATCCGCAAAGGGGCCTTCGATGCCAAGGCGGTGCTGGCGGTGGCCATCTTCGGCCCTGTCGGCGTGGTGCTGGCGGCCATGCTGGTCAAGTCGATGGACATGGCGATGCTCAAATGGCTGGTGGCCTTCATCGTCATCTATACCTCCTGGACCATGTACGCCTCCTGGCGGGCGGCGCGGCGGGAACTGCAACCCCGACTGGCAGGCGTCACTGGTTAGCCAGTACGGCGCGTATCGGTGCTGGCCGTGGAGTATTGACGTGATTGCAGGCCTTCATCGTCATCTATACCTCCTGGACCAGGTACGCTTCTTGGCGGGCGGCGCGGTGGGTACCACAACCCCGGCTGGCAGAGGTCGCAGGCTGGCCTGCACCAGCGCCGCTTCGGCCCTGGCCCCGAGAAACACATAGAGCCCGAGGGCCAGCAGCAGCCCCACGGCACACCCCATCACACCCACCGCCGGCCAGAGCAGTTCGCTCTGGCCGAGCGAGCCCTTGAACAGCAGCAACAGCCCCTCGATGGAGACCGCGATCAGGATGGCGGCGATGAAGCGGGTAATGGTGCGGCGAATCGCGCTGTGGCGAAAGATGTCCTTATGCAGCAGCACCTCCTCTTCCAGAATGGTCTTGCCCAAGTCGAATACTGCGAGCGCCAGGGTCAGGAAGATGATGGCGCTGAAGGCCCCCAATCGGTTCTGCTGCGCCCCGCACAGCAGCAGATAGAGCTGCTCCAGCCCGTGCCAGATGAGCGTCGCGACGATCAGAAACAGCGCCAGACTCAGCACCACATAAACCCCCTTGAACCAAGGCATGGCCCGGCGTCGCTCCCTGTCTCCCATCAGCCAGGCGATGAGCTGGTTCAGGCAGAGGGTCAGCTCACGGCCCTGGCCTCTCACGATTAGATGCAAACGGGCTTGCGGTGCCGGCACCGGCGGCAGGATCCCGAGCGGTTCCCGGCTGGGTGCCTGGTTCAGGATGAAGGGATAACTGCTGAGTGAATCGGGTGATGCCGTGAGCAGTCCCAGCAGCAGGGGGGCCAGTTCGGCTTCGTACTCCTGATAGCGTCGCAGCACATCGATGGGGCTCATTTCCGCCATATACACCTCGCTCAAACGGGTTTGCATCCAACTTGCAGGGTGCAAATTGTGGGCCCGTTTTATGACGGACGGAGGGGCGGGATATGCACCGTTTGGTGACAGAGCCGTGCCATTTGCGCAAAGTCTGCACCAACATCGGGCGCACCGGGGGAGGCCGAAGGGCGCCGAAACGGCAATGAAAAAGGGCCCGTGAAGGGCCCTTTTGCGACACGCGGCGGCTTAGCCGGCCAGCTTGGCGAAGCTGCGCTCGGCGGCGGCCAGAGTGTGTTCGATCTCCTCGTCGCCGTGCGCCAGCGACAGGAAGCCCGCCTCGTAGGCACTCGGCGCCAGGTAGACGCCCTCTTCCAGCATCAGGTGATAGAAGCGCTTGAAGCGTTCCATGTCGCAGCGGGTCACCTGCTCGTAGCGGGTGATCTCGCTCTCGTCGGTGAAGAAGAAGCCGAACATGCCGCCGACGTAGTTGATGGCAAGCGGGATGCCGTGCTTGGCGGCAGCGGCTTTCAGCCCTTCTGCAACCCGGGCGGTCTTGGCGCTCAGCTGCTCATAGAGGCCCGGCTCCAGCAGCAGATCCAGCATGGTGAGGCCGGCGGCCATGGCCACCGGGTTGCCGGAGAGGGTGCCGGCCTGATAGACAGGGCCGGTCGGGGCGATGTGCTGCATCACCTTCTTCTTGCCGCCGAAGGCACCGACCGGCATGCCGGCACCGATGATCTTGCCGAGGGTGGTGAGATCCGGGTCGATGTTGTAGTGGCCCTGGGCGCCGCGCAGGGAGACGCGGAAGCCGGTCATCACCTCATCCAGGATCAGCAGGGCGCCAAACTCGTCACAGATGGCGCGCAGCCCCTCCAGGAAGCCGGGTACCGGCGGGATGCAGTTCATGTTGCCGGCCACCGGCTCGACGATGATGCAGGCGATCTCGCTGCCGTATTGGGTGAAGGCTTCGCGTACCGAGTCCAGATCGTTGAACACGCAGGTGAGGGTGTGCTTGGCAAAGTCAGCCGGGACGCCCGGGCTGTTGGGCTGACCCAGGGTCAGGGCGCCGGAGCCGGCCTTGACCAGCAGGGAGTCGGCGTGGCCGTGGTAGCAGCCTTCGAATTTAACGATCTTGTCGCGACCGGTGTAGCCGCGGGCCAGCCGGATGGCGCTCATGGTCGCCTCGGTGCCGGAGTTGACCATCCGCACCTGCTCCATGGAGGGCACGATCTGGCGCACCTTCTCGGCCATCAGCACTTCGATCTCGGTCGGGGCGCCGTAGCTCAGCCCTTTCTCCACCGCCTTGATGACGGCGGCCTTGATGGCCGGGTGGTTGTGACCCAGCAACATGGGGCCCCAGGAACCGATGTAATCCACATAGGCCTGGCCATCCACGTCATAGAGGTAGGCGCCATCGGCGTGATCGATGAAGCGGGGTGTGCCGCCGACCCCATTGAAGGCGCGGACCGGTGAGTTGACGCCGCCCGGAATGGTCTGGCGGGCCTGTTCAAACAGCTGATCTGATTTTGACATGGATCATCCTTAATGGGATTTTGGTCGTCACACAGGCGCAGGTGGCCGATTGCGGCTCGGCAGTCAGGGGGCGCTGGAGTATGCTTGCGCTCTTGACCCCGGCCAAGGACTGCCCCGTGTTAAATGAAACGGGCCGACTATAGCAGAAAGGCCCGGTGCTGGGCAGCCGGACAGCAGGCCGGATGATCGTCACCTCCGTCAGCAAACGAATGTGGTTTTTTCATGTCGCAACAAGCTCTCTCCTCCTCCGAACCGCTCTCGCCTCCCCGCGGCCCTGTCCTGCGGCGGATCATTCATCAAGACAAGATGCCCCTGCTGGTGCTGCTGTTGGCGGCGCTGGTCGGCACCCTGGCCGGGTTGGTCTGCGGACTGTTCGAGTCCGGCGTGCACTGGCTGGCACAGCAGCGTGTCGACCTGCTGGCCGATCGCCCCTGGTGGCAGCTCGGCCTGCTCGGCTTTGGTTTCAGCGCCTTGCTGGGTTGTATTGGTTGTTTCCTGACCCATACCTTTGCGCCGGAGGCGGGTGGCTCCGGCATTCCCGAGATTGAGGGGGCCATGGACGAGCTGCGTCCGGTACGCTGGTGGCGGGTGTTGCCGGTCAAGTTCTTCGGTGGCATCTGCACCCTGAGCTCCGGCATGGTGCTGGGGCGGGAAGGCCCGTCGGTGCAGATCGGCGGTAACCTCGGCAAGATGGTGGCGGATATCTTCCGACTGCCGAAGGAGCATGGGCACGCCCTGCTGGCAGCCGGGGCTGCGGGCGGTCTGGCCGCGGCCTTCAATGCGCCGCTGGCGGGGATCCTGTTCGTGATGGAGGAGATGCGCCCGCAGTTTCGCTACTCCTTTCTGGCCATCAAGGCGGTGGGCATCTCCGCCATCATGGCGACCCTGATGCTGCAGAACATGAAGGGGCAGGGGGCGGTGATCAGCCTGCCTCACTACGATGCGCCGGCTCTCAGGGCGCTCTGGCTGTTCCTCTTCATGGGGGCCGCTTTTGGCGTGCTGGGTTT